>JBBDXW010000048.1:0-105774 GCA_040902105.1 Woeseia sp.
TTTCGCGGATTTTGAGGGCTTCAACCTGCCGGCGGAACATCTCGCCGTAGATCGATCGCGATCGCGGAGGAGGTATGTCGGCGCTTCGTCAGTACCGCAGGCTTCCAGGAACACGGTCGACGTGGATAAGGCGACCTACACGAACACGATTGGCGCACCGGATCTAGCGGTGGTGTGGACCGATCCACACTTCGACCCCAAGACCTCAGCGGCATATTACCTGCGCGTACTGGAAATTCCGACGCCGCGCTGGTCGACCATTGCGGCCGTTAAGAGTGGAATTCCATTGGTCGAAGGGCTTGCGACAACAATCCAGGAACGCGGCTGGTCTTCGCCCATCTGGTTCAGTACGCCGCCAAGATCGAGTATCACGGCCGTCGACGGGACGTGCCGCCTGAGGTGTAGATACGGAAAGCAAGTGATGCGGAATATCGCGGCGATGAACAATGTGGAGGCTGGTTTAGTCAAGAGACTATACTTACAGCGAAGGTGCGGGAACCGCTGGAGTGTCCGGACTGGAGCAGTCGGGAATATCAAGGTAGAAACCCGAGCCGTGTTATAAGTGGCGACAAACAAAAGCTTTTATCCGCCCGCCCGGCACACCGATGACCAACTTTAATCCTATCCGGTTTCAACGGCTCGTAATCAAAATCGGGTCGGCTTTGTTGACAGACGAGGCGGGCAAGGTCAATCGTCGCTGGCTCGCCGGAGTTGCGAAGGACATCGCCTCGCTTCGCGCAGCGGGACAGGATGTTCTCGTCGTTTCATCCGGCGCGATTGCGATCGGTTGCGGCGTACTTGGAATCGACCGACGCCGGACGCGGCTTGACGACCTTCAGGCGGCAGCGGCGGCAGGCCAGGTTCAGCTGGTACATGCCTACCAGGAAGCGTTGAATGCATACGGCTTTGCCGTGGCACAAATACTGGTCACACCGGGGGATACCGAGGATCGGCGCCGTTATCTTAATGCAAAAGGAACCCTGGCGAAGTTGCTAGCGCATGGTGTGGTACCGGTGGTCAACGAGAACGATACTGTTGCGACAGATGAGATACGGTACGGCGATAACGACCGACTGGCAGCGCGCGTTGCACAGATGGCGATGGCTGATGGATTGCTGCTCCTGTCGGACGTCGACGGGTTCTACACGTCCGATCCCAATCGAGACAACGAAGCAAAACACATGGCGGAAGTCGATTTGATCACGGACGAAATGTTTGCCATGGCGGGAGTGTCACGATCGCGCGTCGGAAGCGGCGGCATGACAACGAAATTGCAGGCGGCGCGCATCGCCACGCACGCGGGCTGTTCGACCATTGTTGCGAGCGGTGCCGTCGACCGGCCAATTGATGCGCTCCGTAACGGTGCAAGGCATACTATTTTTCACGCACGCGGTACGCCGTCCTCGGCGCGCAAGCAATGGCTGGCGGGTGTGCTTGATGTCCGCGGTAAGCTGCAGTTGGACGATGGTGCGGCCGCGGCGTTGGCCAGCGGTAGCAGCTTGTTGCCTGTCGGCGTAATCGGGGTGCTCGGCAGTTTCTGCCGCGGCGATCCCGTGTCCCTTGTCAGCGCCGACGGCGAGGAACTCGGGCGGGGACTCGTTGCATACGAGAGTGACGAGGCGGCCAGGATTGCTGGCTGTCGTTCTGCCGAGATCGAAGTACGCCTCGGTCATCCGGGAAGATCGGCAATGGTGCATCGCAACGATCTCGTCTTGTTTGCCAGGAACAAATGACATTGCAATCCAGAACCCACCATCGCGACCCGCCGGATACCTCAATCACTTCGACCATGAATGAACTCGGTCGCGCAGCGCGACACGTATCGCAGTCACTCGCGAGCTGCAGCGCTGCGCAGCGTAATGCGGCGCTGCTTGCTTCAGCGTCCGAAATTCGAAAACAGGCCGACCGGATCCTCTCTGCCAACGTGAGGGATCTGACTCGCGCAAATGATAAAGAACTCGGACAGGCAATGCTGGATCGGCTGGCGTTAAGCGCTGAAAGGCTGGAAGCGATCGCATCCGGCCTTGAGGCCATCGCCGAATTGCCGGACCCACTGGGTCGAGTCTTGGCGGAGTGGGTGAGGCCGAATGGATTGCACATTCAACGCGTGTCGGTGCCGCTCGGTGTCATCGGCATGATTTACGAAAGCCGCCCGAACGTCACGGCCGATGCGGCGGGCCTCTGTCTGAAATCGGGCAATCCGGTGATACTGCGCGGCGGCTCCGAAAGTTTTGAATCCAGTCGCACCATTTACGAGTGCGTCGTTGCATCGTTGAGCAAAGTTGGTATTCCGGCCGCCGCTGTGCAGATGGTGCCCACAACGGACAGGGCGGCCGTCGGTTACATGCTGTCGTCCATGCGAAGCTATATCGACGTGTTGGTTCCCCGAGGCGGCAAAAGCCTGATACGTCGCGTGCAGGAGGACGCAAGCGTTCCCGTCATCGGTCACCTGGAGGGCATCTGTCACGTCTATCTGCATGAGTCAGCCAACGCGGACATGGCCACGGACATCGTGCTCAATTCAAAGATGCGCCGAACGGGCATCTGCGGCGCAGCCGAAACGCTGCTCGTGGATCGGAACGCCGTTACACGGCTTATGCCACGCGTTGTCCGTGAGCTTGTGGAAGCCGGATGCGAAGTACGAGGCGATGTGGATATCCAGCAGATTTCGTCAGCGGTATTGCCGGCAAACGAGCAAGACTGGACGACCGAATATCTTGATGCTGTGATCTCGGTCCGCACTGTCGACGGTGTCGACGACGCGATCGACCACATTCGGACGTATGGGTCGGGGCACACCGAATGCATCGTGGCGGATGAAGAAGCTGCGGCCGAGTCATTTCTGACGGCGATCGACAGCGCAATCCTCGTGCACAACGCGTCGACCCAATTTGCCGACGGCGGCGAATTCGGCATGGGCGCGGAAATCGGCATCGCGACCGGCAAGATCCACGCACGGGGACCGGTAGGCGCGGAGCAGCTTACGAGCTATAAATACGTCGTGCGGGGTGCGGGACAGGTGCGATCGTAACGTTAGCAGGCGATAAGCCGCCACCAGAAATAGAATCGCTGTTGGGGACGGATCACAACCGCTCCGGACTGATTCCGGCAATTTTCCGGCAGTAGTTTTCCTGACCAGCTGGAACTCGAGACATGCCTTACGTTGGGTTGCAGCGGTTGCGAAGGTCTCACTAGTAACAATTATGGGGTTCAGGAGGCTTCACGTGGGATCGGAGTAGTGTTCGACGCCGAGCATCGGCTCGATTTGCAGAGCGCTCAACCTGAGAAATCCGTGAGCGCATCACGCGGAACAAATCGAGAAATTAACTGGCGAAATGGAGCGGGATGCAACAACAGGGTTGTGATAATGGCGTGGCCGCGCATCGCCGCACCGTTGTCCGAGTGCAGCACGAGGCCGCGAGGGTCGATGCCACTGTCGCGGCAAGCCTGAATCATCAGATCGGCTGCGACGTCAGCGGCTTCACCGCCTGGCGTCGGACCCTGAGGCCGTAATGTCGCTGATGGCGGTACATCGTTGATTCCGACGCTAGGTACAGGCCTTCGTCGGCCAGCTGCGGCACGAGCTGTCTGGGCGATAAGCCGGCATAGGGTTAGGTACCACTTTTCCGGACACCTTAGAATAGGCTCATAAAGCCATGAGAGGTGTCAGATGGCAAGACGAAAATATTCCGACGAGTACAAGCGCGAAGCGGTAGAGCTGACGCGACTGCCTGGGGCGACGATTCAGCAGGTGGCGCGGGACCTTGGCATCAACTCGCACATGCTGGGGCGCTGGCGCAAGGTCATCGAGCAGCACGCTAAGAAGGCGTTTCCGGGGCAGGGGCATGCTCGCGACGAAGAGATGATGCGCTTGAAGCGGGAGCTCGCGCAGGTAAAGAAGGAGCGGGATTTTTTAGCCGAAGCGGCAGCGTTCTTCGCCAAAGAGCCGAAGTGAAGTACCGCATGATCGATCGTTGCCGCGGCGCCTTTCCAGTGCGGATGATGTGTCACCGTCTTGGTGTGTCGCCAAGCGGCTATTACGAGTGGCGAACACGGTCGCCGAGCGTCCGGGCGCAGGAGAACGCTTACTGAGCCGGATCCGCATCTTGTATACGGCCGGTGACGGAGTTCTGGGCCGCCGCCGGATACATGAAGATCTGTGCGAGGAAGGCGAGACGGCCGGCGTCAACCGCATCGGCCGGCTGATGAAGTCGGACGGCCTGCGGGGTATTCCGTAACGCAAGCACTGGCGCGGCAAGGCCAGTAATCCGCGCCCGGTTGACGTGGTTAACCATCTGCGGCGCAACTTCGAGGCCAGCGAGCCGAACACCAGGTGGGCCACTGACATCACCTACATACGCACGCTGGAGGAACACTGGCTGGGCAACCTATGCAGCGGCTCCATAGGCCGCACGCTGCGCCGCTCGGTCCGGCAGGTACATTATCGAGAACAGGGCCAAGGCCGCGGCTGCCATCACGTACCAGGCCGGCGCGAACACCGACCCGCCGGAGACCTGCGTGAACCAGGTCAGAATAGCAGGCGCGAAACCACCGAAGATCGTGATCGCGGTGTTATAAACGATCGACATTCCCGTCGACCGCACCCCGACCGGAAATATCTCCGACAGGGCTGCCGGCGCGACGCCGACAAATATCGCGACCATCAGGCAAAAGGTCGTTTGCACAAGGACCAAAGTCATCGTCGTCGGCGACGCCTGAAGCCACATGAAAAGCGGCAGGACCGCGACGAACATCACGGAAGCACCCAACCCCAGCATCGCGCGCCTGCCCAGACTATCCGAGAGAGCTCCGGATACCAGGCAGCCTCCGACCAGCACGATATTGCCGATCAGCGATGCGCTAAACGACTGCGAGGCCGTGAATCCAAAAGCCGTTTGTACATATACCGGCGCGAATATGATAAGCGTGTAGACGCAAACGGCCCACAGGATCGAAAAACCGAGGCCGATAAGCAGCGAGCGCCAGTGGTCTTGGAACACGCCGACGAGCGGTGGCTTGACCGAGCGCGTCTCCCGGGCGCGGCGTTCGAGTTCGGCCTTGAAGTGCGGCGTTTCCTCGAGTGTGCGAAGCAAGAACCAGCCGACCGGCGCAATAATCAGGCCAATGACGAAGGGGATGCGCCAGCCCCATGCGGTCACTGCATCCACCGGAATGAAGGTCGTGACTGAAAAAGCGACCAGCGCGCCGAGAATGTTCGACATGCCCATACTGGCCTGAAGCCACGACGCGAATATTCCCTTCTTGTTGGGCGGCGCGTGCTCAACCAGGAACGCTGCGGCTCCTCCGATTTCGCCGCCTGCCGAGAAACCCTGCAGCACTCGGCCGGTCACCAGCATCAGCGGTGCGCCGATGCCGATCGCCGCATAAGTCGGCGCGACCGCAATGAGCAGAGTACCGACAGCCATCGTCATGATAGTCAGCACCAGCGCCGCCTTGCGCCCAGCCCGGTCGCCATAGATGCCGATTACAATCGCGCCCAGCGGACGAATGACGAATCCGAGACCGAAAGCCAGAAACGCTTTTAGAAGATCAACGCTGGGATCATCGCTGGGAAAAAAGTTCTGGGCGATATAGACGGCGAAGAATGCATAGATTATGAAATCATACCATTCCAGCATATTCGCGATGGCGACGGCGACAACGGCGCGGGCGCCGCTGACGGGTTTGCGCCCTGAACCGGAATTCGTCGCATGGCTCACGACGTGGCGTTCCCCAAAGCCGACCTGCCGCAAAAAATCGACACACGCTGCGCGCGAATATCAAGAATCATCGCCAGACCCATTGGGATATGCGAATGCGCCCTAAAGGGTGGGGTGCGCGGGATGGAAAACGGGACGAAACATGTATTTCCGAGCGATCTCACCGTAGCCGCGGAACACGAAATGGTCGTTGTGATCCAGGATCTTGTCCCTGTTCTTCCGGTAGTAGGCTGGAATCTGGTACCAAGGCATGGCCGGCCTTAGATGATGAACTATGTGGATGTTATTGTAGAGAAACAACAGTCCGAACAGCGTGTTGGAGTCGACGCTGGCGGTGCGTTCGCCCGGCCGCGGAGCCGCCCGGTGCTCGATGAATGCCCGCAGCAGACCCAGGCTCATGCCGGGATAGGCCAGCAGCAGCACATACTGCCACCAGGGCATGCCGGCAATGCCGGATACGAACCAGAACAGAGCGCCGACCGCGACGACATGAATTCCCCAGTGAGGCAGATGGCTGCAATCGCCGCGGCGCACCCGAGCGATCTCGGATGCCCCCAGCTTCCACAGACGCAGAAGTGGCCCGATCAGAAGGCGTCCGGCCAACGTCTGGTTGACGAGCAGAATGCCTTTCGAGATTCGACTAGCGTTAGCCCATTCTGCCTGCCGTACGTAATAACCCTCGGTGTCCGTTCCGGGTACGGTCAGGTAGCGGTTCCGGTGGTGTTTCGAATGGCTCTTGCGGTAGAGAGGATAAGGGAACCACAGCCCCAGCGGCGGAAAGGCGACAGCAAAACGAAACCAGGCCGGTACGCCGCGAAATCCGTGGATCGTCTCGTGTTGCAGCGAAAACTGCCACGCGACGACATACCCCCCCAGGGGGATCATCAGCCACCACGGGATCAGCGCGTGATACCAGATCAGCAAGAACCAGGCACCATAGACCCCCACGGCCACAATCCACGTCGGCCCCTCGAGTTGCCAGAATTTACGCGCTATCGCTGCCATGGCCAATCCTATCAACCACGCGCTCAATATAAGCCGTCTGGCGAGGATTTTCATCATCGACTGCACGCTCGCCGCCACAACGGCCGAAGCACACGCGCCCCGACCGGCCCGCTACGCGGGAGACGTCATAAAAATCCTCGGCGACGTCATGAATTGGCAGCGCCGGGTACCAGGGAGAACGCGGGATCGGAGACCGCGGCGAGCGGTTGCCGCCGCCAGAAATTCCGAGCCGTTTCCAACCTTAGTTTCAGGATGGAATAGGATTCGGCGCGCGGCCGCACGAACCTCTCGATCAGCAGCTCGTCCATGATCGGCCCGAGCGCCGTGTCTTCGTGGGCCGCGAGTAGCGGCCCGGCAAGCAGGCGCCCTTGCCGTGATGAACTGATGAGCAAGGGAATCGGCGTCGGTTCGGTGCTGGCGATGATCCGGACGCGAGCGGTGACATCCGGTGCGTGGCGCTGCATCAGTGCGAAGGCCCAGGAATCGATCGGCGCGACCTCGGCCATGCCCTCCGTTACCGCGAGCAGCGCGCCATAGGGCGTGACACGCGGCGCGATGATCTCGCGGTAGAGAGGTTCGCCCTTCGACCATTGCATCAGGTGATGGAGTGCCGCTGCGTAGCCGCTCTGCGAATCCGGGCCCGTGAAGGCGATCCTCTGGCCGAACGTATCGGACAATCGATGAAACCCGCTGTCGGCGCGCACGACCAGTTCGCTCCAGTAAAGTGGCTGTCCCTCGGATCGCGCCAACGCGGGAACCGGCGCCGCGACCAGCTCCGGTTGAGGTGACGCAAGGCTGAACGGCAATCCGCACATGAAGACCGCAGCCTTGTCCGGCCTGTCCCACAGTTCGGCAAGAGGCAGAGGCGCGGGCCAATCCACGACGTCGACTGCCTGGCCCGCGCGTTCGACAACGCGTTCCAGAAAACGTCGCCATAGCGTGCCGACCGCCGGCGTGACCGAGTACATCCTCGCGTTCGCGATCACCGATCCTGCCCTCCCATGTCTTCGCCGTGATGCACAAGGTGCCGGATAGTCGGGGAGATCTCCAATACTACCGTCAGAACCGAAACGTGCCCGGATCATTCCTCTCGCCGATCGTGCTGCCGTCGGGGAAAGTGGCGATGCGGTCGTCGTCGTGGACATCAATGGTACATACTGGCTGTATGAACCGGAACGATATTCGGATATCGTAGTTGGCCTGCTTTTCAAGGATCCAGATCTGTGGCGGATCGGCTGGGCGGGACAAACAGCAACACGTCGGGATTCGCTGCAAACGGGGTGGCCGTTGCACGATTTCTGTTCTATAGCTCCGTGGGGGCCGTCGCTTTCTTTGTCCCGTTGACGATCAGTGACCGGTCCACGATCATCATGGACCACATAGTCACTTATGTCAGCACGGCTTTTACGACTCTGTCGAATCTATATTGCGTAACGATAATCGTCGCCGGCGTAGTTTCACCTTTTGTCCGACGTACCTGGAAGCACTCCAGGACGGATGCCGTCCTCTCATTATTGCAAGTCGCCGCAATTCCATTGGCGGCCATGTATCTGCTCGACCGGGGTCCGCAAGCAATCATGCAGCCGGACATGCTCCCCTTCCTCTTTGAAAGGCTTGCTGTCCCCGTTGGACTGATCATCCCCGTCGGGGCATTGTTCCTGACATGTTTAATCGGTTTCGGGCTGCTGGAGGGTGTCGGGACGCTTATGGAACCGATAATGCGTCCGATCTGGAAAACACCCGGTCGCTCCGCGATTGATGCGGTCGCTTCCTTTGTCGGAAGCTATTCGGTGGGACTGTTATTGACGAGCCGAGTATATAAAGCCGGTCGATATTCCGCCAAAGAGGCCGCGATCATTGCAACCGGATTTTCGACCGTCTCGGCGACATTCATGGTTGTCGTCGCGAAGACGCTTTCGCTGACGCCCCTTTGGAACGCCTATTTCTGGTCTACCCTCGTTGTAACGTTTTTCGTGACCGCAGTAACCGTTCGATTGCCGCCGCTTTCGACCTTCGATAACTCGAAACCCGTCGACGACAGCGGTTCCGGGGTCATCGGTTCAGAAAGGAGCGCGCTTCTCGGGAGAGCGTGGCAGGAAGCGTTGACGGTAGCGCGATCTGCCGATCCGATAGGCCCAATGCTCTGGTGCAATCTCATCGAAGGTCTCCGGATGGCGATGCGGGTCGTGCCATCGATATTGTCCATCGGCATGATCGGATTGCTATTGGCAAAACATACACCGGTGTTCGATATCCTCGGTATCGTGATATTCCCGGTAGTCTGGCTCAGTCAGTTGCCGAATCCGGCAGAAATCTCCGGCGCTTTGTCGAGCGGGCTCGCTGAAATGTTCTTGCCAGCAATCCAGTCGACCGAGCTGCCCAGTGCGGGCCGGTTCACGGTGGGCATAGTCTCGGTTTCGTCGATTTTGTTTTTCTCTGCCTCTATTCCCTGCGTGCTGGCAACCGGGATCCCGATAAAGATCTGGCATTTGATTGTCATCTGGCTGGAGCGAACGATCCTTTCCGTCCCGATTGCAGCAGGCCTCGCGTATGTCATAACCGGATAATGGAGCGCTGCGCACCATGATCGCACTCGATGGTTCGCGATCATCGTAGTGCTTTTCTACGTTATTCTGATGATCTCTGACCTTCGACAATTCATCCCCGAGGAGAAAGTCCCGTGATCCGACTTCCAGTTGTTTTTCTGGCCTTGGTGGCATGTATCGGCTCTACCACTGCGGAGACTTTCGCCGACGATCGAGATAAGCAACTCTTGATCGAAGGGCAGCTCGAAATCGCGCAACTGAGCGTTGACGAGGTGGAAGTCCAGCGTGCGAAAGCCCATCTGGAGCAGTTACCCGGTTCCGCGGAAGGTCAGTTCATTGTTGTCAGGGAGAACAATTTCGCGGACGAATGGCCGGAAAGGTTTCGATCGTCCGATATGCCTCTCGAGCTAAGCGAAGATCAGCTAAAGGGACTGCGTGAACTCAGGATTATGGGCGGCGGCCAACCCTCCGAAAAGCAACTGCGGAATATCATCGAGCGCAGCGAATACCCTGTCATCGTACTCGATTTTCGACAGGAGCCTCACGGCCATGTTGCCGGAATGCCGATTACCTGGTTTCGCCCCTATGTTTCGGATCGTGACCTTGGCATTGAGGAAATCATTTCCCTGGAGGATGACTTTATTGAATTCCTCGAGAGCACGCCGTCGGTTCGAGTCGACAGCGTCAATTGGACAGGAGGCCAGGACTATGAGCTCTTGAGTTCCGAGTTCATCGAAAACGACACTGTGCTGACGAACGCGGATATGGTGGAGAGGAATGGCGTACGCTATATGCGATTCTACGTCCCTGTAGTCCCAAACGATCGTCAGATCGCGGAGTTCGAAGCTTTAGTAGAGGAGGTTTCCGAACAGGACGTTACCTTGTACTTTCAATGCTGGGATGGGACGGGTCGCTCTTCTGCGTTCATGGTGATGTATGACATTCTCAGAAACGGCCGCGGGGTCTCGCTGGAGTCCATCGCAGATCGTCATGCAGCGATGGGCGGCATTAACGTCCTGGAGTTGCCGCCGGAAAGCAGTCCCAACTATGCTCGCTCAGTAGTGCGACGAGACTTCATCATTGATTATTATCGGAAGAAGACAAAGACAGAATGAAAACGGCTCCTCGAAGGGGCCACTTTTTATCTGGTAGCCGGGCCAGGGTCGGCCTTCCCCCGGCCGTACGGGCGGGGAATACGCCGTCACTGTAAATTTGGGTGAACGACCGCGTCCTTCGGCCATAGCAGATAGCGGGCGATGAGTTCCGCGTAGCCGCGGAAACGATAGCCGCCATTGGCGGTCAGGATGGCGTGGCGTTGGTCACGATAGCGCGAAGGCAAGGCGTACCATGGCCGGCCGGGCTCGCGGTGGTGCAGCGCGTGCAAGTTATTATTGAGATACAGCAGCGCCATGGGCCAGGCCGCCTCCACCACTACCGAGCGGTGCTGCGGGTCGGTGGCCGCCTGGTGCTCCGCGAACGACCGCAGCAGCGTCAGTGCAGTACCGGGGTACGCGAAGAACAGGATGAATTCTTCGAGCGGAATGTCACAGACGGCCACTACCCACAGCAGCACGACCCCGCAGGCCGGCACGTGCAGCCGCCAGGCCTTGCCCGTGCCGCGCTCCCCACGCAGCAGGCGGGGAAGCTCGCGGCGCCACAAGCCCCACACGGCCAGCAGCGGGCCGAACAGCAGCCGCCCCGTCACCGTATTGCGTATCCGCAGCAGGCAGCGCATCCCGCGGCCACAACCGCCCCATTGCTCCGCGGTCATATAGTAGGATTCCGGATCCTCTAACGGATCAGTAAGACCCTGCTCGCGGTGATGGGCAATGTGGGTATCATGGTAAACGCGATACGGCAGCCACAGCGACAGGCTGGGAGACACGAGCAGCTCGTTGAGCCGGCGCCAGCGGGTCGGATGGCCGTGGATGGCCTCGTGCTGCAGCGAACCGTGCCAGGCCACCAGATAGGCGCCGGCCGGCAGGATCAGCCACCAGGGTAATTCGTGATAGAACCAGGTGAGCGCCCCAAAACTCGCGTAGATCGCTGCGGCCACGAGGAGAGTCGGCCATTCCGCCGCGCGCGCTCCCGGCACCGGGTGCCGGACGTCGGGGACGGGTCGTTCAGCGATGTCTGGCACCATGCTCAAAATTGCCGGAAGGTTGCGATGTTTACATAACGAAACATTGTGTATTAAGCGCACATACTTTACATGCGGCAATCTATGTGTGCAACGCTCCAGAAGCGAAATTTTTACCGCGCTTGATGCGCAAGCGAACCGAGGCCTCTTATGGACCGTCAGCACGCCGTCGAATCGTTTCGCGCCCGGCTGCTGGAATTGATCGACCGCGGCAACGAGTCGCGCTCGGCGTTCGCCGCGAGGGTGGGCATAGACCGTTCCACGCTTTCGCAGCTCCTATCCACCGGCAACGATCGGTTGCCGCGCGCGGAGACGGTGATCGCCATCGCCCGCGTGGAACAGGTGAGCTGCGACTGGCTGCTGGGTCTGGCCCAGGATCGGCAGGATGGCACCGAGCTGATCCGCGCCGACATGGAGATCGAGTCCGGCGCCGGATCGCCCATGGACGAGCGCTTGGCGCGCTGGCATAAGGAGGCGACCGGCTACAAGATTCGGTATATCCCGACCACGTTGCCCGACCTGCTCAAGACCGACGAGGTCATCCGTTACGAGTGTCCCGACGTCACCGAGGTCCCGCTCGAAACCAGTGTCGGGCAGGTCTCGAGTCGCTTGAGGTACAGCCGCCAGCCGGAAACCGAGATGGAGGTGTGCTGCGCGGCTCAGACGCTGGAGTCGTTCGCCCGTGGAGAGAGCGTCTGGCGTGGCCTCGGCCGCCGCGCCCGGCGCGAGCAGATCGAACGCATGATCGAACTGACGGAGGAGCTCTATCCCACGTTCCGGTGGTCGCTCTACAATGGCCTGAGCCACTTCTCGGTGCCGGTGACCCTGTTCGGCCCGCAGCGTGCCGTGGTGTACGTGGGGCAGCTCTACTTCGTGTTCAACATGACCGTCCACGTCCGGGTGCTGGCATCCCACTTCGATCGCCTGGTCAAGGAGGCCGTCACGCAACCGACCGAAATGCCGGCCTATCTGCGGGATCTGCTTCGGGAAGTACGCTAGGCGCGGACCTGTACCTTGTCCGTTGCACCTTGACGGCGTCGCGCGGGTTGGTAGCCTTCCCCGTGAAACCTCCTCGTGACGAGGAACGGTGAACAGGGTGGGGGAGCCGATGACCAGGAACATCCGATTGATCGACTCGTTCAGGAACGGTTTCAGCGACGTCGAAAACGCGCTGGTCGATGAATTGCTCGCAGGCCGTGTCGACCGGCGCGAATTCATGCGCTACGGGAGCGTTCTCGGCCTCGGGCTGCCGGTTCTGGGGTCGCTGGCGGGTGCGGCCGGCCTGAGCCTGGCGCGCAAAGCGCTGGCGGCGGACCGGAGCACGGGCGGAACGATCCGTGCCGCAGTGTCGATGCCCGACGGCGCGGTCGATCCGGTGACGGCGAACGACAGCGCTTCCTATCAGGTCTATTTCCAGACCGCCGAGTTTCTTTGCGTGTCGCAGCCCGACCTGACATTGAAGCCGGTGCTGGCGGAGAGTTGGTCGCCCAATGACGACGGTACGGTCTGGACGTTCAGGCTGCGGCGTGGCGTGAAGTTCCATAACGGGCAGGAGATGACCGCCGACGACGTGGTGGCGACGTTCGATCGCCTGTCCGATCCGGAAGGGTCCTCGAATGCACTCTCGGTGTTCAAGGGACTTCTGACCAGGGGCGGCACGCGGAAGGTCGACGACTACACGGTCGCGTTCCACCTCGAAACGCCCAACGGCAATTTCCCCTACGCGGTTTCGATCGACAATTACAACGCGATAATCCTGCCCGCGAACATGGAGGGGAATTACGAAGAAACCTTCATGGGAACCGGTCCGTTCAGGATCGAATCCTACCGGCCGCGGGTGGGCGCCACTCTGGTTCGCAACCCGGATTATTGGGGGCCGAAAGCCCTTCCGGACCGGGTTGAATTCCGCTTCTACGCCGAGGCGCAGCCCCGCCTGATCGCGCTCCAGGCCGGTGAGGTCGACATGCTCGACGCCGTTCCTGTCGTGATGAGCCCAGTGCTTCAACGCAATCCCGATATCAAGCTCATCCCGATCAATTCGTCCAACCACCGGCCGATGCACATGAAATGCGACCGGCCGCCATTCGGCGACAAGCGCGTGCGCCAGGCGTTGGCGCTGACCCTCGATCGGCAGCGGCTGGTGGACGGTTTGTGCCGGGGGCTGGCGGTGAAGGGAAACGACAGCCCCTTCGCGCCGCTCTATCCGTCGACCGACCCGTCAGTGCCGCAGCGCGATCAGGACATCGCCAGGGCGCGGCAGCTCATGGCGGCGGCAGGGGTCGCCGACGGGTTCGATGTCACGCTGACGACCCAGCAATACACCGATATTCCCGAGTATGCGCAACTTGTTCAGAGTTTCGCCAAGGATGCGGGTATCAGGATCAATCTCAAGATCGAGACGCAGGAAGCCTATTACGGCAAGGCTGTCCCCGGCCAGTCGGATTGGCTCGACAGTACGCTCGGCATTACCGATTACGCCCATCGCGGCGTGCCGAACGTGTTTCTCGGCAATCCGCTGCTCAGCGACGGCGCCTGGAACGCCGCGCATTTCCGGAACGCGACTTACGACAATCTTGTCGCCCAGTATGTCAAAGCGCTCGATCTGGAGGCGCAGCGTAGCGTCGCCGGACGGATTCAGCAGCTGTTGCTCGACGAAACGCCCGTCATCATCGCTTACTTTCCGAACTTGCTGGTCCCGGTCCGAAAAGACATCCAGGGGCTGCCGCCGATCTCGGCTGGGCTGTTGCTCGACCGGGTTTATCGGGCGTAGCTTCGCGGCGTTAGCACGCACATAAAGCAACCTCAAACACGGAGCAACCGGATCATCCATGCGAAAACCTCACTTGCGTGGCCGCGGGCCACATTTTCCGATCCTCGATCAGATTCGCCAGTACGAGTCGGAGCCGGGTTATGTGCTCTTCACGATGCCGTCACCCAAGCGGCTTCGGGTGGTGGTCGGCGATTTGACGGTCGCGGACACCGTCGAGGGACTCGTGATGTACGAGTCCGATCATCTGCCGGTTTATTATTTTCCGATAAAGGACGTCGACGAGGCCATGCTGATGCCGAGCGCGACCCGTACGGAGTCGCCGTTCAAAGGCACGGCGACGCACTATTCGCTGAATACCGGCATAACGCTGGTGGAGGACGGAGGCTGGCGCTACCTGAAACCGCCGCCGGAATGCCCACCGATTTCGGACTACATGGCCTTCTACTGGAACAAGATCAATCACTGGTACGAGGAGGACGAAGAGATATTCGTCCATGCGCGAGATCCGTTCCGCCGAATCGATTGTCTCCCCTCGTCGCGCCGGATAGAAGTCTTCGTCGAGGGCGAGAAGGTCGCCGATTCGAAGCGTGGCGTGTTCCTCTTCGAGACCGGCCTGCCGACGCGCTACTACATGCCGATCGCCGATACGCGGCTCGATTTGTTGACCCCGAGTCGCTATGTGTCGCGTTGCCCCTACAAGGGGCTAAGCAGTTGGTATCACATGACGGTCAAGAAGAAGCGCCATGAAAATCTCGTCTGGCACTACCAGGATCCGGTCCATGAATCGGCCCGGATCAAGGGCCTTGTTTCGTTCTACAACGAATTCGTCGACAAGATTTTGATCGACGGCGTCGAGCAACCGAAGCCGCTCACGGCATCGTCGCATGGCTATTATTGATTGCGGCGCGCACAGTCTTTGACCGTCCGGAAACGTCGACCGCCGGCTATGGAGCGTAAGCAGTGAGCTTCGGCCGCGTCCTGACGAAGCGCCTGCTGCTCTCGCTGGCGACGTTATGGCTGCTGAGCGTCATGGTGTTTGCCGGCGGGCAGCTTCTACCAGGCGATGTCGGCCGGGCGATGTTGGGTCCGTTGGCCGACGCGCGGGCGGTCGCCAATCTCAATCGTGAACTCGGACTGGACCGGCCGTTGCTCGTCCAGTACTGGGATTGGATCAGCCATTTCGTCGTCGGCGACATGAGCATGTCGTATGCATACCGGTCGTCGGTAGCGCCGTTCATCATGAACGCGCTCGGTTATTCGCTGAAGCTGGGACTGGTCGCCTTCTGCCTGGTGGTACCGTTGGGCATCGCGGCCGGGGTCTGGTCGGCGCTGCATGTCGGCCGCGCGGTCGACCGGATTGTCAGCGTGCTGGGCCTTTCGGCGACCGTGCTGCCCGAGTTCGTCACCGGCATCGTCCTGATCATCATTTTCGGCGTCTGGCTGCAGTGGCTTCCGATCACGGCAAACTGGCCGGAGGGCTCGGGTCCGCTCACGCAAATCTACTATCTGCTACTGCCGTCGATACCGCTGGTCCTGGTACTGTTCGGTTATATAGCGCGCATGACCCGCGCCGGCACGATCGGCGTGCTCGATTCCGACTATACGCGTACGGCTGTCCTCAAAGGGCTGCCGTGGCGTGTCGTGCTCTGGCGGCACGTATTGCGGAACGCGCTTCTGCCGACGATCACCGTTGTCGCGACGCAACTCGGCGCCATGATCGGCGGCCTGGTCATCATCGAAGTGCTGTTCCACTACCCGGGGATTGGCAGCCTGATCTTTGCCGCCGCGCGCGCGAAGGACTTCCCCATGCTCCAGGCTGGCGTGCTGGTGATCGGCGCGATTTACACCTTCGCGGCCTTGGCGGCGGACATACTCCATTCGCTTCTGAACCCCCGCGTCCGGTTCGGAGGGGCCGAATGACCGTCGCGGCGCCCGACGACATGATGGCCGACGCCGCCGCGAACGCGGCTTCGATTTGGCGTGATCGTTTGCGGGCGCTCTCGCGCTCCCGCACGTTTGTTATTGGCGCGGCGATCGTCCTGTTCTGGATCGCCTGCGCGTTGTTCGGCGGCATGGTGGTTCCCTATGATCCCACCGCGCCCGACATTATGGGCGCGCTTAGGCCGCCGTCTCCGGAGCATTGGTTCGGAACGGACTCGCTGGGCCGCGACGTGTTCTCGCGGGTAATCGTAGGGTCGCGGGACATATTGATGGTCGCGCCGCTGGCGACCGCGCTCGGCACGATCCTCGGCGTCATGCTGGGACTTGTGACCGGATATTTCCGCGGCATCGTCGACGACAGCCTCAGCCGGGTCATCGATGCGCTACTCGCCTTGCCGATCGTGATCATTGCCCTGATGGCGCTGGCGGCGATCGGCGCTTCGTCATTCACCGTCGTTGTCGTGATCGGAGTCGTCTACGCTCCGATCATCGCGCGCACCGTGCGCTCCGCAGTGCTATCGGAGCGCGAACTGGATTATGTCGCGGCGGCCAAACTGCGCGATGAGGGCGCCGCGCATATCCTCTTCGTCGAAATCCTTCCCAACATCGCTTCCCCCATCCTGGTCGAGGCGACGGTGCGCCTGGGTTATGCGATCTTCGCGGTGGCGACTTTGAGCTTCCTCGGCTTCGGCATCCAGCCGCCGTCCCCGGACTGGGGGCTCTCTATCTCCCAAAGCTACGGCATGATTAACGGCGGCTATTGGTGGCCGGTCCTGTTCAACGCGATCGCCATCGCGTCGCTGGTGGTCGGGGTCAATCTCGTCGCGGACGGCGTTCAGAGCGTGTACGAGTCATGACGGACCCGCCCGGGAACGGGTTCGAGGCGGCCGACGCGCTGGAGGTCACCGAACTTGACGTCGCCTATCGGGTTCGCGGTCGGGAGCACCGGGTTCTGCGGAATCTCACTTTCCGCATCGGCGCGGACGAATCCTACGGCCTGGTCGGGGAATCCGGCTGCGGCAAGTCGACGGTGGCGCTCGCTTCCGTACACTACCTTCCGCGCAACGGGCGCATTCTCGACGGCGACATCCGGATCGTGGGCCGTGACCTGCTGGCGATGAATGCCGGCCAACTCCGCCAGCTTCGGGCCACGACGGTCGCAATGGTCTATCAGAATCCGGCCAGCGCGCTGAACCCGTCGCTGCGCGTCGGCGCACAGATCGCGGAAATCTTCACGAACAAGGGCGCGAACGCCGGCGATGCGCGGGAGATGGCGGCCGCGATGCTGGAGCGCGTCTGGATCGCCGATCACAGGCTGGTGCTCGATCGCTATCCGCATGAACTTTCCGGCGGCATGCAGCAGCGCGTCGCCATCGCGATGGCGCTCTCGGTCAATCCGAGGCTGCTTATTCTGGACGAGCCGACGACGGGCCTCGACGCGACGGTCGAAGCGGAAATTCTCGACCTGATAGGACAGTTGCGCCGGGAATACGCCACGTCGCTCCTGTTCATCAGCCACAATCTCGCGGTCATCGCGCGCATGTGCGACCGGGTCGGCGTCCTCTATGCGGGGGCGCTGGTGGAAGAAGGGCCGACGGCGGAATTGTTCGGCGATCCGCGCCATCCCTATTCGGTGGGATTGATGCGTTGCCTGCCCAGCCGCGGGCGACGCAAGGATCACGGGCGGCTGGACACGATTCCGGGATTTCTGCCGCCCCTCGGCGCAGAGATTCCGGGATGCATTTTCGCGCCGCGCTGCGGGCTTGTGGAGGAGAAATGCCGGACCGACCCGCTGCCGCTCTACGACGTCGGGAAGGGGCGAAGCAGCCGCTGCCATTTTCACGAAAGGGCGCAGTCGCTGCCTCGTGCGACGCCGGACGGTATCCCCGCCGTGTCGGCCGTGGATCGCAGCAAACCGGCGATGCTGCGCGCCATCGCACTCAGCAAGACCTACGGAAAGGCGCGACAGACGGTCCGTGCGCTAAGCGGCGTGTCGTTTGATCTATGGGCAGGCGAGACGCTGGGGCTGGTCGGCGAGTCCGGCAGCGGCAAGACAACGCTCGCGCGGCTCCTGCTGGGGCTGACGGCGCCCGACGCGGGCAGCGCCATCGAACTGGATGGGGAAACGCTGGGCGCGACGACCGAGGTGCGCGGACGCAAGCAGCTGAAGTCGCTGCAAATCGTCTTCCAGAACCCGGATTCCGCGCTCAACCGCTCGCACACGGTGCGCCGTCTGATCGGCCGCGCCCTGACGCGCCTTGCCCGCGTGCCGCCATCGGAAAAGGCGGCGCGGCTGCTCGAGCTGACCCGTTCGGTGCAATTGGCTGACCGCTATCTCTCCGTGCGTCCGCTCCAGCTTTCCGGCGGGCTGAAACAACGGGTCGCCATTGCGCGCGCCTTCGCGGGCGAACCGCGCATCGTAGTCTGCGACGAACCGACATCGGCCCTGGACGTGTCCGTGCAGGCGGCCATTCTCAATCTGTTGGCCGAACTGCAGGCCAGGCGGCGCGTCAGCTACATCTTCATCTCACATGATCTGGGGACGGTGCGTTACCTGTCCGACCGGATCGCCGTGCTCTATCTCGGGCGGCTGATGGAGATCGGCCCTGCCGAGCGGGTCTTTTCGGGTCCGCATCACCCCTACACCGAGGCGCTGATGTCGGCGGTGCCGACGCTCGACGGGCAGATCGGCGGGTGCGTGCGGCTGAGCGGCGAGATTCCGAGCGCGGTCAGCTTGCCGCGCGGCTGTGTGTTCCAGACGCGCTGTCCACGCAAGCTGGGAACGATTTGTGAGACGGAGGAACCGCCGCTCCACCGGGGCGTGGAGGCGGGCCACGAGATACGCTGCCATATTCCCGTTTCGGAGCTCCCCGCCGAGCGCGGAAAAGGTTCTGAGCGTAGGAGAGGCACAGCTCGCCATCCAGTCCGCTGATCGATAACGCGCTCTATGCAAAAACCCGATGACAGCCGGCCGGAGAATATGATCTACATCGGCAACGTTACCCATCAAAATCGAGGTTGGTGAAGGAATGCCCGAGATCTGGATCGACTATCTCAATGCCATCGACGCCGATGCCCTTTCTTTGACCAATGAGGAGATTCTGGGGGCGGTGGAGGAAGCTCTGGCTGCTCAAGGGCGTGGCGAGGCGGTAATCGAACCGCGGGTGCATCTCATTCCCGAGAGCTCGGCCAAGGGGCATTTCAATGTGTTGCGCTGCTACGTTAGAACGCTCGGCGTTGCCGGTGTGAAGGTGGTCGGCGACTTCGTCGACAATTACAAGCATGGCTTGCCATCCGAGTTCGCTCTTCTGAATCTATTCGACCCACAGACGGGTGCGCCCAGGGCAATTGTCGATGCAACAGCCATCACCGACATGCGCACCGGCGCGGTAACCGCCATCGGCGCCAGGTATCTCGCGCGCAGGGATAGCAGGATTCTCGGGCATGTCGGCGCCCGCGGCACCTCGTATTGGAACATCCGTCTCCTTGACCACCTGTTTGATTTCGACGAGATCCGGGTACATTCCCGCCGTCCCGAAAGTCGCGACGCCTTTGGCGCGCGGCTCGAACGGGATCTTGGCAAGCGGATCATCGTCACCGACAATTGGCGGGATTGTCTTGTTGGCGCCGACATCATGGTCGAGGCGACTCGTCTCACCGAGCCCTCGCCGCTGTTCAAGACCGAATGGGTAAAAAAGGGAGCTTTCGTCGTGCCCTATGGCACCATGAGCGCGGTCGAGTTCGATCTCACCGACGTGATGGACAAGATCGTCGTCGACGATTGGGGGCAATGCGAACCAGGCAGACCGTTTGGTGCACTCCGCCGCCATGTGGACGAGGGGAAACTGACGGCGGAAACCCTGCACGCCGAGATCGGGCAAGTGGTGTGCGGCGACCGTACTGGCCGCGAGAGGGACGATGAGACGATCCTGTTTTGGCATCGTGGTCTCAGCACCACCGACGTCGCCCTCGGCGACGCCATGGTGAAAAAGGCAAAGAGACTCGGGATCGGACAGAGGCTGCGCTTCGCATGAGCGAAGGCTAAGCTGAGGAACAGCGGCGATGATCATTCTCGATGGGCCCGATGAGCTCACTCCGATGGTCTATCGGCGCATAGTCTACGATCACGAGGTGGTTGCGCCCTCCGAGGTGGCGCTGCAGCGCGTCGAGAACGCGCGGCGTCTCTTCCTGAAGCATCTGGAAAGCGGCGCGATATGCTACGGCGTCAACACCGGGTGCGGCGCGCAAGTTGGCGTCGATCTCACGGAGGATGACAAGGCGCGCTTCTCCCGCCAGATCCTGCTGGGTCGGTCAGTGGCGGTCGGTGCGCCGTTTCCTGCCGCAGTCGTCCGTGGTGCGATGCTGGTCAGGCTCGCTCAGTTTCTAACCGGTCACAATGCCGTTAGCGCAGAACTGTGCCGATACCTGTGCGATCGCCTGAATGACCGATTTACTCCGTATGTTCCCAGCATGGGACTCGGTATGGCGGGGGAGATCATCCCGCTCTGCCACCTTGCGCAGGCCCTGATAGGGGAAGGCTTCGTGCTCGCTGACGATGGCGCGCGCGTTCCGGCGGCCACTGCGCTCGCAGACCGTGGCGTAGCGCCTTATGAACCCTTGCCGAAGGAAGGTATGTCGCTGATCAATGGGGTCGCGATGGGCCCGGCGGCAAGCTTCGACCTCAGCGGTCGCGTCCGCCGGACCCTGGCACTGGTTACCCTGACGGCAGCTACGAGCGTAGAGGGTATCGGCGCATCCCTGGAGGCGTTCGGGGAGGATGTAGCCAGGCTACGTCCGGAGCCTGCCCTGGCGAGGATTGCGGACACAGTGCGCGGTCTGCTCGACAGTACGGAAATATCGAGGTCAGGCCGCCAGCCGCCGATTTCCTTCCGTACCATCCCGCAGATCCTTGGAACGCTGCTCCAGGCCCTTACCGATCTTCAGGCAGCCATCGGGGCCGAATGGCGGACAATCAGCGACAATCCGGCCTTCATACCCGATGGCATGGCACCTGATTTTGGCAGGCTCGTCCACAGCGGGAACTTCCACTGCGCCGAACTCACCCAACGAGTCGAGGCGACTGCTCTTTCGCTAGCACAGGTGGCGACGGCATCTGAACGGCGTCTCCATCGGTTGCTCGATCAGCGCTTTTCCGGCCTGACCCCACAGCTTGCACGCCGACCGGGTCTCGACGCCGGCCTCATCGTGCTGCACAAGGCGGTGCTGGGGCTTCTCGCACATATCCGCAGCTTGAGCGTGCCGCCTTCCCTGCAGCATGGTGATTCCTCCTTCGGCCAGGAGGACATAGCGACTATGCTGTTCCCGGCCCTTGACCGGCTGGCCGAGATCGACCGGATCACCCGGATCGTTGCGGTCTACGAGCTTTATGCCGCGCTGGTCGCGATCGACCAGCGCGGGCAAAAACCGGGAGATCGGATTGAAACCGTCCGTGACTCTGTCAGGGTGCTGATTCCGCCGTATGAAGCTGATCGACCTTACGGCCCCGAAATTGAATGCCTCGCCACCCTGGTGGAGGCAGAGGATTTTCCCCTCCCGGAAACCCTGCTCGCCGACTGAACCGCAGCGGATATTCCGGAAACCCGTTTGTCCTGGCTCCGAAATCAAGTGGACATGCACAAAGAGGTTTTGTGTAACTGCTCACTGACATCACTCGACCGCCCGGGCTGCCAGCTCGACCATTGCTCGAACTCTGCGAACGTCACACCTTCACGGTCGAGACGTGCCGTCAGCTCGGCACCAGTGAGTTCAGACGCATCGACGACGCCTGGAGAGTCATCGCATGCTACGGACACGACCACGACAAACGGCCGACGTGCGGCTAGCTTAGCTAGGCTGAGTGGATTCCTCCTCTCCAAAGGCTTCGTTTCACATAGTGCGGCCCGGCGCCGGAGGTCGTGCGTTCCGGCGTAACCGTTCGCTAGAATCCCCGGCTTGCCGGATGGCGGCCCGTGCCGTCACGCGTTCGGCGACGAAGCCAACACCGAAAGGAAAATCACCACGACCACGCCGGAGTGCCGCATGAGTGCCACGACGAACATCGACATCGCCCAAGCGGCGACGCTCGAGCCCATCCAGGAAATCGGCAAGAAGCTCGGCCTGTCGGCCGACATGCTCATTCCTTACGGGCACGACAAGGCCAAGATCGACTACCGCGTCCTCAACGACGCAACGAAGCGAAAAGAGGGCAAGCTGATCCTCGTCACGGCCGTGTCGCCGACGCCGGCGGGCGAGGGCAAGACCACGACCACGGTGGGGCTCGGGGACGCGCTGAATCATATCGGGAAGGATGCCTCGATCTGCCTGCGCGAGCCGAGCCTCGGACCCTGCTTCGGGATGAAGGGCGGGGCGGCGGGCGGCGGCTATGCGCAGGTCGTGCCGATGACGGACATCAACCTGCATTTCACCGGTGATTTCCATGCGATCGGCGCCGCCCACAACCTGCTGTCGGCGCTGCTCGACAATCACATTCACTGGGAAAACCGGCTTGGCATCGATCCCCGGCGCATTACCTGGCGGCGGGTGGTCGACATGAACGATCGCGCGCTGCGCAACATCGTCGTCGGCCTCGGCGGGAACCCGAACGGTGTGCCGCGGGAAAGCGGCTTCGACATCACCGCTGCTTCCGAAGTCATGGCCATTTTCTGCCTGGCCACGGACCTCGGCGATCTCGAACGACGCCTCGGCAACGTGGTCGTCGGTTATAGCTTTGCCGGCAAGGCGGTGACCGTGCAGGATCTGAACGCCCAGGGCGCGATAACGGCGCTGCTGCGGGATGCCTTCCGGCCCAATCTCGTGCAAACGATCGAAAACAATCCGGCCTTCATGCACGGCGGGCCGTTCGCCAACATCGCGCACGGATGCAATTCGGTGGTCGCGACCCGGACTGCGCTCAAGCTGAGCGATTACGTCGTCACCGAAGCCGGGTTCGGGGCCGACCTCGGCGCAGAAAAGTTCTTCAACATCAAGTGCCGAAAGGCGCACCTGAAGCCGTCCGCGGTCGTTCTGGTGGCCACGGTCAAGGCGCTCAAGATGCATGGCGGGGTTGCTACGGACCGACTGGCGTCTGCGAACAGGCAAGCCGTGAGGAAGGGCTGCGAGAATCTCGGACAACACCTGCGGAACCTGGGCCATTTCGGCGTCCCGGTCGCGGTTGCCATCAATCACTTCACCGCGGATACGGACGAAGAACTCGAGATCGTCCGCCGCTATTGCGAGGATTTCGGCGTCGAGGCCCACGTGTGCCGCCACTGGGCGGAGGGCAGCAAGGGTGCGGCCGATCTCGCGCGGCACGTCATCGACCTGGCGGAAAGCAAGGCTCACCAGTTCCACACACTGTACGACGACGACATGCCGTTATGGGACAAGGCGCGGCACATCGCGCGCACGATCTACGGCGCGGAGGACATCATCGCGGACAAGAAGGTGCGCGATCAGTTCGCGCAGTTGCAGAAGGACGGTCACGGCGCATACCCGATCTGCATGGCGAAGACCCAGTTCAGTTTCTCGACCGACCCGAACCTTCTCGGCGCGCCGAAAGGCCATGTGGTGCCGATCCGCGAGATCCGCCTCGCGGCCGGCGCCGAGTTCCTGGTGGTCGTGTGCGGTTCCATCATGACCATGCCGGGCTTGCCGCGCGTGCCGGCAGCCGACAGCATCCGCGTCAACCAGGACGGCCAGATCGAGGGATTGTTCTAGCTAGGATCTCTACACAACTCCGCAGATGCGCTGTCGGACGCTCTACTTCTCGTAGCAATTGCCGACACTTAGGTTGCTATTCTATGGCTTCGTAATGACATGGATCGGAGCTTCGAGTCCTCTCTCCGGCACCAGTCGGCAAAAGGTGCAATCCGGTAACGTGGTTTGCACCCTATTCCGGACGAAGATTTCGTAGTCGGTGAAATCCCGAACTCGCGGCACAGCCGCGCGCCGCAGCTCTCCAAGGATTTGTTTGCCAGAAGTCTAGATACCGAGGCCTTTGCTGGGTCGACTTTCATCTGATGTCATTTCGTCATTATCTTTGCGAATTCCTGATTTTCCTTGCGCAGCGTTTTGTCGGAGCCCAACGCGTAGTGTTTGGACATGTCGGGTGAATAGCGACTCGCGGGTGGGTTCTTGCCTAGCGCTTCGGCCATCGCCCGGATATGATGCGGCCCGGCGCCACAGCAGACGCCCTGATAATTCACGCCCAGTGAATACGCTTTCTTGGCGAATTCCGCAATCTCGTAGCGATTGCATGCGAGAGCATCGAGCGCAGTCGGAAACGGGATGCCTGGAATACAGTCGCAGCCTGGGTCGGTCAAAGCCTGGAAATTGACTTGTTCTGGTGTCGTTCGGTAAGGAACCGGTAGCGCGGCGAGTGGACCTTCAACCTGCCGACTTAGTTCTTCCAGCAGCGGAAACATCGTGTTCGGTCCTCGAATGCAGTTCATTCCGACCACATCCGCACCTGCATCCTTGAGTCGCTGGCAAGCTTCGGGCACCGAGTAATCGTCGCGAAGTCGTTCGCGATGGACAGCGAGTGTGATGACCGAGATTGCACCCGCACGTTCTATTACTTCCAAGGCAAGCAGCGCTTCCTCGGCAAAGGCGAAGGTCTCGCCGATGATGAAATCCACACCGGCATCCATCGCCCAACCGACCTGCTCCTCGAACATGGCCCGGCATTCTTTCTTGCTCTGCTTATCGCCAGGCAGGAATATATTGGTGTTGCAGATATTGCCGGCTACCAGTGCGTTCCCTTCGGCGGCCACTTGCTTTGCGAGCTCCAGCGCAGTGCGGTTGATATTCTCCAAGTCATCCTCGCGCCCGATGAGCCTGAGTTTCTCGCGATGCGCGTAATACGTGAAGGCCTCGATAACGTCGGAGCCCGCGTTCATGAACTCCCGGTGCAGTTCGATGACAGCGTTCGGGTGGTCCAGGACGACCTCAGGAACGTACGGCCCAGCCTGCAGGTAGCCTCGGCGTTCCATCTCGAATACATATCCCTCGGCGCAGATCACCGGGCCCTGGTCCAGCCGCTCAAGCAGGTTGCGGGACATCATGGTGGTTGTTCTCCTTTATGCAGTTACGGATCGAATAGGGTACGCATTCCGATCTTGTCCCGAGGCCCGACCAGATGGTATCGAGTGTCGGGTCGAGTCCGCCTTCCACGAAAGTCGTGTCGCATTGCGCCAAGGGGATTGGATTCCGAAGACGATGCGGCCGCCTCGGCGGCGCGCGCTCCACCCGCCGCCTGATTCAGCCTCCTAGGGTGCCAACATCCTGGGCCGGCCCGGACCACGCCGCTCTAACGCCTTCACCGCCTCACCGCGCTGCTACTCGAAAACGGGTCAACTCCGGTTTGGCCAGTTGAGCGAAGACGATGTTATGATGTGCCAAGGCCCGAATCCTCTTGTGTATACAAAGATTTGTTTAGAGTCATTGTATCAACACGGGGGCCGTTCGGGCCTTGTTTTGCTCCTTGTATCTTGGGCGTGCAGTGTGCTGTAAAAGGGGAGTGATTAAAAATGGCGCGTAACTCAAAACACGACATCTTATTTGAGCCAATCCAGATTGGCCCCAAGACCATGCGCAACAGGTTTTGTCAGTCACCCCACTGCATTGGGGCCGGTTCTGATAAGCCGGGTTTCCAGGCTGCCCATCGGGCGCTGAAAGCGGAAGGCGGTTGGGGTCTTATCAACACGGAATACTGCTCAATCCACCCTGAATCTGATGACGTACACCGAGTATCAGCGCGTCTCTGGGATGAGGGTGATGTGCGCAATCTGAGTGCCATGACGGAGCACATTCACGAGCACGGCGCGCTGGCTGGCGTCGAGTTGTGGTATGGCGGACCGCACGCTCCATGCATGGAAACGCGTGAGACGCCACGCGGTCCCAGCCAGTATGCCTCGGAGTTCGAGACCCTGACGTATTGCCATGAAATGGATCAGGATGACATAAACGACGTCCAGGGTTTCTACGTAGACGCTGCAAAGCGGGCCAGGGATGCCGGTTTCGATATCGTTTACGTGTATGGCGGTCATTCCTATCTTCCTCTTCAGTTCCTGTCACCCTATTACAACAAGCGGACTGACAAGTATGGGGGCTCGCTGGAGAACAGGGCCCGCTTCTGGTTGGAAACGCTTGAAAAAGTTAAAAAGGCTGTGGGCGATGACTGCGCCATTGCCACCCGTTTTGCAGTCGATACCCTGTATGGGCCGGATGCCATCGAAGTTGAGGTGGATGGTATGAAGTTCGTCGAACTGGCCGATCCCCTTGTCGACGTCTGGGACGTCAACGTGGGCGATATCGCCCAATGGGGTGAAGATGCCGGGCCGTCGCGTTTCTACCAGATGGGGCATCAGCTTCCCTGGCAGAAATTCATCAAGAAGGTATCAAAGAAGCCGGTCCTGGGCGTGGGCCGCTTCACGGATGCAGACAAGATGGCCGAGGTCATCCGTTCGGGCCAGCTAGACATCATCAGCGCCGCCAGACCCAGCATTTCGGATCCGTTCCTGCCGAAGAAGATTGAGGAGGGCCGTTACGATGACATCCGTGTCTGCATCGGCTGCAATGTCTGCATCTCACGCTGGGAGATCGGCGGGCCGCCCATGATCTGCACTCAGAACGCCACCGCCGGCGAGGAATACCGTCGCGGCTGGCATCCCGAGATATTTCCGAAAGCGGGTTCGGACGACTCGATTCTGGTAATTGGTGCAGGTCCGGCAGGAGGCGAGTGTGCACGTGTGCTGCTCGAGCGCGGCTATACGACCCATATATACGACACCAGGGATAAGGTTGGCGGTCATATCAATGATATTGTGGATCACATACCCAACCTGGGCGAATGGGGGTATCACCGCGATTACCGAGAAGTCCAGATCAACAAGCTGCTGAAGAAGAGCAAGGAATCCCAGTTGATGCTCAACCAGAAGCCCATGACGGTGGACGAAGCGCTTGAGTATGGTGCAGAGAAAATCGTTGTCGCTACTGGCTCCACCTGGAATACCGACGGTAACAACTGCCTGACCCATGAGCCAATTCCGGGCGCGGACGGCAGCAAGGACGATCAGATAACGCCCGAGCAGATCTTCGAAGGCAAGAAGAAGATCGGCAAGAGCGTCACGATACTAAGCGCGGATAAATACTGGATGACGCCCAGTCTGGCCGAGAAGCTGGCGCAGGCCGGCCACGAGGTCAGCATCATCGACGGTGTCGGGCTCGCCTCCTATATGGAGTTTACACTTGAGTTCGCCAATACCATGCGCATGCTGCATGAGCACCATGTCGAGGTTATAGGCGAATCCTGGGCATCAAGGATCGAGAAGGGGCGCATCGAGGTTTACAATCTGTTCGGCGAGGGTTCCAAGCGTGAGTACAAGGGACCCGGCAAGCTGCCGCGTGCCGAGAACAAGACTCACCAGTGGCATGAGTTCGACACCCTGGTGCTTGTTACCGGCAGGCATTCGGTCAATGACCTTTATAAAGGTCTCAAGGCGCGCAAGGATGAATGGAAGAAGAACGGCATCGAGGACGTGTACGTGATCGGCGACGCCTACGCGCCTAAAATTATTGCCGACGCCACGTTCGACGGGCACCGGCTCGCTCGGGAAATCGAGGAAGAACGGGCGCAGTATGCGAAGCCTTATCGGCGTGAAGTCGCGGTCTGGGGTGCTGCGCATATGCCTGGCGGCAAATACGAACTCGAATACCAGAAATAGTATGGCAGGTCATGAAATGTCGCTCTGGCGCAGTCAACGGTTGCGCCAGAGCACATTTTCAGAATATGCCCCGACAGTTCCGGCCGGCGGCAGCACGTCGTGTTTCTTCATTCCGTTTCCAGATGTTCGATATGATCGATCCGCAACACGATCCTGAAAACGTTACACGCATATTGTTCCAGGACTTTCCCGGCTGGATGCAGGCGTCGTTTTACGTTCTAGCCTTTTTGGCCATAGCCGTTTTTTTATACGGGTGCTACATCCAGATAAGGAAATATCGCCGGGGCAAACCTGTACGAATCAGCAATCTATGGAACGGGATCGTTGATATGGTTGTTGCCCTGTTGTCCCACAGACAGATAAAGCGCCGTGACCAGGCAGCCGGTCACAGCCATGCGCTGATCTTCTTTGGCTTCGTGCTGCTGTTCATTGGCACAGCAACAATTACGCTTGAATATGATATTACCGAACCGCTGTTAGGATTCACATTCTGGTATGGGGATTTCTATTTATGGTTTTCCCTTGTCATGGATATAGCAGGAGCAGGTCTGATCGCCGGTCTGCTGTACATGATGTATCGGCGGAAGTGGCTCGCACTGCCAAAACTGGATTACAAGCGCCCCGACCGTAGTCCGGAGGAGCCTGATTATGACCGATCCTTCTACCGGCGCGAAGACTGGGCCTTTCTATGGACCCTGATTATTATCGCCATCACTGGTTATATACTGGAAGCGGCCAGGCTTGTATGGCTGGCGGATCATCCGGCTGTGTGGGACTATCGCTGGTGGTCGCCAGTAGGGACCCTGCTGGCTTATCTGTTCCAGGGCTTGGCCATGTCAGCCGCGGCGGGCGAAGCTCTGCGAATATATGCCTGGTGGTCCCACGGTATCCTCGCTCTGGCCTTTATAGCGCTTATCCCGTTTACGAAGGTAAAGCATATATTCACCGCGATGGCATCGCTGTCATTGCGTGATCCGCAACCTTCGTCCAGGCTGCCCACGGCGGATCTGGAGAGCGATAAAATCGGTTACAACAGCATTACGGATTTTAGCCGTAAGCACCTGCTTCACCTTGATGCCTGCACCAAATGCGGACGCTGTCATGAAGCCTGTCCGGCCACTGCCACGGGTTATCCATTGTCGCCGCGCGATTTGGTGCTGTCCTTGCGGGAATTAGCGGCGGAGAAACTGGAAAGCCGAACCCTGCCTGCAGGGGATGCCCTTCTGGCATTGGGTGACGGACCCCATCAGATTCGCAGTGAAACCCTCTGGGCCTGCCGGACCTGTTCAGCCTGTGTGGAAATCTGTCCTGTCGGGATCGAACACGTACCCATGATTGTCGAGATGCGCCGTCAGCTGGTGGAACGGGATGACATGGAACCCGCGGTCAAGACCGCCTTGCAGAATATACAGAAGAAAGGCAATTCGTTCGGCGAAAACAAACGCAAGCGTCCCGCCTGGACCAAAAAACTGGACTTTGAGATAAAGGATGCGCGTAAGGAACCAGTGGATGTGCTCTGGTTTGTCGGTGATTTTGCTTCTTTCGATCCGCGTTATCAGAAGGTGTCGCAGTCGTTTTCACGCATACTGCATGCTGCTGGTGTTGATTTCGGTATCCTGTTTGAAGCGGAAATGACTGCAGGTAACGATGTACGTCGGGTCGGCGAGGAGGGACTGTACCAGCATCTTGCCGAAACAAATATTGAGACGCTGAAGGCATGCGATTTCAAACGCATTGTGACGACTGATCCTCATTCATTCAATACATTAAAAAATGAGTATCCGGAGTTTGGCGGTCAATACGATGTCGAGCATGCCAGCACGCTGTTACGCCGTATGCTCGCCAATGGTGAAATAAAGCTCAGGAGAAACTTGAACAACAGGACCGTGACTTTTCATGATCCCTGCCATTTGGGGCGCCTGAATAAGGGCTATGATGCGCCGCGAGAATCGATACGCATGCTGGGCGCCACTCTTGTCGAAATGAAACGTTCCCGTGACAATTCCTTCTGTTGTGGGGCAGGCGGCGGTCGTATCTGGACACCGGATCCAATGGATAAGGAGAAACCCTCGGAGAACCGCATGCGTGAAGCTGCGGAAATTCAGGGCTTGGATACTTTTGTCGTCAGTTGTCCCAAATGCATGAACATGTTCGAGGACTCGGTCAAGTCAACGGGTAACGAAGAAAACATCAAGGTCCGTGAATTGATTGAACTGGTGGAGGAATGCATGGAACCCGGCACAGTTACCCGGAGTTATGCAGAATCTGCACAGGCCTGAAAGCCGGGTAACTGGCGTGATGCAGGCGATGAGCGGTAACTCCGGGCAACGGTCCGGAAGCAGCAAGCGGAAACGGGATCTTGATGAACTGCTGAAACGGGCTATCGATCAGGACGACATTTACATTGCACTGGCATTGCACCCTGTTATGGATGCTGCCGGGCGCAATGAACTGGAAAGTGTTCTGTTTGCCACCCGCAAACGGAGGCGTCAGCTTTCCTCCGCACCCTTTACGCCAGCCTCTGTGCTAGCCCGAATGGCTCGTTTGGCGGCCGACACCAATTTCAAGGCGCGGCTCGCCCGCCACCCGGCGACGCCGCTTGAAACTCTGCGCGAACTGGTCAGCGACAACGATTCAGAGCCGCTCGCGGCGATTGCCGCTCACGGAAATGCGACTGCGGATTTATTGGCAGGGCTGAAGTGGCGCGGTTCCGCGGCGGTACAGAAAGCCCTGTGCGGCAATCCCAACACCGGCCGGGAAATTCTGGCGGAAATCGTCGCTGAAGGGCCACTGGAGTTGCTCAAGGAGATTGCCAAGCATCCAAATGCCGATGCCATCATGCTGCGCGATCTCCGGGCCCGGGGTGATAGGTATCTGCGTGGCGAGGTGGCAGCCAATAAGCATTGTCCGGCAGATATTCAGGAGATGGCTGAAAAGGATGAGGAGGCGCTGGTCCGGCGGATGCTGGCGTCGAATCCGGCCGCACAGATCGAGCGGCTTGTGCGGCTGCTGAACGACCCGGCTCCGCAGGTACGCGCGGCGTCGGTACGCAATCTGCTGCTACCGCCGGAGGAAGTCGGGAAACTGTCCGATGATCCTTCGCGCCAGGTCAGGCGTTCCGGGGCCCAGCGGGCCGGGTTGACAACAACCTTGATAGAACATCTGTCAACGGACGAGGATCACTGGGTGCGGCGCCGGGTAGCCCGTAACCGCACAACGCCCGAAGACATACTCCGGAGGCTGGCAGTGAATGATACCGCCGAAGTCAGGCGCGCTGTAGCACGCAACCCGGCGTGCCCGGTCGGGTTGTTGCAGAAGTTGGCCCGGGATCCTAACAGCTGGGTGCGGGCAGGGGTGGCTTTCCGGGATGATTTGTCGGAACCGATTCTCCTGGAACTGGCGGAAGAGAACGACGCGGATATTCTGACCGGTATCGGTCAGAATCCGATGACGCCGCTGCGTATCGTGAAAAGAATAGCGGAACACAGCGACAAGGATATCCGGCGGTCCGTGATACTGAATAATCAAGCGCCACTGGTGGTGCTGAAGATGCTGCTGGATGACCCGTATCCATTGAATCGGGTGATACTGGCAAGGCATCCGGCGCTTACTGAGGCGGAACACAATAGGCTGATTGATGATCCGGAGCCGCAGGTGCGATTTACTGCCACCCAGATGCTGGTTCGTATATCGTTTGAAATGATATCAGCAGAATCCTCAAACATGAAATCCAAGAGAGCGGAGTAAAGCTTTATGAAGATATTAGTGCCGGTCAAACAGATAGCTGCACTCGACGAAGACTTCGAACTTCTGGAGGATGGCACGGGGGTAGACCCGGATTATCTGGATTATGAACTGAACGAATGGGATGACTATTCCTATGAAGAAGCACTCCGGATTATGGAAGCCAATGAAGGTGCAGATATCAAAGTTGTTCCTGTCACCGTCGGCCCGGAAGAGGCTGATGACGCGCTGCGCCGGTGTCTGGCGAAAGGCGGCGAACGTGGTATCAGGATATGGGATGATGCCATAGAAGGTTCGGATCCCAGTGTGATAGCCAGAATACTGGCCAAGGTGGTTGAGCGTGAACAGCCGGATATCGTTTTTGCCGGGACGCTGTCTAGTGACCATGCATTTGCCCAGACGGGGATGATGATAGCAGCGCGGCTGGGCTGGTCGCATGCGGCCGTGGTTAATCATCTGGAGCTGAAACCCGGTGATATCAAGGCGACGATACACCGGGAACTTGAAGGCGGGTTGGAAGAAAAAATGACCATCGATCTGCCGGCAGTCCTGACCATTCAGCTCGGTATTAACGAGCCGCGTTATGCCTCCTTGCGTGGCATAAAACAGGCAAAACGCAAGGAAATCGAGGTCTTGTCGCATGAAGACGTTGGCCTGGCGGATGACGACGTCGGTGTGAAAGGTTCTTTGTCCCGTGTCAGGCGTATGGTCATGCCGGAAAAGAGTCAGGCGGAGCTCATTGAAGGAACGTCGGCCGAACAGGCTGCGCGTCTCACTGAAATAATTAAAGAGCTACAGGGGGTCGCGTAAAGATGAGCGGCATACTTGTGATATCAGAGCATCGTCTGGACGAATTGACGCCGGCCAGCCTCGAAGGTATTACGGCAGCCAGGCAGTTAAAGGCGGAGAAAAGTCAACCGCTGATGGTGGCAGTGCTCGCCAGCAACCCTGACAAATATTCGGAACGGCTCAATCTGGAAGGTGTGGATGAGATCATCAAGATCACTACCCCTGACGACGAGTTCCAGGTAGACACCTATGAAGCCGCTATCAGTGCTCTGATCAGTGAGCGAAAACCCACGGTTGTTCTGGTACCGCATAGTGTCGATGCATGGAGTTATGCGCCGGTTATATCAGTGCGGGGTAATTACGGTTTTGCCACGGATGTATTCGGCATAAGATACGAAGGTGACGAACTCGTGGCAACCCGCGCTGCTTATGCGGAGAAAATCCACATGGAACTCGATTTTCCGGATAAGAGTACGGTCCTGCTTACAGTGCGCGGTAATGTGTTCAAGCCGGCAGAAGGAAACGGTAATGCCGAAATGACAGATTTCGAACTCCCCAAGGCTGAAGTGCATACTCAGCACCTGGATTATATAGAACCGGACGGCGGTGGTGACGTCGATATTGCCCAGGCTGAATTCATGCTGGCCATCGGCCGCGGTATTGATGATGAGGATAATGTCGAAAGATTTCAGGAGCTGGCGGATATTATGGGCTTCACGCTGGGCTGTTCCCGTCCTATCGCCGATAACGGCTGGTTGCCGAAATCACGCCAGGTAGGTCAATCGGGGAAAACAGTAGCTAACTGCAATGTCTACATCGCGATGGGTATTTCCGGTTCTGTTCAGCATTTGGCCGGTATGAAACATGTGCCAAATATTATTGCGATCAACAAAGACCCAGAGGCCTCCATATTCAGTGTCGCCCGCTACGGAGTAGTAGGCGATCTGTTTGAGATCGCTGATGAGCTGCGAAACAATTTCGAATGAAATGATGGTCAACTATGTTCATGGCCCGTGTTCGTTCGGCCAGCGTCTGTTCGCCCTTCAGGGCGGCAAGCGCTACTGTCGATCGGCGCCTCTTCGCAGGCTTCGCGGTATCCTGCGATCCAGTGTCGGCCTAAGAGTGCCATGCCGGCAGGTGCCTGTTAGTCCTTCAGCATTCCACGAAAACCTTGAGTCGCCGGTCGTTTTGACAGGTATTGCTTAAGCCTTGTTTATTTCTCACACTAAACATGCTATTTAGCCCGCACTAGATCGACTACGTAGCTGGATATTGCTGCCTACAGAATCAATAAAAACTCGGGAGAGATAATTATGGACGCAGCAACTCCGTTTGCCGAGCAGGTCACGTTGAGCATGCTCGTGCAGAATGTTGTCTACGCTTCCGGCACCGTCGGAGCGATTTTCGTGGTCATTGGCTTGCTTCTGATCGATGCCGGGGCCGTGCGGCGAAAGAATCGATTCAATGCAGTCGTCGAGAAAATGATCGGCTTTTTCATTAGTTTTGCGACCTACTTCCTGATTGGATTCGCTTTGTGGACTGCTCAATATTACATCATGGACGGCAACACACTGGGTGATTCCATCAAGGACTGGTGGGCGGGAGGCACGCTGGCCAATGAGCTGGCGCAAAACGTGGCTCCCACGGTTTTCCCCGGCATCAACAACTTCCAGATCTTCACCTTCTTCCTCGCCTGTTTCGCGGGTATCGTCAACGTTCTGCTGCATTTCGCGGTCACGGAGCGTATGAAGGCGTCGGCCTATTTCATCACATGCTTCGTTTCGGCCATCGTCTCCTCGTTACTCAGCTGGTGGACTTGGGGCTCGGTCGGCCCGCTGACCAATATCGGCTTTCACGACTTCTTCGGTGTCGGTTTCGTGTACCTGTTCCCGACCGGCATGGCGATGGTATTCATCCGCCAGCTCGGCGTACGGCCCGGCGTCTATTCACCCCACCCCAAGGTGTCAGAGTACCGTTACCCTAACGTGGCCCTGGCCGCCAGCGGCGTCATGGTCATCTTTGGGGGCCTGCCGATGGTCATACTCTCCTGTCTCTTCTTTTTCGATCCCGAGGCGCTGGCGGTAAGCGTGACCATGGCGGATACCAGCGTCGGTATCGCGCTCAACAACTACGCTCTTTCATGGGCCGGTGGCATGATAATGGGCACGATCATTGCTTATAGAACACGCAAGTATATTTATCTATTGCTCGGCCCGTTGGCGGGTTATGTTTCCGGCGCGCCGGCTTTCGATGTTTACGTTCCCTGGGAGATGTTCCTCGTCGCCCTGGGTGCGCCGATCGTGTCGTATGTGGTTTACGAGTTCACCCAGAAGCGCAATATCGATGAACACAAACTGTTCCCGCTGTTTGCCGGTGCCGGCGTTTACGGGCTGCTCATGGTCGGTCTGCTCGAAGCGGGAACGCCGCGTGGCGGCTACGTTGGCATTATGGAAGGGGAATATGCCTTCCAGCACGGCGAGATCGGCATCGTGATGCAGATCGTCGGTATCGTCGTCTGCCTGGGAATGGGCATGGTGACGGCCGCCATACTGTCTCCGATACTTAAAGCCACGACCGGGCTACGTGTCTCCGATGACGATCAGGCGAAGGGGCTCGACTTGGTCGCCTGGGACGGAATTCCGCCGGATGTTAGTTCGGACGTCGAGAGCGCATAAACCGCGTGAGCATATTCCGGAATGTTCGTGTGCCGGCGCGATAGCAGTTCAATCGTGCCACGCCGGCCTCGACCTCTATGCGTCGGACAGGATCGAAATGTCGGGCGGTACCGAGGGCTTCATCCCCGGTGCGGAACCATGGAGGAGGCCAGCCGCTAGGATCGGAGTGCCAAAGAAACAGGGCGCTTCCCAAGGGAGCGCCCTCTCGCGTGAAGTCAATAGCGGGTACTTGCCGGCACGGTAGCGAGCCCACGCAACTTTCGCACCTCTGAATACTCGCCTCGAGGACAGGGTCCTATGTAAGGGAGTTGGTTTCATGAACAATAAGAATGTGCTGCGCAGCCGTTTATCGTTGAGCATCGCCGTAGTCGCAGGAGCCCAGTTGCTCGGTATCCCGGTCGCTGCGGCGCCCTACCAGCCGATCGATCCCACGATGTCCGACACGACGATCACATTGAACGGCACGGACATGTCGATTCAGGACGTCGTCGATATCGCTCGCCACGGCGCACAGGTCCGCGTCGCAGACGAGGTGTTCGCCAGTATGGAGACAAATCTCCAGCTGGTGCTGGCGGGCGCCCGTCAGGGAATTCCGATCTATGGATTCAACCGCGGAGGTGGTGCCGAGCGCGAGATCGAGATTTTCTCGGGCGACCCACTCTCGGAGGAAAACGCTCGGCGCCTGGTCCAGCTGAGGTTCGAAGGAATGCATCTCGTCGGAGTGCACGGGGGCGGTGAGCAACACTCGGGGGCCGGCCCGGCAGTGACCGAGGAGGAGATTGTCCGGGCGCAGATGGCGGTCGCTCTTAATCGGATGCGTTATGCCGGTTCGAAGCGCGCGCCGGTCGATTTGCTGGTCGACATGCTCAACAAGCGCATTACACCCGTTGTGCTCTCGCGTGGTACCGATGGACACGGCGACCTTGGGCAGGATGGCGCAATCCGGGCCGCGCTGGTCGGTGTTGGTGATGTCCACTTCCGCGGCGAGCGCATGTCCGCCCGAGAGGCGCTACAGCGTGCCGGAAGCCGGCCGCTCGAGCCAACGGTCGAGTCGATTGGCGTCTACGGCGGCTGGGGCGGACACAATTCCTACACGGACGGTCAGGCCGCGCTGCTGGTGCACGAGGCCAAGCATCTGCTCGACTGGTCGGATCTCGTCTTTGCAATGAGCATGCTCGGGCTCAATAGCAGCATCGCACCGATCACTGCCGTGCCTCAAAACGGGCGTCCGTTTCCGTACCCCAACTGGCAGGCGCGCCGGCTGCTCAACATCATCCGCGGCAGCTACCTGTTCGATCTCGAAGTCGATTCTGACAATCCGGAGGACACGCACGGACAGCGGATACTCCAGGATCCGGAAAGCTTCCGCGACTACAGCTGGCGGAACGGGGCTACCTGGCGGGCCTACGATCAGCTCAGGGAGAAGGTGATCGTCCAGATCAATTCGGTCACCAGCAATCCGGTAATCAAGGCCGGTACCCATCCCGCCGACTCATGGGAGTTGAACACTCCGTGGATCAGGAGGTACTACGTGGAACCGAGCGCAACGAGCGAGGGCGGCTACATCCTCGGCGGTTCCAACTTCGACAACACGCCGCTCGCCAACAGCGTGGAGCAGTTCGTAGTGGCGCTCGCCCAGAGCCACGTGGCGACCAAGGAACGCGTTCAGCGTTTTTTTGACCCGTTCTTCACGATCATAACTATGGACGACCTCCCCGAGAAGGATCGGGGCAATGCACCGCTTGGCGACGGGTTTGCGATGTCGGATCTCACGGCCGAGTTGATTTCGCTGGCCAACCCGGTACCCGCCGCGGGCTACTGGACCGAGTCGGGAATTCAGGACGTTCAGAGCTTCGGTCGGTTGAAGGTGGTAAAAGCTCGGCAGGCCGTGGATACTGCATTGTATCTCGTTTCCAATGAGCTGCTGTCGGCGACTAGGTGGATGGACATCCGCCGCGTTCAATCTCCGGGCCGATCCTTTGGTGCGGCACCAACGGCTGCCTGGCAGGCGTGGCGCGAGATCTCTCCCTGGCAGCAGGACCCGCAGGTGCGCGAGCAGATGGAGGCCCGGAGGATCATGCTTCCGTACCGGTTCATTAAAGACACGTCTCCCGCCCGGTTCCTGGGCGAGGACGCCGCCGGGCCCGACATAGTCGACAATACCCGATAGATGAACCAGGACTAGCCTCTTTAGATTAGGAGGTAGTTATATGAACAACAAGAATCTGCGGCGCAGCCGTTTCAGCTTTAGAATTGCCGTTGTCGCAGGGACCCTGTGGCTCGGTGGACCCGTTGCTGGCGCGCCCGACCTGATCGCGCCGTACCAGCCGATCGATCCCACGATGTCCGACACGACGATCACGCTGACCGGGCACGATTTGACGATCGAAGGACTGGTGCAGATCGCGCGCCACGGCGCCAAGGTCCGGTTCAGTGCCGAGGCGAAGCAGCGCGCTGCCGAGGCGTACGGGTTGCTGCTTCAGGGGGCGCTCGAGAACGTGCCGATCTACGGCTTCAATCGCGGCGCGGGAGAGCAGCGCGAAGTCGTGCGCTTCTCAGGCGATCCGCTCGCGCCGGAAACCGAGGAATGGCTCGAGGGCCGCCAACGCGAGTTCTTTGAGAGCGGCCCATCCTGGGGCTACGGCCCCGAGGTCTCGGAGGAGGAAATCGTTCGGGCCTTCATGGCCGCGCGCGCCAACAACATCATCTACGAGCCGGTCACGCCCGAGTTTCTCGACATGCTGGTCGCGCTGCTGAACCGGCGGGTTACGCCCGTCCTCCAAGCGCGCGGCACGCTCGGCGAGGCCGATCTGCTGCTGACCGCCAACATCTTGGGCACGATGGTCGGCAAGGGCGAGGCATATTACCAGGGGGAACGTCTGGCGGCGGCCGAGGCGCTGCGCCGGGCAGGCCTGCAACCGCTCGACAAGTTCGGCGTTTCCCGCGGCCCGCTTATCAGCACCAACGCCTACTCCGCCGGGTGGGCGGGACTGCTCGTTGCCGACGCACGGCAGATGCTCGAGTGGGCCGACCTGCTGCTGGCCATGGACCTGAACGGCATGAACAGCTCGATCACGCCGCTGTCCCTGCCGGTGCAGACCAACCGGCCGCACACGTGGCTGAACTGGGACGCGGCCCGCGTGCTCGACATGCTGAAGGGGAGTTACCTGTTCGATGAAGATCCCGACCGGATCATCCAGGACCCGGAAAGTCTGCGCGCCTCCTCGATTCGGCAAGGCTCTGCCTGGCAAGCCTGGTCGGTCCTGCGCGACAGCGTGCTGATGCAGATTAATACCTCGGATCACAATCCGGCCGTGGTGGTTGGCCTGAAGCCGGAGGATTCCTGGGAGCTTGCCACGCCGTGGATGATGAGGTACTACGTGCGGGGTGGCAAATACAGCAACGGCAAGTCGGGTTACATCGTGTCGAACGCGAACTGGGATCCGTATCCGCTCGCCAACGACATCGAATATTTCCTCAATGCGCTGCAGAATCTCGGCGTTGCTGTGGCGCAGCGGCTGCACCGTTTCAATAATCCGTACTTCACCATCGTGACCGCGGAGGAAGTCCTGGATAAAGACCCGCAGGGCCTCCCGTCGGGCGGCTATGCCCCGCAGGGCGGCGGGTTCATCGCTGGTGGGCTTTGGCAGGACGTACAGAATGTGGCCCGGCCGCTCTCCCCGGAAGGCTTCAACAGCGACATGAACGCGGTCGGCGATCTCCAGGCGCAGACACGCCTCAAGGCCCACAACTTGCGGCTGGCGATCGACTACATGTTCGACCTGATGGGGCAGGACTTGCTGACGGCCACCTTCTGGATGGATATCCGCAAGATCCAGGACCCGGACCGGACCTTCGGCGACGCGCCGACGGCTGCGTGGCAGGCCTTCCGCGAGGTCGTGCCGCTCCGCTACACCGAAAAGAACCGGCCCCAGACGCCGATTGGCCGCATCGCGTACCGGTTCCTTTGGGAGAATCCGGCGTCGGACTTCTATCCGGACGGGCCGGCCATGCCGGGCGGCAGCGGCCACATTCCGGTCGCCGAGGGTGCGATTGGGGAGTAAGTAACCCCCGGCGGAGCCGGGGGCACTATCCAGCTGTCGTGCTCTATCGGCGGCCGGAGGCGGTCGGAACGGCCATCGGAATGGTCCCGGCGTCCGGCATGGCCGGGCCGCCGTCGTAGAAGGCGGAGGCGGGCATGGCCTGCATGAAAGCAGCGACCCGCGTCGTTTCGGAGACCGTCGCCGGTTCCGCCGGCTCGCCGTCGATCGGCACGATCTCCCGCAACCTCTCCCAGACCGCGGTCGGCGCCTCGCCGAAGCTGCGACTGGGATCCTGGGCCTTGCGAACGTCCATCCAGAATGCGGCAATAATCACCTCCTCAGCCATCAGATCGCGGGCGGCGTCGAGGGCCGCGTTCGCGCGCGAGAGCCTGAGGAGCGGCACCGACGAGATGTCGGCGACCCCTTCGCCGCTGGAGATCGCGTCCGGCGCGAGAGGCATGGCGTAAGCCTGGATCTCGGCCCAGAGCCAGTGAATCGACCCGCCGCCCCGGGCACCTCGCGGGATACGGTTGTCGCCGTCGGGATCGAGCACCTCGTCAGCGGTGACAACGGTAAAGAATGGACTGGCGAAGCGGTTGATGGTCTGCACCTGGATGACGCTGAAGTTCATCAGCGCCATGGAGAACGCCTCGATCTTGTTCATCAAGGGATAGGGGTGCCAGTTCGAGTTCGAAAAGATGTAGCCCCCGACCCCGTTGGAGTACTTCCCACCCTCAATGTAGTAGCGCATGAAGTGCGGCGTGGAGAGCTCCCAGGAATCCTCGGGCGACACGCCCGGGCGGGCGGTGGGATTGTGGTCCGTGGAGTTCATTTGGATGAGCGTGGTGTCGCGCAGGCTCGCCCAGGCTTCCCAAGCCCCGCCCAGCCGCCACGGCGTCGCACGCATGCTCTCGGGATCCTGGATGATCCGGTCGGGATCGTGCTCGAATAAGTAGCTACCGCGCAGCATGTCTAGAATTCGCGCCGAGGAGTAGGTAGTCCAGGGAAAGGGCCGCGTCGCCCGCACCGGCATCGACATCGGCGTCAGGCTCGAGTTCATGCCGTTCAGGACCATGGCATAGGTGAGGTCGGCCCACTCGAGATACGCGTGCGCGTCTTTGACGAGGAGCGCGGTCATTCCGGTCGTCAGCGAGCTCGTGGTGTTGAGCGCATCGTCGTTGCCGCTGAGCTTGGCCAGCTCGACGCCGGCGCGTCGGAACGCCTCGTCGGCGGGCATGCGCTGACCCTGGTAGTAGGCGTCGCCCCGTCCGGTCATCGTCGCCACGGCGGGCACGAAGTCGGATTCGCCGCGGCCGCCGCGCGTGGGCACGGCCGGGTAGATGCGGTGGTTGAGCATGTCGACGAGGCCTTGAATGAACTCCGGGCTCGCGGCTTCGTAGGTCACGATGTTGGCGTTCACGACAAGCATCGCCCTGAGAACGTCCTCCTCAAGGATGTCGGGCTCGAGGCCGCGCGGACCGCCGCCGCCGGTGAAACGGCTCTGGATGACCTTTTGAGCTTCCGGCGACATCGGATCACCGGTGAGCGTTTCGATCTCGCGTTGCTGTCCGGCGCCGCGGTTGAAGCGATAAACCGGCACGCCCTCGGCCTGGGCCTGGAGCATCAGGCCATAGGACGCGGCCGCCCGCTCGAGTGCTTCGGGCGCGACTTTAACCTTGGCGCCGCCGCGCGCAATGTCGACCAGTTGCTCGATCGTCAGGCTGTGACCGTCGAGCACCACTGTCTCGTCGGCGTTGGTCGGGTTGATCCGGTTGAGCTGGGCGTTTGCGGTGCCGGCGAGCGCAAGCGTCGCAACTACGGCCAGAAAAGCGGCGAAGCTTCCGCGCCGCGCTCGGTAGGCGAGGGTGGAGCAGGAAGCGGTCTCGGCTGAGCACGTCATGATCTCTCCTTTGAGGAGAGACGACACCAGCGCCGCCGCCCCCTCATTTCAGCAGGTCTTGATGTTCTTATTAGGCGCATTCAATTCCTGATGAGAATTTATCGGCGGCCCGGTGTCAAGCGTTGTTCGAGCGCGACCGGGTCGATTGCGAGCTGGCCGCGTCGATAGCGCAGTGGCACATGGAATCCCATGGATTGCGCGAAGTCGCGCGCCGGCGTACCAACTCAGAGGCCGGATACGCGGCGCATCGGCTACATCCCAGGCGATTCGGCCGTGCTGCACTTCATCGCCATGCCATTTGAGTCCCGGAACCCTGCTCGAAGTGCCTTTCGTGTATCGGGCAGGCGGGTTATTCTTCTTAATCCGTCGATTTCCTCACAATGTCGAGCGCAAAACGCCGGGAGTTGCTTATGGTTGCCATGTTCTGGGAGCAGTCACTCCGCTTCTTTGTACTGCGATGTCTCCAGACCTTCGGTGTTCTCATGTTGTTACTATCCGCCACAGTCGGCTGCACTGTGTCCGAGAAAGAACCCGCGCAGGAAACCCCTGCGGCTGAGATCGATCAACCGGCGGTCGGCGTCGCTGTAGTGGCCCAGAATGCGAAACTGGCCCGGGCCGTCGCCGGAAGCCACCGTACACCGGCCAATGTCGAGCGCGACAAGTACCGGCACCCGGTTGAAGTGCTTGAGTTTTTCGGCATCCGGCCCGATATGACGGTCGTCGAGATGTGGGCGGAAGGCGGATGGTGGACCGAGATCCTGGCGCCCTATCTGCGCGACGAGGGAACTTATTACATCGCCGATATGCCGGTGAAGCGCTGGCGGGACATCATGATTAACAAGCTGGACTCCAATCCGGATATCTACGGCAAGGCGATCCTGACCCAGTTCGGCGGCGGACGCACCGACATCGCGCCCGAGGGATCTGCGGACATGATCCTGACCTTCCGTAATCTGCACAACTGGCTGAAGGCGGGCGACGGCGAACTGGCGTTCGAAATCATGTACAAGACGCTGAAGCCGGGCGGCATCCTCGGCGTGGTGGAGCATCGCGGCAATCCCAGCACGCCGCAGGATCCGCGGGCGCTCTCCGGCTATGTCCGGGAGGACTACACTATCGACATGGCCAAAAAGGCGGGCTTCAAGCTGGTCGGCAAGTCCGAGATCAACGCCAACCCCAAGGACATAAAGGACTATCCGGAAGGCGTCTGGACGCTGCCGCCGGGCTACTACAAGGTCGACAACGACGCCGACCGGGCAAAGTACAAAGCGATCGGCGAGTCCGACCGGTTCACGCTGAAGTTTCAGAAGCCTGCGCGGTAAGGCCGCAGACACTACGCTGCATGGCGCGGTCTCAGGGATACTTGCGGCGGCGGGTCAGTGCGCTGCTTCCGCAGAAAAGGGCGGTTCGGCGCAGGGTCCGGCCGGACCCGCTCAGTCGCTGCCGACCGTCGCGATGGTCGTGCCCGGAGGCTGCCGTGGTCCCTCTGGGTAGAAGCTAGTCGCCGGCGTTTCGCGCATGAATTCGTAGGTTAGCACGCCGACAGGCTGGTCCGGGCGACCGGCTCTCTGATTCGTGGGGACGGCGGCACGCAATGCCGCCAGGGCATCGGTCGGTGCGTTCCCGAAAGAGCGCGACGAATCCTGTGCCTTGCGAACCTCCATCCAGTGGGCGGCTGTCAGCAGGTCCTGCGCCGTCAGGTGCATTCCGACATCGACGGCCTCACGGGCCCGCGTCACCTTCAGCCAGGTCTGAGCCTCGAGATCCTCCACGGTCGCGACAATCGGCTGGCCCTGCGGCGCGACGGGGTTGATGTGCCCCATCAGCTCCTGCCACAGCGCAACCGGCAGGTAGCCACCGACACCTGGCGTGTAGCGATTCGGGTCCTCGATCACGGTGAAGAAGGGATTGCTGAATCGCTCGATACGCTGGGTCACCGCGACGTACAGGTTGGCGAGCGCGATGGTGAAGAATTCGATGTCGTTCGCCATCGGATACGGGTCCCAGTTGGCGTTCGACAGGATGTAGCCCGACTTGCCATTGCTGAGCTCACCGCCTTTGATGTAGTACTGCATGAACTGCGAGGTGGAGAGCTCCGGGCTGTCGTCCGGCGTGAGACCGGGACGCACAGCGGGGTTGTGATCCGAGGAGTTCATCGCGATCAGGGTTGTATCGCGCAGGCGCGCCCAGGCCTGCCAGGCGGAACCCGCACGCTGCGTCGACGCCCGCATGCTGATGGGGTCCTGGATGATCCGCTCCGGGTCGGCTTCGAAGAGATAGCTGCCGCTGACCATGTCCATGATGCGCGCGGCGTTCCAGTTCAGCCAGGGATAGGGACGGTTGGTCTGCACGGGCATCGACATCGGCGTGAGGCTCGAGTTCATGCCGTTGACTGCCATCGCGTAGCTGAGATCGTTCCAGTTCAGAAGCTGCCGCGCTTCATCGAGCAGCAACGCAGTCTGGGCGATGGCATAGACATTGGTGCTGATCAGGGCCGCGTCATCGGCGCCGAAGGGCTTCAGCGGCTCCAGTCCGGCCCTCTGCAGAGCGGTGGCAGCGAGCATGCGCTCGCCCCGGTAATACACCTCGCCTGCCCCCACCATGGCGGCGCCCAGCTGCGCGACGATACCGAGATCCCCTTCGCCCAGCGAGCCACGCGCTTTGACGACCGGTGTGATTCGGTGGTTCAGGAGATCGAGCAGCATCTGCGTGAGGCCCGGGCTCGCGGCTTCGTAGGTCATCGTATTGCTGCGTATGGCCATCATGGCGCGGACGAGCGCTTCCTCATCGATCTCGGGCGGGTAGCCTCCGAGCCCCGCACCCTGGAAGCGCGCGAGTTGCTGCTCCTCGAGATACTTCTTGTTCTCCGGCTCCATCGGGCTGCCCTGGAACATCCAGACCTCGCGCTCCGAGCCCGCGCCCCGGTTGAACCAGTAGATGGGCACGCCTTCCTCCGCGCCCTGCAGCAGCAGCCCGTAGACGTCCGCGGCACGCTTTCGTGCCTCGTCCGAAAGCGCCACCCGCGCACCGTGCCGGGCGATCAGGATGACGTCCTCGATTGTCATGTCCTTGCCGGTCAGCGTTATCGTTCGGTCGCTCTCGGTGTACTCGATGGGTTCATACGGCGGGTGAGCGTATGACGTCCGTGCCAACGACAGGCCGACTACAAGCGCAGCGCCTGCCACCGTCCAGAATGCAGTTGCCGCACCGGCAATAACGCGTGGCTTCAATCTTTGCAGTTCCATCAGGGCATCCTCAGGATTTGTGGTTGTTTCGACAAAGCACAACGAGCAGAACCCAGATCGTTTCAATCACCGGCTCACGGGCGTCGATTCACATTACCTCGGCACGTCGAAACCCGACGCGCCGCTGGCCATAATGCGACAGCAGCCCGCGCACTTTCGCTTGCAGTGATTCGCCAGGCAGTTGGCAGGCCCATCTCGAATCAGGCCCGTCAGTTCGTTCCTCCCCTACGCGCCTCGATCCGACGTTGCGACGACGTTTTGCGCTTCCTTATTGGTGGCGTTTGTCCCCGGTTATGGGGTGACGAGCGGTTTCCCCGGATTCGCCATGTCCCCAATTCAGCCGTACTCTGCACTGGAATTCAACTTTTTTGAGTATGGCTCAAGATGCACCGGCCGCAGCCGCTAGTCCGGGTAGCGAGACAGGATTCCGGGACCCAGGGCATCGCGCAGCGGCTGGAGATGTTCTTCGTAATTCCGCCAGTGCTCGAGCGCGCTGCGGTAAATGGGCTGCTTCACCTGCTCCGAGCTCGGCGTGCGGATGTTCCGCTGTGTCTCGTGGAAGCGGATACAGGTCTCCTCGAAAGGCAGCCTGCAGAAATCCAGCATGCGCCGAACCTGCCCTTCGAGATCGTCCACCACATCCTCATGCATAACGCGCAATACGAAACCCGGCAGGACGCGGTCCCAGTGGTCCATCAGGCGCACATAGCCTTTGTAGTAGCGGCCGATTTCGTGCAGACCGTAGGTGAATTCCTGGCCTTCCCCGAACAATTGCTTGAAGCCGCTGAAACAGCAGGCCATGGGATGGCGCCTTGCATCGATGACCTTTGCGTTCGGCAGGATGAGGCGGATTAGGCCGATATGCAGGAAATTGTTCGGCATCTTGTCGATGAAGAACGGCGCGCCGGCGCGATACACCCGGGTATTTTCAATATACCGCTCGCCGAAACGCCGGAAATGGTGATCATCCAGCTCCCGCAAAATCGCCGGGTATCTCGGCGACCGTTCCACCCATCTGCCACGCAGGCGCTGGGCGAGACTGCCAATATCATGCAACTCCATGGTACCGTCGACGATGCTGTGTGAGGCCAGAATCTGCTCCAGCAGGGTCGAGCCGGATCGCGGCAGACCGACAATGAAAATCGGGTCGCGCGCCTCGTATCCCACCCCCTGCCGCTGTTCAAACAGCTCCGCGGTACAGACCTCCATCTGCGCCTCAACCCGGCTCTGGAATTTCGCATCTTTGTAACGCACCTGTTGCTTTTTCAGGGCATTGCCACGTTCGTAGTACGCAAAAGAGGTATCGTATTCCTTCCGATCCTCATACGCCTTGCCGGCGGCAAAGCACAGGTGAATCCGATCCTGCAGGCGTGTATCGGCCGATTGTTCGTACTCGACGATTTGGGCCAGCTCGGCTTTGGTGAATTCGTAGGTCTTGGTATTGGCCAGACTCCAGTAGGCGTCGCCGAACTGCGGGCGAATCCGGTAGGCCGCACGATAGGCTTCGATGGCTTTGCGGAACGCACCTGTGATCTTCAGCGCATGACCGAGAAACAGGTGCTGCCTGGCGTCATAGGGATGCTTCTCCAGCACCCGCCGGTAGCGGGCGATTCCCTCCTCGGGTTTACCGAGACCCACGAGGGCCGAAGCCAGATTGGCCTGGTATCGTGGATCATCCGGGTTTGTTTTCAGCAGGATCTGCGCCTGCTCGTGAGCCTTGTCGAATCGCTGAGTGCGCAGTAACAGATTGAGATAATCGACGCGCGCCGGGACGTGTTCCGGATACAGTTCCACACAGCTTTCCAACAGGAAGTCAGCACCATCATAGATCTGCAGCCGCACGCCAATCATCGCCAGCAGGCGCATGCCGTCGACATGGTGCTTGTTGCGCTGCAGGAAACTGCGGCACAGGCGTTCGGCCTTGCGCAACTTGTTCTGGTGCATGAAGCTGTACACGCTGACCAGCTCCGCCGGCAACGATTCGAGAAAGGCGAGCTGGAGTCGGGCACGTGCTGCCTCCTGTTGACGTCCAGCGCGATCACACAGACCGGCCAGCACCCGCCAGCTCGCCAGCAGGGCCGGGTTCAGTTCCACCGCACGCGCATAGGCCCGAAGGGCCGGACCGGGTTCATTCAGGGCAAGGCAAGAATGCCCCTGCTCCTGGTAGGCCCGGGCATATTCCGGGTCTCTTGCCAGCAGGGTCTGCAGAGTATGCAGCGCGCTGTCGTACTGGCGGGTATAGCGCTGGACCACCGCCAGCAGGTACAGGGTCTCGACCTCATCGTCCCGGGTGAGGGAGGGTTCGAGCAACGTACGCAGGATGACGGCGGCTTCGCCAAACCGGGTCGCTTGTATCAGGGTTCTGGCCTGCTCCAGCGATCCGGCAGACGGCCCGACCTTTGTCTGTAATGTCGATTCAGTACTTGTCAAGTTCTTCTCGCCGACGAAGCAACACTCGATATGGACCGCAGAGGCCGCATGGTGACGTACCTCCTCTGCTGGCTATTAGTCCTCTCAATAACCGATTTCCGCAGGGTACACCTCCCTATTCAACGTCACGCCGGGCAACGCAGCAGAAGAATCGCCGCGATATCCGCGACTTCGCGCTCGAGAGGAAAAAGTCTGACTGGCATTGATTGCGACCCGCTGCTCTGAAAGGAACAAAAATTCAAGGGGATACGCTAGAGTTCTCAGGAGGCCTTAACTTACCCATGAAACCAGATTCGGTTAAGTCGCGGCTCATGTCTTGCAGGGCAGATCCTGTGGCATCGAGGAGACATTTTTTCTTCAGCTACGGTGTAGACTTGCGAGGAAATTTGTGTGAGGGTAACGTATGTGTCGGGAGTCTGTCTCTAATTGACATCGAATACCGATCCTGGGGGATCGGCCCTGACAACGACAGCACATGAGCGAAATAGCTGGGAGTTAGATCAAGAAAGCGACCATAGTGTTGCACCTTTCAACCGCGGGGGTGGGGACATGTACAGAAAGAGAAAGCTGCGTGAGGCAATCACCTTGGCGATTGCATCGGGTGCCGTGGGTGTTTCGGGCAGCGCACTCGCGCAAGAACAAGAAGATGGTTCCAAAAGATTGGAGGAAATCATCGTTACGGCGGCCAAGCGGGAACAGAACTTGCAGGACGTCCCGATCGCGGTCCAGGCAATGGATGCGGCGATGCTCGAAAACCTCAATATTCAGAGTTTCGAGGACTACGTCAAGCAGGCGCCCAGCGTGAATTTTTCCGGCCGTGGTCCGGGTCAGAACGCGGTGTTCATGCGTGGCATCACGGCAGGGGGCGGCCTCTATTCATCCGGCCGAGCAGAGTCCACGTCGAGTGTGGCCCTCTACGTCGATGAAGCGGCGATGACCACTACGGGTCGTAACATCGACGTCCACCTTTTCGATGTGAACCGTATCGAGATACTGCCCGGGCCGCAGGGTACCCTGTATGGGCAAAGTTCCCAGGCGGGTACGATCCGCATCGTCACCAGCCAGCCGAGATTTAATGAATGGGAAGGCAAGGTCCAGGCCACGGTGCACACGATCGATGACGGCGATACCGGTTTTGGCGTGGAAGGCGTTCTCAACATTCCGGTCATCGACGATCGCTTTGCTCTGCGTGCGGTCGGCTACCAGATCGAGCGGGCCGGGTGGATCGACAATGTCCCCAATACCATTTCCTACAACGACAACATCTTTTTCGGTTCGGTCCCACAGGCGCCCGGCGCTGTCATTGCAGAACGAGACAATTCAGCTTCTGTAGCGGATGATATTAACGAAGCCGTGTACACCGGCGGCCGTCTCACCGGCTTGCTGAACGTCAGCGAAAACTGGGATCTGACCGTGGGCATGATGGCGCAGACTCTCGATGTCGATGGCGTGTTCGATTATTCGCCAAACATCGGTGACAATCAGATATCGCGCTACGAACCCGACAGACTCGATGACGATTTTATCCAGTTCAACTGGACGCTCGAGGGGCGACTGGGCATGCTGGATATAGTTTACGCCGGCGCGTACATTGACCAGGATATCAGTCAGTTCGCCGACTACACGACCGACGTCTACGATACGTCCTGGCTGATCTGGTACAACTGTGAATACAACGCCGCGTACGAGGTCCTGGGTTGCGAGGCGCCGAACGAGACGTTTCACCTGGACGAGACAAAACAACGCACGCAGCACGAATTGCGGTTTACGACGGATCAAAGCGAGCGGCTGCGTTTCATCGGGGGAATCTGGTATTCCGAGGACGAAATCCTCGCCCTGCAGGAGTGGCAGTATCACGATCCGGACCTGTTCGCCCAGAATGCAGCATGTTGCGGTGCCACGACTTTCTACGGCCCACGACCTCCGGAGACCGCTTTCTGGAATGAAATTCACCAGGATGCCAATGAGCTTGCCTTCTTCGGCGAATTGAGCTACGACTTCACGGATCAATGGAGCGCGACTGTGGGCCTGCGGCGTTCCCTGAACGAATTGACGCCCCTGGGGTCGTTCAACACGGCGACACGTGGACCTGTTGACACGGACGGTGGCGGTACGCTGGACAATCACGGGACGGCAGAAGAGAACAAGACCATCCCCAAGGTCAGCTTAAGCTACCGGCCGAACGAGGACATGATGTTCTATGGCACCTATTCGGAAGGCTTTCGCCGGGGTGGGTTCAATCGCCAGGGAGCCATCTTCTTTGTAGAAACGGGCGAGTTGGCATTTCCGGCCGCTTTCGAGTCTGACACGGTCGACAACTACGAGCTTGGCTGGAAACTCACGCTGCTCGACAGCCGCGTGAGATGGAACGGTGCGGCATTCTTCCTCGAGTGGACGGATCAGCAGGTCACTATATTCGATCCGCCTATCTATGGCATCACGGCCTTCACCGCCAATCTCGCGGGATCCGAGGTCAAGGGCATCGAATCTGATTTTACTGCGCTGCTCACGGACAACCTGACCCTGCAGGGCGCGTTTACCATTCTCGACGGGGAAATCACCGACCTTCCGGGGACGGGTGCGGAAGGCCTGAGGCCGGTTGGCAGTGACCTGTCCATGGTGCCGGATTTCTCGGCCAGTCTCAATTTCCACTATGACTTCCAGTTGATGGGAAGGGCAAGCTTCTGGGCGCTCGGTGCCTCGCACACCGGCTCGATGATCCAGGGCCTCACCGTGGCAGACTCCGAGAATCTCGATGCCTATACGCTAGTGGATGCCTCCATCGGCATAAGCTTCGAACAATGGCAGTTGCGGTTGATCGGGTCCAATCTGACCGATGAGCGGCCCGAGCTCAGTATCGATGACGATGGCGGTCCGATACGGATTCGGAGCACGCAGCCGCGCACGCTGGCCGTCCGGGTGTCCTACGAATTCTAGGGCAGTGTGACTCGCGGCTGACCGTCAATGCCCTGATATCCGGCTGTTCGTTCCTTTATGGCTGGTCGGCCGGCCCACTCGGGCCGGCGACTGTTGAGAATTGTTGCGATTCAGCGAGACGCAGATGGTCTCGATTCTCAAGGGAGCCGACGCGGGCATGAAGGTGAAGGAGATTTTCCGCAAGCACGGCATATCCGATGCCACGTACTACAACTGGAAGTCGAAGTACGGCGGCATGGATGCGTCGGATATGAAGCGCCTGAAACGAGCTCGAGTCGGAGCTTTCGCAACCCAAGTGGATGTACGCCAGATTGGCACGTGAAAACGATGCCATGGATGCGGAATCTGATCGAAGAAAAAAGCTCTGAGGCCGCCGGCGAAACGCGAGGCGGCCGTTTTTTTGGCGCAGGAGGGCTCGTCGATCGCCGCCAGTTGCCGAAGTTTACGGTTGGAGCGGCGCTGCGCGCCGCCACCCTCAACCGCTACTGCAAATGGCACAATATGCCCATACCCAGCTTTGCTGCGTTGATGTATCTATGAGTTCACGCCGTCAAACAAATGGGTCGCGACCGCGAATCGTTCTCCTGATCGTCGGCCTGCTCGTCGCCCTCGTTGGACCGGCATCGGTGCGGGCTCAGACGCAGGAGAGGGCAATGTTGGACGACAGCGAAGATCAGCAAGGGGTAGTCAGTTACCCGGCCTCCTTCTTCGCGCGCTATCGTCCGAATACCGCCCTGGACATGGTGCGGCAGATCCCGGGCTTCCAGCTCGACGACGGCAGTGGCGAGCGCGGATTCGGGGCCTCCGCCGGCAATATCCTGATTAACGACCGCCGTCTCAGCGCCAAGCAGGATCTGCCATCATCCATACTTGCGCGCATCCCGGCCAGTCACGTAGAGCGTATTGATTTGATCCGGGGCCAGGTACGCAGCATCGACATGCTCGGTCAGACTGTGGTGGCCAATATTCTGCTACGCGGCGACGTGCCGGCGGCGGTGCGCTGGGAGGCTTCGCTACTCAAGAACTTCCTCGATTCGTCCCTGGATTTCACTGACCTGGTGATGAATGGTTCGCGGTCCGCTCAGTGGCGGAATATCGACTACAACGCCGGACTTACCCTGACCCGCCGCGGCACCGGGGATGAAATAGTTGTAGACGTCCTGGACGGCAATGGCAATCTGACCGAAGAACGACTGGATGCGCAAGACGAGACCGCATACAACCCCGGTGGCAATCTCAATCTCTCCACGATGGTCGGTCGCACTCTCCTGCAGTTCAACGGCCAATTGGTCTGGCAGGATTTCGACATGATGACGGTCTCCGATAGGACACCGGTGAACAATGTCGGCGAACCCCGCCAGGAGATCTTCGGCAGCGACAACGACTCCATGGAGATCGAAGTCGGATTCGATGCCGAGCGCAGTCTTGCCGCTGATTTGCTCGGCAAGGGCATCGTACTGTTCTTCCAAAATGACAGCGATACGATCAACACACAGCGGATCATCGAGGACGTGGCCGGCCAGACCTTGTTGCGGGTGGCTGACTCCAACGTAAAGACTTCGGAAGCGATCACACGCCTCGAGTTCGACTGGTTGGGTTGGCAAGGTCACACCCTACAGTGGAATATCGAGGGCGCTTTCAATGCGATCGACGGTTCCCTGGTGCTGACGGACGACACCGGCTCCGGGCCGGTGGGGGTGGACGTGCCCGGTGGAAACACCCGGGTTGAAGAATTGCGCGGGGACATGCTCGTCAAGGACATCTGGCCGCTTGGCGACTGGGTAGTGGATTACGGCTTGGGAGCGGAATACTCGGAGATCACACAAACCGGAGATTTCGATCGCACGGACAATTTTTTCTTCATCAAACCGCAGGGGCTGATCACCTGGTCACCGAGCCGGGAGGTGCAGACGCGCCTGCGGGTGGCGCGCGAGGTAGCGCAGCTGAATCTGAATGACTTCGTCACCACCACGCAGTTCCAGGATGAAAACCTGTTGCGCGGCGGTCAGGATCTGGAACCGCAGAGTACCTGGGTCGCGGAGCTCACGTACGAGCGGCGTTTTGGCGAGCTGGGAGTGGTTGCAGTGACGGGGTTCCACCACTGGATCTCGGATGTGCAGGACTTCGTGCCACTGACAGACGACACAGATGCGCCGGGAAACATCGGCGACGGGCGACGCTGGGGCGTGGTGTTGGAGAGCACAGTGCCGCTGGACATACTGGGCCTGACCGGGGCGCGACTGGACGTGAAGGCGCGCTGGCAGGATTCCACGGTGGTCGATCCGGTGACGGGCAGGAATCGAATACTAACGGGAAGGTCCGAGCATCAGGGCCCTCCGAATTTTGCGTTCACCAGCGATAACAATTTTGATTTTATGTACGATGTCGCGTTCCGGCAGGATTTCGAGGACGCCCGGGTGGCCTGGGGCTGGGATATTGCCGATCGTGGCGAACGTACCTGGTTCAAGGTCAATGAACTGAATTTCTACGACGAAGCTGGCATGGAGGCAAATGCTTTCATCGAGACGACAAGGTGGTTCGGGATCAAGATCCGGCTCGAAGGAAGCAACCTGTCGCATTTCACGGAAACTCGCGATCGCACTCTCTATACGGGCCGGCGCGGTCTGTCCCCGGTGTCACGACGTGAACTCACGGAAACAAGGGAGGGACGCCGTTTGATCCTGACGGTAAGCGGAACTTTTTAGCGCAAGGTCCCGCCAGCCATGACACGACTGCCCCGGCCGTCAATCCTCGGTGCGCGTCTTCTTGTCGGGGTCGTAGAAGGGCAGGGTATGGGTGGTGGCCTTGCAGCTCAGCTTCTCGCCCTTGATTTCCACTTTGACCCCGGGTTTGGCATACGAGGGTTCGATCTGAGCCATCGCCAGGGATTGGTTCAGCACCGTGGAGTACATCGGCGCGGTCACCTTGCCGATCTGCTTGCCGTCGGTGAACACTCCGGCCCCGAGTTCGACGGCCTGGTCGCTGTCGGCGACCAGGCCGAAGTTCTTAACCTTTTCTTTACCCTTCTGGGCGAAGCAGGCGGCCTTGCCGCGGAAATCGGCTTCCTTGTCCTTGGTGACTGCGAAACCCAGGTCCAGCTCCCAGGGGGTGAGCTTCTCGTGCATATCGTAGGGATAAAACAGCAGCGCCGCCTCCACCCGGATCATGTCGATGCAGTTGAAGGAGCAGGGGATGACGCCCTCGGACTTGCCTTGTTCCAGGATCGTGTCCCAGATGGGCACGACATTGTCGGCGCTGGCGAAGATCTCATAGCCGCGCTCGCCTGAATAGCCGGTGCGCGAGATCATGCAGTGGTGGCCGAACAATGTTGTGGGCATGTGGTGGAAATATTTCAGGCGGCGCAGATCGAATGGCGTGTGAGGGTCGAGGAAATCCACTGCCTTCGGACCCTGCAGGGAGATGTCGTGCAGGTTATCGTCGAACTGAACGGAAAGGTCCTTGCCTTCTGCGGACTTGGCCAGCTGCTCGCGACCAGTGCCACCACCGTGAACCATCATCCAATCGTTTGGCTTGATGTAGAACATGATGCAGTCGTCGGTGATGCCGCCCTCTTCGTTGAGGATCAGGGCATAGACGGACTTGCCCGGATAGATCCGGGTCAAATCCCGGGTGCAGAGATGATTGAGAACCGCCAGCGCGTCGGGACCGGTGATGTGCATCTTCTTCAGCCCTGACACGTCGAACAGGCCGGCCGCCGTGCGCACCGCTCTGTGTTCGGCGTTGACGTCCTGATCGTACCCCCAGGGTACGTCCATTCCGTTCCAGTCGCCGAGGGGGGACCCCAGGGCCTTGTGTCGCGACGCCAAGGCAGATTGTCTCGGACTCGCCATCCCTTCCTCCCATGTTGTGCGTGATGATTGTCGGCTGCATGGTCGACCGGCGCTGACGCACCGCCCGGGATCCCGACGCAATATCTCAACCTGACAGCCTGTCGAACCTGATCTGTAACCTTACACTATCGCCCAACGACCTGCGACCGCAAGCGCTGTCGGACGTCATACATTCCCCGTACCTGTTCTGCCTCAAGTTCGAGCAATGCTGACTATCGCGTCATAGCCAACCGGTTTGCCGTCGAACTCGGTCATGGCATCCTTCAGGGCACGCCACAGGTAATCAGCCGAGGCACTGTCGAAAACAAGATGGTAGGCGGGCATGTCTCCAAGATTGCTCCGTATGCTGATGGCATTCATACGTGCGATGGACGTCTGGGCAATCATGCCGGAGGGAAGTTTGGCTCTTCTCATGTCAACGCCGCATAATTTTGCAAACATGACGTCTGCCAATGCTCCGGTAACGAGAAACCATGCAGATAAATCACGCCGGGGAACGTGGTAACAGGATTCGGGCTCTTCCTCGGCCACGCCGCTGTCAAGCTGCGCGCAAGTACCTGAATTATTGGACAAATCCCCCAACAAGAGTGCTTCCGTGTCGGCGAGCCTCGCTAATATGGAACCATCCTCCTGAAGCCATGAGAAGTTGTTGTCATCGCCCACATGCAGGCCCGCCTTTTTCAGCCATTCAAGTGCCCGGCGACCCCTGAAGCCGGTTCTTGGCAGAGGTGACAGATCGACCAGGCCCAGTTCCCTGGCTCGTGCGGACTCTTCTTCAATGGAGGCTCCATAGCTGGAAGCTATCGCGCATCCGGACAACTCAGCAAAGTGGGCACCGTCGGCCAGAAGCGTCCGATAATGAAAGCTGCGGGCTTTGAAATCAGTGGTGTGTACAAAAGTCCCTGGCATGCGCTTACATCTCCTGGCGCTTGTTTTCCGGATCGTAGAAGGGCATAGGGACGACGCTGGCATCAATAATCCGGCCATTGGTCAGTTTTATGCTAATAGTGTCACCCGGTTCTGTCTCCGATCTGGCATAGGCCATTCCGATGACCTTATCCAGTACCGGAGACCGGGCGACTGACGTCACGTGACCCGTGATGGTATTGCCATGAAGGACGATGTTCGACTCCTGCGGCGTACCGATCGACATGTCTTTGATTTCAAATCCGACCAGCTTCCGTTTTGAAGGGTGTCTGGCGCGGATCTCAAGCGAGCGTTTCCCAACAAAAAAAGGCTTGTCGAATTTGACAGCCCAGCCCATGCCGCATTCATCGGGATAGGTCATGGCATCGGTGTCCTGGCTGACAATGATATGGCCTTTCTCCAGTCTCAGGTTTCGCTGCGCTTCGATGCCGACCGGCCTGATATCATGCGACTCGCCCGCCTCCATCAGGCTGTCCCAGAGAGCCTCTCCCTGTGAGGCAGGGACATGAATTTCATAGCTGAGCTCACCGACAAAACCCACGCGTATGAGATATGCGGATATACCGGCAACAGTTCCGATTCGCGCCTCATTGGCGCGAAAAGCTTCCGCGGACAAATCAACGTCAGTACAGAGCTTCTCCAGAACCTCACGCGAGACGGGGCCCGCGATATTGACGCCGGCATAGGCCGCTGTCACGTTGGCTATGTCAACATCAAGACGCCACTGGGCATTCCACAGGAGCATGGCTCGGTAGACGTTATCGACGCCGCCAGTGGTTGCCGTTACATAAAAGCTGTCATCGGAGAGACGTACGGCAATGCCGTCATCGGTTATCGTGCCTGCCTCATTTGTCATCAATAAGTAGCGTGCGCGCCCGATCGGCTGTTTCAGATAAGCGAACGTGTACATACGGTTGAGGAACTCGGCAGCGTCGCTGCCTCGGACCCGGATCTTGCCGAGCGTGGAGACGTCGATCAGTCCTACATTATTCCGGATTGCAAGGACTTCATTCTGAATACAGTCTGCCCTGTGCCGGCTCTTACCGTAATAGGCCGGGCGCCACCATAAACCGACGTTCATCATGTTAGCGTCCGATTCCAGATGCCGGTGATGCATCGCCGTCAACCGTTCAGGCTCAAAAGACCTCCCGGCCAGTACCCCGAGCTTCTCAGCGGCCAGAGGCGGGCGGGCAGTGGTAACGCCAATCTCAGAAACGCTTCTGCCGGTGGTCAGAGCCACAATTCTGGCCGTGCTCATAGCGGAATGACGACCCTGAGACGGGCCCATGCCGACCGTGGAGTAGCGTTTGACCAGTTCGAGTTCTGCATATCCATCCGCACAGGCATTCACGATGTCGGCATAGTGAAGATCTTCATCCAGATCCACGAATTCTTTGCCCTTGGGATGGGGAAAGATCGGCCACGGATGATTGATCCCGTGTTGTCCTTTTGCAGCCGCCAGTCGGGGTTCGGTGCCGGCATCGAGCGCCAGATTCGCTGCCGCCTGCCATCCGGCATGCTGCCCACTGCTCCTGACAGCTTCCAGCTCGTAAAAACCATCTGCTGAACCTGCCATCTGAAGATGAGCTGGCACGCCGGTAATCTCGAAGATAGCATTTGCATCATCGTATTCGAGTCGCCCTTGAGCCTGCAGGGCCAATTGGTAAGCCGGCATATAGCCGATACTCATGCACAGAAGGTCGCAGCCAATTTCGCTGCCGTTTTGACCATACTTACCCTGACCGATAATCGGTGCAACGCAGACGCCCTTGATGTGTCTGTCTCCGGATACCGGAATCGCTTCACTGACGGTAGAGTTCTTCTCGATCCTGATGCCGATGCCTCTGGCTGCTTTCGTGAATTCATCGTCCCGTATATCAGTCCGCATGTCGACGATCGCAGCAACATCTACTCCTGCATCATGCAAGTCGAGCGCGACGCCATAGCCGTGGGTATTGGAAGTAAGAATAACGGCGCGCTTCCCTGGTTTGACGCCATACAGTTTCAAGAGTCGCTGCACACCGGAACCGAGCATGATACCCGGCAGATCATTGTTCCTGAATACGGCAGGCTGTTCCATGCAACCCGTGGCCAGGATGACCTCTTTCGCGCGAGTCTTGTAAAGACGATTACCCTTAATGATCGGCAGCCAGTTATCCGCATACCATGCATTACACGTGGCTTCAGTCATCACTGCAATATTTGAACGGTTTTCGACCTCGCTCAGGAGCTCTTCGCGGATCTCGTCCGCCATTTTTCTGTCCACATCAAAGCGGCAATAATTGAGCGAGCCTCCGACCATCTTTTCCCGTTCAACTAGTAATACTTCGGCGCCGGCCCGCGCGGCGGCGACAGCAGAGGAAAGACCGGCCGGTCCTGCTCCGATAACCGCTACGTCGTAAAAGTTGTAGCATTTATCGTAGTAAACGTGTGGCGTGTTCAGATTGACCTTGCCGAGTCCGGCGTTTCGTCTGACCAGGGGTTCCCAGACCTTCTGCCAGATGCCCTTTGGGCGGTAAAATGCCTTGTAATAGAATCCGACAGGCATGAAGCGGCCGAACAGACCCATGATGGACTGTCGGTCATTCTTAAGACTGCCGCTGTAGTTCTGCCCGGATATCTTCAGGCCGGATGAGATTGGGTAACTGTCTGCCTGAACATTCGGCTCGTGCTCAAGCTGTACCAGGGGATCGGCTTCAAGCCCTGCGAGAGAACGTATCCCCCTGGGACGGTGGTATTTGAATGACCGGGCCAGCAGCCAGACACCGTTAGCCGCCAACGCACTGGCTATCGAATCGCCTTCTTGGCCCTGGTATTTTCGTCCTTCAAAATAAAACTCGATGATCCTGGCAGGATTGATATACAGACCATTGCGGGATTGCGTGTTGATCCCCTGTTTGGTGCCGGAAGAGCTGACACTGCCGGTATCAGTCACTTCTTCTCCTCGGGACCGGCTTCGAAAGATTTACGTTCCCTGTACCGCTCACGGGCGGGATAGGTGCGGAGAATCTCGTCAGTAACCGTGTTGCGTTCGACAAGGAACCAGTAGGAGGACGGTACGTGGCACCACCATTCGGTCACAATCCCGTCAGTGTTATTGTGCATCCATACGTAGTCCGCCCAGGCCTGATCGTCAGTGTCAGACGGTTCCGGCATCTGGGTAACTTCTCCGCCTGACACAAATTCCGATATGTTGCGCGGACCATTCAGTGGGCAATGCATAATCTTCATGCAGAAATCTCGTGCTGTTCAGTGACTGGCAGCTGTAGCCCCGGCTTCGTTGGATAACTGGTAAGTCTCGAATCTAGCGAGGCCGAACGGCTTGATTTGCTCGGGCATTCTGCCGGTGGCGATAGCTTCAGCCATTCGTTTGCCCGCTACGGGAGTGGCTTTGAATCCCCAGGTACCCCATCCGGCGTCCAGCCAGTAATTTTGTAAGGGGCTTTCTCCCATGATTGGGCTGTAGTCCGGAGTCATGTCTGTCATGCCGGCCCATTGCCGAAGCAGCTTTACTTCGCTCATGAACGGAAACAATTCGAGCGTATGTGCAATCAGACCCTCCTTGAGTTCGAGCGTTGAACGTGTGGAATAAAGATCATAAGGATCGGATCCTCCGCCAATAACAACTTCGCCACGGGCTGTCTGGGAAATGTAACAGTGCAATGCAGCGGAACTGACGAGTGGGTCAACAAAGCGCTTCAGCGGCTGCGTAACCATGGCTTGTAGAGGAAAGGTCCTGATAGGAAGCCTTATGCCGGCCATTCTGGCGACTACACTGCTCATTCCGGCAACTGCTTGTACTGCATCCTTGCAGTGGACGGTCCCGCGATTGGTGTCAATTGCTGTTACCCGGCCATTGGATTTCTGGATGCCTGTTACTTCGGTTCCTTGATGGAACTCCACGCCGAGCTGCGAGGCACGCATGGCATATCCCCAGGCAACAGAATCGTGACGGGCAGTGCCACCATCCAGGTGCCACAACCCGCCGATAATGGGAAAGCGAGCATATTGGTCAAGGTTGAGGCACGGGACGATTTCCCTTATCTGATCCCGGTCGACCATTTCCGAGCGGACACCGCAGTGCTTATTCACCTCAGCGCGCAATCTGAATGTGCGCATGCTTGCATCAGAATGAGCGAGAGTGAGCTGTCCACGCTGTGAATACAGCATGTTATAGCCGAGTTCATTCGAGAGCTGTTTGTATAGATCAACGGATTCTTTGTAGAAGTTGACCGAGTCGGGGGTTATGTAGTTGGAACGAATGACCGCCGTATTCCGTCCGGTGTTGCCACCGCCCACATAACCCTTGTCAAGAACCGCAACATTCGTAATGCCCTGATAACGGGCAAGATGGTATGCGATTGATGCACCGTGGCCACCGGCGCCGATGACGACTACGTCGTAGGAGTTCTTCAGTTCCTTGTTCGGCGGTATGTCCCTTCGAGCAGGGTACCTTTTGGACAGCCCATATTTGATCAGGCCGAAAGGCATACGGAGACTCCTCGGAAAAAAATGCGTTCAGGAACGTCGGTGATTCTTATTGTTCTCGGATCTTCAGAAGGCCTGTATTGGCGGTGTATGTGACTGCGTCGCACAGGCACTGTCCTCTATGCACGCTTGCTGAGTGAGACCTCTCGAGCCCGGCCACCATGTGCATCGGTGACACGGACAAAACAGGATCAGGATGGTCCAGGCTCGGCGACTGCCAGTGACCAGTCAGGCTTGAATGCCACCACCTGTACGCCTGGAGGCCTGTCGGGATTAAAGAGTTGATTATGCCAGTAGGTCGCCTGATACAGATAACTGTCTGTGTCTAGATTGTTGACTTCACACGGCAGCGAAAAATATTGGCGGGTCTGATTGAATTCGAGTGTGCAAGCGCCCTGTCTTTCGAGAAGTTCAACCAGCGGTTCATCTGGCCCGAACAATGCAGTGAGCTGATCGGTGAATTCTCCCGTGTCCTGGTAATACTCAGCTGCGAGAAATTCCAATCCACTTTCGTAGCGTTTTTTCGGATCCTGCGTGCGCAAGACCATGTACCTGAACTCCGGCACCGTCGAACAGTGTTCGTGCTTATTGATGAGAAGGATAATCTGAACCAAAGACCTCTCGTCAACAACGATGCTCGGACACATGGATTCCGAAGGCTTGCCGGCATTCCTGCGCACGGCATTCTGCCTGGCTCTGCATTGCCATCTCAGAAAATGCGCACGTAAAGCCAATGCGGCCGTCTGATGGCGCACGACGTTCTGGCGACTATCGTCAACTACGTTCGATTTGCTGTCCTCGGTCGCCCGCATCATGTGATATTACTCAAAACTTTGCATAGGCCTTTTTCAGATCCACCAGCGGATGATCCGGCGACATCTGGAACTTGACCAGCAGTTCCCGGGCTATCATATCTCGATCCTGCTGATTGTCTGGTAATTTCATATCGCCGGGCACCTGCACCCAGCCATTGATATTGCGGTCGAAAACCGCGGGCTTGCTTTCCTCATAACCCATGTGAACGTCCTCCAGCCAGTTCAAATCCTGCCAGCCCATTATCTCCATGTACTTCTCGAGAAACGGGGTGACGCGGCTCATATCCGGGACGAGGTTCACGTCATATCGATAGCCAATATGCTGCCCGATCAGCTTTTCACGTTCTGTATCGACACCTGTGCTCTTGACGTAGTAGTCAATGTCCTTTTCTTTACTCATGGCGATCTCTTTATTAATAGGCAGGTATTGATCAATAGCGGGTCATATCGGGACGACCGACCGTATGCTGTGATCCCGCCAGCGGCACCTGTGCCATGGCAGACGCCTCCATCGTCAACGCTGCCAGATCTTCCGGTTCGAGTGAATGTACGTTGGTTTTTCCACAGGCCCGGGCAAACAGCTGACACTCAATGGCAAGCGTATGCAGGAAATTGTATACGCGCTCGGCAGCCTCATCGGGATTCAGGCGCTTGCGCAACTGCGGATCCTGGGTGGTAACGCCGACTGGGCAGCGACCGCTATGGCAGTGGTAACAATAGCCTGCCTCAACTCCGATTTCCTTCGGATAATCAGCTTCCGGAATATCCTTGTTACAGTTCAGAGCGATGAGTGCCGCATGACCAATGGCCACTGCATCGGCACCCAGGGCAAGCGCCTTGGCCAGATCAGCGCCGTTACGGATGCCACCAGCATAAATCAGGGAGATCTCCCCAGATTTATCTACGTCATCAAGCGCCTTCCTAGCCTGACGTATAGCGGCAATGCCAGGCACACCGGTATCTTCGGTAGCGAGGTGCGGACCGGCGCCAGTCCCACCTTCCATCCCGTCGATGTAAATGCAGTCAGGGTCACACTTGGCCGCCATACGGACGTCATCGTAAACACGGGCCGCACCAAGTTTCAGCTGGATCGGGATCTCCCAATTGGTAGCTTCGCGAACTTCCTGAACTTTTAGTGCAAGGTCGTCCGGACCGAGCCAGTCGGGATGACGAGCCGGCGAACGCTGATCGATGCCGGCTGGCAGCGACCGCATTTCAGCAACCTGGTCCGTAACCTTCTGTCCCATGAGATGGCCACCCATACCGACCTTGCAGCCCTGACCGATGAAGAACTCGATCGCGTCGGCCAGGCGCGCATGGTGCGGATTAAAGCCGTATCGTGACTGGATCAGTTGATAAAACCACTTCTCGGAATAACGGCGTTCGTCCGGTATCATGCCGCCCTCACCGGAACAGGTAGCCGTACCGGCCATCGTAGCCCCGCGAGCAAGAGCGCATTTCGCTTCATAGCTCAGAGCACCGAAGCTCATGCCGGTGATGTAAACGGGTATATCCAGTTCCATCGGACGTTTGGCACGGGGGCCGAGAATCGTCTTTGTCACACATTTTTCCCTGTAACCCTCGATTACAAAGCGCGTCAAAGTACCGGGCAAAAATGTCAGATCATCAAAGTGCGGTATCTTTTTGAACAGGGAGAAACCGCGCATCCGATAACGACCGAGTTCCGCCTTAACGTGAATATCATCGATAACACGCGGTTGGAAGATGAAACTGGAGCCGAGAACATGAACATTGCGCTTGGGCGTGGTTTTCGGCATTACTTCAGGTGTTCGTTCTGCTGCTGGCTTTCGCTGTGACATTCCATTCAAACCTCTCGTCAGGACCCGTCTGCGCAACGCATACAGTATCAAAGCCGGTCAAAGCACCAGTTTCTTTTCAGCCGGCTCAAGATTGTCGTAATTCCAGAGTTTCTTGCCTGAAGAAATCTTGCGCAGATTTTCCACACCATTGGGTACTTTCAGTCCGTATATTGAAAGCTTTTTCGTAAGCCACTGGATATCGATATCGGTCATCTCGCTTTCAACCGCGTCAACACCCAGGCTTTCATACTTGCCGGCTATATATATGGTGCCGTCATACATTGAATCACCGAGATTGGGACCCGCATCGCCGAGAATGACCATCCTGCCGCGCTGCATCATAAAGCCCGAATTCATGCCGGTCCGACCACCGACGATGATGGTGCCGCCCTTCATATCGATCCCGGTACGCGAACCGACGTCACCCTTGCATACCAGATCACCGCCCCGTAGAGCCGCGCCAAAAGTAGAACCGGCAGTCTTCTCTACGACAACGGTACCGGCCATCATGTTCTCGGCACACGACCAGCCAACACGACCGTTGATGCGCACGTTGGGCCCATCGTTCAGTCCGCAGCCGAAATAACCAAGGCTGCCATCGAACGTAAGGTTCAATCGGTTAAGGATACAGACGCCCAGAGAATGTTTAGCTCCCGGATTTCTGACCGCTATGCTGCCATACCCCTGCTGCATGAGCTCACGGATCTTGAGGTTAATTTCCTTGGTGCTCATGCTGGCAGCGTCAAACTCTGTTTCCTTGGCGAAATCCACGTCAAATGCGCCTGGATAGGTAAGATTCTCCTCGGCGGACGGCTTGAAGAATATCTGCTGCGTACGTCCCGCAAGCTGCTCGTCATGTATGCCCATTTCATGGGAATCTCTGGCTTTTAGCTGTGCCATACTTTCACCGCTCCTTCATAAGGGTCATAGGTATCAATCTCATGGGGAAAGATACTTCTAATGGCCACTTCTTCAGATGCCATGACAATGAAGTCATCACTCTCGTAAAGGACCATGGGCTTTGCAGCCATGGTGTCCTTCGCCATACCCAGGGAATTGCCGGTTGCCACTAGATATGTAAAAACACCATCCAGATCTTTTACGGAATCCTGCATGGCTTCTTCCAGTGATTTTCCCTGGTCCAGTTTGTCAGCAACGTAGACGGCTATCAGCTCGGAGTCGCAATTGGAAGCAAAGCGATGTCCTTTACGCTCCAGGGCGCGGCGCTTGGTCCAGTAATTGGTCAACTGTCCATTGTGAACTACGGATATATCACTGTACGGATATGCCCAGTAAGGATGGGCCGAACGAATGTCAACATCAGATTCCGTGGCCATACGGGTATGGCCCATCGCGTGCGTGCCCTGGAAGTTGCCCAGGTGGTATCCTTCACTGACGGTCTTGGCATCACCGAGATCCTTGACTAATTCAAGGGAATGTCCCATGGAGAGGATTTCCACCCCCTCCAGATCTTCGACATAGTCGGCGAGCTTCCTAGGATCACCATCATATTCAATAGTATACCTAAAGGCATATTCTTTAGGCTGATCGACATCCGCTATTTTACCGCCCAGTTCCTTTATGCGTTTTTCAACGTTTTCCTTGCGCTGTACAATCAGGTCATGAATACCCCATGCACCCTTTTTGCTATGCGTCGACTCAACATCCGCACCTTCGGCCACCTTCAGGCGTATGATGTATTCCATTGGATTTGCCTTTCCATAAAGCGCGTAGCCGGTCGAGTCTGGTCCTCTATGCTTCAATGCCTGCAGCATTGAAGTCATTTCCTTGCCAATACCAGCACTTTTGTCTTTATGAATAAGGCCTGCTATTCCACACATGTATTAATTCCTTCGGTTTTACGGCAAGCAATCCATGTATTTCTTCAGATCCCACTCCGTCACTGTTGCCAGAAAGGTCTCCCATTCGTCACGCTTATAGTCATTAAGAACCTTGTATAGTTCGCCCGGTAGCGCCGATCTTACGGTCTTGTCTTGCTCCAAAGCATCCAGCGCTTCTCCAAGTGAAATCGGGATCTTGAAGTATTTTTCCTTAACCTCATCCATTACATCATAAATATTACGCTGCTCGGGCTCTCCCGGATCTGCCTTATCATCGATGCCTTCGCTCATCGTTTTCAGAAGACCTGCACCGAGCAGATAAGGATTGTGGGAAGAATCCACTGTCTTATATTCAAAGCGTCCCGGCGCTGAATTGCGCACACCTGCGGTGCGGTTTTGATATCCCCAGTTGGCGTATACCGGCGCCCAGTAACCTGTATCAAGTAGACGGCGGTAGGAATTAACGGTCGAACAACCCAGAATGGTGAGGCCGCGCAAATGCTTCAGAATACCACCTAGAGCGTATTTGCCGATTTTCCCCGGCTCACGCGGATTATCTCCTTCCGGCATAAAGGTATTGTCACCCTCTAAAGCGTAGGTGAATACCTCCTCCATCCCAGGAAAATCAGTATTGCCCAGCTGATTCACCTCGGTCTTGCCACCGCGCCAAAGGGAAATATTAGTGTGGCATGCGGAAGCAGAAACGCCCATGAATGGCTTTGACATGAAACAGGCAATGAGATTGTGTTCTCGTGCTACCTGGGCGCAGATCTGGCGATAGGTCGTTAGCCGATCGGCGTTTCGCATCACGTCATCGAATTGGAAATTCAGTTCCAGTTGCCCCGGCGCATCTTCATGGTCACCTTGGATAATGTCCAATCCCATCTGCCGGGAGTATTCTATAACCTGCATATAAACCGGGCGCAGCGATTCGAACTGATCGATGTGATAGCAGAACGGCTTGCTGTAACCACCGTCAGGCTTGCCATCTTCACCTCGCTTCAGCCACATCATCTCAGGCTCGGTACCTGCACGTAGTTGCAAGCTATGCTTATCTTGAAATTCCTGATGAATGCGTCGCAGATTGCCGCGGCAGTCTGACTCAAGAAAAGCGCCCGCATTATCCGCATGCTCGCGACCTCGGAACAATGTGCAGAAAACACGTGCCACACGCTTATCCCAGGGAAGCTGAACAAAGGTTTCAGGCTCCGGAATACCAACCAGTTCCCAGGCCTCGGGGCCGTAGCCGAGATATTTGCCATGTCTGCTTATGAATAGATTGGCAGTCGAGCCATAAACAAGCTGAAAACCCTTTTCGGCAAAACGCTCCCAGTGATCCGCTGGAGCGCCTTTGCCCATAATGCGTCCGGTTACGGATACAAATTGAAAATAGATATAGGTGACGCCCAGCGCATCTATTTTCTTGCGAACTTCCTGGACTTTCTTATCGCGACCAGGCGCATTAACGAAGCTCTCACAATCAGTCATGTCTATTCTTCCCCAAGACTTGATGGTTTCGGTGCTGACTTTCGATTCATATTTTCACGGGCTCGTGCCGTCCAAATCACGCAACAGTCGGATGCCGCCAGATCCTGGACTGGACTCGCTGCTTGATTGTTCTGTCACCTTTCTTCGACAAAATGCCTTCAAACTAGGACTTTTGCAACATGAAATACAGCCCTGCAAACGACATACTGCCAAACCAACTGGATCTATTCGCCCTTTAAGCGAACCTTGGTGAGCCTAGCTCCATGGGAAGGGACTGTGAGACGTGGGGTGCAGTCTCCCTTCCTTGAAACGCGAGAAGCGAAACGGCTCGAGTAATTCACTGGTCCCACCCAATACTTCCCGGGCCACAAGCTCACCAACGCCAATCATTTTGTAGCCATGATTGGAATCGGCTACGACGTAGCAGTTTTCACGAAACACATCGAACAATGGAAAATTGTCCGGCGAGAACGCTCCGATGCCACCTGATGGCTCTTTCTTGTATAACGGCAACTTATCCTCAAACCGCTTCTGACAATGTGCCAGCGCCGAACACCACATATTTGCGAAATCTTCACCTACAATAAAATCCGGCGATTCCTGCCCATAAGGATCAATACGTACTTCATCCGGATCGGTCTTGACTTGGTACGGAGCAGCACCACCCTGGACACCGCCGAAATAGGGATCCGGCTTATAATAGATACCCCACATTTTGTCGGTGACAAGAGATCCATCCTTGATGGAATACAATGGTGCGTCCGTATCGACATGCACAACGGGAGGCAGTTTCCCATCATTAGTTCTTTGTAGTTCAGGATCCACGCCCAGCGTGCCTTCCTGCAGTGACCAGAAGACCCACATGGGGACATCTCTATGGATCTTGCCCTGCAGATCCTTGACCTCAATCTTCTTGGGCAGCTCCAGCATATCCCATATCGTCTTGATCCAGGGCCCTGCACCGACAATGACATAATCGCACTCAATGAGACCCTGATCGGTTTCCACCGCCTTAATGGCCTTACTGCCATCTGCAGATCTAAAGCCGGTAACTTTAACGCCTGTTTCGATGTTTACGCCTTCATTGCGCGCCTTATTCGCCAATCCCTGCATGCTCTTGATATTATTGGCATAACCGCCGCGCTTTTCATGCAACACGGATGTTATGTTCCTTGCCTGCCAGTCATCGAAAATGTCGCGCATGTATTTCATCGACTCTTTTTCGCCTTCGATGAAAACAGACTCATACCCGATTTCCCGTTGCTGAGCGGCGATACTGGCGACATCCTCATGCATTGACTCGGGGCTGATCTGCAGGTAGCCAACGGAATGATAAGTGAATGCCTCGGCGTCTCTTTCCCAGACTCCGACGCTATGCGCCATGAGCTTGCGCATTGCCGGTTGAAAATAGTTATTTCTTACCACTCCGCAAGCAATGCCGGATGCTCCTGCGCCGATACGCTTTTTGTCGACGACGAGAATCTCCGTACCATCTCCTAGCTGGCGTTCCTTTAGCTGCCTGGCGAGGTGATACGCTGTGCTAAGCCCGTGCACACCGGCCCCGATAACCAGGTACTTTGTATGATTGGGAAGCCCCATAATCAGAGAACCTCTCGAACTAATGCCAATGTACGCTCAGCCGTGAATATTCGGACCTTCAGCGGAATTTGTGTGGGCAAATTCATGTTGCAGAATTCTGACAGATGGCTTGAGGAGTTGAAAGGGCAGGAACGGCGATTCGTCCCCCATCAGGAGTGGGAAGTTGCGAAATAATCGTCCGCCAGCAGAGAAAAGACGGGGTCCAGCGCCAAGCCATGGCGACGCAACGGCGCATCAATTTCGGCTGTTACCTGTAATCGTCTGATCAACGATATAGTGTGAAGCACCATTGTAATGCGTCAGCGCCATTGTGGGCAGCAACTCTTAATATTCGTCGAGCATCGGTCGCTGGTATGGCAACAAGGCATGCTTGCGCTCAGCCACGTCGGCGGGGAAACCTCGATGACGAGCAGGTGGGTCTCCCGGTAAACGCCGATCCCGAATCGTGCCGCAATTTTCTCTCCTTCGCCAATCAGGACGTCCATTGCCTGGGGTGTCGCAAGCGAGCTTGGGGCCGGGGCAAGGACAGACTGTGGCAAGGGCAGTACCAGAAATATCGTAGTCGCCCGGGACGGGATCGCCGATACGAGGCAAACGCCTCCCCCCGGAATCAGCGAGTAGTGTAATTATCACGCGGCCTTTTTGCCATGGTGCCGGACCGAATCCGCGAGGCGGTTTAAGGCCAGCGTCAAGAATGCACCCGTGCCCACCATATGGAACATGAATGCTCGGGCAGGCGGGGTGTCCGGTGAGGCTCGGACCGGCTGAAACTCGCGAGGAGGGCTCCCTGAGGGGGGGCGAAGTCATGAGCCTGAGCCTGTTCACAGAGGACCAGATGGTCGGGATTCTGGGCGAGGTCGGTGCCGGCGGGTACCGACGGCCGCCAGGCGCCGCGGCGATCCCGGGAAGAGCGGCATTCATCTCCTGCATCGCAACGCGGGATTCCCGCGCTGACTTTTCACGCCACACACAAGCTGGCCGGCCAGCACTCGATGAGTCGCCGCTGCGCTATCGGCCGCTTGCCATAGAAACCGACAGGGGCTCGCCGCTTGGTTGCACATGACGACTCAGCACGAATGCCGCGATGAGACCGAGCAGCGCGAACGCTGATAGAAACAGGAAGAAATGCTGGTGCCCCGCGAGACCCGGCGAGGCATCGATTAGCAGCCCGGCGACAAAGGTGACGAAAATGTCTGGCGTGTAGCCGACGACCGACACAAAGCCGACAGCCGTACCGGTGACTGCCGGTGGCACACTGGCTTCCTCGAAGAGAGCGAAGTACAGGCCGCGAAATCCGAAAATCGCAATGCAAGTCAGCAGGGTGTTGCCGAGCATGATCCAGGCCGCTCCCGGTATAGGCGTCGTCAGCGCAAAGAAGAGATCGGAAAGGAGCAACAGAGCAAAAAGCACGATGATCGTTCGCGAGGCATGGAAACGATCGCCGAGCATTCCGCAGCCGAGCGCGGCCACGGGGCGCATCCAGGCGCTGATGGCCACGATGCGCGCCGCCTCGACTTCATCGAGATCGTAGGCCTGCACGGCGAACAGGGAATAGTTGTCGAATCCCTTGTAGCCAACGTAGGCGCAGACGACGATCACCGCCTGCAACCATACGGCCGGCAACCGAAAGACACGGCCAATATCGGTCCAGACGCTCTCGGCGCCTGGTTCCCAGTCGTCGACCTTTTCTTCTTCTCCACGTTGCCCGTCGCTGATGACGAACCAGACGAGAACACCTGCGGCGGCCGTGACACCGGTGTAGCCATAGATAATCAACCTGAGAGTCGCCTCTTTTTGCTCAAAGGTTGCGGCGCCATAGCCTTCCGGAAACGCGAAGCCGAACAACAGGACGCCGATCGACGCCAGCGCCGCAGCGAGGAGACCGCGCCCGCTGTCGAGCAACCCATACGCACGACCCTGTTCATCGTGCCGGCCCCACTCGCGGGTCGCGCGAATCATCGCTGCCCAGAACAGGAGGATCGTCGAGATGCCGAAGAATCCCCAGATGAACATGGCGCCTGCGTAGTCAGGAAATGTCGCGAGGTACAGACCCCCGGCTGCGGTCATCCACAGCGAAGCGGCCAGTAACTTTCGAGCCGGAAAGCGGTCAGCGAGCGGACCACCCGGGAAATAGGATAACATCGCGCAGATGCCGTATATGCCTTGGGCAGCGCCGAGCTCGGTGGCAGACAGTGAAAAGACCTCCAGCACGGTCGGCCGAAAGAAACGCGCCAGGTGGAAGGGAAGCGTGAAAATCGCTTCGCCGGCAAATATCAGACCGAACATGTAAAGCGCGCGACGAAGTGCGGCAGAATCTTTCAGGATGATCACAGCCGGCCTTTCGGGTGGTACAAGATGTATGGCGAGCAGTGGCGCAGGACCCCATGAGAACACAGCAAATACGACCGCCCATACGGCGAAGTGCGCATGTCAGCCACGACAGTCAGGTTGCGCCTCGCTCATCAATTTAATAGGTTATCGAGTGACATCATGATACCGGGCATCGGCTCTTGATCGTAGTGAAATTTGCCACTGCGAGAACCTGCGGCATCAGTTGGTTAGCAGCTCAGCCTCCGCGGTACGCCGATCAGTGATTAGAATGCTCATATAAACTATTGGAATTATTGAGAAGCTGCGCAAAAAAATTCGGCCGGAAGCATCCCGGCTATCAGTCATTGATGATGCCTCAACTGCTTAAGGACCATGGCAATGAACGGGCGCATCGGGATCGGTCGAGCATTCCAGCTTCTTATTGCAACGGGAGCGGTCCCAGCACAGAGCTGGTCCGGCAACCGATTGAACACTCGGCGATCGGACAACGGCGGGACTTCGAGCCGTTTCTTGGCCAACCGAAGCGGGTTTTCGTTCCTCATGGGTGACGCGACTGTGACGATGCTGAATCATGATTCCTGTCGTATGCGCGTGGTACCCCATCTGGTGGTACTCGCGACGATGCTGCTAGGCACCGAACTCGCCGCCGCGGGACCCGCGGCTGAGCATCTGCCGGCTGAGATGATGAGGGCAGAAGGGACACCGTCCAGCCCTGTGAACAACGCGGCGTTCGTCCCTGCCGCTGACGCGGGACGAGCCGAGTCCCTGCATGTCACCGTCGATCTCCGTCAAACCGAAATGCGATTGTCGCGTCAGCTTTCGCAACCCGTTTGTGACAGTCGGCCGGTCGAACTCGGCGGCTCCTGCCGTGGCGGATCGGACAAGCGTCTGTTTCCGGGCGTGACGCTCGAGCTGTTCAGTTTCGACGACAACGGTCGGCTGGGATCGACGCAAGTCGGCACCATGGTTGCCGAAACGGCCCCTCGTGGCGGACGGAAGAGCTACTGGCACGTCATACCTCAGTACGGACGGGTGTGGAAAGAACCGGCCGACAATGGATGGTCGCGGGCGGCGTTGCCCCTGATGCTGGTTCACAGCTTCGAGAACGTCGCCCACCAGGGGCTTGCGACTTTCCTCTACAGAGGCGACGACGAGGTTACCGATCTTCGGGTGCAGTTCGTCCAGCAGTCGACACCATGGAATACGCCTGAGCATTTCATTGCCTGGGGCCGGATCGAAATGGCATCCGACGCCATTGACGATCCGGACGCCCTCGCAATGAAACGGGCGGGTGCGAAGAATGAACTCGCGGCTCGCAACGAAACACGGCCTTGGTCCGAGCTGGAGAAACAGTATCCGCCTGGCGCGCTGGATGGCTTCGGCGGACCGCTGAAGGATGAATGGGTCGTCATGCATGCCGCGGTTAGGGACCGAGTCGTGTATTACCAGCCATCGGAGACGCCCTACGGTCCCTATCCCTATCCGGAGGACATGCGCTTCGGCGTACGTTCGATGACCAAATCGATCACCGTTCCGCTGACACTGGGGCGTTTAGCTCAGGTCTACGGGCCCTACGTACTGAATCTGAAGGTGGGCGATTACGTCGACGGATTGGACGTCGGCTACGATGACGTGCGATTCATCGACGCGGCCAACATGGCGACGGGCATGGGCGGTGCCGGCACACTCGTCACCGTGCCGAATGACGGCGGTAGCGGATACGTCGACGAAACCTACGACGACTGGTACAACGCCGCCGAATCGGCTGCCGAGAAGGTGGAATACATTACGCGCGACACCGGCCCCTATCCCTGGGGTCCCGGCGTCGTGCATCGCTATCGCGACCGGGATTATCATTTGCTGGGCATGGCCCTGGACGGTTTCCTGAAGAGCGTGCGAGGCACCGAGGCTACTATCTGGGACATGCTCGAAACAGAGGTGTTCCGTCCGATAGGAATCTACCACGCGCCGATTGTCAAAACGATCGAGCCGGATGGCAGGGAAGGACTACCGTGGTTTCATGCCGGCTACTACCCGACGGTGGGCGATATCGCAAAGATCGCCATCCTGTATCAAAACCATGGTCGCTTCCGCGACGCGCAGATCCTGAACCGTGAAGTCACGGCCGGGATTTTCACGCCGCTCGGAGGACTGATCAAGGCCTATGACCATTCCTTTCTCGCGGCTTTCTCGGGGGCGGCTGACGAGGACGATATGGCGGGCCGCGAAGTCTACAAGATGGGCTTCCACTACACACCATACGAGACCACGGAAGGCGTGAAGAGTCATATTCCGACGATGGCAGGGTTCTCGGGTACAGGCGCAATGCTGCATCCGAACGGCTTTGTCACGATCCGGTTCGCAAAAGCTTGGCCGCTGCCGGAGAACGAGGAAGGAGATCTGGATCGGAATGACACGATCAGAATCATTCAGCGCTTGCCGTAGCGCGTCTTGATCAAGTTACGCAGAGCCATCTCGTCAGGAATGAGGGACGAGCAAGACATCGTCGTAAGGATAGCTGGATAGCCAGACGATGCCCTCTTCGGTCACCAGGCCTTCCTCTTCGACATCAGCGACTGGCCGGTCTTGCCGCTGGCCCTGAATCGGAGGGCTGTATTTTCCGCGCACACTCTCTTGCCGCGCTTGGCCGGCACGATCGTCGATGGGACGTGCGCTATACCAGCAAGTCGCCGACGGGAGTCAATCCAAGGTCTAAAGTTTATCGATGGTATTTATGAGAGACCGAACAGCAGGAAGGCCGCCTGAATCATGAATGCTGTACACGAGATTTGACATTAGCTCACCGGCCTGCCAATAGTTGTTGTGGGAATCGAATTCCGAGTGGGTCATGAAGAGCCAGGAATGCCAAAAATGTCGGTCAGTACGCGCGGGTGAAGCCATCAAAATGGTGTGGGCGGAAGCTGTTGAGGAAAGGCCGCGGGTCGTTGATACTGGCATGTATACAGTAAGATATGTAGACCGTATTTATCGATTCGACAGTGAACTGCATGTGTTCCTTTGCGATTCCTGTCTGACGGCCTATAGATATCGCTGGTATGCTGCAGCAATTTTGTCATTCGCGATCGTAATATTGATCTACGCCGTCTCGTCATCGGATCGGATTTTTCCCTATGAATCACTTGGCATTGATGCTTTGCACATAGTGGCCCGTTTCGGTGGGACTTTCTTGTTGCTATTATCGTTGTCATGGATAGCAGGATTTATTGGAAAAGGAAGCGGCAACGAGCTGGCACTCCGTCTTCTGCGTGAGCATGTCAACAAACGTAACGCAAGCGAAGCGGCTGAGATCGTGCTTTTTACCAAGGCGGACTGGGAGATAATTCGGAAAGCGGGGCATGCGATAGTTGAGCCGAACGACGACTTTGCTTTGACGCTGATTTTGCTCGGAGCCTTTGTTGTTCCGTTCGTGACGAGTTATGCCTTGAACGGAGTTGGCCACGGCTATGCTGGCATGATGTAGTGGAGAGCTGCACCGGTCGTCGATATCCTCATACGCTGGCTCATTACGATCGTTACAGTACAGGATATTGTTGCGATGTCAGTCAACCGGGCATATTTGCAGGCCGTAATGCAGTTCCTTGATGCGCAGTTCGATGACGGCCCGCTGACAGTAGATTCTCTCGTACACCGACTTCGGCACCCGACTGATGTTGGTCACTACGAACCGCGACAGCCAGCTGGCGGGCCACGGCGGCCTGCACCAAGGGGCTGTTCGAGGCGGCCGGAGGCCTCGACGACGTCCGCTCGAGCTTACGCAAAAGCCACGCCAGCTGGGCTTTGCCGCTTAGCTTGGTCGTCAGCCGGCACGGCGAACGAGTGACGCGCGATCAGGCCATTCGCTTCGTTCGGCGCCGGGGAGTGGTTCTCGAGTCAGCGCGGGGCGAAGATTCCTCGCTTGCCGAGCATATTGCTGGAGGTCCGATCGCAGGAAGCTGGTGGTCGCATGCGAAGGGGTCTGAGATCTTCAAAGTCGCCCAAATGCTCAGAGCGTCGAGAGCAGTGCTCGTCTGTGGCCTGGCCGGAGGCCGAATAACGTACATTCACCGACGCCTATGGCCGCACTTCGTTCGGACTTCTCACCGGTTTCCTCCGAAAGCCTTGGACCAGATTGTGGAGGTACATACCCCATCTGGTCGACATCAGCGCAAGGATGTACCGTTTCCGGAATGGGTCCCGGAAAGCGTGTTGCGTGGCGCACAGGCGGTGTCAGAGTCACGAGCAATCCGCGAAGTTGATCGATGGATCACCCGATACGGGAGGTGCGCTGGTGGTTGACCATCTGGGAGCCCCGCTTAACCTGCTTTATTCAGGACGATCGCTAGCGGGTCCCGAGGCCTGTCCGGTGCTCTCGTTAGATGACCTTCGTCGAATGCTGAGGGGGTTTCAGACCCTAGGCTATGCTTGCATCAGTGAGCCGACATCAAGCACCAATCCGGTTCGTCTGGAATGGCGCGTGCGCGAGGAAACACGGAAGTATCGGCTGTGGACACGATGTGACGCACGGTGGGGGCGTACCGGCTGTTCGGGCTGCAAACGAGTTTCGAATTCAGATCGTTAAGAGCACTGTCCTCGATGAGCAGTGCTCTACCTACGAATGACTAATGCATTGAAAATGCATGGGAAACCTGGTCGGGGTGAGAGGATTTGAACCTCCGGCCCCTGCCTCCCGAAGGCATTCGGGCGTTTTAACTTACCGATATTCTTAGAGAAACTGGAGACGTCCGTGGACAAATCGTCACAACAAGGCACAACCATGCCGGACTGATTCCGGCAATTTTCCGGCATGGTTTCGACAGTCCGAATGAAGTCTTTTTCATCCAACGTTTGTAGCGTGCTAGCGGGGTGCTTTGCTGGCGTGCCAGATTAACCCGTCTTTCGCCTGGCGACGAGTACGCTGTGTGACGGGCTGATGCGCTCATCGACCACTATAACGCGGCTGCCAGAGGCGACCTCCCCATCCTTGGCATGGGCGATGACGCGCGGTCCCACATCCAGTGTCACGGAGCAGATGCACCATGGCGCATTATCGCGAAAAAAAGTGTGCATGCTTGCATAAATGCGAACTGCGGCAGTGAGCGTGCCGCAACCGTCAACGACCTTCCACTGGAGAGCGTCCGCGAGGCAGTCGCCACACAGCTCTCGGTAAGGGTATTGAACAGCACTGCAGTTCTGGCATTGCTGCAATGTCAGCCTTCCCTCGGTAACCGCGCCCGCGTGCTCGTCTGCAAGCCGCGTTTGCTCGAAGCGGGGCAGGGCCGTCACGTTCCGCGCTCCAATATGCAGGCGCTGCTACATATACCGCGGTCGAAATTCACGAAGCCGAAGCCGCTGACGAGGCCCAGCGAGGCGTGCTCGACCTGCCGGCCCGTCGGGCGGCCGATGAGCTGACGCAAGGCCTCGACAAGGCCGAGATAGCCGCCCGCGTAACCGGCCTGACCAGTCGACAACTGTCCGCCGCCGGTATTGTGTGGCAGGCCGCCTCGCCCGACGACGCCGGAACGGCTGCGGATGAAGTCCGCCGCTCCACCTTTTTCGCAGAACCCCAGGTCCTCGAGCTGTATGAACGACATCACTGGATAATCATCGTATGTCTGGACGAAATCGATCTGGTCCGGTTCCGCGGCCGCCTGAGCGTACAGCTCGTCTCGCACCTGCGCCCAACCGCCGCGCAATTGCACCGCGTCTTCCGGGTACGCGTTGTACCTCTCCATGATGCTGCGAATCCGCACATAGGGTAGACCGAGCTCTGTAGCTCGCTGCTCGGAGAGTACGAGAAAGCCCTCTCCGCCGGCGCAAGGCATTACGCAGTCGTAGAGATGCAGAGGTTCCACAATGGGCCGTGCGGCGAGGTAATCGTCCATGCTTAACGGATCGCGCAACAGCGCCAGCGGGTTCGCGCAGGCGTTCTGCCGCTGTTCGATACACAGGCTGCCGAAAGCCCGGCGATCGACGCCGTAGCGTTCCATGTAGGCTCTGGTTATCAGCGCGAAGATCACGTTGGGTCCCGCCGCCCCGTAAGGCCAGGCAGCATCCATCGAGAAGGCGCTGAAGTGGCTCACGAGAGCGGCGAAGGAATCGCGCGAGTCGGTATCACCGGCGATGCACGCCACGATCTCCGCGTCGCCTGCCTGCACCGCCCGGGCCGCCCTTTGCAATGCGATGACGCCGCTCGCGCCGCCAAAGGCGACAGATTCCAGCCAGTGCAGCGACAGGCCGAAATGCTCGACGAGCCCGGGCGCGCTGTCGGGCGCCAGCGACATGCTGGTAATGACAAGTCCGTCCACCGCGGTTTTCGGGAGATTGCCGTCGCGCAACACGCCGGCAAGTGCTCTGCCGATAAACCACGCCGCGCCTTTCCCGGATCGCCGGACGTACGGTTCCGTATAGGGTTGAGCGACGACGATGCCGTCAAAGCTCCGCCGCCGGCCGTGCACAGTCATCCGGCCTTTCTCTCGCGCGGTTTCTTGCGTTCGCGATAATCGAAGCATCGTGCATCCTCGAGAAGGCAGCGAGCAGTGTTCTTCAGCTCCTTGCGACTCACTTTCTGCGAGGCTGTCAGCGGCAGGCCTTCGACCCAGGCAATATACGCCGGTACCTTGAAGTAGGACAATCGTTCCATGCAGTATTCGAACAAGGCTTCCGCCGTTTGCTCGTTAGCAAGCACTCCCGGCTTGGGCATGATCAGTGCAAATACCTCATCGCCGCGTAAGTCGTCGGGCACGGCAGTGACGGCGCAGTTGGTGACGTCGTCATGTTCCATCAGCGTCATCTCGACTTCAACGGCTGAGATGTTCTCACCGCTCCGGCGGATGACGTTCTTGCGGCGGTCAACGAAATAAAGCGAGCCGTCCGTCCCGGCCCGAACAACGTCGCCGGTATGGAACCATCCGCCCCGCCAGACCTCCTCCGTCGCAACTTCGTCTCTGTGGTAACCCGAGAAAAAGCCCAGGCGGGGCTGATCGCCCCTTCTCCGCACAAGCAACTCGCCAGGCTCGCCGTCGCTCACGTCATGATCCTCGTCGTTGACGAGGCGATATTCAATCTCGCTCGGTGGTCGCCCAAAACAGCGTCGTCCCACGTGGCGCGGTTCCCTGTTAGCAATGACTGCGGCACCACCGCCCGTTTCGGTCATCGCCCAAGCTTCCAGCAGTGGAAATCCGAAGCGCCGTTCGAACCGTTCATGATGCCGCGGATCAACGCCAGCACCGAAGCCGAACCTTACCCGGCTGGCGAAAGATTCATTGTCGCTGACCGGCAGCGACAGCAGAATGGCGGGCATGACACCAAGGTAGTGAACGATGTTCGCCTCCTCGGTGCGCACGGTGTGCCACCACGTTGACGGGTGGAAGCGATCCAGCTGAACGACACAGCCGCCGCTCATCATCATTGCCATGAACGAGACGCAGAGCGCGTTCATATGCGTTGGGGGCAACGGCGTTAGCAGCCAGTCACCGCTTTCGAGTTTGCAGTATCCGCCGAGTTCGTTGTACCAGCGCCCCACCGCCAGAAAGTATTCGTTGGACAGGATGCAGCCCTTCGGTTTGCCGGTTGTGCCTGAGGTATAAAGTAGCGCTGCCTCGCGCCCGGCATCGCCCATGACGATCTCCGTCGGTCCGGTCGCGCACTCCGACAGCTCGTCCGGAGTCGCGACGCGACAGCCTGTGGAACCCGCCACGGCACGCAAGCGCTGCGCCTGATCCCGCTGCGACACAACCATTCGGCTGTCACTGTGGTTCAGCAGGTATGCGATTTCGGCATCACTGGCCTTCAGGTCCACCGGCACAAGACTTAACCCGAGTCCGTTGAGGGCCAAGAGATGAAAATAGATGTCGATACTGCGTTGTGCGGCCACAGCTACTCGGTCGCCCGGCCGATAGGCAGCACCGCTGTATTGATTCTGCAGTTCGGCGACTTGTGCAGCAACGTCCGTATACGTCCACGAAGCCTCGGACGTTTCTCCCTCGACGTAGCGCAGGAATGGCCTGTTCGGGTGTTCGTCGAGGCTTGTGAGAAACGTCTCGAATACACCGCGTTGAAATGAAAGGCCGCCCATATCCTATCTCTTCAGCCTCAGTCTATCCTACAGATGTCGGGTGCGGCGAGCACCGTCCGCTGACGACATATGATCGGGAAGCAGCTGAACCGGGAAGGGATCGAGGTAGCCGATTGATCGAGGCCAGTCCACTCATAGCCGATCGAATCGGTAAGTAGTCGGGTCGACGATGGGATCGGTATTGGACACAAGGTCTGCTGCCAAATGCCCGGCTGCGGGTCCGGTACCAAATCCATGACCGGAGAATCCAGTTGCAACCGTCAGGCCACGGAGGGTTTTGATCCGGTCAATGACAGGGGTTGAGTCCGGGGTGACGTCAATTACGCCCGCCCATGCTTCTTCTATCTTAGCCCTATCAAAAATCGGCCAGGCGTTGCGGAGGTTGGTAAGCGCTTCCTGATTGAGGGCTGGGTTGACTCCAGGGTCCATTGTGCGGACCTTTTCAAACGGCGAGCGGCTGTTTGGGCGCCAGCGGCGTGCAAGCGCAAGATCTTCGAAAAATTCACGCCCTAACGACACTCTCAAGGAGCCGCCCCCAGCGCGAAGCTGGCCAAGATAACGCCAACCTATGAACAAGTGATCGAGGGTAAGCGGCGCATTCACTGCGGAGCGCTGAGTGATGATAAAACCGCCATCTTGATGCTTCCTGAAAGAAAAATCGGGGCCTCCAACCGAAATATTCGTTGGGCCCTCCATTGGCTTGGTACGCAGAGCAGAGGCGACCAGAGGAAGCGTTGGCAAAGAAATACCCAGGTTGCCCAGGAATCGTCTCGACCATGCGCCACCGGCGAGCAGCACTTGATCACAACGAATTTCGCCCTTTTCCGTTACAACAGCGCTGACTTTGCCGCCAGAGGTTGAAAGCGTCCGCGCCGCGCAGTGTTGAACCAGAATGGCGCCTTTGGCAATGGCGGCCCTGGCCATCGCGCTGACTGCTATCGAGGGCTCCGCACGACCATCGGACCGTGTATAAATACCGCCCACCCATCGGCCCTTTCCATGGGGTACGAGCTCATCGATTTCACTCGCACTCAGAAGCTGCGAACCCAATGAGAGAGATCTAACCGAGTCTGTCCAGGCTTCGTACGTCGCCATCTGCTCTTCCGATCGGGCCAAGAACATGATGCCGCATTGCTTGTAGCCAACCAGTTGTTGGGTTCGCTCTGACATATCTGCCCAGAGTCGATCTGCTGCTAAAGCCAGGGGAACGTCTGCTGCATGGCGATTGGTCTTTCGTACCCAGCCCAAATTTCGGGACGACTGCTCGCCGGCCATATGTCCCTTTTCCAGCAACACGACGGGGATGTTACGTTCCGCCAAAGTCAATGCCGCCGACACCCCAATGATCCCACCACCGATAATCACCACCGTAGTGGAATCGGGTAGATCATCCGGTGTGGCTACAGGTTCTAGAGTCTTTGTCACCCGCTCGCTTCCTGGATTCACATCACCTGGGTGTTACGCGATACCAGGTGGCCGCTTGAGTCAGCTCGAAAGATCGAGGTACTCAGCCTGATTTTCCGAGGCACCACGATACGCTGTGGCATCCAATTCCATCTTAAAGGCGTCGGAGGCGAGCGGAGAACATGTCAGCGTGCATGCCGGGTCGATGCCCCGAAATATTTCGCCGAGCACTGCGCCTACGGCGTCGGCATCTGCGGGGTTCGGTACAAAAACCCGGATGGCAACGATATCAGCCAGGCACGAACCTACGGCGAGCAGGGCTCTTTCGATGTTGGCAATCGCCTGTAACGTTTGTTCTGTCACGTCTTCGGACATTTCCTTGGTCACAGGATGACGTCCTGCCGTGTTGGAGATGTAGATATGGTTGCCGACGCAGACAAGGCGCGAATAACTTGCAATGTCTTCAAACTTCGAGCCGCTTTTGACTTTGGTGACCATTGTCATAATTTCCACTCTATCTATGCCTGATTTCCATTTCGAGTGAGGTGCGGTAGTTGTCGTGGCCTCAACTCATCATTGGCTTGTCCCAGAGGTTGAGGGAAACACCAATGCCTTTCTCGATGGCATTGCGGTAGACCACAGTGGCCCATGCGACGTCTTCCACGGGCATTCCGCCGACCGACAGCATGATGATCTCTTCATCATTCGTCCGACCGGGTGCATCACCCGCGACAATTCTTCCGAGATCTTCAAGTTCGTCCTTGCTCAGCTTTCCCTCTTCGACCAGGTCCATGAACTTCAAGCCTACAAGTGGGTTTACGTTATGGGCCGGTGGAGAAATCTCTGACATCCAGGCCTCGTAAAGGCCTGTGTTATCCAATACTTTGCGGACATCAGGGCCTGCAACGCCGTCGTCAAAGTTGCCAAGTGCGGGCATCGCGAAGAACGTGCCCGGGCGGATCCACTCACGTCTGACGATGGGATACTTCGATGGATCACCCGTTGCACCGGAGCTGCAATAGGCCACGAGATCAGAGCCGCTTACAACGTCTTCCTCGGTCTCGACCGGATAGATCTTAGCGAGTTGTGGAAATGTTTCTGTGGCCCATGCGATAAACAGCTCAATGTTCTTTTTCCCGCGTCCTTTGACCTTGACTGTGTCTATCTCAGGGCAAGCATCCATAAAAGCGCTAAGAGTCGTTCTCCCCATGACGCCAGGGCCCAGAATACCTGCAACACGAGAATCCTTACGGGCCAGATGGCGCGCACCGACACCCGGAATGGCGCCGGTCCGATAGGCTGACAGCAGGTTGGCAGACATCAGCGCAAGCGGTGCGCCAGTCTCCGTATCCGTCAGGATGAACATCAGGATGGAGCGCGGAAGCCCCCTTTCCCGATTCGCTATGTTGGAGCCATACCATTTGACGCCCGAGGTGCCGAACTTGCCGCCCAAATAGGCGGGCATCGCCATGAACCTGCGGTCAGGAGTCGGCTTCGGCATGGTTGGATGCGGTGAATTTTCGGGAAACAGGATCAAGGATCCGTGGGAGTTGTTGTTCTCCCCGGCCATCCGGTAGTCGCCGACGTAAAGCAGTTTGAACATTTCTTCCATGGTGTCTACGCAGGCTGGCATGTCCGTGACACCTGCCTCGACCATGTCGGGTTCCGAAAGATAGATGAAGTCGATCCGCGTAGAGCTGGTCATGGGTTTCTCTCGCTCAAAAGTCACTCGGTCATCGAGTCAAGCGAACGACCGTCATGTAAATCGCCAAAGACAGAATGGAAAAAACGGCAGAGCAAGCCAGGACGGTTTCAAAGCCCTGGCTTTCCATTAGTCGCCCGCCCAAAGCCGGCCCAATGACGCCACCAAGGGATATGGTCGTCGCGCAAAGCACCACAAAGCGGCCGCTCAAGTCGACTTCGGCGCTCAGTCCAAAAAAGTAAGCAAGGCCGTAATTGACGCAGAAGGTGAACAGGATGGTGCCTGCCGCGAAAGACACCAGGGATGTCGACAGCCAGATGATGATCAGGCTGGCGACGTTGACGATCACGATGGCGATCAAGGGCAGGTTGCGCCCGGCTTTGTTTCCCAACCACCCCGCGACGAATGCGCCGACGGCGGAAGACATCAATCCCAGTGCCAGGACGACGCCGACTTCATCCGCCGGCAGGCCTTTGTCGGTTCCCATGATTTCGAGAAAAGCCCACGTTGCGAGTATGCCGCTGAAGAACATGATGCCGGCCGCCAGTGTCAAGAACGACAAGGTAAGGGGCGCTGGAGATGCCGTGGATCCGGCAGAAGCCATTCCACCGGCTTCTGCTGGCGGGAGCAGGACTGCAGTGTCGTTCTTGACGCCCCGCGAGGGAAGCAGGCCGCTTAGGAGGCCGATGACAAAACAGGTCGCGGCCATCGCATAGGCCATTCCGTTGAAACCATACTCCGGGATGACCAGGACGGGCAATGCGAAAAGCAGAATTATGGAAGGCATCGATTCCAGGCCGAGCTTGATGCCGAAGGCCCTGTGCGGATTCCCACTGTCGCCCATGACGGCCATGCCCAAGGCATAGAGACCGCCAATTCCTATCCCCATGATGCCGAACAGCATCATGACGGAGCGATACTGACCCGTCAGCGTGACGGCCAACAATGTTGCGACGGAAAGTCCTGAGCCCAGAAAAGCCGCGAGCTTCCAATTGATCCGCCGCACGAAAAAAAGGGCAGCGACGGCTATCAAAGTGTACGTGAGATTGAAGACGGCCATGATGTCGCCGAGCTGAGACTCGCTGAACCGGAAAGCTTCAGCCATGGTGCCTACCACCATCGGCATCGTGCTGGAAATCAGAACGCCGATACCCGACAGAAGGCCCGCAGCGATATACACCGACGCGCGGTCGATCGGGTGTCGTGCCGATGCTGCGGAAGTCTGCACGGGAGTCATAAAGTCTTCCTCGATGTTTTCATGAACGCCTGCAGACAGGAGCGGTCCGTCCGTGTCGAATCAGCAGCCCCGGCTCATCCGCGACGAGCCGGGTGCGCGAGGTATTCCTCGACAATATCCTCTGGCGCTTTGACGAAGGTTCCACGCCGGCTGGTACGAAGGCCGCTGCGCTGCGCCAATCTCGCTGCCATTTCGGCCATGCCCACCACGATTTCGATGCCATTGACGACGGGTGCGCCACCGACGCGATAGCCGTGCTTGCCTGAGAAAAGCAGCATCGGGATACCGCCGCCCGGGAGCAGCAGTTCCGCCCCGGCTTCGACAAGGGGCTCAGCCTGTTCCTCGAACAGGCGGCATACCGCTTCGGTTCTTTCCGGGTCGCCGAAGGCGCCCAGGATCTGGCCGGGTTCGAAATGCATGGCGGCGACGTCTACGACCCGCTCGCGCAGCCCATAGCGGCTGAGCTGGAGGTGGAAGCCCGGAATGAAGCGGGGGTTGATGGTGACGATCACGCTGCGCTGCGCGAGCTGGCAACAATACAGCATCGTCGCTTCGCCCAGTGCTAGCACCGGTATGTCTACCGCGGAGCGCGCCTCGTACAATCCCGAGTCCTGGAAATGACCTATGACAAAGGCGTCGTAGCCCTCCCTTTCCGCGCGAACGGCGTTGCAGATCATTTCCCTGGCACAGCGTAGTTCCACCAAGGGGTGTGCATAGGAATCGTGAGGCGTTATGCCCCATATGTCGATTTGGGTGTCCGGCTGGCTGACCTCATCGAGGTGGTGCCGCAGATGGTCCCAGTACGGCCCCCCGTGCGCTTCGTCGACGTAGCTCTGGTAACAGATGCGCATCGCGCGCTCCTGCTGACTACCAGTTCGCCCGGAATGTCACGCCATACCAGCGCGGCTGACCAATCATGTTCTGTGTGAATCCGAGGCTGGTGACCGGTATGGCGTAGGTGCGGTACTCCTCGTCGGTGAAGTTCTTCGCCCACGCGACAATCGAATAGCGGCCATCCGCCATCTCGTAGCCAACACTGGCATTCGCAACCAGGTAGCTGTCTTCGGCCGTAATGGGGTTGTTGTTAATGTCGAAAAACTGGTCGCCCACGAAGCGGAAGTCTGATTGCAGCGCAATCCGACCGGGTCCGGCGTTCCAGCTGTAGCGAATCATGCCGGTGACCTCCATGTCGGGAGCCGCGACCATTTCCCGATCCCGGACGACCTCCTCTCCGGTGAAGAAACTCGCGGCGACGATGTCTTTCACCTCGGTATCCAGCCAGGTGGCGCCCAGCCGGATGTCCATGCCATCGATCGGCCGGGCGATCAGTTCCGCTTCGACACCCTTCACCTCGGCATCCTTGTTCGTCACGACATTAGTCAGCTGGTCGAAGCTGAACGCCTGGAAGTCCTCGTACTCGTAGTAGAAGACCGCGCCATTGAATATTGCCTTGCCCCCGAAAATCTCGGACTTCAGGCCCAGCTCGTACGATGTCAGTACTTCCTCGTCGAACGGAATCTGTTCGATCTGACTGCTGCCCAGGATCCCGGTGCCGTCGATGGCGAAGTTGAATCCAGGCGCCTTGGTACCCTGGGCGATCGAGCCGTACACCAAAGCGGTGTCGGTCGGCCGCCAGTCCAGTTCCGCACGAAAGTTGAAATCGTCCAGGCTGGCTTCCGTCAGCTTTCCTGCCGTTTCAGGTGTGAATTCGAAAACAGTGAACCCGGGAATCGGAACATCGCTGAGCCCGAGGAAAAGTGGCGTGTTGCCCAATAGATCGCGCGCGACCATGTGAAAGTCTTGCTCTTCCGAGGTGTACCGAGCGCCGAGGATCGCGCTCCATTCGTCTGTCAGATCGTATTCCAGCTGACCGAAGAGCGCCCATGATTTCGTGTCGTAACTCGTCACAGTCTCATCGTCAACGAGATCAATTCCGGAGACGTCCGTTCTCGATCCCGTGTCAATCGTGCGATCGAAGTAGTAAACGCCTGTCGTCCAGCTGAGCCTCTGGGCGTTGCCGGCGGCGCGAAGTTCCTGCGACCACTGGTCGCTGTCGACGGGGTTGGTGACGGCGATTGCAGGCACGGGGCCCATGTCGGTATCTTCGCCAAACAGCTTCTCGACCTTTTCGTAGGCGGTGATCGAAGTAAATGCGATATCCTGCCAATTCCAGTCGATGGTGGCGGATGCGCCCAATGTCTGGAGGTCGAGGAACGGTTCCCGGTCGTTATCCGTTTCGTAGACGTCACCATTCGAATCGCGATAACCAAAGCAATCCTGTCCGGGCCCAGTGAGTCCACCGACACCTTCACACAGCGGGTTGACCTCATTCGCTGGCAGGAAGATCTCCGTTATCCCATCGTTCGCGAACGCCGTGGATGTGTGCTCGTATGTCGCGGCAATTTGATTGGCGTCCGAATAGTGGGCGCTGAGGAGCACGCTGCTGTCGTCGCTGGGCTGAAAGAGCAGCTGGCCGCGCAAGGAGAAAACATCGCGCGAATTCGCATCGTCTATGCCAGGGGTGCGCGCGTCACGGTAACCGTCGTGATTGTGATAGACGGCGGACAGGCGGCCGGAAACGCCGTTGCCGAGCGCGCCGCCGATGCCTCCCTCCACGCGAACTTCCGAATATTCGCCAATCGTCAGGTCGGTGTAAGCATTGAACTCTTCTGTGGGCTTGCGCGTGATGAAGTGCACGAGGCCGCCGGTGGTATTGCGTCCGTACAGCGTGCCCTGGGGTCCGCGCAGGACTTCGACACGCTCGATATCGAACATCTGAAAATTCAGTCCCGCCAGCGAAGCCTGATACACCTGGTCCACATAGACTGCCGTCGGTGACTCGTTGTGTTCAGAGAAGTCGTTCAACCCCACGCCCCGGAGCGTAAAAGCGGCGTTGTTTCCATCACCGAACGGCGTGACATACGTGAGGCCGGGAGTCTGTGCTACGAGATCGGTGGAATTTACGATTCCCAGGTCTTTCAGCTGCTCTCCCGAAAAGGCCGTGACAGAGATGCCGATTTCCTGGATGCTCTGTTCCCGTTTTTGCGCGGTGACCACAACCTCCTCGATCTGCTGGGCCCATAGTTCTGGAGCGGTGCCCGCCATGGCAATCGACAGCAAGGTCAGTTTCAGGATCATTCGCGTTACGGCCATCTTCATGAGTTCAACTCCTTGCCCACCTGTAAACGAGCGTATGGTGTATACAGAATAATTAGGCTATTTCCCGGCTGTCAAGAAAAAGCAAGCCAATCACCAGGTGGGGCCAGCCAGCCCGGTCAAGCGTAGGCGCTGCCAGGCAGCACTTGGTCCAGCACCTCCATCAAGGCTTGCTTGCCCGCTTCCAGCTGCCGATGTACGGCAGCTTCTGCCGCGCCCGGGTCATGAGCCGCGATGGCCTTGACGATCGGTGCATCGACTTCCAGACCGATACGGCGGATCGCAGGGTCCCGAAGGGTGAGAGCAGCGACGAGATTCAGATGGTTCTCGTAGCGCCCAATGCAGTCGACGAGCTGCTGATTCCGGGAAAGGGCAAAGATCGACCGGCGTAACTCACGATCCGGTTCGAGGTAATCGACCGGGTCTGGAGAGCCGAGATTGCCGCGAAGGGCGGAGATCAATTCCTTGAGTCGCCTGATGTCCTTGGGCCTGGCATGGTTTGCCGCCAGTCGGGCGGCAAAGGGTTCGAGCAGATGCCGAACCTGGAAGATCTGCTCGATCTTGTCCTTGGTCGGAATCGTAACGGTGAACCCGCCTTTGCTTCGGCGCTCGAGTATTCCTTCCTGAAACAGGATCGCAATGGCCTCGCGCGCGGGCGTTCTCGAAACGTCCAGGAATTCGGCGACACCCTCTTCGGTCAGCTGTTGACCAGGAGCCAATCTCCCATTGAAGAGTGCTTCCTTGAGACTGGCCAATACCTGTTGTCGAAGGGGTTCCCTTCGTACCACCTTGGTGAGTTTCATGGTGCGTCTGCGAGTTCCAGGTTCAAAACCGCTTTTTATCGCGGAGATTGTCAACCAGCCTTAATGGCCTGACGTAATGCGGAAGCGTGTCAGGCGGGCGCTCCCTGAGGGCGAATCATGGGCCGCTGGAGCCGACATAGACACGAACCGTTTACGTACGAACGGGAGCTGTCCGAATCCCCGCCCGTCTTTACTACGTATTACACATACAGTATACATAGGTGGTCGACGTAAATCCGGTCCAAAGGAGAAGCCAGCATGGGCATCACGGCAGCGCCAGAAATGAAAAACGAACACGGCCGGCTTTCGAGCAGAACACGGAAATTTCTGGCGCAGAAGCACCTGATGGCAATCGGCGGAGCGGAAGCGGTTGCCCTCTCTGGCAAGGTACTGGATGTTCATGATCCAACGAGCGGGGAAGTCATCGGGAAGGTGCCGGATGCGGGCCCGGAGGATGTCGATCTTGCCGTCACGGCGGCGCGAAAGGCGCTGGAGGAGGGGCCGTGGCAACGGATGAAGCCGGTGCAGCGAGAACGGCTCATGCTGCGGCTCGCCGACCTGCTGGAAGGTAGCGCCGAGGAGTTCGCGGAAATCGAGAGTCTCAACAGCGGTCGCACGGTACCCAATACCCGGGCCTTCGATGTCGATCTCTCGGTCGATTACCTGAGATACATGGCTGGATGGGCCACCAAGATCCACGGACATACGTTTTCACCCAGTGTTCCATATGTTCCCAGCGTTGATTTCTTTTCCTACACGGTTCGGGAACCTGTAGGCGTGGTGGGTGCGATCACACCATGGAATGTGCCGCTCGGGCAGGCGATCTGGAAAATCGCACCCGTGCTCGCGACCGGTTGCACCATGGTCTTGAAGCCCGCGGAGCAAACGCCTTTGACGGCGCTGCGCTTCGCCGAACTGATTTCCGAAGCCGGCATACCCGACGGTGTCATCAATATCGTTACAGGCTATGGAGAGTCCGCGGGTGGTGCCCTGGTCGAACATGCCGGCGTGGACAAGATCGCCTTTACGGGTTCTACCGAAGTGGGTCACATCATCGCAGCCAGGTGCGCAGCGACGTTGAAACGCTACACATTGGAGCTTGGCGGCAAATCCGCGATGCTCGTGTTCGCAGACGCCGATCCGGAAGTGGCCATTCCAGGCACCGCGATGGCCATATTCGGCAATCACGGTCAGAACTGCTGTGCCGGTTCGCGCATTTACGTTCAGAAGGAGATCTTCGATGAGCACATGGCCGGCGTCGTCGAATTCGCGAAAAAGATCCGGCTGGGTCCTGCGCTCGACCCGGCGACCGAAATGGGCCCGCTGGTATCCATGAAGCAGCGGGAGTGCGTATTGGCATACGTGCAATCAGGCGTTTCGGATGGCGCAGAATTGCTCACGGGAGGCAAGGGCGTGACGGATAGCGGGGCATACGTCGAGCCGACCGTGCTCACCAATGTGCGTCACGATATGAGAGTGGTGCAGGAGGAAATTTTTGGACCGGTATTGGTAGCTACCCCATTCGATGACCTGGACGATGTCGTTCGGCAGGCCAACGCTACCAAGTATGGTCTGGGTGCGAGCATCTGGTCGCAGAACCTGACGCGGGTGCAACGACTGATTCCCCGGCTGAAGGCGGGAACGGTCTGGGTCAACACACACAATGTGCTCGACCTGGCCGTTCCATTCGGAGGCGTCAAGAGTTCAGGAGTCGGCCGCGAACTGGGAGAAGAAGCAATCCGGCATCATACCGAGTTGAAGACGGTAACGATGGCGGTGTAACTGGCGAGGTAAGGCAGGATGCGGGAAAGGGATTCGCGCGCGTCGCTCTTGTCAGCCACCTGGCTCGGTGGGTCTGCAGTCTTTGAAAATCGTTGTGGGGTTTATTCAGAGGGCGTCCTAGCAGAGCACTTGCAACGGAACCGCACGCCAGCCCAATTAGTGTTTTGGGTGACTATCAGCAGCATTATGGGCTGGAGCGTTAAGGACTGCGAGTTGGCCGCGAGGAACATCATGAGCGACAGTGCCCGCCGGGTTTACGGTTTCTGAGCCGTCCGACCAGTGCTGGCAAGGCCCCGAACCTGCTTAATCGAACATTTTCTGTTCATTCGGATTCGGAGAAAGTCAGGCCACCTTAGGGGGGTGGTTCTGGGAAATATTCCTCTATCACGATAAGTGATTTTTCTGCGCCGAATCTCAAGGTTAGACTGACTTGGCTAGTGTCGTGTCCCGTAAATAGGTCACTTAATTCGATGCGGATTTTCGTGACTGGCATGTCGCTGCGACGAGTAATAGCAAGCCTATTGCGAGGAGCCGAATGAGCACAACAGGCCCACCGATACATAAGCGCCAGAACCCTCTGGAGGAGCGTTACCGATGAAGGCACAAGACACAGCGAACTCACTCCTTGGAGCAGTCGCGCTAATCATAGCGGTGTCTGGCTTCGTTGCAGAAACAGCAAACAGCCAGGAAAGCCAGGTCCTTGAAGAAGTCATCGTCACTGCGCAAAAGAGAGAACAAAGTCTCCAGGATGTGGGAATCTCCATTGCGGCTGTGACTGGTGGAACAATGCGCGACCTGGGGCTGACCAACACGATCGACGCGCTCGTCAAAATTCCAAACGTGGCCATCTACTCCGCCTATGGGCCCGGAACCACAGCAAATGTCGTCGTTCGCGGCGTTGGGCTCAACGACTTTGGTGAAGGACACGAAGCCCCGGTGACAACGTACGTGGATGAATTTTACCTGGTGTCTGTTCCGACGGTTGGCTTTTCCATGTTCGATATCGAACGCATGGAAGTGCTGCGCGGTCCACAGGGAACGCTGTTCGGACGAAATGCGACGGGTGGACTGGTTCATTTCCTTACCGCAAAACCGACCGCTGAACCCGAGGCATTTCTGGAGGTGACAGGGGGTCGATTTGAGGAATTCAAGCTGGAAGGTGCGCTGAGCGGTCCGCTGTCTGAAAATATGTCTGCTCGTCTGTCGGTGCTCTCTCACCATAGTGATGGTTACCTGGAAAACGCCAACCCAGCATTCGATCCGGCCGGTGAAGCAGGAATGGACGCTGTGCGAGGCCAGATTCTCTGGGATCTCGACTCGGGTTGGTCCGTGCTTTTGAAGGCCGAATACGGCGAACTCGACTCGAGACACCTGTATTACCAGCAAGAACCCGCGGTAAAGGATCTGAGTAACGGTGGGTTGTTCGTGCGTGACCCAGGCGGAACTGACGGCGCGGGTTACAACCAGGCTGAGTTCCAGAACGGGCGGGCTGCTTCCAGCATGGTTGCAGACACGAACTACCCGCAGCATATGGAATCGGACAGCGCAACCTTCTTGCTGCGAATCGACAAGACTTTCAACGATGTGACCTTTACTTCCGTTACCGGGTACCTAGATCACTCGCGTGAGCTCTTTGAAGATTGCGATGCAAGTCCAAACAGCATTTGTTTCGCGGAATTCCCGTATGAGACCGATACCTTCACGCAGGAGCTGCGCTGGGTAAAGGGCGAGGGGACAACACGGTGGACGGCCGGTGTCTACTATCTCGTGTCAGATGCAACCAATAATCCTTCCGCGACGTTCAATGTGCCCATCAGCGGACCGGGCGCTGTAGACCCGGTTACCGAACTCTACAATGGAGATCTCTTTCCGATCTCCCTTGCGGCAAACTGGGTTCTCGACACGACATCCTATTCAGCGTTCGGGCAACTGGAACATGATATCAGCGAAACCGTTACCCTTATCGGTGGATTGCGCGTGACGCGCGATGAGAAGGACTTCCTGGACTATGACAATGCATCGCTGAGGGTGTGCAATTCCTTCCCGATCCCGAGCAACTGCTTTTCCGACTACACGCCGACACCTTATGAAGATGATTACGGCCAAACGCTTTACTCCGGGAAACTCGAAGTTGATTGGAGACCGTCAGACGACACGCTGATTTATGGTTCCTTCTCGCGGGGTACCAAGGCCGGTGGTTTCAACAACGGCTTTTATGCCGGCGGTATTTCATTTGACCAGATACCCTACGACGACGAAGTGCTTTATGCATACGAAGCGGGCGCCAAGAATACGCTGCTGGACGGTCGGGCTCGACTCAACTTTTCCGCCTTCTATTACGACTACAAAGATTTCCAGACCTTCAACTGGATCGGAATCGGTGGAACGATTGTAAACAGCGACGCCGAATCGATGGGCCTTGAAGTGGAAGCGGAGGGGCGTCTGGGAGAAAACTGGATGGCGACCTTGGGATTGGCGCTCCTCGACACCGAGATCAAGGACGTCCAACTGCCTGACGGTATTACGACGCGTGATGTCGACATGGCCATGGCTCCCGATTGGAGCGCCTCCGGATCCCTCCAGTACAATGTAGCCATGGGCGACAATGGCCTGTTTTCATTGCTCTGGGATTTCAATTATGTTGGGGATCACAACTCCAACAACTTCAACGACCCGGCGGCCGACATTGAAACCTATTTCTTGCACAACTTCCGCATTTCGTACGCATTCAATGACCAGTGGGAGCTTGCCGGCCTAGTTCGCAATGTCTCGGACAATCGGACCGTGATCAGGACCTTCGTGTTCGCGGACCTTGGTTACGCGCAGGACATGTATACGCACCCGAGAACATATGCGGCTCAACTTACCTATCGCTGGTAGTTGGCGCAGCATCGGCTTCACTACCTCAACGGATCTGCAGTCGTCGTGCCCAGCAGGGAACGAAACTCCTGAGCATCGAACAATTGCCTCTCAGTTTCGCCGCGAACACTTCGGTCGGTGACCGAAAATAGCCAGGCAAATATGAAGCTGGCACTCATGGAGAACAACGTGGGATAAGCATACGGAAATGCCGCCGACTCGTTCTTCAACACGTTAACCCAGATAAATGGGCTGAGAATCACCAAGCCGACCGAAAATATCAGTCCCACAAGTCCGCCGGCGACCAGTCCCCGTGTGGTGAATTTGCGCCAGTACATGGCGAGTGCCAGTAAAGGAAAATTGGTGCTTGCGCTTATTGCAAGGGACAAGGTGACCAGCACCGCAACATTTTGACCCTCAAGAAGGGTCCCCAGTAGAATGACCACAACGGTCAGACAACCCAGTGTGACCCGGTTGATCCACAGTTCCTGGCGTTCCGAACAGTTGCCACCGCGGAAAACGTTTGCAAACAGGTCGTGCGAAACGGTCGCACTTATCGCCAGAGTAAGGCCGCACACCACTGCCAATATCGTCATAAATATCACGGCAGACAGAAAACCGAGAAACAAGTCACCGCCCAGTTCCCCAGCAAGATGTATGGCGGCCATGTTGTCGCCGCCAACCAATGCGGTTCCACCGAGCGAGAACTCGCTGTGATCGACAAGAATGGCAATGGCGCCGAATCCGATAATTGCAACCAAGAGGTGAAAAAAGGTGATCAAAGTGAGCGCGATACCAGCGGATGCTCTCGCGGCTTGACCGTTCGGCACTGTGAAAAATCTCATGATCACGTGCGGCATGCCAGCGGTCCCGCCAAGAAAAGCCAGCGTGAGCGAGGCAATCGAGATAAAATCGGTAAATAGCAAACCCGGTTGGAGCACCCTGCTGCCTTGAGGGTGTGCCGCAACGGCTTCCTCAAGCAGAAAGTTGAGGTCGAACTGAAAGGCATAAAACACCGCAAAAGCCAGGATTGTGCCCCCTACGAGTAGTAATGCGGCCTTGACGATTTGCACCCAGGTTGTCGCAATCATACCGCCAAACAACACATAAACAGTCATCAGCAGGGTGACTGCAACTATACCTTTTTCGTAACTGATGCCAAAAAATACTTCCACCAGGGTGCCTGCGGCGACCAGTTGAGCGACAAGATACGACAACAGCACCGCCAGGCTGGTCAGCGCTACCATCAGCCTCACGCTGCGTGGATCCAGCCGGACTGAAAGGACATCGGCAAGCGTAAATTTCCCCAGATTTCGCAGGCGCTCCGCAAAGAGGAGAACGATAACCCCCCAGCTCAGGACCACACAGACCAGATAGAAAAGCATGTCAAATCCGACGATGAATGCGAGGCCGACAATACCAAGCAGCGAAGCGGCGGACATCGTATCCCCGGCAATTGCAAATCCGTTCTGCCACTTGTTGATTCTGCCTCCCGCGACATAAAAGTCGCTGCGGCTTTTGGTTCTGCGAGCAGCGCCGAATGTGATTAGAAGCGACACAATGAGAAAGGCCAGAAACGTTAGGATTGCCGTGAAGCTCGCGGACTGTTCCAGCTTCGATTGAGACCAGACCGGCCCAGGAGCCGTAACAAGGAGTAAGAAGTGGATTGCGAAACGCATGTTGGCGTGTAACCGGGCTATCAGTTCAAAGGCTCTTTCTGGTCGATTCGGTTGCGGTATTGATTAGCCCAGTACAGGTAGTACAGTGAGACGGCCAAGATCAGGGCGATAGCCCCAAAGGCAATCGCGAACCCAGCGTTGATCAGCGTACCGGGAAGCACCGGTGCGCTGATCATTTCCGGAAAGATGGCGGCGGCAATGTCGAAAACGAATACACTCACGGTGATCAGCCAAAATAGGCTCCACGATTTCGCTCTATGTACACGAGCCATGAAACGATAACTTTCCGATTGGCTGATCCTGTACTCAGAATCGCTGAGTTTCATGAGATCGCTTGGCATAGTGATATTTCCATGTTGGGTAGGTTGGCCAGTTTGGGATTCACGCTGCTGTTTGCCATATTGACCTGTCATTCTTGTGCTGATAAATAAAGCCGGATTGATTCAACCTCTTCCTCATCCAGCTCACCAGCATAACTTGCCATTCCCTTCGGCTCGAATACGCCATCCAATACGATCTGCTTGAAGATCGCGTCGATTTCCGGTTTCATTCTTGTCAAATCGGGAAGAATCGACACCGAGCCGAACATACCATGACAGAATCCACAATGTCGCACGTACAGCTGCTCGCCCTGTTCTATCCGTGTCAGGGTTGCTTCGTCTGCGGTTGTAGCGGGTGCCTTCTCTGCAAGATCGATTGATGCGGCTATCGCTGGCTCGGGCAAAGGCACCTCGCCACCGCCCAGTTTGAACGCCAACAATCGGCCTGCGTTGCTGTAACTCCTCGCGGCGGCATTGTCGGACAACATGAAAAGCGTGGCGCCGCCGAAGCCAGCCATCAATGCAATGTACTGTACTCCATCCACGACGTAGCTGATCGGTGCGGCGATGACCCCGGTACCGAGGAAGCGGTTCAGCAGTTGTTCTCCGGTCGCAGCGTTGTATGCGTTGAGGTAGCCGTCCTGAGTTCCCTGAAACACCAGATTCCCCGCCGTGGCCAGGGTACCGCCATTGATGTACGCATTATTCTTGATTTGCCATGCCAGCTTTTGGCTCACTGGATCCCAAGCTTTCAGGTAACCACCTTCGTCCACGGCGGGTTGTCCTATCCGAAGCTCTTCAAGCTGCGGCGGCGGATTGAAATCGAAAAGATAAAATTCGGTCGGGGAGTGAATCCAGCCCCGTTCCAGGGCCGGCACATACACCAGGCCAGTCTGCGGGCTGTACGACATGGGATGCCAGTTGTGACCACCCAATTCTGAGGGATAAACGAGTTTGTCTTCACGCCTGTAATCGCCCTGCCCAGTTTCAACCGGGCGGCCATCTTCGATATGGCTGGCCCAGTTCACGGTCACGAGTTTTTCTGCGGAAATCAATTCGCCGGTGATGCGATCCAGAACATAAAAAAAGCCGTTCTTCGGCGCTTGCATCAGTACCTTGCGAGTCTCTCCGGCAATGCTCAATTCAGCCAGGATCATGTGCTGCGTTGCGGTAAAATCCCAGCTATCCGCCGGAGTTGTCTGGTAGTACCACTTCATTCGTCCCGTCTCGGCATCAAGCGCGAGAATCGAAGACAGAAACAGATTATCGCCGCCCCCGGGGCTACGCTTATGGCGGGCATGAGGAGCGCCATTGCCCGTACCCACGTAAACCAGGTTCAGTTCCGGATCGTAAGCGATGGCATCCCATACCGTGCCGCCGCCACCCGTTTCGTGCCACTCACCTGTTTCGCTCCACGTTTTAGCAGCAATTTCCAGTTCAGGATGTTCATGAGGACCACCGATGGATCCAGGCACGGTGTAGAAACGCCACAGCAGTTTTCCTGTCATCACGTCATAAGCGGAAACATAACCGCGCACATCGAATTCCGCCCCGGCATTTCCGATGAGCACCTTATCGTTAAGCACGCGGGGAGCACCGGTGATGGTTACGTTGCGGGTGCGATCGACGGTATCGATCTCCCACAGCAACTCACCGGTTGCAGCATCCAACGCGACCAGTCGGCCATCAAAAGTGCCGAACAGGACCCTGTCATCCCAGAGGGCTACTCCACGGTTGACGACATCACAGCAGCCTTTGCGGCCCCAGGCTCTCGGCACCTTGGGATCGTAAGACCAGAGCGGTTTGCCGGTCCTAGCATCGAGGGCATGAACCACGCTCCAGGAGGCGCTGGTATAGAGCACGCCGTCCCGGACGATCGGTGTTGCTTCCAGACCGCGGGAAGACTGCGTGTCGAATGACCACGCGAAACCCAGTTCACCGACATTGCTGATATTGATCTGACCAAGCGGAGAGAAGCGCTGCTCCGCATAGGTGCGGCCGTGCAGCAGCCAGTTTCTGGATTCACCGTCGGCAGTGTTGAGGCGATCTTGATAATTCGATACGACACCGTAGCGCAACTCTGGTGCGTGGCTTGGATCGTCCTCGACTAGCTGAACGGAGCCGGCGTGATCGGTGGTTGGCGCCGTTCGATCTGCCCTAGTCGCAAGCCCGATTGCTGCTGCAATCATGATGGCGAGCACGGCTCCATAGCTAAAATAAGCTCTCCGGTCGGCGGAGGGTTCCGTCATTTCCGTGGCGTCAGTGTCATTATGTAACTGACGACGTTATTCATATCCTGCTCGGTTTGAAGCACGTTCACAGCTGCTCGCATCTGTGCACCGAATAAGTCTTCCTGATGTTCGCCCCTTACCCCAGTCTTGAATTTTTTCAATTGCTCCAGTTGGTACCATCCATCCAGTCCTCCTAGTGCAGGAGAACTCAAGGCCGGATTTCCTTCAGCAGCTTGCCCGTGGCAGGACGCGCAGGATGATTCGTAAATCGACTGTCCTCGCTTCAAATTGCCAATGACGTCGTCAGTGGCGTAGGTATCGGGAAGGGTTTCGATATAGGCGACCACGTCCCGGAGCGCCCGGTCGCCGGGTAATGCATTCGCCCGCCCATTCATCTGCCAACCGTAGAAGTCTTGCACTCCTCCGCGCACCATCTGCCGGAAATTCCGCAATTGCTGCAACAAGTAGTCCGAATCCTGGAGTGTAAGCCGGGGTGCGTGCATTCCTTGCTGTCCCTGGCCTTCAACACCATGGCAGGCGAGGCAGGTGGCGTAGAATGCTTCGCCCCGCGCGACATTGGCCGGTGCCAATGCTTCGATGATTGCTCCGGAATCAGTGATTTCCTCGAAATGGATGATGGAGTCGTCTTCGATGGTCAGCAGGTGTACCCAGTTCGCCGTGTACTGTCCGCCGGTGGTTTTGCTGACGCCGTTCTCCCACCCAACCACCGCCACGACGTTTCCCTCAACTGAAAACAAGCGCTGACCAATTTCAGAAATGTGAAAATTTTCGCCTATGCGGGCGAAAAACTGCGCAACCCCGTGGTGGCCCTTGTAGGTTCCTGCCTGTGGTACGAGCTCTTCGGGACCGTGAAACTTGAAAACGACATCCGGCGAAAAGAGCGACAGTACCGCCGGCATGTCGTTGCGGCTGAATGCAGCGTAGAGGTCCTTCGCAACTTTGACCTTTAAATCATCAGCTGAATCATCAGAGGCCCAGGATGCCAAAGGCGACAGGGTCAGCATCACCCCGAATATGAATTTGGCAATTGTCACGCTACCGTCCTCTTCATACTTCCAGAAACTCGTGGAACACACCGTCAGGATCGAATTTCGCACGCAAGGTCTTCAACTTTTCCCAGTTGGGCGGCGCAAAACAGGCGGAGGTCATGTTCGAGCGTGTTTCCCGGTCGAACTCATTGATGTAGTACCCGGATGCAAACGGCTGCATTTCGTCGTAGAACTCCCTCAACCATTGTTGATTGGCAAAATCATCTTCTTCGTTGTCCCACTGCGCATACCCGGCCAGGTAGAACCGGCCAGTCGAAGAATAGGCAGCGTCCGGGAACTTGAGGTCACCACGCCAGAGTATGACCGGCGTGTTGCCGGTCGACGGCGCCGTCAGCATGTACTTACTTAATGCCGGGACCGTATTTGCGGCACGATTCGTGTAGATATTGTCTGCCCTGGCCCGGCGCTGGGGAAATGGACCTTCGTTATCCTGGTACAACACCTCGAACGGCGTTGGGCGGTCAGGAATTACGAATTGCGCGTTCTTGGTGACCGGGTGCGCGGCAATCGGCGCAAGCATATTTCGGGCATCCGCCGGCGCTTTGGCAAAAGCGCTGGCGGCCAGCGCTACCACCCGGTCACATTCACTTCCGCTGCATTTCTGGGAGAGCTCTGGGAACGTGGGAATGATGACCGTCAGCATTTCCAGGTTCGGATCGATGCCGGGTCCCACGTCTTCCATCAGCGACACGACCGAGGCCAGCTCCGAGTAATGGAAGAAATATGTGTCTGTCGTAATAGCCTGAGGCAGGGGATGGCACTTCAGGTGAAAACGCGTTACGGTAAAAAACAGGCCCGGGCCACCTCCACGGGCCGCCCAGAAGATGTCCGCATTCTTCTTTTCGTTGGCATGAAGCTTTTCGCCTTCTGCCGTCACCACATCAATACCAACTACATTGAAAACGCTCATTCCGCCCCAGGCAGTGGAATTCCACCCCAGCCCACCGCCCAGCAAGAATCCACTGATGGGGACCATGCCGCAATGGGCGGTCGGAAATGCTAACCCCTTGGTCGCGAGCTGTTCGTTGAGGGATCGACCGAGCACACCAGCTCCAACTCTGGCAATTCCGGATTTTTCTTCGATTTCAACGCCTTGGAACTGAGATACATCCAGCAATACGCCGCCGTTACGCAGGTAACAACCGCTCCAGCTGTGGCCACCGCTTCGCGTGGTGATCTTCATCCCGGCATCACGGGCAAAGTTCACCGCGGCCACGACATCGTCTTCGGATTTCGCTTGTACCAGGATGTCCGGGTACCGCTCAAACTTGCGGTACTGCCAGATCATGCTGCGCCGCCAAGGCTCGTAGAAGGTTGTGTTCTTTTCAACTACGGCCCCCACTACGCTGCTCTTTAGGCGCTGGAGCGCATCGTTCTTACCGGCGGCCCGCACCATGCCGGGGAGTGCGGATACGAGGAGACCACCCATCGCGATTGAAGCGAAATCCAACAGGGACTGGCGCTTCTGGGGATCCTTCAGGGACTGTTCTTTGCTAGGTTCGCGTTGCTTCTTCATAGCCTGTCACGCAGATGGGTTGCTCATGCCCCGGCCGTTTTCGGTTGCACCGGAGTTCGTTAAAACGCTCTCACTGACAGAGATCTGCACCTCGCCAGCCGTAATCCGCACGATATCTCTAAGGATCGTTGCCATCACGTGCCGGGCGTTGTACGCACAGTATCCTAGAGTTTCAGGCACGCTCCAATCACTTCCGTGCAGAATCTTTTCCGACGGCGCAAGCCCGAGGAAGGTCCGTAGAATCTCTTCCATCACTAAACTTGACGCCCGCCCACAATCCAGTTCCAAATGCTGATCGACCAAGGCGGCCCAAGTTGCTATAGGCCTTCCTGACTGAACACTACATCGCCGCGGAAAATTGTCATCAGTACTTCCGTTTCACTGATCTGTTCAACAGGAACTTTAAAGAGATTACGGTCGAGGACTGCCATGTCTGCACTCTTGCCAACTTCAATGGATCCGAATTCGTCCTCTTTCCCAATCGAAATGGCGCCATTGATCGTCAGTATCTCTATACCGGTCTTGAGATCAACGGAGAGTCCCTCGCGCGTCACCATTCCTTCCAGTGCAGGCAACAGATTTGGAGCTGGGAGGATTACCCAATCGGTGCCCGCGGTGATGAGGCCGCCGTTGGCATGCAGTTGTTTAAAGTCAAAGGCATCCTCCATGCCGGGCCAACCATGGTGCCAGATTGCCGGCGACATCTCCGAGACGGCGTTCAGCTTCGCGAGCCTCGGGATATCCGGGGGTGAAAACCAGACGCTGTGTGCAATCTCGTGATGGATGCCCGAATCACCATTGGCATTGCGGGCGGCTGCTATTGCGTCCAGCGCCGCGCGGGCTGCCCCAGTACCTACGCAATGCATCTTCACCTTGATACCCATGCCATCGAATCGGACGAGCGCACTGTTCAGATCGGTTGGGTTGACCAGTAACTTCTCAACCGGAATCTCGTTTGTAACCGGATCCAGGTCGGCATGGTTTGAATGTGGCGGCATTGGAGAACCGTCTACGATGATCTTTACAAAATCCGGATCGACATTCGGGGTCGCGTACTGGCCGCGATTTTCAATCACCGAATCCATTGCCGCGATTGATGAATTACCCATTCCGGAATGCTGCCACATGATGTGTGAAGTAACTCTCAGGGGTAAACCTTCGGAATTGTCCAGTGCATTCAATTCCCGCAGCAAGAGCTTGGTCGTGGAAGCATCCTGCACCGACGTAACGCCGTATCGATTGTGCGTTCCAATGGCCCATTTTACCGCTTTACGAAAATCCTCTTCCGAAGCCGGTGGTATGTACTGCGTGACCAACCACGTTGCATTTTCGACCAACTCCCCCGTGGCTCGACCAGCCTGATCTCGAATGATGGTTCCTTTCTCCGGATCGGGCGTTTTAGGGTCGATACCCGCGAGTTGCAGGGCCACCGAATTTGCCAATCCGTGGTGCCAGGAGTGTTCCACGATGTAGACGGGTCTGTCGGGAAAGAATTTGTCCAGGTGGGTCCGATCCACTTTCTGATCCGGGAACATGCCCGGACCATAGGCTGAAGCCACTAGCCACTCGTCGGGTCCCCGGTTCTCGGCGCAGGTTTGAAGCGCCTTGATGAACGCGTCCGGATCGGCATCGTCTGGGATACGGCACCAATACGTCCATTGCTTTCCAACCAATTCCAAATGTGTGTGGGCATCATGGATGCCGGGCATCACCATGTGGCCCTTCAAATCAGTGATGACTGTTTGTTCGCCGATCAGCTTTTCGACAGCTTTCCTGTCACCGACGGCCATGAATCTGCCGTCTTTGATGGCTACGGAATCCGCCCACTCCTGGTTGGCGGCGACTGTGTAGAACTTACCGTTCAGGTACACCGAATCGGCAACTTCCGGTGGTTCCCATTCACCGGGTTCCTCCCTGCACGAACCGAGACAGAGTGCAATAACCAGCAGTGAGACCAAAGTCTTTGGCGTCATCGCCATCGGGTGACCCATACCAAAGGCGGGCTTCCTGCCTGTAAGTTGGCGTCGGCCGGGCAGCGGCATCGGGCCGTTATCTTTCCTTGCGATAGACAACTTCACCTCCCTGGATGACCAGTTCCGGCTCGACCAGTGCGCGAATATTTTCGAGCGGATCGCTGCTCAGGATAATGACGTCTCCCCACTTTCCTGTTTCGATGCTCCCTGTCTGCTCCGCCAATCCGAATGCGTCCGCGGAATGCAGGGTAGCTGACTGTATGGTTTGGAGCGGAGAGATGCCGCTGCGTACAAAGCCTTCAAGCTCCTGCGCGTAGATTTCATCGATGTTGAGCATGTCGAACGGATTCGACTCTGTACCGACTCCAAACTTGATTCCCGCCTCCTGCAAGGACCTGAAGTTCCGCCTGACGTTCTCCTCGTTATGCCCAAGATTACTTTCCATCCAGGTATTGGAGAGGTGTGCGTTCCCGCTTACTTCGCGCATGTGATACCCGATGGTTGGAATCACATAGGTGCTGCGTTTAGCCATTTCCGCAATGGTGCGGTCAGGGTTGTCACCGTAGGGATACAGATGGTGGATACTGTCGACACCCGCCTGAACGGAGCGCTGTGTTGAGGTCCCGGACGGATCCTGGATGCCTCCGGCATGAGATGTTACGCGTAGTTTCCAGGCGTGCGCCTCATCAACGACTGCTTGGTATTCCTCAGCCGCCAATGGCGGAAAGACCTTGATGAAGTCGGCCCCCTTCTTGACCGCTTCCCTTACACTCGACCTCAACGCCCACGGTCCATCCGACTCAACGCCGTATTGCGACTCTTCGAACGGTTGAAACTCGGTCGGATGACCGCCCGTCACCGTTATGCCAGGCCCGGAAACATACAGCCGCGAGCCCTTCATCAAGCCCAGCCGCTGTGCGTGCTTCATCGAATATCCGGTGTCAGCCCGTGAAGCAACATCGCACACGGTGGTTACGCCTATTGACTGGTAATGCTCCAGAAATCTTTCCGCGCGCAGGCTCGCAATGACGTCCGATTCGGAGTGAAAGCCCCCTGGCAAATAGAAAGTGAGATGCGCGTGCAAATCGAACATACCCGGGAGTATCCACTTGCCGCGCGCATCTATCAGCCGCGTGTTTTCGGGTAGTGGAGAGGTGTTGCCCAACTGGATGATCCCACCCGTGATGAGAATCCCCGGATTCTGCAAAGGTGCGGCACCGGTCCCGTCAATGAGCGTGCCGCCTTCAATGAATACGGGGATTGGAGGCGTTTGGGGGGCGAATTTCGAGGCATCCGCGTTGTAGAGAAAGCTGATGTCGCGCCCCTGGCCCTGGGCTGTGATGCAGATCGCCAAAGCCACACTCACCGCGACCAGGCGCATCAGTTTGCGGCTTGAAAGCACTTGAGTGGTCGGAGTCAACGTCGTCATGATTAGCCCGGTCATTCTGGTGCGCGTCCTCGTTCCTATTTTTCCGATCCCCGGTTCAATTTGACACCGGCACTCTCACGATCCCACGTGGTGCTGGTGACTCCCCGCGCTTTGAGCAAATGCTTTTTCACTTTGCCGTTTTCGGTCATCGGCAACTCGGTGACGAAGTCCCAGAATCGCGGAATGGCGAAACAAGCAAGGCGACCATCCAGGTACCGGACGAGCTCTTCCGGCTGAGGCCGGATGTTTCCGCGGAATTCTACGAACGCCATGACCTCTTCCTCGGTCATTTCCGAAGCGACGCCAATTACTGCCGCATTGACCACCTCCGGATGGGACATCAAGGCGTTCTCGACTTCCCAGGAGGAAATGTTTTCGCCGCGTCTCCGGATGGAATCTTTGATTCGATCCACGAATCGATAGACTCCTTCCGCATCACGACTGACACGGTCCCCGGTGTGGAACCACCGATCACGCCATGCCTTGGCTGTCGCATCGTCATCTCCAAAGTAACCGGATGCCATGCTGAACGGTTCGTGGCTCCGCACCAACATTTCGCCTGCTTCGCCGTCCGGCACGTCGCAGTCGTTTTCGTCTACGATCCGAACCTCGAAGCCGTCCTGGACGTGGCCCATCGTGCCTGGTGATGACCGACCGAAGGCGTTCGAGAGAATGAAGTTGGTTTCGGTGGAGCCGTAACCCTCCAGAAGGTTGATACCAAAACGCTTGTTGAATTCATTCCCAAGCTCCGCTGGGGTCGCCGGCGACAACGCCGTCCGGATGCGATGCTGCCGGTCGAGCGGTGAAGGGTGCTGCTTGAGGAGAATGTGCACGATCGCCCCAAGGAGGTAGGTGATGGTCGCACGCCTCTGGATTGCCTGTTCCCAAAACTGGCTGGCCGAGAACCTCGATTCAAAGGAGTAGGTGCTCCCGGCAAGCATGGCTTGCCAAAGGGCATTCAAAGCATTGGTATGGAACATGGGCAGTGTCGTAAACAGCACATCCTCTGCGGTGACGGCAAGAGACTCGCCGCTGAGCACACCCCACCAATAAAACTGTGCATGCGGACAAATAACACCCTTGCCTGGTCCCGTTGTGCCTGAAGTGAACAGAATGGCGGCAGGGTCCGCAGGACTGACCGCACGAGGTTCAATCCACACTTTTTTCCTGGCAAGGGGCAGTATTGCCACCGAGCCGATCGAACGGTCGTCCGCTCCCTTTCCCGAGTCCACGAGGAAGATAGCCGCGGCTCCGGCCACCGCATTCGGTACAGCCTTGAGAAGGTGCAGCTTTTCTGCCTCGGCAACGATGAATTTTGGCTTGGCGGTCTGGACGATATGCGCCAGTTGCGGGCCGCGGAATGCGGTATTCACCGGCACCAGGACCGCACCAGCCCAGCTCAAGCCAAACCAAAGCTCGATTAGCTCCATCCGGTTGGAAAGCAAGCACACAACCCTGTCGCCTGGCCGAAGGCCAGCTTCGATCAAAAAGCTGGCCATTCCTGCGGCAATGAGCGGCGCCTCTCCGTAAGTCATTCCTTGCGAGGCAGTGGCAATCAGTAGCTTGTCCGCGAGGGATGCCTGGATCTGGAGTATCCTGGGCAGCGTCCGCTCTTCAAACCCGAGCGCCCTCCTCAGCATTCCTGCTGAGGAAGGATCCTTATTCTTACTCCCGGCGGGCGACTTCGATTCCATTGCGCGCGGTGTTGGCTATTCGAACGCCGCCGCTACGAGCGCCGAATCGATGTGCTCTTCGTAACTGACGATTTTCTTGTCCTTGATCTTAATGACGTGCACCCAAGGGGCCGCATATTCCTTTCCGGTGGCGTTGATCCTGGCTTTCTCTATTCCTTTCACGAAAATCGTGTCTCCGCTGGCGGAATAGCTCTCAATCTCCATACCAAGCGGTGTTGCAACCGCGCCGTAGTCCGCGAAAAACCGTTCTATACCTGCGTGGCCGGTATACACACCGGAGAACGGGATCTGTCCCTCGCCTCCATAGTAGGTCCAGGTGATATCGCCCGCCATGAGGGCATATGCTCCCGCCATGTCACCCGCGAGCAGGGTGGCATACATCGATCTCGCGATTGCCAGGTTGTCCTGATCATTGGTGTTTGCGGTATCCAAGGAATTATCCTGCTTGCCACAAGAACTGAGGATCAGAATGCTGCCGATGACGAGAGCCAGAGAAAGTCGGGTAACTGAACTCATGGTCGTGCTCCTATGCTATCCTCCGGTAAAGGCTTCGATACACTGGAAATCAGAACAGGCACCTGTCGACCACAACACGCTTTACTGGGTTTTCAAAGATTCCCCCAGCAACCGAGGACGGCGTTTCCTAAAGTCCGAATGAGTGATAAATCTGATACGGTCAGTCTAACCGCGAGATTTAACGTAGAAAAATCACTTCTAGTGATGGACCAGTATTTCCCAGAACCATCCTTCGGACGGCGTGACTGTCATCGTTCCCAAGGTTGACCCACTGGCAGAAAGAAGGCGGACTGCGTTTGCAAACCGCGTTAAAGCGCCGGGGTCACGGTCTTGAGTTCGGCGTGATGAAATATCGCCTCCTCACCTAGATCCCGGCCCATTCCCGAGCTTTTGACACCACCAAACGGAACCGCGAGATCGAGTAGGTTGTGGGTGTTACCCAAACTGTTCCGGCCCGCAGGCGGGGGATCAGCCGATGCACGAGCTTGAAGTCTCGTGACCAGATGCTCGCGCCAAGACCTTACTTGGTCATGTTTGCTTTTGTGACAGCGTCATCGAGATCGTCAAATGGCGTAACCACAAGAACAGGTCCGAAGATCTCTTCCTGCACAACCTTCATGTTGTTCCTGACATTACCGAGAACCGTGGGCTCGACGTAACAACCGTTGCGCGTAACCTCGTGGCCGCCAACCAGCAATTTGGCCCCATCTTCCAGGCCGGAATTTATGTATCCAAGCACACGTTTCTGTTGACTCCGCGCGATCAACAGTCCAATCTCGGTGTCCGCGCAGAGCGACGGACCTAGCTTGATGTTCTTGGCAAAATTCACGACGCGATCCACGATTTCGTCGTATCTGTCCTTGCACTTAGAGTCGCGAGCCCGCACAACAATACTGGCCGTGATCCCCGAAAATCCCCATCGCCGTACCCGGAATGGTGGTCTTAGCCTCGGCATCGCGCATCACGAGCATGGCGGACTTGCCGCCGAGTTCCAAAGTACAGCGCTTCAGATTTGATCCCGCCCTGGCGGCAATGATTTGCCCGACCTCGGTGGAGCCGGTAAATGCAATTTTCTCCATGCCCGATGATCGACCAGCGCTGCTCCCGCGGAATGACCCAGCCCGTGACGATACTAACCCCCGGCGGAAGTCCTGCATCATCGAACAATGCCGCAAAAGCGCAATGCGGTGAGTGGCGTTTGTTCCGCTGGCTTGAGCACCATGGTGCATCCGGTCGCCAGCACCGGAGCGATTTTCCAAAAGGCCTGGCAACGGGGAACGTAGCAGGAGTGATGGCGCCGACCACACCTACCGGCTCGCGCAGCGTGTAGGAGAAAATGTCGACTTGGGTCACATAGGGCACGCTCGGCGAGTACGTATTGCCATGCAATTTGGTTGCCCACTCCGCCATGTAGCGCTGTAGTCCACCGAAAGGTCAACATCGAATGCGCGCGTGTTGGGCACCGTGCGGCCACTGTTCAAGCTTTCGATATCGGCACTTTCTGCCGCATGCGATGCCACCAAATTCGCAAGTTTCAGCGGCACCCGCTCCGTGCCGAAGGTTTCATCCGCGACCACGGGCCGGAATTGAAAGCTTTTCGTGCCGCCGTAACGGCAACATCAACGTCAACCTGCTCGCCTTTGGGAACAAAGGCGATTTCCACGCCGCTTGTCGGATCGATGACGGGAAGCCCGTCGCCCGACGCTGCGGCAACAAATTCACCACCGATGTACATTCCGTGGTTCGCAGCAAGAAACGCAGTTACCTCCGATGAAAGCATTGACAGATCATTTTCCATCTACCTGTCAGCCAACTTTTTCACTTCACTGTTTCTCCGCATAATTCATAAGTACTTGTTGCATGCAGAAACAATGTTGGGCGAGCTGACCAACCTACGGCCAATCATTGTTGATGATACGGCGATATCAAATTTCAGCGTCGCTACCAATTCCTGGTGACCTGCGCATCGTGATCTGCCTGGTCAGATTACGGAACCACTTGTGTCCTTCGTCATGCTCAAAGCGGTCGTGCCACATCTGGTACACGATCACCGCATCGTCGTAGACGGGGTTTTGTAGCACCTGCAAATCCATCATTTCCGCGTAAAGCTCGGCCAGCCGTTTTGGCATCGTTGCGATGAGGTTGGTTTGGGCGACTACCCCTGGAATGACGGTCAGATGCGAGACTTCAGCAACCACTTTCCTGTGTAGCCCGCGACGTTCCAGGGCACGTTCTATCCTGGGATGGTGCAGCCGGGTTGGCCTGAGGGCCACGTGCTCCGCAGCCAGGTACTGGTCCAGGCTTAGTTCGCCGTGAATTTCAGGATGATTCGTGCGCACCAGGCAGTAGCCTGGATCGTCGAAGACAACTTCAATATGATATTCAGGATCATCGATACGCACCCAGTCCCAAACCAGATCAACGCTCCCTGCCTTCAGTTCAACGGCCATTGTTGCCCCTGGATGTGGCAAACAGATGATTTCAACGCCCGGCGCTTCGTCGGCTAGCTGACGAAGCATCCGGGGGAGAAAATAGAACTCGCCATAATCCGTCAATGCTACTGTAAAGGTGCGATTCGAAGTTTCGGGACGAAACTCCGCGTCAATGGACAAAGCCTTGTCAAGCTGTCGGAGCGCCTCTTGAATTGGGTGTACGAGTTCCTGGGCACGTGGCGAGGGCCTCATGCCATCTGATGTACGGATGAAAAGCGGATCATTGTAAAGTTCCCGCAATCGCTTCAGAGCATTGCTGACGGCGGGCTGGGAGACGCACAGCATTTGCGCCGCTTTGCTGATGCTTTGCTCGCAGTAAATGGAATTAAAAATTTTTAATAGATTCAAATCGATATTGCGAGCGCGGGTGGACAGATTTTTATCGTGCTGCATTGCCAGATACGGAAGCCGCTGTAAGGTTCAAGATGAGAACGCAATGAATGTCAAAAGCTTTGACTAGGTATTGTACCAACCACGATTAGGCCGATGTATACGCTTGTGGCCGTTTGGAGAAGTCAGGGCTGTCCTACTCGGCACCGCGCCGCAACCTCGGTGCCTTGGTCCAGGCGCGCAATACGGCGCAATTATTGTAAACCCTCATGCCGATGGTGAATTCGAGGTTTTCCCGGTATCGAAGGCAGTCAACTCGCCGAAGAATGATTCCCCGGAGCTGGTGAATCGCGTCGCACTGTGAACGAAAACCCCCGGCGCGAGGCCGGGGCTGTAGTCAAATATTAGGAATCTGGCCGGGCCTTGTTGCATGACTCCATTTTAGGCCGGAGTCTGGTGGCGGGTGTTTCTTATTAGGAGACGCAGTGCCCATCGGGCATTCCGAGCTTCGTCATCGTGTTCAGAATTGAACAAGCAATGCGGACCTCTGTTACCTGTGATCGCATAGTGCGGCTTCTAAGGGTACCACCGAATTCATTCTTGAAGCGCGACACGGCGGCCTCGACGAGACTTCGCCGCGTGTATCCGGATTCTCTCTGCCAACAGCGTCGACCGACACGATCGATATGTTGGATGTTCTCATCTCGCTGGTCGCTCTCGACGCCTGCATCGTCGCTGG
>JBBDXW010000049.1:0-48867 GCA_040902105.1 Woeseia sp.
GCCCGGAGAGATTCGAACTCCCGACCGCCTGGTTCGTAGCCAGGTACTCTATCCAACTGAGCTACGGGCGCGTTGTTTCAATGTAGTGACGGAGAGAGGGACTTCTGAATTTTCCCCGATTTGTCGGCACTGCGGCGTTGGTCCGTTATTCCGTGGTCAAACGAGGCGACAAATACTCCGTTCGATGTGACGTCTCCGCCAGCTACGGGGAGATGCCAGGACGGTCTCAGATGTGCGAGTCTACCGGGACCCGCGACTTACGGGAAGCCGAAAACCGAAGTATCACCTCATTGCCGTCATACAGGCCTGCGCCGACCGAGGTGCGTAACCGGCTCGACTGACTGCCGTCAGACGGGCCAGTCAACCCAGGACGTTCAGAAAAAACGTGATGATCAGCGCATTCGTGAAATCGATGAAGAACGCGCCGACCAGCGGCGCGACCAAAAACGCAGTCGGCGCCGGTCCATAGTGGTCCACGAGCGTGCGCATCACCGCCATCGCGTTTGCCGTGGTGCCGAGCATGAAGCCGACGAACCCGCCGGTCATCACCGCCGACTCGTAGTCCCGTCCCATGACCTGGAACACGGGCCAGGCACAGACGAGTGCGACGAGCACGATTTGCGCGAACAGGATCGTCAGCAGCGGCACCGCAAGACCCGCAAGCTCCCACAACTGAAGCGTCATCAGCGCAATGGCGAGGAACAGCGCGAGCGAGACCGCGCCAAGCTCGCCGATGAACCGGTGCGAGAGGCCGAACCAGCCCGTGACGTCGTCGATGTTGCGTATCGCGGCCGCAACGAGCATTGCGCCGATGTAGGCAGGCAAGGTCAAACCGAGCGCCGCGAAACCGCTGCTGACCCACGAGCCGACCCACATCGCAACCAGCACCGCGACCAGATTCTTGAGCGGTGCAACCCCTTCGGGCTCGAGATCGTCTACGCCGGGCACCGGCCCCAGGCTGCCGTCCGTGGTTCCCTCGATGAGTTCGGCGAGCCTCCCGGGAAGCGGCTGCGAACCTTGCGTTGCTTCGGGCCCCGCCTCGGCGCTCCGCCCGGGAACGCGCAGATCGTTGCGCCGGATCAGCCACGTACAAATCGGCCCGCCGATGACTCCGCCGCAGACGATTCCGGCCATCGCGGCCGCAACGGCGATCGACGCGGCACCGACGACACCGGCCTGCTCGAACAACGGCGCGAACGCGAGCCCGGTCGCCGGCCCGCCGGTCAGCGTGACGGAACCGACCAGCACACCGAACAGCGGTTCCAGACCGAACAGCACCGCGATCATGAGACCGACGACGTTTTGCAACACCGCAAATCCTGTTGCGAGCAGAAGGAACCGGAACACCAGCGGCCCGCCGACCTTGAGCATCGACAGGCTCGCTGCGAAACCGATCGTCGTGAAGAAGGCGATCATCAACGGGCTTTGCAGCGTCGTGTCGAACTGAATCAGCGTCGTACCGCGGCCGTGCGCGATCAGTACGATAACTGCAACCAGGAGTCCGCCGACCACGGGCGCCGGAATGTTGTAGCGAGCGAGTACCGGAATAGAACGGCATAACGCATAGCCCGCGAGCAACACGACGCCGCCGAACGTCAGGGTTTCAATCAAATCCAGGATGAGCATGCCGGTGAATCTATCAACTCATCCGCTATGGACTATATGGATAAACTACAGATGCGTTCAGAGAGGAACCGGACCGGACGATCCGGACCCTGTGCGGACATTGGCGGAGAGAGAGGGATTCGAACCCTCGGTACAGCTTTACACTGTACAACGGTTTAGCAAACCGCCGCTTTCGGCCACTCAGCCATCTCTCCGGTCGAAAAAACCGCTGCCGGAGCCCGGCTGCGGGCCCGACATATTACTCAGCGTGTAACGCCTGGTAAAGCCGCTACTTAAGCTTAATTGTCCTGTGCGTCAGGCTTTTCAGCCTCCCTGGCACTCTTTTCGCTCTGGATCCGTTCGTATATCTCTTCCCGATGAACAGCCACATCCTTCGGGGCATTGATGCCGATGCGAACCTGATTCCCTTTAACGCCTAAAACAGTGATCGTGATATCGCTCCCGATCATGACTGTCTCACCGGCGCGTCGCGTAAGGATCAGCATGACTTCCTACTCCCTGCCTTAAATGGATTTCGTCCTTCTGGTACAACGACTGATTCTGTACATAAAGGCTTGTTATGGTAGACGAATTCCGCACCGGATGCGCGTTCGCCGCCGGACTCCAAACGGTCAATGGCCGTTATATCGGACGCGCAAACCGGCTCAGGTGCTCGGCCACCCAGCGGGGCACGGAGTCCAGGGCCGCATCCAGGGCATCCGGATTGCTGCCCCCGGCTTCGGCGAAGTCCGATCTTCCGCCACCTTTGCCGTCGACCTGCTCCGCGACCGGCCGAATGACGTCGCCGGCGCGAATCCGGTCGATATTGTTTTTGGTTACGCCCGCGGCCAGTCGCACCTTGCCGTTGTCCACGGACCCCAGCACCACGACCGCACTCTTCAACCTGTCCTTGAAACGGTCGACTGCATCGCGCAGCGTTTTTGCATCCGCGCCGTCCATGCGTGACGCCAGCACCTTGATGCCTTCGATTTCCGTTATGTTTTCGGAAATGGTGGCTGACGAACCGGTGGCGAGTTGCTGCTTCGCCGCCGCGAGCTCTTTTTCGAGTTCCTTGTTGCGCTTCAGCAGTTGTTCGACTTTCGCCGGTACCTGGGCCGGCTGGCTGCGCAGCAATGACGCGACCGAATCGAGCGCCTGCTTATTGGCATCGATCCATTCGAGCGCGCCCTTCCCTGTTACCGCTTCGATGCGGCGGATGCCCGAGGCCACGCCGCCTTCGGATGTGATCTTGAAGATACCGATTTCGCCGGCGCTGCTTACATGCGTACCGCCACAAAGCTCGACCGAAAAATCGCCGAGGCGCAGGACCCTCACCTCATCGCCGTATTTTTCGCCAAACAGGGCAATCGCGCCTGATGCAACGGCATCGTCGTATTTCATCAGGTTCGTTTCCGCCGAGGTGTTCCTGCGGATCTGTTCGTTCACCAGGCCTTCGATCTCTTGCAACTGCGCCGAAGAGAGCGCCTCATAGTGCGAGAAGTCGAAGCGCAGCCGATCCGGCGCAACCAGCGAGCCCTTTTGCATCACGTGTTCGCCCAGCACCTTCCGCAGCGCGGCATGCAGCAAATGCGTAGCAGAATGGTTCAGCACGATTCTGCCGCGCCGTTCACCGTCAATACGCGCTGCAACCCTGTCACCCACCTGCAATTTGCCGAGTTGTACCCGGCCCAGATGTAAAATCGCCTTGCCGGACTTCTGCGTATCGCCGACGGCGAAGGATCCGTGGTCCCCCTCGAGCATACCGGTATCTCCGACCTGGCCGCCGCTTTCTCCATAGAAGGGCGTTGAAGCAAGAATTACCGCGCCACGTTCGCCATCGGTCAGTGAACTGACTTGCTTGCCTTCCCTGAACAGCGCCGCAATTGTTGATTGCTCTTCGATTCGCTCGTAGCCGCTGAACTTGCTTTGCTCCTCGGTCTTGATCGCCGAAGACTCGTCGCTGCCGAATTTGCTCGCCGCGCGCCCGCGGTCGCGTTGGGCCGTCATCGCCAGTTCGAATCCGGACTGGTCGACGGTAAGCCCTCGCTCCCTGGCGACGTCCGCCGTCAGATCCACAGGGAAGCCATACGTGTCGTACAACTTGAACACGACGTCGCCCGGCAGTTCCGTACCCTTCAAACCGGCAATCGCTTCTTCCAGAATCTCCATGCCCTGGTCGAGAGTTTCGGCAAACCGCGCCTCTTCTTTCGCCAGTACTTTCTCGACGTGCGCCCTGGCCCTCACCAGTTCGGGATAAGCCTGGCCCATTTCCGTGCAAAGCGGACCGACGAGCTTGTAGAAAAAGCTGTCGTTAACCCCCAGTTTTTTCCCGTGACGAATGGCACGGCGAACAATGCGCCTGAGCACATATCCTCGCCCTTCGTTACCCGGCAGGACGCCGTCGACGATCAGGAACGCGCAGGCGCGAATGTGGTCCGCGATGACGTTGAGCGAACTCGAGCCATCGTTCCTGACGCCGAGAACTCCGGCAGCGGCCGCGATCAGGTTCGCAAACAGATCGATCTTGTAATTGCTGTGCACACCCTGCATGACGGCAGCAACGCGTTCGAGGCCCATGCCGGTGTCCACCGACGGTTTTGGCAACGGCGTCATCTCACCGCTCGAATAGCGGTCGAACTGCATGAAGACGAGGTTCCAGATCTCGACGTAACGGTCACCCCCTTCATCCGGCGCGCCGGGAGGTCCGCCGGCGACGTCCGCGCCATGGTCGTAAAAGATCTCGCTGCACGGCCCGCAAGGTCCGGTGTCGCCCATCGCCCAGAAATTGTCTTTCGCGCCAAGCCGGGAAAATCGTGCAGGATCGACCCTGATGGACTTGAGCCAGATATCGGCTGCTTCGTCGTCGTCTTCGAAGACCGTTACCCACAGTCTCTCAGGTTCCAGTCCGAGATCCTTTGTCAGGAATTCCCACGCGAGCGCGATCGCTTCATCTTTGAAGTAGTCGCCAAAACTGAAATTGCCCAGCATCTCGAAGAACGTGTGATGCCTTGCCGTATAGCCGACATTCTCCAGATCGTTGTGTTTGCCGCCGGCCCGCACGCAACGCTGCGCGGTCACAGCCCTGTCGTAGCGGCGCTTGTCCTGCCCCAGGAATACGTCTTTGAACTGGACCATCCCCGCGTTCGTGAACAACAAGGTCGGATCGTTGCCGGGCACCAGCGGCGAACTCGGGACTACTTCATGGCCGCGTTTGCGGAAGAATTCGAGGAACGTGTGGCGCAGCTCGTTGCTGGTCATGAACTTCATTTGAGGTTTATCTGGGCGAGTCGGCACGATTGCAAGTTGTTGTAGTGTAAGTGTAAGCGCCGGGGGATTTCACGATTTTCGCTGGACGGAACCCTGCAACGGCATTCGAAACCCTGTGGGAGCCCGCCATTGCGGGCGACCTGGTTCGGCATTCGCCGAGGGCGGTGGTCGCCCGCAATGGCGGGCTCCTACAGGGTGAGCGGGCTTATGAAATTACGTCTGCGATTCAATCGTCGCCGTCGGGCGCGACGGCAGCCTGGATCTGGGTTTGTTCGAAACCGCGATACTGTAAAAAGCGCATCTGGCGAGCTTTTTCCCTGAAATCCCCTGGCAATCCTGCGCCGAATTTCCTCAGCCGGACGCGTCGTGCCAGCGCGGCCCAGTCTTCGCGGCCGTCTTCGAGCAACTCGTCGACCATCGCCGCATCGACGCCCCGCTGCCCCAGCTCGAGCCGGATACGCACCGGTCCCTTGCCCTGGTGGATGCGCGACTGAATGAAGTTCTCGACGAAGCGCCGGTCGTCCTGCAAGCCTTCGCGGGCCAGTTGCAGGACCGCGGACGCGGCCGTTTGTTCGTCGAAACCGGCGCCGGCCAGTTTTGCGCGCAGCTCGCTTTGTCCATACTCCCGTCGCGCCAGGTAGTCCATGGCCTTCTTCCGCGCTTCGAGGGGATCGGAAAAGCGTTCGTTCGCCTGCGCTTCGAGCTTGTTGTAGCTTGCCGTTTTGATGGCTCCGGCCGGCTGCGGTTATGCCTCTTTTGCCAAGGGCTCCGCGGAATCCGCCTTTTTTACCGTGTTTGGCAACAGGGCGGCTCGAATCTGCTGCTCGATGTCTGCGGCTACCTCGGGATTTGCCTTCAGGAATTCCCGGACGTTCTCCTTGCCCTGGCCGATCCGGTCGGACTTATAGCTGTACCAGGACCCGGACTTGTCGATGATTCCCTGCTGCACGCCAAGCTCGATGATCTCACCTTCGCGGGAAATCCCTTCGCCATAGAGAATCTCGAACTCGGCCTGTTTGAACGGCGGCGAAACCTTGTTCTTCACCACCTTGACCCGCGTCTGGTTGCCGATGACCTCGTCGCCTTTCTTGATGGCGCCGATACGGCGAATGTCGAGCCGGATCGAAGCGTAGAACTTCAGCGCGTTGCCGCCGGTCGTCGTTTCGGGGCTGCCGAACATGACGCCGATCTTCATGCGAATCTGGTTGATGAAGATGACCATCGCATTAGAGCGCTTGATGTTGCCGGCCAGCTTCCTGAGCGCCTGCGACATCAGCCGCGCCTGCAGGCCCATGTGCGAATCGCCCATCTCGCCTTCGATCTCGGCCTTCGGCGTCAGCGCAGCCACCGAGTCGATGACGATGATGTCCACTGCACCCGAGCGAACCAGCATGTCGGTAATCTCCAGCGCCTGCTCGCCCGTGTCCGGCTGCGAGACGAGCAGTTCGTCCACGTTCACGCCCAGTTTCTCGGCATACGAGGGATCGAGAGCATGTTCCGCATCGACAAACGCCGCGGTGCCGCCGAGCTTCTGCGCCTCGGCCACGACCTGCAGCGTCAGGGTCGTTTTGCCGGACGATTCCGGTCCGTAGATTTCGACCACACGCCCCCTGGGGAGCCCGCCGATCCCTAACGCAACGTCCAGCCCGATCGAGCCGCTCGACACGGCATCGATGTCCTTGGCGGGTCCGCCGTCGCCCAAACGCATCACCGAGCCCTTGCCGAATTGCTTTTCTATCTGACCGAGCGCTGCAGCGAGTGCCTTTTTGCGATTCTCATCCATCTTCAAGTGCCGTTTCGGGTGTCAAAAGTGAGATGCGGATTATTTCACAAATCCGCTGTTCCCTGCAGCGGAATGCGAGCGAGAATCCGGGCTTTTAATCGAGAATGCCCATAAATCGCCAATCAGTCGCGACCGGACTCATTGTTTCAGCGGCCGGTAGCGGGCGCCGGACGGACCGGACACGGATTCCATGAGATCGAAATCCTGCCATTCGAGGTCCACAGGTCGGGTCAACGGCACCGTTTCAAAGTTCCTTGCGCGGCGCGCGACGGTGATATGCGGCCGATAGAGCCGGTCCTCCGCCTTGACGTCGAATGCTTCGAGCGTTTTTTCCAGTGACCGGACCAGAGCTTCAAGCGCCGGCGGCACGGCGCGCGGCATCAAGGTCGCGACTTTCGCCCGTTGCCAGAAATCCAGGCGATCGAAACGCAGGCGGATGGGCTCCGGCTCGATCTCGCCGGCCGCTGCCTGCAGAAACGGAATCTGCTCGTCCGGAAAAGCGCCGATGAACACGAGCGTCACGTGCCAGTCGCGCCGGTCTACCACGGCGCCTTCAACCGAGGTCAGAACCGGGCGGAGCGTGTCGCGCAGCAGCTCACGCTGCCGGTCCGACAGCCACAGCGCGAAAAACAGTCGCCGGTCAGGCATCGGCCGCTAACCGGTCCCGGATGCCCTGCAGGGCCAGCACGACACTTGCGCGCCGTACCGCGTCGCGGCCACCCGGCAACCGGCGCAACTCCGCATCGATGCTCGTCTCACCCGTCGCCCGGTAAGCCCAGGAAAACCACACGGTGCCGGCCGGCTTCTCCGCCGATCCGCCGCCCGGTCCCGCGATGCCGCTGACGGCGACCGCGAGGTCCGCGCCGCTCAAGCGCAGCACGCCTTCTGCCATTTCGCGTACGGTGGGTTCACTGACGGCGCCATGGTCGCGAAGGGTAGCAGGGTTGACGCCCAACAGGGACTCTTTGGCCTCATTGCTGTAACTCACAATGCCGTAGGCAAAGCAGCCCGAGCTGCCGGGGATGTCCGTGACGGCCTTGGCGACCCAACCGCCGGTGCAGGATTCAGCCGTCGAGAGCGTTTTTCCCGCCGCCAGGAGCTCGCCGACGAGCGCCCTGGCAAGGTCGTCAAGCGACTCGGCTCGCTCCGTTCCCTTGTTCATTTCCGCGTCCGTTACCAGATCCATTCATGAGCGACCGGTAAAGCTCAATGTGTTTCCCGGCCATCGTCTCAATCGAAAATTCCTCGCGCATGCGTTTGCGGGCCGCATCGCCGCAGGCCCGGCGCAGCCTTTCGCTCTGCGCCAGCGTGAGGATAGCCTGTTCCAGCGCGACGGTGTCTTTCGGCGTCACCAGGATGCCGGTGCGGCCGTGCACGACGGCTTCACGGGATCCGGCGACATCGAATGCGACGATCGCGACGCCCGCGGCGGCCGCCTTGAGCATCGACACGCCGAGCCCTTCGCGCAACGCCGGATGCACCACCAGGTCGAATGCGCCCATGTACCGGTCGAGGTCGTCGCGGAAGCCGGCGAACTGCACGCGTCCCTTGAGATCCAGGCGCGCCGCCTGATCGAGAAGCTCGGACTCGAGGGCGCCCTGGCCGAACACGATCAGCCTGGCCCGCGGCATCCTGGACGCAAGACTCGCCATTGCGTCCAGCAGGTAGCGATGGCCCTTGCGCGGAATCAGCTGCCCGAGTGAGGCAATGACGAAATCCTTGTCGCTCAGCCCGAACTCCCGCAGGAGGTCTGCCCGGGCGGGCGGCGCCTGGAACCGATCGAAATCGACCGCGCTGCGGATAATCGTGAGCCGGTTTTCATCGACGCCGTTCTCCCTGAGCACCGCCGCGACGTTCTCCGATATCGCGATCACCTTCCGATACGGGCGATAGCGGAGCTTCGCAACGAATTCGGACTCCGGGTGATCGACGCGCCGCGACACCACCGCCGGCAGGTGAGCCATCGCCACGGCAATCCCGCCCAGGAAATCGGCGCCGCGCCGGCTGTGACAATGGACGACGTCGGGCCGTTCCCAGTTCATGATGTGCCGCAGCCACCAGGTCAGGCTGAGATCGAGGTCGCCCGCGCAGGATACGTTGAAGACCTTCACGTCGAGCGCGCGGGCCTGGGCGTCGATCTCGCTTTCCGGAGGACATACGAGGATATTTTCGACGCTCTCCCGGCAAAGCGCATCGAGCAGGTAGACGACTTGTTGCGCCCCACCGTAGAAGTGACGGCCGGTTTCGACGTGTAATATTTTCATTTTTGCAAGCTTAGCAGGTCGAATCGACGCGGGTCGCCCGCGGGGCGGGCTCCTACAGCGCACGATTCATGACGATTGCCATTTCGGCCGACAGAACCCTTGCAGGAGCCCGCCATTGCGGGCGACCTGCGCGCACCTCCAGCATCGACTTGAGCCGCTGTAGGAGCCCGCCATTGCGGGCGACCGGCGCGCGCTTCCGGCATCGACTTGAGCGGAAGCAGAGGCTAGCATGAGCCGCTTTCGTTGCCGGCTTCCAGGCAATCCATGAGCGCGAACGTCACCCCCGCCCCCACCTCCATTCATACGCCAATGATGCAGCAATACCTGCGCATCAAGGGCGAATACCCGGACATGCTGGTGTTCTACCGCATGGGCGATTTTTACGAGCTCTTTTTCGATGACGCAAGACGCGCCGCGGCGCTGCTGGATATTACGCTCACCGCCAGGGGAAAAACCGGCGGCAATGCAATTCCGATGGCCGGCGTGCCTTACCACGCGGTGGAGAGCTACCTGGCGAGGCTGGTGCGCAAGGGCGAATCGGTCGCCATCTGCGAGCAGGTCGGCGATCCCGCAACGAGCAAAGGGCCGGTCGACCGCCGGGTAACCAGGATCGTCACACCGGGCACATTGACCGACGAGGCGCTGCTGACGGAAACGCGGGACAACCTCGTCGCCTCGGTTTTCATGAAGGATTCCGTAATCGGAATTGCCTGGCTCGATCTCGCCGGCGGACGGTTTCGCCTGACCGAGGTCACGGGGATGGAGGCGCTGACCGGGGAACTCGAAAGGCTGCGTCCGGCCGAGATCGTCTTCGACGAAGAGCAGACCGCGGTGCAGTCGCTGCGCGGCAGCACACGCGCGACGAGCCGGCCGCCCTGGCACTTCGATCTCGACAGCGCCACGCGATTGCTTTGTTCGCAGTTCGGCACCAATGATCTGAGCGGATTCGGCTGTGACGATATGTCCTGTGGCATCGCCGCGGCGGGCGCCTTGCTGCAATACGCGAGCGACACGCAGAAAACCGCGCTGCCGCATATCCTCGCAATCGCGGCGGAACGCAGCAGCGACGCCGTCATCATGGACGCTCCAACGCGGCGCAATCTCGAACTGGAGGAGAGTTTGAGTGGACGTCGCGAGCATACGCTCGCGGGTGTCATGGACCGCTGCCAGAGTCCGATGGGCAGCCGCCTGCTCAGGCGCTGGATACAACGGCCGCTTCGCGACAGCGAGACGCTGCGCGCACGTTACCAGGCCGTGGAGACGGCCGCGAATGGCGGGTTTGCCGACGACTTGAAGGCGCTGTTGCACGGCATCGGCGACGTCGAGCGCATCCTGTCGCGCGTTGCGTTGCGCTCCGCCCGTCCGCGGGACCTTCGGCAACTCCTGCTGGCGCTCGCGCGACTGCCGGACCTGAAAAAACTGTTACGGCCTGCGGATTCGCCTCTGCTGCAGGCGCTCGAACGGCAGATCGACCACCACCCGCGACAGCGCGAGCTGCTGCAAAAAGCGCTCGTCGACAACCCGCCGATGCTAATCCGCGACGGCGGGGTCATTGCCGCCGGCTTCGACGACGAACTCGATGAGCTGCGCGGCATCGCACACAACGCCGACAGGTACCTGATCGATCTCGAATCCCGCGAGAAGGAACGGACCGGCATTGCCACGCTGAAAGTCGGTTACAACCGCGTGCACGGCTACTACATCGAGATCAGCAAGGGGCAGGCGCACCGGGCGCCTGCCGATTACACGCGGCGGCAAACCCTGAAAGGCGCCGAGCGCTATGTGACGCCTGAGCTCAAGGGCTTCGAAGACAAGGTTCTCAGTGCAAACGAACGCTCGCTGAACCGCGAGAAATACCTGTACGAAGGATTGATCGACGCTTTGCTCGCGGTGCTCGGGACTCTGCAGAACGCCGCGGCTGCCCTGGCGGAGCTCGATGTCCTGCACTGCTTCGCGGAGCGCGCCGCCAGCCTCAACCTGAGCTGTCCCGAGATCGTCGATGAGCCTTGCCTCGAAATAGAGGCCGGCCGCCACCTCGTGGTAGAACAGGTGATCGACGTGCCGTTCGTGCCGAACGATCTCGAGCTGTCGGAAGACCGCCGCCTGATGGTCATAACCGGACCGAACATGGGTGGAAAGTCCACTTACATGCGGCAGGCGGCGCTCATCGTGATCCTGGCGCGTATCGGCTCGTTCGTGCCGGCGGACAGGTTGCGCCTCGGGCCGATCGACCGGATCTTCACGCGCATCGGGGCGTCCGACGACCTGGCCGGCGGCCGTTCGACGTTCATGGTGGAGATGACGGAGGCCGCATCGATCCTGCACAACGCAACCAGCGCGAGCCTGGTCCTGATGGACGAGATCGGCCGCGGCACCAGCACGTTCGACGGGCTGTCGCTCGCCTGGGCGGTTGCACATCACATGGGCGAGAAGGTTCGCGCGTTCACCCTGTTCGCCACCCATTATTTCGAACTGACCGCACTCGCCGGCGAGGTGCCGGACTGCGTCAACGTGCACCTCGACGCAACCGAGCACAAGGGACGGCTGGTGTTCCTGCACGCGGTGAAGGCCGGGCCGGCGAATCAGAGTTATGGCCTGCAGGTCGCGGCGCTTGCCGGCGTGCCGTCCGACGTCATCAGAAGAGCACGAGCGTATCTCCACACACTCGAATCGCAGCAGGTGGCAACGCGAGAGAATCCTCAGGCAGAGTTGGAGTTGACCCATGGCGGCGTCGATGAAGATTTATTGCGCGACGCGCTCGATGAAATCGACCCTGATGCATTGTCTCCGCGCGAAGCGCTCGACGTCCTGTACCAGTTGAAAGAGATCAGCGAAGACCGGTAGGTCCGCCCCCGGAGGATGGAGGGTCGCCCGCAATGGCGGGCTCCTACAGGGGTTTCGCCAAGGCATTGTAGGAGCCCGCCATTGCGGGCGACCGACGCTAACGGCGCGACGGATTACGCGTCGCGCAGAAACTCTCCGCGCAGCAGGAACGCGGCGGTCTGGTCGGCGACGTTGCGCGACATCACCATGCCCATATGGGTGACGGGCATCGTCAAATGATCCTTGGCGCCGGGTAAACGGGTTTCCGATACGGTGACGGTTCCGTCGCAGTCCTCGTCGAAGGTCGTGATCAGCCTGCCGAATCCCATCGCACGCGTCCCCGCGATGACCCCGACTTCCCTCTGCAGAGTCACCGGGCCGGCCCACTGGCTTGCCGCTTCATCCAGCACGCCGGCAACCAGCGCCTTGCCGAGGACCGAGCTGCCCCAGCGGTACCGGCTGACGCTCGACGCGGCGACGCAACCGCAAAGCGGCGACCCCAGGCAAACGACACGTCCGGGCGGCGCATCGTCGTAAAGCGTGAGCATCCGCAGGCTGACGACGCCGCCGAGACTGTGCCCGACCAGGTGGACCGTTGCGGAGTCCAGCCCGGCAGCAAAGTCGGCAAGAAGTGCCGCGTTTTCGTCGAGGGTGCCGCGCACCGAGGCATAGCTGAACAGGTGTCCGCGAAATCCATATTCGCGTTCCAGGTGCTGCCTGAGATAAGCCATCACGCCGCCGGGCATCCAGATGCCGTGCACGAAGACGACGTCGTCGCTCACAAGCGGTCCCGGAGGTCGACCAGCGCCTCGCGGTTGGTCCAGGACCAGACGGCTTCGACGGCGCGATCGAGCGGCATCCATTGGTATTCCGAATGCTCCGCGAGATCCAGTGCGATGTCGGTCCGCTCCGGCAGGCGATAGTGCCATTCGAACTCTACGTTCTCGGTTACGCCGGGTGCATAACGATCGCGCCAGCGTGGATCGATCGTGAAGACGCGGCTGGTGCCGCTGAACGAAAGTTCGCCCTCCCCGCCGAGCCCGGTTTCTTCGACCAGTTCACGCCGGGCCGCCGCAGCGTGAGCCTCATCCCGCTGCAGACTGCCGGTGATCGACTGCCAGAAGTCGAACGGGCGCGAGCGGCGCAGAAGCAGGATGCTGCCGTCCGGGGTGTACACGAGCACGAGGACGGACACGGGCCGCCGGTACTCCGGACGATCCTCCGTGGCAGCGCGAGCGTTCGGCGAAGTCATGGGCTGCTACTCGCCCGCGGGTTTGCGGACGCGAATACCCACGTCGCGAAGCTGCTGCGCGGCCACTTCGCCGGGAGCGTTGGTGAGCGGACAGCTTGCCGTTTGTGTCTTCGGAAATGCGATGACGTCGCGAATGCTGTCGGCGCCCGCCATCAGCATCACCAGCCGATCGAGCCCGAATGCGATGCCTCCATGCGGTGGGCAGCCGAATTCGAGGGCCCGCAGCAGAAAGCCGAATTTCTCCTGGGCTTCTTCCTTCGCGATGCCGAGCAGGTCGAACACGGCCGACTGCATTGTCCGGTCGTGAATACGGATCGAGCCGCCGCCGATCTCGGAACCGTTCAGCACCATGTCATAGGCCCGCGACAGGACTGCGCCCGGTGCTTCCGTGAGCAGCGCAGGATCGTCGACCGCGGGAGCCGTAAACGGGTGATGCAACGAGGTCCATTGCTGCGTTTGCCGGTCGCGCTCGAACATGGGGAAATCGACGACCCACAACGGGCGCCAGCCGTCCGCAACCAGTCCGCGATCCTCGCCCAGCCTGACCCGCAGCGCGCCCAACGCGTCATTGACCACGCCCGCCTTGTCCGCGCCGAAGAAAATCAGGTCCCCGTCATTCGCGCCAGTGCGTTCCATGATGCCGCTGACCGCGGCGTCCGGCAGAAACTTGAGGATGGGCGATTGCAGGCCGTCGCGCCCTGCCGCAGCGTCATTCACCTTGATATACGCGAGGCCTTTCGCACCGTAACGCGACACGTACGCGGTGTAATCGTCGATGTCCTTGCGGCTCAGTTCGCTCCCGTTCGGCAAACGTAACGCCGCCACGCGCCCCTCCGGGTCCTTCGCCGGTACGGCAAAAACCTTGAATTCGACCTCATCGAGAAGATCGGACACTTCGACGAGTTCGAGCGGGATACGCAAATCGGGCTTGTCGGAGCCGAAGCGCTGCATGGCCTCGCTGTAACGCATGCGTGGAAAGGGCGACGGCAGGTCGACCTGCATCACCGACTTGAAGACCGTCCGGATCAATTCTTCCATGATGCCCGTAACCGCGGCTTCATCGACGAAGCTCATCTCGATATCGAGCTGCGTAAATTCCGGTTGCCGGTCCGCGCGCAGGTCTTCGTCGCGGAAGCAGCGCGCAATCTGGTAATAGCGATCCAGTCCCGACATCATGAGGAGTTGCTTGAACAGCTGCGGCGACTGCGGCAGTGCAAAAAACTTGCCGGGATGGGTGCGGCTCGGCACGATGTAGTCGCGCGCGCCCTCGGGCGTTGCGCGTGTCAGCACCGGAGTTTCGACGTCGATGAAGCCGTTCGCGTCGAGAAAATTCCTGAGAGCCTGGGTAACTCGATGGCGAAGGCGCAGGTTCGCGAGCATCGGCTCGCGGCGCAAATCGAGGTAACGGTACTTGAGCCGCAGTTCCTCGTTCGCGTTCTCATCGTGATGGAACGGCGGTGTCGCCGAGTCGTTCAGCGTCGTGAGTTCTTCCGCCAGCAGCTCCACGCGGCCGGTCGCCATGTTCGGATTGATCGTGCCTTCCGGACGGTCTCGCACCTTGCCCTTGACCGTCAGCACGTATTCGCTTCGCAGGCGCTCCGCCTCGGCAAACACAGCGGGACGATCCGGGTCGAATACGACCTGCAGCAGACCTTCCCGATCGCGCAGATCGACGAAAATGACCCCGCCGTGATCGCGACGGCGATGTACCCATCCGGCAACGGCGACCTGTTGCCCGATGAGGTTCTCGTCAACCTGTCCGCAATAGTGGCTGCGCATGTAACAATCCGGGGACAAAAAAAGAGGCGGAATGTTACGGCGTGAGCGGGGGTCACTGCAAGAATGCGGCACCGCGGGCCGCCAACTTCTTTGCAGGAGCCCGCCATTGCGGGCGACCTGCGGCCGCTTCAGTCGGACGCCGTCTTGCTCTCTTTCTTCGCGTCCTTTGCCGGCTTCGACGGCTCGGCCGGCTTGGCGGACTCCTTGCCGCCGCTGTCCGCTTTCCCATCGGCCTTGACCGCCTTGTCTCCTGCCTTTTCCTTTTCCTTTTCCTTTTCCTTTTCCTTTGGCGGTTCGCCATCCGAACTCGAGAGATTTCGTTGCTTGTCTTTCTTGAAGTCCGTCTCGTACCAGCCCTCACCCTTGAGCCTGAAGCGAGGCGCGGATATGAGCCGCCGCAATCCAGGCTCGCCGCATTCCGGGCAATCGACCAGCGGCGCGTCGCTCAGCTTTTGCAGTGCGTCCAGCGTGTGCCTGCATTTCCTGCAGGCATACTCGTAAATCGGCATGCATCAATCTCCACCAACAAAAACAGTAATATCAGGCCGCGAGTTGAAACTCGAGCACATCCTCGGCCACGGCGACTTCGATCGTGTCGCCGGGTCCGAATTTTCCCTTCAGTATTTCCTGCGCCAGCGGGTTCTCGACTCGTTGCTGGATTGCCCGCTTCAGCGGCCGCGCGCCATACACCGGGTCGAAACCCGCTTCCGCCAGCTTGTCCCTGGCCGCGTCGGACAATACGATCTTCATGTCACGATCCGCGAGGCGCTGATGCAGATAGCCCAACTGTATATCCACGATCTGCCGTATGTGCTCGCGGCCGAGCGGATGGAACACGACCACATCGTCGACGCGGTTGATGAACTCCGGCCGGAAATGCCGTGACACGATCTCCATCACCGCCGATTTCATCGCCTCGTAATTCTGTTCGCCGGCCATTTCCTGGATCAACTGCGAACCGAGGTTCGAGGTCATGACGATGACGGTGTTGCGAAAATCGACGGTTCGGCCCTGGCCGTCGGTCAGGCGCCCGTCATCCAGCACCTGCAGCAGCACGTTGAATACGTCCGGGTGCGCTTTCTCCACTTCGTCCAGCAGGATAACCGAGTACGGACGCCGCCTCACGGCCTCGGTCAGGTATCCGCCTTCCTCGTAGCCGACATAGCCCGGCGGGGCGCCGATCAGTCGCGCCACCGAGTGCTTCTCCATGAACTCGGACATATCGAGGCGCACCATCGCATCGTCAGTGTCGAACAGGAAATTTGCCAGTGCTTTGGTCAGCTCGGTCTTGCCGACGCCGGTCGGGCCGAGGAACAGGAACGAGCCGATCGGCCGCTTGGGATCCGACAGCCCGGCGCGCGATCGTCTTATCGAATTCGCAACGGCGGTCACCGCCTCGTCCTGCCCGACCACGCGCTGTTGTACGGTCTGCTCCATCGCCAGCAGCTTTTCCCTTTCGCCTTCCAGCATCTTCGACACTGGAATGCCGGTCCATTTCGAGACGATTTCCGCGACCTCTTCCTCGGTGACGTTGTTGCGCAGCAGCGTCGTTTCCTTGTTCTCCGCCTTCATCGCTTCGTCAAGCTGTTTCTCCAGCTCCGGTATGCGCCCGTACTGCAATTCCGACATGCGCGCGAGGTCGACGGCGCGGTGTGCCGTCTCCAGCTCGAGACGAGCGCGTTCCAGCTCTTCCTTGAGGTGCGTTGTGCCCTGCAGCGAGGCTTTTTCGGCCTTCCAGATTTCCTCCAGGTCCGAGAACTGTTTTTCGAGCTCGCCCAGTTGCTCTTCGATGTCGGCAAGCCGTTTGCGCGACGCGTCGTCCGATTCCTTCTTCAAGGCCTCGCGCTCGATTTTGAGCTGGATGATGCGGCGCTCGAGCTTGTCCATCGCCTCCGGCTTCGAATCGATCTCGATGCGAATGCGCGATGCCGCCTCGTCGATCAGGTCAATCGCCTTATCGGGCAGCTGCCGGTCGCTGATGTAGCGGTGCGACAGGGTCGCCGCTGCGACGATGGCCGGGTCGGTGATTTCCACGCCGTGGTGAACTTCGTAGCGTTCCTTCAGGCCGCGCAGGATGGCAATCGTATCTTCGACCGTGGGCTCGTCGACCAGCACTTTCTGGAAGCGGCGTTCGAGCGCCGCGTCTTTTTCGATGTATTTCCGGTACTCGTCCAGCGTCGTCGCGCCGACGCAATGCAGTTCGCCGCGCGCAAGCGCCGGTTTCAGCATATTGCCGGCGTCCATGGAGCCTTCCGCCCTTCCTGCGCCGACCATCGTGTGCAATTCGTCGATGAACAGGATGATCTGGCCTTCCTGTTTCGCAAGATCGTTCAGCACCGCCTTCAGGCGTTCCTCGAATTCACCACGAAACTTGGCGCCCGCGATCAGTGCACCCATGTCGAGCGACAGGATGCGCTTGTTGCGCAGGCCCTCGGGAATTTCATTGTTGACGATGCGCTGCGCGAGACCTTCGACGATGGCGGTTTTGCCGACGCCGGGTTCGCCGATCAGCACCGGGTTGTTCTTGGTCCGCCGCTGCAGGATCTGGATGGTGCGGCGAATCTCGTCGTCGCGGCCGATGATCGGATCGAGCTTGCCCTGCTCCGCCCGTTCCGTCAGGTCGATGGTGTATTTCTCCAGCGCCTGGCGCGTCTCTTCGGCGTTCGGATCGTTGACTTGCTGTCCGCCGCGCAGCTCGTCGATCGCCTTTTCCACGGCGCCGCGTACCGCGCCCGCCTGCTCCATGATTTTCACGAGCGGCGACTTGTCGTCCATCGCCGCCAGCACGAAAAGCTCGCTGGAGATGTACTGGTCGCCGCGCTTCTGCGCCAGCTTGTCGGTCAGATTGAGGAGCTTCGTCAGGTCGTTGCCGATATGCACGTCCCCGCCGGTGCCCTCGACTTTCGGCAGCCGGTCGAGCGCCAGCCCCAGTTGCGAGCGCAGCAGGTTGACGTTGGTGCCGGCCTTTGTCAGCAGGCCGCGCACCGGGCTGCCCTGTTGATCGAGCAACGCGACCATCATGTGGGCCGGCTCGATGAACTGGTGCTCCTGGCCTATGGCGAGCGACTGGGCGTCGCCCAGCGCCATCTGAAATTTACTGGTCAGTTTGTCCATGCGCATGACGTGTGCCTGAGGTTTTCAAGGTATTCGATCAGGAAGATATCCGTTCCATTTAATAGGCCCGGAGGGGCTGATTTCAAGCATCCGTGCGAAACACAAACGTCGCCATGCGCCCGCACTGGCCGTCGCGACGGTGGGAGAAATACGCCTCCGGTTCGTTAAACGTGCAGCGCCCGCCGCCGTAGATCCGGGTGACGCCCGTCTTCCGCAGCGTAAGCGCGGCCAGTCCGTACAGGTCAGCCTGCCAGCGGCCGCGCTCATTCGCGCTGAACGATCCGGCCGCGGCCGGATCGCGAGCCAGGAAGCTGGCGCGCACCTCGTCTCCGACCTCGAAGGCCGGCTGCGATATCGCGGGCCCGAACCACGCCATCAGGCCGGACGGCGGCGTCGAGAACGCCGCCACGGTCGCCTCCAGCACGCCCGCGCACAGGCCGCGCCAGCCGGCGTGCGCGGCGGCAATCTCCTTGCCGTTCACGGAGGCGAAGACAACCGGCAGGCAATCCGCGGTCAGAACCGCGCAAACGGTGTCGGCGCGGCCGGTGACAATCGCGTCGGCCTCCGGAGCATCGCCCGCCGTTTCGGCACGCACGACATTTTTTCCATGCACCTGCGTCAGCCACAGTGGGGCGGCCGGAAGATTGCAGGCACTTGCGAACCGGCGCCGGTTCGTGTCGACCGACCCTTCGGCGTCACCGACGTGTGCTGCGAGGTTGAGCGTCGCATAGTTATCGCGGCCGACTCCGCCCTGCCTCAACGTCGTGCCCGCGACGATGCCCGGAGGCGCGGGCCAGTCCGCACGGATCCACCGCACGGACGTCATGCCTTCCTGTCCTGTTCGAGCGCCTGCAGGAGTTCCGCAAAATCCACCGGCACGGGCGCATCGAGGCTGACCGGTTCGCCGGTGGATGGATGCCTGAAAACAAGCTGTGACGCGTGCAACGCCTGCCTGCGAAAAGTACGCAATGCCTCCTGCAGCGTCGTGCCGGCTCCCGCGGGTATTGCGAGGCGGCCTCCGTAGACGGGATCGCCGAGGATCGGATGCCGCCGCCATGCGAAATGCACCCTGATCTGATGGGTCCGGCCGCTCTCGAGCCGCACACTTATATATGTGTGTGCGGCGAAGCGCTGCAGTACCCGGTAATGCGTGACCGCCGGCTTCCCTCCATCCCGGACGCTCATCCGCAGGCGGTCGACCGGGTGGCGAGCAATCGGTGCGTCGATCGTGCCGCCACCGGTCAGCACACCCATGCACACGGCGACATAGTGGCGTGAAATCTCGCGCGCGCTCATCTGGCGCACCAGCGCCGTATGCGCCTGCAAGGTCTTGCCGATCAGGAGCAACCCGCTGGTGTCCTTGTCCAGGCGGTGCACGATCCCCGCTCTCGGCAGTTCGGCCAGCTCAGGCGTTCTGTGCAGCAGGCCGTTCATCAGGGTGCCGCGAAGATTCCCCGCGCCGGGATGAACGACCAGTCCGGGCGGTTTGTTGACGACCATCACATGGGCGTCCTCATGAACCACATCAAGCTCTATCGGCTCGGGCTCGCTGGTGACGCTCAAAGACGCCTGCGGCTGCAAGCGCACCCGTTCACCGCCTGCGACGAGGTCCTTCGGGCGCATCGCACCCCCGTCCACCGTTACGCAGCCCTCGAGCAGCCAGTCCTTCAGGCGGGTGCGCGAATATTCGGGAAACATCCGCGCCAGCGCCCTGTCCAAACGTTCGCCGGCCAGATCCACCGGCACGATTTGTTCGCGAGCATCTTCCGTCATGAGAATCCGGGCAGGCAGGACATCGGGGCCAGCGAGGAGTTTACGGTATACTCGCGCGTTTTCGGGAAAACCGCGTTGCGTAGAATGGCGACTTTCATGAACCGGCCAATTGCCAACCCTGTGCTCTGGCTGATGGCGCTGCTCCTGCTCGGCGTCGCGGGCCTGTCCGGCTGCGCGGGATCCGAAGAAGAAGAAAACGAGATGCTTCGCGACGTCACCAAGGCATACGAAACCGCGCAGAAGTCGATGCGGAGTCAGAACTACCGCCGTGCAATACAGATATACGAAGCGCTGCAGGCACGTTTTCCATTCAGCGAACTGAGCAAACAGATCCAGCTGGAGTTGATGTACGCCTACTACAAGAACAACCGGCAGGAACAGGCCATCGACATTGCCGACACGTTCATCCGGGAAAACCCGACGCATCCGCGCGTCGACTACGCACTCTATATCAAGGCGCTCGCCTATTTCGAACGCGATCCCAATTTCCTGGAACGATGGTTCAACAAGGAGGTGGAGAATCGCCCCCCGAGAGACGGCGCGCTGTCGTTCTCGCTGTTGAAGCGGCTGGTGGAGCGCTATCCCGCAAGCGATTATGCGGAAGACGCCAGGCAGCGCATGATCTTTCTGAAGAATCGCCTCGCCGCCTACGAAAATACCGTGGCACAGTATTACCTCGACCGCGGTGCCTACGTCGCTGCGATCAATCGCGCCAAAGGGGCGCTGGAAGAATACAACGGCGCGGACAGCGGTCAGGAGTCGCTGACCATCATGATCGCAGCCTACGAAGGGCTCGGCATGACCAAACTGGCCGCCGATGCGAGACAGGTTCTAGAGACCAATTTCCCGAACGACAGCTAGAACCGATCTGCCAACAACCGTGGCGGGTCGCCCGCAATGGCGGGCTCCTACATGGGATTGACAACCGAACGTGGCGGGTCGCCCGCAATGGCGGGCTCCTGCATGGGATTGACAACCGCAATGGCTGTAGGAGCCCGCCATTGCGGGCGACCTTCGGCGATACGGATTACCCCATCCGTTCGAAACTGACGCTCCGCAGCAGCGCAAACACCGTCATCCCCCGTTCGAGTCGCAAGTCTTCGACCGCCGCCTGCGTCACCCTCGCCCGGATTCGGTCGCCCCGGAGCTGGATGAGCACCTCCGCGAATCCCGTGTCCGCTTCGAGCCCGATTTCGGCTACCGTTCCGGCCAGCACGTTGCGTATGCTCAATCCTTCAGGACGCGTGGTCGCGATAGCGACATCGCGCGCGCGTATGCGCAAGCGAACGGCGCGGCCGGGCGGCGCCCGTTCGACCATCGGCATCGTGAGCGTCTCGCCGTGCAAGTCGAGGTAAGTCAGGCGCAGCCGCGGCTCGTGACGCACCACCCAGGCTTCCACCAGCACGCCGGCCTCGAACCGGCCGGTGAATGCCTGCAGGTCCAGTCGCTCGATGATCGATGCCGTCGTGCCGTGCGCCTGAACCCGCCCGTCGGCCAATACCAGCACCCGATCGGCCAGTTGCGCCACCTCGTCGATCGCGTGCGTGACGTAGACGGTCGGAATACGGAAGCGCCTGGGCAGTTCCTCCAGGTAAGGCAAAATGTGCGCCTTGCGGGTCCGGTCCAGGGCAGCGAGCGGCTCGTCCAGCAGCAGCAACTCCGGACTGGCAAGGAGCGTGCGCCCGAGCGCGACGCGCTGCCGCTCCCCTCCGGACAGCGCCGCGATGCGCCGGCCGAGCAAGGGCTCGAGGTCGAGAGCGGCGACAACATCGCGGATTGTTACCGGAACGGTCGCCGGACGGCTTCGCTTTTCGGCAAACGCCAGGTTGCCGGCGACGTCGAGATGAGGGAACAGGGCGGCGCCCTGGAACATGAAGCCCACGGACCGGCGGTGTGGAGCCACGTTCACGCCCGTCTCACTGTCGAACCACAGCGCCTGTCCGCAGGCGATGCGGCCTTCGAGCGGCGTTTCGAAGCCCGCGACGGCCCGCAACAAAGTGCTCTTGCCTCCGCCGCTCGGCCCGAACAGGGCTGTTACGCCGTGCAGATCCAGGTCCTCCGCCAGCTCGAGCCTGAAGTCCGGAAATTCGACCCGCAGCTTGAGCGAAAGCGTCTCAGCCGACATGCAACGGGGGCCGTCGATTCAAGGTGTAAACCGCCAGGAGCACGCAGAATGAGAAGATCAGCAGCCCCGCCGAGAGCACATGCGCCTCGGCGTAGCGCAAGGTTTCCACATGCTCGTATATCGCGATCGAGATGACCCTGGTTTCTCCCGGGATATTGCCACCCACCATCAGTACGACGCCGAATTCGCCGATTGTGTGAGCAAAAGTCAGGACCACGGCAGTCAGGAAACCGCGCGCAGAAAGCGGAACCGCCACGTTCATGAAAGCATCGAGCGGAGAAGCGCGCAGGCTCGCGGCCGCCTCGATCTGTCCGCGCCCGACTGCGGTAAACGCGGTCTCGAGCGGCTGAACCATGAACGGGAGCGAATAGATCACCGAGGCAACGACCAGGCCCGTAAACGAAAACGTCAGTGCGTCGCCGGTCACGCTTAGCCAGGCTCCGCCCAGCGCAGACGCCGGACTCAACAGGAGCAGCAGATAAAATCCCAGCACGGTGGGAGGCAATACCAATGGCAGCGCCGTGACGGCTTCGACCGCGGGTTTGAACCGGGATCGCGTTCGTGCAAGCCACCACGCGAGCGGCGTACCCAGCAGCAGCAGGATGAGCGTCGTAACCGCGGCAAGATGCAGGGAGAGCCAAAGAGGGCCCAGGTCGGGCATAGGTCACTCCACGGCGTAACCGAATTCCCGGATGCGTGCTCTGGCGTCCTCGCCCTGCAACCAGGCGAGAAAATCCCGGGCTGCGGCATTTTCGGCGGCGCGCGGCAGCAGCACAGCATCCTGGCGAATCGGCGTGTAAAGTTTCTGCGGCACGTCCCAGCGGCTCCCTGTCGTCCGGTTACGCGGACTCAACACATAAGACAGCGCCACGAAACCCAGATCCGCATTCCCTGTCGCCACCATCGCATGAGCCTGGCCGATATTCTCGCCCATCACGATGCGGTCCTCGAGGCTTTCGTAAACACCCAGGGCTTCGAGAGTCTCGCGTGCGGCGAGTCCGTAGGGAGCAAGGTCGGGATTGGCGATGGCGAGTTTGCGGAAGTCACCGAGCTTCAAGGTTTCGGCGCCGTCCGCGGCGATGCGCGCGGCATCCGGGCTCCAGAGCGTGAGCCGTCCGACGGCGTAAGTGAACCGCGAGCCGGCGACCGCAAGGCCCTTGCCTTCGAGCAGGCGAGGCCGCTCCTGATCTGCCGCGAGGAGAACGTCGAATGGCGCGCCGTTTTTTATCTGTGCATAAAACGTTCCCGTCGATGCGACGGACACGGTGAGGCTGTGACCCGTTTCGCTCTCGAATACTCCTTCAAGCTGCTCGATCACTTCGGCAAAGTTGGCCGCGACCGCGAGCAGCGCCTCATCGGCTGAAGCATCGCCCGCTGCGGCGAGGAACAGGCTCGCAAAAAACGCCCGCAGGAGCCTGCCGTGCGGGCGACCGGCACCGGCAGAATCACCGGCGTGTCGCCCGCGGTGCGGGCTCCTGCAGGGGACGGCGAAGCGCATGTGGACGCCTATTCCGGGAAGGTGTAGCGCGATGTTATCGGATAGCGCCAGTCGCGTCCGAAGGCCCGCCGGCTGATACGTATCCCGGGAGGCGCTTGCCGGCGTTTGTATTCGCTGCGTTTGACGAGTTCGAGCACCCGGGTCACCGTTTCCCGGTCGAAGCCGCGTGCGGTAATTTCATGCACCGACAAGTCCTCTTCGATGAACGCGGACAGAATCGGGTCAAGCACGTCGTAGGGCGGCAAGGAGTCGCTGTCGCGCTGGTTCGGACGCAGTTCCGCCGACGGCGCTCGTGTAATGACACTTTCCGGGATTACCTGGCCGATCGAATTGCGATAGTGAGCGAGCCGGTAGACGAGAGTCTTGCTGCAGTCCTTGATCGGCGAGAAGCCTCCAGCCATGTCGCCGTACAGCGTAGCGTACCCCACCGCCATCTCGCTTTTGTTTCCGGTCGACAGCAGCATGCGGCCGGTCTTGTTCGAAATGGCCATCAGCAGGATGCCGCGGCAGCGCGCCTGGATGTTTTCTTCCGTTACGTCGGCGGTTCGGTCTTCGAATATTTTTCCAAGTTGACGCACGGTTGCATCGAACATCGGTTCGATGGGCAGAACGTCGTAGCGCACTCCAAGCAGGGATGCCTGGGCCGCGGCGTCCTGCTGGCTCATGTTGCTGGTATAGCGAAACGGCATCATCACGGCCCGTACGCTGTCCGCGCCGAGTGCGTCCGAGGCAATTGCGAGGATCAGGGCCGAATCGATTCCGCCGGACAATCCGAGTACGACGCCGGGAAATCCGTTCTTTTTGACGTAGTCGCGCGTGCCGGTAACCAGGGCTTCGTAGACGCTTTGTTCGGTCGGCAGATACGGCGTAATCTCGCCCCGCTCGGGACGCACGCCGGACGCGTCCGCGCGCAATTCAACCCGCATGAGCTTTTCCGTGAACGGCTCGGCGCGCGCGCAGATCTTGCCGCCGGAATCCATGACGAACGAACCGCCATCGAACACGAGTTCATCCTGTCCGCCCACCATGTTGAGATAGACGGCGGGTATCCGGACCTCATTGACGCGCGCACGTACCGCGTCTTCCCGGATTTGCTGACTTTCCAGTTCGTACGGCGAGCCGTTGATCGCAACGATCACCTCGGCGCCGGCGGCGCGGCTGGCCGCGGCGGGTGCGGATCGCCAGACATCCTCACAGATATTCAGCCCGATACGTATGCCATTGAGCATGAAAACTGCCGCTTCCTTTCCCGCCGTGAAGTAGCGCTGTTCGTCGAACACGCGGTAGTTCGGCAGCATGTGCTTGCGGTACCGGGCAAGTTTCTTCCCGTTCCTGAAGACTGCGCAGGCGTTGTATATTGCCCCGCCATCGTATTCCGGAAAGCCGAGCAGGACAGCTATGTCCTTGACTCCGGTCCGAATCGTTTCCAGCGAGAGGGCGACGCGCTTGCGCAGCCCTGAGTGGAACAGCAGGTCCTCCGGCGGGTAACCGCTGATGCTGAGTTCGGGGAAGACCACGAGGTCGGCGCGAAGCTCGTCGCGGGCGCGGTCGGAGTATTCGACGATTTTCGCCGTGTTGCCGGTGACGTCGCCGACCACGAGGTCGAGCTGGGCCAGGGCGAGGGTGACCTTGCTGGTCATCGCATCGAGCGCGCGAATGTCAGGGGAATGCGATTAGCGAACACGCGGTGCTACTCCGGAAAAGGTCGCGCGTATTTCAGGTTTGTCGCCCTTCTCAACGCTCAAGCAATTCCAGCATCCTGCTGCCAAGCTCGGCGGGCGAGCGCACGATCGCCGCGCCGGCCGCATCGAGCGCCTTGAACTTGTCTTCCGCGGTGCCCTTGCCGCCCGCGATGATGGCGCCGGCATGGCCCATGCGCTTGCCCGGCGGCGCCGTCACGCCGGCGATGTACGCCACCACCGGCTTCGACACTTCCGACCGGATGAACTCCGCGGCAGCCTCTTCATCCGTGCCGCCGATCTCGCCCACCATGACGATGCCGTCGGTCGCAGGGTCCTCCTCAAACAGTTCCAGGCAGTCGATGAAGTTCATGCCGCGCACCGGGTCGCCGCCGATGCCGATGCAGGTGCTCTGACCCAGTCCGTGATGAGTGGTCTGAAAGACCGCTTCATAGGTCAGCGTTCCCGAACGTGAAATAATACCGACACGGCCTTTCTTGTGAATGTCTCCAGGCATGATTCCGATCTTGCATTCTTCCGGCGTGATGATGCCGGGGCAATTGGGACCGATCAGCCGGCAATAGTCATCGCCTTGGTAATCGCCAAGGGCTGCCTTCACCTTGACCATGTCGAGCACCGGAATGCCTTCGGTGATGCAAACGATGAGTTTCACCCCTGAATCCGCGGCTTCGAGTATCGCGTCCGCGGCAAACGGCGCGGGCACGTAAATCATGCTGACGTCGGCCCCGGTTTCCCGGACCGCTTCGCGCATCGTGTTGTAGACGGGAACGCCAAGATGCTCTTCGCCGCCCCGCCCCGGTGTGACTCCGGCAACCACTTTGGTGCCGTAGTCGATGCATTGCCCGGCATGAAACGAGCCTTGATTGCCGGTAATTCCCTGGCAGACGACCTTGCTGTTCCTGTTGACCAGTATGCTCATGTCTTCGAGACCGTCATGCCGCCGCCGCGACGACTTTCTTCGCCGCGTCCGTGAGATCGCCGGCAGCGATGATGTCGAAACCGCTGGACTTGAGCAGTGCGCGGCCCTTGTCGACATTGGTGCCTTCCAGCCGGACAACGACCGGCACGCTGACGCCGACTTCTTTTACGGCGTCGACAATGCCTTCGGCGATCAGGTCGCAACGAACAATGCCGCCGAAAATGTTGACCAGGATCGCGTTGACGTTTTCGTTCGAGAGAATGAGCTTGAAAGCGGCCGTTACACGCTCGCTGGTCGCCCCTCCGCCGACGTCGAGAAAGTTGGCCGGTTCGCCGCCGTGCAGTTTGATGATATCCATGGTGGCCATTGCGAGACCTGCGCCGTTGACCATACAGGCGATGTCGCCGTCCAGCGAAACGTAGTTGAGATCGTGCTGCGCCGCCTCGCGCTCCATCTCGTCCTCCTGCGACGGATCGCGCAGCTCGCCCAGGCGCTTCTGCCGGAACAACGCGTTGTCTTCGATGTTGATCTTGCCGTCCAGCGCAACGACGTCGCCGTTTTTGGTGATGATCAACGGATTGACTTCGACCAGACTCGCGTCGCACTCGAGGAACAGCCGGTAAAGACGCCGGATCAGGTCCGTAAACTGCTTGCTTTGTGCCTTGTCGAGGCCGAGGCCGTAAGCGAGCTGGCGCGCCTGAAAATCCTGCAGGCCGGCCGCGGGCGATATGGCCACGGTCAAGATCTTTTCCGGTGTCTCCGCCGCCACCTTCTCGATGTCCATGCCGCCCGCCGCGGATGCGATAAACGACACTTTGCTCACCGCGCGGTCGATGAGCATGCTCAGGTACAACTCGCGCTCGATCTCTGAGCCGGCCTCGACGTACACGATATTGACCGGCAAACCCTCCGGTCCGGATTGGTGTGTCACGAGCTGGCTGCCAAGCATGCCGTCGGCATGCCGACGAACCTCGTCGAGCGAACGAGCCAGCTTGATACCCCCCGCCTTGCCGCGTCCGCCGGCATGTACCTGCGCCTTGACGACCCACAGGCTGCCGCCGAGATTTTCGGCCGCCTTGCAGGCTTCATCGGGGGTCGCCGCGGTGATGCCCTTCGGCACCGGGATTCCATAATCGGCGAACAGCTTTTTCGACTGGTATTCGTGCAGATTCATTGTTTGCGTGTCTTCCGTTGACTGGTTTGCTCGGGGCGGGACGAATGCTGGTCAAAATCGGGCGTATTTTGTAGCAAAGCGGCCGCAGACGCAAAACAGCGTGATTACCGCCGGACGACAATCCTCCCGGTGGTGCGTATGATTGCGCCGGACCGGACTTACAAGAATGCGACACCGTTTTATGGCACAGGCAACGACGGTCATGAGGAGCGCTCCGCCGGGGGACACAGCCCGGCTGCGCATTTTCGACGACACGGAACTTACCTGGCGTGTACTCGGCACGCTGAACGTCTTTCGGCTCGTGGTTCCCGCGGTGCTGCTCGCGTTGTTCTTCGCCGGCGCCGAGACGCGTGTCTTCGGCGAGCGTTACCCTTCCCTGTTTTCGGCGACCGCAGCCGGTTACCTGGTATTCGCGGCGATATCCGGGCTGGCCATACGGCAGCGCTGGGTGCCTGCGGTGCCGCTGGCCATTGCGCAGATCATCGTGGATATCGGCGCGGTGATCATTCTGATGCATGCGAGCGGCGGCATCGACAGCGGACTGGGCGGTCTCCTGATCGTGTTCGTGGGCGCGGGCAGCCTGGTCCTCTCGCGCCAGCTGCCGGCCTTTTTTGCCGCACTTGCGACGCTCGCGATCCTCGGCGAACAGTTCTTTTCGCAGATCGCCGGCGCAAGCGATACCGGCAACTATTCAGCCGCCGGTGTGCTGGGAGCGATTATTCTGGCCATTTCGCTGGCGGCGAAACCGCTTGCGAGACGCATACAGGTCAGTGAAGAACTGGCGCACCAGCGCGGTGTCGACCTCGCGAATCTTTCGGAGCTCAACGAGTACATTGTGCAGCATTTGCGCGAGAGCATCGTGGTGCTGGATGCGAACGATCACATCCGCCTGATCAACGCGTCGGCGGCGCAATTGCTGGGTGCGCCCGCTGCCTCGCATGGACGGCGACTGGATGAGGTGTCGCAAACCCTCGCCGATTACATAGCTGCCTGGCGCAGGGACCTGGCTCTCAAGTCGCACCTCGAGTTCACGATGATCGCCGCCGATAACAGCGCCCGCATTACGGCGCACCTGGCGCCGCTTGGAAAAGGCGACACCCGTAGCGGCCCGATGCTCATGTTTCTCGAGGATGCGAGCCTCATGAATGCGCGCGTCCAGCAATCGAAACTGGCGTCGCTCGGACGCCTGAGCGCCAGCATCGCGCATGAAATAAGGAACCCGGTCGGCGCGATGAGCCACGCGGGTCAATTGCTGGCCGAATCCGCGGCGCTTGGCGAAGACGATCTTCGCCTGACAGAAATCATCCGCACGCATGCGGAACGAGTCAGCCATATCGTCGAAAACGTGTTGCAACTGTCGCGGCGCGAGTCCAGCCGGCCGGAACAGTTTTTGCTCAGGCCCTGGCTTCAGGACTTCGCCGACGAGTTCACGCGCACGCTGGAACTGCAGGAGGGCGAACTCTCGGTCGGCGACGTGCCGGGCGACCTCGAAGTGCGGATGGATCCGAGCCATCTTCACCAGGTCTTGTGGAACCTCTGCGACAACGCGGTCAAGTATGCCAGCGAAACGGGCGGCATCCTGGTGGAATTGCGGGCGGGTCACATGCAGCGCACCGGCCGCCCGTACCTGGAAGTCCTTGACCAGGGTCACGGAGTTGATCCCGCCACTACCGATAAGATCTTCGAGCCGTTTTACACCGATCGCAAAGGCGGGACCGGGCTCGGGCTTTATATTTCGCGCGAGCTGTGCGAGCTCAATCGCGCAACGCTCGTGTACCAGGCGCGGGACGGCGGCGGCAGTATTTTCAGAGTCGTATTCGCAGACCCGGCACGGTGGGGAGCCGTAGAGAATCAATGAGTAAACCGCTGGCACTGGTCGTCGACGACGAGCCCGATATCTGCGAGCTGCTGGCGCTCACGCTCGGGCGCATGAACGTCGAGACGGACATAGCCAGCAATGTGACCGGCGCAAAACAGAAGCTCGGCCGGCGGAAGTTCGACATCTGCCTCACCGACATGAGGTTGCCGGACGGCGACGGGCTCGAACTGGTCGAGTGGATGCAGACCCATGCGCCGGGCGTGCCGGTCGCGGTCATTACCGCACACGGCAACGTGGAGACGGCCGTTCAGGCGCTGAAGCTCGGCGCGTTCGACTTCGTCTCGAAGCCGCTGGACCTGCAGAACCTGCGCAACATCGTGGACAGCGCGCTCAAGCTTTCGCAGCAGCACGACGGAGACGGGTCATCGCTGCTGGGCGATTCAGACGTCATGCGAAACCTGCGGGACATGATCGAAAAGGTCGCGCGCAGCCAGGCGCCGGTGCACATATCCGGGGAATCCGGGACCGGCAAGGAGCTGGTTGCACGGCTCATTCACGACAGTGGACCGCGCAGCGACGGGCCGTTCGTGCCGGTCAACTGCGGCGCGATCCCGTCGGAACTGATGGAGAGCGAATTCTTCGGCCACCGCAAGGGCTCGTTCACCGGCGCGGTGAACGACAAGGTAGGCCTGGTGCAATGTGCGAATGGCGGCACTCTGTTCCTGGACGAAATTGCCGATCTTCCGCTTTCGATGCAGGTGAAGCTGCTGCGCGTGATCCAGGAGCAGACGGTCAGGCCGGTGGGCGCGTCGCGCGAGGAATCGGTCAATATCCGCATTCTCTCTGCGACGCACAAGAAGCTTGCAAACCTGGTCGCGACCTCGGAATTTCGCGAGGACCTGTATTACCGCATCAACGTGATCGAGTTGCATGTGCCGGCGCTGCGGGAACGGGGCGACGACATTCTGCTGCTGGCGGGACGTATATTGGAGAAACTCGGGTCGTCAGTTGGGGCGCTGGACGAAGATGCGAATTCCGCGCTGTTGAATTATCCGTATCCGGGCAATGTACGAGAACTAGAGAACCTGCTGGAACGCGCGGTGACCCTTTGTGCGGACGGCAAAATCCGCGAACGTGATCTCAGCCTGCGCAGTCCCGCCGTACCCGAGAGTGCGAATTCCCCGGACGGCTCCACCAATCTCGGCAATCAGATAGAGAGCGTGCAGCGGCAGGCGATCGTCGAAGCGCTGGAAAAAGCACGCTACAACAAGACGGCGGCAGCCAAACTACTGGGCCTCACCTTCCGGCAACTGCGCTACCGCATCAAAAAGCTCGGCATCGAGTAGCTGATAGCCGTACAGACCCGATCTCGTCGGCCGCATATCCCAGCGAATTGCCGAAAAATTTCCGTATGCCCTGCTCATTTTCTGGCCTCATATTCATGACAGTCGATTCGATGGATGCATGGATGCCGCCATGACCCAACATCCGTACCTGTTGAAGTTATACCGGATAAGCGTTACCATGTACGGTAACATTTAGGGTCATGCCCAAAATCCGCCGTGGCGGTTACGTTTTTGTCACGTGGAAGGGCGACCACACACCCCGGCATGTACATGTGTACCGCGATGGCAAGCTCATCGTGAAATGGGACCTGGAAAACAAGATCCCGATGAAAGGTGCGGCGCCCCGCCGCGTGCGCGAGCTGATTCAGGGTCTTGAATCAAAGGGTCAGTTATGAAAATTCGATCGATCACCGCGAATAACCGAAAGCACGCATTCGAGGCAAAGACGGCCGCGGGCACCTTGCCGTTTCCGTACTCGAAGTCCGATCCCTCGCCAAGCGCGTCGGACCCCGTCCGCCGGGTGTTCGTGGACAAAGAGCTGGCACGCGAAGGCTTCACCTACGTGCTCGGTTCCGGCAAAGAAGGCACAGTCCACATCGAACAGGTGCTTGAATATAACCTTGATCCGGCTCACCTGCGAGACGCGCTTCTTTACCAGTTGACGCTCGAGGCTCGTAATCGAGTGGAGGCTTCACCGCTTTCGAAGCGCGAAATCATTCGCCGCCTCGGTACTTCGGCCACCCAGCTCTACCGATTGATGGATCAGACCAACTACCGTAAGTCGATCGATCAGCTGTTGCGGCTGCTGCACATTCTCGATTGCGACGTCGAACTTGTGGTGCGGCAGAAGCCGGGAGCAGAGAAGGCAGCGGCGTGACTCGCGGCGCCAAATCCGTGTCTCATTGCTCTCAAGCAGGATAAAATTTCGACTGCGCTCGCTAGCGTGGTTATCGGTCAACCAGCGTGACGGAAAAGAGGCGTCCGCGCTTTATATTGCGAATGCTTCTCATTCAAAAAATCCCTCCGTGGGGGATTTCGTGGCGGATGCGTCAACAGGAAACTTTGACGTTTCTGTTTCAGAATTGACAATCCTGGAACGATAAAGTACAGTGCGCTCAGAGGTGACCCAAATGAGCCAGAGCGCGGTCAAGAAGACGATCGATGACTTGAAAGATCGCGGCCACCTGAGCGGCGTCGACGTAGCGAATATCGCGAAGGTGTCAAAGGCAACCGTATCGCGATGGTCGGCAGGAACGGCTGCGCCACACCCGAAAACGCAGCTTATCCTGTCCGACTTGCGCTACGTCGTCGATCGGTTGGCAGAATTCTACACGCCGGATGAGACGCGGCTTTGGCTGCATGCCCGCAACGATCTGCTGGACGGTGCTACCGCCATAGAACTGATTCGCGAAGAACGTACTGATGAGGTTCTGCAGGCGCTGGAACGCCTCGATTCATTGACCTATCTCTGACGCTCGCCTGAATCGATGGCCGATCTTCTTGATCCCGATCTTCTCAGTGCCATCGACGCAATTCCCGGGCGGGCGTTTTCGGGCTCCGTCCGGCGTGTAACCTGGGCCAGCCGGGATCCTCTGGCAGCCAATCACGGCGGCGGGCGCTGGTCACCCGATGGTCGATTCGAGGTCTTATATACCAGTCTTGAAGCTGACGGAGCGCTGGCGGAAGTGTATTACCACTTGTCGCGGGCACCTGTCATGTCATCGTCGCACATGCGTCTGAATCAACTGAACGCCACTCTCAAAAACGTGCTCGCACTGACAACGGAGCAACTCCGCGAATTAGGCGTGGATGATCCACTTGCCTCGAGAATTGACAGCCACCAGGGTCGAGCCGTCGGGGAAGCGGCATTTATGCTCGATTTTCAAGGCCTGATCGTGCCGAGCGCTCGTTGGGACTGCAACAATCTGGTGTTGTTTACGGATCGCATTGAGCTGAACAAGGACATCCATCTGCAGCATCAGGCGGAGATTAACTGGCCGGCGTGGCGGGAACGGGCCGACAAAATGCACAAGCTGATTCAGGATCTTGAATCAAGGGCTCAGCTATGAAGATTCGATCGATCACGCCGAAGAACCAGAAAGCACGCGCTCAAGGCAAACACGGCCGCGGACACCTGTGAGGGGAGTCAAGATGAGGCTCGGCTTTGGCTGCGCGCAACGCGCAGCGACGCGCCCCTCGAGGCCCTATCGGTCGACCTCCAGGAACGGCTTCTCAAGGCGACAAAGCGCGTCCCGGCCATGCCACAAGTAACTGTCAAATCCGGGGCACTTAGCAAGCGTTGGCAGTCGCGGAACGGCGCCGGGGTCGAGCATTCCTGGCGGTTACGTTTTTGTCACATGGAAGGGCGGCCACGCACTGCGGCAGAAGGTGTACAACGGCAGGCCATCGTGGAGGCACTGGACAAAACCCGCTAAAACTGAACACCGCAGCCAGACTTCTGGGTCTGACCTTCCGGCAGCTCCGTTACCGAATCAAGAAAACTGGCATTGAATGACGATCAGACGTCACGTGGTTCAAACTCGCCTGGCGCTCCGCCACTGAGAAGAGGCAATCTGTGAGGGGAGTCACGCGGAAATCGGGGGTTGTCAACTAGTCTCTCGTCCGGTCTGCCTGCGAACAAGGTGAATTGCGCCATCATGAAATCCGCATCCGATATCGGTTGGCTTCGTGGACCCGAGTTCGATCTCTTTTTCATCGTCGGCTTGCCTGTCATTGCCATCGCGAGCGGCTTTGCGGTGGTGTGGAACAATGATCTGTTTCTCCCTGTTCTGGCGGCCGACCTGTGGATTTTTGGCTACCATCACGTCGTTTCCACATACACTCGTCTTGCCTTCGACAAGAAGAGCTTCGTCGAATACAAGGCTCTGATCGTCTACTTGTTTCCGGCCGTCGCTGCTACGGTTGTCATTCTCGTTGCCGCAACTGGAATATGGGTCGTACCAACAATCTATTTGTACTGGCAGTGGTGGCACTACACGCGGCAAAGTGAGGGCATATCCAAGGCATACGCCGGGAAGGCACACGGCAAATTTATCGGCGATCCGCGACTCGTCCGGGCCACTTTTTATGCCGTGCCAGTGACGGGGATACTGGCTGTATCGAACCGGGCGCCGGGCGAATTCCTGTTCTTCCCATTGAAAACCTTCCCCATTCCCGACGTTGTGCTCACCATCGCATTCATTGGGACAGGGATACTGCTCACGCTCTGGACAATCGATCAAATCCGGGCATGGCGTATCGGTCAACTCGGCGTTGCGTACGTTATGTATGTTCTCAGTCACTACGTGATCTATTTTCTCGCGTATGTCTACATCGAGGAAATTAATTACGGCTGGCTCGTCATCAACATTTGGCACAATGCGCAATACATCTTGTTTGTATGGCTATACAACAATCGACGCTTCGGTGGAAAGGTCGACCCGGAATCGCCATTTCTCTCGACTATCAGTCAGAATGGGCGGTTTCTTCTGTATTTTTCGACATGCCTGACGATCTCAACATTGGCGTATTTTCTGATCTTGCACTACATTGCCGACGCGCTGGGCTCCGCGTTCGCGCTTACTGCGGGTGCGTTCGCACTGATCATCTACCAGACCATCAACTTCCACCATTACATCGTCGACTCGATAATCTGGAAACTGCGCAAGAAAAGAGTGCGCGCAAATCTCGGCCTGACCTGACCGGCGGGGCGCGCGAGCAGTGCACAATTCGGGGGCCAAACCACGTTACTTCTCGGTTACCGATCGCATCGGGCGCCTTCCGGAACTCGACGGGCTGCGCGGAATCGCCATTCTTCTCGTACTGTTTCGACACACTGTCCGCCCAATCATTGACCAACACGGCAGTTTGCTGCGTGTAGGATCGTGGGATCTCGCGATACCGCTGCTTAACGGATGGATGGGGGTTGATCTGTTCTTCGTTCTGAGTGGCTTCCTGATCACGCATCATCTGTTGAACCGATGGCCCGCGCGGTTCAACCAAGGTTTCATGCTCCGGTACTGGGGAAAGCGCCTATTAAGAACGTTTCCAGCGTACGTGGCAGCGGTCCTCATTGCACTCTCAAGCGTGATCCCGCTTTTCGAGGTAAATGCCGAAAGTGCGTCCCACACGCTCGCAATACACCTGCTGTTTCTGCAGGACTATTTCGGCTCGGACCTTGTTGCTGCCTTCTGGTCTTTGGGGGTCGAGGAAAAGTTTTACCTGCTTTGCCCTCTGGTCCTGTTCTACGTCAGCCGTCTGACGCCGCGGCGCAAGCTGATCGCACTGGCGGTGCTCGCCCTTTTGCCGACATTGCTGCGCGTGGCGACCCTCGCAGGCAGCCACGCCCAGTACCTGAACTACCCCGCGTTTTTCTGGACCGTCCGATCGCCTTTCCACCTCGCCATGGACGGGTTGTGGATTGGTGTTATCTGCGCCGTGATTTACGCCAACGAGCAGCTGCGCGAGTCCATTCGCGCACTCAACGTCCGTCGCGTCGCAAATATCAGCCTTGTTGTGCTGGTCGTCTCAATGTCGTCCGTCGCCTGGTTCGATGGTGGATGGTACTACGCGTCGACGATAGTCCTTGCCGTGATCGCGCTGGCGTTTGGCGGGTTGCTGCTGAGCTCGATCCTCGGACAATCGAGGATCAGCAAAGCGCTGCGCTCGGTCTGGCTACGGGCAATGTCGACGATTTCGTATAGTGTTTATCTCATGCACCTGATGTTCGTACCTCTGGCGCTGGACCTGGTCAGGCGGTTCCTTCCAGCCTTTGAAGCGCAGGCGGTACTGCATTTCCTCGCATTTACTCCGATATTCCTTGCGCTGTCGGTTACCGCAGGGCTGGCGTTGCATTTCACGGTCGAGAAGCCCTTCCTGATACTGAAAGACAAGATCCGACTTTAATCGTGCCCTCGTGTCGAGAGACGGATGCGAGCTGACAATTCCTGTCACCTTTGGACACAAATCGACCATTACTGTCGGCGAAAGCGGTCGGCTGCGGTCCACTCCCGGGCTGGATCAATTTCGAAATATGAAGTAAAAACAGAAAGATACAGGATACCCAAGCGTAGTGGCATGCCGCTTGCTTTATACCGCGTACAGGCGGCAACGCCGTTACGATTTACAACACTCTCAAATGTACATGGAGTAATGCAATGAAGAAGATTCAACAGGGTTTTACGCTGATCGAACTGATGATCGTCGTAGCGATCATCGGCATTCTGGCGGCGATCGCTATTCCTGCTTACCAGGACTACACGATCCGTGCGCAGGTGACTGAAGGTATCAACCTGGCCACGGGCAGCAAGGTTGCCGTCACCGAGTTCTTCCAGAACGACGGCGCTTTCCCGGTCACCAATGCCGAGGCTGGCGTACCGGCGGCTAACACGATTATCGGCAAATATGTCACCTCGGTAACCGTAGGCGCTGCCGGCATTATTACGGTGGTCTACGGCGACCAGGCGCACTCGGAGCTTTCTGGCGATACTCTTATATTGACACCGACCTCCGCCGCTGGCGCCGGCAGTGTCGAATGGGATTGCACAGCGGGCGGAACCGTTGCTACGAAGCATCGTCCCTCTTCTTGCCGTGCTGCTGCCCCGTAAAGATTGGATCACAGGGCTGGTATTCATGGCCTTGATTTGGACTTTGACTCTAAAGCCCCGGGAACCCCGGGGCTTTTTTTCGCCCGCTTCATGATTGGCTTACAATCGCAGGCAAAGCGCGAGGCTATGCTGATTGACCTGTTGCAACGATGCTGAGGTCAATCCGGATAGGCGATACCATCAGGCAGGCGGCTGAACCGGATAACATGGATGTAACTGTGGGGTCGATGATGACACAGCGTAACAGAGGCTTTACCCTGATCGAGCTGATGATCGTGGTCGCGATCATCGGTATCCTCGCATCGCTTGCGATTTCCGCTTACCAGACTTATATCGTAAGAGCGCAGGTCTCCGAAGGCATCAATCTCGCAGCCAGCTTGAAAGTGCCGATTGTAGACGCCTTCTCGAACGATGGCTTGGCGCCAGCGGGACGGACAGACGCAGGGTTGTCGGCCAACGCGACAGATTCGAGTGGCTCCTACGTGACTCAGGTCGATATCATTGACGGCCGGATTGAGGTGACCTTCGGCGATGAGGCTCACACCGACATCCTGGGGGACACACTATCACTCACTCCCTATGCCACAGCCGGCAACACGGTTGCCTGGCGCTGCGGCAATGCGCCAGCACCGCCGGGAACCGAATTGACGGGACATGTGGCGGCGACCGTCGAGCCGCGTTACCTGCCATCCACCTGCCGTTAATTTGTGGTTATGAAATCGAACCCAACCCGCAATCATCGCCTGGGGATAGTTTGGCTTAACAAATACCTGCATTTGTGAACAACAGCACAAAATGCAGTTGATCCGGGCACTTGGATCGGTAAGACTGTAGTGTCTGGATAGCCTCGATTTTACAGTGCACCGGACCCAGGACGGCATGGCAGTAACGGCTTCTCAATCTACCCTCTCCGGCTTGCCAAGACGCCTGGTGCAGGACGGCATAGTCTCCGAGGAGAACATCCAGATCGCATTCGAGGCCTCCCGGCGCGAAAAGATGCCCCTGGTGGCCTACCTCGTCGCCAATGAAATGGCGGACTCCAGGGCCATTGCCGTCGCCGCATCCCACGAGTTCGGCGTGCCGCTGCTCGACCTCGATGCCGTCGAAATCGACCTCGAGCTCATGCGGTCGGTCGACCAGAAACTCCTGCAAAAGCATCGCGTGCTGCCGCTGATCAAGCGCGGCCAGAGGCTTTTTCTCGGCATTTCCGACCCCACCAATCTGCCGGCGATCGACGAGATCCGGTTCCAGACGAGCCTGCGCATCGACGCGGTGGTCGTCGAACAGGCAAAGCTGGAAGAACGCATCACCAGGGCGCTTGAAGCCGTCGACACGTCGATGTCGTCGCTCGACGACGGCGATCTCGACCTCGAGAATCTGGAACTCGGCAGCGGTGAAATCGAACACGATGACGTTACCCGCGACGATATCGAAGATGCTCCGGTTGTCCGTTTCGTGAACAAGGTGTTGCTGGATGCGATCAAGCGCGGCGCCTCCGACGTTCATTTCGAACCGTATGAAAAAATATTTCGTGTAAGGACCCGATTGGACGGCGTGCTGTCCGAAGTGGCGCAGCCGCCCGTCGCACTGGCGAACAAAGTCTGCGCACGCCTCAAGGTCATGTCGCGCCTCGACATCGCCGAGCGCCGCGTGCCGCAGGACGGCCGCATCAAGATGCGCCTGTCGAAGAACCGCGCCATCGATTTTCGCGTCAGCACCTGCCCGACCCTGTTCGGCGAAAAGGTCGTATTGCGTATCCTGGATCCGAGCAGCGCCAAGCTGGGCATCGATGCGCTGGGATACGACGAAGCACAGAAGAAAATGTATCTCAAGCACCTGTCCAAGCCTTACGGCATGATCCTCGTGACCGGACCGACGGGTTCGGGCAAGACCATTTCTCTTTACACCGGGCTCAACATCCTCAACACCGAGGATCGCAACATTTCGACCGCTGAAGACCCGGCGGAAATCAACCTGCCGGGCATCAACCAGGTCAACGTCAATCCGAAAGTCGGCCTCACCTTTGCCTCCTCACTGAAGGCATTCCTGCGGCAGGATCCGGACGTCATCATGGTCGGCGAAATACGCGACCTGGAGACCGCCGAGATCGCCATAAAGGCGGCGCAGACGGGTCACCTCGTCTTGTCGACGCTGCACACCAACGACGCGCCGCGGACACTGACCCGCCTGGTCGACATGGGCGTCAAGCCGTATGCCATCGCCTCCTCCGTCAGCCTGATCATTGCTCAGCGACTCGCACGACGTTTGTGCGACAACTGTAAGATGGCGAAAGACATTCCCCACGAAGCGCTGTCAAAGGAGGGCTTCGAAGAAAAGGAAATAAAGGCCGGCCTGACCATTTTCGAGGCTGTGGGTTGCAAGCTTTGCAACGAAGGCTACAAGGGCCGTCTCGGCATATTCCAGGTGATGGAGGTGTCCGAAATCATGGGCCGCATCATCATGGAAGGCGGCAACGCGATGCAGATCGCGGACCAGGCCGTAAAAGAAGGCGTGGCCGATTTACGCAGGGCTGGTTTGAACAAAGTCAAGGAAGGGCTTACCAGCCTTGTCGAGATCAACCGCGTTACAATCGAATAGAGTGAGTTTTTCCAATGACTTCGGGGGCCGTGTTTAACGGATTAGCAAGCGATGGCTGACTCAGCGGTATTGAAAACCAGCACGCCTTTCGTTTGGGAAGGCACCGACCGGCGTGGCAAAAAGATCAAGGGCAAGAGCCTCGCGGCCAACGAGGCCGCGGTGCGCGCGGATTTGCGCCGCCAGGGTGTCGTCCCGAGCCGGATCAAGAAGCAGAGCAAGGGCCTGTTGACCGGCAAGGGGAAAATAACGCCCGGAGACATCGCGATATTCAGCCGTCAGCTCGCGACGATGCTGTCGGCCGGTATCCCGCTCGTGCAGGCGTTCGAGATCGTCGGCAACGGGCATGAGAATGCGGCGATGCAGAAGCTCATTCTCACCATCAAGGGCGACGTCGAGGGCGGCACCACCCTGGCAGAAGCGATCGCCAAGCATCCTCTGTATTTCGACGACTTGTTTGTCAATCTCGTCGAGGCCGGCGAACAGGCCGGCGCACTCGAGTCGCTGCTTGACAAGGTCGCGACCTATAAGGAAAAGACCGAGGCAATCAAGAAGAAGATCAAGAAAGCGTTGACTTACCCGGCCGCGGTGCTCGTCGTTGCTTTCGTCGTGACAATTATCCTGTTGATCTTCGTAATTCCCGCTTTCGAAGATCTGTTTAGCGGGTTCGGCGCCGATCTGCCTGCGTTTACACGCATGGTGATCAACCTGTCGGTATTTGTGCGCGAGCAAGGCTGGATACTCGCGATAATGCTGGGGGCCGGCATATACGCGTTTTTCTACTTCAAGAAGCGCTCGCGGCCGATGCGCCATTTGCTTGACCGCATAGCCCTGAAAATGCCCATCATCGGACCTATCCTGCAGAAGGCCGCAATCGCCCGTTACGCGCGCACGCTGTCGACGATGTTCAGCGCCGGCGTGCCGTTGGTCGAAGCACTGGATTCCGTAGCCGGCGCGACGGGCAACATCGTGTACGAAGTCGGCGTAATGCAGATGAAAGACGAGGTCTCGACCGGCCAGCGCCTGCAGCAGGCCATGGAGAACACGGATCTCTTTCCGAACATGGTCATCCAGATGATTGCGGTCGGTGAGGAATCCGGCTCGCTCGACGAGATGTCCTCCAAGGTTGCCGACTTTTACGAGGAAGACGTCGACAATGCGGTCGATAATCTCAGCAGCCTGCTCGAGCCGATGATCATGGCCATCCTGGGCGTGTTGGTGGGCGGCCTGGTGGTGGCGATGTATTTGCCGATCTTCAAGATGGGTGCCGTTATTTGAGGATGGGGTCGTAAGCCGGACGGTTATCGCCCGCTTTCGCGGGGTCCAACGGGCCTCGATGGCCATCGGAATCGCCCGCTTTCGCGGGCTCCAACAGGTGCCAATCGAAGCGCTGTTGGAGCCCGCGAAAGCGGGCGAAGGATCAACATCCCGGCGAACCACTGACCGATGATCCAGGAAGTCTTCACAGATGCGCCGCTGCTCTTTGTCGGCGCGGTTTTCCTGTTTGCCCTCCTGGTCGGCAGCTTCCTGAACGTGGTCATCTACCGACTTCCGATCATGATGGAGCGCGAATGGCGCTCGCAATGCGCGGACTTCGCCAGTACGCCCACAACGGACCTGCCTGAAGAACCGGTCGACCTTGTCACTCCGCGCTCGCGCTGCCCGTCGTGTGGCAAGCAGATCACGGCATTACAGAATATCCCCGTAATCAGCTACCTGCTCCTCCGCGGCCGCTGCGCGAACTGCAAGACGTCGATTTCGGCACGCTACCCGGTTGTGGAACTGATGACCGCCCTCCTAGCCGCCTTCGCCGCCTGGAGATTCGGGTTCGGCGTGGAGGCCGCGGCCGCCGTGTTACTGACGTTTGCGCTGATCGCGATCAGTGTCATCGACGTCGACCACCAGATCATCCCGGACTCGATCTCGTTGCCGCTAGTCTGGATCGGTTTGCTTCTCAGTTTGTTTCATCCCGTTGCGGGAGCCGACGTTCTTTTTGCCGAACCCAAAACCGCGATCGTCGGCGCAATGGCCGGTTATCTCAGCCTGTGGTGCGTTTACCATCTGTTCCGGCTCCTGACCGGCAAGGAAGGCATGGGCTACGGCGACTTCAAGCTGCTGGCCGCTCTCGGCGCCTGGCTCGGCTGGCAAATGCTACCCTTGATCATCCTGCTGTCTGCGGTCGTTGGAGCGTGCGTGGGCATCGCGATGATTGTCATCAGGCGTCACGACCGCAACGTGCCTATTCCATTCGGTCCCTACCTCGCCGCCGCGGGATGGATAGCGATGCTCTATGGTCGCGAAATAATCGACTGGTATCTTGGGTATACGTGGGGTTGATGAGCGGCAAGGATCCTCTGCGCATCGGACTCACCGGCGGCATCGCCAGCGGCAAGTCCATGGTTGCCGACCTGTTCGCCGCCAAAGGCGTACCGGTCATCGACACGGACGTCATCGCCCGGGAAGTGGTACAGCCCGGCCAGCAGGCGCTGCAGGATATCGAGCGGGAATTCGGCCGCGACGTTCTCGACGCGGACGGCCGGCTGGATCGCCGTCGCCTGCGCGAACTGATCTTCGCGGACGACCGGAAGCGGACGGCTCTGGAGGCGATCCTGCACCCGCGTATCCGGGATGCGGCGGTCCTGCAATCCAGGGCCGCCGGCGGCGCCTACCAGATCATTGTCGTGCCGCTGCTCGTCGAATCCCCGATGCGGCAATTCATGGACCGCATTCTGGTCGTCGATTGCAGCGAGGAATCCCAGCTCAATCGCCTGCTCGAACGAGACACAGAGACTGAACAGCAGGCGCGTCGCATCATCGCCGCGCAGGCCAGCCGGGAGGAACGGCTTGCGATCGCCGACGACGTTGTCGATAACGATGGAGAGAAAACAGACGCCGCCGCGCAGGTTGAGCGCCTGCATCGACTGTACCTCGACCTGGCCAGGAAACGGCGCACGACAGGTTGACGGGCTCGGGATCTGTCGCCGTTAACTGTCATTTGCCCTGACACCGAGGCTGGCGCAGAATACCGCCATGGCAAGAGCAGCATCGAAGATTCCTAACCCTGTCGCCGGCAGGAAACTGGTCGATTACGAACAACCGCTGAGCGAGCGGATGCGCACGTTCATGCGGCTCGAGTTTCTGTACCAGCAGCTCCTGTATAACAGCGAACTCGAAGCCGACTGGGCGACCCGCGCGGCGGTATCGGGTTTGCTGGATATCATGGCGATCCTGTCGCGCGGCGACGTCCGAAGCGATGCCTACAAGGAGCTCGATCGCCAGATCGAGGCGCTGCAACGCTACAAGAGCGAGCCCGAAGTCGATGCGAGGCGCCTCGACAGCCTTATCCGCAACCTCGTGGAAAGCCGGCAGGCCGTCGACGCGATAGGCACGCAGTTCCTCCAGCCGATCAAGGACTGCGAATTCCTGAGCGCGATCAAGCACCGCAGCACGATTCCCGGCGGCGCCTGCGAATTCGATTTGCCGGTTTACAGTCACTGGCTGCGGCAACCGTACGCAAGGCGGCAACAGGATCTTGCGGAATGGATGAATGCGATCCGACCGCTATGCGATGCCGTGGTCGAACTTCTTTGGCTCACCCGCGAAACGTCCCAACCCGTAAGAAAGCTGGCGATCAACGGCATGTACCAATACAACGTGCAGAAGGGCGCCAACTGCAGGATGCTGCGCGTGTCGGTCGCGGAAGGGAGCCCGCTTTATCCCGAGATCAGCGGCAGCCAGCAGCGCTTTACCATTCGATTCCTCGAGTGGTCGTCCGTCGACAAGCGTGCGGTGCAGACGGGTCACGACGTTTCGTTTCAGTTGAGTATTTGTTGATTTTTTGGGGGTCGGTCGCCCGCAATGGCGGGCTCCTACAGGGATTGCCGCGGGGCCTGCCCTGCAGGAGCCCGCCATTGCGGGCGACCGACCTTCCATCAACGACACAATGCATCGACGACTGCAATATTCGCAGGCATCATTTCGTTCTTTTTTATCTCTGCCGGCAGAACCCATCGAAGCGCTTGCCCGTTCATCGCGCGAACCTGCGACCGCCACTCTGTGACCAGAAAAAAATCGATGCGTACCAGCCTGTCCGCACTGCCGAGCCGATAGTCGTGGTCGAGGCTCACGAACCGTTCGAATGTCGTTATTTCAATCCCCAGCTCTTCCGCGAGTTCACGGCGGAGTGCCATCTCCGGTGTTTCCGACGGTTCCGTTTTGCCGCCGGGAAACTCCCATAAACCATTGAATTGAGGATCATTTTGACGCTCGGCCAGGAGCACGCGCCCGTCCCGGTCCCGTAATATCGCCGCGGCGACCTCGATACGCATTCGGCAGCCTGATGATCTTGCTTACGTCAGCCGTCCGTGACACTGCTTGTACTTCTTGCCGGATCCGCACGGACAGGGTTCGTTGCGCCCGATCTTGCGCTCGCCTCTGACGAAGGGAGCCTGCGAGACAGGCTCGGAGCCTTGCTCCGCTTCCGCAGGCGGCGGCCCGCCGAGTGCCGACTGTTGCGCAGCCGATCGTTGCGCGAGGGCAGCCGCCTCCGCCTGTTTGAATTGCAATTCCTGGATAGCGCGGCGCTGTGCCTCCATGCGAAGCAAGTCCTGCTCGCTCTGGATCCTCACCCGCGAAAGAATACTGATCGTGTCGTGTTTGACCTGGTCGAGCAACATGCCGAACATTTCAAAAGCTTCGCGCTTGTATTCCTGTTTCGGGTTCTTCTGCGCGTAGCCGCGCAGGTGGATGCCCTGCCGCAGATAGTCCATCGCCGCCAGGTGCTCCTTCCAGTGGTGATCGAGCTGCTTCAGCATGATTTCCTTTTCCGCCTGGCGCATTAGCCGGGAACCGATCGCCTGCTCTTTTTCTTCGTAACTTTTCCGCAGCGTCTCGACGCAGCGCTCGCGGACGCCCTCCTCGTTAAGCTTGTCATCTGCCTTGAGCCATCCGGGTATGTCGAGTTGAATGCCGAAGTCCCGCTCCAGCGCGTGCGATAACCCTTCTTCATCCCATTGATCTTCGATACTGCCGGGAGGCATGTACTGGGCAACGACGCCCTCCACCACCTCGTCGCGTATCGCCGCAACCGAATCCTTGATCTCCTCGGCTGCCATCAGTTCGGTGCGCTGGTGATAAACGACCTTGCGCTGGTCGTTCGCGACGTCGTCGTACTCCAGCAGGTTTTTGCGAATATCGAAGTTGTGCGCCTCTACCTTACGCTGTGCCCGCTCGATCTGCCGTGACAGCATATTGCTTTCGATCGCTTCGCCTTCGCGCATGCCGGCCCGGGACAACAACGACTTGGTCCGGTTGGGATCGCCGAAAATGCGCATCAGGTTGTCTTCCATCGACAGATAGAAGCGGCTGGATCCGGGGTCGCCCTGCCGTCCCGCGCGCCCGCGGAGCTGGTTGTCGATGCGCCGTGATTCGTGGCGTTCGGTGCCGACGATATGCAGGCCGCCGGCGTCGATCACTGCCTGGTGGCGTTTTTGCCAGTCGGCGCGGATCGCATCCTTATTGGCGGCTCTTTCGGCATCCTCGCCGGCCGCGGCGAGTTCCGCTTCGAGATTGCCGCCCAGTACGATATCGGTGCCTCGCCCTGCCATGTTCGTTGCAATGGTAATTGCGCCGGGACGGCCTGCCTGCTGCACGACGATGGCTTCCCGAGCGTGCTGTTTGGCATTCAGAACTTCGTGTTCGATGCCTTTTTTCTTCAGCAGCGACGACAGGTACTCCGAGGTTTCGATCGACGTCGTGCCGACCAGGACCGGCTGTTCGCGTTCGCGGCAATCCGTGATGTCCTCGATGATCGCATCGAACTTGTCCGATTGGGTCAGGTAGACGAGGTCGGACATATCCTTACGAATCATAGGCATATGCGTTGGGATGACGATCACCTCAAGCCCGTAGATCTGCTGGAACTCGAATGCCTCGGTGTCCGCCGTGCCGGTCATGCCGGAGAGGTTGCGGTACAGGCGGAAGAAATTCTGGAACGTGATGGAGGCGACGGTCTGGTTTTCCTGCTTGACCGCGACGCCCTCTTTCGCCTCGACCGCCTGATGCAGCCCGTCGGACCAGCGCCGTCCCGGCATCGTGCGGCCGGTGAATTCGTCCACAATCACGATTTCACCGTCCTTGACGATGTATTCGACATCGCGGTTGAACATCACGTGCGCGCGTAACGCAGCATTCAGATGGTGCACCAGTCGAATATTTGCCGCGTCATAGAGGCTTTCGCCCTCGCGCAGAAGGCCTGCCCGCGCCATGAGTTCCTCGACGTGCTGGTGCCCGTCTTCGGTCATGTACACCTGCTTGACCTTTTCGTCCTTGCTGTAATCGCCGGGACCGTCCTCTTCTTTCTGTTCGACGAGTTTCGGAATGAGTTTGTTGATCTTCTGGTAAAGATCCGTGCTTTCCTCCGTCGGTCCGGAAATGATCAGCGGCGTCCGGGCTTCGTCGATCAGGATCGAGTCCACTTCGTCGACGACGGCGAAGTTCAGGTCTCGCTGCGTCTTGTTGTCGAGAGAAAACGCCAGATTGTCGCGGAGGTAGTCGAAGCCGAGTTCGTTGTTGGTGGCGTAAGTTATATCGGAAGCGTATGCGGCGACCTTTTCATCATGAGTCTGGCCGCTCTTTGCGACGCCGACGGTCAGGCCCAGCGAACGGTAAACAGGCCCCATCCAGTCGGCATCGCGCGCGGCCAGGTACTCGTTGACCGTGACGATGTGAACGCCTTTGCCGCTCAGTGCATTCAGATACGCCGGCAAGGTCGCGACGAGCGTTTTACCTTCGCCGGTGCGCATCTCTGCGATGTTGCCCTGGTGCAGTACCATTCCGCCCACGAGCTGCACATCAAACGGCCGCATCCCGACGGTGCGAAATGCGGCCTCACGGGCTACGGCAAACGCCTCGGGCAACAGATCGTCGAGCGATTCGCCGTCCGCCACGCGCTTCCTGAATTCGACCGTCTTCGCCGCCAGCTGTGCGTCGTCGAGGCTGCGCAGTCCCTCTTCGAGGGCGTTGATCCTGTTGACGACTTTCGTGTACTGGCGCAGCAACCGCAGGTTGCGGCTGCCGAATATCCGGGTCAAAAAACTGGCCACTTGGCCTCCTGGCTGGGGCGGATCGTGTGCTGTCACGCCTGGGCGGGCGCGCGCAAAGTCCGGTATTTTACGGACTGGCCGGACAATTGCATTACCTGACTCGCGTATGTGGGTATAGCGCGAGGAAACTCAAGGAGTTTTGTGCTGAAGCCGGCGGAATTGAAAGAAGGGTTTGATTGAAGCTGTAGGAGCCCGCCATTGCGGGCGACCAGCAGAAGGGGACAGTGACCTTTTCCTCCGAATAAGGTCACTGTCCCTCTTGACGTATCAAGGAAAAGGTCACTGTCCCCTTCCCTTCTGCTGTCCCCTTCCCTTCTGCTGGTCGCCCGCGAGGCGGGCTCCTACAGCGGTTTCGTGGAACCTGCGGAAGGTTACTCGGCGCCCTGGCGAATGAAACTGACAGGATTCACCTGGCGTCCCTGGTGCAATACTTCGAAATGCAGGTTGGGTCCGGTGGCACGGCCGGTGTCTCCCATCAGCGCGACGGCCTGGCCTTTCCTCACTTCTTCACCGACGGCAACGAGGTTTTCGGAATTGTGCGCGTAGCGGGTCGAGTATCCGTTGCCGTGGTTGATCTCGACCAGTTCGCCGTAACCGTACCGTTTCGACGACCAGGTCACCACGCCGTCCGCGACGGCGAACACTTCGGCGCCGGCCTTGCCGGCGAAGTCGACGCCCTTGTGGTTGGCCGGCTTGCCGGTAAAGGGATCCGTTCGTTTGCCGTAGTAGGAAGACATCCAGCCGGCTACGACCGGGGCGCCCTGAGGCGATACGCGCGCGACAAGGTTTTTGTTGATCAGAACACTTTCGAGAACGCCGAGTTGCGCCTCGCGATCATCAAGCTGTTGATTGAGCCCGTCCATCGCTGCCAGAACTTCCGGCACCGCGACCGCCGATCCGGTCAGGTAAGGCTCCTCGGGTCCACCGAGCGCCGGCTCCGAGTCGAAATCGAATTCGCCGTCATCCAGATCGGCCATTTCGGTCAGGCGCCGCCCGAGCGCGTCGAGTCTTATGACACGTGCATTCAACTGGCCGATGCGAATCGCCAGAGCGTCAAGAATATCTTCGGTCTGTTGCCGCGTGACGGCGATTGCCTCACGCTGGGAATCGAGATCGGAGCCCAGCATTTCGGCGTCATCGGCGCTCAGCCGGGAGCCGCCGTGCGCAGAATACCAATAGCCGCCAGCGAAAGCGGCGCAGCAAACACTGCCGGCAACCAGGACGGCGGCGGCGATTACCGTGCTGCCAGACAGGTTCAGCTGACGGGGCTTGCCAAAGCCCTTGCCGAAGATAACAACGTTCATTCAACTCGCTCCGCTGGCGTCGCGTGAGAGTGATAACTGACTGATATAAAACCACTTAAAGTACAGGCCTGCTGCCATGGCTGGCACCCTTTAATTATTATTGGCCTGCGCTCAAGGGTCACTTCGGTAGCCCCGCTATCCTAGGAACAAGTCCCTTAGATCGGTGGTTTTGCGCCCCCGCCTTTCGACGGGTATGCCTTTGTCGAGAAGCACAATATGCATAATGCTGGTTTTTATTACAAGATCAGCGCCAGAGAACCTTGATCAAGGTCACTCGGACCCACGCAAAATCGCCAACTCCGTCACATACAAATGACCATCGTCAGGCTCGACCAGCTGCTGCAATCCGGATCCGGCGATCGGCTGAACAAACTCGTCGAGCGCGCGCGGAATATGGGCGATCTGACCCAGATATTGCGTTCTGCCTTACCCGCCGACGCAGCGCCCCACCTTTTGGCCGCCAATCTGCGCGATCAGCGCGAACTGGTCCTCATTTGCAGCTCGTCGTCCTGGGCCGCCCGCCTGCGGTTCGAAAGTGAAGCGGTGCTCAAGGCAGCAAGAAAGGCCGGCCTGGATGCCGAGAGCTGCAGCGTCAAAGTTGGCAAGTCTTAAGGACACTCTGCGCGTTGTAGGAGCCCGCCATTGCGGGCGACCCATCGCCAATCGACGCGCAGGTAAGCGACGGGAACCGCGAAACAGTACGGGTTTGGCACCGAGCAGGGGTGCTGCCTGAGGGTGTTCCACCGAGCGAGTTTCCCGTGTCTGAGAATGGAATACCCTCAGGCAGCACCTCTGCGTCGGTTAGCGAAGGTATCGTCTTGACGGGAACGTCGTCGAATCAGGCGTACGCAGGTGTCGCGTAAGAAATCGGCGCGCGTTTCTGATCGTTGAACGTGACTTCTTCCCACGCCGACGAATCCTTCAGTAAGGCACGCAGCAATTTATTGTTCAGGTCATGTCCGGATTTGTTGGCGGTAAATTCGCCGATGAGGCTGTGTCCGAGAAGATAAACATCGCCGATCGCGTCGAGTATCTTGTGAATCACGAATTCGTTGGCATACCTCAAACCGTCCTCATTCAGGATGCGGTAATCGTCGAGAACGATTGCGTTGTCCATGCTGCCGCCCAAAGTCAGGTTCTGCGCGCGGAGCGTTTCGACGTCGCGCAGGAAACAGAACGTGCGTGCGCGGCTGACTTCCTTCAGAAATGACGTTGACGAAAAATCAATGGATGCATCCTGGCTCAACTTGTTGAAGACGGGATGATTGAACGAGATCCTGAAGTTGACCTTGAAGCCGTTGAAGGGAGTCAGTTGCGCCCATTTGTCGCCGTCTTCGACCCGCACTTTTTTCAGGATACGAATGAATCGCTTCGGTGCATTCTGCTCTTCGATGCCGGCCGATTGCAGGAGAAAGACGAAGGGGCCCGCACTGCCGTCCATGATCGGGACTTCCGGCGCCGACAGGTCGACGGTGACGTTGTCGATGCCGAGTCCGGCCAGTGCGGACATGAGGTGCTCGACCGTTGCAACCTTGACACCGTCTTTTATAAGAGTCGTGCCTAACATGGTCTCGCCAACCAGCTCGGCATTCGCCGGGATGTCGACCGGCTGGTCGAGATCGACACGACGGAACGTAATGCCCGCGTTCTCCGCGGCCGGCCGCAACGTCATATACACCTTTTCGCCGGTATGCAGCCCGACGCCGGTCGCCCGAATAGCCGTTTTCAAGGTTCGTTGTCGCAACATTGCCACAATAATCTCAGGTTCGTAAGTCGAACGATGTCCTTAGTCGGACCCGCAGCAAACGCAGATGTTGTGCCGGGCCGGAACGAATTCGAACAGGGGTACGATCGGTAACGGAGGGCGGGAGCGGCCCGGGCCACGAACGTCTGTTGCGGAATCACGACGCGATTTCAATGGCTTACGACCGAAGTTTCAGTCAAATTAGCGCGAAAGATTACCATACTGAATTCGCCGAAACCAAAGAAACGTCGCATTTTTGCGTCACCCACCGGTG
>JBBDXW010000049.1:48967-105383 GCA_040902105.1 Woeseia sp.
CACCGGTGAACGAGGCTCACGTAGTCCCGGTCAGCCGTTCTCTGCGATCAGCCCTGCCATCAATCGGCCTGACGCCTGAGGAATGCCGGTATATCCAGCAGCTCTTCCTGAAAGCCGCCGCCCTCCAGGCCGTCGCCGACAGCCCGCTTGCGCTGCACGGTCGGCTTGTCGAGTCCCTGGTAATTCGGCTCCATTGCGTATGACTGTGCATGCGACGGTGCCTGGGCCTGCGTCGGGCGTCGCACTACGCGCATCGCTGGATTCGACCTCGCGGCCTGCTGGCCGAGCCCGGTAGCGACGACCGTTACGCGAATCTTGTCGCCCATTTCCGGGTCGATCACGGTACCGACAACGACCGTTGCATCATCCGATGCAAACTCCTTGATCGTGTTGCCGACTTCCTGGAACTCGCCGATTGAAAGATCCATGCCTGCCGTGACGTTGACCAGTATGCCGTTGGCGCCGGCAAGATTGATGTCTTCGAGAAGGGGACTGGAAATTGCTGCTTCGGCGGCTTCGCGGGCGCGATCTTCGCCCGATGACGTTCCCGAGCCCATCATCGCCATGCCCATCTCCGCCATCACCGTTCGCACGTCGGCGAAATCGACGTTGATCAGGCCCGGCCGGGTGATGAGCTCGGCGATTCCCTGGACTGCCCCCTGCAGCACCTGGTTTGCCGCGCGGAACGCGTCGAGCAGCGTCGTCTCGCCACCCAGTACCTGCAGCAATTTCTCGTTCGGAATCGTGATCAGCGAATCGACGTACTTGCCAAGCTCCGCGATGCCGTGATCCGCAATCGCCATGCGCTTCCGGCCTTCCATCAGAAACGGCTTGGTCACAACCGCGACCGTCAGTATGCCGAGTTCCTTCGCCACCTGGGCCACGACCGGCGCCGCGCCGGTGCCGGTGCCGCCGCCCATGCCTGCCGTTATGAAAAGCATATCGGCACCTTCGATGACCTCGTGGATCCGGTCCCTGTCTTCCATCGCAGCCTGGCGCCCAACGTCCGGATCGGCGCCCGCGCCAAGTCCTTTCGTGATACTGCAGCCGATCTGTAATGCGGTTCGCACCCTGGCGCTGTTGAGCGCCTGCGCATCCGTATTCGCGCAAATGAAGTCCACCCCTTCGATGCCGGCATTCACCATGTGGGCGACGGCATTCCCGCCGCCGCCGCCGACGCCGATAACCTTGATTATGGCGCTTTGACTGTGCGCATCCATTAATTCAAACATTTAAAGTTCCTCCGCTTAAGGATTCTCGAAACAAAGCTCACTCGTTCCCGGATCTGCATTTGTTCCGTTGATTAAAAACTCAGCCATTTCTTTCACTTCTTTCCAACCTCACTCGAACTTCCGGAGCGACCTGTCCTTGACAGGCCGTTAGAACTGCCCCTGAAACCAGGACTTCATGCGCTCCAGCAGGTCCGCCATTCCGCCGGAGACCGGCGCGCTGCGGCGACCGCGGCGCAGCATGTTTTCGTGCCCGTACAGCAGCAAACCGACGCCCGTCGCATGGATCGGATTGCGCACGACGTCGGCAAGGCCGTCGACGTACTGGGGAAATCCCAGCCGGACAGGCGTGTGAAAAACTTCCTCAGCAAGTTCAACGGCGCCTTCCATCTTGGCGCTGCCGCCGGTGATGACGACGCCCGCTGCCATCAGCTCCTCGAAGCCGCTGCGGCGCAGTTCGTCGCGAATCAGGCCGAACAGTTCTTCGAATCGCGGTTCCACGATCTCGGCCAGCGTCTGCCGGGCAAGCCGTCGCGGGGGGCGCTCGCCAACGCTGGGCACTTCGATGGTTTCGTCCGGGTTCGCGAGCTGCGACAACGCGCAGGCGTATTTGATCTTGATTTCTTCGGCGTACTGCGTCGGGGTCCGCATCGACACTGCGATGTCGTTGGTCACCTGGTCGCCCGCAATGGGAATGACGGCTGTATGCTGGATCGCACCGCCCAGGAACACGGCCAGGTCGGTCGTGCCGCCGCCGATGTCCACAATGCATGCGCCGAGTTCCTTTTCATCGTCGGTCATCACCGAGTAACTCGAGGCAAGCTGTTCCAGAACGATGTCGTCGACTTCCAGGCCGCAACGCTGAACGCACTTGACGATGTTCTGCGCCGCGCTCTCGGCGCCGGTGACCATGTGTACTTTTGCTTCAAGGCGCACGCCCGACATGCCGATGGGCTCGCGAATGCCTTCCTGGTTATCGATAATGAATTCCTGCGGCAGTATGTGCAGGATCTTCTGGTCCGCCGGTATGGCGACGGCACGCGCGGCATCGATGACGCGGTCGACGTCGCCGGCGCTGACTTCCTTGTCGCGGATCGCCACGATGCCGTGCGAATTCAAACTGCGAACGTGGCTGCCGGCAATACCGGTATAGACGGAGTGAATATCGCAACCTGCCATCAGCTCGGCTTCCTCGACGGCGCGCTGAATGGAGTGCACGGTCGATTCGATGTTGACGACGACACCTTTCTTGAGCCCGCGCGACGGATGTGAGCCGATGCCGACAACTTCGATGCGGCCGCTTCCGTTGACCTCACCTACGATTGCAACGACCTTGGACGTGCCGATGTCCAGCCCGACGATCAGGTTCTTGTCGCCGCGCTTGCTCATTGCACCGTAACCCGGGTTGTCAATGTCCTTGAGATCATTCAGTCAGTCCTGCCCGCTACCATTTCCGGTTTACTCTCAGGTTTTTCAAGCGGCGACGGCGCGTCGCCTTTCCAGCCGATCGTGAAACCGTTGCTGTAGCGCATATCGACAAACTCGATCTCGGATTCGCGGCTCGAAACGATGTTCGCGACGACGTCGAGAAACAGGTCAGTGCGTTCCGCGACGTCGCGGCGCCCGAGCCGAACGTCGACGCCGTTGCTCAGTGTCATGTCCCATGCGCCGCGAGCGTCCAGGTGAACGCGCCGCACGTCGAGGCCGAGCGGAATCAGGTTGTCGCGAACGTCCAGGTAGCGGCGCGCGACTTCTGCTGAACGGTCGGGCGGCCCGCTCAATCGCGGCAGCTCCGCCGGAATGTGCCGCGCATTGCGCACGAATAACTCACCGCGGGTATTCAGCAGGCCGCGTTCGTCCCAGCATGCGGCGGGGATCTGCTCTGCGACCGTGATTTCGAGCGTATCCGGCCAGCGCCGTGCAACGTTCGCCTGGTCGATCCACGGCAATGCGACGATGTGTTGCTGGATGAGAGCCAGATTGGCGCTAAAGAATCCGTGCCGCAATTCGTCGCCTATCGCCTCTTCGATCTGCAGCGCGCTGACACGCTGGAACGGCGCCTCGATGGTTATCGCGCGTATCGGCCGGTCCAGCAGGCTTGCGCTGAATTCGTAACTCAGAAAGATCACGAACGTCGCCGTGCAGATCCCCGCAATTCTTGCGAACGGTATTTTCGGCAGGCGTACTTTCCGCGCCGCTTTCTGCTTGCGTTTTTTCGCCTGCTTACGCGCCATTTGCCGCCACCCCAGCCGCGCCCGAATCCGCCGATGCCGACCCGGTTGCAAAGCTTGTTTCAAGGATTCGCCAGCACAGTTCGGCGAAATCGATACCGGCTTGCCTGGCGGCCATCGGCACCAGGCTGTGACTGGTCATGCCGGGTACGGTGTTGACCTCCAGTACGAACGGATGGCCGACGCCGTCGGCCATGAAATCAACGCGCCCCCATCCCGAACAGCCGAGCTCTTCGAACGCAGCGACGGCGAGGTCGGCGTACTGCCGTTCCACCGTTTCGTTCGGCGTGCCGGGACAGTAGTAGCGCGTGCTATCGGCTTCATACTTGGCCTGATAGTCGTAAAAGACCCGCGGCGTTTCGATACGGATGGTGGGCAGCGCTTCCCCGTGCAGGACAGCAACGGTGATTTCCGCACCGACGATGCAGCGCTCGGCCAGCGCTCTGCCGCCGAAACTCAAGGCAAGCTCGGCCGCCGGGCCGAGTTCGCCCGCGGTGAGTACCTTGGTCATGCCGACACTCGAGCCCTGGCCGGCCGGCTTGACAACCAGCGGGTAACCGAAATCATCCGCCGCCCGATCGACGTCCGACTTGTTCTCGAGTACTGCGAAATCGGGCGTCGCGATGCCCGCGGAGCGGAACAGTTTCTTGCTGCGAACCTTGTCCATCGCGAGGGCGGATGCCATGACGCCGCTGCCGGTGTACGGGATGTCCAGCCATTCCAGGGCGCCCTGCAGCGTGCCGTCCTCGCCTCCCGGGCCGTGCAAGGCAATCCACACCCGGTCAAAACCAGCGGCCGCAAAGTCGCGCAGACTTCGCCCTGCCGGGTCCCACCCCGATGCATTGACGTTGCGGGATTCCAATGCGGCGAGCACTGCGGTCCCGGTATCGATCGACACCTCGCGCTCGCTCGATTCACCTCCCAGCATGACGGCGACCCTCCCGAAGTCGCGCGCATTCCGGATTTCCACACGTTGTGCGCGGGCGACGCTCATTCCATTGCCTCCACCACCGCCTCGCCGACAATGCAAACCTCATGCACAAGTCGAACGCCGTGAACTTCGGCAACCGTTTGCTGCACGTGATCGATGAGTCGTTCAATCTCCGCCGCCGTCGCGCCCCCGCGATTGATGATGAAGTTCGCGTGCTTGGACGATACTTCCGCGCCGCCGATCCGGTGGCTCTTCAGTCCGGCCGCCTCGATCAGCCTTGCGGCATGGTCGCCGGGCGGATTGCGAAAAACGGAGCCGCAGCTGGGCCGGCCGAGCGGTTGCGTGTCCTTGCGCCTTGCGAGCATTTCTTTGAGAACGTCCATGCTGGGATCGACCGCGGGGTCGAATTCCAGCACCGCATCGATGAACCATTCCATCGCCGGACCGCGGACGCTGCGGTAGGCGACGGTGAATTCATCCGCACTTCGCTTGTGAATCTCACCGCGCCGGTCGATCGTCGTTACGGATCGAACGTGTTGCCATGTCTCGCCGCCGTGCGCGCCTGCGTTCATCGCCAGGGCGCCGCCGACCGTTCCCGGAATGCCCGCGAAAAATTCGGACGGGCCGAAGCCCCAGCGAATGCATTGCCGCGCAAGCCGCGTGCACGGAACGCTGACGCCTACGCGCACGCGATGGCCGCCGACCGGGTCGCCGATCTTTTCCAGGTCCTTGAAGACGCCCGCCGCAGCGATGACGGCGCCCCTGATCCCGCCGTCGCGTACCAGCAGATTGCTGCCGAGCCCGAACCAGAACACCGGTATATCGCTGTCCAGCTCGCGCAGGAAACGCGATAGGTCCTCGAGGTGGGCGGGTTTGAAAAACAGCTCGGCCGCGCCGCCGACACGCCATGAGGTGTGCCTGCTCATCGGTTCGTTCACCCTGAGCGTGCCGGTCACCGTCGGGTGCATCAGCGCGGCCATCATGACTGCAGCTTCAGGTTAGGCTGGCGGGAGAGGCATTCCGGCAGCCGCGCGGCAAAGGCGCCGATGTCGCCCGCACCCATCGTCAGCACCAGGTCGCCTTCCTTGAGCAATCCGTCGAGCACCGGCACAAGTTTGTCCAGGGACTCGACGAACACCGGCTCGATCCCGCCGCGGCTGCGCACGGCGCGCGCGATGGCGCGGCCGTCCGCGCCTGCGATCGGCGCTTCACCGGCGGCATAAACCTCGAGCAGCACGAGTACGTCCGAGTCGGACAATACGGTCGCGAAATCGTCCAGCAAGTCGCGAGTCCGCGTGTAACGATGCGGTTGAAAGACCAGCACCACCCGCCGGCCCGGCCATCCTGCGCGGGCCGCGGCCACGGTTGCCGCGATTTCGGTTGGATGGTGACCGTAATCGTCGACCAGCATCACACGTCCGTTGCGGGTTCGAATATCGCCGTAATTCTGGAAGCGGCGGTCGATACCTTCGAATTTTTCGAGTGCGCTGACCACCGCCTGGTCGCCAATTTGCAGCTCACCGGCTACCGCGATCGCCGCAAGCGCGTTGCGTACGTTATGCAATCCCGGGAGTCGCAGGCAGATCTCGAGCGTGTGATCGACGTCTTTGCGCATGACACTAAAGCGCGTCTGTCCCGCCGAGAAGCGAATATCACTCGCACGGATGTCGGCGTCCGAGTCGACGCCGTAAGTCAGAATCGAGCGCCCGACGTCACCGAGTATGTCATTGACACCCGGATCGTCGGTGCACAGCACGGCGAGTCCGTAAAACGGCAGGTTGTGCAGGAACCTGACGAAGCCGTTGCGCAGTCTGTCGATATCGCCGTCATAGGTCGACATGTGATCGGCGTCGATATTCGTCACGATCGCAAGCATCGGTTTCAAATCGACGAACGAAGCATCGCTCTCGTCCGCCTCCGCCACAAGGTATTCGCCCTGCCCCAGGCGCGCGTTGCTGTCAGCGCTCTTCAACCGCCCGCCGATGACGAAGGTCGGATCCAGTCCGCCTTCGGCGAGCACGCTCGCGACAAGACTCGTGGTTGTCGTCTTGCCATGAGTGCCTGCGACCGCAATCGAAAAGCGGAAGCGCATGAGTTCGGCGAGCATCTCCGCCCGCCTTACGACCGGCATCAGCAGTTTTCGCGCGGCAGAAACTTCCGGGTTGCGATCATCGACGGCGCTGGAAACGACGACCGCGTCCGCGTTGCGGATGTTCTTGCTGTCGTGCCCGATGAATACTGTTGCGCCGAGATTCTTCAGCCGTTCGACCACGGCGCTGCTTTTCAGGTCGGACCCCTGAACCTGGTAGCCGAGATTCAACATGACCTCGGCAATGCCGGACATGCCGGAGCCTCCGATACCGACGAAGTGCACACAGTTGATCCGGCGCATTCGCTTGATCACGATCCGGCTCCCGCGAGTTCGAGGCACAACTCGGCAATGCGATCGAGCGACTTCGGCCTGGCAAGCGAGCGCGCACGCACGGCGCGTGCGCCGAGGTCGTCGCGACTGGTCAACCACTGCCGCAACAGCTCAGCCAGGGTTGCGGCGTCCAGGTCTTTCTCCTTGAGGATAACGGCGGCGCCCGCGTCGGCGAACGACCTGGCGTTGGCCGTCTGGTGATCGTCCACGGCACCGGGAAACGGCACAAATATCGCAGGCAGGCCGGCGGCCGAAAGTTCGGCGACCGTCAGCGCTCCTGCACGACACACCACCAGGTCCGCCCACCCGTAAGCCGCCGCCATGTCCTCGATAAACGCTTCGGGTTCCACGTCGATACCGAATTGAGCGTAACTTTCGCGGGCCGTCGCGATCGTGCGGTCCCCCGACTGGTGCCTGACGACCGGCCTCCGGTCCGGCGGCAATTGCGCGAGCGCCGCGGGAACGATTCGATTGAGGGCCAGCGCGCCCTGGCTTCCGCCGAGAACGAGCAGCCGGAGCGGGCCGCTGCGAGCCGCGAAGCGCGTCGCCGGGTTATCCAGCGCGGCAATTTCTTCGCGCACGGGATTGCCGACGGTCTCGGCATTGATGTGCGGAGAAAAGGTGCCCGGGAAGGCTTGCAGCACAACCCGGGCGAGACGCGCCAGAAGTCGGTTGGTGAGTCCTGCGATCGCATTCTGCTCATGGATGATGAGCGGCCGGCGGGTCAGCCAGGCGGCAAGTCCCCCCGGGCCGCTGACGAAGCCGCCCATGCCCAGTACGGCGGCCGGTCGGTGCTTTGCCATGACCCTGAGGGATTGCAGGAGCGCACGAAGCAGCTGGAAGGGCGCCGCAACGAACGCGAGGAAACCTTTGCCCCTCAAGCCCTGCACGCTGATCCATTCCGTGCTGATGCCGGCAGCCGGTACCACGCGCGATTCGATTCCGCGCTTCGTCCCGAGCCAGACCACGCCGTGCGATTTGTGCTTCAGTACCCGGGCAACCGCCAGTGCCGGGAAGACATGCCCGCCCGTTCCGCCGGCCATCACGAGAATCGGACGATTCAGGTTTCGATCGGTGCGTCGATCGCTCATTCGCGATCTCCCGAGCGTCTTTTCGTCTTGAGATTTGCCGGGCGTGCGTCGGTCGCAAGCTCATGGTGAATCCGCAGCAGAAAGCCGATGCTTATCATCGCGACGATCAGGCTGCTGCGGCCGTAGCTTATGAGCGGCAGCGTCAGACCCTTGGTCGGCAGCAAGCCCAGGTTGACGCCTATATTGATGAACGCCTGCAACCCGAGCCAGGTACCGAGTCCTATCGACAGATAGGCCTCGAACATGCGTTCCGCACTGGCGGCGCGCATGCCGAGCTGGAAGGTGCGCCACAAAAGCCCTGCGAAAAGCGCGATCAGGACGACCGTTCCCAGCAATCCGAACTCTTCGGCGAACACCGCAAACACGAAATCCGTGTGAGCTTCCGGAAGGTAGAACAGCTTCTGCACGCCGTCGCCGAGACCGACGCCGAACCATTGTCCGCGACCGATCGCGATGAGCGACTGAGTCAATTGAAATCCCGAATTGAACGGGTCCGACCACGGATCCAGGAAGCCGGTAAGCCGCTGCAGGCGGTATGGCGACGTCAGGGCAAGCGTCGCCATGGCAATCACCGCCACGCCGAAGAAAAGACAGAAATCGCGCAGGCGCGCGCCGGCGACGAACAACATCGCAAGCGCCGTCGCGAGCAGGACAATCGCTGCGCCGAAATCCGGCTCGGCCAGCAACAAAGCGCAGGCGAGGCTCAGCACCAGCATAGGCCGAAGGAATCCGGTGAATTCTTCGCGCACCGATTTGTTGCGGCGAACCAGGTGGCCGGCAATGAAAAGTATCAGGCACAATCGCGCGGGTTCCGATACCTGCACATTCATGAAGCCGATGCGCATCCAGCGGGTGCTGCCATTGACCGTGTAACCGACACCGGGAATCAGCACGACGACCAGTAAAGCGAGTCCCAGGAGCAACATCAGCGGACTTAAGGTTCGCCAGACGTGCATCGGTATGAACAGGCAGACGAACGCAACGCCGGCGCCGATAAGAGCGGCAACTGCCTGGCGTTCGACGTAGTAGAAGGGATTGCCTACGGCGTTGTCCGAAATGGAGACCGACGCCGACGCGAGAATCACGAGCCCGCCCAGCAAGAGCGTCAACCCGATCGACATCAGCACCGTGTCGATCTGCAGCGGCGTCTTCAGGCGCGCCGGAAACGGCATCGTTGCCGATTGAAGACTCATGAGGGCAGACTCACGATGGGAGACTCATGTTGCAATCGCCTCCACCGCACGACAAAAGTCGCGGCCGCGCTCCGCATAGTTCGCATACTGATCGAAACTGGCACAGGCCGGCGCAAGCAAAACGGTATCGCCTTCTTCCGCGATACTCGCGCCAACCGATACTGCCGTCTTCATATCGGCCGCCTGGTAAACGGGCGCCTTTCCTTTCAGCGCTGAGGCGATTGCGGGTCCATCACGTCCGATGAGCACGGCGCCACGCAATTTCTTGTGGACCGCGTTCGCGAGTTCCCTGAAGTCCCCGCCTTTGCCGTCGCCGCCGGCAATCAGTACGACCAGGCCGTCAATCGCAGCGACCGATGCGATGGCTGCGCCGACGTTGGTTGCCTTGGAGTCATTGATGAAGCGCACACCGGCATGCTGCGCGACGAACTGCATCCGATGAGGCAAACCCGGAAACTCGGTAAGCACCTGCAGCATCGGCGACAACTTGAGCCCGATCATTTGACCGGCAGCAAGCGCGGCCAGCGCGTTGGCATGATTGTGTGCGCCGACCAGCGCCATATCCGATGTCGCCAGCAGCAATTGCGCGCCGCGTACCAGGAACTGCTCGCCTTCTTCATTCACCAGCCCGTAATTCTTGGCGGCAGGTTCGTCGAGTCCGAAGCTCAGCCGGGCTACGCCGTCCGGGATATGGCGCTCCGTTTCCGTATCCGCCCGATTGAATATGGCTGCTTTCGCCTGGCGGAAGATGCGATATTTCGCGGCGCGGTATTCGGATTCGCTACCGTGCCAGTCGAGATGATCGGCCGTGATGTTGAGCAGTACTGCAACGGTTGCCGGTAATACCAAGGTCCGGACCAACTGAAAGCTCGACAGTTCCAGCACGTACAGTTCAGGAGGTTCCACGGCGAGAAGGTCCAGAGCCGGTTCGCCGAGATTCGCGCCTGACAGTACTTTTTTCCCCGCCGCCTCACACATCAGTGCGAGCAGGGTGGTGACCGTGCTCTTGCCGTTCGATCCCGTGATTGCGACGAACGGCGCCTTCGCCTCGCGAACGAAAAGCTCGATATCGGATACGATTTCGAGACCGGCTTCGCGAGCCGCTTTAAGCAGCGGCTCGCTGTCGGCGACGCCGGGCGAAACAATGATCCGTCCGATGTCTTTCAGCGAATTCCGCGTCGCGCCGCCGAGAATTACGTCGGCACCGGGATCGATATTGCCGAGTTCTGCGAGCCCGGGAGGATTCTTGCGACTGTCGATGAAACGCGCCCGCCTGTTCTTTCGCTTCAGATAACGGGCTACCGACAGGCCGGTGGCGCCGAGACCGAATACCAGGTCTTTCTTGCCGGGTTTCGGTGCGACTTCAGCCGTTCGCGGGCGGCGCGTATTGTGATTCGCGGCGTTCATCGTATTTTCAGACTCGCGAGTCCGATCAGCACGAGGATGACGGTAATGATCCAGAATCGGACGATGACCTTCGGTTCCGCCCAGCCTTTCAGTTCGAAGTGGTGATGCAACGGCGCCATGCGGAATACACGCCGCCCGGTGAGCTTGAACGACACCACCTGAATGATGACGGAGACGGTCTCGACAACGAAAACGCCGCCCATGATCGCGAGCACGATTTCCTGGCGCGTGACGACCGCAACGGTGCCGAGCGCGGCGCCCAGGGACAGAGCGCCGATGTCACCCATGAAGACCTGCGCGGGATACGTATTGAACCAGAGGAAGCCTAAACCTGCGCCCGCGAGCGCCGCGCAGAAGACGAGGATTTCTCCCGTCCCGGCGACGTATGGGAGCCCCAGGTACGCAGAAAAATTGACGTTGCCCGTTACGTAGGCAAACACGCCGAGTGCTCCGCCGACCAGCACGGTGGGCATGATGGCGAGTCCGTCCAGACCGTCGGTGAGATTGACCGCGTTGCTGAAGCCGACAATGAACAGGAAACTCACGACCATCTGGAATACTCCCAGCGGCAGCGCAAGATCCTTGAAATACGGGATCAGCAATGAATGCCTGACGGTGTCGTCCGACATGTAGTAAAGCGAAACCGCGGCAACGAGCGCTGCAATCGACTGCCAGAACAGTTTTTGCTTCGCCGACAATCCCTTGGGATCCTGCAGCACGAGCTTCTTGTAATCGTCGACGTACCCGATGACGCCGAAAGCGAGCGTGACGAAAAGCACGACCCAGACGTACGGGTTCTTCAGGTCCGCCCACAGCACGGTACTCACCACGATTGCGGTCAGGATCAGCGCACCGCCCATGGTTGGCGTGCCGGCCTTGGGCAAGTGACTTGACGGCCCGTACTCGCGCACCGGCTGACCTGCCTGGTTGAGACTGAGCCTTGCGATCATGCGCGGGCCGATGACGAACGACAGCACGAGCGCGGTCAGCGCACCCAGGATCGCCCGCAGCGTCAGGTAACTGAAAACGTTGAACCCGGTCTCGAACTGGGTCAGGTAATTCGTCAGGTAGAGCAGCACGTCAGGCTCCGCGACTCTGAACGGAATCGTTCTGCAACGCATGCACGACGCGTTCCATTTGCATGGACCGGGAACCCTTCACCAGCACGTTCACGCCGTGAGACACGTTCCGCCTGAGTTCGTGCACGAGTGCGTCGACGGTTTCGAACCAGGCAGCGTTGGTGCCGAACGCATCCGCCGTGTTTCGCGACAGAGGGCCGGTTGCGAACAATCGGCTTACGCCGGCTTTTTTGGCGGCGTCGCCGACCGACCGATGCAGCTCCGCGGCGTCATCTCCCAGCTCGCGCATGTCGCCGAGCACAAGCCAGCTCTCGCCTTTGCACGACGCGATAAATTCCGCCGCCGCGATGACGCTGGCCGGATTCGCGTTGTAGGTGTCGTCATAGACGGTGGCTCCGGCGATGCCGGTCAGCGGACGCAGCCGGCCGGATACCGGCTTCGCGGATTCGAGGCCGCGGCGAATCGACTCGCCGTCGACCCCAAGTACGGACGCCACCGCAGCTGCTGCGGTGGCGTGCATTACGTTGTGCCTGCCCGCAAGCGGCAATGTGACCTTGAGTTCTCCCGGCAGGTTCCTGGCTGTCAGAGTAAAGGTCGAGCCGGATTCGCTCGGGGTTACATCGACTGCCCGAAAATCCGCATCGCGGGCCAGGCCGAAGCTGACTACCCGGCCATTGGGCGCCAGCTTCCTCCAGAACGGGAAAAACCTGTCGTCCGCATTCAGGATCGCCCATTCCGGGCGCGGCGTGGCTTGCAATATTTCGCCTTTCGCGCGCGCCACGTCCTCGATGCTGCCGAAACCTTCAAGGTGCGCCGCGGCGGCGTTCGTGATAACGGCAATCCGGGGCAGGACCAGCGACGTGAGGTACGCGATTTCACCTGCGTGATTCGCGCCCATCTCGATTACGGCGAATCGATGCCGCGGTTCGATTTCGGACAGCATCAACGGTACGCCGACGTCGTTGTTGAGATTGCCGCGCGTCGCGAGTGTCGGTCCCGAGATGGAGAGGCAAGCCGCAATGAGCTCTTTCAGCGTTGTCTTGCCGTTGCTTCCCGTGAGGCCGATCACCGTCGCCGGCATCCTCTGCCGCCATTCGGCAGCCAGTGCACCGAGGGCGCGGCGCGTGTCGCTGACTTTGATGACCGGTAATTGCCCGTCGACGGCATCGCAGGCAACCGCCCCGGCCGCTCGTCCTGCCGCGGCTCTGCCTATGAATTCCTCGCCGTCATAATTCGGTCCACGCAACGCGAAAAAAAGCTCGCCGGCATCGAGTGTGCGCGTATCGCTGCTCACGCCACGGAATGCGTTGTCGGCGCCGTGCAGTGTTCCGTGCAGGATTTCGGCTGCGTGCGACAAGGTGCCCTCCATCATTGCCCGCGGCCGCCGACAGCCTGACGCGCATCGAGGTTTTTCAACGCGACCTGGTAGTCGGAGAACGGCCGCCGCGAGTTGCCTGTCACCTGGTAGTCTTCGTGCCCCTTTCCCGCAATCAGTACGACATCGTCGTTCCGCGCATTGCTGATTGCATACGCTATAGCAGCAGCGCGGTCCTCGATCGCAACCGTTCCCTCTTTCATCGCGCCAAGAACGGCTGCGATGATTTCAGCGGGGTCCTCGTTGCGTGGATTGTCGCTCGTAACCACGGGTCGATCGGCAAGCTTCGCTACCGTCTCGCCCATCGGTCCGCGTTTGCCGCGATCCCGATCGCCGCCGCAGCCGAACACACACCAGAGGTCGCCTTTGCAATGATTTCGCAAGGTCGCGAGTACGGCTTCCAGCCCGGCCGGCGTATGCGCGTAGTCGACATACACGACGGGCGTCGGCCCGGCTGAACCGGGCTGCACTCTTTGCATGCGTCCGGCCGGCGGCAGAACTTTACTCAACGCGTCCGTGGCGTCCGCCAGGGGAATTTCCCACGACAACAACTGCGCGAGAACCAGGGCCGCATTGGCCACATTGAAATCGCCGGCGAGCGGCAGGTGGAACCGCGTCGCGCCCCAGGAACCCCGTACCTCGACGGCCGAACCGTGCTCGTCCGCATCGATCGTCCGCAGGTGCACCTGCGGCACCGAGCCGTCGCTGCGTGCAACGATTGTCGAGACGGCGATCAACCTGTCTTTGCAACGATTCGCGAGCACCGCGCCGAACTCCGAATCGACCAGCACGATTCGATGTTCGACGTCCTCCGTAAGCACGAAGCGCGCTTTGGTTTCACCGTAGCTCTGCATGTCGCCGTGGTAATCGATATGGTCGCGGCTGAGGTTCGTAAACAGCACCGAGTCGAAGCGCACGCCATCGATGCGACTCTGGTGCAGCGCATGCGACGACACCTCGAGTGCCGCATGTCCGGCGCCCTGAAAGGCGAAATCCGCGAGATTTCTGTGCAGATCGATGCAACCGGGAGTTGTCAGTCCAAAATTCCTGTCCACGGTTGAGATGCCGGCGCCCAGGGTGCCCATGTAGGCGCACGGCTTATCAAGCATCTGCATGCATTCTGCGATGAGAAATGCCACAGTGGTTTTGCCGTTCGTGCCGGTCACGCCGCTGACGTGCATGCGCCTGGACGGCGCGTCGAACCAGCGGTTGGCAATCTCACCCAGACGACCCGCGAGGCCGGCCGCCGGTATCATCACTGCGTCGGTGTCACCGGGCGGGTGCGCCGCCGTATCGCTGTCCCAGACAATGGCCGCGGCGCCCGCTTCAATCACCGGGTCGAGGAACGCGAGCCCGTGGTGACTCGCGCCCTGGCATGCGAGAAAAGCGTTGCCCTTCGAGACGGTTCGGCTGTCGCTCGAAATGCCGGTGATCGGAACTGCCGGCGCGTCCGCAATGCCCTGCAAGAGCCAGTCCAGGTTGCGCTCCGTCCTTTCCGTTTTGATCCGATTTGTCATGGCCCGCAGACTCATTGGCTTCTGGTTCTTTGACCGATCGTTTGTTGGATGATGGTTTCCTGATTGATGGGTTCCTGATTGATGGTTTCTCGATTGATGTTCTTGGGGCTTATCGTTTTCAGACTCATGGCCTGCATGACGCTGCCCGGGTCGCGCGCCGGCAATGCATCCGGCGGAACCGCCAGCAACCGCAATGATTCCGACATGACTTCTGCGAACACCGGCGCTGCAACGTCACTGCCGTAATAGAGATCGCCGTGCGGCTCGTCGATGATCACGACCGCCGCCAGCCTGGGATCGCTGGCGGGCGCGAGGCCCGCAAAGATCGACAGGTACTTGTCCTCGGAATAGCCGCCGGCGGCGAACTTCCAGGCGGTGCCGGTCTTGCCGGCGACGCGGTAACCGATCACGCCGGCCTTGGCGCCGGTGCCGCCGGGCCGCACGACCTCCTCGAGCATCTGGCGCACGGCGAGCGCCGTGTCGGCGCCGATGATCTGCGTGCCTTGCTTCAGTTCATTCGGTTCGTCTATCGCGACCAGAGAAACCGGCCGCATGTAGCCGTCGCTTCCCAACACGGTATAGGCGTGCGCCAGTTGCAACGGCGTGACGGAAAGCCCGTATCCGTACGCGAGCGTTGCCTGGCTGATTTCCTGCCAGTGGCTGTAATGCGTGAGCAGCCCCGCGGACTCGCCGGGGAATCCGCTCGACGTGAGCGAGCCCAGGCCGAACTTCGTCATCGTGCGCCACAGCAGATCGGGTTCCAGCGACATCGCAACTTTCGTTGCGCCGACGTTGCTGGACCTCGCCAGCACGGTCGTCAGACTGACCCTGCCGAGGTTTCGCCGATCCTCGATTCGCTTCGGCCCGACCACGAGGTATCCGGGCGCCGTGTCGACCATGCTGGACGGCTCGTACTGCCCACTCTCCAGGGCGGCGGCGATCACCAGCGGCTTGATGGTGGAGCCCGGTTCGAAGATGTCGGTAATCGCGCGGTTGCGATATCGTTCCGCCGTGTACTGCGCGCGATCATTGGGGTTGTAAGTCGGCTGGTTGACCACGGCGAGCACTTCGCCGGTGTCGACGTCGAGCACGACGATGGACCCGGAATCTGCATGATGTTGCTGGATGGCCGCCTTCAGCGCCCGGTACGCGAGGTATTGCACCCTGAGATCGATGCTCGAGCGCAAATCCTTGCCGGGATGCGGAGGCCGGATACTTTCAACATTCTCGACCGAGCGGCCCAGGCGGTCCTTCAGGACGCGCTTCGCGCCGGATTCCCCGGCGAGCCAATGATTGAAGGCCAGTTCGAGCCCCTCCTGGCCGTCGTCGTCTATGCTCGTGAAACCGACGAGGTGACCCGTAACCTCGCCCGCAGGGTAATAGCGGCGGTATTCGCGAAGCACGTTGACACCGGGCAGCTTCAAAGCCATTACACGCTCGGCGTGCTCCGGGCTCAAATGACGCTTCAGATAAAGAAAATCCTTGTCCATGCTGCGCGTAATGCGGCGCATCAGTAGTTCAGAATCCACGCCCAGCGCTGCGGCAAGTTTCGGTACGCTGTCCACAGCCGCAGCGAGTTCCTTGGGGTTTGCCCAGACGCTGTCAACCGGGGTGCTGATCGCCAGCGGCTCACCATTGCGATCGGTGATCGCACCACGGTGCGCCGTAATCTTTTCAGTGCGCAGGTGACGCGTATCGGCCTGGCGATTCAGAAACTCCTTGTTGAACACCTGCAAATGGACTGCCCGCGCCAGCAATGACGACGCTACAAGAACGAAGAACGACAGCACCAGGACGGTTCTGCCGACAAAGCGTCCCGCCGTGTGTTGCCTGGTTTCGGCTCCGCGCTTCATTGACGCTCTATGACGAAGATTTCGGTCGCCACCGGCCGCGAAAGCGACAGTTCCTCGGTAGCCACGCGTTCGATCCTCGCGTGCGTTGCCCAGGTGCTTTGCTCGATTTGCAGTTGTCCCCACTCGATATTCAGTTCATCGCGAACGGTCGTAAGTTGCTCGAGTTCGATAAAGAGTTTGCGTGACTCGTGCCTGGTGTAAACCAGCGCCATCGCCGAAACGACGCATGCCACGGCAAATACCAGCACAAGAAGAGTCGGCTGCTTCGGTGCGCTGAGGTGCATCACACTCGCTCCGCAACCCGAAGGCGCGCGCTCCGTGCCCGCGCGTTTGCGCGCACCTCGTCTTCGCTCGCCGCTTGCGCCTTGCCGACGAGCCTGAAAGGCGGCCGCTGGTCTTCGGGGATCGAAGGCAGGCCCCGGTAGGCTTCCGCTTCGCGAGAAGCGTTGCGCATGAAACGCTTCACGCGCCGGTCCTCGAGCGAATGAAAACTGATGACGCAGAGGCGCCCGCCGGGCGATAGCAGGTCGACCGACGCCTCGAGTGCCCGCTCGAGTTGTCGCAGCTCGTCGTTGATCCGAATGCGAATGGCCTGAAAGGTCTTCGTGGCTGGATGCTTCCGCTGCCCGCGCACTGGTACGGCCGCGGCAACGATGTCCGCGAGTTCTTTGGTGCGCCGAATCGGCTTTGACGCGCGGGCCATGACGATAGCCTTTGCGATTCGGCCGGCAAATCTCTCTTCACCGAATTCCGTCAGCACTTTTCTCAATTCCTTTTCATCCACCGTAGCCAGCCAGTTTGCCGCGCTGAGGCCTGTGGTCTGGTCCATTCGCATATCCAGCAGCCCGTCTCCGCGAAAACTGAAGCCGCGTTCCGGGTCGTCCAGCTGTGGCGAGGAGACTCCGAGGTCGAGCAGGAGGCCATCCAGTTTTCCGATGAGGTTTCGCTCGGCCGCGATTTGTCTGATGTCTGCAATTTCACCTTTGATAATCTCGAATCTTGGATCACGTTCGAGCGCAGGAATCACCGCTGCTATCGCCTGTGGGTCGCGGTCGATCGCGATCAACCGGCCCTCGGACTCAAGCCTCTTCAGTATTTCGACGCTGTGACCACCACGGCCAAACGTGCCATCCATGTAACAACCACCCGGTTGGATGTTGAGCCCCTGAACGACCGGACCCGGAAGGACCGGCGTGTGGCGACTTCCACTCCTGCTTTCGGCGTTCACTCCACCGGCATTTTTTTAAAGAGATAGCGACTCGAGCTCGGCAGGCAGATCGACCTCGTCGTCTTCTCCCAGCCAGGCATCGCGTTTCTCGTTCCAGCTTCCTTCATCCCACAGCTCGAATTTGTTTCCCTGACCGATCAGAATTGCCTCACGGCCGAGGCCTGCAAATTCGCGCAACTCTTTCGGCAGGAGGATCCGCCCGTGTGCATCGATTTCGAGCTCGGTCGCATAACCGACCATGAGCCGTTGCAGCCGCCGCGCCTGTCGATTGAGGCTTGGCAGGCGCACCAGCTTGCGCTCGATTTCTTCCCAGTCCGGGAAGGGGTAAATGAGGAGGCAGTAGTCCCTGTCGACGGTCGCGACGAGTTGTCCCTCGCAACGCGCGGCCAGCCGCTCGCGATGGCGCGTCGGAATCGCCAGACGCCCCTTCGCGTCTAATGTGACTTTGGTGGCCCCTCGAAACACGGCATTCTCGATGGGAATTCAGGTGGCAGGATGCCCCCGTATTACCCATCTCCTCCCACTTTTTTCCACTTTTCGACACTATATTCGGGGCCTTCATCAGCGTCAACGACCGCTTGAACAGCTCGTGAATAATTCTTGTTCTACAGGCACTTAGAGCCCGTTCCGTGGCCCGATTCGGGCGAATTGTGGCAGCGTTTTGGAACGATTAATCAACCACTTAAGCCTCATTCTTAGACGATCTCTGAGAAGGTCGTCGCCAAACCGCGACGGCAGTCGATTTGGCGGGAGCAGGGCTAAGGGAATGAGGGGATTGCGCGACGAATCGCGACCAGGTTTCTAAAGCGCAACCAACATGTTGATTTAGAAGTGTTTTCCAGAGGGCGGTCAATGCCGCCGGAGACGACTCGCGAGGACAGGACGAGAAAGAGAGAGCCGGCCGTAAGCCGGGTTCTGTCAAGGACAATCATTCATCTGGGACAGCCGTCACCGGCTGCCTCTAGCAACCTACCCGGGAGTCCGCTCGGAACCGGCGGTGCGGACCAGCCGCATACTCCCCTATTTGGTCTTGCTCCAGGCGGGGTTTGCCGTGCCGCGGAGTGTTGCCACCCGCGCGGTGCGCTCTTACCGCACCTTTTCACCCTTACCGGCGTGGGGTACACGCTTAGGCGGTCTGTTTTCTGTGGCACTTTCCATGGACTCGCGTCCTCCAGGCGTTACCTGGCGCCCTGTCCGAGGGAGCCCGGACTTTCCTCCGGCGCCACTGAATAGCGACGCCGGCGATTGTCTGGCCGACTCTCACGTTCTCGAACTGGGCATGATAGCGGATTCGGCGAGGCAGCGTTTACGAACGGGCGGCGCCCCGTGATTCAGGGGCGAACGCAATCGGGCGGACGCAGGGCTGCTGCCCGGGCATATTCCAGTCGCTCAGACACGGGAAACTCGCTTTGTGGAACATGCCCGGACAGCATCCCTGCTTCGTGCCAATCCGTGTGCCTTGCCTTTCTCCTCGCAACCGCCACCAAACCTGCGGCAAGGTACGCGAGCGCCATGCACGCGGGGACGCGAACGGAGGCGCACGTCAACGGGCTGGCACCAAGCAGGGGTGCGTCGGGGGTGTTCCACAAAGCGAGTTTCCCGTGTCTGAGCGACTGGAATACCCCCGGCGCGCCCCTGCGTTGGCCGGGAGTGGTAACTATGTCTCTCAGTCGCGTTGTTGCCCGTCGGCGATGACCAGCATTTTGCGATACAAGGCGTTTTTATTCCGGCCCGTGACGGACGCGGCAATTTCGACCGCCTTTTTACCGGGTAGAACGGAAAGCAGTTCCGTCAACAGGCGGTCCACATCGATCTCCGCGGCTTTCGCCCTGCCCTCACTGTTACCTTCGACCACCACGACGAATTCGCCCTTCAGAGGAATTCGTTCGTCGTCGATCATCGCCTGCAAGGCGCCGAGGGTTCCGGCTATGCATTGTTCGTGGAGCTTCGACAATTCACGCCCGATGAAGGCGCGTCGTGACTCGCCGAACACGGAAGCGATATCCGCCAAGGCACTCTTCATACGATGCACGGATTCGTAAAAAATCATCGTGCGCGATTCATCCCGCAACTGCTCGAGGCGATCGCGGCGTGCTTTCTCTCGGGATGACAGGAATCCTTCGAAGCACCAGCGATCGGTCGGCAGGCCGGCTGCGGAGAGCGCCGCAACGGCCGCGCTCGGGCCGGGTACCGGCGAGACCGGTATCCCGCGTTCATGCGCCCTGCGCACGAGGCGGTATCCGGGATCGCTGACGAGCGGCGTGCCCGCATCGCTGACCAGCGCGACGGAGACGCCGGCCTCGAGTTCCGCGATCAGCGCGTCGAGGACTTCCTGTTCGTTGTGTTCGTGCAACGGTGTTTGTCGTGCCTCGATGCCGAAGTACGTCAGCAATCGCCCGGTACGGCGGGTATCTTCGGCAGCGACGAGATCTGCTTCGGACAGCAACTGCCTCGCGCGCGGCGACAGGTCGTCACGATTTCCAATGGGCGTCGCGATGATGAAAAGCGTGCCTTTGGTCCTGCTCATTTATTGCTCATTCCCGGAGTTCATTCATGAAACTCATCCATCCGACTCATTTCCGGGCGTATTGGCCATGCTGCGATGTATATCACCCCGGGAATCCGTGCCAGAATTGGCTGATCGTTTAGATTGACCCAGGTGCCGATTGACGCATCCTGCACTTGAAACACGCGCACAGGCAACTCGCATGAACAGCGGCAAGGCAATGAAGGCCGGAAGAATGAAGTCGATGAGACCCGGCATGTGGCTCGCATGCGCCGGAGTGCTGTGCCTGCTGAATGCCTGCGAAACGACGGATTTTTCACGCTTTGGCGGCGGACAGGCGGAAGCACGCGCGGAGCAAATGGCGCGAACCGGACAGCACGAAGGTGCGGCGGCGTTTTACATCGACCTCGCTTCCCGGGCAACGGGCATCGAGCGCGATCGTCTGACTTTGCTCGCAAGCGAACAATGGCTGGATGCCGGCGACGGTCGCCGTGCATCGAATGCGATGGGGTCGGTAGCAAAACCCGCCGGCGGCGAGATGCTCTGGTTGTGGACCACGAATTCATCCGCTCTGGCGCTCTGGGAAGGAAAGCCGGACGACGCATTGCGCCTGCTCGAGCCGGTAAGCGGCCAGGCATTGCCTTCGCAGTTCCGGTCGCGCGTCGAGGCGCTGCGCGCGGACGCCTGGTTCCAGAAAGACGAACCCGTTCGCGCCATCGAACTCTACATGCAGCGTGAGAACTGGCTCGACGACGGCGAGCGGATCGAACTGAACAGGGAACGGCTCTGGGCGGGCCTGGCGGTAAGCGATCCGCAGACGCTGCGAGCCGCAGCCGAACGCGTAGCCGATCCGGTCGTCCAGGGCTGGTTGGCGCTCGGGGCGCTCGCGACCTCGACCGGGCAACAAGGTATCGGCTGGAGTAACGGTGTCGTTCGCTGGCAACGCTCGCACCCGGATCATCCCGGCAATTCGATACTGGCAGGTACGCAACTGCCGGATGGCGGCACGCTCGACTATCCCCGCCAGATTGCACTCCTCCTGCCACTGAGCGGCGAGAACGCCGCAGCCGGCGAAGCCATCCAGAACGGCTTTTTCGGTGCGTACTTCTCTCAAATTCCGGGCCTCGACGCGGGGCTGGACGCGGGTATCGACCCGGGTATGAACCGTAACATGGAGCCGGGAACGGACCCCGCCATGTACGACGAGCAGCGCGTGCGGGTATACGACGTGAATGCCGGCGGCGCGCCGGAAGCCTACGCGCGCGCCGTGACGGACGGTGCGGAATTCGTCGTCGGGCCGCTGCTGCGATCGGAAGTCACGGCGCTGGCGACCGAAGCCATGTTGCCGGTTCCGGTGCTGACACTGAATTACCTTCCCGACGACGCGGTCGCCCCGCCGGGCCTGTATCAATTTGCGCTTGCGCCGGAAGACGAGGCGATTTCCGCAGCGGCCAAGGCGGCCGCCGACGGCTACAGCCGCGCGGTCGCCATCGTGCCGAACAACGACTGGGGCCGGCGTGTCCTGTCGAGCTTTGCCACCGAGTTCGAAACCCGGGGCGGCATATTGCTCGACTATCGAAGTTACCAGTCTTCAACCCAGGACTTTTCGATCGAGATCGAAAGCCTGATGGCGCTGAACGAGAGCGTGCAACGTTACCAGCGGCTGCGCGCGAATATCGGCAGCCCGTTGCAGTTCGATCCGCGCCGCAGGCAGGACGCGGAGTTCATTTTTCTCGCCGCCGATTCCAAGGCCGGGCGCCTGATCAAGTCGCAACTCAAGTTTCATTACGCAGGCGACTTACCGGTCTACTCGACATCGTTCATCTATCAGATGGACGGACGATCCGATTCCGACCTGAACGGCGTGATGTTTGCCGACACCCCGTGGATCGTGTCGCCGCTCGCGTGGATGGCGGACCTCCCTGCCCTTTACGACAAGTACTGGCCGGCGGAAAGACGTCTTGGCCGGTATCACGCCATGGGCTATGACGCCTATCAGCTGGTCGCGGAGTTGTTCTCCGCCCGAACCGGACCGATGCCGGAGTTTACCGGGGCGACCGGGCGGCTTTACCTCGACGAGGACGGGCGCATACACCGGCGCCTTGCCTGGGCGCAGTTCGTGCGCGGTGAACTCGTGGCGCTACCCGATGCCGACCGCATCGACCGAACACTGCCCGAACTGGACGAAGAGGCGGCCGACGAGTGGGGCCAACCGTTGCCAAATCCATAGGCGAACGAACGGAGCAGCTCGCCCTGCAACACCTGCAGACGGCCGGACTGCAGCTCATTGACAGGAACTTCCGCTGCCGCGTCGGGGAAATAGACCTGGTCATGCTGGACGTAAACTGCCTGGTTTTCGTGGAAGTGCGGTGCCGCAAGTCCGGCCGCCACTCATCGGCTCGCGTACCCGCCCCACGCTTTCCTTCAGCAATACAATCGATCGGCCCGCACAAGCAGCAAAAGTTGACCAAAGCGGCGCTGTTCTTTCTTGCAAAACACAAGAGATGGCGAAACCATACGGTTCGATTCGACGTCGTCGCTTACGACGGTCCGGCACCCGATCAATACAGGCTACAATGGATCAAAGACGCATTCAGGCCCGGAAGCTGAAACACCCGATGGACGCAGAGACGAGAGTCAGGGCGCATTTCGCGGAAAGCATCGCAACCAAGCAGGCTGCGATGGAACAGCTCGGTCGAAGCATCGTGGCAGCCGGCCAGTCGATGACCGACGCCCTGCTGGAGGACGGCAAGATTCTCGCCTGCGGCAACGGCGGCTCCGCGGGAGACTCTCAGCATTTTTCCTCGGAGTTGTTGAATCGTTTCGAAATGGAGCGGCCGGGCCTGCCGGCGATTGCCCTGACCACGGACACCTCGACCCTGACGTCAATCGCCAACGACTATGCGTACGAGGATATCTTTGCCAAGCAGGTCCGGGCGCTCGGGCGCCAGAACGACGTCCTCCTGGCGATCTCGACGTCAGGCAATTCGGAGAACGTCTGCCGCGCAATCGTCGCCGCACATGATCGAGCCATGCGCGTCGTCGCGCTGTCCGGCCGCGACGGCGGCCGCATGGCCGGTCTACTGCAAGACGACGATGTGGAAATTCGCGTGCCCGCCAGCCGCACCGCGAGGATTCAGGAAGTACACCTGGTGGTCATACACTGCCTGTGCGATCTGATCGACACAACGTTGCTGGGGACGAATGCCCAGCCCTGAATCCCGCGAACGCCAATCGTAGCTGGGAAGCATTATTCATGAACGGCACAGCGTCTCAGCGGAGTCTCGCTTCGGGGGAGGGCTTTTCAGGATCGTCACAAACAGGGATGTTTGTGCGAAGCCCCCATGGATGGGTTTACGGCGTTCCTGAAAAGCCCTCCCCCGAAGCGAGGCTTCGCCGACCACCAACTTCAATCGTTCATGAATAATGCGGCCGTGACGTCTGCGCGGTTGTCTATGGATACTTCACGGGCAGCGGGTTCGGGCCGGGGAGTGGGATGAATTCTGTTTCGCCCGGGACCGGGTCGAAACGGCCGTCCTGCCAGTCTGCCTTGGCCTGTTCGATGCGTTCCCTGGAACTGGACACGAAGTTCCACCAGACGTGTCTCGGGCCGTCCATGGGTTCGCCGCCGAGCAGCATCATGCGCGCGCTCGAACCTGATGCACGCAGCGCGACCGTGATGCCCGGCTTCAACACCACGAGCCTGCCGGACTTGAAGTTGTCGCCCGCTACTTGCACGACACCCTCGACGACGTAGACGGCACGTTCCTCATGCGTCGCGGGCACGTCGATGGCTGCATCGGTGTCGAGCGTCACGTCGGCATAGAACATTTCCGAGAACGTCTCGACCTCCGCCCGTTCGCCATAGAGCGAGCCGGCAATCAGCCGGACGCGCACGCCTCCCGCTTCGATGACCGGCAGTTTTTCGGCCGCATGATGTGCGAAGGAGGGGGCGGTTTCTTCATGACGTTCAGGCAGCGCGACCCAGGACTGGATGCCGAACAGGGGTGCATCCACGGCGCGCAGCTCCGGCGGCGTCCGTTCCGAATGCACGATGCCGCTGCCGGCTGTCATCCAGTTGACCGCGCCGGGACGAATCGCCTGCACGCTGCCAAGACTGTCGCGGTGCAGAATCTCGCCGGTGAATACGTAGGTGACCGTCGCGAGGCCAATGTGGGGGTGAGGCCGCACATCGAGGCCGTTGCCGCTCGTCAACACCGTCGGTCCCATCTGATCGAAGAAGACGAACGGCCCCACCATGCGCCTTATTGCGGACGGCAGCGCGCGTTGCACGATAAAACCGCCGCCAAGATCGCTGGTGCGCGGAACAATGACGACGTCTATGCCATCGTTACGGCCATTGTTGTCGCCATTGTTACGGCCATTGTCTCGCCCTTTGCCGGTCCCCGGATCGTTAGCCACTTGCGTCACCTCCTGCCTGCTGTTCCGGTTGCGCGTTCCACAACAGGATCGCGCCAACGATCGCGGACATTATCGATGCCGCGAAAACCGCAATCTTTGCGGCTGCGAAGTCGCCCGTCGCCGGAAAGGCTTGCGCCGCAATGAACAATGACATGGTGAAGCCGATGCCCGCCAGAGCGCCGGCGCCTGCCAGCTGCCGCCATGAATATTCCCGCGGCTTGACGGCGATACCGAGCCATACGGCGAGCAGGCAGATCAGCACCATTCCCACCGGTTTGCCGACGACAAGGCCGAGCATGATCGCGACAAGCAGGGCTTCACGGCCATCCAGGACGCCAGTGCCGACGACGACACCCGCATTTGCCAAAGCAAAAAGAGGCAGCACGATATAGCTCGAGCGCGGACCGAAGTGTCGCAACATACGGTCGGCCGGCGACTCCAGCCGGTCGAAAATGGCATCCAGCGAGCGCAAAGCCGGCTCCGACGGTCCGTTGCGAAGCGCTTCGGCGCCGTGACTCGCCTCTGTGGTCAGGATTGCATCCGCCTGCAGCGACAGCGCTTTGAAATCCGGCGGCGGGCGCGTTGGAATGAACAGCGCGAGCAGCACACCCGCCAGTGTGGCATGCAAGCCACCTGCGTGCACCGAGGCCCAGAGTATCGCGCCGAGCATGAGATAAGGGGCCGTGCGGTACACGCGAGAGTGATTCAGCATGCCGAGACCGGCAAGAACGGCGACAGCGGACAACAGGTAGTCGACACGCAGGTCGCCCGAATAAAAGACCGCCACCACGGCAATTGCGCCAATGTCATCGACAATGGCGGCGGCCGTGAGGAAGATGCGCAATTCCACCGGCACGCGCCGGCCCATCATTGCGATCAACGCGATCGCAAATGCGGTGTCCGTTGCCATCGGAACGCCCCAGCCGTGCGACCACGGCCCGCCGGGGACGACCAGCACGTAAAGCAACGCGGGCACAGCCATGCCGCCGATGGCGGCGGCAATCGGCAACGCCGCGGAGCGGCGGCTCGCGAGATGCCCAACCGTGAACTCTCGCTTGATTTCCAGGCCGACGACCAGGAAAAAAACGGTCAGCAAGCCGTCGTTGACCCAGTCCTTCAGCGACATGCGGAAACTCGTGTCGCCGAATATGAAACCGAACGGCAGTTGCCAGATGCCGTTGAACGCCGCGCCCAGCGCGGAGTTGGTCAGAACAATCGCAACAACAGATGCCAGCAGCAACAACACGCCGGCCGACGGCGCCCAACTCGCAAACTCCAATGCGGCCACCCGTACGCGGTGACCCAGCGAGCCGATCAATGCGTCGGTAAACGCGCTTTCGTCCCAGGGACCGTCGAAACGGCGGCCGTTGATGAAGAACGTTGGCGTAAACATCACGCCGCTCGAGCTTGCGCTCCGTTCGTCCGCATCCACGCACTCCTTCGCGGCCCGTGCGCTTCGCTCGGCGTTGTCGTCGCCCGCGTCGCCCACAGCGAATTCCGTGGCAACGGAACGAAGATCTTCTTCCGACAAGGTGGCGGAGCGCGTCATCAGGGCAACGTGAGCGTCCCAGAAACGCCCCGGGTCGACTCGCTCGACCAGTTCCGCCGCCCGGCGAGCGATGTCGCTGCCGCGTATCGGCCGGTGGCGAAATATGTAACGCAAGCGCTCACCAAACCGGTTGCGAACTTCCGCGATGCGTTCATTGGCCGCGCGGCAATGCGGGCAGTCATAGCTGCCGTATTCCACCAGAGTAATCGCTGCAGTAGGGGGACCGAGGATGTGATCGCGCGACGGATCGACGGACCGGTCGAGCCTGCTGCTGGCTGTCAATGTCTGCGACATCGGGTTATTTGACGATTTTGAGGTGCGAGCGATCGCCGCGCGTAGCTTCCTTGTCGTCGGTACCGTCTTTCGGATCCGGCGGTTCGGGCCGGTCGGCGCCATGGGAAAAAATCATGCCCTGCCCCGTCTCTTTCGCATAAATCCCGAGAACGGCGCCGATCGGCACCCAGACGTCGAAGGGCACGCCGCTGAATCTCGCGCGGAAACTGACTGCGTCATTCGTCAGCTTGAGATTGTGCGCCGCCGGGTGGCTTATGTTGAGAATGATCTTGCCGTCTTTGACGTGCTCGCGCGGTATCGTGACCCCGTCTATTGCGGCATCGACGACGATGTGTGGCGTGTGGCCGTTATCTCCCATCCATTCGTGCATTGCGCGAATGAGGTAAGGACGCTTGGATCGGCTCGGAACGGTCACGTGTCGCGGAATCTCTCATGCACCATGCAACGAATGTCCGTTACAGGACACTAGAGTCTCATCTCCTGCTCGAGTTCCGTCAGGCTCTGCCGGAACGAACGCCGGTCGAAGACTCTCCTCATATAGCCTTCGACGGATGCGGCGTGCGAGCCCAGCTCGATGCCGTAGATAGGCAGGCGCCACAGGACCGGCGCAATACTGCAGTCAACAAGGGAGAATTCGTCACTCAGGAAGAATTGCTTGGCGCTGAAAAGGTCGACGCTTGCGAGAATGCTTTCCTTGAGCATTTTTCTGGATTTTACGGCCAGTTTGCGTTCGCTGTCCGCTTCATATTCTGCCGCGAGCTGATACCAGTCGGTTTCTATGCGAAAAAGTGCTAAACGAAACTGGGCCCGCGTCACCGGATCGACCGGCATCAATGGAGGATGCGGAAATCTCTCGTCGAGATACTCGATGATGACACGCGAGTCGTAGAGGACCAGGTCCCGATCCACCAGCGTCGGTACCGTCTGGTAAGGATTCAGGTCCATCAAATCTTCCGGCAGGTCCGGACCTTCGACGTTGACGATGTCGATATTGATGTTCTTCTCCGCCAGCACCAGTCGTGTACGATGACTGTGAATACACATAGGCTTGGAAAACAAGGTCATGACGGAGCGTCGGTTGGCAATGACTGCCATATTGCGGTCCCCTCGGAACTAAGGAATAACGTTGTGCGGCACGTCGGTGGTCTTCGGAAACGGGTCTTTAGCCGGAGACGTCTTTCCAGATCTGGTTCTTCAGCATCGTGGCAATGATCAAAAACACGGTAAGGAACATTAAGACCCAGACACCCAGCACGCGGCGTGTCGCGCGAACGGGCTCGCTGATATATTCGAGAAAATTTACCGTATCCCGGACGAACGCATCGTAATCCTCAGGCGAAATGACCCCTGCGGACACACTTTCAAAACGGCTGAATACCGGCTCGGCGCCCGATCCGGCATCAGCTTCTTCAAAAACGGCTCTCTGATAACCCTGAAGCTCCCAAAGCACGTGCGGCATGCTCGTGCCGGAAAGGTGCAGATTATCGACGCCCGTCGGGCTTTCGCTGTCAAGATGAAAGCCCTTGAGAAAATTGTAGATGTAATCGGTACCCTTGGCGCGCGCTATCAGGGACATGTCCGGGGGTGGTTGACCGAACCACCTGGCCGCTGCGTCAAGGGGCATCGACGCCTCGATCGTCTCGAATGTCTTTTCCGCGTTGAACATCAGGTTATCGACGATCTGATCTTCGGTAAGCCCGAGGTCTTTCGCGACGCTGTTGTATCTTACGTATTTCGCGGAATGACACCCTGCGCAGTAATTCATGAAGTTCCGCGCGCCGCGCTGCAGGGAGGCGATGTTTCCGACGTCGTTTCCCGCGGGTTCGAGCTCGACGTCGCCTGCGGCGGCAAGGGCGGACGCGCCCGCTATGAGCAGTGTGATTGCCGCCGCCGCGCGCACTGCCTTAAGCATGGTAGACCACCCGTTCCGGTACCGGCCTGGTCTTGTCGATGGTCGTGTAATACGGCATCAGCAGGAAAAACGCGAAATAGATAACCGAGAAAATTCGCGCAAGATTGACGTAGAGTCCTTCCGCCGGCTGCAGTCCAATCCAGCCGAGCGCAAAAAAGCTGATGACGAAAAGGCCGAGGGAGGTGCGGTAAATCCAGCCGCGATAGCGGATCGACCTGACCCTGGAGCGGTCGAGCCACGGCAAGAACAGCGGCAGCAACACCGCCGCGCCCATCAGAATCGCCCCCCACAATTTGTTCGGCACGGCGCGCAAAATTGCGTAAAACGGGGTGAAATACCATACCGGAGCGATATGTTCCGGCGTCGCCATCGTGTTCGCCGGTTCGAAATTGGCATGTTCGAGGAAATAGCCGCCCATGTCGGGCGCGAAAAACACGACGGCGAAGAACACCATCAGGAATACAATAATTGCAACGAGGTCTTTGCTGGTGTGGTATGGGTGAAATGCGACGCCGTCCAGCGGCACTCCGTCCGGACCTTTGTGGTCCTTGATCTCGATGCCATCGGGGTTATTCGAACCGACCTCGTGCAAGGCTACGATATGCACGAACACCAGTCCGATCAGGGCAAGCGGCAATGCGATGACGTGCAAGGCAAAAAAGCGGTTCAGCGTGATATCCGAAATGGAATAGTCGCCTTTGATGTACTCGACAAGAGCGTCGCCGGCGAAAGGAATCGCGCCAAACAGGGAGATGATGACCTGCGCGCCCCAATAGGACATCTGTCCCCACGGCAACAGATACCCGGCGAAGGCTTCCGCCATCAGCACGAAGAAAATCAGAATGCCGATGATCCAGATCAACTCTCTTGGTTTCTTGTAGGAACCGTAGAGCATTGCCCGGAACATGTGGAGATAGACGACGATGAAAAAGAACGATGCGCCGGTCGAATGCATGTAGCGGATCAACCAGCCCATATCAACGTCGCGCATGATGTACTCGACGGACGCGAATGCCTCCTCGGACGACGGCTTGTAGTTCATCGTCAGAAAAATGCCGGTCACGAGCTGAATGATCAGCACCACCAGCGACAGGACGCCGAACACGTACCAGATATTGAAGTTTTTCGACGCGTAATATTCCGTCGCGTGGTAGCGCATCGTTTCCATCAGCGGAAAACGATCGTCGATCCACCTTATGAAGGTGTTCTGCGGTCTCCGTTGTTCAGATTCGACGTGCGCCATCATGCAGCTCCTGTTTCGCTGCCGATCATAATGACGTCATCCTGAATGAAGCGATACGGCGGTACGCGGAGGTTTGTTGGAGCCGGCACACCTTTATACACACGGCCGGCAAGATCGAACCTTGAACCGTGACAGGGACAGAAAAAGCCGCCGTGCCAGTCCGGCGCCGGCCCGACCTGGAACTCGGGCAACGGCGCGCATCCGAGGTGCGTGCAGGAACCTTCGATCACCAGGTACTCCGGCTGCAGCGACCGATAGGGATTGACGGCAAATTCGGGCTGTTGCTCGACGACTTCGGAATTCGGATCGCGCAGCAGGCCTGCCGTGGTCTTTTCGAGTTGCGCCAGCATCGCGTCGGAGCGCCGCAGCACGAAAACCAGTCTGCCGCGCCAGATAACGCGAATCATCTCGCCCGGCTCGAGCGAGGCCAGCGGGACTTCGACCGGTGCGCCGAGCGCCTGAGCGCGCGCGCTGGGCCTCAAGGATGCCAAAAACGGTACGGTGGCGAGGGCGATGCCCACTCCCCCGGTTACGGCGGTGGCAACAGTTAGAAAATGACGTCTGTTGCGATCAACGTCGTCGGTCATCAGGCACTCCCATACACCGGCCGCAGCCTCTCTGTCCGGGCGGTTTTTTGCTTTATTCGAAAACTGGTAGATTTGCAGCAGACCCGGTTTGCCGTCAGGATGACCGCTGGTTCGGGGCTGGGTGCGGAACCATGCGGCATTATACACGGGGCCCAATAAAATTGGCTAGGGAGCCATCGGCTGGTGCACTCGTGGCTAGCGAGCCTCTCTGGTCCGGCGGACCGCTGCATGCGATGCAACGGCGTATTTCAGGGTTTTGCCAGGACCGACAGTGGCTCGACTCAAGTTAGTTTTCATTTTTCTTTTGCAATCGATCGTCGTCGGTCTCGCAGTCGCGTGCGTCGTCATATTGCTGCGACCTCAATTGCTGCCGGCAATCAATGGCACGATGGCGAACGGGACGGGCCGCGCCGCCAGTTATGCTGACGCGGTCGATATCAGCGCCCCGGCGGTCGCCAACGTCTATACCCGGCGGCTGGTGCAGTCCGGAGCCGACGTCAGTTCACGCGACCGGTTGCGCCTCAACACCAGCCTGGGGTCGGCGGTGGTGATCGATCCCGAAGGGTACCTGGTTACAAACTTTCATGTCGTCGCGGAGGCCGCGGAAATCCGGGTGCAGATGGCGGACGGGCGCATCGCCGATCCGGAGGTGGTGGGCTACGATGCCGAGACGGACCTTGCGCTCCTCAAGGTCGACCTCGGCACGCTGACGGCGATTCCGCTCGGACGTTCGAACGACGTCCGGATCGGCGACGTCGTACTGGCCATCGGCAATCCCTACGGCCTGACCAAGACCGTGACCCAGGGTATCGTCAGCGCAACGGGTCGCGGCCTTCTGGGCCTTACCACCTTCGAGAACTTCATTCAGACCGATGCCGCCATCAACGAGGGCAATTCCGGCGGCGCGCTGGTCAATACGCTGGGCGAACTGGTCGGCATCAATACAGCTGTGCTCGCCCAGGACGCCGGCACGGAGGGCATCAGCTTCGCCATTCCGGTGGACCTGGTGCGCGGTGTCGTCGACGAGATCAAACGTCATGGCAGGGTCATTCGCGGCTGGGCCGGCTTCGAGCCGGACGAGTTGTCCCGCGCGGAAGCGGAAGCACTCGGCCTTGAACGGAACGTCGGTATTCTGTTGAGGCGCGTCATCGAAGACGGCCCGGCCGCCGTCGCGGGCCTGCAGCAGGGCGATGTCATCCTGGCGATCAACGGCGAACCGATACGCACGGCGCAGCAGGCTCGCCTCCTGGTCGCCGCCCTCGAACCCGGCGACCAGATCGAACTGCAGGGCTGGCGCGTCGGCCACTCGTATACCGCAACACTGACCGCCGCGGAGCGACCGCTGGGCGCGACCGAACGACCGGTGGAATAACCGGGAAGCTCTGCACAAGGCCTGATTCAAGCATTGTAGGAGCCCGCCATTGCGGGCGACCACCGCCTTCGTCCAACACCTCCGCAGGTCGCCCGCAATGGCGGGCTCCTACGGTATGCGGCGTATGTTCGCGCCAAGCTGCCGCAGTTTTTCCTCGATCCTCTCGTAGCCGCGGTCGACGTGATAGATGCGATCGACGAGCGTTTCGCCCTCCGCGGCCAATCCCGCAAGCACGAGGCTTGCCGAAGCGCGCAGGTCCGTTGCCATGACCGGCGCCGCGGTCAGTTTCTTGACGCCCGTGCAAACGGCGGTATTGCCTTCGATGCGAATGTCGGCCCCCATGCGCTGCAATTCGAGCACGTGCTGAAAGCGGTTCTCGAACACGGTCTCCGTAACGGTGCCGACGCCGCGGGCCACCGCGTTCATGGCGCAGAATTGCGCCTGCATGTCCGTCGGAAAAGCGGGATACGGCATGGTGCGGATGTTCACGGCCCTCGGCCGCCGGCCGCCCATATCCAGTTCGATCCAGTCAGGACCGGTGCGAACGACGGCGCCCGCCTCCCGCAGCTTGATCAGCACCGCATCCACGTATTCGGGGTTGGTGCACTTCAGCCGGACCGCACCGCCGGTCATCGCGGCGGCGACGAGGTAGGTGCCGGTCTCGATCCGGTCGGGCAACACCGCGTAGCGGGTGCTGGAGAGAGACCCGACGCCATCGATGCGAATGCTACTGCTCCCGGCGCCGCTGATTTTCGCGCCCATCTCGCTTAAGAATCGGGCCAGGTCGACGACTTCCGGTTCGCGCGCGGCATTTTCGAGCACCGTCTCGCCCTTCGCCAGCACGGCGGCCATCAGCAGATTTTCCGTCCCGGTCACCGTAACGGTATCGAATACGATATGCGCACCCTTGAGTCGTTTGGCGCGGGCCCGGATATAACCGTTCTCCACCGTTACATCGGCACCCATCGCCTGCAGCCCTTCGACATGCAGGTTGACCGGCCGGGCGCCAATGGCGCAGCCGCCCGGCAGCGACACGTCCGCTTTGCCGAAGCGGGTCAGGAGCGGACCGAGTACCAGGATCGATGCACGCATCGTCTTGACCAGCTCGTAGGGCGCCCTGTGCTCGGTGACGGCGCTGACATCGACCTCGACATTGAGCTTGTCGTCGAACGTGACCGCGGCCCCCATGCTCTGCAGCAGCGTGATGGTGGTCGTGACGTCTTTCAGATGCGGAACGTTGCTGACGGTGACGGGCTCGGATGCCAGCAGCGTCCCGGCCAGGATCGGCAAGGCCGCATTCTTCGCGCCGGAAATCGTGATCTCACCCTCGAGGCGCGTGCCCCCGCTGATCAGCAGCTTGTCCAATAGCGCCTCAGCCCGTTTGCAGCCGTTGCCATTCTTCCGCCGTGTAGGCACGGATCGAAAGTGCGTGTATCTCGTTGCCCATCAGCGGGCCCAGGCACTGGTACACGAGTTTGTGCCTCGCGAGCCGCGCTTTGTCGGCGAACGAGTCCGATACGACTACCGCCTCGAAGTGCGTGTTGTCGCCACTCGTCACCTGCGCCAGAGCCCGCGGCAATCCGGCTTCGATCAGGGTCTTAATCTCTCCGGGTTCCATAGTCCATACCTTGCCACTTTGGCCCCGCCGCCCTTGCGATGCGCCGGCCGTCGCGGGCCTGAAGTGTAGCAAAGCGCCGCGACCCGACGGTATGTCGGTCGGCACCACGACACGGCAGCACATCATTCACGAATTCGTCAGCCGGGCGGCCTTTGGTACCTGCCTGGTCGTGCAAAACGTATAAACTGTCGGTTTGTATAGTCATTTGCATCGTCTCGACCGGGGAGCCCTGTTGCACATCAAGACAAACGCGGAACTGCTGCAGATCGCGGGCCGTGTGCTGGACGTGGAGTCGCGCGCGGTCATGCAGCTCAAGCAGCGGCTGGACGGCTCGTTCATGGCCGCCTGCGAGCTTTGCCTCCAAACGAGCGGCCGCGTCGTCGTCACCGGCATGGGAAAGTCCGGTCACATCGCCGGCAAGATTGCGTCCACCCTGGCGAGCACCGGCACGCCGTCGTTCTTCATGCATCCGGCCGAAGCAAGTCACGGCGACCTCGGCATGATTACGGACCAGGACCTCCTGCTGGCCGTCTCATATTCAGGCGAGACCCAGGAAGTCGTCACTATCCTGCCCCTGGTCAAGCGCATGGGTGCAAAACTGATATCACTGACCGGCAAGCCCGGCTCGACCCTGGCCAAAGCCGCGGACGTGCACCTCAATGTCGCGGTCGATGAAGAGGCCTGCCCGCTCAACCTCGCACCGACAGCAAGCACTACGGCGACGCTGGCGATGGGCGATGCTCTTGCGGTCGCATTGCTGGAATGCCGCGGCTTCACAGCCGAAGACTTCGCTCGATCGCACCCGAGCGGCAGTCTCGGCAAGCGCTTGTTGCTGCGGGTTTCCGACGTCATGCACACCGGCGACGCAATCCCTGCGGTTCGCGACCATGTCAAGCTGAGTGAAGGCCTGGTCGAGATGTCGCGCAAAGGCCTCGGTATGACCGCAATCGTGGACGAATCGGACCGCATTCTCGGGATTTTCACGGACGGCGATTTGCGGCGTGCGCTCGACTCCAGCATCGATGTGCGCAAAACCGAGATGCGCTCGGTGATGCACCGCGAGTGCAAGACGATAGCGCCGGATGTTCTTGCGGCTGAAGCCGTCCATCTGCTGGACGAGTACAAGATCACCGGCCTCCTGGTCGCAGGGCAGGACGGGCGGCTGGTCGGCGCCCTGAACATTCACGATTTATTTCGGGCGGGCATCATGTGAGCGGCAGAAGGGTGCGGCAATTGCCGGCCGGTATCAGGCTGGCGGCATTCGACGTCGACGGAGTCTTTACGGACGGACGCTTTTATCTGTCGAACGAAGGCGTCGAATCGAAGGCTTTCTTTACGCAGGACGGCTTCGGCATAAAAAAACTGATCGCGGCGGGCATCGACGTCGCCGTCATAAGCAGCCGGAATTCTCGGGCCGTGGCGGCAAGAATGGCGGAACTCGGCGTTCATCACGTCGTCCAGGGTGCGGCCGACAAACTCGCGGCGTTTTCCTCGATCATCGCGAAGCTGCAACTGTCGAGCGACGAATGTGTCTATGTAGGAGACGATGCTCCCGATTTGCCTCTTCTCGAACAAGTGGGCTTCGCGATTGCAGTTGCCAACGCCGTAGACGAGGTCAAGGCATATTGCGACTACACGACCACAGCGGAAGGAGGATTCGGCGCGGTGCGTGAAGTCTGCGAGTTGTTGCTCGCGGCACGCGACTCCTCCACCGATGCGGGTGGCTGATGACTGCCCGTAACGTGCTCGGATTTACGCTGTTGATCCTGGCCGCCGCCGGCAGCTGGTACCTCACCGGATCGTTGCGGGGACCGGTTCCTGACGAGAGCCCGCGCAACATCCCCGGCAGTGGCTTTTATCTCAAGAAGGCCCGCGTACTCGGCACGAACAACGAGGGCCAGCCGCTCTACGAAATCGAGGCGGAATATGCCGAGCAGCTGCCGAACGAGCAAATTGAATTCCAGAACGTGCGCATCAACTATTCACCGGAGGCAACCGTTCCGTGGACACTGAACGCCGACTCCGCGACGATCGGCAGCAACCAGGAACTGGTGATTCTGAGCGGGCACGTTGTCGCCGTAAGCTCGGAGGGATTTGCTAACGAGGTAACCGAAATACGCACGTCGTATCTGGAGTTCGATCCGCAGACCTTCCGCGCGGAGACCGACAGCCGCGTACAGATTCGCGTTGGTTCGCGGAGCGTGACTGCGACCGGCATGCTAGCATTGTTGCAGGAGAATCGATTGCAACTGAAGTCCAACGTAAGCGGAAAATTTGTCCCCTGAACAGGCCGATACGAGCACCCGAGTCGCAAATGAAGACAGTCCGGACCGTGACCTTTACTGCCGTTGCTCTGCTTTGCTCCGCAGTAGCGTCGGCGCAGGACCCCAATTTGCGCCTGCCGATAAATGTCGACGCCGACGAGGCGGATTACGACGGCAAGAACTCCATGCTCATGTACAGCGGCCTGCGGCTCAGCCAGGGCAATATCGGCGTGGTGGCGGACGAAGGCCGCGCCACCAATCTCGATTTTGAAGACAGCGTATGGGAATTTTCCGGCAACGTCGTAATCGACGTGGAGAACGGGCACGTAGAGTGCGACTCTGCGCGCGTGAAATTCTCCGACCACCAGTTGCAGAGCGCAGTGATCCTCGGCTCGCCGGTGACGTTCGAAATGCGGCGGCGCGACAGTGACGAGGTGACGTATGCCGAAGCCGGACGTCTCGAATACAACTTCGAGGACGGGATCGTCGAATTTTCCGACGAGGCGACAATCACCGAGGGCGGCAACCAGATTTCCAGCAGTTACCTCGTCTATAACATCGAGGAACAGCGCATTAACGCGCGCTCGGCCGGCGAAGGCGAACCCAGGGTCAAGATTACCTATACGCCCAGGGATTCCTCGCAGGAAACGGATAAAGATGCGGGCAACGACGATTCTTCATCGCAGACCGAAGACGAGGCCCCTCAGCCGGACGACGCGGATAACGATCAATGAGTATTCTGAGCGTTCAGGATATTTCAAAAAAGTACAAGTTTCGCGAAGTTGTCAAAGGGATCTCTCTCGAGATCACGAGCGGTGAAGTTGTCGGCTTACTCGGGCCGAACGGCGCCGGGAAGACGACCGCCTTTTATATGATTGTCGGGCTCATCCCGTGCGACCGGGGCAGGATTCTCCTTGACGGTCACGACCTGACGGCACTGCCAATGCACCGGCGAGCGGCGATGGGCCTTGGGTACCTGCCGCAGGAAGCCTCCATTTTTCGAAAACTGACGGTGGAACAGAACATCCTCGCCATTCTCGAGAATCGCAGCGATCTCGATCGCGCCGGCCGCGCGCAGGAACTCGATCAATTACTCGACGAACTGCACGTCGGCCACGTGCGCACCAGTCTCGGGATCAGCCTCTCCGGCGGCGAGAGGCGCCGGGTCGAGATTGCCCGCGCTCTGGCCGCGTACCCGAGATTTGTGCTGCTCGATGAACCTTTCGCCGGCGTCGACCCGATCTCGGTTCTCGATATCCAACGAATAATCAGGCACTTGAGCGATCGCAGCATCGGGGTCCTGATTACCGACCATAATGTGCGGGAAACCCTCGGAATTTGCAGCAGAGCCTATATACTGAATGACGGTAGCCTGATCGCCTCAGGGTCCCCGGGTGACATCCTGGAAAATCAGCACGTTCGGGAAGTGTATCTCGGACAGGAGTTCCAACTCTGAACCACAATCGGTACCAGACAATCGCTGTCATGACGGTGAAGCCCGTCAGAGGACGCGCTGCGCTGGATAAGCCGGCTGCTGCTCCGACACGGGACATACCCTCCGCATGATGAAACCTTCGCTCCAACTCAAGCTTGGGCAAACGCTCACGATGACGCCGCAACTGCAACAGGCAATTCGCCTGCTGCAGCTTCCGGTACTGGACCTGAGCGCGCAGATTCAGGATGCCCTCGAAGAAAACGTGATGCTGGAGATGGAGGACCTTCCGGACATTCCGAAAACGAACACGGAGACGACGGTCGAAGTGGAGGCCGTAAAGCCCGAGGACACGTGGCAAGCAAATCCGATGGAGCGGACTCCGGACATCGGCTGGAACGGCGAAGGGCGGCCGATCAACGAATACGCGGACCAGAGCGGTCAATCGCTGCGCGAGCACCTGCTTTGGCAACTCGAACTCGAAGCTTTCACGCCGCGCGAAAGCGTCATTGGCGAAGCGTTGATCGACGGCATCAACGATGACGGTTACCTCACGACAACCCTTGAAGAAATCGTCGATTACATAGGAGAGAATTCGGCCGTCAGCGTCGAGGAGGTCGAGCAGACTCTGCGGAAAGTACAACGCCTCGATCCCGGCGGCATCGGCGCCAGGTCCCTGTCCGAGTGCATCATCCTCCAGCTCGGGCAACTTGACCCGTCGACTCCGGGCCTGAACCTTGCTGTCGAGCTCGCACAGAATCACCTCGACGCGGTTGGCGCCCAGGAATACGCCGAATTGCGCCGGACCCTGCGAACCACCGAGTCCTGTCTGGATGACGCCCTCGCACTGATCAAGGGCTGCCATCCCAAGCCGGGGCAGGCCGTCAATTCGACGGCCGCGGAGTATGTCGTACCGGACGTCTTCGTTCGCAAGGTCGACGACCGATGGCAGGTAGAAATAAGTTCGTCCGGTATTCCGCGACTTTCCGTCAATCAGCGTTATGCACAACTCCTGCGCGGCAGTACCGATCACGCTGCGTTGCGGACCCAGTTGCAGGAGGCGCGCTGGCTGGTGCGCAGCCTGGAGATTCGCAACGAAACGCTGATGAAAGTCGCGACCTGCATCGTGTCACGCCAGACGGAGTTTCTCGATCGCGGCGATGAGTCGATGAAACCACTGGTTTTGCGCGACGTTGCCGAAGAAATCGGCATGCACGAGTCGACAATTTCGCGAGTTACGACAAACAAGTACATGCATACGCCGCGCGGCGTATTCGAGTTCAAGTATTTTTTCTCCAGCCACCTGGCTTCCGCCGACGGGGCAGATCAGTCCTCAACTTCCGTGCGGGCCAAGATTCGCAAGCTTATAGGCTCCGAAAATCCGGCCAAGCCGCTAAGCGACAGCAAAATTGCCAAGCTGCTGGCTGACGACGGCATATCCGTTGCCCGACGAACGGTCGCCAAGTACCGCGAAGCAATGAGAATTGCATCGTCGAGCGAGCGCAAGGTACGGAAGCCGAAGTAACAAAGTAAACGTGCAAAAGTTCGCCGGCCCGCGGCAAAGGAGGTTTCGACCAGTTTATCCGTCTTACACAAAGTCGTTGTTATAGTCATTGTTATGGTGATCGAACAATCCGCGCAACAGGGATGGCGGGGGTACGGTGGGTTGATCGCCGACGCCAGGGAAATTCAGGAGAATGCCATGCAACTAAGTGTTACGGGCCATCACGTAGATATAACTACCGCTCTGAGGAATTACGTCGAGAGCAAAGTTGACAAGATCGGAAGGCATTTCGATCTGGTATCTGACGTGCATTGTATTCTGACGGTGGAAAAGCTGAGGCATAAGGCGGAAGCCACCGTCAACGTAAACGGCGGTAAGATTTATGCAGACGCTACTGAAGACGACATGTACGCTGCGATCGACGGTCTCGTCGACAAGCTTGATCGACAGGTAAAGAAGTACAAGGAAAAACTTGCGGATCATCATGCAAGAGACGCCAACAAGCGAGCATTTGAGTAAGCACGCAAACATCCGGCCTTACGGGTTGCAGGCGAACAGCGTGCTTTGCAATGTCCGTGCGCGCAGTAAAAAGCACTGCCTCGAGATCCTGAGCGAACTCCTTGCGCGCACCACTCCTGACATCGCGAACGAAGAGATATTTGCGCACCTTATTGAACGGGAGCGCCTGGGTTGCACAAGCCTGGAAAACGGCGTCGCCTTCCCACATTGCCGGTTAAGCGGTGTCAAAGCGAGTTTTAGCGCGCTGATGAAACTTTCCGACCCCGTGGAATTCGACTCTCCCGACGGCAAGCCGGTTGACCTGGTCTTCGGCCTGATGGTTCCAGAGGAGATCGACCTTAGCCATCGCACCGACATCGAGGAGATTTCCGCCCTGTTGAACGACAGCGCATTGCAGGCTCGCTTGCGATCGGCAACGACCAGCAAGGAATTGTACGAAGCATTTAGTGCAGCTCAACGCGATGACGGTTCGACGCTGCACGATACCCGCATTGCCTCGCGCAGCACCTGAGGCAGCGGAACGCGACTCCTTCACCATGACCGCTCCCGCGACGTCCGACGAAAAGAGGCTGATCATAATCAGCGGACTGTCGGGGTCGGGCAAGAGCGTTGCCTTGCATGCGCTTGAAGACCTGGGGTACTACTGCATCGACAACATGCCTGCGGCACTGCTCAAGTCGCTTCTCGACGAGGTCAGTTGCATCGACGACCGCTCGCCTGTTCGTGTTGCAGTCGGCGTCGATGCCAGGAACCGGCGACAGGACCTCGAATCCTTGCCGCGACTTATTGACGATCTGCGCAAGAATAATGTGCAAACGGATTTTCTTTTCTTGCAGGCGAGCGACGACATATTGCTGAAACGTTACAGCGAAACCCGCAGGCGCCATCCGCTTGACAAACACGGCACAGAACTGCGCAGCGCGATTGCGAAGGAACGCGAGTTGCTCGGTCAGGTAATCAATTCCGCCGATCTGATCATCGACACATCGCGGACCAGCGTCTACGAACTTGCGGACGCAATCCGTAAACGCGTCGACAGCCGTGAACGAAACATGTTGTCCGTATTGATCGAGTCGTTCGGGTATAAGAACGGCATTCCAGCCGACGCGGACTTCGTCTTCGACCTGCGCTGCCTGCCGAATCCCTACTGGCAGCAGGAGCTTCGCAGCCTGACCGGACAGGACGCATCGGTATCCGGGTTTCTCGATCAACAGCCCGCGTTTGTGCAGATGTATGAAGACATCCTGGCCTTCCTCAGCCGCTGGATTCCCGAATATGTAAGCTTCGACCGAAGCTATCTGACCGTCGCGCTCGGCTGCACCGGAGGCCAGCATCGTTCGGTTTACATGGCCGAGAAACTGGCGCGCGCGCTCAAGGAAAATCACGAACCGGTTCTGACCCGCCACAACGAACTGCCGGAACGCGGCACGGATCAGAAATAGCTTCTGTTGACGAATTACTGACTCAGGACACTGGCTTCCGGCCGGTCGACATATCTTCTTGTAGAATCGCCACGATCCGCGTATGCCGGGAATACGCGGACCCTGAATGGCAGCAACCCGTGTAAGAACCATGGAACCGAGAGAGCCGACGCAAAATACACTCGAGTTGCTGCGCGAGACGCTCGGCAGCGGTGGATTGCGTTCGGCGCGGATGCTCGTCCGAAGTCTTTATCCATCCGAGCTCGCCCGGCTGCTCGAATCGGTGCCGCTCGCCGAGCGCGCCCTGATCTGGGACATGGTCGAACCCGACCGCGAGGGAGACGTGCTGGTCGAACTCGCCGAGCAGGTTCGCGACGGCCTCATCAGCAGCATGAAGGCTGACCAGCTCATTGCGGCCACCGAGGGCATGGAGTTCGACGACCTTGCCGATCTGCTGGCGGACCTGCCGGAAGCGCTGACGAAAGAGGTCATGCGTTCCATGGACCACCAGGATCGTGAGCGCCTGAACCAGGTTCTTTCTTACGACGAGGACACCGCCGGCGGTCTGATGAACGTCGACATCGTGACCGTGCGTCCCGACGTTACGCTGGAGGTCGTGTTGCGATATCTCCGGGCTCGCGGCCAGATTCCCGACGGCACCGACACGATTTACGTCGTCAACCGAAGGAACGAATACCTGGGATCGCTGTACCTGGCGCGCTTGCTGACGCAAGACCCGTTACAGGCCGTCGAGCAGGTGATGTCGTCGGCAAACTTGCCGATCCCGGCTCACACCAGCTCGTCCGAAGTCGTCTGGGAGTTCGAGAATCGCGACCTGCTGTCGGCACCGGTGGTCGACGAAGACTACAGGCTCGTCGGCCGTATCACGGTCGACGACATCGTCGATGTAATCCGCGAAGAAGCCGAGCATGCCCTGATGAGCGCTGCCGGCCTCGATGAAGAAGACGATATGTTTGCGCCGGTGGTCACAAGCGCGCGCAGACGCGCCATCTGGCTTGGGATCAATCTCGGTACGGCTTTTCTGGCAGCGTCTGTGGTGGATCTCTTTCAGACGACAATTGACAAGATCGTGCTGCTCGCCGTCCTGATGCCGGTCGTACCGAGCATGGGTGGAGTCGCGGGAAGTCAGTCGCTGATAATCACCACCCGGGCAATCGCGTTGGGTCAGATCGACAAGACCAACGCTCTCAGCATATTCCGAAAGGAGGTGCTCGTCGGTATTCTCAACGGCATCGTATGGGCGAGCGTGGTCGCACTCTTCACCTACTTCTGGTTCAACGACTGGCACGTCGGCGCGGTGATAGCCGGAGCCATGTTTATCAATCTTTTCCTTGCCGCAGCGGCAGGATTCGCCGTGCCCCTGATCCTGAAACGGATGCAGATCGATCCGGCGATTGCCGGCGGCGTCGTGATGATGACGATCACCGACGTAACCGGGTACATGGCGTTCCTCGGCCTCGCCACAGTCGTGCTGCTCTAAAACCATAAGGATCAAGCGATGGCGCTATCGCTCCAGTACACCGACGTCCACGCAAAACGCCTGATTTATGGGCTGATCGCCGTCGAGTGCGGTTTCGCACTCGCGTACGTTGTGATTCACATATGGCAACCTGGGTTGTCCTGGGGCCCATTGCGGCCGCTCTTCGATCTCGACAGCGAAAAGTCGCTGTCGACCTGGTTTTCCGCCATCCAGCTGTTCGCCGTTGGCGCCTTGCTGTTCCTCGCGGCGATGAACAATGGACAGAAAGAATATTTGTCCAACTTTGCTTTGACTGTCGCGGGTCTTGTCTTCATCTGGCTGTCGGCGGACGAAGATGTCCAATTGCACGAGAACCTGACTTACATGGCCAGGCATTTCGGGCTGTCGCGGATATCTTTCGTTGGCGAATGGGGTGCGTGGATCATAGCCTATGCGGCACTCGGGCTCCTGGGTGTGGCTCTTGGCGCAAAACACCTGAATGCACTTTGGCGACATTTTAATTCTGTCGCCGTTGTTGGCCTGGCGGGGGCAGTGACGTATGTCATTGGGGCTGTTGGCTTCGAAATTGCGAGTTTCCCGTTGCGGAATTCCGAAGCCACCCTGACGTTGAACCTGATCGCAGTAGCGTTTGAAGAGTTTTTCGAAATGGTCGGCATCAGCATCATTCTTTACGCCACATTGATTCTGGCTAATCGCCTGTCAACCGCACGCGACCCGCAATCTGTGATATGAGAGTGGCGTCGAACTGCATTCTGGCCGGCGAAGACAGTGCTCAAGGTAAATCGAATCCGATCAGGTCTTTCTTCACCCAGGCCGGGGCGAACAGGCGCGGCACGTCGGCACCGGTGACGAAGGCCAGGAGATTGTCCTTCACTTCCATTGCGTCCTTGTAACCGAGTTCGATCAGCGCCTGCGTGTACGACTGTTCGAACAGCAGGAAACTGAGCAGGCGGTTTTCGGGCTTGCTATGTCCGCGAATGCCGCGCAGGAGAATACGCAGTGGAACGGGCATGTCGCGCCGGTGTTCGTACGCGAGCTCGCGCAAGTCCCTGCTCGGTACGATGAGCATCGTGTCGATCGCCCGCATGCGCTTCGTCGGACCTGTACGCTGGTCCGGCGCAACGGCATCGATGAGCTGGTTGATCCTGGTCATTCGTTCGAGGTCCGAATACAGCCCATCCATGAACAACGTATCCAGCATATAACCGGCAATCTGCGTAAAGCTCGGGAACTTCGGAATTTGCCCTTGCAGCAATGAAGCGTCCGCGGTTTCGTCACGCACGCCGATCACGAGGATCCGCTCTGCGCCGAGGTGTATCGCGGGACTGAGTGGTGTTGCCTGACGCATGGCGCCGTCACCGAAATACTCGCCGTCAATCAGGACCGGCGGAAAAATCAGCGGCACCGCGATACTTGCCATCAGGTGATCGAGATGCAGCGGTTGCCGGATACCGATGCGGCGGGTACGCGCCCAGGGACGAACTTGAGGCGCAGCCTGATAGAACGAGGTCGATCGCGCCGAGCCGTAGCCGGCTGCCGTGACCGCGACGGCATGCAGGTGGCCGGCGTCGATCGATCTCTGGATGCGCGGGAACCGGACGTTGCGGCTCAGGAGTGCGCGTAACGGCGAATTGTCCAGTAGCGATCTCGGCATTCCGACGAAGAAGCCGCCCAACACGATGGCGGCGGCCCAGTGCAGGCTGCTCCGCAACATGGTCAGCGGGTCCGTGCGAAACACCTGGTCGCTGCAAAAGCCTCCCCATACGCGCTCGAGTTCCGTCGCCGCAACACGGTAATGGCGTGCTTTGCTCGCCAGTACGACGGAATTGATGGCGCCTGCCGAGGTGCCGCTCATGATCGCAAACGGGTTGGTCGCCTTGGCCGGCAACAGCTCGGCGAGCGCTTTCAGCACGCCGACCTGGAATGCCCCCCGTGCACCGCCGCCCGGCAATACCAGCGCGGTCTTTAAATCCTGCGGATAGATTTTCATTCCTGCGGCGCATTATAGTGCGCGGACGGCGGGTGCCACACAGCGGTTTTCAACCTCCGCCAGCAGGAATCGACCAGGCGGCGGACTTCGTGCGACGATCCTGCGCCGAAGGATCGGCCCGGATCCAGTGTACACCGCACTAGTGTAAGCGCTTTATTCCCGCGTCCAGTCCGCTGACGCTCAGCGGAAACATGCGGTCGTCCATCAGCTCGCGCGTCAGCTTGATCGAGGGCGTATAGTCCCAGCGCTGTTGCGGTTCGGGATTGAGCCAGATTGCCTTGGGATACGTATTGAGCAGTCTTTTGATCCAGACGGCGCCCGGCTCCTCGTTCCAGTGCTCGACGCTGCCGCCGGCATAAACGATTTCGTAGGGACTCATGGTCGCGTCCCCGACGAAAATCAACTTGTAGTCGGCCGCATATTTGTGCGCGATGGATGCCGTGGCAATTCGCTCGCTGTGGCGGCGCCGATTGTTCTTCCACATGCTTTCGTATATGAAATTGTGGAAATAGAAATACTCGAGGTGCTTGAACTCGCTTCTCGCAGCGGAGAACATCTCTTCGCAAATGCGTACGTGATCGTCCATCGAACCGCCGATGTCGAGGCATAGCAGGACCTTGATCGCATTGTGCCGCTCCGGCACCATGCGCAAATCCAGAAAGCCGGCGTTGCGGGCTGTCTTGTCGATCGTGTCTTCAAGATCGAGTTCATCGGGCGCTCCCTCCCGCGCAAACTTGCGAAGCTTGCGTAACGCGATCTTGATGTTGCGCGTGCCGAGTTCCACGGTATCGTCCAGGTTCCGGTACTCGCGGCGGTCCCAGACTTTGGCCGCCCTGCGATGGCGGGAGCCTTGCTGGCCGATGCGCACGCCTTCAGGATTGAAGCCGTATGCGCCGAACGGCGAGGTCCCGGCCGTACCGATCCACTTGTTGCCTCCCTCGTGACGTTCGCGCTGCTCTTCGAGGCGTTCGCGCAGTGCCTCCATCAATTTGTCGAAGCCGCCCAGCGACTCGATTTCCCTGCGCTCGTCCTCCGAGAGATTGAGCTCTGCCAGCCGGCGCAGCCAGTCGTCGGGAATATCGGTCATGAGCGATCCGAACGCGTCCTCGATACCCTGGAAATGAGCGGCGAAAATGCGGTCGAAGCGATCGAACAAGGTTTCGTCTTTTACAAGGCAGGAACGGGCGAGATAGTAGAAGTCGTCAACACTCTCCCCCGCCAGACCGCTTCTCATCGCATCCAGCAAGGTCAGCAATTCGGTGATCGAGGGTTTCAGGCCACCCTTCCGAAGCATGAAAAAGAAACCGGTCAGCATAAGCTCGCAGGCTTACTGGGTTCGGCCCCGGCGATCGAGAAAAAGCAACTGTTCGAACAGGTGTACATCCTGTTCGTTTTTCAAGAGGGCGCCATAAAGCGGGGGAATCGCCTTGCGGGCGTCTTCGGCGCGCAAAGCCTCAGCCGGGATGTCCTCCGCCAGAAGCAGCTTGATCCAGTCGAGCAACTCCGAGGTTGACGGCTTTTTCTTCAGCCCCGGCACGTCCCTGACCTTGTAAAACGCTTCCAGCGCCTCGCGCAGCAGGTTTTTCTTCAGCCCGGGGAAATGCACGTCGACGATCTTCCGCATCGTCTCTTTGTCCGGGAACCGAATGTAGTGAAAAAAGCAGCGACGCAGGAATGCATCCGGCAGTTCTTTCTCGTTGTTGCTGGTAATGATGATGATAGGCCGATACCTGGCCTTGATCAGCCGTTTTGTTTCATAGACAAAAAATTCCATGCGGTCGAGTTCCTGAAGCAGGTCGTTAGGAAATTCGATATCCGCCTTGTCGATTTCATCGATCAGCAATACCGGCTGCATTTCGGCTTCGAAGGCCTCCCAGATTTTGCCTCGCACGATGTAGTTGGAAATATCGTGCACGCGGTCGTCGCCCAACTGGGAATCCCGCAGGCGCGCAACCGCGTCGTAGTCGTAAAGCCCCTGTTGTGCCTTGGTGGTCGACTTGATGTGCCATTCATAAAGCGGCCGGTCGAGCGCGCGCGCGACCTCCAGCGCCAGCTGCGTCTTGCCGGTTCCCGGCTCGCCCTTGATCAGGATCGGCCTCTCGAGCGTCACCGCAGCGTTGACCGCCATCATCAGGTCATGCGTCGCGACGTAGGAACTGGTGCCCTGGAATCGGGTGTGGAATCGAGTGTCCGCCATCGTTCAATCCGTTCGTTGCACGCCGCACAGTATTACCGGGCGGCCACCGGGGCACAAGGGAGGGTTAGGTGCCGGACTTGGATTTTTGGACATTTCGCAGCGGCTTGATTCAGATCGCGTGTCCAAATGAAATGTCCAAAAATCCAAGTCCGGCACCTAACCCGGTCAGCGAGCTTCCGTGACGCGCAGGATCTTCATCGCATTCGTGCTGCCGGAGACACCCTTCAAGTCTCCTTTGGTGAAGATCACCCGATCGCCGATCTCGACCAGCTTGTGCGCGAGCATCGTGGAAAAGATGTCCTGGTACAGATGCTGCGCGTCCGAGTGCTCGATCTTGAACGAGATGGGATAGACGCCGCGGTAAAGTGTGACCCGCCGGCGCGTTGCGTCATGCGGTGTGAACGCATATATCGGAATGTCCGAGCGTATTCGGGACATCCAGAGGGTTGTCGACCCCGACTCGGTCAACGCAATAATTGCCTTCACGGCAAGGTGATTCGCGGTGTACATCACCGCCATCGCGATTGCCTCGTCGACCGCCTGGAACTTGTCGTCCATCCGGTGCGAGGTACGGCCGCGTGCAAGAGCGAATTTCTCGGCGCCGATGCAGACTTCGCTGACGGCGGAAACTACGCCGACCGGATAGGCGCCGACAGCGGTTTCAGCGGACAACATGACCGCATCCGTGCCGTCCATAACCGCATTGGCGACATCCGACACTTCCGCTCGCGTCGGCATCGGGTGACTGATCATCGATTCCATCATTTGCGTTGCGGTGATGACGATTTTGTTCTTCCGGCGCGTTTGCCGGATAATCTGCTTTTGCATCCCGGTCAGCTCGGCATATCCCATTTCGACGCCGAGGTCGCCGCGCGCGACCATGATGACGTCGGCCGCTTCGATAATTGCATCGATGCCGTGGACGGCTTCGGCACGTTCGATTTTCGCGACGATCAGCCCCTGACCACCGGCATCGCGAAGCAGCTTCCGAGCTTCCTGGACGTCGGCCGCGGTACGCACAAAGGATACGGCAAGAAAATCCAGTTGCAGATCGGCCGCGATCCGGATGTCATCGCGATCCTTGTCGGTCAATGCAGGCGCTGACAACCCGCCGCCCTGCCGGTTAATTCCCTTGTGGTCCGACAGTTCGCCGCCGCTCACGACCGTCGTATGAATTCTGCTGCCGTCGATGCGCTCGACCGATAACGTGATCTGGCCGTCGTCGAGCAGCAGCACATCGCCGGCTTTGACGTCCCTGGGCAGATCGGTATAGGCAACCCCCACGCCGGACACCGTGCCGCCGCGCTTTCCCAGAGTCGAGTCGAGAAAGAATGCGTCGCCCTCCTGCAACGTGACTCTGCCTTCCTGGAAACGCTGAATTCGAATCTTCGGTCCCTGCAGGTCGCCCATGACGCCCACGTCCCTGTCGCAGGCCTTCGCGGCGGCGCGCAATGCTGCAACGCGAGCGCGCTGGTCCTCTTCGGTACCGTGGGAAAAATTGATGCGCGCGACGTCGAGGCCGGTGCGGATCATTTTCTTGAGTCGTTCCGGATCGTCCGTCGCCGGGCCCAGTGTTGCGACTATCTTGGTTCTGCGTAGCATAACGGTCGCCTGTTTATTTCGAATTTGTCGTCATTCCGTCGCGTGCGCGCTGTTCCAGAATCGCCACCGCAGGAAGTTTTTTTCCTTCCACGAATTCCAGGAATGCGCCGCCGCCGGTCGAGATGTAGGAAATATCCGCGGCCACGCCGTACTTGTCGATGGCAGCGAGCGTATCTCCGCCACCGGCCACGGAAAACGCGGCGCTTTTCGCAATCGCTTCCGCAATAACGCGGGTTCCTTCGCCGAACTGGTCGAACTCGAATACTCCTACCGGACCGTTCCAGATGATGGTGCCAGCGCCGGCCAGGACCCTTGCAAATTCGGCTGCCGACTCAGGCCCGATATCGAGGATCAGCTCGTCGTCCCGCACGTCCTTCACTGGCCGCACCTCAGCCTTCGCCGTTGCCGCAAACTCGTTAGCGACGACGACGTCGATGGGAACGGGGATGTGCGCCCGATCGCCTTCGTTGGCTGCGAGCGCTCTGGCCCGATCCAGCATTTCCGCTTCGTACAGCGATTTGCCGACCGAATGTCCGGCAGCGGCAATGAACGTATTCGCGATGCCGCCGCCGACAATGAGTTCGTCGACGATCCCGGCAAGCGCATCGAGCACGGTAAGTTTGGTCGACACTTTCGATCCGCCGACGACGGCGACAACAGGCCGCGCCGGTTTCTCGAATGCCTTTCCCAGCGCGTCAAGCTCGGCGCACAACAACGGTCCCGCACAGGCAACCGGGGCAAAGCGGGCCACGCCACAGGTGCTCGCCTGGGCCCGGTGTGCGGTGCCGAAGGCATCCATGACGAAGATGTCGCACAGATTGGCCATGCGTCGCGACAGCGTTTCGTCGCAGCCCTTCTCGCCGTTCAGGAAGCGGACGTTCTCGAGCAGCACCACGGTTCCCGGCGCGACGGAAACGCCATCGATCCAGTTTTCGATCAACGGCACACGCTGTCCCAGGTCGGCGGACAATGAATCGGCCACAGGCCGCAACGAGAACTGGCTGTCTGCCTTGCCCTCGGTCGGTCGGCCCAGATGCGACATCAGCATGACAGCCGCGTTTGCTTCGAGGGCCTGGCGGATCGTCGGTAAAGCCGCTTTTATACGGGCGTCACTGGTTACCCGGCCGTCTGCGAGCGGTACGTTGAGATCTTCACGGATGAGCAGCCGCTTGCCCGCGAGGTCGAGGTCGCTCATTCGTACAATCGGGTCCGCCATCGAATGCCCGTTCCTACTTCGCGTTGGCGAATGCTATTGCGGCATCCAGCATGCGATTCGAGAAACCCCACTCGTTGTCGTACCAGGCCAGAACCTTGACCAGCGTTCCTCCCATCACTTTTGTGAGTCCTGCGTCGTAAGTCGAGGACGCGGGGTCGTGATTGAAGTCGACGGATACCAGAGGCTCGTCGTTGTACGCGAGCACGCCCTTCAACTCGCCCTCGCTCGCCTCCTTCATGATCCGGTTGATCTCCTCGACGCTCGTATCGCGTTCGGCAACAAAGGTGAGGTCGACCACCGAGACGTTGATCGTCGGAACCCGTATGGCGAATCCGTCGAGGCGACCGGCGAGTTCCGGCAATACCAGCCCGACAGCGGACGCGGCGCCGGTCTTGGTCGGAATCTGCGACATGGCCGCAGCGCGTGCGCGGCGCAGATCGTCGTGGAAAACGTCGGTCAGCACCTGGTCGTTCGTGTAGGCATGAATGGTCGTCATCAGGCCGTGTTTGACGCCGATTTTTTCATGCAGCGGCTTTACCAGCGGCGCAAGGCAGTTGGTGGTGCAGGACGCGTTCGAAATAACCGTGTGACTCGCTTTCAGCGTCTTGTGGTTCACGCCGTAAACAATGGTGGCATCAACGCTCGTTCCGGCCGGCGCGGAAATGATGACCTTCTTTGCACCGCCTTTGAGATGCGCCGCTGCTTTTTCCTTGGACGCAAAAAAGCCGGTGGACTCCATGACGATCTCGACGCCCAGGTCGCCCCACGGCAATTTGGCCGGATCGCGCTCGGCCAGCACCTTGATGCGATCGCCGTTTACCACCATGAAATCGCCGTCGACGTCGACCGTGCCGGGAAAGCGCCCGTGAGCCGTGTCGCGGCGTGTCAGGTGGGCGTTGGTCTTCGCGTCGCCTAAATCATTGACGGCCACGATCTCCAGGTCGGCTCGTTTGTCGCCTTCGTACAAAGCGCGCAAAATATTACGGCCGATGCGGCCATAACCGTTGATACCGATCTTGATCGTCATTTTTTTCTCCTGATGTGTTCCCTGCCGGATGTGTCGCCGGCATGCCAATTAGTTTGCGAGCTGTTCTTTCGCGACCGAGAGAACGTTGTCGGCGGTAAAGCCGAAATGTTCGAACAGGTCTGCCGCAGGCGCGGATTCCCCGAAACCGGTCATCGCGACGATCCGTCCGGCCGGGCCGGCGTAACGCCACCAGAATTCGCCGATACCCGCCTCGATGACCACCCGCCGCGTCACCTCCGGCGGCAGCACCGACCGCCGATATTCTTCCGGCTGGGCATCGAACAGGTCGGTACAGGGCATCGACACAACCAGAGCTGCAATGCCCTCCCCGGCCAGCGCAGCCGCGGCGCCCATCGCCAGCGCAACTTCGGAGCCGGTAGCGATAAACAGGATTTGCGCGGCCGATCCCACCCCGGACTCCGACTGCCGCAGGATGTAGCCGCCCCGCCTTATCGCTGCAATCTGCTCCGCGCTTCGATCCTGATGCGGTACGTCCTGGCGGGTCAGGACAAGGCTGGTCGGTCCGTCCAGCCGCTCGATCGCGTCGCGCCATGCCACGGCCGTCTCGACCGCATCGCAGGGGCGCCAGACACGCATGTTCGGCATGATCCTCAAGGAAGCGACATGCTCTACCGGCTGGTGCGTCGGGCCATCCTCGCCCAGGCCGATGGAGTCGTGTGTGTACACGAAGATATTCCGCACTTTCATCAACGCGGCCATGCGCAGCGCGTTTCGCGCGTAATCCGAAAATGTGAGGAAGGTGCCGCAGTACGGGATTACGCCTCCGTGCAATGCGATACCGTTACAGATTGCGGACATGCCGAACTCACGGACGCCGAAATAGATGTAATTGCCGCCCGCATCGTCCCCGGTGATGGGGACCGAGCCATCGTGTCTGGTCAGATTGGAACCGGTCAGGTCGGCGGATCCGCCGGCAAGCTCCGGCAACAGCGGTGCGAACGCATTCAGCGCCTGCAGCGAAGCCTTGCGCGTCGCCATGTTCTTGCCTGCCGCGGCGATCGCGGCGATCGCCCGGCCCGCGCCCTGCGACCAGCCCGCCGGCAAGTTCCCCAGCATACGTCGCTCGAATTCACAGGCCAGGTCCGGATATTCGCCGCGCCAGGCGGAAAATCGATCCGCCCATTCGCGCTCCTGTGCCGCACCGCGGTCGACGGCATTCCAGGCTGAAGAGATTTCCTCCGGCACCACGAAGGGCGGAGAGTGCCATCCCAGTTCCTTGCGCGCTGCGGCAACTTCGTCCTCGCCGAGCGGCGCGCCGTGCGTACTTGCGCTGCCCTGTTTGTGCGGCGCGCCCTGACCGATCACGGTCTTGCAATCAATTAGAGTGGGCCGGTCGCGGTCCTTGAGCGCCAGCTCGATGGCTTGCGCCACGCCCAGGCTGTCGTGCCCGTCGACAGCGTTGATCACCTGCCAGCCGTACGCCTCGAAACGGCCTGCGGTATCGTCGCTGAACCAGGCACTGACCTTGCCGTCGATCGAGATCCCGTTATCGTCGTAAAAGCAAATCAGCTTGCCCAGTTTGAGCGTGCCGGCCAGCGAGCAGGCTTCGTGAGAGATGCCTTCCATCAGGCAGCCGTCGCCCAGAAACACGAACGTGCGATGGTCGACGATATCAAAACCCGGGCGATTGAAGGTCGCAGCCAGTATTTTTTCGGCGAGCGCCATGCCAACTGCATTGGCGAGGCCTTGCCCCAGCGGGCCGGTCGTGGTTTCGATCCCGAGTTCCACGTCCCGTTCCGGATGACCGGGCGTCTTCGAACCCAGCTGCCGGAAGTTCCGGATCTCGTCTAGCGTCATGGGATAACCGGTGAGGTGCAGCAGGCTGTATAAAAGCATCGAGCCGTGCCCGTTCGACAGCACGAACCGGTCGCGATCGAACCAGCGCGGATTGCCGGGGTTGTGTCGCAGATAATCGTTCCACAGGACTTCGGCAATGTCAGCCATTCCCATCGGCATGCCCGGGTGTCCGGAATCCGCGGCCTGCACGGCATCCATGCTTAACGCACGAATCGCATTGGCCAGCTCGCGGCGGTCTGTCCGGCGGGCTGCAGTCGGTGGGCTCATTTGCAATGGCATGTGTTACAGACTCGGACCGTACCGGTCGCTGTGGTTGATACAGGAATTCACTCCGGGAAGCGTCTGCACAAGTCGTAGCCGGTGCAGGCGTGAGGCATTTTCCCTGTTTAACGCAGGTGCCGCAAGCCGAAGGCATGGGGTACAATGCGGCCGATAAAGAGTCAGTGACGGATATTCATGAGCCATTCTTACTTATTCACGTCGGAATCCGTATCGGAAGGACACCCGGACAAGATCGCGGACCAGATTTCCGACGCCGTGCTTGACGCAATACTCGAGCAGGACAGGGCGGCCAGGGTGGCCTGTGAGACCCTGGTCAAGACCGGGATGGTGCTTGTTGCCGGTGAGGTAACGACCAACGCCTGGGTGGACATCGAAGCACTCGTGCGCGAGACCGTGATCGACATCGGTTACTCGGACTCGGCGATGGGTTTCGACGGCGCCTCATGCGCGGTGATCACTGCCCTTGGCAAGCAGTCGCCCCATATCCGGCAGGGTGTCGACCGCGGCGACCCGGAAAGCCAGGGCGCGGGAGACCAGGGGCTCATGTTCGGCTACGCCTGCAACGAGACGAGTGTGCTGATGCCGGCACCCATTACCTATGCGCATCGACTCGTGCGACGGCAAGCTGAAGTGCGCAAGGCCGGGACATTGCCCTGGCTTCGTCCGGACGCAAAGAGCCAGGTGACCTTCGTGTATGAAGACGACAAGCCGGTCGCGATCGACGCGGTCGTGCTTTCTTCGCAGCACCATCCCGACGTCAGCACGGCGGTCTTAACCGAAGGCATCATGGAAGAGATCATCAAGCCGGTGCTGCCGTCCAGGTGGATCAGCAAGAGAACGCAATTCCATATCAATCCGACGGGTCGCTTCGAAATCGGCGGACCGATGGGTGACTGCGGCCTGACCGGACGCAAGATTATTGTCGATACCTACGGCGGGTCGGCGCGTCACGGCGGCGGCGCGTTTTCCGGCAAGGACCCGTCAAAGGTCGATCGTTCGGCGGCTTATGCCTGCCGCTACGTGGCAAAAAACATCGTTGCCGCGGGACTCGCGGACCGCTGCGAGATCCAGGTGTCGTATGCGATCGGCGTTGCGGCGCCGACGTCGATCAGCGTACAGACCTTCGGCACCGGCCGCATCAGCGACGACCGCCTGATCGACCTCATACGCAGTAACTTCGACCTGCGCCCCTACGGCATCCTGAAAATGCTCGATCTGATACGCCCCATTTACCAGCCGACGGCGACGTACGGACATTTCGGCCGTGAAGATATCGAACTGAGCTGGGAGCTAACCGATAAAGCCGAGGCATTGCGCGGCGCCGTCGCGGCCTGAGAGGCGCCGCCGATATCGTCGTAAACAGCCGCATCGTCGACCGCGAAACGTTGCAGACCGCAACGCGCACCACTACAGTTTTCGAGATTTGAGGAGAATTTCATGAGCAGCGAAGCAATTGCGCTGAAGCAGCAGGATTATAAAGTCGCGGACATTGCGCTTGCCGGCTGGGGACGCAAGGAGATTGCCATTGCGGAAACCGAAATGCCGGGGCTGATGGCGCTGCGCGCCGAATACGCCGGCAAGAAGCCGCTGAAAGGTGCGCGCCTGACCGGCTGCCTGCACATGACGATCCAGACTGCCGTACTCATCGAAACCCTGACCGCACTCGGCGCCGAAGTGCGCTGGTCGTCCTGCAACATATTCTCGACCCAGGATCACGCCGCCGCCGCGATTGCCGCGAGCGGCGTGCCGGTGTTTGCCTGGAAGGGCGAGAGCGAGGACGAGTACTGGTGGTGCATCGAACAGACCATCAACGGCCCCGATGGCTGGCAGCCAAACCTGATCCTCGACGACGGCGGCGACCTGACGCTGGTCATGCACGATAAACATCGTGAAGCCATGAAAAAGGTTCGCGGCCTGTCCGAAGAAACGACCACTGGCGTCAAACGGCTTTACGACATGCAGAAAGCGGGCACGCTCCGCTGTCCCGCTTTCAACGTGAACGACTCTGTTACCAAGTCAAAATTCGACAATCTTTATGGCTGCCGGGAATCGCTCGTCGACGGCATCAAGCGGGCCACCGACGTCATGATCGCGGGCAAGATCGCAATCGTTTGCGGCTATGGTGACGTCGGCAAAGGCTGCGCGCAGTCGCTGCGTGGACTCGGCGCTACCGTCTGGATAACGGAAATCGATCCGATATGCGCGTTGCAAGCCGCGATGGAGGGCTATCGCGTCGTCACCCTCGACGACGCCTGCGACAAGGCGGACATCATCGTCACGGCGACCGGTAACTACCACGTCCTTACCGGTCCGCAGATGGAGCGGATGAAACACCAGTCCATCGTCTGCAACATCGGGCACTTCGACAATGAAATCGACGTCGCCTGGCTCCGGCAGTACGAGTGGGAGAACATCAAGCCGCAGGTCGATCACGTTATTTTTCCGGATGGCAAGCGCCTTATTCTGCTTGCCGAGGGCCGGCTCGTTAATCTCGGCTGCGGCACGGGCCATCCAAGCTTCGTCATGTCGAGCTCGTTTACGAACCAGGTCCTGGCACAACTGGAGCTGTGGACCAACAGTGATAAATACGAAAACAAGGTGTACGTGTTACCGAAGCATCTCGACGAGAGAGTTGCTCGCCTGCATCTCGACCGGATCGGCGCCAGGCTTACAGAAATGACCGACGAGCAGGCCGGGTACATCGGCGTGTCGAAAGGCGGACCTTACAAGTCTGACCATTATCGTTATTGACCAGGTCAATCCAACAGTCTACCGATCCCGTCCGGATCCTGCAGATTACGGATCCGCATTTATTCGCGGACGCTGATGGGAGCTTGCGCGGCAGGGTGACCCAGGCCACACTGCAAGGCGTGCTCGACCATATCGGTGAATCGGGCTGGCCTGCCGATCTGGTGGCGATGACCGGCGACGTAATCCAGGATGATACGCGCGCTGCTTACGAACGCTTCCGCGCCATGATGACGCCGATCGGCCTGCCCATCTACTGCGTGCCCGGAAATCACGACGTCCGGCCGCTCATGCAGGATGTGCTCGACAGCGAGCCTTTTTTCTACTGTGATGCCGTCGAAACCAACAACTGGCTGATCGCCGGTATCGACAGCTGTATCGTCGGAACTCCCGCGGGCCGTGTCGAAGAAAGCGAGCTTGACCGCCTCGACGGACTCATCGCCAATTCTCGCGCAGACCACATCATGATCTGTCTGCACCATCCTCCCTTGCCGGTGGGCAGTGCCTGGCTGGACGAGGTAGGATTGCAGAATGGCGAGCAGTTTCTCAAGCGCATCACGGCGTCGGGAAAGGTGCGACTTGCAGTATTCGGTCACGTGCACCAGGCGTTCGACGGCACCTTCGAGTCAGTGAGAATACTGGGTACGCCGTCGACCTGCCGACAGTTCGAAGTCGCAAGCGACACGTTTGCGGTGGACGACAAGCCGCCCGCCTACAGGCGAATCGCGTTGTACGCCGATGGAACCATCGACACCGGGCTGATCTGGACTTGACCGGGAAGGCGCCAATGGCGATGACTATCATAAAAAACAATCACAAGCTGCCTGCATCGAAGACTGCGTCGATCGGCCCTGTCGGCTGGCTCATGCTGGCCGTCTCGATGACGTCGACGGCACAGGAAAGCGGCCATCCGGTATCGATGTGGCAGCTCGACGGCAACGCGAACAGCATCTATCTGCTCGGCTCGGTGCATTTGTTGCGCGCTGGCGATCACCCCCTTCCATCGGTCATTCATGACGTGTACGAGGACGCCGAAATGCTGATCATGGAAGTGGACATGGACGACATCGACCCTGTGCAGGCGCAGTCACTGCTCACCGAACTCGGATTGATTCAGGATGACCGAAGCCTGAACGATCTGATGGGACCCGAGGCCTATGCCGAGGCCGAAGTGCTTGCGAACCGCGCCGATATTCCGTTGTCCATGCTCGCAAAGTCGGAACCGTGGCTTGCAGCGATAACGGTAGAGCAGCTGATGCTGGCCCGCATCGGATTCAACCCGGTCTTCGGCATCGAGAGCCACCTGGCGGAAAAAGCCGCAGTCGATAACAAGGAAATTCTCGGACTTGAGACGATACGGGAACAACTCCAGCTCCTCGACAGCATGACGCTCGAGTCACAGCGGGCGCTTCTCCTCCAGTCGCTGAACGAAAGCGTCGATATCCAGACGATCATGGACGAACTGGTCAACGCATGGCGACACGGAGACGTAAGCTTCATGGAAGAAAACATGCTGGACGAAATTCGGCAATATCCGGAGCTTTACCAGACGATCGTCGTCAAGCGAAACAACAACTGGGTCGAGAGAATCGAGGAGTTGCTGCGCGACACGAACGATTACCTGATCGTCGTCGGTGCACTGCACCTGATCGGCGACGACGGTGTACCGGCACTACTCACCAAACGCGGCAGAGACGTAGTCCAGCTCCACCAGCCCCCCTTCCAGGCGCAATAGCATTGTTCATGAACGGTTGAAGTCAGTGGTTTGCGGAGCCGCGACCGGGGGGAGGGCTTTTCAGGACCGCCGTGAACCCATCCATGGGGGCTTCGCAAAAA
>JBBDXW010000050.1:0-18905 GCA_040902105.1 Woeseia sp.
CAGCCACGAAAAGTCGCTCGCGAGAAGGGTCGATTATTTACGACGGGGTACACTACGCTTGCCATTACTCAGGAACCTTGGGATATCCTATTCTGTTGAATACGAACCGCTGTATGGAAGGCCGTTTGAGATCCGGATGATGCCCGAACCCGGCTTTGAATCCGCGTTGCGATAGACAGAATCTTTCACAGGTCTCATTCCTGGATTTGCGACAACCTGTTGCCGCTTCCTGAACCCTTCCAGGTCGCTGAATCGTCACGAACAGTTCCGGGCCATCGTCGACATTCCGCATGGAGGGTTCGAACGTTGCCAGGCTTTGCGAATCTGACAGGTAGAGGTACACAGAATGCACAGAGTAGCCGCTTTTTGCCTGGCCGCCGCATGCCTCGTCGCTTGCGGATGCGCTCCTCCACAGCCCGCTGCCGTAGCCGATGAGATACCTGCCGTGCCGGAGCGCGACGACGGTCCGACGCCCGTGACGGATGAACCGGCTACAGACGTCGTTGCCAGGCTGCCGTTCCAGCAGATCTTGTAGGCCGACAGGCGCGCCCGCGGCGCCATGCCGCTGACCTCGCCGAGCGGCTCACCGTCGATCGATGCTGCCACGCCGTTGTTGCCGCCGGCGGTCGTCGCCGTATGGCTGCCGTGACCGTCGTTGTCGCGCGCCGACAGGAATTCGGTGAAGCCGCAACCGGCCATGCCCGGCTCACCGCAGGCGCGGAAAGGACGAGGGTCGAGCAATCCAAGACGTTCCCTTCCGTCTTCGATGATGGCTCGCGTAAGCCGGAGTCCAAAAAGACTCAGGCATTCTTTTTCAACGATCTCTAAAGCGCGTTCCACGTTTGCCGGCAGGGGAGATGCAAAGTACCTCGCCACGAATACATCAGCTTTCGCAAGTGCAACCCTGTCATGAAGAGTGCCGGTCCAGATCCCCGGTCCATTCGACAAGCACGCTGCCCATGAGCTTCAGGTGCCCGCGTGGCGTGACTACACGGCGACTCTCGCCGAGTGGCGGTCCCCGAACGCGCGAAGATAGCCGGCGAGATGCCGGCTCAGTTCGCGCGCATCGTCTTCGGCGCCGTGGATGAAGCTTGACTTGCGACGGCGCAGGAACGGCAGGCCCGTTACGTACAAGCCCGGCGCTTCGGCGATCCCGCCGTCATGCCGGATCCAACCCTTGCGATCGAGCACAGGAACCTTGAGCCACGAGTAGTCAGGACGATAGCCCGTAGCCCAGACGATCGTCCGGATGCTGCCGCTCTTCAGGTCGAGGCCGAGCGCAGGAGATTGCGGAAGCCGGGTAGGCGGAAAGCGTTCAACAGGCTCGACGTTTTTCGCGTAGCCGTTGCAATCGGCCCACTCGTCGATCGTTGCAAGCAGGCGATCCATCTTGAGATCGGCCAACGCGCAGACGTTTCGCAGGGAACCGGAAAACTGCGCATTTCCGTCGCGAATCCCTGCCAGCTTGCCGACGAGCCGGACTCCGCGTGACGTCAATGCGTTCAGGTCCATGGACGATCGCTCTCTGGAACCGACCAGCTGCGGCGAGGGCACACGTCTTGCACGTACGAGGTCGTCGACCTCGTCGTATCGTTGATCGGAAACACCCGTAACGTGCATCCACCACTGGATATCGCGGCCTCGATAGAGTCGCGGCATGCGCACATGCTCACCAGTGGAAATCGTCACCGGGTGGCCGGCACGTTGCATCTCGTCGGCCAGCTGCACCCCCGTGGCCGACGCGCCGACGACCAGGACGCCGCCCGGCTCGAGTTGCCGCGAATTGCGATACTGGTGCGGCGTCAATTGCACAACGTCGTGCGGCACTGCTTTGCTGAGGGCCGGAACGACCGGCAGGTTGAACGCGCCGCTGGCGACGACGACGGCGCGGCACCGCCAGTCACCCTGGTCGGTGCAGACGCGATATCCATTCGTGCACGGTTCGACGGACCTGACCGTCGTTCCGGTCCGAACCGGTGCAGCGATTTCCGACGCGTAGCCCGAAATAAAGTCGACGACCTCTTCCACAGTCATGTAGCCGTCCGGGTCGGGGCCGGCGTAGCGATATCCGGGCAGCTTGCTCTGCCAGTTCGGCGTCAGTAATCGCAGAGAGTCCCAGCGCTCCCGCCGCCACGAATTGGCGACCTCGCCGCGCTCCAGCAAGAGATGGTCGATCGACCGCGCGGACAGGCAGTGACTCATCGCAAGACCGGAGTGACCGGCCCCGACGACGACAACGTCAATGGCGCCGGCGTGCGGCCGGACCGCGCGTCGGCGTCTGGCAATCACGCCACGGTTACCGTCACATCGGTCGGGTTGGTGATTACGTCGAACACCGCCGAACGCTTTTGCGACTGTGCCACCAGCGATGCGATGTCTTCCTTCGACGCGTCCGCGTCGATGACATAGTGCACCTTGATGCCGTCGAAGCCATTACGTACGTCGCCGTCAATGCCAAGCATGCCTTGAAGATCCATGCCGGCCTCGAGCGTTGCCTTGACGGAGCGCAGCTGGATGTTGCGGTTCTGTGCAACAGCGGCAATTCCGGCGGTCAGGCAGCCTGCCAGCCCGGCGAGCACGATCTCGACAGGTGTCGCGCCCTTGTCTGCCGAGGCGAAAATTTCCGGGTGATCGGTATCGAACCTGAACTCCGTCCGGTGTTTCTGTTCCTCGCCGAGTCCGTAAAAGCCGCGCACGGACGTCGCGCTGTGCGTGCCGTTGATCCAGTCACAGGTCGCGCGCCACTGGAACTTGGCGGCTTCGGGCGCCTGGGTCAGCGCTTCGCGTGCGCCAAGGAGCGCCTCGACGTTGACGCCGTTGTCGACAGTTGCTTGCTGTGTACCCATTACGATTACTCCTCATACGTCGTTATACAGCCGGTCATTTTCCCGTACGGAGTAACTCTGGCCGTACGGCGTTAGATTCAGCGTTAAAGCTGGCGTGTAATTTCGGTGCCGGACTTGGATTATCGGACATTTCTTATGGACCGACTATCTGCAATCGTCGGTACCTCCCACAGAAGGTCGAAGAGTTGCTCGCGGCGGAATCGCCTTCGATTCAGGCTGAGACAGGCGAGCAAGGCACGCGTCTTCCGGGACGGTGGTAATATTGTTGCCTGGCCGTCCCGAATGACCTTGAATTCGCCGAGGAATCTGAGTTCCGGGCCGCTCATAACGTCAGCTTCACTAATGCCGGCCGCAACTATAGAACCGGCGGATGCGGTAAAAACCACGGTCAATCCAACGCTCGCTACCTCGATGGATGCCCAGTATCGAGCGGAACTTGAGGTCACAGGAGCTTTCAGGAGGCGAGCGATGGCCCGCTACGACAACATTCTGGACACGATCGGCAATACGCCGCTGGTCAAGCTGCAAAAGCTCGCGCCACCGGACGTCAATGTTTATGTAAAGGTCGAATCCTTCAATCCGATGGGCTCCGTCAAGGATCGCATGGCGCGGGCAATCATCGAGGAGGCCGAGAAAAGCGGCGCACTCAGGCCCGGCCAGACAGTGATCGAGGCAACCAGCGGCAATACCGGCATCGGACTTGCCATGGTGTGCGCGCAGAAGGGCTACCCGCTGGTGGTGACCATGGCCGAGAGCTTCAGCGTCGAGCGACGGAAAATGTTGCGCTTCCTGGGTGCGCGGGTGGTGCTGACCCCGGCGTCGGAAAAGGGCACCGGCATGCTCAACAAGGCGATCGAGCTGGCGGACGCCCACGGCTATTTCCTGTGCCGCCAGTTCGAGAACGAAGCCAACGCCGAAGTGCACACGCGCACCACGGCGCCGGAAATACTGGCGGACTTTGGCGATGAGCCTTTGCATTACTTTGTGACGGGATTCGGCACCGGTGGGACCCTGCTGGGAGTTTCCCGGGCGTTCAAAAAGGCGAGTCCCGCGACGCGGATCGTCGCGGCGGAGCCCGACAATGCGCAGGTGCTGGGCAGCGGCATAGCGCAACCGCGCGGCGAGGACGGTGCGCCGTCCGCCAGTCACCCGAATTTCCGGCCGCACCTCATGCAGGGCTGGAGTCCCGACTTCATTTCCGCACTCACCGAAGAGGCCGTGACCGAGGGCCTGGTGGACGAGATTGTACCGGTGGCAGGGGACGATGCATTGCGCCTGTCGCGCGAGTTGGCCCGGCGGGAAGGCATCTTCGTCGGAACCTCGAGCGGCGCCACGCTGGCGGCGGCCCTGAAGGTGGCGCAGCAGGCACCCGCCGGCACGAACATCGTATGCATGCTGCCGGACACGGGAGAACGTTACTTGTCCACGCCGCTCTTCGGCGACATCGGCGAGGAGATGACGGCAGAAGAACTTGAACTTTCCCGCTCGACGCCCGGTTGCCGGTTCGATGTACCGGCCGCCTGCGCCGTGGCGCCGAGCGGAAATCAGGCGGTCGAACTGGATCCGGACGCAGCGCGCTTCGTCGCCAGGGTCATTGCCGAAGAGTCAGTCGTCCTGTTCGCGCTGGAATGGTGCGAATTCTGCTGGTCGGTAAGAAAGCTGTTCGGCAAGCTCGGGCTCCGCTATCGCAGCATCGACCTCGATGCCGTGGAGTATCAGGCAAACGATCGTGGCGGAAAGATACGCGCCGTGCTCGCCGGGCGCATCGGCGTAGCCACGATTCCCCAGGTCTTCATCGCAGGCGAGCATATCGGCGGGTGCACGGAACTGTTCGATTCCATGCGCGCTGGCTCCATGCAAGAACGGCTGCGGGGGGCCGGAATTGCCTACGACTCGAGCGTGGATATCGATCCCTACACCCTGTTCCCGCAATGGCTGCAGCCGCGGAAATCTGCCTGAAGCAAGGAAGGTTTGCCGAGATGAGTATTACCGCCACCCAATCCGACACCAATGCCGTTCCCGTCATCGATATCGCGGAGGTAGGACAACCGGCTGCCCTGAAGGCGATCGATGCGGCGTGCCGGGACTGGGGCTTCTTCCAGGTCACCAGCCACGGTATCGACAATTCCGTGATCGCGCAGGTCATCACCGCAATGCGCGCATTCTTCGCGCAGCCTGACGGCATCAAGCGCAAGGTCTCGCGCACCGCCGCGAACCCATGGGGTTATTACGATCAGGAGCTGACCAAGAACACCCGGGACTGGAAGCAGGTTTACGATTTCGGTCCGGCTGACGGCAGTGCGATCAATCCGCAATGGCCGCAATCGATGCCGGAGTTCGAATCGGCCGTACGCGGCTACTATGCTCACTGCGAGCAGGTTGCGTATCGCCTGCTGTCCGCGATTTCGGTCAACCTGGGCACGCGGCCTGCCGAGCTGGAGCGACACTTCGGGGCCGCACACACGAGCTTCCTGCGTTTCAACTACTATCCGGTATGCCCGAATCCCGCGGCTCCGGCGGGCGTCAACACGACTGCCAACGGTTACCTCGGCGTCAATCACCACACCGATGCCGGCGTTCTGACGCTCCTGCTGCAGAACGACCAGCCCGGACTGGAAGTATTCAGAAACGGCAGGTGGCACCTTGTCGAACCGCGGCGCGATGCGCTGGTCGTCAACATCGGTGACATTGTGCAGGTATGGTCGAATGACAGGTACCGCGCTGCGCTGCATCGTGTCATTGCAAGTCCGGACGCGGAGCGATTCAGCGCGGCGTTTTTCCTGAACCCTTCCTACGAAACCGATTACGCGCCCCTGCCGACGATGGTCGACGAGAGCCACCCTGCCCGCTATCGCGCGATCAATTGGCGCGAGTTTCGCTCACGGCGAGCCGCCGGGGATTACGCGGACTATGGCGAGGAAGTCCAGATTACCCACTACTACAGGTGAGGAGAACTGCAAGCCATGGCTTTCATCAAGACAATTGCTCCCGCCGACGCGAAGGATGAGGTTCGGTCGATGTATGCACATCAGCAGTCGGCGTGGGGATTCGTACCGAACTATGCCAAGGTGTTTTGTCATCGGCCGGAAGTCCTGGCGCGCTGGGGACGATTGTTGGCTGAGATACGACGCCCGATGGACGACCGGCGCTTCGAACTGGTGACGTTCGCCGCGGCGCACGAGTTGCGGCACACCGCCTGTGCGCTGGCGCATGGCAGGGCGCTCACCGATTTCTTCGACGAGGATGCGGTCAGGGCAATGGCAGTTGGAGATGCGTGTGAAGAACTGACGGATGCCGAAAGAGCGATGATGCATTTCGCGCGCAAGGTGGCAACAGACGCTTCGCGGATCACGTCGGGTGACGTCGCGGTTTTGCGGTCGCACGGGCTGTCGGATGAGGAAATATTCGACGTCGCAGCAACGGCTGCGGGCCGTGCGTTTTTTACCAAGCTTCTGGACAGTCTCGGCGTGGAGGCCGACGCCGGTTTCCTCAAGATGGACGAAGACCTCAGGGAGTCCCTGACGGTCGGCCGGCCGATAGACTTCCGCGACCCGGAAATCATGCCGACGTAGCCGGGAACCCGGTGCCGGACTTGGATTTTCGGACATTTTCCTGTTGAGCTCGGTGGGCGGCATTGCAGACCTTCATGAAAGGTGAATTCGGCTCTGGAACAAGCACGTCGATGAACAGCAACGAACCTTAGGTCCGCTATGGCAGGTTATGGGCGACGGCCCGGAAAGCGCGCCAGCAGCACAGGCAATACCGCGATATCGAACAAGAACGCGCCGCTCAAGGCGATGCCGGTCAGAAGTCCGAACAGAATACTCGGCACGAAATCGGAGAATGCAAGCGAGCCGAACCCGGCGACGACGATCACGGTCGTGTAGAGCATTGCAAAGCCCACGCTGGCGTGCGTCCTGCGAATCGCAGTCGCCGCGTCCGCAGAACGCGCCTCGCTGCGGTAGCGGTGAATATAGTGAATGGTATTGTCCACGGAGATTCCCATCGCGATGGCGGCAATTGTAATAGTCATCAAATCGAGCGCGATCCCGAACCAGCCCATGATGCCGAACACCGTCGCGGTCACCAGGATATTCGGCACGATTGCAATCAGCGCAAGGCTCAGGGAGCGGAAAATTGCGAGGAAAACGACGAATAGCGCGGCGGTTACGATCCCCAGTGTCAGAACCTGCGAGCGGAACAGCCGCTCCAGAATATCCTGATAAAGCACGAATAAATTCGTCATCCGGTAGTCGGCATCCTCTCCGAGTGCCGCCCGCACGTCGCCGCGAAGCGTCTCAAGCAATTCGCCGCGGTCGAGATCCGCGGTCGTGTCGCGAATCCGGAGGCTGATTCGCACCTGGCGCGTCTCCGGAGAATAGTATGAACCCAGCAGCGTTTCGCGCAGATCCTCATCCATTAACCGGTATGCGGCCGTCACCTCGTATTCCGTGAGCGGCAGGCCGTCGTTCACCTCACGCGCAAGCGCGGTGAAATTGACCGGCGACATAATTTTGCCGACCGCCTCGTGTCGTTCGAGCAGAGCCTGCAACTTCTGCATCGTCTGAAAGGTTTCCGCCCCCATCAACAGATCCGCATCGGCCGGCGGGACGTGGTAGACGATATCAAGCGGCGTCGAGCCGCCCAGTTTTTGATCGACAAAAGTCAGTTCACGGTGCACATCCGTGGAATCGGCGAAATAGTTTATGAAGCTGTTCTCGACGTCGAGCCGCAGAAACCCCGCCGTGCATAGCACAATCAGCACAGCGGTCGAGATTCCGATGAGCGCGCTCCGCGAGACAGCAAGCTCGGCAAGCCCGCTCAAGAGCCGGCGGACGATGCCGGTCTCCTCGGCTTCGCTACGCCGGCTCAGAACGATCAGCAGCACCGGGAACAGGATGAGCGTGACTGCGAGCGAAATTGTGATCGCAATCATCATCATCCAGCCGAAGCTGATAACCGGCTGAATTCCGCTGGCCAGCAGCGCGGCGAAGCCGACCGCCGTGGTAAGCGCTGCATACAGGCTTGGCGGCGCCTTGACCTTCATCGTTTCTCGAATGAGCCGCGCCTGATCCCATTCCGTATTGGCCCGGGCATACTCGCGGTACTGCACCATAAGGTGCACGACCAGCGCCAGCGTCAATATGAGTTGCAGCGCTACGAAATTGGCCGAGATCACCGTTGCTTTGAACCCGAGCAGGCCGAACAAACCGATCGTGCAAGCGATGCTTGCCAGGCTGCATGCGAAGGCGATCACGATCCAGCGCGGTTCGCGAAACAACACGAACAACAGAATGGCGATAAGGGCGGCTATTGCCGCGCCGAACACGACGAGGTCATTGCGAACGATCTGGACCAGTTGATAGCCAAGTACATGCACGCCGCCGAGATAGATGTGCGCATCCTCCGCGTATCTCTCGGCGATACCGCGAATTGCCTGAACCTCCTGGTTGCGAATGCCCGTCAGCTGTTTTTGCAACGGCTCGGCTTCAATCCTCAGACGCTCGAGTTCAGCCTGCTCTTCATCGCCAAGGGAACGTCCGACAGCCTCTGCTTCGAGCGCCGTAATGTCGTTTTGCAATGCCACGAGTTCGACATCGGGCAGGAACAGAACCTGCAGCGCGGTGACGGTCTGCCCATGGTCGATCAGAAGATCCTCGTAGATGGGATGGTCACGGAATGCCGATGCAACGGCGTCGATCGGGAAGCCGGCGCTGTCGATTGTCAGAACGGCGGGATCGATACTGCTCAGGTTACCCGAATCGGCAAGTGTCGGCAGCGGCACATTCAGGATCGACCTGACCGAGGCCACGCGCTCGAGCTGCTCGATCTCACCGCTGATTGCGCGCAGTGCGTCGAAGGTCCCGCTTGACAACAAGGGCCGGTTCTTCGGCTGATACGCGACGAACAGAAATTCCTCGGGCGAAAATTCCTGATCGACGATCTTGCTTTGGATGTATTTCTCGTTTTCCCGGGTCAGCAGCGTCTCGGCCGACGCGTCAATCTCGAAATATTGCGCTTGCCAGCCGAGAGCGCCGGCAACGAGTACGACGAGCAGCAAAATAGCCCACGCGCCGGTGACGTATGATTTTCTCACGCGTGGCGCCTGCTATCTGTAAGCCGCGTCGCGCTGCGCACCCTGCAGATACAGATTACGCAGGAAAATGTAGGGGTCTTCGCTGTGCTTCTGCAATTCTTCGTAATCCCCGGCACTCTGTGCGAAATCGTGAAAGTAGCCATAACCGAGCAGCGCGAACGATTCAGGGTTGTCGAGCAACCAGGGGATCGGGTGGAGGAAGTAATCGACGCCGCGTGCGGCCGCATTCCGCAAATCCGAAGGGCCGAAGAACGGCAGCACCAGATAGGCGCCGTAGCCGGCGTCGTAATGCGCCAGTGTGGCGGCAAAGTCCGACTCGGCTCGCTCGATGCCGAACCACGACTCTGCCGGATCGAAAAGCCCCAACAGTCCGACAGTCGTATTTATGGCGAAACGGGCCAGATTGCGTCCACTCAACACCGGCTTCGCCTGCAGCAGATTATTCACGGCGTAGATCGGCGAAGCTGCGTTGTAGAAGAAATTGTCGATCCGCCGATCGACCGCGTCCGGCACAATTCGCGCGTACCCTTTGCCGAGCGGCACCAGGGCGTAGCGTGACACGACGTCGTTGAAGCCGAACACGAACCGGTTCAGCGGCATCAACGGATCGTGGTAATCGTCGTAACTGACCACGTTCGGATCGATCGTGACGGTGTCGCGTTCGCCGGTGCCGTCGCCGGATGCGCGCGCGTCCCCGGCACCCGGGACCTCTATGGTTTGCTCTGCAGCCGGATCGGAAGCCTGTGTCGCGCAACCGCACAGGATGAATGCCGCTGCAAGCGCGGCGCATGCTGTGCGCAGGTCCATTGCCCAAACCGTGCACTCGTGGGCGCACCGTAATCGTAACGATCTTCTCAGTGTCCTGTCCTCAGCCCGAAATCGACAATCACCCGCGATTAAGCACCATCAGGCAAGAGCCGTGCCATGCCGTGCCGGCGGGGGTCTCCGCCCTGCTCGCATGCAAGGTCGACCGTTCGATTGCAGGATTTACACACCCCGCCGCCGGAACGGTAGTGTTTGCTGAAGAAAATGCGTGCAGGCGCGCCGGTATGAAAATTGCTTCAGGACAGAATCGGTTCCGGAGGTGCGGCAGATTGAGACTATTTCTCGCCATAACGCTCGGGCTTGCGATGGCGGCCGCTGCAACGTATGCCGCACTTCTCGGCTGGTACGACGGGGAACGGATTCGCGCTGTCGTGACGGAACGGATGCTGGAACGACACGGCATAGTGCTGCATATCGATCGTCTGGAGCGGAGCTTTTCGCCGAGACCGATCATTCGCCTCAACGGGCTTCGCGTCGCGAATGCCGATCGGCGGGACCACGAACTCATCCGGGTCGAGACGGCGGTTTTCCGTATTCATCCGCTGTCCCTCGTTGCCGGTTCCCTGACCCTGGACGACATCGTAATCGATGGTCTGCGGTTTTCCGTACCGGTAAGCGATGAGGGAGCGCTCTATTGGGATCCGCTGGTCGCCGTCGCGTCGGAGTGGTTGCATCGTTTCGACTGGTCGCTCCGTCACTTTGAAATACGAAATCTGAAATCCGAAACCCGCAATGTCCAGCGTGACGACGATTTTCTCATCTCGGCGGGTCGCATCGTGGGAACCATGCCGCACGCCGCGGACCTCACTATCCTGGCAACGGCGGTGGATGCCAACCTGGAAACCACACTGCCGCTTCGCCTCACCGGGACCGCGAGGCTCGATCGCGTGGAACTCGGACGACAGCGCGGCGATCTGCCGGTGACGCTCGCTGCCGAGGGGACCATCGGCGAGAAAGCACTGAACATCGAGGCAGCAGGAGGAAACCTGCTCGACGGAGACCCGCTTGAGCGCGATTCGCTCCGGGGGATGATTTCACTCGGTGACGCTGTCCTGCGCATGAACGGCACCATGAGTCGTGATGATATGACGCACCTCGATCTGTTTGTTACGTTCGACCAGCCGGGCGAGGACGGAGATCCGGATCTGCAGCTCGAATTCGGCGTCAGCGATCCGGACACCGACTGGCGCTTTTCTGCGATTCGCGCCAGGCGCGGAGACAGCGAACTGACCGGCGCCGTCGAGGTCCTGAATCAGGGCGATCGGCGGTTTTTCGGCGGTACCATGACGGTCCGCGATGTCGAATATCCCGAAGCGGAATCTCCGGCGGCGCCTGCTGAAAAGACCTGGCAGGACGTGCTGCCGGACGGGGACCTCTATGCAAATCTTCTGGATTTCTCAAGAAAGTTTGACGCGGATGTTCGTTTCCGCGCTGAGAAATCGACATTTCTGGGGGTGTTGTTCGAGCATCTCGCCGTTCATGCCGTGCTCGATCGTGGAGCGTTGTCGGCGGCAATCGAGAAGGCTTCGATCAGCGATGCTGATTTGTCCGCGACCTTCAGGGTAACGCCGGCAGAAGGGCAAACCGTCCTCGAATTCAAGGCAGCGTTACGGGATGTGCCGCTATCCGCGCTTACCGCCGGCGTCGATGACCTCGACGGCGTCAGCGGTGAATTCGACGGCAACATCAACCTCCGGGCGACCGGGGAAGAGAGCTCGGCCGTACTCAATTCGGCGGCGGGCCGCATGGTACTTTTTCTCGAGGACGGCGCAATGCCGGACGAACTCGCAACCCGCGTAGCGGGTGACGTACTTACCGCGATGTTTGCGGATTTCGACAAAAACGATACGACAGCCATCCGCTGCGCAGTCGTCGATTTTTCAGTCGACGAAGGGCTTGCCCGATCGCAGCAGATGATCATGGATACGGGCGCCTTCAATCTGTACGGCAGGGGCGAGATCAGGCTCGGCGAGCAGAATCTCGATATAGAGCTTGTGCCGCACGCGAAGGATTTCAGCCTCGTGTCGATGCGCCTGCCGTTTCGGATACACGGACCGTTCGATAACGTTCGCTTCGAAACGGATATGGGCGAGGGCGTTGCGTCGCTTCTTACTCCCATCGAACTTGGCCGGGAGGACGATTCGAACTGTGCGCCGCCGCTGTTGTCGGCCGTCGCGAAAGAATAGCCGCTCGGTATCGGCGCCGTCGTTGCACGAAGTGTCCAATAATCCAGGTCGGGCACGTCGTCGGCGCGAGCCCTTGGCTTACGATTCAGGCGGAAAATCCTTCAGATACTCCCTGATTTCGTCGCGTACCTCGCGGAACAGCGCCGAACGCTCTTGTTCCGTTCCTTGCAGTGCGGCCGGATCTTCAAACGACCGGTGGAGGCGGTTCGTCTGACTGGGGAAAATCGGGCAGCTTTCGTTCGCGTTGTCGCAGACCGTGAGTACGTAGTCGAAATGCTGGCCCGCGAACTCATCGACGTGCTTTGACCTCTGCCCGGAAATGTCAATGCCGAGCTCCTGCATGACTGCAATTGCTTCCGGCCTGATACGGCCCGGTTTTACGCCCGCGCTTTGGACGTCGAAGCGGTCGCCGGCATCATGGTGCAGCAGTCCTTCCGCCATCTGGCTGCGTGCGGAATTGCCCGTACAGAGAATCAGGACGCGTTTTTTTTGCATCGCCGTCACTTTGCGACAGGCGCGGGAAACCAGTGCCGCGTTCGCGTACAGGCCGAGCAAACCGACAGCATGACCGGAACTTCGACCAGGACACCGACGACCGTTGCCAGCGCCGCCCCGGATCCGGGTCCGAACAGTGCGATCGCCGTTGCAACGGCGAGTTCGAAGAAGTTGGAAGCGCCGATCAACGCGCCCGGCGCAGCGACCGAGTGCTCGACTTTCAATAGTTTCATCAAGCCATAAGCGAGGCCGGCATTGAAATAAACCTGGATCGTGATCGGGATCGCGATCAGCACCACGTGAAAGAACCGGCCTGTGATGTTATCCGCCTGAAACGCGAAGATCAGTACGAGCGTGGCGAGCAGGGAACCGATTGTCACCGGCGCGAACCTCGGCAGCAACTTGCCCTCGAACCACGCCTTCCCGTGGCGCTCTACGAAAAGCCGCCGCAGCAGCGTCCCGGCAATGAGTGGTACGAGGATGAATACCAGTACCGAATAGAGCAGTACGTCAAACGGCACCGTCAGCGAAGAAGCGCCGGTGACCAGAAACTGCACGATCGGCACGAACAGAATAAGCATGACGAGGTCGTTGACCGACACTTGAACCAGCGTATACGCCGGATCGCCGTTCGTCAGATGGCTCCACACGAACACCATGGCGGTGCAGGGCGCCGCCGCCAGGATGATGCAACCGGCAATGTACTGGTCCGCTTCCGACGGACTGATAAAGCCTGCAAAGACGAAGCGGAAGAAGGCCCACGCGAGCAGCGCCATCGAGAACGGCTTGATCAGCCAGTTTACGAGCAGCGTCACAACGAGTCCCGCGGGTTTGCGGCCTACATTGCGGACGGATGAGAAGTCAACCTTCATCATCATTGGCGTGATCATCAGCCAGATCAGGATCGCCATCGGAACGTTGATCTGACTGCCCTGGCCGAATTCGAAACCACGAAGTAGCTGAACCGAGGCGGGAGCGAGCTTGCCCAGCGCCACTCCTGCGACCATGCAGAGCGCCACCCATAAGGACAGGTAGCGCTCGAAAGAGCCTAGGCTTGTGGCAGAATTGCGGGCGATATGTCCCACGGTGTCATTCTATTTGCAGCAACCGGGCGCGCAGCAGGCAGGCGCTGGTTTTGTTGCGCGTACGAAAGCGCTGATGAATTTCTCATCGATGTCTTTTGCCACGGCGTTGACGTCGAGACCCTGGCCGGACAGGAACTCGCGCGCGTCCGCGACGCTATAAACACGCGTCGCCTCGATATCGATGTTCTCGAAACCTGCTTGGGCCAGCTTTTCCACGTACTCGCGGTCGCTCAGGGCGCCGGCCACGCAGCCGATCCAGAGCTCCATGTTTTTCCTGATCCCGGCAGGCACGGCGCCGCGGACCACAACGTCGGAAACGGCGAAGCGGCCGCCCGGCTTGAGGACGCGGAACGCTTCCTCGAGTACCCGCTTCTTGTCCGCAGACAGATTGATCACGCAGTTCGAGATGACGACGTCCACCGAATCGTCCGGAAGGGGAATGCTCTCGATTTCACCCTTGAGGAACTCGGCGTTCGTCAGGCCGCTCTTGCGCTTGTTTTCTTCCGCGAGCGCCAGCATCTCATCGGTCATGTCGAGGCCGAATGCTTTTCCGCTGGGACCGACGCGCCGCGCCGAAAGCAGCACGTCGATACCGCCGCCGGATCCAAGATCGAGCACGGTTTCACCGGGTTTCAGCTCGGCCAGCGCCGTGGGGTTTCCGCAGCCAAGTGAGGCTTGCAATGCGGTGTCCGGCAATTCGCTTTCCTGCGCTGCATCGTAGAGGTTGGCGCTGATCGGGTCGCACGAGGTTTCAAGCGTCGATCTTCCGCCGCAGCAGGAGGCGCCTGAACCCGCCTTGACCTGCAGCGCCGCCTGCCCGTACTTTTCACGAACGACTTCCTTAACGCTCCTGGACATGGTTTATCCTCATCATGTGCAAACGGCGACAATGCTTTGCGGCTCGATGGCTTTGTTCCGGGTGCAGCACTCCGCGTACAAGAACCCGAGAAGTTCCTGCAGCGCGTCAGTACTCGCCGAATACCACAGGAAGGTGCCCTCGCGGCGCACCTTGACCAGGCCCTCGTTTTTCAGTTTTTCCAGATGGTGCGATAACGTGGAACTGGGAATTTCGAGTTCCGCGCCGATCTCGCCCACGATCAGCCCGTCGGGATGAGCGGAAAGAAGTAGCCGCATGATCCGCAGCCGCGGTTCCGTTCCCATCGCCGAGAGCATGTCGGCGTAGCGAGTGATCTGTTCGATGTTCTGCTCCTGGCCATAAACCATTTTCTCCATATTTCTACAATAATCGAAATATAAGGATGCAGTCAAGATTGTTGTTATAGATCTCTGCTGTTTCGCCGGCCTCGCGTTACGACGTCACTTCCTGGCGCGGGACTTGCCTTTTTCCTCGGCCAGTCTGGCTTGCTCCAGTTCTTCCCGGCTCAGGTCGCGCGCTTTCTCCGACCGCTCCGATGCGGATGTATCTTTTACCGTCTCGCGGACGCCCTTGCGGTAACGTCGATCCGCTTCCCGATTGCCTTCTCCGCCATTGCCCTTTTGTTTCATTGCACTGTCTCCTTCGGATTATTGGTGTCACGGTGGTTGCTCGTCACTTCAACTTTGCAGCGAGTACAGTGCAAGGTATGTGCCAGGGACGGCACCGCCGTGGGCACTGTCGTGGCGAAAAGTCCAAAATTCCAAGTCCGGCACCGTCGTCCCGGCACCGTCGCCCGAACCCCGGGCGTTTCCGCGGAACCTTGACATTTCCTGGCGGATCCCCGGCTGATCCGACCGCCGATTCGCGGTCCAATGGCTCATAATGCCGGACGCTCCGCTCGCCGAAGAGCCACACGGAAAATTCGTGACAAGTACTGCCGTTGCGCCTGAGGCCGATGTCCACTCCGTCACCGAGCTCAGTTCCATACATCGCCGTTACCGTATGGGCGCGGAAGCCATTCATGCGCGCGCACGGTGCAGAACCGCCTGGCACAAGCGGTCGCGGCGCAGAAAGCGGCCGAAGCGCGGCGCGCGATCTGGCGCACGCAACTCGAACGTGCCGAGACGCTGGCGCGGCTGCGGCAATGTTCGCAGCGCATTTTGCCGGCTGGCAGACGGTGGTCACGTTGGGGTCGGCCGTGACGGCGTTCGTCTTCAGCGCCGCGGTCGGCCTGTTGTTCGGCATCTGGCCGGCAAAACGCGCGGCGAAACTGGATCCGATCGACGCGCTGCGTTACGAATGATTGTATCGTGTGTCAAAATGGCAGGTGTGAACAGAACGGGGAATCGTTAATGGACCTGCTTGTCGACGAAAGCATTGACCAGTACGCATTTCGCAACACCACGGCGGAGCCGGAATTATTGCAGTTGCTTGCGGACAGGACGTATCGGGAGATGGAAGACTCGCAAATGCTGACAGGGCGGGTGGAAGGCCGTTTATTGAAGTTGATCGTGCAACTTTGCCAGCCGAAATTCATTCTGGAGGTCGGCACGTTTACCGGTTACTCTGCCCTGTCGATGGCCGAAGGCCTGGGCGAAGATGGAAGAATCGTCACCTGCGACATCGATCCCGTCGCGCTGGAAGTGGCCAAGGCGGCGTTCGATGCGAGTCCGGTCGGCCACAAAATCGAAATCCGCCTGGGGCCTGCCCTGGATACGATTCGCAGCCTGGAGCGGGAAATCGACCTGTCGTTTATCGATGCCGACAAGGAACGCTATCCCGCTTACTACGAAGAAATCGTAAGGCGCACGCGGCCGGGCGGACTGCTTATTTTTGATAACATGCTCTGGTCGGGCAAGGTCGTGGACCCGCAGGACGATATCACGCGAGCGATCGCGACACTGAACGAAACCGTCAGCCGCGACGAGCGGGTCGAAAACGTATTGCTGACGGTCCGGGACGGCATTCAATTGGTCAGGAAACGGTAATCCGGGAAACGCTGCGGTCGCATTCATTCGAGCCGGTTCGCAAGGCCGCATGTATGATTCCGATTCCCCGGTCTGGAAATATCTAAAGAGAATATGGACGATATCCCGGATTGGGCGTGGATCGGCTTTGCCGTCACGCTTTTCGTACTGCTCGCGATCGATCTCTACAGCCACCGGGGTGCGCATCAGCGGTCGCGCCGCGCCGATATCGTATGGAGCGCGGTCTGGGTTTCCGTCGGCTTAAGCTTCACGTTTTTCGTCTGGGCGTTGATGGGCCGCGATGCGGCCGGGGAATATCTCGCCGCCTATCTGATCGAGGAGAGCCTGAGTCTCGACAACCTGTTCGTCTTCCTGCTGATTTTCCAGACGCTCCGGATACCGCTGGAGAACCAGCGCCGGGCACTGTTGTGGGGTATCGCGGGCGCCCTGGTATTCCGCGCGATTTTTATCTTTGTCGGTGTTGCCGCGATGGAACGCTGGCAGTGGATACAATACCTGTTCGGCGCACTGCTGTTTTTCGCGGCCTACCGTGCGTTGCGCGAGCCCCAGGACGAGGTAGTCGAGAATCGGCTGGTCACCTGGCTGTCCCGCCATTTGCCGATGAGCACCGACAGGAACACTCAAAAGCTCTTCGTGCGGGAAAACGGCAAACTGCTCATCACCCCGTTGCTGGTCGCGATTATCGGACTTGAGTTAAGCGACATCCTGTTTGCCATTGACTCCGTGCCTGCCGCACTTTCGGTAACCCGCCGCGAATTTCTCGTGTACAGCTCCAACGCATTCGCAATCCTCGGCCTGCGCTCGCTGTACGTGGTGCTGGTCGCGTCCCTGGAGAAGGTGCGTTACCTGCACTACGGTCTGGCCGCTGTCCTCCTGTTTGCCGGCTTCAAGCTGCTGACGCACGACTGGCTTCCGGTTGCTCCGCTGCTGTCGGTCGGCATCATCGTAGCGATACTTGCGGTGACGATCGTAGTCAGCCTGCGCGTGGCTCCGGAAGGTCGGCCGTCGTCCGGCGAGGAGCGAGAACCGTAAGGATCGGCGCCCGTGACCGGGGGACGATCATTCAGTGATCGTCGTCCCTGTGGTCCTTCCCGTCCAGCACTTGCCCGCGGATTTCGCCGGCCGGGAAGACGTCGCTGTGAACGTTTGCGTAGATCAGACCGTCACGAATAGCAAACGCCAAAGCAGCAATATTGTTGACGGGTCTCCCGACCGTCTCCAGGCAATCAGCTCCCGTGAAGTCGGCGTTCGTCAGCGTGCCGCGAATCCGTTTCCCGTCAAATTCGAGCGGGCCGGGACTCACCAGCCCGAAAACTATCGAGCCGTTCTGGCCCGGCCGGCCGCAATGGAAATGCGCCGCGGCGAACGTGCCCGTTAGCCCGTTAACGGTCAGATTTACGCTGACTCTTGTGAAGGCCTTGTCGAAATGCGCGCGAAACCTGCCGCTTGCACCGCTATCCGTTCCGCCGGGTACAAAGACATCGCCATCGAACACAGCCTCCTGGGCGCCGGACAGGTTCGCCTCGAAATCCTGGTCGCCGGCGTACGCCAGGCCGGCTACGGCCAACGCCGGGAGACAAAACGAGCCTAAAACGGTCCGGGAACTGAATAACCTGCTCATGCGTAACCTCCTGCCGCCTCCTGCCTTTCAGCGGCTGTAGCTGTTTAGTCGATACCATCTAAGCATAGTAGAAGATTCGCGCGCCTGCGTGCGGAAACGTCCCCCGGCCGGCACGACAGCCCTTATTCTTTTTTGACCTATACTCGGTAGAGAGGCGAGGAATGACCGACAAGGACAAGTGGATGGAGGAATCGGACGTTCTGTCCATTTTTCCTACGCATGTCTGGAAAATTCAGTTGACGCCCGGACACCGTCAAAGAATAAGTTCCGGCATTCTCCAGGTCATCAACGAATTGAACCCGGATTTTGGCGGGATTCCGCCCGGTGGATCGTGGCAGTCGGCGCAGCATCTGCACCATCGCGAACAGCTTGCAGATCTCAGTTCATGCATTCATCGTACGGCGCAGACCGTACTTCGATTCTTGAGAGTCGGAACGAACGCGATTGAAATCACAGCTTGCTGGGCAAATGTAAACGCAAAAGGTACGGCCCATGCGATTCATAGCCACCCGAACAATTTCCTGAGTGGCATTTACTATGTTCAGACACATCCGGGAGCGGATTCGGTTAACTTTCACGATCCAAGACCGCAAACCGGAATCATCAGGCCTCCAGTGACGGAACTCACTTCGCAGAATACGGACCAGGTGGTGGTAACGGTAAGCGACGGGACGCTTCTCATGTTTCCATCCTGGCTTGCGCATTCGGTTGCACCCAACAAGAGTGACAAGCTGAGAATCAGCACCAGTTTTAATATGATGTTTTCTCTTTATGCGGAGCAGTTAAGCAAGCCGTTGTGGAAATCTGCCGTTGACCCGGCCGCAAGCACGTAAGGGACCGGCAAAAGCGGCCCGGGCTAGGAGTCTGCGCGGTAGAAATATTCCT
>JBBDXW010000050.1:18915-26778 GCA_040902105.1 Woeseia sp.
CGCAGACTCCTAGAGGTGCTCCTCGACGAAGTCCGCGATCGCGCGCAATGCCGCGATACGGGTTTCGCCGCACGACAGATAGTGATCCTCGCCGTCCAGGCGAACCAGAGTGACGGGCTTCTTCGCGCGCTTCAGCGCCTTCTCCATGCGCGTGCTCTGGTTTAACGGTACGACAGCATCGTCCCTGCCGTGCAGCAGCAGCACCGGTACGCGGAACGCACCGGCATGGCCGGCCGGCGAGATGGCCTCAAGGGCCGCACGCTCTGCGGTTTCCGAACCGAACTGATTCTGCCAGTAGTCGACAACCCAGTGGTTCGAGCCATAACGGCCACGAGCTTCACTCAGCATTTCCGGCAGGTCGCTGACGCCGTTGACCGAGGCGATGCATTGGTAGTCGAACGGCGAAAACGCACCCGCCGCCAGTGCGGCGTAACCGCCGTAACTGATGCCGACCATGCACACGCGCTGCGGGTCCACGATGCCCTCGTCTATCAGCGACTGCACACCGTCGTCGAGATCGGTCGACATCTTCCTGCCCCACTCGCCGTAACCGGCGCGGCGCAGCGCTCCACCGAAGCCGCTCGAGCCGCGGAACTGCGGCTGCAGCACGGCATGCCCGCGGCTGGCGAAATATTGCACGAGCCAGTCGAAGCCGAAGCGGTCGTAGCTCTCCGGTCCGCCGTGAGGGAACACGACGAGAGAGGCCCTGCCCGACTCCAGCACTTCTGCCTTTGCCGTCAAGAGCGCCGGAATCGTCAGCCCGTCACGGGCCTCGTACTCGAAGATCCCTGTCGGTACGACGGCTTCCGGCGGAATGTCCGGGCGGCTGGTCGAGAGGAACCGCGGCTCGGCAGCATCCCTGCTCACCAGCATGTAAATACCGGAATTCCAGCCGCCGCTCAGTTCGAACAGCAGGGTGCCGAAGTCAGGCGTCCAGCTGACGAGAGAGGCTGCCGTGCCGTCGACCGAACTCTGGATTGCTGTGACGCGACGTTCGAGTTCGCTGTCCAGAAATCCGTAACTCGGCAGGAAGCCGCTATATTCGACGCCATGCACCAGTCGATCGAGGCCGACGAGCGGCCGCTCGGCGCTGACACCCTCCCGCCCGAAGATCTGTTCTCGCGCGTCGCCGTCGCCGAGATCGATTGCATGGTACGACGCGAAGCCGGTGTCGTCGCTGATGGCCGTCAACACGATCGCTCTCCTGTCCGGTGTCAATCCGGTCAGGCCGAGCGGCTGTTCCGTTCGGTATTCGTGAAGTAGTTCGCGCTTGTTGCCGTCACGCACGTAAAGCCTGTGGATGTCCCTGCTGTCGTTCATTTCCGCCTGGACCAGCGGGTTGCCCTCATCATCGACGAACCAGTCGATGGTATTTACCGTCCCCTTGTTGATGACCCGGTCGGTGTTGCGTTCGAGATCGACCTTGAGAATGCCGTAGCGCGGCATGCCGCCATCGTCCCCGCCGAGAAACGCCGGCATGTACAGGTACTTGCGATCGCCGCTGTGGCCGATGATCCTGCCGAGCCCGGTCTGGTGCGGGTAGATTTCTCGCGATCGTGTCAGTAGCTGCCGTACCTCGCCGCTTTTCACGTTGAAGACAAAAGCGCCGCTGAACTCGTGGATCCGCCGGTAACGGAATAGTCGATGGGCTTCCGATGCGAAGAGGATGACATGATCGTCATCGATGAACGTAATCCAGCGCGGGTTCGTCGCCGACACGTCGACCCCGCCCAGGAAGCGATTGTCCGTAAGGTCATGCACCGCCAGCACGTCCATCTTGTCATCGCTGCGGCGGAAGGCGACGCGCGTGCCGCTCGGCGACAACGCCATCGACGAGATCGTCGGAAGCTTGCCGTAGGCTTCGAGCGGAATCTCGTCGGCCACTGAGGCGGTCAGCCACAGCACTGCCAGAAGGCCGGTACCCCAAACCCGTCCTGTCATCCTTGTTCCCGGTCGTTATTGGCTCCCGGCAACGATGGTTCCACATCTACAGTGCAACAATCCAGTCTATTGTGACCGGATAGCGCCTGTTGAGTGGCATATACTGCGTTCAAACACGCCGATCGAGGGTACAGAATGACGCACGCAAGCATGAAATCGAAACTGCTGAGTATCGGCCAGGCCGCTGTCCTGGCAGTCACGCTTACCGCCTGCAATGAATCGCCGCCGGAGCCGGCCGCCATCGACCCACCGTCGGAGCCGGCCGCTGATGACAGCGACGCCCGGCTCCAGCCGGGCGATCATGCGTGGACGACTGCAGACGGCAATCGGATGCCTTACGTCGTTGCGGGCGAGGGCGACGTCACCGTCCTGCTGGTGCACTGCTGGATGTGCGACCGCTCGTTCTGGTCGGCGCAGGTCCCGGTTCTGGCCGAGCAATACCGGACGATTGCGCTCGACCTGCCGGGTCACGGCGAAGCCACATCCGAGCGCGACGCGTGGACCGTCTCTCAGTATGGCGACGATGTTGCCGGGTTGATCGAGGGCTTGAACCTGACCGATGTCGTGCTCGTCGGTCATTCCATGGGCGGGCCGGTGTCGCTGCGTGCCGCTGCCCTGAGCGGCGGCCGGGTACACGGAATCGTCGCGGTCGACACCCTTCACGACGCCGAGTTCGAGTTCTCCGGCGAACAGATGGAGACGTTCATGACGGCGTTCGAGGCCGACTTCGTCGGAACCTGCGGCTCATTCGTGCAGCAAATGTTCCCCGAAGAAGGCGTCGAGCAAATCGTAAACAAGGTGCGTGAAACCGGCTGTCGCGAGGAGAGCAGCGCAATCGGCTCAGCGCTGATGAGAAACTTCGGCGACATCGACATGCCGCGCTGGTTCTCCGAGGCAGGCGTGCCCATCCGCGCCGTCAATGCCGCGACCCCGAACCCGACGCAAATCGAGACGAACCGCAAATACGCCGACTTCGACGCGGTGCTGATGGAGGACGTCGGGCACTATCCGCACATGACGCGCCCGGAGCAGTTCAACCCGCTGCTGCTCGACGCAATTGCGGAGATTCTGCACGAGGCGCCGTAGGTCACGCCTGTTGGAGCCCGCGAGAGCGGGCGATTCCCGCTCCGTTTATTCGCCCGTTGTCACGGGCTCCAACAAGCCATGCCCCGCGTCGAGGCGTTGCTTGAGTTCGGCGACTTCCGCTTCGAGCCTGGCGACGCGGTCTGCCAGGTCGGAGGTATCAACGCGCTCGCGGGGTGTCCTGGCCGTGGTCGCCTGCGCTTGCACTTCGAGTCGCTGCAGGTCGACCTGGCCGGAAAACAGGTGCATGTACTCCGCGTCTTTTCTTCCCGGGGTGCGCGGCAGTTTCGCTACCAGCGGATCGTTCTCCCTCTCGATGAGTCGGGTTAATGCGTCCACGACAGCGGCGTTGTCGGCGAAGGAATGGAGGCGCCCGCTGTGCGCTCGGAGCTCCCCGGGTGTCTGTGCGCCGCGCAATAACAGCAGGCAAACGATGGCGAACTGGGGCGGGTCGAACTGATAATCGCTGAAACGCGTGTTGCAGAAGCGTTGTACGTACTTCTCCACCCTGCTCTTGAAATTTTCATCGATGCGTACGAGATGTTTTGCATCCAGATCGCGGACGGTGCGTTGGACTACACCCTGCTGTAGCGACATCACAGGGTTGCGGCCTGACTTCTGGTTGCATGCGTTGGTCAGCGCATTGAGCGTCAACGGATATTGATCCGGCGTGATAACGGATTTCTCCATCAGGCAGCCGATCACGCGGGCTTCGTTGGCGGTCAGGTGCACGGGCATCGGCCAAAGCTATCGAGTTGACTGGCAAATTGCCAATGTTGGTCAACGCTTTCCCCGGCGGTGTCCCGGGGGCTTGTCTCGACGGCCATTTAGTGCGATTTTGTCTGAGTATTTGCGGGCGCGACCGGGGGCGGCCGGACGATTTAGGTCATGGACTCTAATAATCTTGAGAAATCAATTACTTACTCCGACTCTGGTTCTCGGTATGAGCCTGGTGAGTTCATTGGCGCCGGCCGCTGAGGCAACCCGCATGGCCTTCGGCAAGCTCGACGACGGTACGCGGGTCGAGGCCGTTGAATTGTCGAACGCTCACGGTGTGACGGCGCGGATTATCGCTCTGGGGGCTTCGATTCAGTCGTTGTCAGTTCCCGATCGTGATGGCAAGAGTGCGGACATCGTTCTCGGCTATGCGAGTGCGGCGGAATACCTGGCGAACCCCCAGTACTTCGGGGCGACGGTGGGGCGCTACGCAAATCGTATCGCGGAGGGTCGGTTCACGCTCGATGGCCAGCGCTTTGAGCTCGAACCGAACGATGGCTCAAACCACCTTCATGGCGGGCTGCAAGGCCTCGACAAGGTTGTGTGGCAGATCGAATCGGTCACTGGCGGATCGCCGGCTCGCGTTTTGCTGACCCATGTCAGTCCGGATGGCGCTGGCGGCTATCCCGGTAGACTCGACATCAGCGCGGTCTATTCATTGAACGATCGGAACGAACTCACCGTCGAGTATCGCGCGACCACCGACAAACCGACGATCGTGAATATTACGAACCACAGTTATTTCAACCTGACGGGCGAGTCGGGGAATGTCGATGTCATGGACCATCGGCTGACGCTGTTCGCCGATCGCTACACCCCCGTCGACGCCGCTTTGATCCCAACCGGCGAGCGCCGCGATGTGACCGGCACGGCTTTCGATTTTCGCACGCCGCAGGCGATAGGTCGGCGCATTCGCGACGGACGCGACGCCCAAATTCGCTTCGGCCGCGGTTATGATCACAACTTCGTCCTGGAGGATACGGCGGGGACACTGCGTGCTGCAGCAAGAATCGAAGATCCGCAATCGGGCCGTATCATGGAGCTGCTGGCGACCGCCCCGGGTGTACAGTTTTACTCTGGCAACTTCCTGGACGGCACGACCGTTGGAAAGAGCGGCCGGGTCTATCGACAGGGCGATGCCCTGTGCCTGGAGCCGCAGGTTTTTCCCGACTCGCCGAATCATCCGGGCTTTCCTGCGGCGCGTCTCGATCCCGGCGAGACTTACGTGAACACCATGGTCTACCGGTTCTCGACCGCCAGTCCCTAGTGCACCCCGTCGCAAAAAAATCGACCATTCTCGCGGCCCCTTGTCGCGCCTGGCGGCGTTGTCTGAACCCCCTATGACTGACTCGAAATCCTCGCCGCCCGCACCGCGCCTTCGTTCACGCGCCTGGTTTGACGATCCCGCCAACGCCGACATGACCGCTTTGTACCTGGAGCGCTACATGAATTTCGGCCTGTCGCTGGAGGAACTGCAATCGGGGAAGCCCATCATCGGCATCGCGCAAACGGGCAGCGACCTGTCCCCTTGCAACCGGCATCACCTCGTGCTTGCGGAACGGGTTCGCGAAGGCGTGCGTGAAGCCGGCGGCATCGTGCTGGAATTTCCGGTGCACCCCATCCAGGAGACCGGCAAGCGGCCGACGGCGGGGCTCGATCGCAATCTTGCCTATCTCGGTCTCGTCGAAGTGCTGTTCGGCTATCCGATAGATGGCGTGGTGCTGACGATCGGCTGCGACAAGACCACGCCGGCGTGCCTGATGGCGGCGGCGACCGTGAACCTGCCTGCGATTGCCCTGTCGGCGGGGCCGATGCTGAACGGCTGGTACAAGGGACAACGCACCGGTTCGGGAACGATCGTCTGGCGCGCGCGCGAACTCCTCGCCGCGGGCGAAATCGACTACCGGGAATTCGTCAGGCTGGTCGGCTCGTCGGCGCCGTCCACGGGTTACTGCAACACGATGGGTACGGCCACGACGATGAACAGCCTGACCGAAGTGCTCGGCATGTCCCTGCCCAAGTCGGCCGCGATCCCCGCGCCGTACCGGGACCGGCAGGAATGCGCATATCTCACCGGCAAACAGATCGTCGAGATGGTTGCCGCGGATCGCAAGCCTTCCGACATCCTGACGCGCGAGGCGTTCATCAACGCGATTCGCGTCAACTCCGCGATCGGCGGCTCGACCAACGCGCCGATTCATCTGAACGCGCTCGCGCGGCACATCGGCGTCGAGTTAAGCATTGACGACTGGCAGGAATTCGGCCTCGACGTTCCCTTGCTGGTGAATTTGCAACCGGCCGGTGAGTATCTCGGCGAAGACTATTATCGCGCCGGCGGGGTGACAGCCGTCGTCGCCGAGCTCATGCGCCAGGGTCTCATTGAAGAATCGGCACTGACGGTAAACGGACGATCGATCGGCGACAATTGCCGTGACACGCGAATAGCAGATGAGAACGTCATTCGCCCCTTCGATCGACCGCTCAAAGGCAACGGGGGCTTCACCGTGTTGCGGGGCAATCTGTTCGATTCTGCGATCATGAAAACGAGCGTCATTTCAGATGACTTTTGCGCACAGTACCTCTCGAAGCCCGATGACCCTGAGGCCTTCGAAGGCGTTGCCGTCGTGTTCGAGGGCCCCGAGGACTATCACGCGCGCATCGACGATCCTGCCATTGGTATCGACGAACAGACGATACTGGTCATGCGCGGCACGGGCCCGATCGGCTACCCCGGCGCTGCGGAAGTGGTGAACATGCGTCCGCCGGTCGGGCTCATCCGTGCAGGCATGCATACTCTTCCCTGCATCGGCGACGGCCGGCAGTCCGGCACCTCGGGATCACCGTCAATTCTGAATGCCTCGCCCGAAGCCGCGGCGGGAGGCGGCCTCGCACTGGTGAAAACGGGCGATCGCCTGCGCATCGACTTGCGGCGCGGCGAAGCGAACATACTCATCAGCGACGAAGAGCTCGAGGCGCGGCGTCGCACGCTCGAGGAAGCCGGAGGATTTCCCTACCCGGCCAGCCAGACGCCGTGGCAGGAAATTCAGCGTGCAACCATCGGGCAGGCTGACACCGGAGCGGTCCTCGAGGGCGCACCGAAGTACCAACGGCTGGCGCAGAAAATCGGCGTGCCGCGTCACAGTCATTGATGCGTGACAGATTCTGTTTCGCGTGGCCGGAAATTTCGAGGTAGTTTGCGATATCCGGTGCTGGCTGGGCGAAGGCCCGGTGTGGTCGGCGCGTGAGAATGCCGTTTACTGGGTGGACATTCTTGCCCCGGCACTGCATCGGTTTTCGCTGACGGACAGAGCCGTGCGTTCCTGGCCAATGTCCGGGAAAATCGGCTGGGTCGTCGAACGCCGCAATCGCCCCGGTTTCATAGCGGGTCTGCAAAGCGGCTTCGCGGAACTTACGCTCGACCCCTTCCTGTGCCGCCGTATCGCCGATCCCGAGCCGCACTATCCCGACAATCGCATGAACGATGCGAAGGTCGATCATCTCGGACGCATCTGGGCGGGTACGATGGATTGCGATGTCCGCACGGCAACGGGCTCGCTCTACTGCCTGGACCGCGACTTCGAAATAACGAAGCACGACGGCGATTACCTGGTCGCCAACGGGCCGGCGTTCAGCCCGGCCTGCGACTGCCTTTATCACACGGACACGGGTCGCGGCATCGTGTACCGCTTCGAACTGACGCCCGAGGGCGGCATCCGCAACAAGGAAGTGTTCGTCAGGTTTCCTGAAGAATGGGGATCCCCGACGGCATGACGGTCGACGCATCGGGCGGCATATGGATCGCTCACTGGGGCGGCGGGCGGGTGAGCCGTTTTACGCCGGACGGCAAGCTCGATCGGGACATTCGCTTGCCGGCTTCGCAAATCAGCAGTTGCGTGTTCGCGGGCGAGAACCTGGATCGCATGTTCGTGACATCGGCCGCGGTGGATCGGCCGGACGAACCGCTCGCAGGAACGCTATTCGAAATCGACCCCGGCACTGTGGGGCTTGCACCGAACCTGTTCGACGGTTAGCTTCTGTTGTAGGAGCCCGGGCAAGGGGGGG
>JBBDXW010000050.1:26788-105103 GCA_040902105.1 Woeseia sp.
CCATTGCGGGCGACCACAATGAACACTGGCAGGGTCGCCCGCAATGGCGGGCTCCTACAAGTCGACGGCGATGACGAAGCCGCCCATCGGTTGTATGGCGATGCTCGTGCGCTGCCTGCCGCCGATCCGCACACGCTCCTGGCGGAACGACATGTTGCCGTCGCCGCCGTCGGTAATCAGCGTGGCACCACGCGCGCCGATGTCGGGCAGCTCGATAACGATGTCCCGGGGTGTTCGTTCCGCATTGATTCCGGCGTCCGGCTCGGTCATTCCTCGACTGCAACGACGACGATGGCTTTCGGCGGAATTTCCACTACAAGGGCATCGCCGTCGCGGGTCGCTTCAAACGCTTCCGGCTCAATCGCGTTCGGCGAATCGAAGGTGTTGTGCGTGTCCATTTCCGGCGCTGTGAGAATTCGGCCGGTCGCAGCACGCGCTCTGACGCCCGATATCCTGGTCGACACGGACGCTGCCCGGTCCGGATCGAGGTTCACGAACGCCACATGTATCCGTCCATCGCCGGCGCGTGCCGCCGAGACGTCGACCGCTGGCAGCACCCAATCGCCGTGTCGATACTCCGGGCTTTCGAACTCTGCCGGCAGCGACGTGGCGTCCTGGAACGGAATGTACATTTCGAAAACGTAATATGTCGGGGTGAGAATCATCTCCTCGTCGTCCGTGAGTATCATTGCCTGCAACACGTTCACCATCTGCGCGATCGCACTCATTTGTACGCGATCGGCGTGTCTGTGGAAAATATCCAGAGTCGACGCAGCGACCAGCGCATCGCGCAGCGTGTTCTGCTGCCAGAGAAATCCCGGGTTCCGGCCGGGCGCGGGGTCGTACCAGGTGCCCCATTCATCGACGTAGAGTCCGACGCGCTTTTCCGGATCGTACTTGTCCATGATCGCCGAATGTTTCGTGACGAGTTCGTCCATGCGCAGTGCATTCTTGAGGGTCGACGCCCACTGGTCTTCACCGAAACCGGTTGACAGGCCCTTGTTCTCCCACCGGCCGGGGAATGTGTAGTAATGAATTGAGTACGCATCCATGTGGCGCGTCGCTCGCGACATCATGACTTCGGTCCAGTGGTAATCATCGCTATTCGCGCCGCCGGCTATCTTCACGGGTTCGTTGTCGCGCGGCGCATCGATGAAGGTCGCGAAGCGGCGATACAGATCCGTGTAGTACTCCGGGCGCATGTCGCCGCCGCAGCCCCAGTTTTCGTTGCCGACGCCGAAATAGGGCAGGCGCCAGGGTTTGTCGCGGCCGTTCCTGCGGCGGAGCTCCGCGAGTGTCGATTTCGTATCCGAGGTGATGTACTCGACCCATTCCGCCATTTCCTGCGGGCTGCCTGTGCCGACGTTGCCGGCCACATAGGCATCCGCGCCGAGCAACTCGGCGAAGTCGAGAAATTCGTGAGTGCCGAACGCGTTCGGCTCTTCGACGCCGCCCCAGGTCGTGTTGATCCTGACGGGACGTTCTCCTCGCGGACCTATGCCGTCACGCCAGTGGTATTCGTCGGCGAAACAGCCACCCGGCCAGCGGACGAGCGGCACGCGCAGTTTCTTCAGAGCTTCGACGACGTCGTTGCGATAGCCGCGGGTGTGCGGAATGCCGGAGTCTTCGCCGACCCACACGCCCTCGTAGATGCCGTGCCCGAGATGCTCGGCGAACTGCCCATAGATGTTGCGGTTGATCTTTGCGCCAGGCCGGTCGGCATGAATCGTTACGGAAACTTCGACGGGATTGCCTGTCTGGGCTTCTGCCCCGAGCGCTGCGGCGATTGACAGGATCGCCGCCAGTGCGAGTGTCAATAGTCGAACTGCGAAAGTCATGGTCGTTCTCCTTTGTCGAAGTCTTCCTGAACTCGCCGGTTGCGCCGATGCCCTCGTCGATGCGCTCGCCTATGCGCTCGTGAGGCTACTCGACGAACGGCTCTGCAAGCGTCCGCCGGCCGCACATGAATGCATCGGCGACCAGCCGGAATGGCGTTACATCGACATCGATGCGCCGTCCGCGCACCAGTTGCTCAAATCGCGTGTACAGGGTCGGGTACTCGTTGTCGGGTCTTTCGACGGGCGGTTCGCTGCCCACGCGCATCACGGCGCCCCCCTTCGACAACAGCAGACGCTCTGCGTCCGTTTCGATGTCGATGTCCCAGCTGGGCGGCCCCGTCTGCAGGAAATCGAGTTCCATGCGCAGCTCCGTGCCCAGCTCGTTTGTCATATGCAGACTTGCGGCGATCGGTGTTTCGCAGTTCGACGGAAATGCGAGTTCCGCGTCTTTCAGCACCAGCGTGCCGGGGAGGATCCGCGAGAGGATGGACAGAGCATTGATGCCGGGATCGAACACGCCAAGTCCGCCGGCTTTCCAGATCCAGGCCTGGCCGGGATGCCAGACGCGCACGTCTTCCTTCCACGTGACCGTCACGTGCCGTATCCTGCGGTCCGCGAGCCAGCGGCGTGCCGGCTCAACGGCTGCCGCTTCGCGTGAATGCCAGGCAGCGAACAGCGCGACCTGTTTCCTTTCGGCAAGACCGATGAGCGCGGCCACTTCGTTCAGGGTCGCGCCGGGCGGTTTCTCGAGCAGCACATGCAGGCCGCGCTCCAATGCGTAACGCGCTAAGCGATAGCGAATCTGCGGTGGCGTGCAGATGGCAACCGCGCCGAGGTCCGGCACCGCATCGAGCAGTGCTTCGATAGTCGCGTAATTCGGCACGCCCTCGAGCCGCTGATGCGGGCTGGCAGCGGCGACGACTTCAAACGCGCTGTTCTTCGCCAGTGCCGGGACGTGCTGATCCCGCGCAATCTTGCCCATGCCGATCATCGCGATTCTTATTTTGCTCATGGGTTCGTTACAGCGTCTGCACTGTTACGTCCGGCGCAGCGATCTTGCCCAGAGGGTTTTGCAGCGCGAGACTGAAAGGTGGCGCTTCGATCTCGAAGACGTCCCCCACCCGGGTACGAATGCCATCGGCAAAAGACAGCGTTGCGGTGCCGAAGAAGTGCACATGCACATCGCCGGGTCGCCGGAACAAGGCGTATTTGAAATGGTGATGTTCGAGATTGGCGATCGCGTGCGACATGTTGGCCTCGCCGGTAAGGAATGGTTTTTCCCAGATAGTTTCGCCGCCGCGCAGTATGCGGCTGGTGCCGCGAATGTTCTGCGGAATTTCGTCGAGGAGCTCGGGGCCGAGTGCCGCCGGACGCAGTTTGGAATGCGCGAGCCAGAGATAGTTGCCGCGCTCCGTCACGTGATCGGAAAACTCGTTTGCGAGACAAAAGCCGAGACGCCGGGGACTGCCCGCGTTGTCGATGATGTAGATTCCCGCAATTTCGGGTTCCTCGCTGCCGTCAAGCGCAAAGGAAGGTGACGGCAACGGCGCGCCGGTTCCGACGACTGCGGAGCCGTCGCCCTTGTAGAACCATTCCGGCTGGGCGCCGACTACTCCCGCCGCGGGCTTGCCGCCTTCGACACCCATTACGAACATGCGCATCGAGTCGGTCACTGTTTTCCCGGCCGCTTCCCGGTGCATTTTGTCGCGGCCTTCGGCGGAACCGAGGTGCGTGAGGCCGGTACCGGTCAGATACAGATGCGCGCTGTCGGGATGGTCGACAGGCGCCAGCACGTGGCCTGCCTTCAGCTCCTGTGCGAGATCGACAGGATTGTTCGACATTCGCGCTGCAACGGCGGCGCGCAGCGTGGAATTCGTGTCGAGAGCCATCTGTGCCAGCCGGTAAACTGTGTCCGCGCCGTCGACCCGATGCGCGCGACCGTCGTCGATTACTGCCGCAAGCTGCCGTTCGCCGGCGGTTGTTCGAAGTTGCACCAGGCGCAGGCTCACCCTCGGCGCTCAACTGACGCGATACGCGCCGTCGAGGCGATGCGGTCGCTGCGGTGCATTGCGCCGCAAGGCTTCCGGCAGCAAGGCGTCGGGATAATCCTGATAGCAGACGGGCCGGAGGAATCGTTCTATCGAAAGCGTGCCCACGGAGGTGCTGCGCCCGTCCGAGGTTGCGGGGAAGGGGCCGCCGTGGACCATCGCGTGCGATACCTCCACGCCGGTCGGCCAGCCGTTCGCAATCAGGCGACCGGCCTTGCGCTCGAGGATCGGTACAAGTCGCGCCGCCAGCGCTTCGTCTTCTTCGATGAGGTGCAGCGTTGCCGTGAGCTGCCCTTCGAGATGCTCCAGCACGTCGACGAGTTCCTTTTCGCCGGCGCAACGGACGATGACGGACGAGGCGCCGAACACTTCGTCCATGACGTCGGGGTACTGCAGCAGAGCTTCGCCGCGCACGGAGAACAGCGCGCCACGCCCGCAGTTCTTGCCCTGCGGTTCCGCGCCGCGCGCCAGAGCTTCGACGTGCGGATGTTCGAGAAGCCACGCTACGCCCTTCTCGTACGCACCCTGAATTCCGGCCGTGAGCATCACCGCCGGCGTAACCTGGCCGAGTGCCGAGCGGGCTGAGGAAATGAATCGGTCGAGGTCCGCGCCGTCGAGTGCAATCACCAGGCCGGGATTGGTGCAGAACTGGCCGACCCCCAGCGTCATCGAGCCCACGAAGGCCGCGCCAAGCGCTTCGGCTTTGGCGGCCAGCGCGGCAGGAAGAAGCACCACCGGATTGATGCTGCTCATTTCGGCGTACACCGGGATCGGCTCGGGCCGCTCGCTTGCGATCTTCATCAACGCCCGGCCTCCCGCGCGCGAACCGGTAAAACCCACGGCCTTGATCCGCGGGTGGGCGACCAGCGCTCCGCCGAGTGCGTGCGAATTGCCGGACAGCAGTGAGAACACGCCATCTGGCAGATTGCACTGCCCGACGGCCGCGATAATTGCCTGTGCCACCAGTTCGCCGGTTCCAGGATGCGCCGAATGACCCTTGACGATAACCGGGCACCCTGCCGCCAGCGCAGCGGCGGTATCGCCGCCGGCAACGGAGAACGCAAGCGGAAAATTACTCGCGCCGAAGACCGCAACCGGGCCGAGCGCCAGCTTGCGTTGCCGCAGGTCCGGCCGCGGCAGGGGCTCACGGTCTGGCAGGGCCGGATCGATGCGAATTCCCATCCAGCCGCCTTTGCGCAGCTCGTCGGCAAAAAGGCGCAACTGCCCGACCGTTCTGCCACGCTCGCCGGTCAGCCGCGTAAGCGGCAGCCCCGACTCCGCACGGCCGCGCTCGGGCAGCTCGTCGCCGAGCGCCATGATCCGGTCCGCAATGGTCTCAAGGAAGCGCGCGCGGATGGCAGGATCGAGATCGCGATATTCATGAAATGCAGACCACGCCAGCTCGCAGGCCTGATCGACCTCGGAGAGCCCGGCAGCGCTGAATGCAGGCTCAAGGGCGTCACCCGATGCAGGATCGACGGCGTGAAACGTATCCGCCGTCGCCACCTGACGCGCCCCGATGAAAAGTTTTCCGGAAACGGGCATGGGGGTCCGCTACTATTCTGCTTAGACGAAAATCAATAACTCAGACATTATTACACCAATCGAGGGCGAGGCAAGCAACGTGCAGACTTCTTACATTACCGGGCTCGACTGGTTCGTCATCGTCATTTACTTCGGCGTCATCGGTTTCATCGCCTGGTGGTACGGGCGGAACCAGAAGGACAGCGTCGATTATTTCCTGGCCGGGCGGAATGCCGGTTTCATCGCCATAGGCGCCTCGATATTCACGTCGAATATCGGTTCCGAGCACATCGTGGGGCTGGCGGGACAGGGCGCATCGACCGGCATGGCGATGGCCCACTGGGAACTGCACGCGTGGATACTGATCCTCCTGGCCGGCTTTTTCGTGCCGTTCTACTACAAGGCAGGCGTGCAGACGATCCCCGAGTTCCTGGAACGCCGCTTCAATGCCCGTGCGCGCGGCATCCTCTCGGTGGTATCGCTGGTTGGTTACGTCTTCACCAAGGTGAGCGTCACCGTGTATGCGGGCGCCATCGTTTTTCAGACATTGCTGCCCGATACTTTTGGCTCGCCCGACAATGCGTTCTGGGTGGGGGCGTTTACGACGGTGATCCTCACGGGTATTTATACCGTCTTCGGCGGCATGCGCGCGATCATGGCAACGGCAACGCCGCAGGCTGTGCTCATTCTGTTCGGTTCATTCGTCATCACGTGGGTGGGGCTGACGACGCTCGGTGACGGGGCGGGAGTCTCGGCGGGATGGGGCGAACTGGTGACGACCGTGCAGGGGAATAAGGATCAGTTTGCGCTGTGGCGTCCGTTGAGCGACCCGGACTTTCCCTGGCTCGGCGTGATGATCGCCTCTCCGATCGTCGGTATCTGGTACTGGTGTACCGATCAGTACATCGTGCAGCGCGCGCTGTCCGCAAAGGATCTCACAACGGCACGGCGCGGCGCCCTGTTCGGCGGTCTGCTGAAGGTCTGGCCGGTGATGATCTTCCTGGTTCCCGGCATGATCGGTTGGGCCTTGCATCAGAAAGGCATGATCGAATTGCCGATGAAAATGGTGGACGGCGTATCGGTCATCAATGGCGACACCGTGTTCCCGACCCTGGTCTCGACGCTTCTGCCGTCCGGGATTCGCGGACTCATCGTTGCGTGCCTGCTTGCGGCGCTCATGAGTTCGCTCGCCTCGCTGTTCAATTCGAGCGCGTCGCTGTTCACCGTGGATATCTATGAGAAGTTGCGGCCGGGTAAGCCCGAAAAGCACCTGTTGCTGGTCGGACGCATCGCCACCACGGTCGTGGTCGGGCTGGGAATGCTGTGGATTCCGGTGATGAAGATGATCTCCGGCGGCGGACTCTATCAGTATCTGCAAAGCGTGCAGGGCTATCTGGCGCCGCCGATTACCGCGGTATTTCTGCTCGGTCTGTTCTGGAAGCGTCTCAACGGCAGGGGAGCGGTGTGGGCGCTGGTCGGTGGGTTCGTGCTCGGTATGGGCAAGCTGACCTGCCAGGCGCTGTTCGGCGCCGGCAAGATCGAAAGTCCGGCGATCCTCGCAGCGATCGGCGACTATAATTTCCTGTACGCCACCGGCGTTCTGTTTGTGGCCAGCGCGGCGCTCATGATTGTCGGTTCGCTGACGAGCGCGCCGCCGCCGAGCGAGAAAACAGATGGCCTGACCTATCGTTCGATACGAGCGATGTACGGCGAGGAAATACGCAGCAGCTGGGACGGCTGGAACAAGTTCATGGCGACTCTCATTCTCGTGCTTGTTGCCACGATCTATCTGTACTTCAGTTTCTGGGTGGAGTGATGCGTGGTCAGGCTCCTTTCTTTCTTGCCCTGCGTGAATTTGTCGTATCGAGGAACGCGAGGTCTACCAGATTTGCCATCGCTTTATGCGCGGCCTCGGGGTCGGCCGCCTTTACGGCTTCGTAGACGCTCGTATGGTCGGGTACGGGGTCGCGCGACAGGGGGTTTTCGCGCTGCTTGAAAACTGTTGTCCAGGATATCGCAGCGCCGACGCCGCTGGTCAACGAAACGATGAACGCATTGCCGCTCGCATGAAGTAGCGCTGCGTGAAATTCCTGATCGGCCAGCCTGCCGGCTTCCACCGCGAGCGTGTGTTTCGCCATGCCTTCGAGTGCCGATGCCATTGCCTCCACATGTTCATCGGTACGCCGCAAGGCGGCGAGCGCGGCAGCTTCGGGTTCCACAATTTTGCGTAGCTCGAACAAATCCGTCAGCAGCCTTTCGTCGGGTTCGAATTCGAAGATCCATGACAGCACATCCGGGTCGAGCAAGTGCCAGCGCTCGGGCTGGCTCACACGCGTTCCGACTTTCGGCCTCGACTCGACCAGGCCTTTCGCCGCGAGAATGCGAACTGCCTCGCGGTATGCGCCTCGTGAAACCTGCAACCGATCGCTTGCCGCGATTTCGCCGTTCAGCAGATCACCGGGCTTATAGCGGCCCGAGACAATCAATACTCCCAGATCGCGCGCAATTGATCCGTGCAGGCGCAGCGATCGGCGCCTCAGGCGCGCGTTCGACTTCAAGCATGCTTTTGCCGACTTTTTTGCGGCTGTCGTTTTTGACGGCAAGCTGGGCGTCGGCTTTTCAGGCTTTCTGCGTTTCATGGTCTGCTAGCGATGGTCCCCGGCGCTCTAGAAGCTGGCGCGGAAGCCGAACTCGTAGGTACGATCGTAACGGCGTGTATCTCGCGGATAAAGGTCCTTTTCGTTGAAGTAGTCCTTGAACTCCGTGTCGAGAATATTCACAGCCTCGAAAGTTGCCGCTGAACGTCTGGTCCTCGAACGTCAGCTGCACATAGCCGTCGCGCGATTTTGTAGTGCGTTGCTCTTCATTTTGTCCGACAATTGACGGGTTGGCAAGAGAGGCTTTCCCCGGGCCGGTTCACGGTGGCATGAGCCGCTTTCCGGGAGCAGGATGGCCCGATGCCATCGGTTTGTCCGAGTAATAAGCCGTCGGTCGCGTAAAGGCCGCATGTCTTGCGCAGCTCGTTAACGCCATCGGTCCATTTATCCTCTCCAGTGTTGTGCATGACAGCCAAACCGGCGCCGTCACAATCCTCGCGCTCAACCGTCACACGACCGACGAGGTCGAGCTCGAGGTCGAATTGCGCGGTTTCGACTCCGCGCGAAAAGTGACCATCGCGACCGAGCTGCATCACAGGGACCTGAAGGCGATAAACTCGGTGGACGCGACCGACGAGGTATCGCCGAAGAAACTGGCCGACGTTGCAATTTCGAAGGGTAAATTGCGTGCAAAACTCAAGCCGCTTTCATGGAACGTCATCGTCACGTCGCCGGCCTGACTGATTCCGGTCCCGCCAGATCGCGCGCTGCAGCAGCCCGCCACGCGGGCAACACCCAGGCCGAAACCCTTTGTGCGACGGTTCGGACAGCAGTTACACAACGCACGCCACTACAAGAATCCGCGGTGTAAAGCCACCGTCATTCCTGCCACATTTGAGCAATTAGTCTCAAAAAACATACCCACAAGTACTACAATCGCCCCGGGGATGCATCGGACCTATTGAGGATCACCGAAAAGCCGGGGAGCACGGTGCCAGGACAAAAGAAGAAAACCAACAAGCACAAGACGAACAACAAAAACTCCGCCGCCAACATCGGCTACGAAGCCGAGCTGTGGAAAATGGCCGACGCGCTTCGCGGCTCGATGGATGCCGGCGAATACAAGCACGTCGCCCTCGGCCTGCTGTTCCTGAAGTACATCTCCGACGCCTTCGAGGAAAAGCACGCCGCGCTGATCGCGGAGCAATCCGGCGGCGCCGATCCCGAAGACCCCGACGAGTACCGCGCGGAGAGCATCTTCTGGGTGCCGCCCGAAGCGCGCTGGCTGCACCTGAAGGCGCAGGCGCGCCAGAGCACGATCGGCCAGCTCGTCGACGATGCCATGGCCGGAATCGAGCGTGACAACCCGGCGCTCAAGGGCGTTTTACCCAAGGACTACGCACGCCCCGCACTCGACAAGCAGCGACTCGGCCAACTCATCGACCTGATCAGCAACATCAGGGTCGGCGACGAAGCGAGCCGCGCCAAGGACGTGCTCGGACGGGTCTACGAATACTTTCTTTCGCAGTTCGCCAGCAAGGAAGGCAAGAAAGGCGGCGAGTTCTACACGCCGCGCTGCGTGGTGAAGCTGCTGGTCGAGATGCTCGAACCGTATCGCGGCCGGGCGTACGACCCCTGCTGCGGATCGTCTGGCATGTTCGTGCAGTCGGTGGAGTTCATCCGCGCGCATGCCAATGGCAACGGCAACGGCGGCAAGGCCAAAGCCGACATTTCCATCTACGGCCAAGAGTCGAACTACACCACCTGGCGTCTTGCGAAGATGAATCTCGCGATTCGCGGCATCGACGGCCAGATCGCCCACGGCGACACCTTTCACAACGACCGCCATCCCGACCTCAAGGCCGACTTCATCCTCGCCAATCCGCCTTTCAACGTGAGCGACTGGGGCGGCGAGCGCCTGCGAGACGACAAGCGCTGGCAATACGGCGTGCCGCCGAAAGGTAACGCGAACTTCGCCTGGGTACAGCACATTGTTCACCACCTGGCGCCGGCGGGCGTGGCCGGTTTCGTGCTCGCCAATGGGTCGATGTCGTCCAACCAGTCCGGCGAGGGCGAGATTCGCAAGAACCTGATCGAGGCCGATCTCGTGGACTGCATGGTCGCGCTGCCAGGTCAGCTTTTCTACTCGACCCAGATTCCCGCGTGCCTGTGGTTTCTCGCGCGCGACCGCGAAAACGGAAAGTTCCGCGACCGCCGCGGCCAAGTACTCTTCATTGACGCTCGCAAGCTCGGCCAATTGGTGGACCGCACGCACCGCGAGTTGACCGACGAGCACATCGCCCGCGTCGCTAACACTTATCACGCCTGGCGCGGCGAGAAAGAGGCGGGCGAGTACGCGGACATTGCCGGCTTCTGCAAGAGCGCGCTGCTGGAGGAAGTGCGCAAGCACGGCCATGTGCTCACGCCCGGTCGCTATGTCGGTGCCGAGACGCAGGAAGACGACGGCGAGCCGTTCGAGGAAAAGATGCGGCGACTCACCGCGACGCTGCGCGAGCAACAGGCCGACGCCGCGAAGGTCGATGCCGCCATTGCCGCGAACTTGAACGAGCTTGGGTATGGCAGTTGAAGAATTGGTCGGTTCCATCCCTGACGGCTGGGCATACACCACTCTCGGCGCTGCCTGTGAGCGCGACGGTGGAAATATTCAAACTGGTCCTTTCGGTAGCCAGTTGCACGCCGCTGACTACGTGCCCGTCGGTATCCCATCGATCATGCCTCAGAACATAGGTGACAATCGAATCGTCGAAGACGGCATCGCACGGATCACCCCTGCCGACGCAAAACGTCTGAGTCGCTATTTAGTCCGTCGAGGCGACATCGTTTACAGCCGACGTGGCGACGTCGAGCGGCGCGCGCTTGTGCGCGAACATGAAGACGGCTGGTTATGTGGGACAGGCTGCCTTCGAGTCCGTTTCGGCGAACAAGGTGCCAATCCACGATACGCGTCCTATTACCTTGGGCATCCAAGTGTCCGTGAGTGGATCGTGCGCCATGCTCACGGCGCAACGATGGCGAACCTGAACACTTCGATCTTATCGTCATGTCCATTCGTCGTTCCGCCACCGGGTGGGCAACGTGCCATCGCCCACATCCTCGGCACGTTGGACGACAAGATGGAGCTAACCGCCGGATGAACGAGACGCTGGAGGCGATGGCGCGGGCGCTCTTCACGTCGTGGTTCGTGGACTTCGACCCCGTCCGCGCCAAGGCCGAAGGCCGCGACCCCGGTTTCCCCAAGCCCCTCGCCGACCTCTTCCCCTCCCGCTTCGTCGCCTCCGACCTCGGCGAGATTCCGGAGGGGTGGGAGGTCATCGGGTTACCCGAGGCGATTGACTTCCTCGAAGGTCCAGGATTGCGCAATTGGCAATACCGTGACGAAGGAATGAAGTTCCTCAACATCCGGTGCATCGGCGACGGGGACTTGGACATCGGGAAAGCGAACTGCATCAGCCTGGAGGAGTTTGAGAAGACCTATAGCCACTTTGCGCTGCACGAAGATGACATTGTGATTTCTACGTCTGGAACGCTTGGGCGTCTCGCCATCGTTCGTGCCGACCACCTCCCGACCGTCGTCGTGCTCACCGACCGCAACGACCTCGACTATCAGCTCTTCGGCACCTTCTCGCGCTGCGAGGATCTGCTGCGCCAGCCACCGGTGCAGGCGGAATCGCGCGCGCACCTGCGCGAGTTGCTGTCGGTGGCGGTGGGTGGCGTGGTGTTCACGACCATCCACAAGTTTTTTCCCGAAGAGAAAGGCGACCGTCATCCGACCCTCTCCGAGCGCCGCAACATCGTGGTGATCGCCGACGAAGCGCACCGCAGCCAGTACGACTTCATCGACGGCTACGCGCGCCACATGCGCGACGCGCTGCCGCACGCCTCATTCATCGGTTTCACGGGTACGCCGATCGAACTGCAGGACGCCAGCACGCGCGCCGTGTCCGGCGACTACATCAGCGTCTACGACATCCAGCGCGCCGTGCAGGACGGCGCCACGGTGCCGATCCACTACGAGAGCCGGGTCGCTAAGTTAGGGATGGATGAAGCCGAGTGGCCAAAGATCGATCCGAAGTTCGAGGAGGCTACCGAAGGCGAGGAGGTCGAGCGCAAGGAGAAGCTCAAGAGCAAGTGGGCGCAACTCGAAGCCGTGGTCGGCGCGGAGAAGCGACTTGCGCTCGTCGCCGGCGACATCGTCGACCACTTCGAAAAGCGCTGCGAGGCGATGGACGGCAAGGGGATGGTCGTCTGCATGAGCCGGCGCATCTGCGTGGAGCTGTACCGCGAGATCGTGAAGTTGCGACCCGATTGGGACGGCAGCGACGACGAAAGCGGCGCACTCAAGGTGGTGATGACCGGCTCGGCGTCCGACCCGCCCGACTGGCAGGCACACATCCGCAACAAGCCGCGCCGTGAGGCGCTCGCAAACCGCTTCCGCGACGCGAAGGACGCGTTCCAGATGGCGATCGTGCGCGACATGTGGCTCACCGGCTTCGACGCACCGAGTCTGCACACCATGTACATCGACAAGCCGATGCGCGGGCACGGACTGATGCAGGCGATTGCGCGTGTGAACCGGGTGTTCAAGGACAAGCCGGGTGGTCTGGTGGTGGATTACCTGGGACTTGCGCACGAACTCAAGAAAGCGCTCGCGACCTACACTGAAAGCGGCGGCACCGGTCGCACCGCGCTGAATCAGGATGAGGCTGTCGCGGTGATGCTGGAGAAGTACGAGGTGTGCTGCGATCTCTTTCACGGGTTCGACCGGTCGAAGTGGACAACCGGAACGCCGCAGGAGCGGCTCGGTCTGCTGCCCGCTGCGCAGGAACATATCCTGAAGCAGGAGAACGGCAAGGATCGCTGCGTGGGCGCAGTGCGCGAGCTGTCGCAGGCCTTCGCGCTGTCCGTGCCGCATGCCGAGGCGCTGCGCATCCGCGATGACGTCGCGTTCTTTCAGGCCGTGCGAGCGGTTTTGGCCAAGCGCGCGCCCGGCGACGCCCGTCCCGAGGAGGATCTGGACTACGCCGTTCGCCAGATCATTTCGCGCGCGGTGGCGCCGGAGGGCGTCGTCGACATCTTCGCCGCGGCGGGCCTCGAGAAACCGGACATCTCGATTCTCTCCGACGACTTCCTCGCCGAGGTGCGGGGAATGCCGCAGCGGAACCTTGCGGTCGAGCTGCTCCAAAAACTGTTGAAAGGCGAGTTGCGGAAGCGTCGCCGCAAAAACGTAGTGCAGGGACGCTCCTTCGCCGAGATGCTCGAACAGACCCTGCGCCGCTATCAGAACCGCGCGATTGAAGCCGCACAGGTGATCGAGGAGCTGATCGCGCTCGCGAAAGAAATGCGCGAGGCAAACGCGCGTGGCGAGTCGCTCGGGCTCTCGGAAGACGAACTGGCGTTCTACGACGCGCTGGAGACCAACGACAGCGCCGTGAAGGTACTCGGCGACGACACGTTGCGCATCATCGCCCAGGAATTGGTGCGTACCGTGCGCGCGAACGTCACCATCGACTGGACACTGCGCGAGAACGTCCGGGCGCAACTGCGCGTGTTGGTAAAGCGGATTCTCAGGCGCTACGGCTACCCGCCGGACAAGCAGGAGAAGGCGACGGAAACGGTGCTCGAGCAGGCGGCGCTGCTTTCCGGGGAATGGGCGGTCGCGTGAGCGCTTCGAGCACGGAGGTCATTCATGCTGATAATCCTTGTTCTCGCGTCCGCCATCGGGAGGCGGTTCGCCCCTGGCGTTTCGTTGGTTCAGGCTCTAAAGATCGCATTCACGGACTACTTCGGGCATCCGCCATCACCAGACCGGTCCCCGACGGCCGATTCTTTACGCTGGCCAGGAATCCCTCCGCGGAGGGATTGTCCGCCTCAAACACCTCCGTGGAGGGGTGGCCGTGCAGGTATTCCTCCGACGCATCGACGTCGTCATCAGTCATGTCCTCCGGACGATAACCGCATTCCGGCACCGCACGACCGTCCGGCCGCTTGAAAAACCAGCGGTCGCGATAGTCTTTCTCGATCCTGAAACCGCCCTCGTGCATGAGCCCGTGGTGCAGGGTGCAGATGAGCATAAGGTTAGCAAGGCTCGTCTCGCCGCCGGCCGACCAGTGTTCGATATGATGTGCCTGGACGTAACGCGTCCGGCCGCAGCCGGGGAAACGGCAAGCCTTATCTCGCGCCCACAGCGCCCGCCGGATCGCCGTCGGCACGATGCGGGTCTTTCGACCGACGCTCAAGGGCTCGCCGTTCTCGTCCTCGACGAGGATGATCCGGTCGGCGTCGCAGGCGAGGCGCCGCACCGACTCGATGGGCAGCCCGGACCGGCCTTTGCCTTCGGTCAATGCAGAGTGGTCTACGTGCACGGTGACCTGGTAATGGTCCGACGTCCCGTCCGATGCTTGCCCGTCACCGCCGAGATAAGCCTTCGCCATCGCCACCAGCGCATCGGCCTGCTGTGCCGCCCAGCTTTCTTCGGCGAACTCGGGATTGATGGAGGCCGTCGTGTCCCTGGCACGATCGAGCGCCTTGTCGATCAGCTCACCGGTCTCGAGCGGCAGTTCCACCGTGATCGTCATCATCCCGCGATCAGGATCGCGCCGCACGCTGAGTGCACGGCGGGCGAAGGCACGCACGGCATCGTCGGTGGATGCCGAGGTACCGCAGCGCAGTTCCCGGCAACGTTCCTCGACTCTCGATGCGGTGGTGTGCAAGGCAAAGGTCAAGAGTTCGTCCTCATTGTCGCGCCCGGCCACCCGGGTCAGCGCCCGCACCTTGGAGTAGGACAGCTCGCCTCTGGCGAACGCCATGGCAATAGAGGGGAGGGTGTTCAACGCCTGCGCCACCCGGACCTTCTCCCGGGCGGTGCTCAAAGAGAGATCGCAACGCCAGTGCAGCCAGTCCGCACAGTTCCGGAAACCCCAGCGGAGCCAGCCGGCCCGTTCGTCGAAGCGGCGGAGCAGGACCAGCAGATCGTGGCTTTCGGCGTTGATGCGGGCGGCGAGCTTGACGATGGCGCGATCGAGGTCGTCGATGGAGCGATTGTGCTCGACATTGGTATCGGAATCGGTGAGGGAGTCGATAGTCATCGCGGCACGTCCGTGTGGCTGGATAGGTCCTGTAATTATATCAGGTAATTGGTATTAAGCAACTGAAAATCCAGGAGTTTCTCCTTGGATCTGTTCCCTTTTCGACGCGGACTGTTGACAGCCGTTCGTCGAACCCGAGGAGAACGTTTGCCAACATCCCGCTGCAGAACGGTGCCTGTCACGTGGAGGGATATGGTATTTATTTCAGGACGCCGCGATGGCTGTACCAGAGCGCGCAGCGGTACCAGCATATCGTCGATGCATCTTGTCGGCCGCACACCGGGGATGAGATCCGCCGCGCCGTCGACGAGGGTGAATTGTCACGGAGGGCTGGCGCGGACTTACCTCTCTTGCGGCCGCGGAGCGCAGCACATGCACTTGCAGGAATTTGACACCGCAGCGGGATCTTTGCCGCGTGTTTTGCCGGCCACTCTCCTCATCGCTGTCGCGGCGATGCTTATTTCACTCGCCGCCACCGCCGCGCCTCGAATCGACATTGCTGGCTTCGATCTCGCGGACGTGCGCCTGCTCGACAGCCCTTTTAAGGAGGCTAGCGAGCGCAATGCGCGATATCTCCTGTCGCTGGAGCCGGACCGCTTGCTGCACAACACCCGCAAGTATGCCGGGCTCGAGCCAAAGGGCGAGTTGTACGGCGGATGGGAATCGCAAGGGATAGCAGGGCACACCCTCGGGCATTACCTGAGCGCGCTGTCGCAACAATTTGCGGCGAGCGGAGACAAGCGTTTTCGAAAACGCATCGACTACATTGTCGCCGAAATGGCGGAAGCGCAGCGCGCTTACGGCGATGGCTATGTCGGGGCGCTGCCGCCGCTCGAGCTGGCGACGCTACGCGCTTTGAAAGACGGCAAGGTTGCGCCGGAGAATCCGTTCTTCTTCGAGAACGGTGCGTGGGTTCCGTGGTACACGCAGCACAAGATTCTGGCCGGATTGCGCGACGCCTGGGTGCTCGGCGGTAATGCACAGGCGAAAGTGGTCGCGTTGAAGCTTGCCGACTGGTCCGATGACATTACCGCATCCTTGAGCGAGAGGCAGATGCAGACGATGCTGCAGGTCGAGCACGGCGGCATGAGCGAGGTGCTGATCGACCTGTATTCGCGCACCGGTAACGAGCGTTACCGAGAGGCGTCACGCCGGTTCCACCATCATGCGGTGCTGGCGCCATTGCGCGCCGGGCGCGACGAACTGGCCGGCAAGCATGCGAATACGCAGATTCCAAAAATCACCGGCGCGGCCCGCAGTTACGAAGTACTGGGCGAGCCAGCCGATCGCGCCCTCGCGGAAAATTTCTGGCAGCGAGTCGTACGCCGTCATTCGTGGGTTATCGGCGGCAACAGCGATCGCGAGCACTTCTTTTCGCCGGAGACCGCATCGTCGCACCTGAGCCCGTCTCGACGGCAGAATCCTGCAACACGTACAACATGCTGAAGCTCACAGAGCACCTCATTACGTGGCAACCGCGGGTCGAGTACGCGGACTACTACGAACGCGCGCTCTACAACCACATTCTCGCGTCACAGGATCCGCAACAGGGCATGTTCGCGTATTACATGTCACTGAAGCCGGGTCATTTCAGGACCTACAGCACACGCTTCGAATCGTTCTGGTGCTGTGTCGGCAGCGGCATGGAGAATCACACCAAGTACGGTGAAGCGATCTATTTTCACCGCGGCGACGAACTGTTCGTAAATTTGTTCATTCCTTCCGTGCTTACATGGGACTCGAAGGAGTTCGTGCTCGAACAGCGCACCGACTATCCCGGGCGAAATCAGACGGAACTGACGGTGATGTCGTCGGCTGCACAGCCGATCACTCTACGTGTGCGCTCGCCGCAGTGGGCGGCGGGGCCGATCACATTCCAGCTGAATGGCACTCCCGTCGCGGCCGACGGTGAGCCCGGCAGCTACGCGTCGATCGAACGCACCTGGGAACCGGGCGACCGGCTTGTGGTCACGATACCAATGGCTCCGCGCACGGAGGCATTACGAGGTGCGGCGGACAAAATTGCGTTCTTGTATGGTCCCGTTGTGCTCGCAGGCGACCTGGGCGCGGTATCGCGAACCGTAACGTTTCCGTACGCCGCCGACCAGAGCGCCAATTTCGAAGCCCAGTCGGCCGAAGTGCCGACATTGTCCGGCGACGGCGCAACGATAGCGGAAACGTTGCATCGCGCATCGGGAGAGCGCCTGGCTTTCCTGACCGACGGTATGATTACGAACAAGCACGAGACAGTGACTCTGCGTCCCTTCGCTGAGCTTCATTACAGGCATTACAACGTCTACTGGACGCTGACGTCTCCCGCCCCGTAGCGAAAACGGCTCGAATGGCACTTACTTAACGTCAAATGCGCGTGGGATAGGCTGTTGGAGCCCGCGAGAGCGGGCGATCCCGGCGTCGTTTATTCGCCCGTTTTCACGGGCTCCAACAAAGGCAACCTGCTGATAACCCAGGTTCGGTGCGTCCCGTTTTCGATCACTGCGTTCCATTTTCGGACACTTTGCAGTTCCAAACGCCCCGCTGATGCCCGCAATTGCTGTATCCCGATCTGGCACGCTCCGTGCATTGCACCGCGTGGATCATGCAAGCGACGCGCGGTACAAACTGAATGGACTTCGTCCGGGACGACCTGAAACAAAAGCGCAAGCGCCGCCGCTGGAGCTATTCGGCGGCCGCGGCCACGGGCGTGCTGGCGCTCGGCATTTTTCTCGCCACGCTGGAACCGGCTGCGCCGTCGGTCGAGCGTGCTGCGCTCTATATCGACACCGTCGAGCGCGGCGAGATGCTGCTGCAGGTGCGCGGCCCGGGCGTGCTGGTGCCGAGCGAGATTCGCTGGATAGCGGCGGCCAGCGAAGCGCGCGTGGACCGGGTGGTGGTCAAGCCGGGCGCCTCGGTCACCGCCGACACGGTGCTGGTCGAAATGAGCAACCCGGAACTGGAGCAACAGGTCTTCGAAGTCCGTGCCGAAGTCACCGCCGCCGAAGCCGACTACGCCGCGCTCGAGGTGCAGTTGCGATCGGAAGTGCTGAACCAGCGCGCCGTGATCGCCGCCGCCAACGCGGAATACGAAGGTACCCGAATGGAGGCGGAGGCGCGGGCCCAGGTCGCGGCGCAAGGCATTATTCCCGCCGTTGACTATCGCCGGGTGGAACTGGCCGCCGAACAATTGAAGGTGCGCCTCGACGTCGAGCGCGAGCGCATCAAGTACCTGCAGGACTCGCTGGACGCCCGCCTGCGAGCGGCGCGCGCCCGGATAGAACAACAGGAGCAGAACCTTGCAATGCGCGAAGGACTGTTTGCAAACCTTCAGGTCCGCGCCGGCATCGAAGGAGTATTGCAGGCACTGGAAGTCGAGGCCGGCCAGCGAGTTGTGCCGGGAGCGAATATCGCGCGCGTTGCCCGTCCGGATGAACTCATGGCCGAACTGCGCATTGCCGAGACGCAGGCGAAAGACATCCGCGTAAGCCAGGTCGTCGAGATCGACACGCGCAACGGCACTGTCGAAGGACGCGTGACGCGTATCGACCCGGCCGTCACCAGCGGCACTGTGCAGGTGGACGTCGAAATCGTCGGCGAGTTGCCGCCCGGAGCGCGTCCGGACCTGTCGGTGGATGGAACCATTCTTATCGAGCGCCTGGAAAACGTGCTGCACGTCGGCCGTCCCGCCTACGGCCAGCCGGGCTCGACCTTGCGGCTGTTCCGCCTGAATGCGGAATCCGGGATGGCCGTACGCGTGCCGGTGACGCTCGGCAAGGTTTCGGTCAACCGTGTGCAGATTCTGGAAGGCCTGAGCGAAGGCGAACGCGTGGTGCTGTCCGATACCTCGCAATGGGACGATCACGATCGCATCGAACTGAACTGACATAGATAAGGGGAAAAAAGAATGAACGACACTGAGCGGGCGCTGATCCACCTGACGGACGTCAAAAAGATCTTCTATACCGATGAGGTGGAAACGCATGCTCTGGCCGGCGTGCACGCCGAGATCATGAGCGGCGAATACGTCGCGATCATGGGGCCGTCAGGATGCGGCAAGTCCACCTTGCTCAGTATTCTCGGGTTGCTGGATACGCCGAGCGACGGGCGCTACACGCTGAACGGCACGCCGGTCGAGGACATCAACGCCGGCGCACGCGCGCGTATCCGCAACAAGGAAATCGGCTTCATCTTCCAGGCCTTCAATCTGATCGGCGATCTCACGGTATTCGAGAACGTTGAGTTGCCGCTGACCTACCGCGACGGCATGGCGCGCGCCGAACGCAAGGAGCGAGTGATGGCATCGCTCGAGCGGGTCGGCATGTCGCATCGGGTAAAGCACTACCCGGCACAGCTCTCCGGCGGCCAGCAGCAGCGAGTGGCAGTGGCGCGCGCGCTGGTGGGACAGCCGTCGATCCTGCTCGCCGACGAGCCGACGGGCAACCTCGATTCGAAGAACGGCGACGCGGTGATGAAACTGCTGGACGAACTGCACGCCGACGGCGCCACCATCTGCATGGTGACGCACGATCCGCGCTTCGCGGAATGCGCGAAGCGCCGCATTGCAATGTTCGACGGCCAGGTGGTCGACGAGGAGACACTGGAGGAACTACGCGCCAGCGAGGACATGCGGGCTGGGGTGAACTGACTGTAGGAGCCCGCCATTGCGGGCGACTGCCACGGTCATTGACCAAGATGGTCGCCCGCAATGGCGGGCTCCTACAAGGCGGCAGAAAGTGGGGGTAAGAAAGAATGAGCGGTATTCTCGATGATTTTCGTTTCGCGTTTCGCGCGCTTCGCGCCAGGCCCGGCTTCGTGATCGCCGCCGTGCTGACGCTCGCGCTCGGCATCGGCGCGAATACGGCGATATTCAGCGTGATCAATGCGTTCATGCTGAAGCCCCTGCCGTATCCGGATGGCGAACGGCTGGTCGAAGTACACAACACCTATCCGGGCAACGGACTCGAGAACGCGGGCGTCTCCATCCCCGATTTCATCGATCGACGCGAACAGGCCGCGGCGCTCGCCGACACGGGGCTTTTTACCTGGAACTCGTTCAATCTCGCGGTGAGCGGTACGCCCGAGCGCCTGACCGGCCTGGTGGCGACGCCGTCGCTGTTCTCCACCTTGCAGGTTCCGCCTGTAATAGGCCGTGCCTTCACCGCGGACGAAGCGATTCCGGGCAACGAGAAAGTCGTCCTTCTCACCTACGAGCTGTGGCAGAACCGCTTCAACGGCGACCGCAACATCGCAGGCAGCGATATCCGGCTGAATGGCGAGCAGTACCGGGTCGTCGGCGTGATGCCGGAAGGATTCTCGTTTCCGAATCGTGACATCGAGCTCTACGTGCCGTTCGCGTTCACGACGGAACAGATGTCCGACGAATCGCGGGGCAATGAATTTTCGATGAGCATCGGCCGGCTTGCTCCGGGCTCCACGGTTGCGCAACTGGACGCGCAAATGGATTCGATCGTGCAGTCGAACAAGGATCGATTCGTCGGCATATCCGAGCGCGCCGCGGGCTACGTCGACTTTCTCGAGCGCAGCGGCTTCACCGGGCGCGCGCAGTCCTGGCGCGATTACCTGGTTGGTGATGTCCAGACAACCTTGCTGGTTTTGCAAGGAGTGGTCGTATTCGTGCTGCTGATTGCCTGCGCGAATGTGGCGAATCTCATGCTCGCGCGCGTGCTCGGCCGCGCGCGCGAACTCGCAGTGCGCTCGGCGGTCGGCGCGGAACGCAGACGCGTCGCGCGTCAGCTCGTGCTCGAGGGTGTTCTTCTCGGGCTGGCCGGCGGCGTGCTGGGGCTCATTCTGTCGTTCATCATCATCCAGCTCATCGAAGTGTTCGGTATCGACCGCAGCTCGCAGAACTTCGATGTCGTCATCGATCCTTACGTCCTGCTGTTTGCGTTCCTGGTGTCGGTCGCGGCGGGTGTTGCGTTCAGTCTCATTTCCGTTTTTGCCGCCTGGCGCATGGACATGCAGCGGGTAATACGGGAAGGCGGCGGACAGACGGCCAGTCGCGGTTCGCTTACGGCGCGAGGCGTTCTGGTGTCCTTCCAGGTAGCGCTCGCCGTGACGCTGCTGGTCGGAGCCGGATTGCTGTTGCGCAGTTTCCAGAATCTGCAGGAAGAGTCGCCCGGTTTCGATCCCGAGGGGGTGGTCGCGGTGCAACTCGAGCTCACAGGCCGCAATTACGAGGACAGCGAACAGCGGCTCGGCTTTCTGGACGGCATGCTGGCAAACATTCGCCAGCAGCCCGGAATGACTCAGGTTGCATTGACGGACGTGCTGCCGTTCAACTACGACGGCGGGCAAGCCAGTTACAACGTCGAGGGTTACACGCAGGCATCGGGCGAAAGCCAGCCGCATGGGCACCGGCGCGTCGTCAGCGAGGATTACTTTCAGGCCATGGGTATTCCCCTGCTGCAAGGGCGTGCGTTCGACGCAGCCGTCGACGGAGTCGATTCGCCTCAAGCCGTCATCGTCGACGAATTGCTTGTCAGGAAATATTTCCGTGACGGGAATGCTCTTGGCCGGCGCATCAGCAGCGACGAGGATGAGAACGGCGATTCCGTATGGGCGACCATCGTCGGCGTGGTCGGTACGATCAAGCATGACCGGCTGAACGAAACGACAAGCAAGGAAACGTACTTTTATTTTTCCCGACAGTCTGTCCCCGGCCGGGCTTCCGTGGTGGTACGCACATCCTTGCCGCCGGCGACCGCCGGCCGGCAGATCCGCGAGGCGGTGCTGGTTGCCGATCCGGAACAGCCGGTGTTCGGCATGATGACCATGGACGAGCGCATCGCGCGCTCGCTCGGCGAACAGCGCGCGCCGACGATGCTGTTGTCGATGTTCTCGGTGGTGGCGGTGCTGCTCGCGGTCGTCGGCATTTACGGGGTGTTGTCCTATTCCGTCGGCCAGCGCACCTCGGAGATCGGCGTGCGCATGGCGCTCGGTGCCGAAACCGGGAACGTGCTTGCGCTCGTGCTGGGACAAGGCGCCTGGTTGATCGGCGCGGGGCTGGTAACCGGCGTGCTGGCGGCGCTCGCGCTGACGCGCTTCCTCGGTTCACTTCTGTTCGGAATTTCGATGTTCGACCCGCTGACCTACGGCCTGGTGGCGCTGCTGCTGGTTGCCGTCGGTATCGCGGCCTGCGGCCTGCCGGCGTGGCGTGCGACACGCATCAGCCCGGTCGCCGCGTTGCGTTATGAATGAGCGCCGGCACGTGATCTCTACATTCTCATTGGTGCTCTTTGAGATTCGTCAATCCGCGCGCCGCCTTGCCGCAAGTCCGGCTTACAGTGCCGGCGTTGTTGTCACGCTGGCACTCGCCATCGGAGCAGCCGCGGCGGTTTTTGCGCTGATCAATACGGTGCTGCTCACGCCGTTGCCGTATCCGGATGCCGATCGGGTGATGTTGATCCGGAACCACAACGCAGAGGGCGAGTGGAACACCTCGGTTGTCGATTTTCAGGGGATCGCGGCCCAGAACACCAGTTTCGAAGCGATCGCCGCGATGCAGCCTGCAGATCTGATCCTCACCGGCGGCGCACAGCCGCAATGGGTCAGCGCTCGTCGGGTCACCGCGGATTTCTTTTCCGTGATGGCCGTAACTCCGGCCCGCGGTCGCGGATTTCGTCCCGGCGAAGACCGGCCGGGCGCGGCGCCGGTCGTGGTGCTGGGCCATGCGTTCGCCGAGCGCCAGTTCGGCGAACGGACGGATGTCGTCGGCGAAACCATCAACCTCGACGGCATCGCCTACACGGTCGTCGGCATCTTGCCGCCCGGGGTCGATGAGCTGCCCGGTATGCGCGCGGACCTGTGGCCCGCGATGCAGCTCGCCGAGCCGAGCCGGCGCGGGCCGTTTCTCCTGAATACGGTGGCGCGCCTGAAGCCCGGCGTGGACGTGGCGCGCGCGGCGGACGACCTGTCCGTGATCAGCCGGCGCGTCTTCCCGCTCTGGCAAACGGGCTTCCCGGACGAGACAGCGAGCCTGACGCTCCGATCCCTGCGCTCCGCGATTGTCGGCGATGCCGGCGATTTCCTGTGGATCGCGTTCGGCGCGGTGCTGGTGGTGCTGCTGATTGCGCTGGCAAATATCGCGAACCTGGTGCTGATGCGCGCATCGGAACGGTCGCAGGCGCTTGCCGTGCGCGCCGCTCTGGGCGCCAGCCGGCAACGGCTTGCGCGCCTCTCCATTATCGAGAGCCTGCTCCTTTGCCTGTCGGGCGCGGCGGCCGGGATCGGTCTGGCGGCGCTGTTGCTCGAGTTGTACCGCGCGCTGGGTCCCGAGTTACCGCGACTGGCTGAAGTGGCGATCGACCGTGAAGTGCTGGCGTTCGCGGGGATCACCGGCCTGGCAAGCGGCATCGTCTTCGGCACCATCCCGCTCCTGTTCGGCGGTGCAGGCAACGGCAGCCGGCTGTTGCACAAGACGCAGAATGCAAGCGCGGGCAAAGGGCAACAATGGGTCCGCAACGCATTGGTGGCACTTGAGTTTGCCTTCGCGTTGCCCTTGCTGATCGCCGCCGGACTGCTCGTCAACAGCCTGATCCAGTTGCAGCGGGTCGATCCCGGATTCGAAGCCGATCACGTACTGACCGCGCACCTTCGTTTGCTGGAGACGAACCATCCTGATGTCGCGGCTCGCCTGCGGTTCTGGGAACGGGCATTGCCGGAGCTTCGGAACATGCCAGGCGTGGCTGCCGCAGGCCTGGCGACCGGCGTGCCGCCCGACAATCCCGGCACGTTCAACAATTTCGACCTGGTCGGCCGCCCGGCGGCGCAGGGCAGTCAGCCGATGTCCCCCTGGACCGCCGTGACGCCGGGTTTCTTCGAGTCGCTCGGCGTACGCCTGGTGGACGGGCGCGGGTTCGATGCGCGCGACACGCCGGATTCATTGCCGGCCGTGCTGGTCAGCGAGACGTGGGCGAAACGTTATTTCCCCGGCGAATCCGCGGTCGGTAAGCAGCTGTTCGAAGGCGGCGACACGGCTGAGCCCGTCACCGTGGTGGGTGTCGTCAGCGACGTGAAGTTCGATGGACTCGGGAATCCGGGTGAAAGCGTTTATGCACCGATAAGCCAGGGGTGGGAGAACAACCCGATCTACCTGTATCTGCGTACCGGTCCGGAACCGCTGGCGTTGGTCGAGACGCTGTGGACGACGCTGCGGCGTCTGGATCCGTTGCTGGTGCCGGCCGACGTCACCCCGTTGGAAAGCCGTCTGCGCAATTCCCTGAGCGACCAGCGTCACTGGGCCGTGGTGATCGCAGGCTTTGCCTTGTCGGCCGTGTTGCTGTCGGCGGTCGGCGTGTTCGGCGTGCTGGCTTACTACGTATCTCGCCAGTACAGGGAAATCGGCATCCGCCTGGCGCTCGGCGCGGACGCTCGACGAATCCTCGGGATGGTCGTACGACGCGGCTTCGGCTCGGCGCTGGTCGGCATGCTGGCCGGCGTCGTCCTCGCGCAGTTCCTGACCCGCAGCCTCGAGTCTCTGCTGTTCGAAGTGGAACGGATCGACCCGCTTGTCGTGGTTGCAGGCTCCGTGTTGCTGGCGGGGATTGCGCTCGCCGCCTGTTGGCTTCCGGCGCGGCGCGCTGCGCGGATCGATCCGATGGAAGCATTGCGTTATGAGTGAGTACAACAAGGCGAACGGAATCTGAGCCGCTGGAAGGGGAGATCAGGCATGCAGGCAATATTTCATGAAATCCGCCAGGCCCTGAGCCAGCTGCGGCACAGCCTCGCGTTCACCGCGCTGGCGGTGGCAATTCTGGGGCTGGGCCTCGGCGCTACCTTGTACATGTTCACGGTCGTGAAGTCGTACATGCTCACGCCGCTGCCGTTTCCGCACGCGGAGCGCATCATGCATCTCGAGGCTGCGAATCTGCTGCAAGGCTTCGACAGCATGGAAATCTCGCAGCACGACTTCGTAGATTGGCGCCGCGAGCAGACGAGCTTCGAGGACCTGGCGGCATTCTACGCCGCCACCGTGAATCTCTCCGATGGCGAGTTGGCGGAGCGTTTCGAAGGCTCGTTCATTTCGCCGTCCGCGTTCGATATCGTGCAGGTCAAGGCGCACCTCGGCCGCACCCTGTCGCCCGCGGACGCGGAGCCGGGGGCACAACCGGTCATAGTGCTGGGGTATGACGTCTGGCTGAATCGTTATAACGGCGATCCGGCCATTGTCGGCGAGACGATTCGCGTCAACGGCGTGGCTACGACGGTTGTCGGCGTCATGCCGGAAGGATTTCGCTTTCCGCTCATTCAGGAAGTATGGCTGCCGTTGCAGATTGACCTGACGAAGTTTCCACGCGGCGAAGGCCTTACGCTGGAAGGGCTTGGCCGTCTGAAATCCGGCGTGACGCTGGATCAGGCGCGCGCCGAGTTCGCGAATATTGCCGCAGCGCTGGCGAAGCAATACAAAGAGAACGAAAATGTCACATCAGTGATCAAGCCGTTCCAGCACGAATACATTGCCGAGGAAGCGCGATCCATTATTTCCACGATGTTTGTCGCCGTGCTGTTCGTGCTCCTCATCGCCTGCGCCAACGTCGCCAACCTGATCCTCGCCCGCACGGCGGCGCGGCAGAAAGACATTGCGTTGCGCGCCGCGCTCGGTGCCAGCCGCTGGCGCATCCTCGTGCACGTCCTGACCGAAAGCATCGTTCTGGCATCGGCTGGCGCGGTCATTGCCTGGTTTATTGCCGACGCGGGACTCGATCTCACCCATCGCGCATTCGTCGCCGCCGATATCCAGGAACCGTTCTGGATCGGTTTCGCCCTCGATTGGCGAGCGTTCCTGTTCGCTGTGTCTGCGGCCATCGCCGCCGGCGTCATCGCCGGTCTCGCGCCGGCCTTGCGCGCGACGAAAACGGACGTCAACGACTATCTGAAAGAAGGCTCCAAAGGCAGCGGCACATCCGCATCGAAGTTGAGCCGCACGCTCGTTACCGCGGAAATCGCGCTGTCCTGCATCCTGCTCGTCTGTTCAGGATTGATGATCCGCAGCGTCGTCAACCTGAACGCCCAGCCGCTCGGCATCGAGAATACGAACCTGCTGACGGGCCGCATCGGCCTGCCTGAACCGAAGTACCCGGACGCAGCGTCCCAGTATCGGTTCTTCGAGCAACTGAACGAACGCCTGAATGCCAGACCAGAGGCGCTGGGTGCCACCGTCGCGTACTCCTACCCCGGTATCGATGCCTGGATCATGCCTTACCGTACCCGGGCGATGGAGGTGCCGGAATCGGGGCAACTGCCGTGGGCGAATTACGCCGGCGTCATGAACAACTACGCCGACGTGCTCGGACTCGAGCTATTGCGCGGGCGCTGGTTCGACGCGCGCGAAAATGCCGCAAGCGAGCCGGTGGTCGTCATCGCCCAGGGGTTTGCACAGGAAGTTTTCCCGGATACGGATCCGATCGGTCAACAGATCATGATCGGCAACCCCGACAGCGAAGACTCCCGCTGGCATACGATTGTCGGCATCAGCGAAGAGGTGCTGATGGACGAACTGGACGATCCGTACTATCCGTCCGTATTCGTGCCGCTGGTACAGGCCCCACAACGCTTCCTGACCGTCGCCGTGCACACGCGCGGCAGCCCGCTTGCGTTTTCGCAAGCCTTGCGCGAAACCGTGCGGGAAATCGACAGGGACATTCCCGTTTACTGGGTGCGGACGCTGGACAACTGGATCTGGGCGGGCAATTTCACGTCGCGAATCGTTTCCCTATTGTTCGGGATTTTCGCGTTTATTGCAGTCGTTCTCTCGGCCGCCGGCATCTATGGCGTGCTCGCGTATTCGGTCAGCCAGCGTACCCGCGAGATCGGCATGCGCCGCGCGCTCGGCGCGCTCGACGGTCGCATTCTGAACATGGTCGTCGGGCAGGGCCTGTTGCAGCTCGGCGTCGGGCTCGGCATCGGACTGCTCGGCGCGGTCGGATTCGCGCGGCTGCTGGCGACCATGCTGCACGGCGTGTCGCCGTTCGACCCGTTCACTTTGTCCGTCGTTGCGCTGACGTTGTTCGTTGTGGCGTTCATTGCATCGCTGGTCCCGGCGTTGCGCGCCATGCGCGTTCATCCGATGGAGGCGCTGCGTTATGAGTAACCTATGTTGAGCCACGACGTCCGCTACTCCCTTCGCATGCTGCGAAAAAGCCCCGGTTTCACGGCCGTTGCGCTCATCACCCTGGCGCTGGGCATCGGCGCCAATACCGCGATCTTCTCGGTCGTGGACAGAATTGTGCTGCAGCCTCTCGATTACACCGATCCCGAGCGTATCGTCCGGCTGCAAACGAGCTGGGCGAGTGAGCCGGATGCCTCCATCTCGCCGGCCGAGTACTTCGACTACCGCGACCAGCTGAATACCTTCTCCGCGATGGGCGTTTACGCGTTCTCATCGACGAGCATCACGGGTGACGATCGGCCGGAGCGCCTGCGCGGCGCATTCGTATCGTCCGGACTGCTGCCGGCGCTCGGCGCCGGTTTCTTGCTCGGCCGGGGCTTCACGGCCGATGAGGAATTGCCCGGCCACGACGTTGCGATTCTGAGCCGGGATCTCTGGCAACGGCGTTTTGGAAGTTCCGACGACGTAATCGGACGGCAGGTCGTGCTGGACGGCCGTACAAGAATGGTCGTCGGCGTACTCTCGGCCGACTTCCGCTTGCCGGAGGATTACACGGCGAACGAGGCGACGGAGGTTTACCTCCCCTTGGGGATGGACGAGGCCACCGTGCCAAATCGCGGCAGTCATTTCCTCTCCGGCATCGCGCGACTGGCACCGAACGTGACCGTCGATCGCGCAGCGGCAGCGGTACAGACGCTGGCAGCGCGCATGGTCGAGCGTTATCCCGACGACTACCCGGCGGACATGCGGTTCACGGCGACGGTGCTCCCGCTCGTGGACGATGTCGTCGGACCGGTGCGCCCGGCGTTGTTCGTGCTGCTTTCAGCGGTCGGCCTCGTGCTTCTGGTTGCCTGCGCGAACGTGGCGAACCTGCTCCTCGCGCGGGCGGAAGCGCGCCAGGGCGAGTTTGCGTTGCGCACCGCGCTCGGTGCGGGCCGCAAGCGCATTTTCCGTCAGCTCATTGTCGAAAGCGTGCTGCTCGCGACGGCCGGCGGGGCGCTCGGAGTGCTGCTGGCCATCGGCGGCACGAAGATGCTGGTCGCGCTGCAGCCGCCGGACCTGCCGCGGATCGATTCCGTGGCTATCGATCTGCGCGTGCTGGCGTTTACCGCCGCAACGATCGGCCTGGCCGGGATTCTGCTCGGCCTGGTTCCGGCGTTCCAGGCGAGTGGCGCACGCCCCGCGGCCGCGCTGCACGAAGGCGGCGGGCGGACTACCGGCAGCCGGCAGCGGCTCCGTGCGGGACTGGTCGTGGCCGAAATTGCTTTTGCCGTCGTGCTGCTTATCGTGGCGGGACTTTTGACGCGCAGTTATGTCGAGTTGCGCGGCGTGGATCCGGGTTACCGCGTGGAGCACGTGCTGACGACAGAACTCGACCTGCCGGCCGCGAGCTACCCGGGTGCGCCGGAAGTGACGCTCTTCTACCGCCAGCTGCTCGATCGTATCGGCGCGTTACCGGGCGTCGCCGTGGCCGGCTCGGTCTCCAACCTGCCGCTCGCGACCCGTTTAGGCGATCTGAACTTCGACATCGAAGGCCACGAGGAGGCCCAGGGCGATGTATCGCCTGCCGCCGATTGGCAGACCGTCACGCCGGGGTATTTCGATGCCCTGAAAATCGCGCTGGTGCGCGGGCGCGGCATCGAGGACACGGACGACGTGCGCGCCCCCGGCGTGGTAGTGATCAATGAAACGGCAGCGGCACGGTACTGGCCCGGCGAGGATCCGATCGGTCGCCGCTTCCTCCTGGGCGGCGGCGCCGCCCCCGGCTGGGTCACGATCGTCGGTATTGCGCGCGACGTGCGGCACGCCGCATTCGACGAACCACCGCGCTCCCAGATGTACCTGCCTCATGCGCAATTCAGGTTCTGGGACGACGGCGGTCCCGTGCGCGGTTTGACACTCGCGATCCGTACGCGGGTCGAGCCGGCCGCGATCGCCGGGATCGTGCGGCGGGAAGTGCGTGAGCTCGATGCGGCGCTGCCGCTCGCCGATTTTCGCACCATGGATCAGGTCGTCTCGGCATCGGTGGCACGCCCGCGGCTGATGATGTTGTTGTTGGGGACTTTCGCGGCGGTCGCGCTGGTGCTCGGCGCGGTTGGCGTGTACGGAGTGATGGCTTACCTGGTTGGCCGCCGCAAGCGGGAGATGGGGATTCGCCTTGCACTCGGTGCCCGGCCGCGCCAGGTCGCCGGGTTGGTCTTGCGCAGTAGCCTGATCCTCACCGCGGCCGGCATCGGCGTCGGCCTCGTGATCGCGGCGACGCTCACGCGCGCACTCTCCGGATTGCTCTACGGCGTGGCGCCGCTCGATGCAGCGACCTTTGTCGCCGTCCCGCTGGTCCTTGGCGCGGTGGCGATGTTCGCGGCCTGGATGCCGACGCGGCATGCGACGCGCGTGGACCCGACGATCGTGTTGCGGCACGAGTGACACAGGAGTTCCGAATGACAGCGGCAAACCGTTTGGAAAAGTCGCTGCAGGATATCCGTTACGGCGCCCGCGTCCTGATCCGGCGGCCCGGTTTCGCATTGGGCGTCATCTTCATTCTTGCACTGGGCATCGGCACCGCTATCGCGACGTTCAGTGTCATCAACAGCGTGATCCTGAAACCCCTGCCGTACGGCCAGGCCGATCGAGCGGTGATGATCTGGAGCAGTTGGAAGGGTTTTCCAGAGACCTGGGTTTCCTATGATGAATACGAAGCCTACCAGGCGGACATCGACTCTTTTGCGGAAGTCGGCATTTCCTATGGCCCGCTGACCGTGACAGCCGGCGGCGACGACGAGCCCGAATCCCTGCAAGGCGCGGCGATCACCGAAAGCCTGTTGCGAGTGCTCGATGTACAGCCGGTGATCGGACGCAATTTCCTCGCCGAGGAAGACCGGCCGGGAGGCGACAGCGTCGCGATCATCGGCTACGACCTCTGGCAGCGGCGCTTCTCCGCCGACCCGGAAATTGTCGGCGCGACGATCGACGTCGACGGCAGTCCCACGCGTGTCGTCGGTGTCCTGCCGGCGGATTTTCGCATGCCGATGGATTACGGCGGCGAAAGCAGGACCGAGGTGCTGCAACCACTGGCCGCGGACCCGATGGAATACGACGCAATTCCCGGCGAGGGTTTCGCACTCGCGGGCGGCTCGCATACCTTTTACGCCTTCGCGCGGCTTGCGCCCGGCGCCACCGTAACAGAGGCCAACGCCGAACTCGACGCCTTTACCGAACGCAAGAGGGCGGATGGAACCTACCCGGCGTCCTGGGATTTTCGCGCACACGCGGAGTCGCTGCCCGAGCAGATCACCGGAGACATGCACTCGGCACTCTGGGGGCTCGGTGTGGCCGTCGTGGTCGTACTGGTGATTGCCTCTGCCAACGTCGCCGGACTGATGTTGATTCGCGGGGAGTTCCGGCGGCACGAATTCGGTATTCGCACCGCGCTGGGCGCAAACCGTGGCGCGCTCGCCCGGCAGTTGCTGATGGAGTCCGGACTGCTCGCCGTCGTCGCGGGCGCGATCGGCGTGACCATCGCCTGGCTCGCCCTGCGCGGATTGCGCTTCGTGGCGCCGGAGACTTTGCCGCGCTTCGGGGAAATCGGTATTGACGGCGTTGCGCTCGGCTTCGCATTGGGCCTGAGCCTGCTGACCGCGTTCCTTGTGGGCCTGGTTCCCGCAATGCAGGCAGTTCGTGCCGGCCCGCATGAGGCGCGATATGGGGCCGGCACAGCACCGCCGGCCGGCCGTTCCGTTGTGAACGGCCGCTTTGCGCTGATCGTCGGGGAGGTGGCGCTCGCCGTGGTGCTGGTCGCGAGCGCGGGCCTGATGGTCCGCACCGTGTCCAACCTGATGGCGATCGACCCCGGCTTCGACAGCGATCGGCTGGTGACCGTGCAACTGGCTCTCCCGTCGTCGCGGTATCCGACGCCCGAATCGGTGTCCGCCTTTTATCGCGAGTTGCAGGCGCGTGTAGGGACCTTGCCCGGTGTCGAAGCGGCCGGCGCCGTGCGTATTCTGCCGCTCGCCACCGACATCGGCGACATGGGCGTCTCAATCGACGGCTACCAGCCCGCGCCGGGGGAACAGACCGCGGGCGAATGGCAGGTTGTCACGCCGGGCTATTTGCAGGCCATGAACGTAGCGTTGCAGCACGGCCGCTATATCGAAGATTCAGATACCGCGGAGGATCCGGTCATCGTCATCAATCGGGCCTTTGCGGAAAAGTATTTTTCCGACCTCGACCCCGTGGGCCGAACGGTCGTGGTCGGGAGCAATACTGAAACCCGTGTTGTCGGCGTGGTCGCCGATACCCACCACAACGACCTGACATCGGCGGTCAAGCCGCGATTTTATATTCCGCACGCGGTGCGCGCGCAGCGCACGATGCACCTGCTGGCGCAAACCGAAGCGGACCCGAAATTGCTCGTCAACAGCATACGCAATGAACTGCACTCGCTCGATGCCCGCCTCGCGCTCGGCGACATACGAATGATGGCCGACATCGTTCTGGACGCGACCGCGCAACCGCGGTTCGTCATGCTCACGCTCTCCGGCTTCGGGGTCCTGGCGCTGGTCCTGGGTTGCGCGGGCATCTACGCCGTGCTTGGGTATTTCGTGAGCCGGCGCACGCGCGAAATCGGCATCCAGATGAGCCTCGGCGCGAAACGCACGGCGATTTTCGGCAACGTGCTGCGGCAGGGACTGTGGCTGACGTCGATCGGTGTCGTGCTCGGCACCCTGGCGGCGCTTGCAGCGACGCAGTTTCTGCAGAGCTTGCTGGTGGGCGTCTCGGCTGCCGATCCACTGACTTACCTGGCCACGGCACTCCTGTTCCTGACGGCGGGAGTGCTGGCTTGCCTGTACCCCGCCTTGCGGGCGATGGCAGTGAATCCGATGGAAGCGCTGCGCCACGAATGAGGATGCAGGCATGACAGCAATGTTGATGGAGATTCGCCAATCCGCGCGCCGGTTGGCCGGTAGCCACGGAGCACTCCAATGTGGCAAGTAATGCAACGCCTGCTGCGACGGCCGATTTATGCGATGTCCGTCACGTTCGTGCTGGGTATCGGCCTTGGAAGCGCTTACTGCCTCTATGGCATCGTGGACTCCGTTCTGTTCCGGCCGTTGCAGGTTGCGGACGCGGACCGCGTCGTGCGAATTTTCAGAACCAACGAATCGGCAGTGCGCGACAACTGGTCGCGGGAAAACATCCTGCAACAGCTCGCGACCGTGGATGCGTTCGAGTCTGTTGCGTTCTATGCGGACTGGGTGCAGGTGACCTACGAAACGTCGGACCGCCAGCACGAGATGACGGGTGCGGTGGTCAGCGGCAACTACTTCGCGCTCATGCGCGTTCAGCCGCTCGCGGGTCGATTGCTGCAAGTCCCGGATGCCGTACGCGGCGCGGCGCCGGTCGCCGTGCTGAGCGCGGAAGTCTGGCGCAATCACTTTAACGCGAATGAGGAAATCATCGGCCAGGGAATTCGCATCAATGGCGAACTCCTTACGGTGGTCGGCGTGGCGCCGCCCGGTTTTTCCGGCGTCTCGCTGGAGGCGAAGGTGGATGTGTGGATGCCGATGTCGCTCGCCAACATGGCACTCAGCGGATTTTCCCTCGACATGCTGTTTGGCGCGAACGTGTCATGGCTCGATGTCGTCGCACGATTGGCGCCCGGTATCAGCGCATCGGATGCGCAACAGGCTCTGGATACCCGCAGACTTGCGCGTGCCGAGGACGAAGAGAAACTGGCGCCCACACTGGTGCTGCCGGCGCGCGAGGTTGCCGTCGACCCGGACGGGGAACGCGGAACCCGCAACACGTCATGGGTCCTCCTTGGACTGGTCGGAGTCCTTCTGCTCGTGGTCTGGTCGGACGTCGTCGGTTTGATGCTGGTCCGCGCCGAGACGCAACGGGCGGAGACAGCGGTGCGCATGAGTCTCGGCGCGACCCGGCTTCGCGTCGCCGCGGATGCATTGGCGGAATCCGCGGCAATCGCCGCGGCGGCCGGATTGCTTGCGGCGCTTACGGGTTATCTGTTTGCACGGTGGCTGATCAGCGTCGCCGGCGACGACCTGGGTATTGCCGTCGATGCCGGCAGTATGCTGTTCAACGCGCGTACGTTGACGGCATTCGGTGCAATGCTCGTTCTCACTGTCGTGTTGACGAGTCTGGCGCCTATGCGCCGCCTGGCGAGAACGATTTTGACAGTCGCATTGCGGAATGCTCATACCGACAGCACGCAACGCGTGGTCGGTATGAGGGACATGCTCGTTGCGTTGCAGATCGGCGTGTCGCTGGTCCTGTTGACGGCTGCAACAATGTTCGTCGGATCATTGCGCGCAACTATGGCTATCGATCCGGGCTTCTCCATCGCCAACAGGGCAGTTGCACGCATCAGCCTGAATAACAACGATGACGAAAAACAGGCTTATCGCGCGATACTCGAAGGCTTGCGCAACGACGGTCGAGTACAGAATGCCGCACTCGTACTGTTTGCCCCGGTCAACGACTCCGGCCTCCGTGCGGATGTAAAGCCGCAGGATTATTCAGCGGGCCCCGGCGAAGATCCGGATGTCGACGTGTTGCCGGTCAGTGACGGTTTCTTCCGCACCATGGGCATCGAGATGCTGCGAGGTCGTGACATCGATCCGCGGCAAGTTGCGGATGACACCCGGCAAGTCGTCGTGAACCAGGCGTTCGCGGACCGTTACTGGCCCGGCCGTTCCGTACTCGGTCTTGCACTCTACGAGTTCATGAGCGAGCACAACGCCGAAGTCGTCGGTGTGGTTGCAAATCACAAACAGCGGGACCTCCATGGGAAACCGTTGCCGATCGTTTACGCCCCGGCACAATCGATGTTCGTTACGGGCCTGGAAATCGTCGTTGAGGCATCCTCCGCGGAACTGGCGCTTGCGGCCATCCGCGACGTCACGGTACGCGAGGCCCCGGGTTCGAGCCTGATCCAGGCGTCGACCCTGCAAGGCCGAATGGACGATATCACGGCGCGCGATCGCGCCATCACCACCGTGGCCGGCGGCAGCGCGGTGTTCGCGACGCTTCTTGCGATCGTTGGCATGTATGGCATCGCCGCATTTTCTGTACGTCACCGGCAACGCGAAATCGGCATTCGCTATTCGCTCGGTGCGACGCGCGGCAAGGTTGTTTTGAGATTCCTGCGTCGCGGCGCGCTGGTGGCTGCTGCGGGCATCGTATTGGGCAGTTTGTCGACCCTGGTGCTCGCTCCAGGGTTTGCCGGCACGATGTCAGGAGTCAACACCGTTCCCATTACCGAGCTTCTCCTGGTCGCGATCCTGCTGAGCACGATCGCCATTCTCGCAAACCTGGTTCCCGTGTGGCGCGCCGCCGGCGTCGCGCCGATGGAGGTGCTGCGCGATGAGTGAAGTGATCGTCGGCGTGCTGCCGGCGCATTTCACGTTTCCCTTTCTGCCGGATCGCGACGTCTGGTTGCCCCTGCAATCCGAACCGATCGGTCGGGGGAATGCCTACCTCCGCGTCGTCGGCCGCCTTGCGCCTGGCGTAACGCTCGAGGCGGCTAGCGCGGACATGACAACGGATGGTGCGCGCCTCGCCGCCGCATATCCGGAGGACAACGCAGACTCTTCTGTCTACGTGCAACCGCTGCACGAGGCCGTTGTCGCGGGTGTGAAACAGCGCCTGCTCGTGTTGTGGGCCGCCGTCGGCTTTGTGCTGATTGCGTGCGTGAACATCGCGAATCTTCTGCTTGTGCGTGCCGTCGGCCGCATGCGTGAACTCGGCATCCGCGGCGCTCCCGGCGCGCGGCGCGACAGGCTGGGGCGTGGCGCGCCGCGCGGACACAACCCATGCGCGTGCTGCGCGAAGAATGAATGAAGAAGAAGCGGACGCGACAGCGGCGGAACCAGGAGGCATGACGCAATGAACAAGCTCAAATACGCAATCCGGCAGCTGGCAATGCGGCCCGCCCTGGCGGCGATCATCGTTCTCACGCTGGCGCTCGGTATCGGGGCGAACGCGGCGATGTTCTCGCTGTTCCACCAGATATTGCTTCGGCCGCTGCCGGTGCCGGACCCCGGCAGTCTGGTCAATCTCGGCTCGCCTGGCCCGAAATCCGGCTCGGTGTCGTGCGGCAGCGCCGGCGAGTGCGAGTATGTGTTCAGTTACCCGATGCTGCGCGATCTCGAGCGGGAGCAGACGGTGTTCACCGGCATTGCCGCGCATCGCGCGTTCGGCGCGAGCATTGCCGCCAAAGGCACGCAGGCGATCGGCGGCGAGGGTGTGGTCGTCAATGGCAATTATTTCGCGGTATTGCAGCTTGTCCCGGCGCTCGGCCGCCTGATCGGCCCGCAGGACGAACCCAAGGTCGACGAAGGGCGTGTTGTCGTTCTGAGCTACGACTACTGGCAGAACAACTTCGGCGGCGACGCGGCGGTTCTCGGAGAGATTCTCACCGTCAACGGTCAGCCGCTGACGGTAATCGGCGTCGCACCCGAGGGCTTTTCCGGCATCACGATCGGCCAGCGGCCGCAGGTGTTCGTCCCATTGACGATGCGCTGGCTGATGGAGCCGTTTTTTCCGGCCGGTGCGGAGAACCGCCAGTCGTATTGGGCCTACCTGTTCGCGCGCCTGAAGCGCGGCGTGTCGATGCAACAGGCCGAACGCAAGATCAACGGCGCGTACCGCGCGATCATCAACGACATCGACGCGCCGCAGAATACCGGGATGTCAGAGCAGACGCTCGCGCTCTTCAAGGAGAAAACGCTGCGGCTCGAGCCGGGGGCGCGGGGCCAGAGCAGTGCGCCCGACGAGGCACGCCTGCCGCTGACGCTGCTGCTCGGTGTAACGGTGCTGGTGCTGGTGATTGCCTGCGTGAACATCGCCAACCTGCTGCTCGCGCGCGGCGCAGCGCGCGCCGGCGAGATGGCGGTGCGCGCGTCGGTCGGCGCCAGCCGCTGGCAGATGATCGCGCAGTTATTGACCGAGGCGGGACTGCTGGGCTTGCTCGGCTGCCTCGCCAGCCTGCCGGTCGCCGCTGCGACGCTCAGCGTGATTGGCATCATCATGCCGGCGGAGGCAGCGGCGAGCGCCGACATCGGCCTGAGCCGTGCTGCCGTCCTGTTTGCAGTCGGCGTATCGCTGATCACAGTGTTGCTGTTCGGCCTGTTGCCGGCGCTTGCCGCGACGCGCACGTCGCCGGTCGCGGTACTGAAAGAGCAAGCCGGGCAGCAGTCCGGCGGCCGCGGCATGGCCCGCTTCCGCCGCTCGCTCGTGACCGCACAGATCGCCTTCTCGATGGTGCTGCTCGTGCTGGCCGGGCTGTTCACGCAAAGCCTCGCGAACGTCGCCAAAGTGGACCTCGGTCTGCGCGCCGATTCGGTCGCCACTTTTTCGATCGCACCGGTACTGAACGGGTATGCGCCCGAACGCTCATCGCAGTTATTCCGGCGCATCGAAGAAGATCTGGCCGCGCTGCCGGCTGTGGTCAGCGTCGGCTCGGCCATGGTACGGGTCATCGCCGGCGACAACTGGGGCAGCAACGTCTCGGTCCAGGACTTCGAGGCGGCGCCGGATACCGACACCAACGCGCAGTACAACGAGGTCAGCCCGGGCTTCTTCCGCACCTTGCAGATTCCGCTGCTGTCCGGTCGAGATTTCAGCGACGCTGACCTTGTCGACCGCCCGCGCGTCGCGATTGTCAACGAGGCGTTCGCAGGAAAATTCGGGCTCGGCACCGATGCAGTTGGCAAACGAATGGCGACCGGCTCGGGCGGCGAACTCGACATCGAAATCATCGGGCTTGTCAAAGACGCGAAATACAGTGACGTGAAGGCGGCGGTGCCGCCGCAGTTTTTTCTCGCGCACGGGCAGAACGAGAGTCTCGGCTTCATGAACTTCTACGTACGCACGCAGCTCGCGCCCGGGGACGCACTCGCCGCGATCGCGCGAGTAGTTCCGGCGCTGGATCCGAACCTGCCGGTCGAAGATCTCGCGACCCTGCCCGGCGTTATCCGCGACACGCTGTTCCTGGACCGCCTGATCGGCATGCTGTCCAGCGGCTTTGCGTTGCTGGCGACGTTGCTTGCAGCGACCGGGCTGTACGGCGTGCTGTCGTACTCGGTCGCGCAACGCACGCGCGAACTCGGCTTGCGCCAGGCGCTTGGCGCGACGCCGCACCGGTTGCGCGGCATGGTGCTGCGCCAGGTCGGCTGGATGGCGTTTATTGGCGGCGTGACCGGCTTGGGTGGAGCCGTGCTGCTCGGCCGGGCGGCGGAGGCGGTGCTGTTCGGTTTGTCGGGTTATGACCCGGTGGTGCTTTGCACCGCATTGGCTGTGCTGGGCGCCGTAGTGCTCGCCGCCGGCTACGTGCCGGCGCGGCGCGCCTCGAACATCGCGCCGCTCGAAGCGCTTCGCTATGAATAAAGGAGACGAAGAGTGAACCTGAGAAGCCTGGTGCGCGGACTGCGCCGGAGTCCCCGCCTCAGCCTTGCCGTCATTTTCTGCATTGCGCTGGGCATGGCGGCGACCGCGGCTGTGGCGACGCTGATCGACCTGACCACGTTTCGCGCGCCGCCGTTTCCGGACGCCGAACGCTTTGTGCGGATATGGAATTCGGAGCAGGGCAGTGAGGAACGCGACATGCTGGCGTTTCGCGACTTCGCCGATCTGCGCGAACGGCTCACCTCTCTGGATGCACTCGAAGGCGCGGCGCGCGCGCGCTTGATCTGGCATCAGACCGGCGCAATCGGACGGCGTGTCGAAGGCGAGGCGATCTCCCCGAGCTATTTCGACCTTCTCGGCGTGCAGCCCCTTATCGGGCGCATGATCGGCGCGGATGAGCATGCACGCGGAGACGCAGTGCTGCTGCTCTCATACGACACGTGGGGCCGGGAATTCAACTACAACGAAGACATTCTCGGCCGGCCGCTGCGCGTGAGTTACCAGAACCAGGGTGACGACGCGGTCTACACGATCATCGGCATATTGCCGCCGGAGTTCGCAGGCACGACCGAAAGCGATATGCCGGATCTCGAGTTCTGGATTCCGCTCTCCAATTATCTTGTCGACGATGCGCTCGAGGATCGCTCCGCACGCGCAATGCTCGCTGTCGGCCGGCTCGCACCGGGCTCCAAGATCTTGCAGGCGCAGTCGCAAGCGGACGCATTGAACGCGGCGCTGGAGAGTGAGTACGACGCCTTCGCCAATGCACACGTCTTCAGAATCGAGGCATTCGGCGCCAACTGGCGTTCGCCGTTCAGGACCGCAAGTACCGCCTTCGGCATGGCGGCACTGCTGCTACTGGCGATTGCCGTTGTCAACGTGGCGCTGTTGTTACTGGCGCGAACGCTGGAACGCCGTCACGAATTCGCGGTACGAGGCGCGCTCGGCGCCGGCCGCCGTCAATTGCTGGGCCAGGTGCTGACCGAAACTCTTCTGCTGGCTTTCATCGGCGGAATCGCCGGCGTTCTGGTCGCGGCGCCGTTACTGGACGTTTTCCTGCGCATCGCGGATGTCACCGTGCCGCTGTACCTCGACCCGCGTCCGGAGTTCGCGACGCTTGCGGTGACGTTCGCCCTGCTGATTGCGGCGGGCTGTGCAGCGGCTGCGTTGCCGGCGTGGTTCGGCGCGCGCGTGGACGCGGCAGAGGCGCTGCGCGAGGGCAGCTCGAAACTGGCCGGTTCGAACCCGTCGAGCCGCTGGGGATCGCGGCTGGTCGGCCTCGAACTGGCGTTGACGCTGGTGCTCATTACGGCTGCGGCGTTACTCGGCCGGTCTTATCTCGAAATCGGTAACACCGACCTGGGCTTCGCGACGGAGGATCGATTGCGCATGGGTCTGTTCGTCAACGCCGCCGACGTTCCGGACGACGCGGCACTGCCGGCATTTTACGATCGGCTCGAAGGCGAACTTCGCGCGCAACCCGGCGTGAGGGACGTTGCGCTGATCTGGCCGACGGCGCCGATCCTCGACGCAGTCGTCGGGCGGCTGCAGCACGCCGCCATTGAGACAGCGGAACCGGAAGGATTGCGCGTCAGCAACTACATCGTCGGTGACCGTTTCTTCGATGCGCTGGAAATGCCCTTGCTTGCCGGCAGGAGCTTCGACGGCCGCGAAGATGCGGGCGAACCGTTCAGCGCGATCGTCAGCAGTTCAATTGCTGCGCAGTTCGGGGGTGCGGAACAGGCCCTGAATCAGGTCGTTCGCCTGAACGATGCGGAATACCGCGTCATCGGTGTCACGCGCGACGCGAAGTTTGGCGGGCCGCTGGAAGACGAGATGCACCGCTTCGAGATGTATCTTTCCCTGCGTCAGCTACCGCGACGACTGGTGTCGCCCATCGTGTACGTCGAGGGTAATCCGGAAAGCTACGCGGAACCGCTGCAACGCGTGCTGGCGAGTGTCGCGCCGAATTCAGCGGTCGACTGGGTCGATCCATTGGAATCTTTTATCGCCTGGCTGTACCGCGACACTGCTTTCCGGTTCGCGGTCATCGCGGCGTTCGGTATCAGCGCGTTGCTGCTGGCGCTGGTCGGCTTGTACGCGGTGCTGTCGCAGCAAGTCGTGCGAGCGACCGGCGAGATCGGCATTCGTAAATCTCTGGGCGCGACCGACGCACGCATCCAACGCGATGTGATTCTACGCGGACTGCGTGTCGCGGTTGCGGGACTGCTGGTCGGCGGCGTCGCATCGCTGGGATTTGCCCGCGTATTGCAAGGCATGCTGCATGGGGTCGGCAACTATGACGCCGTGGCATTTTTCGGTGCCGCCGGGATCCTTTTCATAACGTCGCTGGTTGCCTGCTGGCTGCCCGCGCGCCGGGCCGCAAGAGTCGAGTCGATGCAGGCGCTGCGGCAGGAATGAGGCCTGAACCGTGAACGAATTCCGCACCACTGCGCCACAAGTAAAAGTTGAGGTGTCGTCATGACGAATCTGGCTTTCGATCTGAAACAGGCGTTGCGCTCTCTCGTGAAGAGCCCGGCGCTCTTCGCCAGCGCGGTGCTGCTACTCGCGCTCGGTATCGGCGCGACCACGGCGATCTTCACGGTCGTGAACCGCGTGCTGCTGGACCCGCTGCCATACCGCGAATCGGAGCGGCTCGTGATGATCTGGGGTGAGCTCACTTCGCGCAACGTCACTCACTTTCCGGAATCGCCCTCGAACCTCAACGATTACCGCGAACAGTCGCAGCTGTTCGAGGATATCGCCGGCATTTTCACTTTCGGCCAGCCGTTCGTGCGTGACGGCGCGGAGCCGCGTCAGTTGACCGCCGGCATCGCCACCTGGAACTTCCTGTCCGTGCTGGGCGTGGAGCCGATCCTGGGCCGCGGTTTCAATGCAGAAGACGGCGCATTCAACGCATCGGAGGTGCCGCCCGAAGCCACATTTCCGGCCACTGCCTTCGTACCGCCGCGGACGGCAATCATCAGTTACGAGGTCTGGCAGGGCGAGTTCGGAGGCGACCGGGAAGCGATCGGCGAGATCGTGGACGTCGGCGGCAACCCGGTGGAGATCGTCGGCGTATTGCCTCGTGGCTTCCGTCTCTACATGCCGGCGCCCGCGAACGCGGCCTCCGACATCGACATCTGGACGCCGACGCGCGTCGATTTCGCCTCGGCGCCGCGCAACAACGTGTTTCTGCAGATGGTCGGCCGCCTGAAGGCGGGGATCACCGTGGCGCAGGCGCAGGAAGAAATCAACGCTATTACCCTGCGCCTGAACCAGCTTGACGCATCGCTCAAGGCCGCCGGCACGCGCCAGTGGGTCCGGCCGTTCGAGGAGGAGTTGACGGCCGACGTGCGCGGGACGATCTGGGCCCTGATGGGCGCCGCCGTATTCGTGCTGCTGATCGCCTGCGCCAACGTCGCCAACCTGTTGCTCGTCCGCGCCGCCGGCCGCATGCGCGAACTCTCTGTCCGTTCCGCGCTGGGCGCCGGTCGCGGCCGCCTGATCCGGCAGATGCTGCTGGAAGCGGGGATGCTGGCGACGGCCGGTGCGATCACCGGCACGCTGCTGGCCTTCGTTGGCTTGAAGCTTCTCCTCCGCTCAGCGCCGGATAACATCGCGCGGCTCGATACGGCCGGCATCGATGCGGGCGTGCTGATCTTCACTATTGCCGTCGCAGCGTTGACGACCTTGCTTGCCGGCATCGTGCCGGCCTGGCACGGTTCGCGGTTGCACGTCGCGGACCAGCTGAAGGAGCGCAGCGGCATGGCCGGTTCGTCGGGCGGGAATCGCCTCCGCACCGGGCTCGTCGTCGGGGAAATAGCCCTGTCGTTCGTGCTGCTCATCGGCACCGGGCTCATGATTCGCAGTTTTGTCGAGTTGCACCGCGTCGATCCGGGATTCAACGCGGAGCAGCTGCTGACGTTCGAATTGAATCTGCCGTTCACGCGCTACCCCGATCCGGAATCCCGCGCGCGTTTTTACGGCGCATTCCAGGAACGCTTGTCCGGCCTGCCCGGCGTCCGCGCCGTCTCGGGTGTGACCCCGCTGCCGCTGGCGGGAGAGCCGTTCAACGGCCGCTACAGCGCCGCCGACACCGTTGACGAGAACTCCGAGTTCGGCCAGGCGCAGTATCGCCTGGTGCTGCCCGGCTACTTCGAATCCATGCAGTCGGAGTTGCTGGCCGGACGGCTTCTGACCCGCGACGACGACGTCAATGCACGCCCGTACGTGGTGGTCGATGAGACGATGGCGCAGAAAGCGTGGCCGGGGCTGAATCCGATCGGGCAACGGCTGTGGGTGCGCGTTACCCAGGACATGACCGCCCTCGAAGTTGTCGGCGTCGTGCGGCACCAGGCACAGGACAGCCTGCACGAAGTGCCCCGCGAAACCATCTATTTTCCGAACGGCGTTGCGGGAACGTTCGGCGGCATCAACGACTGGGTGCTGCGGACAGAAGTCGAGCCTCTGAGCATCGTGCCACTGGTCAAGCGGGAACTCGCGGCGCTGGATCCACGCCTGCCGCTCGCGAAGGTCCGGCCGATGGGCGATTACGTTGTCGACGCGATGGCGCGGACGCGCTTTGCGCTGCAGTTGATCGGCGCCTTCGGCGCGGCCGCGCTGATGATCGCCGCAATCGGCCTGTACGCGGTCATTTATTACGTGGTCCGGCAGCGTCGCGCGGAGATCGGCGTGCGTATGTCCTTCGGCGCCCGGGCCGGCGACATTTTCAATCTGTTTCTGCGATACGGCATTGCACTGGCCGCTTGCGGACTGGCGATCGGGGCGGTCGCGGCGGTCGCATTGAGCCGCGGCATCGGCGGCCTCCTCGTCGGCGTGACGGCGCACGACCTGCCGACCTACCTGGTCGCGGCGCTGTTCTTCGTGGTGATCGCCATCGCCGCGTGCCTCGTGCCTGCGTGGCATGCCGCGCGTGTCAATCCCAACGATGCATTGCGCGAGGAATAGGCAGCGGTCATGGAAACCTTGTTGCAGGATCTACGCTACGCTGCGCGCACTCTGCTGAAGAGTCCCGGGTTCACGGTCGTGGCAGTGCTCACGCTGGCGCTCGGCATCGGCGCGAATACCGCGATCTTCTCCGTGGTTGACGGCGTGCTGCTGCGGCCTGCGCCGTTCCAGGACATGGACCGCCTGATGGTCGTCTGGGAGACGGACCGGAACAGCGGGACGACGCGCGAGCCGGCGTCTTTGCCGGACTACATCGATTACAAGGACCGGAGCGAAACGTTCGAAGCACTGGCCGGATTCAGCACGGGTACTACTACCTTGTCAGGTACGGCCGGCGACCCGCTGCAGCTTCCGCAGGTCACGTCGACGCACGAGTTTCTGCCCGTGACCGGCATCGCGCCGATGCTCGGACGCACGTTTACGATGGAGGAAACCCGGCCGGGCGGCGGCAACGTCGTACTGATTGCCGAAGGGCTGTGGGAGCGTCTGTACGCTCGCGATCCGGACGTGCTCGGCCAGACGCTACGGCTCGACGGCAACGAATACAGAATCGTCGGCGTTGTACCGGCTAAAGCAGACTTCGGCATGCTGCAGCTGCTGAGCTCTGCCGACTACGGGCGCGGTTTCGCGGACCGCGGCGGCCGTCACGAAGTCGCTATCTGGATGCCGCTGCAGGCGAGTGTGGAGGAATGGCCGCGCAGCACGCATCCGATGTTCGTGCTCGGGCGGCTCGCGCCTGGCGCCAGCCCCCTTGCCGGACAACAGGAAATGTCGGCGATCGCCGCGGACCTCGAGGCGGAATACGCCGTGAATGACGGACGCGGTGTCTACGTCGAGCCGCTCATCGACGTTGTCTTCAGCAACGTTCGGCCGGCATTGCTCTTGCTGCTTGCCGCCGTCGGACTCGTTTTGCTCGTGGCCTCCATGAACGTGGCGAACCTGCTGCTGGCGCGGTCCATGAATCGCACCCGCGAGGTGGCCATCCGCGCGTCGCTGGGCGCCGACGGACGGCGCCTCGCCCGGCAGTTCCTGGTCGAAGGCCTGCTGCTCGCGCTCGTGGGCGGAGCGGTCGGCGTCGGCCTTGCAGTCGTTGGCACAGACGTTCTGCTGGCACTTGCGCCGGGCGACATTCCGCGGATAGAAGCGGTCGGCATCGACGCTCGGGTATTTGCGGTTACGCTGGCGGCGTCGCTCCTGGTCGGAACTGTTTTCGGTCTCGTGCCGACGCTCAAGGCACGACGTGTCGATCTCCAGGCCGCGTTGCGCTCCGAATCGGGCGCGGTAGGGCACAGCGGCGCACGCGGCAGTCTGCTTCGGTCCGGCCTTGTCGTTGTGGAGCTCGCCGCCGCCGTCGTGCTGGTGATCGGCGCCGGCTTACTGTTGAAAAGTTTCTGGCAGATCCAGCAGATCGATCCCGGGTTTCGTGCCCAAGGCGTGCTCAAAGCGGAGTTCCAGCTTCCTGAAGCCCGCTACCCCGTCGACTTTTCCACCTGGCCGGATTTCGCGGAGATGCACAACTTCAATGCTGCCTTGCTGGACCGTGCCAACGCGTTGCCCGGCGTCCTGTCTGCTGCGCTCGCCGTCAGCCATCCCATGGACCGGGGCTTCACGAACTCGTTCGAGATCGTGGGCCGCGAGGCGGAGTCGGCCGACATGCCCGAGATATCGAACCGCTTCGTGACGTCGGGCTACTTCTCTACCGTCGGGCTCGCCGTCCAAAGCGGGCGCGCATTCGATAGCGGTGACGGCACGGACGCACCGGCCGTCGCGATGCTCAACGAAGCGGCTGCGCAGCGGATATTTCCGGACCGCGACCCGCTAGGGCAGCTCATCGCGTTCTGGGGCAGCGAACGACGCATCGTCGGCGTCGTCGCGAACGAAAAGTTCCAGGGCTTGACCGAGCAGGCGGCGATCGCGGTCTATACGCCGCTTGCGCAAACTCCGTCTGTTGGCGGTGGCGAGGTGTTGCTCGTGCGCACCGGTGGCGATCCTGAAACGCTGGCGGCTTCCGTACGATCGACAATCCGGGACATCGACCCGCAACTGGCAGTGTTCGGTATCGAGCCGCTGCGCGAAACGGTCGGCCGGAGCGTCGCACAGCAGCGGTTCACCATGCTGCTGCTCGGAATCTTTGCGGCGGTTGCTATCGCGCTGGCGGTCATCGGCATCCACGGCGTGCTGAGCTATATCGTCGCCCGGCGAACGTCGGAGATGGGCATTCGCATGGCACTCGGTGCGAGTCGCGGCAACGTAATCGGCTTGATCGCCGGGCAGGGCGCGCGCCTCGCGGTCCTCGGGCTCACGCTGGGCCTGGCCGTCGCACTCGTGGCGACACGGCTGCTCGGTTCTCTGCTGTACGGGGTTACGGGCACCGACCCGGCTACGTTCGTTACCGTCGCCGTGGCCGTATTCAGCATCGCCATGCTGGCAACGCTCATGCCCGCCCGCCGGGCAACCGGCATCGCGCCGGTCGATGCGCTGCGCCAGGAGTGACCGAGAGAAGAGGCTCTTATGAATATCGCAAACGATCTGAGATTCGCGCTGCGCCAGATGGTCAGGCGCCCCGGTTTTGCGCTCGCCGTCGTGCTGACGCTCGCGATCGGCATCGGCGCCAACAGCACGATGTTCAGCATCGTCAACGGCGTGCTGTTGCAACCGCTGCCCTATGCGGACCCCGATCGCCTGGTGGTCGTGGCGAACAGCTATCCGGGCATGGGGTTTGAACGGGCGGGAACTTCGATTCCGGATTATCTGGATCGGCGTGAAGGCGTACGCGCATTCGAGGAATCCGCGCTCTGGTATGACGTCAGTGCGGGCGTAAGCACGGGCAGCATGCCGAATCAGTACACCGGTGTGCTCACGACGAGCACTTTTTTTTCGACCCTGCAGGTCGGGGCGGCGCTCGGCCGTACTTTCACCGCAGACGACATGCAGCCGGGCAACGACCAGGTCGTGATCCTGTCGCATTCCCTTTGGCAGGAATTGTTCGCCGGCAGCCCGGGTGCTGTCGGGAGCGATCTGCGAATCGACGGGATGCAGCGTCGCATCGTCGGCATCATGCCCGCCGACTTCGATTTCCCCGATCGGGAAACCGAATTCTTCCTGCCGTTCGCTTTTTCGCCGGAGCAGATGTCCGATCAGGAGCGCGGCAACGAGTTTGCCAGCATGCTGGCGCGCCTCGCACCCGACGCCACGAAAGAACAGGCGCAGGCACAGATGCAGGCGATCTTTCAGGGCATCAAAAATCGCTTGCCGGATTTCCGAAGTTTCATGGATCAGGCAGGCCTGACCACGATCGTCACCAGCCTGCACGCCGAACGTATCGACGGAGTGGAGACCCCCCTGCTGCTATTGCAGTTGTGCGTGAGTTTTGTGCTACTGATCGTATGCGCCAACATCGCCAATCTGTTCCTCACCCGTGTGGTGTCGCGCCAACGGGAACTGTCCGTGCGCACCGCCGTAGGCGCGACCCGCTTGCGAATCGCACGCCAGTTGCTCACCGAAAGCCTGCTGATGTCGTTAGTCGGTTGCATCGGCGGGATTCTCCTTGCTTATGCGACACTTGACATAGTCCGCGCCTCCGGCATGGTCAGCACTTCGTCGATTTTCGACATAGAAATCGATGCAAACGTTCTGCTTGTCACCTTGCTGCTTGCTCTGGGTGCCGGGTTGCTGTTCGGTCTGGCTCCGGTGGCAGCCGCCCTGCACAGCCGCACTTCCGAGGTGCTGAAGGACGGCGGCCGCGGGATGTCGAGTGGCAAGGGCGCTCGCATGTCTCGCAGTTCCCTGGTGGTCGCGCAGGTGACGCTGGCCGTGGCGCTGCTGGTGTCGGCCGGACTCCTCATGCGAAGTTTCGCGGCTCTGCAGTCAGTGGACCCGGGATTCAATGAAACAGGTGTGCTGAGCGCGCGCATCGCATTGCCGATGTCCCGTTATCCGGATGCGCAGGCGGTGCACAATTTCCAGCAGCGGCTGGAAACCACGATCGGTGCGCTGCCGGGTGTCACGGCAAGCGCCATGGCACAGGGCGTGCCTTTCGGCCAAAAGGGGGACGCCGCGTCTTATTTTATCCGCGGCCGCGAGAATGATCCGGGCGCACCGGTCCAGCAGTCCGTCCGCGTGGCGGTGAGCAGCGAATACTTCAAGGCAATGCAGATTGGTTTGCTCCAGGGAAGAAGCTTTGATTCGCGCGACCGGCCGGAGAGCCAGCAGGTGGTCGTCATTGACGATCACCTCGCGCGTAAACATTTTGCAGACTCGAATCCGCTCGGCCGGGAGATCACATTCGGCGCCGGCGGTGACCAGCCGGACTACTGGACTGTTGTCGGAGTTGTCAAGGGCGTGAAGCAATTGAGTCTGGACCAAGACGAGACAACGACCGTCATGTATCTGCCGCTCACCCAGACTGTCCAGGCGGAGTTTTACCTGGTGTTGCGCACCGACGGCAACCCCAACGCGCTGGTCGACCCGTTGCGCGACGGCTTGCAGCGCCTCGATGCCGAGTTACCGGCTTTCGATATCCAGGCGCTGCATGCGCGCATCAACGACTCGCTGCATCGCCAGCGCGCGTCAATGACGCTGCTCGCCGCATTTGCCGGTATTGCACTGCTGCTTGCTGGAATCGGTCTGTACGGCGTGCTCGCGTTCTCGGTGGCGCAGCGCACCGGCGAAATCGGCGTCCGCATGGCGCTGGGCGCGGATCGCGAACGGGTCATGAAACTGATTCTCGGCCAGGGCGGCCGTCTGATACTGGCCGGGTTGGGCCTCGGCCTCATCCTGGCGGTGCTGCTCGGTTTCGGCCTGCGCTCGATGCTATTCGGTATAACCGCGACCGATCCGGTCGTATATCTTTCCGCCGTGGTGCTGCTCGCCTTGATTGCTTTCTCCGCCTGCGCCATACCGTCGTGGCGCGCCGCGCGGATCAATCCCGTCGACGCGTTGCGCGACGAATAGGAAATCGCCAGGGACGATTCAGTATGAAATACAGCAAGAGTGCCGCCCGTTGAAAATACTACAGCTCAGATACCTGCTTGCGATTGCGGATAACGGCATGAACGTTACGGCAGCCGCGAATCAGCTTTACACGTCGCAACCCGGCGTAAGCAAACAGCTCAAGTTGCTCGAAGAGGAGCTTGGCTTGCGACTCTTTACCCGGCATGGAAAAAGCCTCATCGGACTAACAACGGCAGGCAAGCAGATCATCGTTCACGCAAGACTGATCATGCGGGAAGTCGATGTCATTCGCAGCCAGATGCGGGACCTGATCGACCAGGAACGCATGCAGGTGCATGACTCGTCGCACGTTGCCTCCGTGAACGGTACCGCCCCGATGCGACCCGAATCCTTAAAGCCGAGAAGAAAGCGGCCGTTCTGATCGAGACGGAAAACGTCGCGCGTGAATCCTGGTGACGCGCTGCAGAAGATGACCATGGAAGCCGTGCCGGGAAGCAACGTCGATCCGGTGATCCCGCTTCATTACGAATGAGCGACGTATAAATAGAGAGACAAATGCGATGAAAAATGTGTGGCACGACCTTCGCTATACCGTGCGCAAGCTGCAGAAGAGCCCCGGTTTTTCGATCGTAGCAGTGGCGACCCTGGCCCTTGGAATCGCGGCGAGCACCGTGATCTTCAGCGTAGTCGATTCCACGTTGCTGCGTTCGCTTCCGTTTGCGAACCCGGATCGACTCGTCGTAGTCCTCGGGGTCGCCGGGCCCGATCGCGACGTTCGATACGGTTCCTACCCGGAAGTACGGGATTGGGAGACCATGACCCGGTCGTTCGACGGCTTGTCGATCTACAACGAAACAACGTTGAACCTGAGCCGCGCGGGAGCGGCGGAGATGCTCGAAGCTGAAACCGTGTCGCCCGGCTATTTTGGCCTGCTCGGTGTCTCGCCGCAGCTCGGACGAAGCCTGCGGCCGGAAGACGACGTACCGGGCGCGACAGCCGCTGTCGTAATCTCGTATGGGCTCTGGCAGCGGCGCTTCGACGGTACGCGCGATGTGCTTGGCCGCAGCGTGATCCTCGATGATCGGCAGGCTGTTATCGTCGGCGTTATGGCGGAAGGATTCCGGGGGCTGTCATTCGACGCGGAGGTCTGGACAACGCTCCTCCCCTTCGACCCTGATGCGGCAAACAATCGCCGCAGCCGCTGGCTGACCTCCATCGGCCGTCTCCGTCAGGGCGTCTCAAAGGAGGCGGCACAGGCGGATCTCTGGAGCGCTGCGCGGCAGCTCGAGGATCAGTATCCCGATAACAATCGGGAACGCAGCGCGGATCTCGTTTCGCTGCGCGAATACTACCTCGGCACGACCAGCACGCTGTTACTCATGGTGTTCGGAGCAGTGAGCTTCCTGATGCTCATAGCCTGTGTGAACGTGATCAACCTGCAAATCATGCGCGGCATCGGCCGACGCGGTGAAGTCGCTTTGCGCTACGCGCTCGGTGCCGGTCGCAGCCGGTTGCTGCGGCAGTTCACGATGGAGGCTTGCGTTCTGGCATGTCTCGGCGGCATCGTCGGCGTGGCAATTGCGTACCTCGGCATTAACTCGCTCATCGCGCTGGTTCCTCTCGGCGTGCTTCCCGGATATGTTGATGCGCCAGTCAATGGCCGGGTGCTGCTGTTCGCGGGAAGCGTGATCGCATTTACCGGCATCCTGTCCGGAGTCGTTCCGGCGCTGCGCAGTACGCGGAGCGGCCTGGCGGAAGACTTGCGTGCCACGAACAGCGGCGCTGCCGCGAGAGCGGGTACCGCCAGGCTCCAGCGTGCGCTCGTGACTGTCGAAGTTGCGCTCGCCGTCGCACTCATAGGCGGTGCGGCGCTCATGATCCGCAGTTTGACCGAGCAACTCGCCATCGCGCCCGGATTCACGTCGGACAACGTGCTCGCAGCGGGCGTCAATCTTACCGGCGACGAATATACCGGCGACGCACGCAGCCGCTTCGCAGGGCAGCTCATCGAAAAACTGGCAGCGTCGCCCGGTATTGCTTCCGTTGCGATTGGTTCGGATGCCCCGTTGCGTGGCAATTCCAGCGCTGCGATGCTGATAGCCGAAGGGCAGTCGGGGGAGCCGGTTCGCTACTATCGACATCGCGTCACGCCGGGATATTTTCGAACGCTCGGTATCGGAATGATCCACGGCCGCGGCTTCGAATCGTCAGACGATGCCGATGCCCCGGAGGTTGTGGTCGTGAGCACGGCATTCGCCGACAGATTCTGGCCCGAACGAGACCCTGTCGGGCAATACATCCAGACCGGCCCGGACGCCGACAAGGATCGAGCAACGGTGATTGGTGTCGCGGAGAATGTCAGGTTCCGCGATCTCACCAGCGACCTTTTCAGTCCCGGCGAGGATCCGGATGTCTATTTCTCCTACGCACAGTCACCGACGGCGTCGTTCGAAATTCTGGTGCGTTCGGCAACAAGCGGGTTGGCGGGCATTGATCTCGTGCAACGGGCCGTCGCTGAACTTGATCCTTCTGTGCCGCTTGCCAGCGTGCAGTCACTCGGGAGCGCGCTTGATGCGCAGACCGCGAGTGCGCGCTTCGGCTCGATCGTCCTCGGTCTGTTCGCCGCCCTGGCCCTGGTGCTGTCCGGAATCGGCCTTTACGGGATCATGGCGTTCTTCGTTGCGTCTCGTCGATGCGAGATAGCTATTCGCATGGCACTCGGGGCGAAACAGGCGCGCGTGCTCCGCATGGTGGTTCGTCAAGGCATGTTGCTGGTTGGACTTGGAGCCATTGCCGGTCTCGCCGCGGTTCTGGTCGGTGGTCGGCTATTCTCGAGCGTGTTGTTTGGAGTCGGTGCGGCCGACCCCGCCGTGCATCTGTCTACTGTGGCGCTGCTTGCCCTTATTGCGTTCGCGGCTTGTGCCATTCCCGCCTGGAGAGCGACACGCGTCGAACCGACCGAAGCGCTACGTTCGGAATGAGCGTCCGAGCGCCGAAATAATGAATGTCACCCGAGGAAATGTATGGAAACCTTGATCCGCTCGAAAAACGTCGAAAAGTCCGTGCCGCAGGGCGAGAACCGGCTCTACCTTTTGCGACAGATTTCGCTGGAAGTGCCCGAAGGGGACTTTGTGACCTTCATGGGACCGTCAGGCGCGGGCAAGAGCACGCTGATGTCCATTCTCGGTTTGCTGGATTCCGACTGGAGCGGCGAATATCACCTGGCCGGAAATGCCGTGCATTCGCTGCCGCATAAAAAGCGGCAGGCTCTGGCGCGCGAACACATCGGCTTCATATTTCAGCACTACCATCTGCTCGACGACATGACGGTGTATGAGAACCTGGAACTTCCGCTGACCTATCGCAATATGAAAACCGCGGAACGGCAGGCGCGCGTTGCGGACATTCTGGATCGCTTCAGCATCGTGGGTAAGAAGGATCTCTATCCGTCGCAGTTGTCGGGCGGTCAACAGCAACTGGTTGCGGTTGGACGTGCAGTGATCACGCAGCCCAACCTGATTCTCGCCGACGAACCTACCGGTGCGTTGCATTCCAGTCAGGGCAAAATAATCATGGAGCTGCTCAAGGAACTGAACGCCGAAGGCACAACCGTCATCCAGGTCACGCACAATGAAGACAACGCCGCCTACGGCAACCGCACGCTGCAACTGTTCGACGGCTGGCTGTCCGATTAAAGCGGCGTGCTAAGCTGGCCAGTATCGCGTTCCGGATCGGAGTCATGAACGACAGCCCAGGCGTTTCCCGAATTCTGATCGCCGACGACCAGCGGGATGTGCTCGACGCGCTCAAGCTGCTGTTGAAGGGCGAGCCGTTCGTGGTCGAAACCGCGGCGTCGCCCGCGGCAGTGCTTGCCTCTCTCGGCAAGTCGGCCTTCGATGCATTGCTGATCGACCTGAACTACACGCGCGACACAACGTCCGGACAGGAGGGGCTCGAGCTATTGCGTTCGGCCCACCAGCTCGAGCCGGAACTTCCGGTCATCGTAATGACGGCCTGGGGCACCATCGATGTTGCTGTACAGGCAATGCGCGAAGGCGCCAGCGACTTCATCGAGAAACCCTGGGACAACCAGCGCCTGTTATCGGTGCTGCGCAACCAGGTCGAACTCGGTCGCGCGCTGCGTGCCGCTCGCCGGCTGCAGGCGGAGAACGAGCTGTTGCACGTTGGTAGCGGCGATTTCATAGCGGAGTCAGCCGTTATGCAGCCGGTGTTGCAACTCGTGGGGCGTGTCGCCGCATCGGATGCGAACATTCTGCTTACCGGTGAAGCAGGTGTCGGCAAGGGCGAACTTGCGCGCCTGATCCATGCGCGTTCAAAACGTAACAACGGCGCCTTCATCGGCGTGAATATGGGTGGGATTGCCGACAGCATCTTCGAATCCGAAATGTTCGGCCATGTGCGCGGCGCTTTTACCGATGCGAAGAGCGATCGGATCGGCCGCTTCGAGCTGGCAGACGGCGGCACACTGTTCCTGGACGAAGTCGCGTGCATGCCTTTCACTCAACAGGGCAAACTACTGCGTGTCCTGGAATCCGGCGACTACGAACCGGTGGGTTCGTCCAGAACCAGGCACGCAGACGTGCGCGTGATCTCCGCGACCAACGGCAACCTGCGCGCCATGATTGCTGACAGTGCGTTCCGCGATGACCTTCTGTTTCGCCTCAACACCGTGGAAATCGAATTGCCGCCTCTGAGAGCGCGACGGGAAGACATCATGCTGCTGGCAGCGCGCTTCCTGGACATATATTCGCGCAAGTACGCTCGCGAAGCCGCTGGTTTCGCGCGCGACGCCGTCCAGGCGCTGCTGAGTTACGCGTGGCCGGGCAACGTGCGGGAGTTGTCGCACGTCGTCGAGCGCGCGGTATTGATTGGCGGCGGTGCCCAAGTCCAGGTGAGCGACCTCATGCTGGTGCGGCGCGCCGAGACCGACAGCGTCCCGCTGCAACAATTAACCCTGGACCAGGCGGAAGAGCTGCTGATCCGGAACGCCCTGGAGCGCTGCGGCGGTAACGTGCAGGCAGCCGCGGAGCAACTCGGCGTGAGCCGCAGCGCACTGTATCGGCGCATGGAGAAATACGGGTAACGGTGCCGTTTAGCGCGGCACCGTTTAGCGCGGCACCGTTTAGCGGCACCGTTTAGAATCGGCTGATGAAGCGTTTCAGTTTTGAATCCCGGCTGACGCTGCTGGCGCTGGCCGGCGGTGTGCCCGCGCTGCTGCTGGCGGGCGCTCTGCTTCTGGGCAGCGATTTGCCTTTCGGCCTGGCCATGCTGCTGATGACAATCGTTGTGCTCGCGTGGCTGGGTCTTGTCCTGAGTGTCAGGAGCCGCCTCACCTACCACCTCAACACACTGACGAATCTGCTGGAGGCTTTGCGCGAGGAAGATTACTCGATGCGCAGCCGACGCTCGCGTGAGCAAGGCGCGATGGGCGAGGTGTTTCGCGAAGTAAACGCACTGTCCACGACCCTTCGCGAGCAGCGCGTCCAGGCACGGGAAGCGACCGCGCTATTACGCAAGGTGCTGGCGGAGATCGACATCGCGGTGTTCGCGTTCGATGGCTCGAAGCGCCTGATGCTGGTCAACCGCGCCGGCGAACGCCTTGTTAACGGCAGGGCGGCCGGTGCCACCGCGGGACAGCTGGGACTCGACGACCTGCTGCACGTCGAGGGACGGCAAACGGTCGCGCGCCGCTTTCCCGGCGGCAGCGGACGCTGGGACGTCTGGACTGGCAACTTCCGCGAATCGGGCGTGCCGCATTATCTGCTGGTGATTTCAGATCTCTCTCGCGCGCTGCGTGAGGAGGAACGCAAAGCCTGGCAACGACTGGTGCGAGTGATGGGACATGAGCTCAACAATTCGCTGACGCCGATCAAATCCATGGCGACCACTCTGTCCACGCGACTGGCTGACGGCGCTCCGGTGGATTCGTTGCGCGACGACCTGGGCACCAGTCTCGGCATCATCGCGTCGCGTGCGGAAGCACTCGGACGCTTCATGACGGGCTACACCATGCTGGCCCGGCTTCCGCCGCCGCGGCGGAAGCAGGTACGGCTGCGCGAACTGGTGGAACGTGCTGCAGCCATCGACACGCGTATGCGCGTGGCTGTCGAAGGGGCTGACGCAAATATTGCAGTCGATCCCGATCAACTCGAACAATTGATCATCAATCTGGTGAAAAACGCTGTCGATGCCGCGGGTTCCGACGGAGCCGTTCGCGTCCGCTGGGTCCTGGACAGCGGCGTCTTGCGTCTGGAAGTACTGGATTCCGGCGCCGGTCTGTCGGGGACTGACAATCTGTTCGTTCCTCTCTTTACCACCAAGCCGGGCGGCACCGGCATTGGCCTCGTGCTGAGCCGGCAGATCGCCGAAGCGCATGACGGCACGCTGACTCTGGAAAATCGTGATGACGCACCGGGCTGCGTGGCGCGGCTGGAACTGCCGGTCTAGCTGACGATATGGTCACTGCGAATACTTTTGAGGAATGATGCGACATACATGGATATGAAACTCGCCGTACTCGCTGCTGTTCTTGCCGCAGCGCCGCTCACCGGCCTGAGTCAAACGCAGTCCCCCGGCGCGCATGACAAAGCCTGGTGGCAGGCAGTCATCGCCGATGACTTTACGCCTCCTGAGGACAGGCCGTTGTCATCGCTCACGCAGGAACTAAGCGACTACCTTGCGTCTGCCGATCCTGAACTGCGCGATGACATCGCCTACTCGCTGCTCACGCAGTGGATGTATGTGAAACGAATTATGCCGCCCGAACTCCGCACCGCATTGATTGGGGATTGGAGCGTAAATCTCACTTACCGCATCGGCGAACAGGGAACGGAATCGGTTTTTCGCCGCTCTTTCTCGGCGCTGATGCTGTCCGTGGCGGCAGCGCTCGATAACGAGGCGCCATATCTCGACAAAGCCTCGTTCGACCGCCTCCTGCATGCGGGGCTTGCTTACCTGCGCGACGAGCGCGATACCCGGGGCTTCGAAGCACCGAACGGCTGGATGCACTCGGTGGCGCACACCGCCGATTTGTTGAAGCTCCTTGGCCGCAGCCGGCATCTCGGGAAGACCCAGCAATCCGTGATCCTCACGGCGATAACGGACAAACTCACGCGGCTCGATCACGTGCTCGTTCACGGCGAGGACGAACGCCTCGCTCGCGCAGTACTGTCCATCATCGCAAGACCGGATTTCGACATGCAGGCATTTCACACGTTCCTGTCCGCACTGGAGCAGGCTCGTAGCGAGGGCTTGCCGACTCCCGCCGCACTCGCCGCGAACCAGAATTGCAAGAACCTGGCGGTGTCACTTTACGCAGTCCTGAACACCGACGCGAGGGAACTGGAGACGCTGCACGAGGCGCGAGGGAAGACTCTCGAGTTGCTCAGAACGATGATGTAGCTGTTGTCACACCCGAGTCAGAGTGCACTAAATGCAAACCTCGGCGACCCGCTGCTTCAGTTTCACGTCTCGCATCCATGGATGCGGGACGAACCCGGACTCGCTGAACTTTGCGACCCGTATCAGGTCACTCAATCCCTCGCGGACGCTGCTGCAGAATAAAAAAATCCGGCGTCCTCGTTGCCTCACCTTGTAGAATCCCCGCAGGTCAGGCAAATGGCGGTTGGAGATTTCATTGGTCAATACGCGGGATGGTCATGGCATCGTCAACTCATAGTTCGACGGCACGCGCCATACTCTATGCATTTCTGGCCAATGGCGGCATCGCCCTGGCCAAGTCGTGGGCCGCATGGCTGACCGGGTCCGGCAGCATGCTGGCGGAAGCGATTCATTCCTACGCGGATACGGGCAACCAGGTGCTGCTGTACCTGGGACTGACCCGATCGACCAGACCGGCGGATGCAGAGCACCCGTTAGGCTACGGCAAGGTCAGCTACTTCTGGAGTTTTATCGTTGCGATGCTGCTGTTCAGCGTCGGCGGCCTGTTCTCGATTTATGAGGGCATACACAAGTACCTGCACCCGGAACCGTTGACGCAGATCTGGGTCGCGTTGCTGGTACTCGCGTTTGCGATCGTGCTGGAATCGTTTTCGCTTCTTGGTTGTCTGCGGGAGATCAGGAAGATCAGGGGCGAGCGCCCGTTCCGTGAATGGTTCAGGTACACACGGAGCTCGGAATTGCTGGTCGTGCTCGGCGAAGACGTTGCGGCGCTGCTCGGCCTTTGTCTTGCCTTTGTGTTCGTGTCGCTCGCGTCCTTGACGGGCAACGTGATGTTCGACGCAATCGGCTCGGCCTGCATCGGCGTCGTGCTGGTTACCATCTCGGTGTTTCTGTCCATACGCATGCGCTCGCTTCTCGTCGGGCAGTCGGCGGATCCGGAAATACAGGAAGCCATCGAAAGGGTGATTGCCAGCGAGCAGGATATCGAACGCGTGTTCAATACCATTACGATTCAGTTGGGTCCGGACACGATGCTTGCCGCAAAGATTAAACTGCGCTCCGGTGTCGATATCGACGCGGCCGTTGCCACGATCAATAGGCTGGAGCAGACGTTGAAAGCGGAAATCCCGAACCTGAAATGGTGCTTCATCGAGCCGGACGTCGCCGACTGACTCCGCCGACGCGGATCTTCACGGAGGTCGCCCGCAATGGCGGGCTCCTACAGGGCACGATTCACGCCGGTTGCCGGTGCCGGTGACAGGACCCTGTAGGAGCCCGCCATTGCGGGCGACCTCCCGCTGAAGGATTCACGAACTCTCCGCGAGGTCTCGCGCGAAGTGTTCCAGCAGTTCCAGCGCCAGCTCGACCTGTACCAGATGCGTGCGGAAATGCAGCACCGCGAGACGCAGCGTGAAGCGGCCGTCAAGTTGAGTTGACGAGACGAAGACCCTGCCGTCGTTCTGCACGGCCGCGGCCAGGCGGCGATTGAACTCGTCGGCGTCGCCGCGTTCGGGAACGTAACGATAGGTCACGACCGACAGATCAGGCTCGGGCCCGACTTCCCAGCCGGGCAGTTCACCGAGGCGCGCATGGAAATGGCGCGCGAGCAAAAGCTTCTCTTCCAGCGCCGCGCGAAATGGCGCGAGGCCGCACAGCTTGAGCGGCAGCCAGAGCCGCAAACCCCGAAACGGGCGGCTCAGTTCGGGCGACAGGTCGGCCGGAGACAACTCGACGTCCGGGCGAAACGCATCCTGCATGTAATTGGCATGGTAGCGGTTTGCCCGGGCGAGGCGTTCGCGATCCCGCAGCAGAACCGCGCCGCTGCCGAACGGCAGGAACAATCCCTTGTGCGGATCGATGACGGTCGAATCCGATCGTTCGATTCCTGCGAGCGCGCGACGTCCCGGCTCGCACAGCAGAAATGCGCCGCCGTATGCAGCATCGACATGCAACCACAGGTCTTCAGCCGCCGTAATTTCCGCAATGCTGTTGAGCGGGTCGACCGCGCCGACGTCCGTGGTGCCTGCGGTTGCGACAACGAGCCAGGGCAGAAGCCCGGAATTGCGATCCGCCTTGATGTGCGCTGCGAGCGCATCGGCGTCCATGCGCCACCGCTCATCCACGTCGACGGTGCGATGTACGCACTCCGCAAGGCCCGCGAGCCGCAGCGCCTTGCCCACGGAATGGTGGGATTGTTCGCTCAGATAGACGACGCGTCGCGACAGGTCCGCGGCTCTCACGTCATGCGCTTCACGCGCAGCAACAATAGCGCTTAAGGCCGCAATGCTGCCGCCGGAGGTCAGGTCGCCGCCCGCCGTTCCGGCTGGGTAACCGACCAGGCCGGAAAGCCAGTTGACGAGTTGCATTTCCAGTCGGACCGCGCCTGGCGCGGCAAAGAACACGCCCGAGTAGCGGTTGCTGACGTCAGCGAGGAAATCTCCGAGCGCCGAGGCATAGAGGCCGCCGCCGGGGATGTAGCCGAACGAGCCCGGAGATGCGGGATTGATGCCCGGCGCATTGACCTCGCTATCCAGGATCGCCAGCAAGTCCTCGATGTCGGCCGGCTCCTCGGCGAAAGGCCGCGAGAGCGCTCCATCGGGATCGCCGAATCCGGGCCGGTAAGCCGGCAACGCGCCAAGGTGTTCCAGAAATTGTTCGCTGTAGCCGCTTGCCGCTTCGCGCCACCGCGCGCGCTCCGCCGCGCCCGGGTCGAGTCTGCGGGCAAGCTGTTCGAGGGCCTTTATTCTCTCGAGCACGGTGCGTCGTTAATGTGATTCGGTCCGGCCGGGCTCGACAAACCGGGCGAAACCGCGCAGGAAATTATCCAGCTGAGTGCGGAGGGCTTCGTCCTGTATCGAACCCGTCTCGTCAAAGACCTGCTGCGCTCGCGACACCATCAGCCGGCCGCCCAGCCAGTGCCGGGCACGGAGCGTCCGCAGCACCGGCAACCAGCCGTTCTGCGCGAGTATCGTGCCGAATCCGCCCTGGGAAGCGCCGATGACGGCGACCGGGCGATCGCCGAAGATTTTCGGGATGTCGCTCGAGGGTCTCGACAGCCAGTCGATGGCGTTCTTGAACACACCGGGGATGCCGTTGTTGTATTCGGGAGTGACCAGCAGCAGACCGTCGCAGGCAAGTACGCGGTCTTTAAGCTCGCGCACGGCGGCCGGAATGCCCTCGCGTTGCTCCAGGTCGCCATCGTAAAGCGGGATGCCGTGCAACGTGGCGACATCGAGCGCCATGGCAGGGCCGGCCATCGATTCCGCCAGGCGGAGCAAGGCCGTGTTGTATGAGCCGGCGCGCAGGCTGCCGGAAATACCGAGTATCCTGATCATGCGTCATTTCCCTGACTTCGGAGGGGTTCCGCATGACTATGATGCCAGTACGCGAACTTGCAGCCTATGCTACAGGCCGCCCTGCTAAAACGCGTAACTTATCCCGAGCGTCAGCCCGAACGGGGTTTGCGAACCTATGGAGCCCGTGGCTCCCGAGACCAGGTCGACGAGCTGGTAGTCGGTCGTGTGATGCTGGATCGTCAGCGCGGCATCCAGTGCCCAATTCTCGCCGAACGAGCGGCGCAGACCGCCGCCGACCATGAAGTGTGCTTCGTCGTCGGCGGTGGTCGCAATGTTGTAGGTTCCGCCAGTCGGCGTGGTGCCCACGGCATTCTCTCCGACGTCGATCGACGCGAACCCGGCCCCGGCCGTCCAGAACCACAACCAGGGGCTGTCCGCAGGACCGTAATGCCGTTCGACCAGCAGACTGATTCGCGAGAATTCGTTGCCCGGATCGACTACCTCGACCGACTCGATGCCGAGTGCGCGATTGGGTGTTTCGTAGTCGAATTCGACCAGGTCGAATGCAAGGCCGACATGCCAGGAATCCCTGAACTCCCAGCGACCGACGACCCCGTAACCCATCATGTCGTTTGCCGGCTGGCCGTCGCCGATGATGACTACGCCGCGAACTCCAAGGTCGAAGCGGTTCTCTTGCGCCCAGCCGGGGTTGCTGCCGAGCAAAACGAGCGCGAACACCGCTGGAGCACTCAAGCTACTTGCCGGGATACATTTCATGGTCACCGCTCCGCAGCGCGCCATCGTTGGCTCATTGGCCTTGAGTTAGAGAGACGTTAACGAAATTCCCTTCGCTGATTCGGCCAGGGAGCCTGCGAAAAATTCCTCGAATCGAACGCAATCTCCGGTTGCGGGTCTACACTTGACTCGATGTCTAATCACAAAGGAGACCCGCTATGGCAACCGCAATCAAAGCAATTCCCGCCGGCTACGAAGCCGTCACCCCCTACCTCGTCGTCAAGGACGCCGCTGCCGCCATCGACTTCTACAAGAAGGCATTTAACGCCACGGAACTGATGCGCTACGACGACAACGGCCGGATTGGCCATGCCGAACTGCAGATCGGCGAAGGACGATTCATGCTGGCGGACGAGTATCCGGAGATGGGCTATACCGGCCCCAGGTCCGGCGAGTCGCCGGCAGTGGGGATGATGTTCTATGTGGAGGAGGTGGACGCGGTCGTCGAGCGCGCCGAGAAGGCAGGCGCGAGCATCGAACGCCCGGTTGCCGACCAGTTCTACGGCGACCGCAGCGGCCAGGTCATCGACCCGTTCGGTCACCGCTGGACCATCGCCACTCATGTCGAGGATGTGTCTCCGGAGGAGATGGAGAGGCGGACGGCGACGAACGCCTGAAGCGTGTTGTCGATTTGACGTCCCTCCGTTCGACCAGATGACGATACGCCTGCCGGTGGCGGCCGATGGGCGCTCAGCTGAGGAACAAGCAATGAAGTACCTGTGCCTGGCGTACGAAGAAGAAAGCACGCTCAATCGCCTGTCCCGCGTGGAATGGGCGTCACTGCGGCGCGAGACGCTGGACTATGTCGGCGCATTGCGCGACAGCGGACAACTGCTTGCGGCGGAACCCCTGCAAAGCGCCCGGACTGCCGTCTCCGTCCGCATTCGCGACGGTAAAGTGTTGACCACGGACGGCCCGTTTGCGGAGACGAAAGAACAGCTCGGCGGCTTTTTTCTGATCGAAGCCAGGGACCTGGAAGAGGCGACGCAAGTCGCCTCGAACTGGCCGTCGGCGAGATTCGGCACGATCGAGGTACGCCCGATCGAGGCGGAGCTGCGGGAAGAAGGACGGTACGCAGCGCTGTGATGCCGATCAGTAACACTATTGCCCGAATCACTGAGGAGAACCGCGATGCCTGGATACGTCGATGGATATGTTTTACCTGTGCCCAAAAAGAACCTGGACGCTTACCGCCGCATGGCGCGTAAAGCGGCGAAGATCTGGCGCGAACACGGAGCGCTCGAAGTCCACGAATGCGTTGCCGACGACGTGAAGCCCGGCAAAGTCACGTCGTTCCCGCAAAGCGTCAAACTGAAAAAAGGTGAGACCGTCGTGTTTTCCTGGATCGTCTACAAGTCGCGCAAGCATCGCGATCAGGTCAACGAGAAGGTCATGAAGGATCCGCGTCTCGCCAAAATGGCACCGGACGCGATGCCGTTTGACGGCATGCGCATGTTCTGGGGCGGGTTCAAGCCGATCGTCACCCTCTGAGCATCACCGACGCCGTCAGGAGCCCGCCCCGCGGGCGACCGACCACCTTCGTCAATAGTCGCGCAGGTCGCCCGCAATGGCGGGCTCCTACAGCGCTTCTATAACTCATCACCCGCACAGCTGCCCATGCACCTCCCTGTTGCCGGCCCGGTTTCTTTCTCGCGCGCTGCAAATTGGCAGGCACTGGCTGCACTCGGCGTCGCGCTGGTCGTGCTCGCATACCTCGCCGAAGGCTCCTTTCCGGGACTCTTTGCTCGCGATCTGCAATGTGCAGATCGGGTCGTGGTATGGAAGGCCGCGCGCCGACTGACCCTTTACTCCGGTGACGATGCGATTGCGACCTATTCCATCTCGCTGGGGGCGAATCCGCTCGGCCATAAGACATGGCAAGGTGATTCCCGTACTCCGGAGGGTCTGTACACGCTCGATTATCGGATTCCCGACAGCCAGTTTTACCGTGCCATTCATGTTTCCTATCCGGACGAGAACGACCTCGCTGCCGCCACGGAGGCCGATGTGCCGGCCGGCGGAAACATCATGATCCACGGCCTGCCGAACGGCCGCGGGTGGATCGGACCGCTCTACAAGTTACGGGACTGGACAGACGGCTGCATTTCGGTCACCAATCGCGAAATGGAGGAGATCTGGAGGGCCGTGCCCGACGGCACACCAATCGAAATCCATCCGTGACCCGGCGGGCTAGCTATTACTCGTCGCCGCGCCTTGCCAGCCACGAAAAGCCGCTCGCGAGAAGGGTCGATTATTTACGACGGGGTACACCAGTCCGTGCGCAGCCGCGAGCACTGAGCGCATGGTCCCGCTACCATAGCCCCGGGGATATGAGCGAGACTATATTCCTCTCTGTTCGGACTGATCTGCGGAAATACCCATGAGCCGGATCTCCTTCACGAAGCGGATTCATCGTGTGCTTGCATCCAGCATTGCCGCCGCCATTCTCGGCACAGGTGCCTTGCCGTGGTCGGCCGATGCGCACGACTGCGAAGCCTGCGCTCACTATCTCGCCAACGAGGGCGTGATGGTGGTGCACGGCGAAACCAAGGTACTGTTCGATCCGCTGTTCAACGAGAGTTATGGCCAGTACCGGCTTGTCCCGGAAGAGATGCGCCGTGCCCTGATAGCCGGTGAACCGCCGTGGGACGGCGTGGATGCCGTATTTGTCAGTCACTATCACGACGATCATTTTTCACCGATTGAAATGGTGAAATTCCTGCGCGCACGGCGCGACATTCGCCTCTATGCACCGAAACAGGCGGTGGCGGCACTGCGCGACGTGACCGATATCAGAGATAAAGCGTTGTTCGGGCGTATAACTGCAATCGCGCTCGATTACGGCGATGCTCCCCGGCAGTTCGAGCTTCCTGGACTGCTGATCGAAGCCGTACGGATCCCTCACACGGGCTGGCCTGCAAGCCAGGCCGACGTAGAGAACATCGCCTGGCGCATTACACTGAACGAGGCAACTACGGTGGTTCACCTTGGCGACGCTGATACCGGGGACCTGCACTTCGAGCGGGACGAAGTTTACTGGGCCAGTCGGCAGCCGGACATGGCATTTCCGCCTTACTGGTTCTTTCTGTCGGAAAGCGGTATGTCCGTGCTCGCGGAACGATTGCGCCCGTTGCATGCAGTCGGCATCCACGTTCCGGTAACCGTGCCGGAGGATGCCGCCGAACGTGAGCCCGGGTTGCGGGAGGTCGATCTGTTCACGCGGCCCGGGGAGACTCGCGAGATCGCCCGGCGGCAATGACGCGCGATTTCCGCAAAGAGAGAACATTTTGAATACCTTTCTTGTCGCGCTGGAGCTTACCGGGACGTTCGTGTTCGCGATCAGCGGCGCGACGGTCGGCGTCCGCCAGCGGCTCGACCTGTTTGGCGTGCTGGTGCTGTCGTTTGCCGCAGCAACGGCAGGCGGGATTGCGCGCGATGTCCTGATCGGCGCCGTCCCGCCGGCAGCGTTGCTCGACTGGCGTTATCTCGCTGTTGCCTGCCTTGCAGGCTTGATCACTTTCTACCGTTATTCTCTGATCGAACGCCTGCACCATCCCGTGCAGATGTTCGATGCGGCCGGTCTTGCGTTGTTCGCGGTTACCGGCGCACTGAAGGCGCTGTCGTTCGGACTCGCGCCGATCACCGCGATTTTGCTCGGCATGCTCTCTGGTATCGGCGGCGGCATTGCCCGCGACATGCTGGTCGCGCAGGTTCCGGTGGTATTGCGCGCCGAACTTTACGCGGTCGCGGCGTTGGCGGGCGCGGCCGTGGTCGTCATCGGCGACCGGTTCGAGCTGCCGCAAATTCCCGTGTTGCTCTCGGGCGCATTGCTCTGTTTCGGCCTTCGATTCATGGCGATTCGCTTCGACTGGCGACTGCCCATTGCGCAGCACCGCGAATCATAGGCAGGTTGCACGCTCACGCTGAATCCGCACCTGGACCGCAAGGGCGCCGGGAGCGGAGGTCAGCCGCGACCAGCGCATTCTTATCGACAAGGTGACGGATTTACGCGGACGAGCCGTTCAAACGTCCAGTTGCCTGACCGGTCGAACTTCAACGCTGCCGACGCGCGCCGCCGGAATCTTCGATGCCAACTGGATGGCTTCATTCAGATCCCTGGACTCAACCAGGTAAAATCCGGCCAGCTGCTCTTTGGTCTCCGCGAATGGGCCGTCTGTGATGGAGACATTGCCGTTGCGAACCCGCACGGTCGTTGCTGTCTGAACGGATTCCAGTGCTTCGGCGGCGATGCGGTGCCCGCTCTCGCCGAGGGACTGGTCGTACTCGTGGCATTCGCGGTCCTCGGGGCTGTCGGGCATGGAGTGGAGCTTCGCTTCGTCGCTGTAGACGAGACACAGATATTTCATGATTTCCTCCGGATCCTTGGCTCTGGTTAAAGGATAGTCGTTTTGTGCCAGGCGAAATCGACAGGATGGCTGCAACGAATCGCCCTGGAGTATGGTCAGTAGCTCAGGCCGGCCACGCTATACAATAAGTGCCGTACTGACAATCAGCCAGAAGGAAGCCGAATGGTCTACAAGGGAAGCTGCCACTGCGGTCAGGTGGCGTTCGAGGCCGAGGGCGAGCTACAAGACGTCATCGACTGCAACTGTTCGATCTGTTTGCGCAAAGGGGCGCTGCTGTGGGCCGTTCCACGGCAACAGTTCCGCCTGCTCACATCGACCGACAATCTCAGCACCTACAGGTTCAACAAGCATGCCATAGGGCACAATTTCTGCTCCAACTGCGGCATGCACCCGTACGCCGAAGGGAAGGACCGTTCCGGAACGGAATTTGTCATGGTCAATGCGCGCTGCCTGGAAGGGGTCGACCCGGACTCTCTCACGGTGCAGCACTTCGACGGGCGCTCACTGTGACGTACGGCGCCTCCGGGGCCAGATTGTGTCGCCGGCGACGTCGGCTTGCGGTCCCGGCGGACGAAAGCCTGTGAACGACACCGGAAACCTGCGCGCAACGCTTGACGCCGTCTACCGGACCGAGTCGCGTGCGGTGCTTGCCACCCTGATCCGGCTACTGGGGGGTTTCGAGCCCGCCGAAGAAGCCCTGCACGATGCATTCGCCGCCGCCATGGAACAATGGCCGCGTGACGGCGTCCCCGAGAATCCGCGCGCGTGGCTGATCTCCGCGGGACGCTTCAAGGCCATCGACCGGATCCGCCGCAGCGCCCGCTTCAGGACGGTACAGGGAGAACTCGCCGTACAGATGGAGGGCAATGCCGGCGATGAAGAACAGCCTGAGGTGGACGAAGTCCAGGACGACCGGCTGCGCCTGATTTTCACCTGCTGCCACCCGGCGTTGCCGGCCGATGCACAGGTGGCGCTGACCTTGCGCGAGGTGTGCGGCCTTACGACCGAGGAAATAGCAAGCGCATTCCTCACGGTGCCCTCGACGATTGCGCAGCGGATCGTGCGCGCTAAACGCAAGATCCGCGATGCGGGCATTCCCTACGAGGTACCGTCACAGGCCGACCTGCCGGACCGGCTCGACAACGTGCTGCGCGTGGTCTACCTGGTGTACAACGAGGGCTATTCCGCGTCGGCCGGCGAATCGCTGACGCGTGCGGACATTTCGGCCGAAGCGATTCGCCTGGGCAAGCTGCTTGTCGCGCTATTGCCGGAGCCCGAAGCGGTAGGCCTGCTGGCGCTCATGTTGCTCAACGATTCACGCCGCGCTGCCCGTTGTTCGCCGGACGGCGAGCTGATACTGCTGGACGAGCAGGACAGGTCGCTATGGAACCGCGAACAGATCGAGGAAGGATCGGCGCTGGTGACCCGGGCGCTCATGTCGCGCCGCTTCGGTCCATACACACTACAGGCCGCCATCACAGCGGTGCATGCCGGGGCTGCAAATGCTGCCTCGACGGACTGGGCGGAAATCGTCGGCCTGTACCGGGTGCTCATGCGGATCGGCGCGTCGCCGGTGGTCGAGCTCAATCATGCCGTCGCGGTGGCGATGCTCGAAGGTCCTGAGGCCGGCCTCGCGCTGATCGACGCAATCCTCGCCCGCGGCGATCTGACTGACTATCACCTCGCGCACTCGGCGCAAGCCGATCTGAACCGCAGGCTGGGCAGAACGGAGGACGCGCGAGCCGCCTACGAGCGTGCCTTGAGTCTCGTCAAACAGCAGCCCGAACGCCGGTTTATCGAGCGACGGCTGGCGGAGATGTCCGCGGCGCAATAGCCGCGTTCAAAAATGTCTCGTTCGTCGCTCAAATTTTCTGCGATCGCCGCCGCGTTTTCGGCAGCGACGACTTTCCTGCTGTGGTTGCTACCCCGGATGTATGAAGCTTCATCGGGGTTTGAGCAGTCTATTGCGTTGCCCGCGCTCCTCAACAAAGCGTTATGAGTTTAATCAAGAGTAGTCGCAGATGGAGTCCTTGATTGGGACTGCGATCTTTGCAGCAGCCTGCTTTCTTATCTTTCTTTGCTTCAAATGGCTCGATAAGCGACTTCTGCTCGGATTCGGGATCCTGTTTGCCGCATATATTGGCATCGACGATGTACTGACTGGTTTGCCTTCGCTTGTTCCTGCCTTGAGACAAATGCCCGGCCAGTGGAACTGGGCTGGAAAGATTCTCAGTCTCATTTTTTCTTTTATTGTTATCTTTACCCTTCAGATTGACAAAACAGCAACAGGCCTGACCCTGAAGCTGGTAAATCTCAACAAGTCGCTCATCGCCCTGCTCATTCTGACGTTGATAAGTTTCTCAATCGGTTTCATCTTCAAGCCGGAACTCCCTGACGCAGAGACAATTGCTTTCCAGGCATTGATGCCGGGATTGGCAGAAGAAATCGCTTATCGTGGCATCGCTCCGGCGTTGTTGCTTGGCCTCATCAGATTCAAGCCAGCGCCGCGTGAAATACCCTGGGTGGTCGTTCTCATCACGGGCATCTCCTTCGGCATCTGGCACGGCATCAGCTATTCCGACTCCAGCCTCTCCTTCGATATTATGTCGGCCGTTTTTCCGCTTCTTGGCGGCATTGCCTATGGCTGGTTGCGCTTCTATAGTGGCAGTCTGCTATTGCCTGTCATTGCGCACGGCTTGGGCAACAACGTCTTTTACTTATGGAGTCTCGTGTAAACGCATAGCAATTCATTCAGGCTGAAGCCGCCTTGCGGCTCGGCTTGATTCATAAGCCAGGTTCCACACAATGAGTCACGCCGGAAGTGGTATGACAGCAATTGGCGACGATTTGCCGCAGTATCCTGATGCAGGTCCGACCGCCGACAGACCTTGAAGAGGACGCACCAGCCCGCAAAGGACGCGCTCGATGGAATATCGCAAAATGGTCATTGCCGGCGGAGCCAGTTTCATCATCGGAGCGCTGGCGTTCGTGTTCGTCTTCAGCTACCTGGCTGCGAATTTCAGCTACCCCGACATTCTCGATGGCAGCGCCGCAGACGTTCTTCCACGACTTCGCGAGGGCGGCTCGGTCATGAGAGCTGTCTGGGCCGTGTATGCGTTTCTTCCTTTGCTTTTGGTGCCCGGCGCTGTCGGGGCTTACTTTGCCTGCCCGTCGAGTCGCGCCCGGATGACCCTCGCGCTGGTCGTCGCTTCATTGGGCGCTTTGGCCATGTGCCTCGGATTGATGCGCTGGCCCAGCATCCATTGGGCCTTGGCGGAAGCCTATTCGCATGCAGGCGCAGGGACGAAGAGCAGCCTTGACGCCGTCTTCAGCGGAATGAATGTCTACATCGGCAACTACATTGGAGAGTTTCTGGGGGAGACGATGCTGGCGGCCTTTTTCCTGCTTTCAGGACTGTCCATGCTTGAAGAGGCTCGGTTCCCGAAATGGCTTGGTTGGTCGGGAGTCGGTTTTTCGTTTCTATTCCTGATCGGAGCATTTCGCAATGCTACAGGTGCGGTGCAGGTCATCGCGGACATTAACAATGGTCTCCTGCCTCTTTGGATGATCGTGATGGGAGCAGCATTGATCTGGTATTCCAGAGGCCCCGGCCCGATCGGCGACGCCCGACAGGCTCAATGACGGTATGTCGTATACGCGCCTGATTGCACTGACAGTGCTTGCCATGATGGCGTTTGCAGGCAATTCGCTGCTCTGTCGGATGGCGCTCAAGTACACCAGCGTTGATGCAGCAAGCTTCACGACAATTCGAGTGATTTCCGGAGCCATGATGCTTTGGTTGATTGTGCATGTGCGTCGCGGCACTCATACCGGCACCGCGGGCAGCTGGACGTCCGCATTTGCGTTGTTTGCCTATGCAGCCGGTTTTTCCTTCGCCTATGTGAGCCTCCCTGCCGCATCCGGTGCCCTGATACTTTTTGGCGCGGTCCAGGCAACGATGATCGGCTATGGTCTTTGGGCGGGTGAGCGCCTGCGACCTTTGCAGATTGTCGGTCTGGTGCTCGCTATGGGAGGTCTGGTCGGCCTGCTTCTGCCCGGGCTCTCCGCTCCGCCACTGTCTGGTTCCATCTTGATGTTCGGCGCGGGGGTTGCATGGGGCGTCTATTCCTTACGTGGAAAAGGTGCAGGCGATCCCCTTGCGGAAACGGCAGGAAACTTCTTGCGGGCTGTTCCTGTTGCTGTTGCATTGAGCGTGCTGATGCTAAGTGAAATCTCTGTGGATAGTGCCGGAATCTGGTACGCGGTTTCATCGGGTGCACTGGCTTCCGGAATAGGCTACGCCATCTGGTACACAGCGTTACCTGCTTTGAAGGCCACTAATGCTGCGACAGTGCAACTCAGTGTTCCGGTCATTGCCGCGTTGGGTGGCATCGTGTTCCTGGCGGAGCCCATAACGCTGCGCCTGGTTTTGGCGTCCGTCGCTGTTCTCGGTGGGATCGCGCTTGTGATCAGCCGGAAGGAACATGCCGATGCCGCGCCAGCGGAAAGTGCGTCGCGGCAGTGAGCCAGGTCGTTACGCCGCGGAGTCAGCCATCGCTTGCCGCGTCATAACTGAATACGTCCTCCAGCCCGACTGCGAATACCGTGGCGATCCGGAACGCGACTTCCAGTGAGGGCGAATAGCGATCGTTCTCGATCGCAATAACCGTCTGTCGCGTCACGCCTACCCGTTCCGCCAGGGCCTGCTGCGTCATCTGGCCCGCTTCCAGCCGCAATTGCCGTATGCGATTGGTGATGCGCGGTTTGCCCTTGCCCAAGTCAGGCGCCCCGGCGGTAGTAAACAAGCTGGCTGACGTACTTGCCGATCTCGGAAACGGTCAGCGAAAACAGCAACAGATTGGCCGTGACGAAATGGGAGCTGCTCAGTAATTCTGTCAGCCCGGAATGAGGGCTCACCACCGATTCCATCAGCGAGTTCAGAGCGATATGGCCGATGGTAAAGGCGACGCCGATGCCCAGCAGCAAACCGCCCACGCGCTCGCCCTTAAGGTCGATCAGGCGATCGCGTTCGTCCTCACTCTCCCCGGCATCCCGCGGTGACCGCGCCGCGATCACTGCATGAAAGACGATTTCGACGATAATAAAAAATATCGTCAGGCTGACCGCGAGCTTGCCGAGCGCGACGAGATTGACGGTGCCGGCGCCGAGCATCTCGACCACCGTCCAGAAATAGAGGGCCGCCACCACGCTGACCGCAACCAGGGTTCCGCAGATGCTTTTTTCCCTGAACGACATGTCGGACATCACAGCGCTCTCCATTGCCGAAACAACATTAGGGCCAGGAATGTAAACTATTTATTACTAAATGTAAAGTATTTTATACTTCGGGTAAGCTGTATGCGAATCGAAGCTGTGGTATTCGACATGGACGGGCTCATGCTCGACACCGAGCCGCTGTACAAAACGGCATGGCAGCAGGCATTGGCGGAACTCGGTCACGAGCTGGACGACGCCTCATACCTGCGTTTCGTTGGCCGCTCTACCGAAGATTGCGAAAATGACCTGGCAGGCCAGCTGGGTGCGAACTTTCCTCTCGAAACCTTTCGCAGCAGGTGGCCGACGCTGTGGCGGGCCCGTGCCCATGAGAATGGCATCGCAACGAAGCCCGGCCTGCAGGAATTTCTTCACTTTGTTCAGAGTGAACATTTGCCGATTGCACTGGCAACGTCGAGCGACGCTGCCTTTACCGAGTTCAGCTTCTCACGGGCAGGTCTCAAGGTGATGTTCGATGTTGTGGTGACCGGCGACCAGGTCACGCAGCCGAAGCCTGCCCCGGACATCTACATCGAGGCGGCACGGCGGCTTGGAGTGGATCCCCGCTATTGCATCGCATTGGAGGACTCTGATGTGGGGATCCTGGCGGCCAGCCGCGCCGGCATGGTGTCGCTGCTGATCCCGGATCTAAGGGAGCCTGCCGAGGACGCGGTTCGTGCGGCGTTTCGTGTACTTCGCTCGCTCCATGAGGCCCGTGAATTGGTGGACAATCTTATGCAGCGTGTAGCGAACGACCGGGCGTAGTCCTGTGCGTTAGTGCTTTCACGAGGGCATGAATCACAGGTCGAATCTCACGAAAAAGGAAATGTATGCTTGAACTCAGACCAACCTGCGAAAACTGCAACAAGCCGTTGCCTCCCGATTCGCTCGAGGCTCGCATCTGCAGCTACGAGTGCACATTCTGCGCGACCTGTGTCGACAGCATTCTGGATAATGTATGTCCCAACTGCGGTGGCGGGTTTGTGCCCAGGCCGATCAGGCCGTCGACGAACTGGAAAGACAACAACTATCTCGGGCACGATCCGGCCACCACCAAAGTGAAGCGTCGCCCCGTCGACCCGCAGGCTCATGCACGCTTCGCCGCCGAAATCAGGTCAATAGCACCCGGGAAACGATAGGTCGGCCCAACCGGTTTACCCCCAAGGCGATTCAGTGGATGTGAGAAACGCCGAAGAGCCGGAAATAGTTCATCTGGCGCAGGTCTGGTACGACGGCTGGCAGGATGCCCATGCCGGGATTTTGCCTGCAGAGTTGAGGCGGCTTCGCACGCTGGAAAGCTTCACGGAAAGACTTCGTGACATCCTGCCGAATGTGCGCGTAGTGGGTTCGTTCGGCGCACCCGATGGATTCTGCATCGCAAAAGGTGACGAACTGTATCAGCTTTACGTTTCAGCAAAGTCGCGTGGTTCCGGCATCGCGGCCGCGCTGGTCGCCGACGCAGAGACAAGATTCTCCGAGACTGGTGTCAGGACTGCGTGGCTCGCCTGCGCGATAGGAAACGCGAGAGCCGCGAGATTCTACGAAAAGTGCGGATGGCGTCGCGCCGGCACCATGACTTCCCGGCTGGAAACCCAGGGAGGGATATTTCCGCTCGAGGTCTGGCGTTATGAAAAAACTATTCAGGCGTAGGGGACAAATGCTCGTCCCTCTTTTTCGACAACGTCTTTCAGCGAGTATCGGTAGAAATTGACGGTCCGGTTGTTCTCGAACGTAATGTAAGCCGGCCGTTCCACACGTTTTCCACGTCGGCGATGCAGAATCGCCTGATCTCCTCCCGGTCCTGCTCGTATTCCGGAAACGTCTCGGTGCGCCAGGCCAGGTGGCTGACCGGGCATCCTGTGACGTCGATGCCGACACCTTCGAGTTGCTGCGCCAGTTCGATAAAGAACGATCCGTAGTCGCCAATGATATCCTCCATGTTCGTTGCAACTGCCGGTCGCGTAGCGGCGCGTGTTTCTTCATTCATCAAGGGGGCTCCATCGTGCAAGTGCCGGAAACGGGCGCATTGTTGAATTTGTCGGAGAGGGTTGCAATCGTCACCGGGGCCAGTCAGGGCATTGGCGCGAGCATTGCACGCCGGTTTGCCGATGCGGGTGCGGCCGTCATCGTTCATTATCGACGCAACGCGGACGGCGCATCCGACGTGGAGGCCTCCGTCACCGAAGCGGGAGGCCAGGCGGCATGCGTTCAGGCGGACCTGCGTGGCGCGACTGCAGCGAAGGGACTGATCGACCAGTCGGTCGCGCGCTTCGGCAGGCTGGACATTCTGGTCAATAGCGCCGGAATGTTTCCGAACAGGTCCTTGCTCGACATGACGGCCGAGGAGTGGCGCGAAATGTACGCGTCCGTGGTCGACACGACGATGCTCTGTACTCAAGCTGCAGCACGCCAGATGAAATCGTCAGGCGGCGGCGCCATCGTCAACATCGCGTCGATAGGCGCCATACGTCCTGCGCCCGATCACAGTCATTACAACAGCGCCAAGGCTGCCGTGGTCATGTTCACGAAGTCGGCGGCACTGGAGTTCGGGCAGTACGGCATTCGCGTGAATTCCGTCTCGCCGGGACTCATCGCGCGGCCCGGCATCGAGGACCAATGGCCGGATGGCGTCGCCCGTTGGCAAGCGAAGGCGCTGCTCGGGCGCCTCGGTCAGCCGGAGGATGTGGCTGATGCCTGCCTTTTCCTTGCATCGCCGGCCGCGCGCTGGATCACCGGGCACAACCTGGTCGTCGACGGCGGCGTCACGTCCTCTCCCATCTATTGAGATTGTCGTGCCCGGTCGATGAAAGATCAGGTGGCGTCGTGGAAAATAATGCCCAGGGTGCGACGGTGCCCGGTGTGGACGCGGCTCACGCCGTGGCGCATATTCACGCGATAGAAGCCGCGAGTCCCCTTTACCGGCCGCCGGTGCACCGCAAAGATGACAGCATCGCCCTTGCCGAGCGGCACCACCTGCGGCCGCGACTGCATGCGCGGCCGTTGTTCGGTCAGCACGAATTCGCCGCCGGTGAAATGCTCGCCTGGCTCCGACAACAGGATCGCGAGCTGTAACGGAAATACCTGTTCGCCGTAGAGGTCCTGGTGCAGGCAGTTGTAGTCGCCCGCATGGTATTCGAGCATCAGTGGCGTCGGCCGGCACTGGCCTGCCTCATGACATCGTTTGACGAAACCGGCATGCTCGCGCGGATACCGGGTGTCAATCTTCATCGAGTCGTTCCAGCGGTTCGCGATCGGCGCGAGCTGTGGATAGATGTGCGTCCGCAGTTTGCCGACGATCTCCGGGAGCGGATAACCGAAGTACTTGTACTCGCCCTTGCCGTATCCGTGCCGGGCCATGACGACCCGGCTGCGGAACATACCGTCATTTTCGTAAAGCTCTGCGATTGCATTGCATTCGTCGTCGCTCATGAGTGCAGGAACCGAAGCAAAGCCGTCGGCATCGAGATCGCCGCGGATTCCGTTCCAATTCCGGGCATTGATGCGAGCCGCGAAATTACTGACGGTATGGCAGGCCGGATCAAGCGGATCGACTCTTGCGACTTCGCTCATAGTTGAGCTTCGCGTTGCAGTAGTTCGCGCTTGCGCTCGACGCCCCAGCGGTATCCCGACAACGCTCCGTCGTTTCTGATCACGCGATGGCAGGGGATGGCGACCGCCAGCATGTTGGACGCACAGGCTGTCGCGACGGCGCGCACTGCGCGCGGCGCGCCGATACGTTTTGCAATATCGGAATAGCTTGCAGTCGCGCCGGCGGGAATCTCCCTCAGCGCCTGCCACACGCGCTGCTGGAAGGCCGTGCCGCGCACGTCCAGCGGCAGATCGAAACCAAGGTCGGGCGCTTCGACGAATCCCACGACTCTGGCGATCAGTCTCTCGAAGTCTGCATCTCCGCCGATCAGATTCGCCTGCGGAAACTGATCCTGCAGATCGCGGGTCAATGCATCCGGATCGTCGCCCAGAAGAATCGCGCAGACACCGCGATCGCTTTGTGCAACCAGGATCGATCCCAGGGCGCACTCGCCCACGGCGAAACGAATCTCCATGTTTGCGCCGCCTTTACGATAGGTGCTCGGAGCCATTCCCAGCGCCTCGCTCGCGCTCTCGTAGAAGCGGCTGTTGGAGTTGTATCCGGCTTCGTAAATCGCATCCGTGACCGAACCCGCGCGGCCAAGTTCATTGCGGACACGTGCGGTGCGGTGCGCCATCGCGTATCCTTTTGGCGTCAGGCCCGTGACTGCCTTGAAGATGCGATGAAAATGGAAGGCGCTTAGGCCTGCGTTTTTGGCAAGCGTCTCGAGATCGGGCGCCTGCTCGAACTCTTCGATCAGCCTGCATGCGGCCGCAACTTTGGCCGCGTGCATTTCCGACAACGCCGCCTGGTCGGGCTTGCAGCGCTTACACGGGCGGAAGCCTGCATCTTTGGCAGCCTTGCCGTTTGCGAAGAACTCGACATTTGCGGGCTTCGGCCGCCGCGAAGGGCAGGTCGGGCGGCAGTAAACGCCGGTGGTCTTGACGGCATAAAAGAACGAACCCTCCGCCTTCGGGTCGCGTGCTAACACGGCCGTCCAGCGCGGATCGCTTTCCGTCGCCGTCGCAGACGGCTTACTCTTGGTCATGCTCATGTCCGTAATCCTCAGGAGTTTCAGTATGCACGTAAATCTACCGAAGCCAACCGGGGCCAGACATCCGAATCTTGCGGTCGAATTCGGGTACGGGCGGCATTGTGACCTTGCATGACAGGTAACCGGGCACCTCGAGACGGCATCGTCCGCCGCGTCTACCTCGGCGTGCACTGGCCCACCGATGTCCTCGCCGGCTTGGGCAGCAGGCGCGGCCTGGGCGGCCTTCTGCTGGCTTGTTGCTCGCTGGATGCAACAGCATGACCTGGTGGAACCCGATCCGTTTTCCTGCCCTGTCAGGAAAGATTGAACAGTTGCGGTAGCGGCGTGTCCATTCTGGGCGTTCCCGTTCGACTGAGTGTTGTGTTTGAGCCCCTTGACAAATAAAGAATGAACGTTCATTCTCCTTGGCTCTCCAACACAGCAGTGCTGGTTTCAAGCCCCTGGTCCACCTCAAAAAGAGCCGCTCTCCAATGCCCGAGCCATTGCGTTTCCCTGTTGTTGCCCCGATAGGCCTTTTGCTGCTGCTTGCCGCCTGTGGCGGGGGAGAGCAGCAAATGCCACCGCAAAGCGCACCTGCGGTGACGGTCGTGACCTTGAAGTCCGAACCGGTCACTCTGACGCGCGAGCTGCCGGGGCGCACCAACGCGTATCTCGTTGCCGAGGTGCGTCCCCAGGTGACCGGAATCGTCAAGGAACGATTGTTCACAGAAGGCAGCCTTGTCGAAGCGGGACAGCCGCTCTATCAGCTCGACGACGCTACCTATCGCGCTGCCTACAACAGCGCCACGGCCTCGCTGGCACGTGCGGAATCCGCGGTCGAAGTCGCGCGGCTGAATGCGGCTCGCGCGACCGAGTTGATCAAGGTGAATGCCGTCAGCGAGCAGGAACACGAGAACCTCATCGCGACGTTGCGCCAGGCCGAAGCCGACGTCGGCGTTGCCGAGGCAGCGATGGCCGGCTACGCCGTGGAGCTCGGCTATGCCCGTATCACCTCGCCGATCGACGGCCGTATCGGCAAATCCTCGGTGACTCAAGGGGCGCTCGTGACTGCAGACCAGACGGCGCCGCTGGCGACGGTGCAGCAACTCGATCCGATTTACGTGGACCTGACCCAGTCGGCCAGCGAATTGCTGCAATTGCGCAGAGCGCTGGCCGGCGGTTCGGTGCGCGGCACCGAGGGCACGCCGGTGACCATTCTGCTCGAAGACGGCACCCCTTTTTCGCACGAAGGCGAGTTGGCATTTGCCGACGTCGCCGTCGACCCGTCGACCGGCAGCTTCGGGTTGCGCGTGGTCGTGCCCAATCCCGACCACGTGCTGATGCCGGGGATGTACGTGCGCGCGGTGGTCAGCAGCGCGATGCTCGAGCAGGGACTGCTCGTGCCGCAACAGGGCATCGCCCGCGATCCCAAAGGCAACGCCACCGCGATGGTGGTCTCTGCCGACGGCAAGGCTGAGCCGCGCGCGGTCGAAGTCAGCCGCACCGTGGGCGACAAATGGCTGGTGAGCAGCGGCCTCGCTGCAGGCGACCGGGTCATCGTCGAGGGGATCCAGAAAGTCCAGCCGGGCATGCCGGTGGAGGTGACGGAGGCCGCTCCCGCTGCCGCGAACAGCGAGGAAAGCGGATCGGATGGCGCCACTCAGGATGGGCCGGAGCCGGACGCCACCGCCGCCGACGCGCCCCGGCAGTAAAGGACTCAACGTGGCACAGTTCTTCATCGGACGCCCGATCTTTGCCTGGGTCATCGCGATCGTCATCATGCTGGCCGGCGCGCTGTCGATCACGCAGTTGCCGGTGTCCATGTATCCGACGATCGCGCCGCCGACGGTGTCGATCAACGCGAACTACCCCGGGGCATCGGCCAAGGTGGTCGAAGACTCGGTGACGCAGATCATCGAGCAGAACATGAAGGGTCTCGACGGCCTCCTTTACATGTCTGCGGACAGCTCGTCCAGCGGCAGCGCCTCGGTCACGCTGACCTTCGATAACTGGGTCGATCCCGACATTGCCCAGGTGCAGGTGCAGAACAAGTTGCAGCTCGCCATGCCGTTGTTGCCGCAGGAGGTGCAGCGGCAGGGCGTCAGTGTGAGCAAGGCCAGCAGCGGCTTCCTGATGGTGGTCGGCTTCGTCTCGGAAGACGAAAGCATGACCAAGGACGATATCGCCGATTACGTCTCCGCCAATATCGTCGACCCGATCAGCCGCGTGCCCGGAGTTGGCAACCTGCAGGTGTTCGGTTCCCAGTACGCGATGCGCATCTGGCTGGACCCGAACAAGCTCGATACCTACAGGCTCACGCCGTCGGACATCATCGCCGCCGTGCAGGCACAGAATCAGCAGGTCACCGTCGGACAACTCGGCGGCACGCCCGCCGTCGAGGGCCAGCAGCTCAACGCTACGATCACGGCACAGAGTCGCCTGACGACTGCGGACGAATTTCGCAACATCGTCGTGCGCAGCAATCCGGACGGGTCGGTGCTCAAGCTGGCGGACGTCGCGCGCGTGGAACTGGGCGCGCAGAACTATGGATTCATCACCCGCTACAACCGGCGCACGGCGAGCGGTCTCGCGGTCATGATGGCGACCGGCGCGAATGCGCTCGAGACTGCCGCAGCCGTCGAGGCGCGGCTGGCCGAACTCGAGCCGTTTCTTCCCGAAGGCCTGACGACTGTAGTACCGTTCGAAACCACGCCTTTTGTCAGACAGGCGATCGAAGAAGTGCTGACGGTTCTGCTCGAAGCGATCGTGCTCGTGTTCCTTGTGATGTATCTGTTCCTGCAGAACTTCCGCGCCACGCTGATCCCGACGATCGCGGTGCCTGTAGTGCTGCTTGGAACCTTCGGCGTACTCGCCGCGCTCGGCTTCTCGGTCAACATGCTGACCATGTTCGCCATGGTGCTGGCGATCGGCCTTCTGGTCGACGACGCAATCGTGGTCGTTGAGAACGTCGAGCGCGTGATGACCGAGGAAGGCCTGTCGCCGGTCGAGGCTACCCGGAAGTCGATGCGGCAGATCACCGGCGCATTGGTCGCCATCGGCCTGGTCCTGTCGGCGGTGTTCGTGCCGATGGCATTCCTAGGCGGTGCGACCGGCGTCATCTACCGGCAGTTCTCGGCCACGATCGTCTCGGCCATGGCCCTGTCGGTGCTGGTCGCCATCGTGCTGACGCCGGCCTTGTGCGCGACGATGTTGAAACCGCTCAAGAAAGGCGAACACCACGTGGAGAAAGGTTTCTTCGGCTGGTTCAACCGCAATTTCGACCGCAGCGCCAGGAAATACCGCGGCGCCGTGCGCGGCATGCTCTCCCGCAGCGGCCGTTTCATGGCCGTATTCGCGGTGCTGGTTGTCGTGATGGGCGTGCTGTTTTTCAATCGCCCCAGTTCCTTCCTGCCTCAGGAAGACCAGGGCGTGCTGTTCTCCATGGTGCAGGCTCCGGTCGGCGCGACCCAGCAACGCACCATGGAGTCCGTCGTCAAGCTGGAAGATCACTTCCTCGAGGACGAGCCTGATGCCGTCGAGTCGCTGTTTACCGTGCAGGGCTTCAGCTTTTCCGGCAGCGGGCAGAACACCGCCATAGCCTTCGTCAAACTCAAGGACTGGGCCGAACGGGCGTCGGAGGAATCGGGCGTCAATGGGGTTGCCGGCAGGGCGATGGCGGCGCTCAGCCAGATCAAAGACGCGATGGTGTTCGCGTTTGCACCGCCGGCCATGCCCGAGCTTGGCACCTCGGGCGGCTTCGTCTTTTTCCTCAAGGACAACGCGGGCCTCGGCCACGATGCGCTGGTCGATGCGGGCAACCAGTTTGTCGGGGCTGCTGCGCAAAGTCCCCTGGTCGTTAACGTACGACACAACGGTCAGGCAGACGCGCCGCAGTTCCGTCTCGACCTGGACATCGAAAAGGCCAGCGCGCTCGGCGTGTCGACGGGCGACATCAACGCCACGCTGCAAGCAGCATGGGGCGGCCAGTACATCGATGACTTCATCGATCGCGGTCGTGTCAAACGGGTGTACATGCAGGCCGAAGCGCCGTTTCGCATGGTGCCGGAGGATTTCAGGCTCTGGTCCGTGCGCAACAACGAGGGCCGGATGGTGCCGTTTCCCGCGTTCGCCGGCTCGCACTGGGAATACGGTTCGCCACGCCTCGAACGCTACAACGGCGTGGCGGCAATGGAGTTCAACGGAGAGGCCGCTCAGGGCGTGAGTTCGGGCGAAGCGATGGCGGCGGTCGAAGCGCTGGTGTCGCAGTTGCCGCAGGGCATCGGCCTCGAATGGACCGGCCTGTCCTATCAGGAACGCCAGGCCGGTGCACAGACGCCGCTCCTTTATACATTGTCGTTGCTGATCGTGTTCCTGTGCCTGGCGGCGTTGTACGAAAGCTGGTCGATACCGACCTCGGTCCTGATGGTGGCGCCGCTCGGCATCCTCGGCATAGCGCTCGCCGCGACCCTTCGCGGCATGGAGCGCGACATCTATTTCCAGGTGGCGATGCTGACGACGATCGGGCTGACCAGCAAGAACGCGATCCTGATCATCGCGTTTGCCAAGGACAACCTCGAACGAGGCATGGAATTGATCGAGGCGACGATGCAGGCGGTGCGCGACCGGCTCAGGCCGATCCTGATGACCTCGCTGGCCTTCGGCATGGGCGTCATGCCGCTGGCTTTCGCGAGCGGTGCGGGCTCGGGCGCGCAGCGCGCGATCGGCACCGGCGTGCTGGGCGGCATGATCGTCGGTGCGTTCCTCGGCCTGTTCTTCATACCGCTGTTTTTCGTCGTGGTGCAGCGGCTGTTCAGCCGGCGCAAGTACGCCCGGACCAGCCGAGCGGGTGGAGCGTTGCCGGAAGGGGCTGCAGGAGACGCAGTTCGTGAGTAGGGAGCCTCTGAACAAGTCGGAAAAAGACGCTGTAGGAGCCCGCCATTGCGGGCGACCTGCTTCGGC
>JBBDXW010000051.1:0-66511 GCA_040902105.1 Woeseia sp.
TTGAATCATCTGGCTGGCTCTGAACCCATCAATATCACCTTGGTGGAGTACTAAAGCTTCAAAAGCATGTGATTGCGCCCGCCGGCGGGCCAATGCGCATGCAGGCTGGAGAGGAATCGCGGCCCGTAGCGGAACCAGTAATAAAGGATATTGAAACGCCGCTCCTGGAGATCGCCGCACGGATACAATTGCGCACCGACGCCCCTGATGTGCCGCGCCATGTCATGCTGTCCCGGCGTTTCGAGATCGATCTCGAGTTCGGCCAGGCGCCTCCCGACGCCGGGTTCGATGATCGTCATGCCGGTTCGCGGGAGGATTGCCGGGCGCGGCAGCCCGAAGTGATCGTGCAATCCGCCGATCTGGGCATAGTAGGCTGTCTCCGACGGACCGAGGACCACACCGAGGACGGGGAATAGCGCGTTCTGCATGACCGGCCGAAGAAGTACGTTCGGCGAAAAATCCGCCGGCCGCGCGCGAATTTCCGCTTGCAATGCCAGTGCGGTCTGCGGCGGTTCGCCGTTCCGGAGGTAACGGCCATTCGCATCGCGAAGAATGCCCGTCCGTTTGCCTCGCTGGTGAAACAGGAACGTTTGCGGGCGCTTCTTCCGTACCTGGCGATGGTAACCGAGAGCGTCGATCCGTTCCGAGGTCTTCTCGTAGATCGAAAACAGGTGGTCGTCGTCCGCCACTGCCCTTTCCATAAGCGGCGCGGCGAGCTTCTTCAGTTCATCGTGACACGGCGATGCGAACACGAGCCGGCTGTTCGGAAACATCCGGTACCACAACCGCGCGAACGCAGTGCTGAAACTCGAGCCGACGGCGTACGTCTGCCTGACGACATCGAGGACAGACTCCGAATGGTCTAATCCCGTCATGGCATCGGCCAGTTCCGCAATAACCGGTTCCATTCCGGAGTCGATGATTACGCGCCCTACCGGCGCGCCCGCCGGCGCGAATGCCGGCTCGTAACGGATTCGGCGAACGTCTTCGCCGCACGGAATCTCGATGTGATCGACTTCTGCAAAATCGTGATCGTCGTTGTCGAGCCAGAAGCACGGTACCACCGGGACGGCCAGAACCCGTTCAAGATCGGCGGCCCATCGTTCGGCCGTAAGCGCTTTGAACACGGTGTAGAGGGGGCCGGTGAACAGGCCTGCTTGCTGGCCCGCGAAAACAGCAACCGATTCCGCCTTCCGCAGCAGGTCGATCTGCGCTTTCGCCGCACCCGGCGCCGGAATCCCGGTCGCGAATTCGCGCAAGGCGGCTGCCAGCTGATCGCGTGGAAGTTTCCGGCCGATCACGCGGCGCGCGGCGGCGGCGAGCGCCGGGTGGTCATCGAAAGCGGGGCCGAAGAACGACGCCAGCCTTTCGTCGCCGAGCAGGAAGTCGGAGTACAGCCGCGAAATTCGACCGGGCCGGGTTGCCGAAGCGAAACTGAACGCCGGTGTTTCACTGTCGCGGAACGCGTATTCGTCCATTCTGCCTTCAGGAGAAAGACAATCGAAACCTCATCGGCGCAAGCGAATCGCGTCCGGTCGTCATATTCGTCCCAGTTTTCTCAGCGTACGTCGTACCTTTTCCACGTCATCTTCGATCAACGGCAGGATCGGACGCTTTGGAAAACCGCCGGGAAGTCCCTGCAGGTTCAGCGCGGTCTTGAAAATTGCCTGTGCCGAACCGAACTTTGCCGTGTAGTCGGCATTGAACCACTCCGTCATGATCAACTCATCGAGCGCACCCAGGGCCAGTGCCCTTTTCCTGTCGCCCGCCCACAGCGCGTTGAAGAAATCCGGCTGCGTTCTGCCGAGGACCGCGCCCGCTCCCATCGTTCCGTGCGCTTTCGCGCTGATCACGAGGTCCGCGCCTGCCTCCGTCATACGGACCCCGAAAATGCGAACCTTGTCGCCCAGCGCATGCATCACGTCGAGAAAGTGTTCCTCGTTTCCGGTGGAATTCTTGATCGCGACCACGTTCTCCAGTTCCGCCAGCTGCTCCAGCGTCTTACGGCTCAGGTCGATGTTGGTGCCTGGCGGCCAATTGTAGATGCAGATCGGCAATGGACTGGCCTTGTCGACATCCTCGTAGAACGAGATCACTTCCCGTTCGCTGGGCCTGACATACGGCGGCGGGGTCAGGAGAATGCCGTCGAATCCGTTTTCCGCCGCCGTCACGGCATTCGCTATCGCGGTATCGGCCGTAAAGGCATTGCAGCCCGCAATCAGCGGCAGCTCGCCCTTGAGTACTTCGCCGACAGCCCTGAACAGTGCGGCTTTCTCGTCGCTGCTCATGCTGAACCACTCCCCCGTGGTACCCGCCACGACAAGACCGTGCATGCCCTCGCCGGCCAACCACTCGAGCAGGCGACGCAGGCCGTGCAGGTCGAGCCGGCCCTGCTCGGTGAAGGGAGTTGTGATTGCCGGAATGTAACCTTGCCAATCGACAGAATCTTTATTCATTCCATGGTCACTCCGTTTCGTCAGGAGTCCACACCGCCGACGACCGACGGTGGCAATGGTGGTTACATGAGTCAGGACACTAGGCTATTGAGGGTTGTATGATCTATCAATAGCAAGATATATTCATTTGCGTTGCGCAGGATGCAACAAAGGACCCTTGCGAAAGTATTTTTTCCCTATGCAAACGCCCACGTTCATGGAAACGTTCAATGATCACCGGCTCCGGTATCTTTACGAAGCCGTGCGCGGCGGTACGATGCGTGCGGCGAGTGAAAAGCTCAACGTGGCTCCGTCCTCCATCAGTCGCCAGATCGCGCAGCTCGAGGAGGAACTCGGCATACCCCTGATCGAACGCAGCCGGCGGACTCTCAAGCTGACCGAGGCCGGCGAGATCGCCATCAACTACTTTCGCGAGCTGACCACGCAGCAGGAGGCGTTCGTGTCGCACCTGCGAGACTTGCGCGGACTCAAGGGGGGCACGGTCAGGCTCGCGGTTGGCGAAGGATTCATCGGCGACCTTCTGCTGGAGGTGCTTCGCGGGTTCATGGAGCAATACCCGTCGATCCAGATCACCATGCGTACGGCGGGCACCAACGAGGTAGCGGCACTCGTGCTCGAGGACGATGCTCACATAGGGATGGTGTTTCAGGCGGCCCCGGACGCGAAGATCCGCATCAGGGCATCCTCGGATCAGCCTCTCAAGGTGATACTGCGGCCGGACCACCCGTTGAGTGGGCGCTCATCCCTGACGATTGCCGACCTGGCCGGGGAGCGCCTCGGAGTGCCGGACAGGTCTTTCCGGATCCGGCAGATATTGAGCGGCGCCGAAGCGGAGGAGCATGTTTTCCTCACGCCCACGCTGACCAGCAATTCCCTGCTGGTACTCAAGGAATTCGCCCGATCCGGATCCGGAATAACGATTCTGCCGAGTATCGCGGCGCACAGCGAAATCAAAGCCGGGGTGCTCCGCGCCGTGCCGATAAACCACCCTCTGCTGATGCATACCAGCGCCAGCGTCATTACACGGCTCGGTCGTCAACTTCCTGTCGCAGCGGTCAAACTTCTGCAGGAAATCGAGGCCACCATGCCCTTTCTTCCCGCTCCGTAGGAGCCCGCCATTGCGGGCTACCCACCACCGCTACGTCGCCCGCAATGGCGGGCTCCTACAGGGTTTCAGCCGGCACGGGCGACCCCTCCGGCGCTTCGTCGCCCGCAGCGGCGGCTCCTACTGCGACCCGTTGACCTTGACGCCGAGTTGTTGCAGCGTGTCGCGCACCCTGGCTGTATCCGGCCGGCTCAAGGGCAGTATCGGCGCTCGCGGATAGCCGCCCGGAAGTCCCTGCACGTTCAACGCGGCTTTCAGAATCGCCTGCGCAGAGCCGAAGCGTCCTGTCAGTTCCGGTGTGAACCAGGCGTCCATGAGGGCGCTGTCGAGTCTCGCCATCTCACTGGCGGTGGCCGGATCATTACGCCAGAGAGCGTTGAAGAATTCGGGCTGTCGGCGACCCAGCACCGCGCCGGCGCCCATCATCCCGTCGGCGTCGTAATTCATCACGAGATCGATGCCGTCGTCGTTCATCGGCACGCCGAAAATCCTCACAGTGTCGCGAAGCGCACGGAATACATCGAGAAAGTGTTGCCAGCTGGAAGTGGAGTTCTTGACAGCCACCACCTTTTCCAGCGACGCCAGCTTCGTCAGCAGCTCGAGGTCCATGTCGATGCCCGTTCCCGGCGGCCAGTTGTAGACGCAAATGGGAAGCTCGATGTTGTCGCTCACTGTTCTGTAAAACGCTTCAACTTCTCGCGACGTTGGACGGATGTACGGAGGAGGCGTGAGCAGGATGCCATCGAATCCTGCCCGGTCGGCGGCGCCCGCGATCTCGATGGCTTCATTCGCCGTATAGGCGTTGCAGCCGGCGATGATCGCCATCCGCCCCGCCAGCTTGCGCCCGACTGCGTTGAACAGAGCTATTTTCTCCTCCGGTTGCAGCGAAAACCATTCGCCGGTCGTTCCCGCAACCACGATCCCGTGCATGCCTTCGTCAAGCAGCCAGTCGAGCAACTCGTCGAGCATGCCGATGTTCAGCTCACCATCCTGGTCGAACGGCGTGGTTATGGCGGGAATGTAGCCCCGCCAGTCAACAGTTTGTCGGTCCAATATCGGTTCCTCACGCCGACGCGCGAGTGCGACGCGCCTTGCGAGTGGTGGTGATCACCTGGCGACATAGACTAGTAAGCGGGTCGTTGACCCGCAACAGCCTGCACGGGGACTTTTGGTTGCATTTTGAGCAATCAAAGCCGGCGATGGCCCGGCGCGCCCCGCCGGATGGAATCGTTGACCGGAGGACCGGGGATGCGCGGCGGTCATTGCGGTCAGGGCAATAAAGATGTACAGGCTCTGTTATTGAGACGACGCGCCGGCTGTGGCAGTGTCGGCCGCGCCGTCGCGGTTCGCCCTGATCGTGCGCCGAGGAGAAAGCACAATGAAAAACAAAGCCACGTTACCCGGATACCAGCATGTCGACCATATCGGGGTTACCGTTCCGAACCTGGATGCCGCGGTCGAGTTCTACGGTCGTGTCCTGGGCGCTGAAGTCGCATACCGCCTGGGGCCGTTCGATGCCTCCGAGATGCCGCGACAGCCGGACGGACGCGACTGGATGCACGCACACGTTGATGTCAAAGGCGCCAAGCTCTCGATCGCGATGCTCAAGATGGCCCCGAACATGATGCTGGAATTGTTTCAGTACGATAAGCCCCTCGATCGACGCCAGGTGCCTCCGCGGAACTGCGATCTGGGGGGCCATCATTTCGCTCTCAAGGTGGACAAGCTGGAGCCGGCCCTCCGTCATCTCGAAGAGCACGGATGCAAGCTGATGGATGGTCCGATCGATCTGCCCGAGGGTCCGACTGTCGGATGCCGGTGCCAGTACCTGCGCGACCCGTGGGGCAATTACATAGAACTGATGGAATATACTCACATGGCTTACATGGACGAAACCGGGATCCGTCCGTACGGTACCGACTGACTGTCGTAAACGGAGGAGCGACAGCCGCTGAACTGAAGGAGCAAGGCAATGACCCGCACGACCATCAATCCTGAAACCATGTACAACGCGATTCAGTTCGGCTTCTCGCATGCCGTCGAAAGCGCCGGCAGGCGCACTCTGCATCTCGCGGGACAAGTCGCCTGGGACGATGCCGGAGAACTTGTCGGTCCTGGCGATCTCAAGGCGCAATGCGCGCAGGTGTTCCGGAACCTGAAGAAGGTACTGGCAAAAGCCGGCATGACGCCGGCGGATGTTGTACGGGTTCGTACCTATGTCGTCGACTATTCCCCCGACAAGCTGGCCGTGATCGGACCGGCGCTGGCCGCGTTCTACGGGGACGCACTGCCGGCTGCGAACACCCTGCTCGGCGTTGCCTCCCTCGCGATGCCGGACTTCCTGATCGAAGTGGAAGCCACCGCCGTCAGTAGCTAGCAATAGTCCGGGGGCATTAATGAGTCTCCGACGACGCAAGAACGATCGGCGCGCACAGCAGACGAACGATCACGAAGTCGACAAAAGCCGCAGAAGCGCGCTTGGCACAATTCTTGGCGGCACAATAGCCGGAGCAGCAACGTTAATTGGCCCTCGGATGTCTCCCGGGGCTCGAAACTCCCCTGCCCTTCCACCAGGAACACGAGCAGACCTGCAAAAGACGGGTATGCAGCTGATTATTACGGGTTCCGGTTCAGCATTGCCGGATCCGATGCGAGGCGGCGCCAGCTGCGCCATCGTGCGATGGCGTCGTTCTGCAGTTCGATTGCGGACGTCGGGTGCTGGAGAATCTGATGCTGGTCGGTGTAAATCCCATGAGTATCGACTATTTGTTTTTTACTCATCTTCATTTCGACCACATTTCGGACTACGACTATTTCGCGATTACCGACTGGATCGCGGGACGGTGGGATATCGTCAACGTGTATGGCCCGACCGGCACCGAGGCAATGTCGGCGGGAGCGATCAACCGTATGCATGCAATGAACTACGATTTCGCCACGGTAAATAGCGAACGTTGCGGCTGACGATCTGTACCAGGGCGCGCGCAATGCCCGGCCAACCCCCTCGACCGACCTTCATGTGACAACTGTCGATTTAGACCGCATTCGATCGACAAGTAGATAATCGCGCGCTACGCACGGCGTCGCACGACTAACCCCCACCGGAATAACGGGAGATCCACATGCTGAAGACTGTCCTGATGGTCCTGGTCGCCACTGCTGTGGCCGCACTTGCTGCGCCGGCTGTCGTGCACGCACAGGCAGGAGAGACTGCAATGAAATCCGAAACCGCAGCTACTCGCGCGCCGATTAAAAACGGCCACGTCGAGGTCAACGGCGTGAACTACTATTACGAAGTCCACGGCGAAGGAGAACCGCTGTTGCTCCTGCACGGCGGCCTTGGATCGATCGACATGTTCGGCCCGGTACTGCCGATACTCGCAGAACACCGGCAGGTGATCGGCGTCGATCTGCACGGCCATGGACGCACCGCGCTCGGCGAGCGGAAGATCAGCCTGATCGACATGGGCGACGACCTGTCGGTGCTGTTGACCGAGCTGGGCTACAACCAGGTCGATGTGCTCGGCTATTCGCTGGGCGGCGGCGTCGGATTCCGGCTTGCCGTGCAGCATCCCGAGACCGTGCGCAGGCTGGCGCTGGTTTCCGCGCCGTTCGCGCAGGACGGTTTTTTCCCGGAGATGCTGCCGCAGCAGGCATCGGTCAATGCCGGCATGGCGGAGGCGATGAAGGACACGCCGATGTACCAGTCCTACAAGGCGGTCGCGCCGCATCCGGAAGAATTTCCGCAACTGCTCGACCGCATGGGTGAACTGATGCGCAAGCCCTACGACTGGTCGGAAGACGTGAAGAAACTCGAGATGCCGGTCATGCTGGTCTACGGCGACAGCGACATGATCCGGCCGGAGCACATCGTGGAGTTCTACCAGTTGCTCGGCGGCGGCCTGAAGGATGCCGGCTGGATGCGCGAGCACATGTCGCAGAACCGCCTCGCCATCCTGCCGGACCTCACGCACTACGAGGCGTTCATGGCGCCGCAAATGGCGCACACCACACTGCCTTTCCTCAACGGCGAAAGCGGGATGGAAAGCTGGGCCGCGCAGGTCAGGTAGGAGCCCGCCCTGCGGGCGACCAACCGCCTTCGTCAATAGTCGCGCGGTCGCCCGCAATGGCGGGCTCCTACAGCGTGCGAGTCGCAATCTGTGCGAAAAGAAACGCGATCAAAGATCTTGCAGCCGTTCCTCAGTTGCCCAGGACTTCCACGTCCTCGTGTACTATCAAATGGAGAGGCAAATGCGCGATCCGCGTGACGCGCCGGTGGGGACATTTGCGCCATGACTGACGTTTCGAACAATTCGGCGGCATCACCGCGGCCGGACACCGCGGCCGCGCAACCCTCGCTGGTGCGCGCCGTGTCCCGCTGGGAGATCGTGGGCCTTGCGATCAACGACGTGATCGGCAGCGGCGTCTACCTGCTGCCCGCCGCCGCGGCCCTGCTGCTCGGACCGATGAGCATCTGGGCAGTCGTCCTCGCCGGCCTCACGGTCGCCCTCCTCGTGCTGTGCTTCGCCGAGGCCGCGAGCTACTTCGACGGCACGGGCGGCGGCTACCTGTACACGCGCGAGGCCTTCGGCGACTTCGTGGGCTTCGAGGTCGGCTGGATGACGTGGCTGGCGCGCATCGCTTCCGTCGCCGCGCTCTCCGCCGGCTTCGCGCAGGCGACGACCTTCCTCTGGCCCGCCGCCGCCGAGGGCTGGGTACGTTCCGCGGTGATCGCGGTGCCGCTCATCCTCCTCACCTGGATCAACGTCATCGGCGTAAAAGAGGGCGCGCGCCTGGCGGCCGGGCTCGCGGTCGCGAAGGTCGTTCCGCTTGTCATCTTCGTCGCGGTCGGCGTGTTCGCCGTCGACTGGGCACGCGTCGCCGCTGTCGAGCTGCCGCCGCTCGACAATCTCGGCGAGGCCGCGTTGCTGCTGCTGTTCGCTTACGCCGGGTTCGAGAACACCGCGGCGCCGGCCGGCGAATACAAGGATCCGAAACGCAACGTGCCGTTCGCGCTGCTGACCATGATCACGATCGTGACAATCTTGTACGCGCTGGTGCAGCTCGTCGCCGTCGGCACGCTCCCGAACCTCGCGCAATCGGAGTCCGCCATCGCCGAATCGGCCGCGCTGTTCATGGGCGCGTGGGCCGGCATCATGATGACGGTAGCGGCGATGGTCTCGATCGAGGGGAACGCCGGCAACACGACGCTCATCGGGCCGCGCTACCTGTTCGCGCTCGCGCAGGACGGCTTCGGTCCGCGGGCGCTGGCGCGTGTGCATCCGCGTTACCGGACACCCGCTGTCGCCATCATCACGCAGTCGACGATCGCGCTCGTGCTCGCGCTGTCCGGCTCCTTTGTCTGGCTGGCGATGCTCTCGATCATCGCCCGCCTCGCCACCTACGTCGGCACGGCGGCTGCGGTTCCGGTTCTGCGCAAGCGCTTCGGCGATCGCCCCGGCGCGCTGCGGCTGCCGGGCGGGGTCGCGATCCCGGTTGCGGCGCTGTTGCTGTGTCTCGCGTTCCTGGCGAGCACGACGTTGGCCAATCTCGCCGCCGGCGCAGCAGCCCTCGTCGTCGGCGCGCTGCTGTACCTCGGGCGAAGGACCGGCCGCTCGAGTTAGCGACGATTCCACCCTGCCGTTCAGCCGGTAAAGGCTGGAAGCGACGCGCATCAACTGCGCAGTTCGCCACAAAATGACGAGCCTGCCCGATGACGAGATCGGGCCTACGGTGCACGGTCAGTTGGACGGGAGTTCGATCACCGCACCTAGGCCGGCGCGATCGAAGCGATCCTTGAACAAGTCGAGGAACACGCTGAATCCTTGCTCACTCGTGCAATGGGCGGGCGCTACCCGCTCGATGCCGAGCGTATCGTGAAGCACGCGAGCAACTCTTCGAATCTCGGAGTCCAGCGTGCGCACGAGATGAAAGCCGCCGACAACGGAATACAGACGTTTGTCGATAGTCGCTGCCTGCTCGAGAATCCTTTCGACTCCGGGATGCGAGCAGCCAACTACGACGACCAGGCCGCGCGGCGTGCGAACGGCCAGGGAAAGCTCGTTCATCTCGATCGTCCCCGGCTTCTGCGACTGCACACTTATTACGACGAACCCGGGAAGTATTTCTGTGGCTTCGGTAATGGTGTTGAAGTTTGCACTCGGCCACGGTGAACCGGAACGTAACTGCCCGGGAGCGCGCCCGCCGAAGTAGCGCAAGTCGGCCGGGAGACCGGGCTCGGCTGTCAGAAAATCCTGCGGCAACGAACCCTTGAAAAATGCGCCCTCCTGGGGAACATGGATCGTGACGTCCGGATTGACTTCGAGCAGGTAATCGAGGCCACTCGTATGATCACCGTGCCGGTGCGAAATGACCACGGCATCGAGGCGCGTGAGATCGATGTCGAGCGCGGCTATGTTGCGTTCGAATATTGCGGGATCGTTGCCGGTGTCGAACAGAACGCGTTTCCCGCCGTACTCCACCAGCGCCGCGAAGCCCCAGTCCCGGGTGAGCGTCGACTCGGGCGCCCCGAACGCGTCGTACAGATTCGTGATGCGCGCAATCTCCTCGGCGTTCGCCGGAAGAGCGGTTGCGACCAGTAACGCCGCCAGCAGGGGGCGTACGGCGATGTAGCGTTTCATGATGCGCATAGCTCCTGTTAAGCACAGCGTTCCGAGGAACGGAGCGACACGCGCGGCTGCCTTGCCGCCGGACAGGATTTCGAGTGTTGCTTGGGCCGGTACGAATAACCTATACGCTTTTTGCCGGCGATTTCCACCTGTTTCACCGGCGAACCAGCCATCACGCGTCAAGATTCCTGCATGGGTGACGCCCGGCTAACGCTGGCGGCAAAGCAGCCTGGCTTCGCGTTGTGAAGGTGCAGATAAGAGACATCCTGACTGCGAAACATCGCCGAAATCGCGTTGCTCAGATCCGATCCGGGAACGACATCCGCGTCGACCATGTAGTGCTTCTGATCGAAAGCGCGGATCGACATCAGGCGGGTAGCCAAAGCCTCCGGGATTGCTCCAACGTCGGGAAATGCCTGTTCGGCATCCTCGCGCACAAAGATGGCGTGGGTCGCGCGATAAGGTGTGACGCAGGGCTGGTGTTCGAAATTCAGCAACAGGATCTCGCCGGGTTCCGCGTCGGCCAGGCTGACGCGACAGGGGAAACCGGGTTTTACGCCGGCGACCATTCGGCTCGCACCTGCTTTTGCGAGTTCAGTATCAGGCAGTTTGAAGAGGGGCGCGAAGCGCGCGTATGGCAGGGCGTGAATCTGGAATGACATGAGTTCTCCTCCGGGTGACGGTCAGCTTACGTCGGCGCGGGTGCCGGCGGGCATCCGTTTCTTGCTGTCAAACTCGGGCAGCGGGAAGAGGGCCAGCGACCTTACGGCGGGCGCGGCGGTGAGCAACGAAGCCTTGATCGCCGCGGGCAAAGGGGGCGGTTGCCGTATTGCTTAGTCCACCATGCTTAGCTAAGCTATGCCCATGTCAGACGACGTCGTCAATATCCACGCCGCCAAAACGCAGCTGTCCCAGTTGGTCAAGCGCGCGGAACGCGGCGAGCGGATCACGATTGCCCGGAACGGGAAACCGGTTGCCCAGATCGGTCCTGCCCCGCGCGCCCGGCGTAAGGCCTTGCCGCCGGAGGATCCTTTGCTCAACCTGGAGACCTTCGCCGTCGCCGGGAGGAAACCGCGACGAGGCAGCAAGAAGCTCAGCAACGACGATATAGACCGAATTCTGTATGGCAAACCCTGAGGTTTTCGTCGACACCTCGGGGCTCTATGCCCTGATTGAGAAAAACGATGCCCATCATACGAGGGCGCGTAGTGCCGTGGAGAAACTGTTGCGCGCCGGACGGAAGCTGGTCCTGACCGACTACATCGTCGATGAGACCACCACTCTCGCGAAAACTCGCAGCGGGAAACGCGTTGCCATGCGAGTGCTGGACCTTTTGGAACAAAGTGCGGGTATTCGCATTGAATGGATTGGCAGTTCACGCTTCGAGGAGACAAAGACATTCTTCCGCAAACATGCCGATCATGGATATTCCTTCACGGACTGCACCAGCTTCGTCGTCATGAACGAACTTGAGCTGACCCAGGCCCTGACAACGGACAAGCACTTCCCCGAAGCCGGATTTGAAGCCCTGCTGGCCATTCGGTAGCGGGCGCGGCGACTCCGTCATCCCCCCGGCGGGGCCCAGCGCGATCCGCCGCGTCTAATCGGCTGAAGTCAGTCACTCAGCTCCCGGCCCGAGGTTTCCGGCAGCATGAGGGTCGCTGCAACCATCAGCAGGTAAGCGCCGCCGGCGAAAACTGCGATTGCGTATTCCAGCGTGATCCGGGTACTCAGGAAACCGACGAGTGCCGGAAACAATGCGCCGGCGCCGCGCCCGAAGTTGTAGGCAAATCCCTGGCCTGAACCGCGCATACGGGTCGGAAACAATTCCGTAAAGAACGATCCTATGGGGCTGAACACTCCGGAGGCGAAAAAGCCGAGAGGGAAACCCATGACCATGATCTGCCGGTCGCTCAGGTCGAAACCCATATAGAGGCAGACGGACAGGAATGACATCAGCGCAAAAATAATCAGGGTGCGACGGCGGCCCAACCGATCGGCCAGGTACGCCGCCGTAAGGTAACCGCAGAAGGAGCCCGCAATGATGACGGAGAGGTAGCCGCCCGTGTTCATCACCGACAGATCGCGGGTCGTCCTCAGGAAGAGCGGCAACCATGTTGTGATCGCGTAGTACCCGCCCTGGGCGCCCAGCGAAAGCAATGAGGCCAACACGGTTATTCGCAGGATCCGGGGGCTGAAAATTTGCAGGGCGCGCCCGCGTCCCGGTTCCGCTTTCTTCAAGGTTTCATTTCTGCTGTAAACGGCGGACTCAGGCACATGGCGCCGGATAAAAAACACCAGCAACGCCGGCAGCAAGCCGATCCAGAACATTATTCGCCAGGCGATCTCATGCTCGAGATTTGAAAACAGCACGGTGTAGAACAACGCGGCAATGCCCCAGCCTATTGCCCAGCCGCTTTGCACGAATCCGACGGCCTTGCCCCTGTGCCGCGCACGGATTGTTTCCGCAATGAGAACGGACCCGACGGCCCACTCGCCGCCGAATCCCAGGCCCTGCAGTGAACGCGTGATCATCAACTGGCCAAACGAGTTCGTGAAGCCGCTCAGGAATGTGAACAGCGAGAACCAGAGTATCGTGATCTGGAGGACCCTGACCCTGCCGTAGCGATCCGCGGCGAGCCCCGCGATCCAGCCGCCAAATGCCGAGAACAGGAGCGTCGTGGTGCCAAGAAGGCCCGCTTCGCCTTGAGAAATGCCCCAGAGCACGATAAGAGTCGGCATGACGAAGCTGAACAGCATGACATCCATGCCATCGAGCATCCATCCGAGGAAAGTTCCGGCAAGCGTCGATCTTTCCGCTTTGCCGAGCTTTCCGAATTCGTCCCATGGACCCGTCAAATCGTCATTCCCGGTAACGCATTCTTGTTCTCGTTGGGGCGCCCAATCTATCGCGTTTCGCCGCTGAACGCCTGTCTGGCAAACACCCGATCCTGCGGAATGCAACCTGGGGGTTGCGTATCCGCGATACGCCTGTTAGGTTTATATGCAACCCGGAGGTTGCGGAATGAATTCGGAGACCGATCGTATCGAGAAAAGCATCCTGCTGCGCGCGCCACAAAAGCGCGTCTGGCAGGCCATCAGCAACGCGAAAGAGTTCGGCCACTGGTTTGGCGTTGAATTTGACGGGCCGTTCGTCGCCGGCGCGCATATCACGGGAAGGATTGTACCTACGAAAGTCGATGCGGAAGTTGCAAAGATGCAGGAGCCCTATTCCGGGATGGCATGCGATGTCACGGTGGAGCGGATCGAACCCGTGAATCTGTTGTCGTTTCGCTGGCACCCGTACGCCATTGAGGCCGGTGCCGACTCTACGAAAGAACCGACGACTCTGGTTACGTTCGAGCTGGAGGCAGTCTCGCACGGAACGATGTTGACTATTACCGAGTCCGGTTTCGATCGTATTCCGCTCGCGCGTCGTGCCGAGGCATTCAAGTCCAACGAAGAGGGATGGAGCATGCAAGCGGCCCTCATCGAGAAATATCTCACTCAGAAGACTTGAACAAAAGCATTCGAATGTCTCAAGGCCGTGCCGCCGCAGCGAAGCTTTCGGCCGCCGCACCTGTGTTTACTGCCCTCGGCGACGAAACGCGCTTGCGCATTGTCGGCCGGCTATGCCGGGAAGGCCCGCTGTCTATCTCGCGACTCACGGACGGCACCCGGATCTCGCGCCAGGCGATCACGAAGCATCTGCGCGTGCTCGCAGACGCTGGTCTCGTGCGGGGCAAGCGCAGCGGTCGCGAGCAAATCTGGCAGATCCGGGCCAGGCAGCTCGATGAAGTGCGACAGTACCTGAGTGAGATTTCGGCGCAGTGGGATGAGGCGCTGGGTCGGCTGCAGGCACATGTCGAGAAGGACTGGCGTCGCTGAACCTTCGTTGCCTCCAATTCTTACTCCGCCGTGGCGGAACACTCCCCGCCGTCCGCACCAACAGCCCAGGAAATTCCCCCAAGCACGTGCTGCCGAAACAACGGCTCGGCGTAGCTTTCCCCGGTGTGGCCAAGGCCCGTATACCATGAACGCCCGCCATCGTAACGATGACACCAGGCGATCGGATGGTCCGTGCCCTGCTCGCCGCCATCGTAGGTATTTTCGTCGAGTGTCATCAGTACGTGAACGTCGCCCCGCGGATTGCGGTCGTAGTTGTACCATTCGTCCGTTCGCTCCCAGCGAGCCGGGAGCATGCGCGTCGATGGATGTGCGCGGTCGGCGACATCGACGGCGGCGGCCTGGATTTCCGGATGGTTGCTGAACCAGGCGCCCACGAGGCCGCTGTACCACGGCCAGTCGTGTTCCGTGTCGGCAGCTGCATGAATGCCGACGAATGCGCCGCCATTCTTTATATATCGTTCGAACGCCTTCTGCTGCCGCGCATCCAGAACATCGCCGGTCGTGGAAAGGAATATGATCGCGGCGTAGCCCACAAGCGCCTCGTCGTCGAACACGCCGGCATCCTCCGAGTGGTCGATCGCGAAGCCGTGTTCCTGGCCGAGTTCGCGGAGCATCTGCACGCCGTCGGGGATGGAGGTGTGGCGAAAGGCGGCCGTACGGGTGAAAACCAGCAGCTTCGGCTCAGCCGATTGGGCATCAGGCGAGGGTGAGCCGGGCAGGCTTGCCATGAGGAAGATACCGATCAAGAGAGTGACGACGCGCATGGAAATGAATGCTCATGCCGGTTTTTGTTGCAGATCGAACAATAATAAAGTTGTCTTATACGGCGGTCGAATCCGTAATGCCGCATTCGACCAGTGAATAGTACTGGACTCAAAACAGCGAGGAAGGAACAAATGAGCACGATCAGGATCAGCGCCTTTCGCTGGGTACCGCCTCTTGCCCAGGGGCTGGTGCGCGATCTTCGCGTCCGCTGGGCGCTCGAAGAGGCGGGCCTTGACTATGAGGAACGGCTGATCGGGCCGGAGGATCAGAATTCCGAGAGCTATCGTCGCCTTCAGCCTTTCGGGCAGGTGCCGGTCTACGAAGAGGACGGGCTGGAGCTGTTCGAGTCCGGCGCCATCGTGCTGCATGTGGCAGAGCGGTCCCGTGCGCTGATGCCGGCGGATCTCAGAAGCCGGGCGCGCGTAACGTCGTGGGTCATTGCCGCCCTGAACTCGGTAGAGCCGCACATTATGAATCTCGCCCTGATCGACCTGTTCCACGCCGACGAAGAATGGGCGAAGCTGCGCCGGCCGGCGGCGGTCGACGTGGTGAAGGCGCGCCTGGCGAATCTCGGCGACTGGATCGGCGGGCAGGATTATCTCGAGGATCGCTTCACCGCGGCAGACCTGATCATGACGACGGTGCTGCGCAACCTGCGTCACACGGACCTGGTTGCGCAGGTGCCGGTGCTCGAGGCCTACCGCCTGCGCTGCGAGGCGCGGCCCGCATTCCGTAAAGCGCTAGCTGACCAGATGGCGCCGTTCGCCAGGAATGCGCCGCCGGAATAAGCGTACCGCGAGCAGCCGATTTTGCCGCGTACCTCAAGGTCCACGGCATCTGAGTACATAAGGCACACATTAGGTTATGCTTTCGCACATTGTGGAGCCCGGAGAAAAACGAGTGGCTGAAGCGCGAGCGCGGCATTTCATTCGAGGATGTTGTGTTCCACACTGAAGCGGGTGAAGAACTCGATCTCTTCCATGATCCGAATCAAGACCGCTACCCTGGACAGAAAAATACCGTGGTATTGGTCGAAGGCCATGCGTACTTGAAGAATCCATTGCGCAGGTTCAAGCGCGAGCTATGACGTGAAGAATCTATTATTGGTTGCCATCGGAGGCGGTATCGGCGCAGTGGCACGATACAAGCTTGGCGGTCTCGTCTTACACCACTCAATGCAGTGGAAATTTCCGCTCAGCACTTTCGCCGTGAATGTGTCCGGTTGCCTGGTCGCCGGTGTGCTGGCAGGACTGGTCGTCAAGCACGATTTTTTCAGTCCTGAGGCCCGGCTCTTCCTGTTTACCGGGTTGCTCGGCGGCTTTACGACATTTTCGGCATTCGGTCTCGAAACCGTTTACCTTCTGCAAAGACACGAGGTAATGCTGGCGGTCCTCAATGTAGGCTTGAGCGCGCTGGCCGGAATCCTGGTTCTGTGGCTGGGCATGCGATTTATTCCGTGAGTGGATGCGTGCGGCGGACTAGCTCCCGCGGCGCCGGCTCGGACGCGTTGCCTTAAAAGTCGTAGGCACTGCGTACGTAGAAAAACGCGCCGTTCATTCCGACCGGTGAAAGTACGTCGTACGGCAGATGCCCGAAGAAGCCGATGTCGGGAGTGGAAAGATCCGGGTATTCGTCAGTGAGATTGTCGGCACCGATTGCAACCGTCCAGGCGTCCGTGATGCTCGCTTCCACTTCAGCGTCCAGCGACCATTTCGCACCATACGTCTGCGGAGGCGGAAAGCCGCCGCCGAAGTCGAACACTCGCGTCGTTTCTCCGAAACGCGACGCGCGCAGCAGGAAACTCCATCGATCGATGCCCCAAAGCCCCGACAGAATGATCTTGTCGTCCGGCGGCGCGGTTTCGATCGTGTTCAGATCCTCGAGGCCAAGCACCGACGGGTTCTTCACATCCGTTTCGGACTGGTTGTAGGAAGCCTGCCAGCTCAACGTTCCGCCGGCCAGATCGAAGCCGCCGGTCGCCACGATGTCGAAGCCGGTAGTTTCGGTGTCCACCCGGTTGGAGAAAAAGGTAATGTTGTTGGGTGCTGAAACGAACGTCACCCGATCGTCGACATCGATCTGAAAATAATCGAGTGTCACGTTGATCGCATCGGTCGGCGTGAGGACAATGCCGATGCTCGCATTCACCGATTCCTCTTCCTTGAGCGGCGTCGCGCCGTTGGCGATCGCATCGGGATGCGTCACCGGCAGGTGACGCAGCTGTACCAGCATGCCGCCGTCGCCGAAGTTGATGGTTGATGACTCGAAACCCGTCTGTGCGAGTGACGGTGCCCGAAAACTGGTGCCCAGCGCGCCGCGCAGTGCAAGCAGATCGCCGCTGTGCCAGATGGCGGTGAGCTTGCCGGTCAATGCATCCCCGAAATCGTCGTAGTCCTCGAAGCGCACAGCCAGGCCCAGTTCCAGATTTGCCGTCACCTCGGCTTCGAAATCCGTATACAAGGAGTAAACGAAGCGATCGACGTCCACCACGCTGTCGGCCGAAAGCCCGGGGCCCGCCTGCGCGCCGACATCGGCAACGACCGGGCCAGCCTCGTACGAGGCCGGCTCGCCGGCGCCGGTTTCGTAGTTTTCGAAGCGCAGCTCCGCGCCATAAGCGAAACTCAATGGACCCGCAAGCGCAGCAACGTCGAAATTGCGCACCAGGTCCGCATTCAGGATCGTCTGTCTGAAAGTGAAGCTGCCGAGATCGAAAGCCGTGGGACTCGCGGCGCCGAACGATGGATTTGCCGAGTTCGTAACACCGGATTCGAAATCGTTCTGACCGACGGTCACGCTCACGTCCCAGTCGGTGTCAAAGCGATTGCCCTTGAGCCCGGCGGTGAGCGAGAGGTCCTGGTTGTCGCCAAGTGTTATCGGGCGAAACCCGTTCGGATGCACTGCCGGATTGCTGGTGAAGCCGTCCGGGTAACGGAAAAAGCCGGTGCCTTCGGAGTCGCGATTTGCAAAGCGGCCGAACGAATACAACTCATTTTCTCCGAGCGGCAGCATGAGGTTGTACCAGAGGTAAAGGTCTTCTGCGCCGCCGTCCCCCGGCGCGAATACCCGTGCCGGGTCCAGCGCCAGATTGGCGGGTGTCTGCTCCTCGAAAAACGGCAGCACGCCGATGCCGGCGCGATTGGTCGGCGTGCGTTCCCGATACTCCGCGCCGAAGTGCAGCGTGCCGTCACCGCCGACTTCCAGGCCGTAATCGCCGCCGACGGACCAGGTATGCCCGTCGGTGATGGTGTCGCCCGTCGGCTCGAAGTCGGTTCGATGCGCGCCGTAGCTCGTCGATACCCGGCCTCCGCTACCTGCGCTTTTCAGCACGATGTTGATCACGCCAGCGATCGCATCGGAGCCGTACTGGGCGCCGGCACCGTCGCGAAGAATCTCGATGCGCTCGATGGCGCTCAACGGGATGGTGTTGAAATCGAAAGGGTTGGTGCCCAGTCCGATCTTGGATTCGAGCACGACGACCGACGCGGTGTGCTGGCGCTTGCCGTTTACGAGGACCAGCACGTGGTCGGGACTCATGCCGCGCAATTGCGCGGCGCGGACGTGGTCCGCCGTGCCGGAATTCGACTGGCGCGGAAAACTGAAGGACGGCGCGAGCGCCTGCAGCAGCTCACCGAGCTCGCCGCCCAGGGACTCGACGCGTGCGATGTCGTCAGCGGTGATGACATCGACCGGCACCGGACTGTCCAGGGCGCTCCGTGATTCTCCACGCGTGCCGACTACGACAACCTCCTCCTGTACCGACGCCGGTTCCTGTGCGGCTGCGGCGCCGGGCGCCAGCACGAGCGCCGGCGCGAGAACGAATTGGAGAAATGCCCGCGCGATTCGCTTGTTCATTTTGTGATCTCGATAGTCCAGCTTGCACCCGACTCGATGCCATGCTTCTCCGCGAAGCTACCCTGGTTAATCGCCAGGGACACGTTGTTCAGACTGTTCAGGTACAGCAGTGGTTCACCCAACGCGACATAACCAAAAGTTGGGTAGTAAGGGATCGTTTGCTCATAAGCTTTTTCGCCTCCGTTCCGGATGCGCACGCTGACACGATCGCCGGTCTCGATGCCAAGCTTTTCGAACGTCTGCCGGTCGATGTTGGTCCAGACGTTGCCGTACTGGACGTCCAGGATCGGCACGTTGCCCCTGACCGTTCCGTCGTCGAACTCCGGTCGCTGGTAGGGTATGGACACCACGCGCGCCGGCAGTCTGTCGCCAACCTGCGCAAAATCGATGACGCCGGCAGCCAGCCGCGCGCCCGTGTAGGCGTAGACGTCGCGCCCATGAAAGGTATAGGACTCCTCCGAATGGGCGAGGCGATTGACCGCCTCATCGATCTCCCGCAGTTCGTCGATGCCGAGCTGCTCGGCAACAAAGGTGAGGGTGCCATTGTCCGGTGTGACGAAGTAATGCCCGGACCGGGTTCGAAGGACGACGGATTTGCGTTCGGTGCCGACGCCGGGATCGACCACTGAAACGAACACCGTGCCTTTCGGCCAGTACTCCGCCGCCTGCACGAGACGCAGCGAGGCCTCCCAGATATTGAACGGCGGAATTTCGTGCGTTACGTCGTATATCGAAAGGTCCGGCGATACGCCGACCGCCACTCCTTTCATCGCCGCGACCGCGGCATCGCGGGTTCCGAAATCCGACTGAAACACGAGCGGGCCATCCGCCCGCGCCGCCTGCAGCACAAGAAGTGCTGCCAGGGTACAGATCACCCGCTTCATGTGCCCGCCTCGCAATAACACCCCCCTTCATCCTATCGCCGACCAAAGGGGACAGTCACCTTATCTACCCAATTATGGGGACAGTGACCTTTTTGGTTAATTATGGTCACTGTCCCCAAATCTCGGCTCTGTCCCCAAATCTCGGCTACATTGCCGCGATGAAACGACTCTTGACGATACTGTCGGGCCTCTTGGGTGGCGTTTTATTGCTGGCCAGCGCGGCCTGCATTACGAATGCCACGTCCCGGTCCACGTTCAACGCGAACGAGGTGCCGCAAGGCATCATCCTGATTGTCGGCGACGGGATGGGCGCAGCGCACTTTACGCTGGCGAGGATTCTTCGCGGCGACGATTTCCAGATCGGCCAACTGGCCCAGACAGGATTGGTCGCCACGGCTTCAGCCAACTCGCGGGCGACCGACTCCGCTGCGGCTGCAACCGCATACGCGACAGGCATCAAAACGAACAACGGCTACCTCGGCCTGGACCCTTCCGGGCGCTCGCATCCAACCGTTGTCGAAATCGCCGAGAGCCGCGGACTTGCGACGGGGTTGGTGACCACTGCGAGGTTCGGCGATGCGACGCCCGCGGCATTTGCCGCGCACGTTCGTGACCGCCATGAAACTTCGGCTATCGCCACGCAACTGGTCTCCAGCGGGGTGGACGTACTGGCCAGCAACGGCCTCGACTGGTTCGGCTCCGAGGGTGCGCCAACACTCGAGGAGCTCGCGAACGACGGCGGCTATCTGCCTGTGCGAACCGCCGCCGAACTGCAAGCGGCGGGCACCGGGCCTGTGCTCGCGGTTTTCCCATCCGGTGAACTCGACGGCGACTCGCCCGAGTTGCCGCTGCGGGAACTTGCATTGTGGGCAATCGACCGGCTGTCGGACGACCCCGACGGATTCTTCCTGCTCATCGAACACGAGGGCACCGATGGCGCCAGCCACAACAACAACACGGCCGCGCTCGAAACCAGCCTGCGCTCGCTCGACGAGACGGTCGGCGCGGTTCTGGATTTCGCGCGCAAACGCGGCGACATTCTGGTCATCGTGGTCGGCGATCATGAGACTGGCGGATTGCAGATTGCCGGCAGTTGGGGCACTCCGCAGGATTCGTGGGCAACCCGGGATCACACGGGCGAAGCCATACCGATCTTCGCCGCCGGCCCGGGCGCAGCGGCGTTCGCCGGCTTCCAGGAAAATACCACCGTTGGCAATGAGCTTCTGTCGCTGGCTCGGCGGATGGGGCGTTGATGCCTTAGCGGGAACGCGCGTACCTCGTGCGTTTCGCTGTAGACTTCCGCCAAGCCAGGCGCGCGCCGGCGAAGAGGTGAAGATTCCAGCGCGATCTCAGCGCAGGTTTTCTTCCGTGTACAACGATAACTCGATCATGCGCTCGAGAAGCTGGTCCGGAGAGTAACCAGGGAAATTCCTCTGCACCATTTCCTTGGCAAACAGGCGGCAGATGTAACGAAGCTTCAGCGAACGGTTTCGGGAGGCAAAGACAAAGTCCCTGTGACCATTGTTGATTACAATGACGTTTTGCTCCTCGTCATACCTGGACCGCCACAACTCGCCGGGTGCTTTCCTGAAGGTATATCCCGGGAGTCCTTGACGATTGTCCGCCGGTTCCTTCATTTCCGGAAGCAGTGAGTCGGTCACGGTGATTACTGCTTCGCCTGCGCAAACGATCTCGCCCTGCGTCGCAGTAACGGCGATGCTGCTGAGCCCCGGCTGTTCCGGTGCCGTAAACGTGACCATTTCAGAGCGGTCGTTTTCCAGTTTTCCGCCGCCTTCGGCGACATGCCACTCAAAGTTCATATCGTGCTCGACCGAAATCCGCGACCGGTCACGCGCGATCGCTCGGTACGTTCGACTTTGTCCTACAGGTACAACGCTCGACTGAGGCGACACGCGGACGCTGAATAGCGGACCCGCATATTCAAAGAACTGTTTCTGCTCGCCTGATGTTTCGGCGAATGATTCGGCAATTGGCATGCCGCCGGTCTCGTTGTCCATGGTCAGGGCCTCGTCCGCTGCGGAGGTTCTCGGCCCCCTCCCCGGCTGTCGCTCCTTCAAATCGAACCAGTCGTATTCCTCGGCAGGTAATGCCAGCAGTGCCTCCTTGAACGCCTTGCGGATCGTATTCAGCATCTTGCGGCTGGCGCGTTCGTCCTCGGCGCGACGCTGCTCTGCGATGATCCGCGTCAGCGCCGCCTCGACGTCTTTTAACGCGACACGGAAACGCTCGAAGGCGCCGTCCTGGATGACGCCCATCCGTGTGCCCGGTGTGAGATTGAGGAATGACGCATCCAGAATGCCTTGCAGGAATCCGTTGGTCCAGGGTTCATGTGCGAATGCATCGAGGTCTGCAAGATTCTCCAGTACGCGCGTTCCCGAACGGTATAAACCGACAACGTGCGCCGAGTCCGGCTCAGCGAGATACAGTTCCGTGTAAATCTCGCCGTCCGACGCCGCGGCCGGCGGCAGTTCATGCAGCAGCCGGCCGGCAAACTGCCGCGGCTCGACCATGTATTCCTTGCGAGCTGTGCGGTCGACGACCTTGATGCGTACGCCCGAGTTGCGAATCCGGTCGCGAAGCTCGGATGCGAGATACCACTGGATCTTGTCGCCGTTAAGCTGCCGAACGCCAGCCAGCAACGGCTTGACCGTGAGTTCCGTACCCTGCTCGGAGAAAAGCGTGCGTTTCACGTCGATCGTGTAGTTCGGGCTGCCCTTCTGCATGCGCATCTGGTAGGTTTTGCCGTCGGCCCCGGCGGTGGTCATCGTCAGGCCTTTGCCGACTGTCCAGAAGCTGAGCAACCCGATACCGAACTCCCCCTGGATGCCACGCGCACCATCCGCCTTGAGCTGCCGCTTGATGGAGTCGCAGATGTGCGTTGCGACGTACCTGAAGTTCGGTTTGCCCTCGTCGTCTACGGGTATACCGTGGCCGTCATCCGTGATGCGGAGGTAGGCGTCGCCCTTTTCCCGGCCGCGTACAATCGTGATATGGCGCGCATTCGCGTCGATGCTGTTCTCGACGAATTCGGCAACGGCCTTCAGCGGATTGGTCTGCGACAGGGCGATGATGTTGATCGCATTCCAATCGTCTCCGATGCGCAATTTACCGGACTGTTTCTTTATTCTCGCTCGCTTTCTGGCGGAACTCTTTTCTGGCACTGTATTTCAACCCTTCTTGCAGCGGACAATTCCCGGTTGACGATGATACTTGATTGGAATGAATGGATCGGCGATGGGCTGTTCAGCGACGGGCACATGACCTGCGTCGCCGAACGTGCCGAAGAGACAACCGAACCCTCGCTCGCGGAGATGACGGCGGCGGCCATCGACCGGCTGGGCCAATGGCGACGGTTTTTTCCTGATGGTCGAGGGCGGCCGCATCGATCACGGCCGTATACCACTCTGGGCTGCGCGAACGGGCCCGGTGCCGTCAGCGGCGGCCACCGGCCCGAGCCTGAGACCGGCATCGATGCCGTCTATCAGGCGCTGGTCCCCCTGGCCAGCATGGACATCGACGGCTCGATCCTGTGGGAAACTTTGCGATCACCGAATATTGCGTTAGCATCGATCCCGCACCGGCAGCGTCCGAATGCTGGGGGACACAGCCGCCCGGCGGCCGGGAGGAGCCCATGACACGAGTATGCTTAGGTCTGCTGGCGGCGTTCATCATTGTCATCGCGGCGGCGAGGTTTGCGTACAGCGTGACCGCCGAGACCGGCGACGAGCCGTCGAGCGCTCCCTGGTCACAGGGCAAAATGGAATTTGTCGCCTGGAACGAAGAAAAATGGACCGCCTGGATTCGGGACGACGCGTTCGAACTGGTACCGCAAAATACCAGCGACTGGAGCCGCCACTCGAACCCGAGCATCGCCTTTATCGATTGGGATGGCGAAGCCCGGCAGGCAAAAATCGAAGGGAACGAGTTCGTGCTTGCACGTCGCGGCAACTGGGCCGAGGCAGTCGAACGATCCGAAGCGATTCGATATCGCGATTGGTCAGGTAACAGTCAGTTACGCACGGTGCCGGATCTGCAACGGTAGGATGCTTTCCTCTGGTTGATTTTTGTCCTATGCTAACGCCAGACTGCAGGACGACTCAGGGAGAAAAAATCAGGACATAAAGCCAGCTTACAAAGCGTAGAGACGTTCAAGGACGGTGCCGGTGACAGTCGTCAAACAGGCCAGATTTCTTTGTAACTTGGGCAAGACCCGGATATCTCATCCACGCAATTAGTGTAAGTCTGCAAGAAGAACGAGGGGCAGCGTTGCGACAACCCTCCAGAAAAGTGCGGCGAGAAGCATGACTTCTTACGCCGGCGGGCTAAAGAGCGGCCTGACATTCCTCATTCTCTGGGGTCTCCCCCACTTTGCGCTTGCCGCGAAGATCGACATGCGGCCGGGCGTCACCGAGATGAGCGTCCGCATCCAGCAGATTCACCACATGGGCCTCTGGGTCTGCGTGGTCGTCGGCATCATCGTCTTCGGCGCCATGTTCTACACGATGTTTGCCCATCGCCGTTCGAGAAATCCCACACCAGCGACATTCAGCCACAGCACGCCGGTCGAATTCGTCTGGACCCTGATCCCGGTTCTGATCCTCGTCGGCATGGCGGTACCGACAACGATCACGCTCCGCGACATCGAGGACAACAGGGACTCCGACATGACGGTGCTGGTCACGGCATCGCAATGGAAATGGCGCTACGAATACCTGGATTCCGGCATCAGTTACTACAGCAATATCGCGACACCGCAGGAGCAGATCGACAACCTGGAGCCGAAAGACGAGCACTATCTGCTGGACGTGGACCACCCGCTGGTATTGCCGACCAACAGGAAGATCCGTTTCCTGACCACGGCTGACGACGTCATCCACTCCTGGTGGGTGCCGGACTTTGCCGTCAAACAGGATGCGATTCCGGGATTCATTAACGAGGCCTGGACAGAGATTCCGGAGCCCGGTATCTACCGCGGCCAGTGCACGGAATTGTGTGGCAAAGGCCATGCCTACATGCCGATCGTCGTCGAGGTCAGGCCCGAAGCGGAATTCGATAAATGGATCGAGGATCAGCTACTCGCGGCCAACCTCGCCGGCGAGGCGGCAGTCGCCGCACGCGCCAAAACCTGGTCAATGGAGGAACTGGTACCGCAGGGCGAAGCAGTATTCGTGAAACATTGCGTCACCTGTCATCAACGCGACGGAATGGGTCAGGGAAGCAAGTACCCGGCACTCGTCGGCAGTCCCATCACGACCGGCCCGATACCCGATCATCTCAATCGCGTGATGAACGGCAAGGCCAACACGGAAATGCAGGCCTGGGCGCCACAGCTCTCCGATCTCGACATAGCCGCCGTCATCACTTACGAGCGAAACAACTGGGGTAACGACACCGGAGACGTTATTCAACCGGTCACGGTCTACGAGGCAAGATGATGGTTGCGCACGCTGAAACCATTCCGAAGAGACACCATCCTTTACTGGCGTTCGCCGCCCGCTGGCTGTTCACCACCAATCACAAGGAAATCGGCACGCTGTACCTGTGGCTCAGTTTCCTGCTGTTTTTCATTGCGGGCGGAATGGCCATGGTAATCCGGCTGGAATTGTTCCAGCCCGGAATCCAGTTCGCGCAGCCGGAGTTCTACAACCAGGTGCTGACCCTGCACGGACTGATCATGGTGTTCGGCGCCGTCATGCCCGCTTTCGTTGGCCTCGCCAACTGGATGATTCCGCTGATGATCGGCGCGCCGGATATGGCGCTGCCGCGCATGAACAATTTCAGTTTCTGGATTCTGCCGTTCGCCTTCGCGTTGTTGTTGTCATCGCTGTTCATGGAGGGCGGCGCGCCCAATTTCGGCTGGACGTTCTACGCGCCGCTGTCGACGACTTACGGACCGCCCAGCACCGACTTTTTCATCCTGGGCGTCCACCTGATGGGCATCTCGTCGATCATGGGCGCGATCAACATCATCGTGACGATCGTCAACCTGCGTGCGCCCGGCATGACCTTCATGAAGATGCCGCTGTTCGTCTGGACGTGGTTCATTACCGCGTTCCTGCTGATCATGGTGATGCCGGTCCTGGCAGGCGTCGTGACGATGATGCTGACCGATCGCCACTTCGGCACAAGCTTCTTCCAGGCGGCCGGCGGCGGCGACCCGGTGTTGTTCCAGCACATTTTCTGGTTCTTCGGGCATCCCGAGGTCTACATCATGATCCTGCCGGGCTTCGGTATCGCCTCGCAGATTATCCCGACGTTTTCGCGCAAGAAGCTGTTCGGCTATGACTCGATGGTCTATGCGACGGCGGCCATTGCGTTCCTGTCGTTCATCGTCTGGGGACATCACATGTTCACGACCGGCATGCCGTTCGTGGCCGAGATGTTCTTCATGATTGCCACAATGCTGATCGCGGTGCCGACGGGCGTAAAGGTATTCAACTGGGTTGCCACCATGTGGCGCGGCTCGATTACTTTCGAGACGCCGATGCTGTTCGCCATCGGCTTTGTCATGATGTTCACGATCGGCGGCTTCTCCGGACTCATGCTGGCGCTGGTGCCGGCCGATTTTCAGTATCACGACACGTTCTTCGTGGTCGCGCACTTCCATTACGTGCTTTACCCGGGCGCCATATTCGGCACGATGGCGGCGGTCTACTACTGGCTGCCGAAATGGTGCGGTCATATGTACGACGAGCGCCTCGGCAAAATCCACTTCTGGAGCGCGACGATCGCCGTCAATATGACGTTCTTCCCGATGCACTTCAGCGGCCTCGCGGGCATGCCGCGGCGCATCCCGGACTACTCGCTGCAGTTCGCCGATTTCAATATGGTTTCCAGCATCGGAGCCGGCGTGCTGGGACTGACGCAGGTGTTCTTCCTTTACATCGTGATCAAGACGATCCGCGCCGGCGCGAGGGCGAAAGCACGGGTGTGGGAAGGCGCCGAAGGACTTGAATGGGAGGTGCCGTCGCCCGCGCCGTTGCACACCTGGAATACGCCGCCGGTCATCACAGAAGGTCAGGCACATTGAACCTCCGTGTCAGAAACAGGCATACGTTCCTGCTGATCGCGCTGGCGGTCGGCATGTTCGGCTTCGCCTTCGCGCTGGTGCCCCTTTACAACGTCTTTTGCGAGATTACCGGCCTGAACGGCAAGACGTCCGCCCAGGCCGCATTGGTCGACGAGATCGAGGCATCCAAGGCGCCGGTTGACCGGAAGGTGACTATCGAATTTCTGGCTCAGGCGGCACGCGGCATGCCATGGGAATTCCACCCCACCGAGGGCAAACTGGTCGTACAGCCGGGAGAGATGCATGCCACGACGTTCTACGTTCGCAACCTCTCGCCACACGCGGTAACGGGACAGGCCGTGCCGAGCGTTTCACCCGGTCAGGCGGCGCGGTACCTGAAGAAACTGGAATGCTTTTGCTTTGAGCAGCAGGAATTGCCGGCTAGAGGCGAGATGGAAATGGGCGTGACTTTCGTGATCGATTCGAAACTTCCGCCCGATATCAGGGAACTCACACTGTCTTACACGATGTTCCGTGTCGAAGACGTCGAACATGAACACTTCACCAGCAGAAACGAATAAGAAATCGGACGAGCATGTGAACCACGCCCCCCGCTATTACGTTCCGCACGGCAGCATCTGGCCGATCGTCGGCGCGGTCGCGTTGTTCATGACGGCGTTCGGCGCGGTAAGCCTCATCCACCAGAGCACCGAAAAAGTCGCCGCAGAAGGCAGTTACGGAGCCCCGGTTCTATTTGTCGGACTGGCATTGATCGCGTTCATGATGGCCGGCTGGTTCAGTACCGTCATCCGGGAAAACCTGAAGGGCATGGTCAGCGACCTCCTCGACCGCTCGTTCCGCATGGGGATGGTCTGGTTCATCGTTTCCGAAGTGATGTTCTTCGCCGCGTTCTTCGGTGCGCTTTTCTATGCGCGGATTATTTCCGTTCCCTGGCTGGCGGGAGCCGGCAACAACCTGGATACCCACCTGCTGTTATGGCCCGATTTCGCCGACACGTGGCCGCTGTTCAGAACGCCCGGCGGCACGATGACCGAGTCGATGGGCGCCTGGGGCCTGCCGTTCGTGAACACGGTCATCCTGGTGACCAGCAGCGTCACCGTCACCTTCGCCCATTGGGCACTGAAGAAAGACCGCAGAGTCCGTCTGGGACTGTGGCTGTTCCTGACGGTCGCGCTGGGCGCCACCTTCCTGACATTGCAGGTCGTCGAATACATGCACGCCTTCGAGGAACTGGGCTTGAGTCTCGGCTCCGGAATCTACGGTTCGACATTCTTCATGCTGACCGGTTTCCATGGCGCGCACGTAACGCTCGGCACGATCATGCTGACGATCATGCTACTGCGGGTGTTCCGCGGACACTTCACGCCGGACAACCATTTCGCATTCGAAGCAACCAGCTGGTACTGGCACTTCGTCGATGTGGTCTGGCTGTTTCTGTTTACGTTTGTTTACTGGTTTTAGGTCGAGTAGCGGCTCATGAAACCCAGGCCGAGAAGCACAAGAAGCAATATCGCGAGCCCGACGCGGACGGTAAGGGACCGGACCGTTCGCTTGGTCTTGCCGCGATCCTTGACCAGGAAATAGAGGCCAAGGCCGAGGCTGACGATGATCCCGGCCATGACCAGAATAATGAGGAGATCGAACATCGGATTTTAGAAATTGCCGTGTCGAAATCGGTGGCTCATGGAATCAGGAACGCTAAATGATGTCAAGAACGGCGGAAATCATACTGAAGGTCGATCTGGACGGCGATAACCTGCCGATCCGCATCGAGTGGCAGGCGACCGAAGCGGCGAACGGCGGTTCCGTGCCCTGTCAGTCGATGATGTTGTCGCTGTGGGACGGCGAAAACAAAACGACCGCTGCGATCGATCTCTGGACGAAGGACACGACGATCGACGACATGAACCTGCATTTCTACCAGGTGTTTCACAAGATGGCGGACACCTATTTTCGCGCGACGAAAAATACGGATGTCGCCAAACTGATTCACGATTTCGGCGACGGCTTCGGCGATACGCTGGGAATACGATGAAATGAACGTTTCCATCGTTCCAACGCTGAAAGTCCTCAAACCGGCCGCCAGGATCGTGCTCGTTGCGCTGGTCGGGATAGCCGCCGGGTATTTTGCCAACGCCGCGTTTTTTCCAGGCACCAGTCCGGAGCAGCCGATCGCCTTCAGTCACCGCATTCACGCCGGCGATAACGAAATTCCCTGCCTTTACTGTCACGTGCAGGCGCGGCGATCCATATCGGCCGGCGTGCCGAGCCTGAGCAAGTGCATGGGATGCCATGCGGAAGTGGCTGCCGATCGTCCGCAAGTGCGATTGCTTGCGAGCTACTGGGAAAACAAGGAACCGATTGCATGGATCAAGGTGCACGATCTGCCGGATTTCGTGCATTTCACGCACAAGCGCCACGTTGCGGCAGGCATCGAATGCCAGACCTGTCATGGACCCGTCGAAACAATGGAAGTGGTGAGTCGCGAGGCGCCCGTCAAGATGGGCTTGTGCCTGAACTGCCACAGGGAAAACGAGGTACAGCACGGCACCGACTGCTGGACCTGTCACAAATAAGCTCAAGGAATCGGGTAGCACAATGTCCAGGGTAGACCGCAGGGAATTCCTGAAGCTGATCGGGGCAGGCAGTGTCGGCACAGGCGCCGGCTTCATGCTGGCGGAATCGATCAAGCATCCGGTCGAATACCTCATTCCCTATCCGGTGCCGCCGGAGGAGTTCAGTCCCGGTATCGCCACCTGGTACAACTCGGTTTGCGGGATGTGTTCGGCAGGCTGCGGAATTTCCGTCCGCACTCGCGAAGGGCGCGCCAAGAAAATCGAAGGCAATCCGTCGCACCCGGTGAATCAGGGCCGTTTGTGCGCGCTCGGGCAAGCCGGGCTGCAGGTGCTCTACAACCCGGATCGCCTGACGGCGCCCATGCTGCAGAATGGCGATCGGGGCAGTGACGAATTCGTCGAGATAACCTGGGACGACGGGCTGTCCCGTGCCGCGGAGCGCCTGAATGCGGCGCGCGAACGGGGCGGCGGCATTTACTTTCTGAGCCAGGGGGTTCGCGGCCACCTCGCGAATCTTTTCGAACTGTTCATGGGCGAACTCACGGGCGAACCCGGTTCCGCTCGTTTGCTGCATTACGACTTTACGCATCCGCACGCCCTTTATGCGGCCAACAAACGGCTGTTCGGCGAGACGCATCTTCCCTATTACGACATCGGCAATTCGCGCTACCTGTTGTCCTTCGGCGCCGACTATCTGACAGACTGGTTGTCGCCGGTGCACCACAGCCTGGGCTTCGGTCAGAGCCGACAGGGCAATGCCGGCGTGCGCGGCCGGTGCGTGCAGATCGAGCCGCGGATGTCGTTGAGCGGCGCGGCGGCGGACGAATGGATTCCGGCGCGGCCGGGCACCGAGGGTTACCTTGCGTTGAGCATTGCGCATCGCCTCGTTGCCGAGGGTACTTATCGTGGCGGCGATCTCGACGCGTGGCGTGCGGCGCTTGCCGACTACGCACCGGAGCGCGTCGCCGAACCGACCGGCGTGCCGGAGGAGACGATCGCGCGTCTTGCCCGCGAATTCGCGCGCGCGGAGCCCGGCCTCGCAATAGGCGGCGGCTCCGCGGCCGCGCATACGAACGGGGTCGATACCCTGATTGCCGTCAATGTGCTCAATTACCTGGCCGGAAACATCGGCAAACCGGGCGGCATCGTGTTCAATCCGGACCCGGTAACCGGCGGTTCCTCCGTTGACCGTCAGGCGAATTACCGGGCCATGCAGAGCCTTGTCGAAAACGCGCGGCAGGGCAACATCGACGTGCTGATCGTCAACAATACGAATCCGGTATTTACGCTTCCCGCTGCGTCCGGGTTCAGGGACGCACTCGCGTCGATCCCGACGATCGTCAGCCTGTCGAGCTTCATGGACGAAACGACGATTCTGGCCGACGTCATGCTGCCGAGTCATACCTTCCTCGAGAGCTGGGGCGACGACATGCCGGAACCCGGCGTCGGCTTCTCGGTCGGCGCGATCTCGCAGCCGGTCGTCGCACCGCTTTACAAGACACGCGCAACCGGCGACATCGTCCTCGGCCTGGCCGGCAAACTCGGATTCGCGGAAAGCTTGCCCTGGGCTTCCATGGAGGACTTCCTGAAAGCCGGGTGGCGGCAGATTTACGCACGCGGCGCGGGGGAATCCACCGACTTCGATGCGTTCTGGCGCGATGTCATCGTTGCCGGCGTGTGGGGGGAAAACCTGCGGCGGAACGACAACAAGGTCATCGACACGAGCGTTATCGAAGGCATCGGCATGCCGGCGCCGAGGTTTGCGGGGGACAATGACACCTACCCGTTCATCCTGCATCCCTACCTGACCACCGCGCTGCACGACGGACGCAGCGCGAATCTGCCCTGGATGCAGGAACTGCCCGACCCGATGACCGGCATCGTGTATGGGTCATGGGTGGAGATCAATCCGGTCACTGCAAGTGAGATGGGCTTCGAGGATGGCGACGTGGTTACGGTCACATCCGCACAAGGCAGCATCGAAGCGCCCGTGCTCACGTTCCCGGCCATCATGCCCGGCGTGGTCGCCATGCCCATCGGCCAGGGTCACCATGCGCTCGGGCGATACGCGAGGAATCGCGGTACAAACCCGATCGAGATACTCGCGCCGGAGACGGAACCGGCATCGGGGAGTCTTGCGACGAGCGCCACGCGTGTGGCTCTGGCGGCAACCGGCCGGCGCGCGGCGCCGGTGAAGACCGGCGGCGAATCGCGGCAACTCGGCAGAGGCATCGTGCAGTCGACCGGCGGTCACTCCGGCTCTGCCGGACACAGCGCCAGATTGAACAGTATTCCGATCGTAGTGGAGTCAACATGAGCATCAGGGAGCAGGTCGTTGACAGTTGGCGGGAGTACCGTAAAGACGGCTATTACGACGAATTCGACTACGCCTGGACGATGACGATCGATCTCGATCGTTGTACCGGCTGCGGCGCCTGCGTCACCGCGTGCCAGGCCGAAAACAATATTCCGATCGTCGGCAAAGAGGAGCTCGAGCTCGGCCGTGAGATGCAGTGGATCCGCATCGAGCGGTATTGGGAAGGCGAATATCCGAACGCGAAACTGAAGTTTATCCCGATGCTATGCCAGCACTGCGATGCGGCGCCCTGCGAAACTGTCTGTCCGGTCACGGCCACGTACCACAATCAGGACGGTCTCAATGTGCAGGTTTACAACCGTTGCATCGGAACGAGGTCATGCGCGGTGTATTGCCCTTATACAGTCCGATATTTCAATTTCAAGGAGCATCACTGGGATGCGCCTCTGGAGCAGCAGCTCAATCCGGATGTCACGGTGCGGGAAAAAGGCGTGATGGAAAAGTGCACGTTCTGCGTGCAGCGCATTCGCCAGGCCAAGGATCACGCAAAGGACGACGGACGGCGCCGGGTCAGAGACGGCGAGGTGCAGCCGGCCTGCGTCCAGACCTGTCCCAGCGAGGCGCTGGTCTTCGGCGATCGCAAGGATCCGGAATCCAGAGTCTCGAAGTCGATGAACGATGCGCGCGCTTACCGGGTGCTCGGCGAACTCAATACAAAGCCCTCCGTGGTCTACCTGAAAAAGGTCGATGCCGATGCGGACTGAAGAAAAACAACTGCAGTTTGCCGATGTAAACAACGACGTTGTGCGGTCGCTCGTTGTCACCGGGAGGAACTACTACATCGCGCTCGGCTCCGCCATATTCGTGATGCTGGCCTGCTTTGTCTTTCCGTGGTCCTATCAGCTCTATTACGGCATCGGCGCGGCCGGCATGAACAGCCCGACTGTCTGGGGAACCTATCTCGCCAGCTTCATTTTCTGGATCGGTCTGAGCCATTCCGGAACGCTGTTGTCCTGCGTGCTGCACATCACCAACAGCCAGTGGCGCAAAGCGATGTACCGCAGCGCCGAGGCGATGACGCTGTTTTCGCTGATGGTCGCGGCGACGATGGTCTTGGTGCATCTCGGGCGGCCGTGGTTCATTCACTGGGCGGTGCCCTACCCCAATCAGATGGAGTTGTGGCCGAATTTCCGTTCGCCGCTGCTGTTCGACGTGATGGCGATCACCACCTACCTCACCGGCAGTTCGATATTCATATACATGGGCTCGATCCCCGACTTCGCGGCGGTACGAGACCGCACGACCGGCTGGCGGCATCATATGTACGTGCTTCTGTCGCTCGGCTGGCGCGGCACCGATACGGAATGGCACCGGCTGGGCCTGGCCTACACGTTTCTCGCGGTGCTCATCATTCCGCTGGCCGTATCCGTGCACAGCATCGTGTCGTGGGACTTCGCGATGTCGATCGTGCCCGGTCTGCACCAGACCATTTTTGCGCCCTACTTCGTCGTCGGCGCGATCTACTCGGGGACCGCCGGTATCGTTACCGTCATGTTCGTTCTCCGGAAATACATGCACTTCGAGCAATACATCACCAAGTTGCACTTCGACAATCTCGGCAAGCTGTTGCTGGTGCTGTCGCTGCTCTGGTCGTACATCAACATTCTGGAGCTTTTCACCGGCTGGTACAGCGGTACATCGACGGAATACGAGCAGCTCAAATACAAGCTGACGGGCTTCTACGCACCGCTTTACTGGGAGATGGTCCTGTTCTGCGGCGTCGCGCCGCTATTGTTGATCTCGAAAAAATTCAGAAATTCGTTCGTGCCGATGCTGATCCTGTCGATTGCGATCAATATCGGCATGTACACCGAACGATTCCTGATCATCGCCACGACGCTGTCCCGGCAGTATCTGCCCGAGACGTGGCGGGTCTATGTTCCGAGTCTCGTCGAAGTGTCGATTATCGTCGGTTCCCTCGCCATGTTCGTCACCCTGTTCCTGATATTCGTCAAGATTTTTCCGAGCGTTTCCATCTATGAAGTCAAGGAGACGATGGCAACGCCGAAGAGAGAAGGTATTCCGGAATGGCAACCCACGCATTAGGTCTGTTTCGCGATCCCGGTTCGGCGCTGGATGCCGCCGGGCGGCTTAAAAGCGCCGGATTTTCCCGGCCGGAATTGATATCGCCGATACCGCTGCATGGCGTGGAACAGGTGCTCGGGCCGAAGAAATCCGTGATCAGGCGCTTTACTTTCTTCGGCGGAGTCTTTGGCGCGTTGTCGGGATTTGCGCTGGCGGCCGGAACCGCCGTCCTGTACCTGCACCCGACCGGCGGCAGGCCCATCATTACGTTCCCGCCGTTCCTGATCATCACCTACGAGATGACCATACTGTGCGGCATCCTCGCGACCGTGCTGGGCTTTCTGATCAGCGCGCGCTTTCCCGCCATCCGCGAGCGCGTGTATGTGCCGGAGGTCGCCGTCGACCGGTTCGCGGTCACGGTCTCGTGCGACGGCGAGGAACGGCTCGGCCGCGCCGAGTCGATCCTGCGGGAGGCCGGCGCCGAGAGCGTACGGAGTATCGGCGAGGGTGCGACATGAAGCGATCGAGACACCTGATACTGGCAACCGTGGTGACAGGCCTGCCGTTGTTCGGCTGGGCGTACCCGTGGGACAAGGACATGGTGGATCAGCCGTCCGAGAAGCCGCAGGAATCGGTGGCGCCGCCGGGGCCCGGCTCCATCCCGGTCGAGGGCGGGGAGACCGTGCCGCTGCCGCTGACCGAAGAGCAGAGTCTCGACATGAAAGACGCGGCGGCCGCGATCGGGAATCCCGTGCCCGTCACCGACGAATCCATCGCACGCGGCAAATATTTCTACGAGATCAATTGCCTCGTCTGCCACGGTGCCCAAGGCCGCGGGGACGGCCCGGTCGGCCGCAAGTTCGTCGAAAAAGCGCCGGTCGATCTGAACGACGTCTATACGCAGGACCAGGCAGACGGGCAGTTGTTTTTTACCTTGACGCGCGGCCGGGCCCTGATGCCTTTCTACCGTGACGCGTTGAGCCCGTCGGAAAGATGGGACGTGATCAACTACGTCAAAAGCAATTTCGGTGAGAAATGAATAGTCCGAAATATCAGAGTGGCGGCATCGCGTTGTGGCTGCTCGTCGTCCTTTTCCTCGTTGGCGCCGCGAGTCTCGTCTACGGGCTGTCCGACGCGGAGAAGCGGCCCGATTTCGCGCTCCTGGCCGTCACGTACCTGTTTCTCTTGGGCATAAGCCAGGCGGGCGTCGTATTTACCGCGATGCTTCGCTTGGTTAAAGCCGACTGGGGAAAGCCCTGGTACCGCCTGGCCGAACTTTCGACGCTCGCGTATTTTCCATTTGCAATTGCGGGCTTTCTGCTCATTGTCTATTACGGCAGGGACGATCTCTTTTACTGGCTGCAGGCGTCACCGGAGGACCACTTGAGCCCGTGGCTTGATTTCGACTGGCTCATGTTAAGGAGCCTCGGAGGGCTGCTGCTGTTTTACGGCCTCGCCGCAATCTACGTCAGAAAGAGCCTTCGGCCGGACCTGGCAAGCGGCAATGAAGCATCGTCGATCGATCACGATGAGGTCGAACGACACCTCTACGTGCTCTCGCCGCTGGTATTGCTCGGCTTCGTTGTCTGCAATACGTTTATTGCCTGGGATTTCGCCATGATGCTGATACCGCACTGGCACAGCACCGTGTTCCCGATTCACTACTGGTTCGGCAATATATTCGCGGGCTCCGCCGCCGTGATTGCGATCGCCGTTGTAATGCGAAGAATTGACGGTGGCCGGCATTTTGGTCCGACTCAGATCAGGAGCCTGGGGATGCTGATTACCGGCTTCACTTTGATGTGGCTGTATTTCTTCTGGGCGCAGTTCTTTGTGGTGTGGTTCGGCAATCTGCCGCACGAGTTCGAACCCCTGTGGCGACAGATGTATGGCCACTACAGCCCGTATTTCTGGAGCATGCTCGCCGGCTGTTTTTTCGTCCCGTTCGTCGCATTCCTGTTCGCTTTCGTCAAGCGATCGGTGTTCGCCATGTGTGTCATTGCATTGGCCATCAACGCAGGAATATGGCTCAACAAGTATCTGATGATCGTCCCGGTCTTCTCACCCGATGACCGGCCGTTCGATCACTGGATCGATATCATGTTGGCGCTTGGACTGCTTGCCGGCTTTCTCGCGGTCATAGCGATGCTGTCCAGGCGACTGCCCGTGTATTCGACGTGGGAGATGAGTCGCGAATCGTGATCACCCATGATGACAAGTTAGCGCGGCACGGAGGACTCGCGATGGATGAGGATCCCGAGCATGGCGACGGCATACCGTCCCACGACTTCATCGCCAATGCCGGAGCGGTTATTGCCGTGCTGCTGGCAATTCCGAGCCTGTTCATCGGCCTTTTCGGCGCTGCCGGCGTCATCACGGGACAGAAACTGGTCGCCGGCGGCCTGGGCGCCGCCTGGGGGTACATGGCCGTCGTCGGTACCTACGAACTGAACCGGCGCAAATTCAACTGGGAACGCGGCAGCAAGTACCGGGATCAACACCTCCTGGCAGGGTCCCTGGCGGTGTGCATCGGGCTTGCGGTCGGCGGCGCTGTGCATGAAACGATGCCGGCAGTGGCGGTCGTTCCGGCCATCTCGGCCATCAAGCAGGCCAATGACGGACACGCCTGGAAGGTCCTGTCCCTGATTCACGCAATCCTTTTGCTCGCCGGGATATGCGTCGCTATGTGGCTTTACTCGAACAAGATTACTGGCCTCGTAATCCTTGAAAGAATCGCAGCGATGCCGTGACGAGGCGTTGCGCCTGCGTACCGGCCCGGGCTGAGACGCGGGTTTGAAATGGATCTGCATTTGCAGATTACGCGAACAACTCCTCGAGCGCGTACAGCGTCTTCTGCGGGAAGCGCTCCAGGGGGTAGAACTTTCCGATCGAATCCAGCGCGCTCTTGTAATTGTCAATATCCAGGTGGCGCAGCAGATAGCGGACATCGTCCAGGTCATGGAATTCCGCGCCGATGCGCATGGACAGGCATTTCATGGCGAGCATGTAGTCCGCCCGCGCGACCATTACCCGCAGATGCTGTAGCTGCAGAAAGGGCTCGAAGCTGCCGCGATCGCTGAGGTAGCCCTTGACCGCGTCGTTCAGCCATTTCTCATCGACGCCGGCCTGCCCTGCTACGCGTGCGGCCGCTTCGCGGATCGCGCCGGGCGGTTTGAAAACAGCATCGACGTCGTGTGTGGCCGGCCGTGTGTCATAGGCAAGGCACATGACGGCACCACCCACCAGAAACAGTTCGCCCTCCATACCGGCCCGGCCGAGATCTGCATCCAGCAGCTCGAACAGGTGCAGGATGACCTTGCGCGACAGGGCAGTCATCTCACACCCGATCGCCAAGGGTTGAATCGATGAAGATGTTCCGCCGCCGGAACGGCGCTGGCGAATGAGTGAGCAGGTACAGGCGCAGGTTCTGCAGGTCCGAGCCGAACCAGGGATGCTCAAGCGGCGCCACCGCTCGGGTCCATGCCGGCGCTGCCATATCGTTCCGACCCGCTGCGTATTCGACCATGGCCGCGAGATAATTCTGCCGCAGAGGAGGCAGCGCTGCGCGCGGTGCTTCCGCCGTCGCGGCCGTCAGCTCCGCTGCCGTGCAAGCGCTCAGAAAATCGTTCAGCCCGGCCAGCGCAAACACGGGGTCTGCGGCGACGGCAAGCTGGTCAACCAGCGTGTCGAAGCGCTTTCGGGGAGCCGGCAGCAGCCGTCCGAGGATATACGCGGACATGTCCATGCCCGCACGCCGCGCGGCACGCTGGATAGCAGTCTTTTCCCGTGGGCAGACCCGAATCTGAAGCTGGGCGCTTTTCGGCTCGGCACGCATCCAGGAAGCCTAGCACCGGCGAGCCTGATGTCAATACAATTGTATTGACATTATCGCGGCGCCGGCACGATACTGTTTCGCCTGCCGATCGATCGGCAGCTGGAGCCCGCGGAGCGCGCGCGATCCCCGCGCGGTTATTCGCCCGTTTTCACGGGCTCCAATGGAGTTTCGATCGCCGTTTTTAAGAACCCGCCCCGCGGGGCGCGCTCCTGCAGGGCGCGATTTGCTTGCTGCCCGACCGTTGACGCATTCACACTTGTTAATGTTTGAACGCACGCCATTCTCGCTTACTACGAATTTCTGACGAACCGGACCAACTCGAAGTGACACCCGACACCGGCACCGCTGCCGATAAACGCGAAGTGGACGACGGGCACGACGACTCCGTCGCGCCCATCGAGCGCGCCGCCGGCACTCGCGGCGATCTCACCGTCGTGCGGGAACTGCTGCCCTACCTGCGGCCCTACGTCGGCCGCATCACGCTCGCCCTGCTCCTGATCGTGGCCGCGAAACTCACGAACCTGGTGGTGCCGTTCGTCCTGAAGGAAATCGTCGATCAGCTCAATGTCGAGCCGAGCCTGCTGGTGCTGCCGGTCGCATTGCTGCTCGCCTACGGCGCGGCGCGCATCGGCGTCACGCTGTTCACCGAACTCCGGCAGGTCGTGTTTGCCCGCGTCATGGCGCGGGCCTCGCGCGAGATCACGCTCAAGGTTTTCCGGCATTTGCATGGATTGAGTCTTCGCTTTCACCTCGGTCGCCGCACCGGCGGCGTCGCCCGTGATGTCGAGCGCGGCGGCAGCGCCATCGCGGAACTGCTCGACTGGACTCTCTATACCATCCTCCCGACCGCGCTCGAGGTCATCCTCGTGACCGTGGTGCTGGTCTGGGCTTACGACTGGGGCTTCGCGCTGATCACCCTGGGTACCCTGGCGGGATACGCCGTGTGGACCTTTTCGGTCACCGAATGGCGGACGCGTTTTTATCGCGCCGCGGTCGAGGCCGACACGCGCGCCAACGAGCGCGCGGTCGATTCGCTGTTGAATTACGAAACCGTCAAGTACTTCAACAACGAAGCGCACGAAGCGACGCGCTACGACGAAAACCTGAGGCATCTCGAGAACGCCACCGTGAAAGCGCAGACTTCGCTCGCGGTGCTGAACCTGGGCCAGACCGTGTTCATTGCATTAGGCGTCACGGCGATGATGTGGCGCGCGGCCGCGGGAGTGGCCGCCGGCACGCTCACCATCGGCGACCTGGTGCTGGTCAACGCGTATCTGCTGCAGTTGTCCGCGCCGCTGTTCCTGCTCGGTATGGTGTATCGCGAAGTCAAACAGGCGCTGACAAATATGGAGCGGCTGTTCGGCCTGCTTGATGAGCGGCAGGACGTGCAGGACTTCGACGGCGCGGCGCCGCTCACCGTCACACAGCCTACCGTCCGCTTCGAGCAAGTGCACTTCGGCTACGACAAGCGACGCTCGATCCTGCATGGAGTCGACTTCGAGATACCCGCAGGCGGTACGCTCGCAGTGGTCGGACACTCGGGCTCCGGCAAGTCGACGCTGACGCGACTCCTGTATCGCTTCTACGACGTCGATGAAGGCCGCATCACGATCGACGGCCGCGACGTCCGCGATTACACGCAAGCCTCGCTTCGCGCTGCCATCGCGATCGTGCCGCAGGACACCGTGCTCTTTAACGACACCATCTACTACAACATCCGTTACGGCCATACGGAAGCGGACCGCGAGGAAGTGGAACGCGCCGCGCGCGCCGCGCACATCCATGACTTCATCGTCGCAATGCCGGACGGCTACGAAACAGAAGTCGGCGAACGGGGACTGAAACTCTCGGGCGGCGAGAAGCAACGCGTGGCAATCGCCCGGGCCCTACTGAAAAATCCTGCCATCCTTATTTTCGACGAGGCCACCTCGGCGCTCGATTCACACTCGGAGAAATCGATCCAGGCGGAGCTCGACCGCATCCAGGTAGGCAGGACGACGCTGATCATCGCGCATCGCCTGTCGACCGTGATGAATGCCGACCAGATCCTCGTGATGGACGCCGGCCGCATCGTCGAGATCGGCCGGCACGGCGAACTGCTGTCGGCGGACGGCTATTACGCGCAGATGTGGCGATTGCAGCAGGAGGAACGAAAGGTTGGGATCGATGCGGTGCCAGCGGTGATATAAGAAGACCGGATTCGCTATCGCCCGCAAATAGGGGGACAGTGACCTTTTCGCCGAGTTAAGGTCACTGTCCCCCATAACAATCAATATAATCGTTGACTATGGTGGGTGACTCTATAGACTGAGTCGTGCTTGATCGTGCGCTTCATATTTATGCACACCATTTCGAAGTTCTTCATCTGTGCCTCGTCCTGTATCTCATAAGTAATAGCAACCCTTCCAGCGTTATTGCCTTTTTCAAAAAGGCTTACTTTTGATTAAACAGGATATGACTATGTCTAATACTATTACCGGCACCGTTAAATGGTTCAACGATTCCAAAGGCTTCGGCTTTATCGAGCGGGAATCGGGACCCGACGTATTTGCCCACCACAACTCGATCGTGGGGGAAGGACGCAAGTCCCTTCATGAAGGCCAAAAGGTCCAGTTCACCGTAACGCAGGGCCAGAAAGGCCCGCAGGCAGACAACATCGTCGCGATTTAAGCGAAGTTCGACCCGAATGCCAGGAAGGCGGGACCGCAGGGTCCCGCCTTTTTTTGTGGCTGCTGTCGATACGCCGGCGCAACGAACGCGTCATTTGTAGGGGACAGTGACCTTTTTCTTGAATTAAGGTCACTGTCCCCTTAATTGCTGTCCCCTTAATTGGCGAATTAAGGTCACTGTCCCCCTAATTGGTCTGTCCCCCTAATTGGTGTCCCACTAATTGGTCGTCAGGTGCAGCACGTCTCCGACGCGCTCCCGGGTAACGTCATCAGCATGAAACGGCAAGACCGGCCACTTCTTATCGGTATACAGCGGCAACTGGTCGAACGCGAACGGCGAATCCGCCTGCGATGACTGCCCGTAGGTCATGATTGCCTGGGCGACAGGGCCGCGTTCGTCGAAAGTCACGGTCTGGATGTAACTGCTGCCGAAATTGATTTCGTACCCGCCCGGCTCCAGCGTGTCCGTGCCGATGGTCTCTACCTTGTTCAGCACGCCTTCCATCTCGGTGCCGCCGTGCAGGCCGACGTCGCCGTTTCGCGTCTTCTTGATCTGCACCTCACCGAGCGGAGCGTCCAACGCGAAACCGGCGGCTCGCACCGTCGCCACCGCGCTCTCGAGCGCCGACAGAAGTTCCGACCGCACAATCGCGTCTTCGGTGTTGAGGCCGGCCGGCGTATTCGCCGGATCGGCGGGATCGAAAGGCTCACGCCAAAGGCCCTCGATCACTTCAGCCGCGCGCCACCACTCGCGGAACAGGTGCGCACCGCGGGAGCCGAGGTTGTTGCGCCGGTCCCATGCCGCCAGCGCTGCGCAACCGTCACGACTGTCCTCGGTGGGGGCACGCTCGCAGACCGGAAGGAAGTCGTCCAGCACCAGGTACGCCGCATGATTGCGGTTGCGGAACAGCATCGCCTGCAGCTCGGCAAGGTCCACCTTGCGGTGCTCCGCGAGGCGGTCCGAAGCCGAGAGACGCTGGCCGATTTCATATAGCCCGGCACGCGTCCGCAGACTTTGTTCTTCGTCCACGGCGCCGATCATGGGCGAGAATTCCGGCCACGCGATGTCCGGATTGCTGAGCCAGAAGCTGTCGTTGCTGTTCTGCACCCAGTCGCGGCGCACCGCCACGGGCATCCGCTCGATCGGCAACAGACCCGGGACCGGGGAATCCTCGTCGCGGCCCCAATCGCACTCACTTCGGGATCCGTCGAGCACCACGAGACCGGCTGCCTTGAACAATCCGGCTGCGTGCCCGGACGGCGCGCAACGCCGCAGGTGCTCCGCGTCGATGTCGGGCACTACGCTGACGTCGGCGTACAGAACCTCGCCGTTCCGATCGGCCGCCATCGTATTGACCCAGGGGACACCGAGTTCGCCGAGTGTCGCGTGCATGTCTTCAACACTTTCCGCCCGGTTGAAACCCAGCCATATTTCCATGGCGCGCAAGTTGAGAGTGTTTGCATCCTTCAGCGCATACGCATGCGTGCCGTCCCAGGAGAGACCCGCCCGCGGAACCTCGATCACCGGCCCGAATTGCGTCATCCAGATCGTATGATCTTTCCTGACGACCTCGCTTTCGTCGTTACGCACTTCATAGGACACGTTCCGCGCCGACATCGGCACGCTTTCGCCGTCGAGCACGTAACGGGTCGGGTCGCCTTCGACAAGTTGCAGTTCGTGCAGGGTAAAGCGCTGGCCGGTCGATACCGTGTGTGTCCATGCCACGTCCTTGTTGAAGCCGATCTGCACCACCGCGCTGTGACCGATGGCGCCGCCCATGACGTCGAGCCGGCCCGGGATCGTGAGATGCATCTGCCAGAAACGATTGACGCCCGCCCAGGGGAAATGGGGATTCCCGAGGAGCACGCCGCGGCCGTTGGCCGTTACCTCGGAGCCGAATGCCCAGCCGTTGGAACCGAACGCAGGACGGTCGAACTGGAATCGTTCGAGCGCGGCGGCAGCGTCCGGCAACGCCGGCGGTTCCCCGGCCGACTCGCCCGCGACAGGCGGGCTGGCCGTGACCACGGCATCCGCCATCAATGCCACGCCCAGTTGCACCATCGTCAATTCCTGCAATCGCAGGTAGTCCGCTGCAGTCATGGGCCGGACCCAGGGCTTGCCGGCACACGCGGCAGGCAGTCCCGACGAACCGTCGTTCATATGTTCCCGCAGGTAACGGTTGTAGCCGTCGACATATCCTCGGGCAAGCGCGCGGGCTTCCCGGCTGACCGTGTTTTGAGCCTCCGCCAGGGCCGCGTCATCCATATGCGCGCGTACGAAGATGTCGATCTGCTGGTTGGGCAGTACCCGCAGCCCCAGCAGCGCCTGTCGTTCTGCGCCGAAGAAACGCGACCGCTCGCCCCTGATCGTCACCAGGTGATTCGCGGTCTGGCAAACGTTGTCCTCGGCGTGCGCATACGCGACGCCGTACGCCAGCGATTCGTAGTCGGGGGCCTCAATGTGGGCGACGCCGTGTGCAGTGCGCTGGATGCGCACCTCCTTTCCGGGTTCCGCCGTGGTGGCGCAGCCGGCGATGATCGCAGCGATGGCTGAGATGAGGATTACTGCGATTGCGTTGCGGGCGGTCGTTGTTTTCAATTTTGCGCTCCCTGGCTAGTGCGGTCGCCCGCTCTCGCGGGCTGCAGCAGCGGTGATCGAAACTCCGTTGGAGCCCGTGAAAACGGGCGAATAATCGATGCGCGGATCGCCCGCTTTCGCAGGCTCCAACGGAGCTCCCTTACAGCTTAGAACTTCCAGACAAACTCGACGCCGTAGGTTCGCGGCATGCCGGGCAGCTTGGCGATGGTGCCGAAAAAGTCGCGCAGTTCGTCCTGCGGATCGGTTTCGTCGGTCAGGTTGCGGCCCCACAGGTAGGCTTCCCAGGTTTCGTTGTCGGACATGAGACCGATCCGAGCATTGACTTCGGTACGTTCTTCCAGCTGGCCGTACGGGATGGTGCCGGGAAACGCGCTGTTGAAAGGAGTTTCCGTCGTGTTGTCGGGGGTGGTGAAGAATTCTCCGGAGTGCGTCACATCGCCGCGCAGCAGCAACGCCGATTGAAGCGCCGGCACATCGCGATAGTAAATCGCGCCGAGTGAAAAGGTGGTTTCCGGTGCGTTCACCAGCTTCTTGCCGGAGGCGTCAGCACCCGCGGTGCCGCCGCCCGGGAAGGTGTCGAATTCTGCGTCGAGCAGACCGAGGGACGCCTGCACCGTGAAGTCCTCTGTCACTCGCCAGGTCGTTTCCGCTTCGAGGCCGATTGTCTCGACCTTCGCGGCGTTGTTGATCCGGATCGAGGTGCGGCCTCCGCCCAGGTCGACGAACTGGTTTACCTGGTAATCGTCGTAGTTCGCAATGAACGCCGCGAGATTCAGCATAAGGCGACCGTCGAGGTAATTGCCCTTCAAGCCGACTTCATAACTGTCCACTGTTTCCTTATCGAACTCGAGCCCTTGGTTCGCGGCCAGTTCGTCGGCGTTGATGTAATCGAGATTGAAGCCGCCGCTCTTGTAGCCGGCGGCATATCTCGCGTATACGTTCGAGGCATCGTTCAAGGCGTAAGTCACGCTGACCGCCGGCGCGAAAAAATTGTCGGTGCGGTCATTGATCAGTGGGGACGGGTTCAGCGGGTCCGCTCCGGTCGATCCGATGTCGAAGATGCCGGAATTGCGCCCGTCGAGCAGCCAGTCGACCTCCTTGTCCTCGGTTGAATAGCGGGCGCCGAAACCGAGCTTGAGCCTGTCCGTGATCTGGTACGCGCCGTTGAAGTAAGCTGCGTAGCTTGTCGTCACGACCTCGCCGCGATTAAAAACCTTGGAGAGCGGCGGGCCGAAACCGATCAGCTGCGAGACCACCTCATTCGGCAACGCAGGTGCCGGAGGCAGCGGCGGCGACAAAACGCCCGACGCGTACAACGGACCGATAAATGCGTCCACGAAGTCGTTGCCGAGCACGACGTCGCGGCTGGTATCCGCGTCCTGCCGGTAGTAATAGAGTCCGGCCGTGTAATTGAAGGCGCTGTCCGCCGACGAGATGAACTGGAACTCCTGGGACAGCACATTGTAGTCGTCGGAGTATTCAATGGAGACGATGTCGACCGGCGAATAGTCGGTCGCGTTCGCATACACGGCATCGGTAGTCCGGTATCCGGTGATGCTTTTTACCGTATGTCCGCTTTCCAGGTCGTAGCTCAGGTCGACGTGAGCGCCGTAAACGTCGCGCTTGTCGAACGGGTCGAAGCTGAACGCGACCACACCCAGTTCCGGCGCTACCTGCACGGGCTGCAGCGCCAGCATGTCGGTCAGGGGATCGCCGACGAGAATCAGGCTGTCGCTGTTCAGCCCGTCGAATGAGGCATTGATCTCGAACTGGTCGCTCGCCTCGATCCGCAATTGCGCCCGGTACGCAAGAACGTCACGCGCATTGAGGTCGCTGCCGGTAACGATGTTTTCGACATAGCCGTCGCGGCCCGTTTTGGCGAACGAGAACGCGGTGCTGACCGTATCGCTGAACGGGAGGTTCACGAATCCCTTGATCTCGCTGTAGTTGAGGTTGCCGATATCGATGCCGGCCGTACCCCGCAATTCGTCATCCGGTTTTTTTGTAATCAGGTTGATGGCGCCGGCGACGGTGTTTTTTCCGAAAAGCGTGCCTTGCGGCCCGCGCAGCACTTCGACGCGCTCCAGATTGAGCAATTCCTGGTTGATCGCGGGAGACTGCCCGACGTACACGCCGTCGACATAAACGCCGACGCGGGAATCGAAACCGATATTCCTGCTCTGCGCGCCGACACCGCGAATCGTGACCGTCGAGCGGAAGTCGTTGCCCTCGGATATCTGCAGATTCGGGATGTAACCGGCGACGTCCTTCAGTTCGCGAATGCCGGTCTGGTCGATCGCCTCGGCGCTGAAGACCGAGATAGCAACCGGCACGTCCTGCAGCCGCTCGGTGCGCTTCTGCGCGGTAACGACAATTTCCTCGATGAAGAACAGGTCGTCCTCGTCCTGCGCCACTGCATTCAAAGGCGCAACAAGAAGAGCCGCCGAGGCCAACCGAAGGCAGCGACGAATGGCGATCTCCCCAATCACCGGTTTACGTTTGTTCGACTTCCTGTCGTGCATTGTCGAGCCTCCCGGCCATCGTTAGAATGGCAAAATGGTAAGCGCTTCTCGCCTCAGCCGCCAGAACAATTGACGGACTGACGATTGCATAATTCGATCATTCCGCGTGCGGCAAACAACGATGCGTAAGTCGACGCGGCGCTCGGTGATTGCAGGCAGCATAGCACTCGTCGCGGGAACCGTGTGGTGGTCACGAAGCCGAAAGCCGCCGCTTGGCATGGAAATTCCGGAGGAGCTACTGGAACGCGGCACCGCATTGATTGGCGCAAACCCGATCGTGGACGTACACAGCCATCCAGGCCGGTTCTTTTTGACCGGGGCAAAACCGCAGAGCATCATTATCCGCATGATTGCGCGACGGCTTCGAAGCGGAGCGCATCGCCGATATGCGCGACGCGCGGGTTACCGCAAGCCTGTTCTCCATCGTTGCCGACCTCCCGCTGCTCGGTCTCGAAGACGGCGGCCTGCGCGCGGTACGGGAATTCGAGCCGAATGAGGCCTATGCCGAATTCAATCGCCAGCTCGACAGGCTTCGTACGATTGTCGAGGGCGGAGAGATTTCGCTTGCACTGTCGCCCGAAGATATACGAACAGCTCATGCAGCAGGCAAACCTGTGGCGGTCTTGGCCAGCGAAGGCGCCGATTTCATCGAAGAGGACCTGACGCGCGTGGCGGAAGCGTACGCGGCGGGACTGCGATCGATCACGCTGGTGCATTATCACACCAATGCGCTTGGTGACATTCAAACGAGCGAGCCCGTGCGCGACGGCCTGACGCAGCTCGGACTCGACGTTGTGCAGGAGATGAATCGCCTGGGGATGATCGTCGACGTAGCCCATGCAAGTTATTCCACCTGCGTGGACGTCGTGGCGGCATCGAGCGCACCGGTCATGCTCTCGCACAGCAATCTGGACAGCGGCCCCGTGTCGTCGCCGCGCTTCATCTCGGGCGAACACGCGCGGCTGATTGCCGACGCGGGCGGCATCATCGGCGCATGGCCGGCCGGCATCGGCAGTGACTCGCTGGCGGACTTCGTCGAACAGGTTCTTGCGCTGATCGATGTCGCAGGCGTCGAGCACGTTGCGATCGGCAGCGACATGGACGGAAACTACAAGCCGGTCCTCACGGAGTACGCAGATTTTCCAGTACTGGCGGCGGCACTATTGACCAGGGGCCTGAGCGAGCGGAACGTCGCCGGGGTGCTGGGCCGAAATTTTCTGCGCCTGTTCGACGACGTTACCCTGTAGGAGGTCGCCCGCAATGGCGGGCTCCTACAGGGCCCTTATCGATGAAATCGGCAGGCGGCTGAATCACAATCTGCGGGAGAGATTCGATGCGTGGCTTGCGCGAAACAAAGAGAACATCCCTCCTGGGTAAATCGATTCCCGGTTCAGCTCTATCGCTTCGCCCGACGTCGCTGACCATACTTGCATTCGTGACTGTTCTCCTGTCCCCGGCAGCACAAGCTGCAACGCGGGTCACGGTCCAGAGAATCGAAGGCGCTCAGGTGAGCGTGCACTACGAACTCGGCGGTGAGACGACCGAGGTCGAATTCAAAGTGGACTCGTTCGTAATCAGGGATCAGTACTGGACGGTCGACTCACCGTTCGAATTGCGCGGTGACAGAATCACAGCACCTGAAGCATTTACGCAAGCAACGGCCACGCTGCAGCCGAATGACCGGATCATCGACCGTGTTTATCCTTCTCTTACTACAGTCGACGCGACGACGTCTGTCATCAACCTGGATTACGTTCGGCTGAAGAACGATCTGGAACCGGTGTCGATCACTGTTCGCAACGCCTACGATCCATATGAGCAAGTTTGCGTGGAGAAGTACGATATACCGCCCGCCAAAGGCACGGAGTACCCGGACAGCGCTGGCCGGTACGTTCTTTTGAGCAGCACCTACGACGCTTGCGCAGCCCACGTCAACAACGGACCGCCGAAGATATTCTTCTCGCGAGACATGTCGCCGCCCATCGTGAAGCTCATTTCCGGATCGCTGTTACCGGCATATGACGGCATTAAGAAGCAATTTGAAGTTCGACCGGAACCGGAGCCGACGATCTTTTTGTCACAGGACCGGGGAGGCGTCGTCAATGAATACCAGGGAGACGCCGGATGGGATTCGATCATCTCGTTGAGGTTTCAGGGAGATGCGTGGGACACGCCGGATGAAGTGGACTCGAACAGAGTCCTTACCTTCCTGACGCACGAGCTTGTGCACCTTTGGATAGGCAAGCTGCTCAGGACCGATACGGGCAACGGGCCAGAACGTGCCTGGTTGCACGAAGGCGCCGCCGACTACATTGCACTTATCGAGCTCGTAAGTCAGGGCAGCCTGTCTCGCGAATACTTTCTTTCGAGGATGGGAGAGAGGGCAAACGCCTGCGGCCAAATCCCTGGAACGCGATATCTCATGACGGACCGCGAGCCGGCAGCCGGGAGTCTCGTTTACGACTGTGGCGTTTTGGTGCAGCTCGTATACGACGCTGTAAGCCGGGCCGAGTCGGACAACGAGCGTACGATCGTCGATCTGTGGCGAGACTTTGTCAAAACGTCCATCGGGGACGGCACACACGCCATCAGAGCCGAGCAGTTCGTCGACTCGTATCCCAACGCGAAAAGGATTCTCTCCGGAGTTTTCTACGGACCGGAGATTGACATGAACTCGATTGCGGCGGAGCTCAGGACTCTCGGTGTGGACGCGATCCTTCAGGAGAGTACCGACGTTGGCACACTGGTAATGGGGATAATGGATCCCTTCTTTCGGGTCGATTGTGAAACGGGCTCCTTTGGCTTCTGGACGAACAAAGACCATCTCGCCCTCGATGCGAACGACAGCTGCCAATCGATACCGCCGGGTTTCGTCCTTCGCTACATTCAGGGACTGGATGTCCTTGAGCAACCCGGCAACGTATACCGTGCAGTGGAGGAAATCTGTGCCCAAGGTGGATCGATTCGACTTACCGGGCGAACGAGTGACGAACCCGGGCTGACGTTGCCATGTGCCGGTCCGCTTCCGCCACCTCCCCTGAACATCAGCTTTCGCAACGTGTCATTCCTTGGCTACTGAGGCAGCCTGAATCAAGCGGCCGGAAACCGCGCCTTGAAAGCCTGAATCGTCCAGCCGCCGCCCGAGTCTCGTTGCGTCGCGCACATGATGAGCTTCCCGTCGGTGCGGAGATTGACGAGGCCGTAGTTGACGCGATCGAGGATGCGCGCCTTCTGCAGATTCTGCTGCCCGATCTTGCGCGTCCAGACGCCTTTGAAATAGGTATAGCTGAATTCGGCCGTGGTTTCATTCTCCGGTTGAGGGGTCTCGGCGAGCAGGATGTCGCCAGAGCGTTGGGCGGAAATTTCCTCCGCCTGTTCGCCGACGTAACTGCCGCATAAGATCCCCCCGTTCTTTCGACCACGTCCCATTCCTGCCCTGTGCGACCCCGCGCAAGACACCGGATTGTGATCCCCGTCACGAAAATGGAAGCTGCGCGGCTTTGCGGCCGAATTATGTCTGATCAGAGTTGTATGTCCGGCCTCGGCGCTATACAAAGTTACGTGACACCGCCGCGTAACCGACCGTGAGTTTTGTTCCTTGCGCGTTCCACGGCGGCGCTTCATCCGCATAAAGATGTTGTTCGCGGCTGAAATCAGTAGCGTTGAAGTGAAAGGCAAACTCGTCGAAAGGCGGGGACGCAAAGCCACCGGCCTAAAGGTGATACCTATGGCAGCGGGGCCGCCGCAAGACTGCTCCTGCAGTCTTACTCGTGCTGCCCTTGTATGCGGTTGCTCTCCGTGATCTCCGAAATCGACATCCCGGCCACTGGTCGCTTGTGCAAGGTGGAGACACGTCGGAATGCAACGCAGCAACATCTCAGCCGGAAAATTCTGGCTCATGCTTTTTACAGCTTTGCTGTTACTCGTACAACTAGACGCCTTTGCGGCTCGGCCATGGTCTGACGCAAGAGGCAAGTCGGGCGGCGGCGGACCCAACAAGCGGCCGACTATCGAAGGCACACCGTCGAGCATCGCCGCAGTCGAGCAATTCTATGCCTTTCAGCCAAGCGCGAACGACCGCGATGGGGACACCCTGCAATTCTCCATCAGGAATAGACCGGCTTGGGCAGCTTTTGATACCGCGAACGGCTATCTCTCGGGATTTCCCGCCGAGAGCGATGCGGGTAGCGTCACTTACGATATAGCGATCAGTGTTTCGGACGGCAAGCGTTCAGCGTCCTTGACTCCATTCAGCATTTCCGTCGGCGAAGCAACGCAAAATTCGCCACCCGTTATCAGCGGAATCCCGGCGGGCGAGGTCATGGCAATGGAAGCCTACAACTTTACGCCGAATGCATCTGACCCCGACAACGACAGCTTGCAGTTCAGTGTGGTCAGTTTACCCACCTGGGCCACATTCGATGCGGCGACCGGCAGGCTTTATGGGACACCCGACGATGCAGACCTGGGTCTGTACGAGAACATCCGTATCAGCGTTTCCGATGGGATGGCAAGGGCTTCAACTGACAGTTTCTCCATAGCTGTGGTCCATACGACCAACGGTACGGTAACGCTCAGTTGGGCGGCGCCGACCGCAAATACTGACGGTTCGCCATTGATCGATCTCGCCGGCTATCGCATCTACTACGGTAATGTGCAGGGACAATACGATCACCAACTGGAGATTTCCGACGCAGGCGTCATGACTGCGGTCATCGATAATCTCAGTCAGGGTGCGTGGTATTTCGCGGCTACCGCGTTGAACTCAAGTGGCGTGGAAAGCGACCTGTCGGGCGAAATGGAGATATTGATTCAATAGCATTTGGCGGAACTCATTTGCCACGTGCGTTTCGTACCCGGTCCAGATTTTGTTCCGCTTCGGCGAAATAGACGGGCGACTGGCGCACCGCTTCCATGAAAAAGTCCTGTGCCAGAGACAGGTCCCTGTTTGCAAGCGCGATTACGCCGGTGCTGTTGTAGGCATTTGCGTCATCTTCGACTTTGCGGAAGATTTCGACCGCTTCTTCGTACCAGCCGAGTTTGGCGTATACCATCCCCAGGTTACGCCAGGCTTTGGGGTGATCGCTCTGACTCGCGACGTCGAACAGGTACCTCGCAGCGGTGTCCAGATCCCCCGCGAGATACTTCGAGTAGCCGCGATTGATCCGTACACTGACTGAATCGGGCCGAATTTCCAGTGCTTTCTCGTAATAGTCCGCTGCGAGTCCGTGTTCCCGACGGCCGTCAGCCAGAACTCCCAGCACATTGTAGGAGCGCCACAGTCTTGCGTCACCGGCAATCGCCAGCTCGAGGTTTTGCCGCGCCTTGTCCGGCCGATCGGCCTCGAAATACAGGAGTCCGAGTCCCTGCAGTGATTCCGGGTGTGACGGCTCCTGTGCCAGAGCGAGGTTGAATGTCCGGGCCGCCATCCGGCCGTTGCCCTGGAGCACATGCAGATGCCCGATGCGGACCAACAGCTCCACATCTGTAACGTCGAATTTGAGCGCCTTCACGCTATAGAAGAGCGCCTTGTCGAGATCGCCTTCGCGGTAAGCCAGATTCGATTTCGTTATCGCCTCTTGTTTCGACGCGACCGGAAATTCGGTCGCGAACAGAAGGTCGAGGTTCTCTTTGCCAACCGTGTCAGCCAGGCTGCCGTCGGCATTCTTCGTCTGCGACCCGGCGCACCCGTATAGAAAGCCAATACAGACTATCAGGGCGCCGATTCCGGCCTTACGTGCTGCAATCATTGAAACATCTCCTTTGCCGGATGTGCGGTTGTCTCTAACCGCCGCCGGCTTTACTGAAGGCATCGATAATTCGAATAACCGCTGGCCCTATTGCAACGATAAAGAACACAGGAAACATGAAAAGCACGAGCGGAAAGATAAGCTTGGTCGACATTTTCGCCGCCTGCTCTTCCGCCGCCTGCATTCGTTTGTCTCTGAAATCGTCAGAGTACACTCTCAGAGCATCCGCGACGCTGGTGCCGAAGCGCATTGACTGGACCAGCAGACCCACGAGTCCGCGGACGTCGGACAAGCCGGTTCGTTCAGCAAGATTCTTGAGCGCCGCCTCGCGCTGTACTCCCGCCCTGATTTCCGCGGTGACGGTAGCGAGCTCGAAAGACAAGTCCGGATGACTGACTCCGAGTTCCTCGGCGACTCGCTGTAAAGCCGGCCCCAACCCGAGGCCGGACTCCACGCAGACGACCAGCAAGTCAAGGGCGTCCGGGAAGCCATGCCGGAGCCGCTTCATCCGCGACTCCACCTTTCGGTAAAGGACGTAATTCGGTGCGAGCAAACCGACACCCGCTCCCATCATCGCGTACATGACGACAGCTTGTGTCTGCATCTCCGGAAAGAAGCGGGCACCGGACAACACCAGGATGGGGATAATGACGGCCAGCAGAGTTTTTATGGCATAGAAGACCTGCAGTGCCGTTGGCGATCGGATGCCCGCCCGAATCATGTTTCTTTGCACCTTGTTCCGTTCCAGTTCTTCCTTCGGCAGGACGAAGGCAGCAACAGGACCTACGGCAGTAGCGATCCTGATCGCCAACCGACCGTCCGTTGACTCTTTCTCCTTGATCAGCCCCAACCGCCGCCGCACCGGATTCGTGAATGCAGCAACCAGCACGCTGACGCCAAGGCCGAAGACGAAAATCGTTGCCGCGACGACCACGATGACGCTCTGCCGGAGGCCCGCCTCATCGCTAACGAAGGATCTTAGAAAATCGATCAGGGCTTCCATGCGATCACACCTCTATGCGCAGAATCCTGCGTATCCACAGGATCCCCAATACGCCCGATATCATGCCGTAAACAATCATCTTCTGGCCGCGGGGATCGTTGACGAGCAGGGGAAGATAGTCCGGCGTGGTAACCGAGATCACCGCGAACAGGACGAGCGGCACCAGGGCAAGGACCCATGCCGACATCCTTCCTTCCGCCGACAGAGTCTTGATCTTTCGATGAAGTTTGAACCTGCCGCGGACAACTCCGGAGATCTGCTGCAGAATTTCGGCGAGATTTCCGCCCGTTTCCTTTTGCACCAGTACCGACGTGACCAGCGCCATCATCGTGACGCTCGGCACTCTCGCAAGAAGCCCGAGCATGGCTCGCCGCAGATCGTTGCCGTAGTTTATGTCGCCGAACGTCAACTCGAATTCCCCGGCTATCGGGTCTTCCAGATCTTCCGCAATCATTCGCAGTGTTGCATTGAAGGGATGCCCTGCTCTCAGTGCCCGTGACATCGTGTCGATCGCATCCGGAATCTGTTCCTCGATTCTGGCCATGCGCTTGCCGCGTTGGTGCGATATCGTCATGAACGGCAGGTACGCGCCTGTCGCCCCGGCGATCACGGGCGCAATCGCCATGCGTGTCGTGACCCAGGCGAGAATCGCGGCAATAACGGCGAGAACGACGGACAACAGCGTTACGCGGTACGCGAGGTACTTTTTGCCCGCCTGTTCGATTCTTTCGGCGAGCGCCTCCATCGCCGGCAACCGTTCCAGTTGCCGCTCCCACGGGCTCAGGCGCCGCAGATATTTCTCGCGGAGCAGGGACGAATACGCATCCCCTTCCGCTGCAGTCTGAATCTGGCTGAGTTTTTTCAGCAGCCTCTTGCGCGCTTTGGCGTTTTCGCCGAACACGGGGACTACCAGTCCCTGCACCAGCAAGAAAACCGTCACGAAGATCATTGCCACGAAAATCGTCATTCCGTTGGACATCTCACCGGCCCTCCGTGCGCCAGTCCGGCTCAAACGTCTCTATGGGTAATATCAGTCCCCGAGGCGCGAGTGACTTGTAGAAGGCGGGTACGACTCCCGTGGCCTTGAGGCGCCCCACGACTTTTCCGTTCTCATCCATACCTTGTCGTTCAAAGGTGAACAGATCGGACATCGTGATGATGTCTCCTTCCATGCCGTTGACTTCCTGAAGGCTGGTCAACTTGCGCGAGCCATCTTCCAGCCGCGACACCTGCATCACGACATCGATCGCTGACGAAATCTGCGCGCGCAATGCCTTGATAGGAAACGAAATTCCAGTCATTGACACCATGTTCTCGATGCGGCTCAAGGAGTCTCTCGGCGTATTCGCATGCACCGTGGTCAGCGAACCATCGTGGCCGGTGTTCATCGCCTGTAGCATGTCGAGCGCCTCGCCGCCACGCACTTCGCCGACGATTATTCGTTCCGGCCGCATGCGCAGACTGTTGCGCACGAGGTCCCGTGAAGCGACTTCGCCCTTGCCTTCGATGTTGGGCGGTCGCGTCTCCAGGCGGACGACGTGCGGCTGTTGAAGCTGCAATTCCGCCGAGTCCTCGATTGTTACGATCCGTTCGTCGTGCGGAATGAAACCTGACAGGATGTTCAGCATCGTCGTCTTACCGGCGCCCGTACCGCCCGATATCAGGATATTCAGGCGGGCTTTCACAACGACTTCCAGCACCTTCGCCACTTCCGGCGTAATCGTGCCGAGATTGACGAGATCCGCGACCGAAAGAAGCTCGACAGCAAACCTGCGTATCGACATCGAAGGGCCGTCTATCGCCAATGGGGGGATGATTGCGTTGACCCTCGATCCGTCTTTCAGGCGAGCGTCGACCATGGGAGACGATTCGTCGATGCGACGCCCGACAGCAGATACGATCCGGTCGATAGTATTCAGCAGGTGTGCATCGTCCCTGAACGTGACATTGGTTTTCTCAAGCTTTCCACGTCGCTCGATATAAACCGACTTTGCCCCGTTCACCAGAATATCGGATATGGATTTGTCCGCGAGTAACGGCTCCAGCGGCCCCAGGCCCATTATCTCGTCTTCGATTCTCTGGATAACGACTTTTCGCTGGCGCAAACTCAGAGGCGCGGATTCCTCGACCATCAACCTGGAAGATATTTCCCGGATTTGCTCGCGTGCCTTGTCGTTCTCGACGGACTGAAGAAGTGACAGATCCAGTACGTTCAGTAATCTCTCATTGATGCGCTGCTTCCATTCCTGTTCCGCGTGGGACAGAGGCCTCATCAGGTCCGATTCGTCGACCGGGTCGTTTACGCCATCCCTGCCGAACCGGATTCGTTCCGCAATTGCCATTAGTTTGCTCCCAGGAGGTTGGGTAACGCGCGGCCGAGAAAGCCGCCGCGCCGCGTTCCATCGCGATCGGAACCGCTGACTTTGACCGTCAGCTCGCGCAGAGCTTTGGCCACGGCGGATCCTTTTGCACTCTCGGATACCGGGTTGCCGGTATCGATGCTGTCCGATACAAGCTTGTACTGATTCGGTATTACGTGCAGGTTGTCCACACGCAAGGTCTTACGCACATCGTCAAGTTCGATAACCGAGTTTTTCGCAAATCGATTCATCACTATCTCAACGCGATCGCGTTGCATTCCAAGCTCGCTGCAAACAACGTGCAGGAGCTTCGCGGCGCAATTGATATGCGCCAGAGACTGCTGAACCACCAGCAATATACGGTCCGACCGCTCCAGCACGGTCGTGCTGAACGTGTCGATGCGGCGTGGAAGGTCTGCAACGACGTAGTCGTTGTGCTGCAAAAAAATCTGCAACAGGGTGTCGATTTGCTCCGGCGCAATATGCGTCTGCTGAATGAGCCGATCGGAAGGTGCGGCCAGCAATCTGAGGCCGCTCCTGTGCGGCGTTACGAACGCTTCTGCCGCGGCCTGGTCCATGTCGTTGATCGCATCGAGCGCTTCCGCCAGGCCTCTTTCCGGCGTCAGATCGAGATAACGGGCAAGCCCGCCGAACTGCAGGTCCAGATCCAGCAAGGCCGTGCGCCGGGAGTCATGTTGCGCCAGCCCGCAGGCGAGATTGGTCGCGACGAAGCTGGCTCCCGCGCCGCCCTTGCTGTTCAGCACGGTAACGAGGTTGCCGGAATGATCGGACTTCTGTGCGAGTTCCTCACAAACGCGGTCGAGACTGTGCAGCAGGTCCGCCTCGCTCAAGGGTTCCGGGAGGTAATCGCTGGCCCCTGCCCGCATCGAAAGACGCATTGCCTTTGCGTCGCCGGCCGGGCCGAATACCAGCAGCCGCGCTCTTTGATTCGGGTTAACCGTCGCAAGGTATTCGAGCTCGCCGTAACCCTGCACGTAGTGAAGCAACAACAGGTCCGGACGCGGAACGTCGTGCAGCGGGTCCGTGTGGCCGTTAACGATAACGCGCGTGTTTACGTCAAACCTGCCATGGTCGCGGAGCCTGGCAGTCACGGCGTCCGCAACGGTATTCGAGCGACTTGCGACCAGTATTTTTATCCGTGACACGACATGACTCCTGTTGTCCGCAGCTTCAGCACGGCACGATCTCTCCGTCACGTGGAATACCCAGGCTTTCGCGCGGCAGCGTCGCTGCGAAAGCCGGTATCGGGACAAGCTGCGAGAGCCCGGGTATGAAGGTCTGCAGTTGGAATCCACCGTTGATGCGGACCCTCACATATCGAACATTCTCGAAACCGGCGCCGCCGGGGCTTACAACCGGCGCACCGTTCGCATTCAGGTACTGAACATCGATGTGCTGGGTTTGCAGCCCCGCGACGATTGGGCTTGGCCCGGTTTCGCCGGATGCGTTGAATACAGCAACCTGCGCGATCGCAGGATCGTTGACCGGGCAGACAGCTGCTGCCCTCGCGCCGCGCCGGGTCGCTTCGTTCAATGAAGCAACGGAGAAGTACAAGCGGCTGACATCGATGACGGCAAGGATAACCGTCATCAACACGACAGCGACGATGGCGAATTCGACCGTTGCCAGACCTGATTGACTGTTGATACTCATTACAGTGCTCTCATGCGTACCGAGGCTTCCAGGTTGAAGCCGAGCGACGGGTCGGAACCGAAACCGAACGCAGGAAGTACCGACCCGATAATTCCGGTATACGAATATGTCGCGCGCACCTCTACGATTTCACCGCCGACACCGGTAACCGTCACGGCGCCGAGGGTAAGATTCGGCAGAATCGCCGTCCCGGTCCCCGACGTGTCGCTGAAAACCACGAGACTTTGCGTATCGCTGACGATGTCGGGGGAGAGATGAAAGACTTTCGCATTGTTAACAGCCAGGCCGGCGGCGTAGCGTGCTCCATCCCTGACGGCTTTCGTCAGTGTGTTGTGCTGCAGGAATGCATTCGTCAGTTCGCCGGCCACGAGCATCAGAAACAGCAGCACCGGCAGGCAAATCGCCGTTTCGACGAGGGCGATACCTCGTTGACGTCCACGTTGTCTGATTTCGGCACTCATGAGTCGTTCGAATCCGGGTCCTTGTACAACTGGATGACGTAGGGCCCCGGGCCGCTGCCGGGATTCGGTCCCGGCGTGCCGCCCGCAACGCAGTCGGTGACAAACTGCCCGAAGATTTCCTTGTCGGGACCGCCCAGGATCGGCTGCAGCATGAAGAAGCAGGCGAAACCGTCGACGGCCAGCGTCGACTGGCCTGACTGATCGCCATTACAGTCGGCCACCGGCATTGCCATTACACGGCGAGCATAAGCCCCGGCCGGCGGTGGATTCTGATGCGGGCCGTTCTGCGAATCGTTGATGTAGTCCGAATACTGATAGTCGATATCGTCGCCGGTCTGCACTTCGTCGTCCGGGTTATTCGTGTCTCCCTGAAATATCCTGGGAGGCGTGGAGTCGTCCGTTTCCAGATAGGGGTCCGGCGTAGTAACCACGACGTCCGGTGGATAATCTGCGGGATTCATGCCGCCGCCCGCGTATTGACCGAAGCGGGTGTTGAATCCCTGCGACGTCGGACCTGCTGTCACTCCCGGTTCGGTTTCCACCGCCTGGTCGTCAGCCAGGCACTGTTCGAAACTGCCAGCCATGTTTTCTCGCACGCAGGCGCCGCCGGCCCCACAATCGAGCCGCAGCAATTTGTAGTTGCCGGGCCCTACATCGTCGTGCTCGCCCGGCTGCGGTTTCAGCACGCGCAATTCGTTCTCCTGAAATCCGAAGAACGGCTGGCTCACGTCGTTGGCACAGACCACGAGAGGCGCAATATCGCAGGCATTGCTGATCGTCGGGCTGGGACCGGCCACCGCCGACGCAGCGACCGGTATCTGATCGACACCCAGAACTCTGGATAACGTCGTCTGGATATTGAAGTTCTGCGCGATGACGCGAACGTAGGGGCCGTTCAAGGCACCGGGAGTGAAGGGATTCAACGTCTCCGAATACTGAATGGTTACGCTGATCTCACCCGCGTCATACGCGTCGTCAAACTCGTGATTGCCGGCGCCATCGGCGTTCTGCCCGAGCAGGCTGTTGGCCGCGGCGGTCGCCTGCACGGTATCGGCGGGGAGGCTCAGCACTTTCGCCGCCGCCAGTGCTGCCGCGTCGACGGAGTTTTGCAGCCGTGTCTTGTTTGCCAGGGCATGGCTGCTGTCGATTGCGAGGCCGGCGACCGCCAGCATGGCGAGCAGACCGGCGATCACCAACGGCAGGGCGACGCCGCGTTGACCGTAACGCAACTTGCTTCGCGTCCCGCCGGTGTGATGAGTTGCCATGTTCATAATCGTCCGCCCCGAAAGTCCTTTTGGCGCTATCGATTGTCGCTGCGGACGCCGACTTCGAGAGCGCCGGAGGCCTCTGCCGGATCGGCGACATCGCCACGGTGACTTTCCAGTACATTGGTCAACCGGTCGACGTCCCCTCCTTCGACGGGATTCGGATCCGGGTTGTAGGCTGCATCCAGGTTGTATATCTGCTGCTCGGTCATGTGTCGCACCGAGTCGCCAAACTGCGGCTCCGTAGTGCTGTTGTGGGCACATCCGAGTAACAACATTGTCACGGCGACAGCAGTAGTCATTCTTGCGGTGATTGTCCTGTGCATGGTCGTCATTCCTGTTCCACTTCGTGGCCATAGCCGGTTCGATCGTTACTGCGCGGGGCCCGGCTTTCCAGCTCGCCGCCCAGGAAGAAGCCAATGTCCCCGGCCTCGGAAAAATTGTCGGTAGGCAAACGAATGTCGGCCGGCAAGACGGGTTTTGCCAGGTGAGGCGTGACCAGAATCAGGAGTTCGGTCTCGCCTTTTTGATAGTTCTGGCTGCGAAACAACGCCCCGAGACCCGGAAGGTCGCCGAGACCCGGGAATTTGGTCACCACCTCTCGCATGTTTTCATTGATCAGGCCGGCAATTCCGATCGTCTGACCATCGGCGAGCTCGACGGTCGATTCCGCGCTGCGCTTCGACAGCGATGGAATGATGAAGGTGGACGTTATGCCGTCGATGCTGATGGCAACCGAATTGGCGTTGACGAGTTCGCTGACGCTGATGCCAAGTTTCAGGTTGATGCGGCCGGAATCGAGCACAACCGGCAAAAACCTGACGCCGACGCCGAATTCCTTGAACTCGACGGTCACACCGTCGTCCCCGCGCGGTACCGGAATCGGGAATTCGCCGCCTGACAGAAACTGAGCCTGTTGTCCCGTCTGCGTCGTCAGCGTCGGTTCGGCCAGAATTTTAGCCAGACCTTTTTCCTTGGCTGCGTCGAAAGCCAGGTTGAACAGAAACTCATCGGTCAGCAGACTTGCGAAAAATCCTTTGTCCTGGATGATCATGTCATTCGGAGCAAACTCGTCAATGACCGGCCCGAAGGGCGCCGTCTCGGAAAAGACCGGAATGCGAACGTCGTCCGGGGCGAATAAAGCATCCGGAAACGACGCGCCGCCGTTGACGCCGCCGACGTTCCAGCGGCTGCTCCGGGTCAGGATCGTGTTGAACCGCACGTCGAGCCTTTTGAGTTCCGTGCGTGCGATTTCAGCGACCTTCACCTCGAGCATGACCTGCTGAGCTCCGCCGACGCTCATCATGTTGATGACTTCGCCGACCCTGTTTTCCTCGACGTTCATGGCACCAAACTCGGTCCCGTCCTGTTGGGACGTCCCTGTCCCTGCACTTTCCTTGAAGTAACCTTGGGCAATGCGCAATGCCGCGTCCATGTTGCCGACGTTCGACACGCGGCCGGAGAGCACAATGTTTCGCTGCGCGGAGTACACTTCGATGCTTTCGTTGGGCATCAGCCGGTGCAATTTGGCTTTGAGCGCCTGAAGATCGTGTGTCACCTCGACACTCACTGTTCCGATCAACTGTTCGTCGCTGTCCCAGAGAAGAACGTTGGTTGTACCGAGGTCCTTGCCGAGTACATAGAGCTGGCTGGAACGGAGAATGAGAATATCGGCGATATCCGCGTTGCCGACCGAAATCCTGGCCGCCGGCGCATCCAGCGTAAGGACGCGGGACTTGTATAGGGGCACCGTCAGAGAATTCTCTGCACCGCCTCCAACGCGGGAGTTCCCTTCCTGTGCAAAGGCCGCGGGCGCACATACTGCCGATGCCAGGAGTAGAACTACCGCCCTGAGCACCAGGCCTGGGTTCATTGTTCCGGACGAATTCATGAGAGCTTCCTTTTTCTGATTTTTGTCACGTCTGTGTTCTCAGGCGTCAACGGTTGTCGATCATCCCTATCTTTCATCAGTTCCTGGTTTTCGTCTGTTCGACTTCGGTCCCGCGTATTACCGTGACGGTAGTGTCGCGGTTGACGGGACGCGGTCGCGGAGCCGCGGCGACCACTCGCAGCGGCGGTTCGGCTGTCGGCTCCGGCTCGACGAATACCGGCGCCTCAGGGTTGCGAAGCGTCAGCTGGATGGTGCCTTCAGTCCGTGCTTTGACGACGACTTCCGCCTGTTGCGGCGTCATCTCCAGCGTTACAGCACGAACGATCACGGGCTCGTTCTCGTTCGCCGATGCCGTCTGATCTACAGCCAGTACCTTTATGTTTTTAAGGATGGTTTCCGTAATTGCACGCTGGTTGTCTTTTCTCGAGGCAAGTATGTCCACCGTGTTACCCGGCAGCAGAAACCCGGCGACGCCGATGACATCGTCAACGCGAACGGTAATAGCCCGCATGTCCTTATCGATCAGTGCCGCAAGGGTGCTGCCGCGTTCGTGCGCGGCGAAGCGCTCGCTCACCAGAATCTCGCCGCGAGCAATCGCAGTCGTCGACACCTGGCCTTCAACCTCGTCGAAACTGGTGAACGCCCCGCTCGGCATGACGTCCATCGGTACTTCAATGAACTTCAGATGCCGTCCTTCGACTTTTGTCGCGAACGGTATAGCCAAAGCGGCGGCAACGACGCGATGAACGTTGGGTTGCGCGCTCGCCTGGGTGACCAGTTGGCCGTTAACCCAGACGTTGGCCACCCACGCGGCCCCCGCGGCCATCAACAGCGACAAAAATATCAGGACCAATCCTCTACGCTTAGCCATTTCGTGTCTCTCCTGCGATTCTTATTGCCGCCCGGCGGGATTTTCGTATTCCGCCAGCGGTACGAAATAGTTGTTCCATGCCCATCGCATGTGCTCTTCCGTGATCTCTCTCGAGTCGTTCGCGTACACGGCATAATCCACGGCCATACCGAGCAGATCGCGTGGATGACAGGGCAACAAAGGTATTCCGTCGCGGCCGTGCAGCTCATGCAGAACGTATTCCAGAACCCCGGGCTCGCACACCACCCGGAACTGGCGACAGTTCTCGTTCCATATTTCGGTGTATCCCTGGACAGACAAGGGTAAGAACTCGATCTTGTAGCCGATGCGCCTCAAAAATGCTTCGTCAGCCAATTCCAGGGGATGAATATTTGTCGACATCACCAGCACGACGTCGAACGGCACCGAGAAATGCTTTCCCGAGCCTAAATCCAGATAGTCTTTCTTCTCTTCCAGCGGAACGATCCATCGATTGAACAACGCCTGCGGCTGGATTCGCTGCCTGCCCATGTCGTCGATGATGAATATCCCGTTGTTCGCCTTCAGCTGCAGCGGCGCTTCATATAACCTCGCCGACGGGTCGTAGCGAACTTCCAGCATCTCGGCGGTCAGTTCGCCTCCCGTTACCGCGCACGGGCGTTCGCAGACAAGAAACCTTGGGTCGTGACCGCGATCGAGCATCAGCGAATCTTCCGTGCTGTCGGAGCGGACCACCTTGTGCAGCAACGGGTCAAATACCTGGATGACCGTGTCGTCGACGGCAATTGCATGCGGGATCAGCGTCAGGTCGCGGAAAAGGCGCACCAGTTTCTGCGACACGTAGGTTTTGCCGGTGCCTGCGGCACCGTAGAGAAATATTGCGCGGCCGGAGTTAAGTGACGGGCCGAGTTTATCCAGCAGATCATGGTTGAGCGTCACGTCATGAAATGCGGCATACATCTCGCTCTGCGTCACGGTGCGGTTGTGCACGGTTTGCGCACGAACGATTTGTGCGTAGCGTTTGAGAGGAACGGGTGCGGCACCGGCGTAACCGCTGCGCATCATCGCGTCCAGTGCCGCGGCACGGCCGCGCTCGGTCAATGCATACGACAGACCCCGGGCGGCGTCGATGGTGGGTCGAACCTCCACCCGGGCCTCGCTACGCATGAAATTGAGAACTCGTTCGACGATCGAACCGCTCAGGGCTAGCGCGGCACTGAGATCGCCAATCGTCAGCATGCCGCGGTCGAGAATATGTTTTGAAATGAGATCGGCGACAAACGCCTCCGACAAGCCCGTGTCCGCCAGTTTGTTTGGACGCGGCGCCATTCTTGTGACTCGTGCCTGTCCCAGGTCGTCGATACACAGACGGGACCGATCGCTCCCTTGAGTCTCCATACTCATGTGATGCTTGCTCCGTTTAACAGGCCCAGATAGATCAGGGTGGCGAAAGTGCCGGCCGCAATCGCAACCGCATAGGGAATTTCGGCCGAACGAACGGTTTGCAGTGACATTGCATCGCCTGGCGCCGCGTCTTTCCTGGTAATGAAGTACACGAGAGGCAATATCCGCGCGACGACGCCCGGCCTGATCAGCAGCCAAATCAGGTACAGGACGGCGAGCACACCGCCGGCAATCATGGTCGCCAAGCCGGCAACGATCGCACCCCAGGCGCCCAGAACGCTGCCGACGACGCCGAGAAGCTTCAAGTCTCCGGCACCGATGCGTCCAAGTATGTACAGCGGCATTAACATCAGAAGTCCGATTGCCAAGCCGGCAACGGAATCAGCAAGACCCGGCAGACCGCCGGCAAGACTGTTTAGAAACAGCGCGGTCATCAACGCCGGGAACAGAACCGCATTCGGGACACGCCGCATACTCAAGTCCGTTGCGCTGCAGAACATCACCAGGACTATGAGTAACAGTACCTTGGTCAGCTGCATTGAATCGGTAAGTTCCATGGTCACCGTAGGACTCGCGTTTTGGTTGTTTGAAATTCTTGAGAGTGCGTGGAGTCCGGCAGGTCATTTCAGACCCGCCGGAGTCCACGGACGATCCTTAACTACGGTGTTCCGCCGAGTGAGGTAATCAGACCGTTAATGATGGCCAGAATGCGTTGCCCCAGGGTCGTGAATGCGGTCACAACAGCCGCACTGATCAAACCCGCGGCGACCGCATACTCAACGATCGTCAACCCTTCTTCGTCTTGAAGAAACTTCATTACTTTGGTCTTCATTTTCGACTTCCTTTTTTATGGTTGTAGTCATATGACTTTCGACGGTGTTCTCCAGGGGCATCTGCGATGAATTGCGACGGTGTGTCGTGTTTCGACAATCTCGCACTCGTGTGCAGTTGCCCCAGGTAGCCATACGGTAAGGGACAGTGCAAACGGCCGATAGAACTATGTTGTGCATCAGCGTAATTATTTTGCAGCTACTTCCCGCCCGTATGAGATGGCATGGAGGTTTCGAGGCACTGAACATAATCGCCTGCGGCCAGTCTGCAACCGCCAGCCTTGATGTGACGCAGTACTTCGATAATTCTGTGACACCCTAGGCGGCGTTTCCTACTCAATCAGCGCATCCTTTAAGGCCGAGTTGTGATTGAACTTAATGCGCAAGCCGGTATTACTCTGGGTCGATCTGACGATTTCGTCGCGGCACGCCGAATTACCCGACGTGTTTACCGACTCCTGCGACATTCGGATCTGCACAAGGCCGAACGAGCTGTTCCAGGAAATAGAGCTGGGCGGGATTAACGGCGTCTGTTTCGATATGGATTATCCCGACCGGCGCGGGCTCGATCTGCTTCTGAAGACCAAGAGCTCCTTTCCATCACTGCCGATTTTGTTCATCACCTTGCAGCACTCCGAATCGCTGGCGGTATGGGCATTTCGAAGCCGCGTTCTCGACTATCTGGTGAAGCCGGTTGCGCGACGCGAGTTTCAGCGGCCGTTGCAGGCGCTGCGTCGAATGTCCGACGTATGCCCGACCCAACGCGGGCGGAAACCTCTGGATTTCTCCGCGCCCATTCCGCCTGAGATTCCATACAAAACCCGCGTGGACGACGTTGCGTTATTGCCGGCGATATACTTTGTGAAGCAGAAGTTTCGCGAGAAGATTCGAAGCGAAGAAGTGGCAGAGGCCTGCGATATGAGTACGTTCCGCTTCAGCCGCGCGTTTCATCATCTGTACGGCCTGACCTTCCAGGACTACGTCTTGCGTTACCGCATTCTCGAAGCGTGCCGCCTGTTGCGGCATCCGGACGCAAATGTCACGAAGGTGGCGTATTCGGTGGGGTTCAACGACGCCTCGTATTTTTCACGCGCGTTCCGGCGCTTCATCGGCACGTCTCCTTCCGCATTCAACGCGGAATTCGAACCTGACCTGCACCCGGAACTGGACATTTCGTCCATACGCCTGATGCTGAACCTGCCCGACGCAGGGTGAGCGTCAGGCTTCGACCTCAGCAGTTCGGATAAGCCGGATTGCCGGGCCCGCAAAAGCCGCCTGCCGAAAGCGACGGCACGAATCGTTCCGCGTAGAGGTGGAAAATCACCTCGACCCGCGCAATTCGCTGCGGCGTTTACTCAAGCAACCATGGACATGAGTTTTCGCGACGTCTCATTCCTGGACGATTGATGGCGGCATTGAATCACGCGTCAGGGAATCGCGCCTTGAAAGCCTGAATCGTCCAGCCGCCGCCCGAGTCTCGTTGCGTCGCGCACATGATGAGCTTCCCGTCAGTGCGGACATTGACGAGGCCGTAGTTGACGCGATCGAGGATGCGCGCCTTCTCCAGATTCTGCTGCCCTATCTTGCGCGTCCAGACGCCTTTGAAATAGGTATAGCTGAACTCGGCCGTGGTTTCATTCTCCGTGTGCCTGTCATAAAGATCCCCGAGGGCCGCATCGCTCGGTTTCGCCGCGAACAATGTGCCCTGCAGATCCGGCTGGTCGTCGATCGGGAACTTTGCAAACGTGAGATGCCTGACCGCGCCGAGCGATACGCCGCGCTCCACCTCGGTCGAATAAATCAGCGGCGTGCGTAACAAGTCATCTGCCTCGTTGACCTCTTTGAACCCTGTTACGGCACTCGCGCCGACGACTTCGGCGCGCGGGTGCCCGTAGCCTTCGGAGTCGCCGGACGAGATGACGGTTGCGGCCGCCTGTACTTTTTCCAGGAAGCGGTAGGAAATGTCGTGGCTGCCGTGATGACAGCCCTTCGCCACATCGCATTTGAGCTCGTCTTCGCGGCCCGCATAGCCGCGCAGCAGGTAGTGCATGCTGTTCTTGTTCAGGTCGGCGGTCAGGAGGATGCGCGAATCACCGTAATCCAGTCGCAACAGGATGCTGTGGCCGTTGGTGTTCTGTGACACCGAGCCGAAATCGGGCAGTGCCGCGCCGTTCGGCCCGTTCAACGTCAGCGGGGCCAGGACGCGAATGCGAAACTCGTTGCCGGCTCCCCAGCCATCGAGGAACACCGGCGCGTCGACCGCGTCGAACGGCAACGCGGTGAACCGGACCGACTGCACGCCGGCCTTGTCGCAGCGCTCGAAGAACTTCTGCCAGTCCCCGGCCAGGTGCGGAGGGTGGCTGTCATCCAGCGCGTCGGCCAGGGACAGGTCGTCGTCGAAGACCCGCGTGAGGACACGCGCCGAAAGGCTGGCCTTGCCGCGGAAGCTGCCGTGCGGGTCGGTGCCGATACCGCTCCACGGTGCCTCGGGGCCAAGCCATTTCGTGTCCGACGCGGGCGCTTCCGGGTGCGCCACGCGTTCGGCGGCATCGATGTGCCAGTAAGAGAGCCCGGCGTGGAACAAGGCCGCGACCTTGACGCCGGTCGTATCGTGTTCCGCCCTGGCGGTTGCCGCGGTCGACAGGAGGTCATCGAGACCGCCGTAGTGATCCTTGTCGCAATGCGATGCGATCATCGCGTCCAGATCGATCTCGAGATCGCCGTAGTCGATGAAAAATTTCCAGTCGACGAAATCGGACGCGTTCTTGCCGCCTTGCTGATGCGTCCTCGGCAAACCGCCGTCGACGAGCAGGTGGCGCCGATCGGGGCCGACGATGAGCACCCCGTCGCCCTGACCCACATCGATGAAATAGAGTTCGAGGAGACTGGTTGGGCTCACGTCCTCTTTATGCAGCCAGCCTTGCCAGCCGCGCGCCGACACTCTCAGCCAGTCGCCGGAACGTTTGATGACCTGAACGGGGTCGCCCCACAACAGCGTTGTTTTCGTCTTCGCGCTTGAATCGGCGGAGCTGCGCAGCCGGGCTTCGAGCGTGCCGGTATCGGCGAGTGCTTTCTCGATATCGGCCGGCCGCCCGATGTAAGCCGCAATCGCAACGTCTGATTTCCCGACCCAGCCGGTGATCGCCTGGCCGCCGATTTCGACCTCGATCTCGCTTCGGCCGGCCAGGGTCTCCGGAATTTCGTCGCTCAGTATCCGGACCGGCGTACCCCACACGACCTGGCCGAGCACGCTGCCGCCGCTCGCTTGGGACATCAGTCCGGTTTGAAATCCCTGGCGGAAGGCGCGCTGCGCGTCCCGTCCCGCGTACTTCTGCCGTTTCGGGTCCTTGCCCGCCGCCTTCGCCGCGTTGAATGCGGCAAAGTACGCCTCTGTGTCGGCGGTCCAGTTGCGTATCCAGCCTGCCTGCGGCATAGCGAGTCTCCTTAGGGTCTGGCAGGGCCGATTGCCAGGCCACAAGTATAAGGATTTGTCAGTCGGGCCCGCGGCTCAGCACGGACGCCAGTATCGCAATGCCCTCGATGAAATTGCCGAGCCGCAGGTGCTCGTTCGGGCTGTGCTGGTTGTTGTCGATGTTGACCGTCGGTTTTCGGGTCAAGCGACAGTTGGAGCCCGCGAGAGGGGGCGATTCCCACGTCCCTTATTCGCCCGTTCTCACGGGCTCCAACAGGGCTTCGATTGCCGTAGGAGCCCGCCATTGCGGGCGACCTGTGCAGCCATCAGCGTCGGCGGTGGTCGCCCGCAATGGCG
>JBBDXW010000051.1:66521-71887 GCA_040902105.1 Woeseia sp.
GGGGGCGATTCCCACGTCCTTTATTCGCCCGTTCTCACGGGCTCCTATCGCAATTCCCGGGGCGAGATATTTGACCGATGCTCGTGCATCCGTAGCGGGTCGACCTGGACGTCAGAAAAATCCGTGTATCTCGGCGAAGTACTCGTTCCGGTTCTCCAGGTCGACTTGTGGAATGCCGTCGTAGAGCCGGACGCCCATCCTGCCTTGCAGGAATTGCATCGGCGTGTATTCCCACAGCAGACTCCACCGAACCTGATGGTCTTCGTCCACGTCGTCGTTCGGGTCGAAATACTCGTAGCTGACCTTCAGGTTGTGGCCCCGCCGGAAAAGCCAGTTTCCTTCAAGCAGCGATGCAATGGCGTCCTGTTCCACGCCTGATGGCAGATCGTCGGTAATCAGATCCGCCTCGGCCAGCCAGACCACCGGACCGGTTTTCAGACCGAAGAATGCGTTTTGCATTTGGCGGTCGCCTGAGTCCGCGTCGTTGAAGTTGAAGCTTGCGCCCGCGCGCCAGCGTTGCCGGACAAAATGCGCAATCCAGCTGAGCTGTTTACCGGTGTCCGTTTCCCCGCCGCCACCGCTACCGTTAGTGACCGTCAACTGCGTCGACCAGGGCCCCGTTTCGTATCCCAATTGTACGCCCCGGTCCGGGTTGGAGAAATTGATCCCCGTGGTCTGCCGGATAAAGGCGGTATCGTCCTGCAGGCGCAAGCCGTACGGCAGGAAAAATTGCCCGGCCGCGAGGTGAAATTTGCGGCTTCTGCTGTTGAGCCTGACGTACGCCTCCCGGTTCAGGCCGGAGCCTGGCGCAATCTGCTGATCGACGTACAAGGACAATCGATCCGGAATCAGTCCGGCCTCGACGTAAACGGTACCGCGGGTGATGCTGAACTCCGACGAGTCATCCGCATTCGGTACGTCAACGTGCTCATAGCCGGCGCGCAGATCGGCGCCGACGGACAGCCACTTCGCGATCTCCCCGGTCCACAGATCGGCGCCGGCGGTGCCGATGCGCTCGGCCGGCATCTCGGTCTGCGCAAAGGCACTGCCAAACGCGTTGCGTTTTCCGCCGCCGGCGGGATGGCTGTGACAGCCGGAGCACTGCATGCCCTTATATACTGCCAGATAGGGCTCTGCCGCGGCTTTATCGTTTGCGAAGACTGCTGCCAGCATCAAGGCCAGGAGCGCCGTGCTTTGTTTTCGGAGCGCTTTCCGGATGATCATTCCCTCGATCCCCGCCGTTAACGCTCCGCGCCGTCGGCGATCCACTGGCGAATATCGTCGATGACGGCCTGGTCCAGAGGCGGGCCGCCGAACGGCATCTGCTCACCTTCTTCTGCCGTTCCCTCGAGCTTCTGAATGATGTAACTGTTGTCCGGGTCGCCCGCCTCGACGCGAGACAGTTCGGGCACCTGGGTGCTGGGGACGCCGACCAGGTTGGCGAAACTTGCGTCGGCACTGGTCAGGTCCATGCCGTTCGGCAGCGTGCCGCCCATTGGACCTGTATGGCATACGCTGCAGGTCGGTGTAAAAACGTTCGTCTGGATCTCGTCGAGCGTTGGGCCTGTTTCAGCCGGCGCTGCCACGGTAAACACGGCTTCGAAGTCGCCGCCTTCGGCGCCGTCTCCGGACGGGAACGTTCCCGAGAACTCGCCGTCCAGCGCGTTCGCATCCAGATCGAGGATCACGGACGCTCCGCTGCCCAGGAGTCGCACACGATAGGTGTCCTCAGCCAGAAACGCGCCGCTCAGGTCGAAAGTCGCACTCATCGGATTCGTGTCCGGGGTGGTGATTGCGGCCGCTTCGACCTGCTCCTCGTTGCCGTCTGAGAAAGTCCCATCGCCACCGCTCGCTTCCAGAATGAACGTTTCGGCGTTGACCGTGGACACATCCAGCTCGCGATCGAACATCGCAATGATTTCATCCGGCGCCGTCTCCAGGTCACTGTCCGGCATCGGTGAGAGCGATGTCACGCGAATCGCCTCGCTGGACGGTGCCCTGTCGTCTATGGCGCCATCGATGATCCACTGTCTGATCACGTCGATGCTTGCCTGCGGCAAGGGCGGTCCGCTTTCGGGCATCCGGACACCGACGCTCGCGGTCCCTTCGAGTTTCTGAATGAGATAGCTGTTATCCGGATCGCCTGGCGCGACACGAAGGATCGATGGCACCTGGCTGCTGGCAACGTCGACAAGCATGCCGAAACTGTTGGCCTCGTCGAGCCGCAGTCCCTCGGGTGCCCCCGCTCCTGTATGGCAACCAGACACGGCGCACGTAGGGGTAAATACCTGGTCCTGTATCTCCGAGAAATTCGGCCCGAACGACGAAGGTGGCGGTGGCTCGGGTGGCGCTCCGTTATCGGCCCCGTCGCCGCTGCCGCCGCCGCAACCCGCCGCGATCCCTGCTGCCAGCATCAATGCCAGCAGTACCCGATTTGCGGCGAACTGGGAGTTCTGCATATTGTCTGCCGATCAGTTGTGGAGTATTACCTGGTGTCCTGACTCAGAAGTTCGTCACATAATTCGCTGGCGGGCCCGACCTGTGCAAACGAACTTCTGAGTCAGGACACTGTAAGTGCGCACCGGTCCGGAAAAAGGTTCAAACGGGCAACACGGATCGACGGTATTCGGCTCCCTGGACACAGCGCCAACTTTTTTTTACGCCCATTGAACCTTCTGGCTCGTCCGAGGGCACATACATGGGATGGCCTGCACTGATGACACGGTCTGGCCAAAGAGGCGAAGCGAGCGAAGAAGCCATGGTGGCTACGGCCGGTAAAAAACCCGATGGCGAAAACGAGCGCGAAGCGGCGTTACTGCAACGTATTGTGCAACGGGATCGAAACGCGATCGCGGATCTCTACCGGATCTACCACGCACGTCTGTTCAAGTTTATTTTTCGACTCACGCATTCGTACACCGCTGCTGACGAGCTGGTTAACGACATCATGCTGCTCGTCTGGCAAAACGCCTCGGCCTTCCGAGGCGACTCCAAAGTCTCCACGTGGATTTTTGGCATCGCCTACCGGCAGGCCATGCGCCATGTTACGCGCAGGCGCCCGGCACTGTCACAACATGCTCGCGCCGAGGAACCGGCGTACGACGACAGCATCGACATCGAAACGGAGGACTGGGTGTGGCGCGGGCTCCATGCACTGCCGTACGCGCAGCAACTGACCATGGTACTGGTTTTCTACGTCGGCCTGTCCTATTCGGAAACCGCCGAAGTCACCCGGTGCCCTGTCAATACCGTAAAAACAAGGATGTTTCATGCACGACGCAAGCTACGCGAGCACCTCGCGGGGTCAGCGACGGCGGACTCACCGCATGATGGGAGGCAGCATGGGTAAAAAAATGCAGATGGATGATCACGGATTGATCGACAGGCTATTGCCATGGTTCGTCAACGATACGCTTGACGGGGTGGAGCACGATCGGGTGCGGCGTCACCTCGGCACCTGCGAGGCGTGCCGGGAGACTGTGTCCCTGTTGTCGGCCGTGCAGTCCACTGTGCGTCACGCGGGAGCGACACCGATGGTGCCGCCGCCGCGCACTGAGAGACTGCTCGAGTCAATCGACAGTCTCGACAGGAAAGGCAGACGCTTGCGGCCGCTGGCGATCATGGCGATTGCGGCATCCCTGGCTGCCGCGCTTGTGGTCATCACGCTTCTGCTGCCGAACCGGGAGCACGCGGTTACGGAACCTGCGCGTTATGAAACGGCCACCGCGCCGGCGCGCGGCGCGTCCATGGACTATGTGCTCGATGTGCAGTTTGAACGAGGCACTCCGATCGCTGCACAAGAACGCGTGTTGCGCGGTCTCGAGGCACGGGACATAAGCCGGAGCGAACCTGACGGCATGTATCGCCTGACCGTCAATCTGCCGGCCGCTTCGCTCGAGGACCTCGAGCGTTTTGCGCGTGACGTCGAGTCTTTGAGCGAAATCAAATCTGTAAGGGTCATCGCGGTACAGCTGCCAATGAAACGACAGCAATGAGAAAGCCGCTTGTCATTGTTGCATTGCTGACCGCCCTGCTCTCGACTATGGCAATGGCCGAAGACCGCGGCGCGGATCCGGCGCGCGACATCCTCGTGACCTTCCCGGACGACGGCGCACGTGTTGTCAGTAGCGGCACCGGTGAGCCGTACCGGAAGCGGAAGCGCTATTCGATCGGCGCAGACGTTCGACGTCACGCGGCCGAGATCGCCAGCGAATACGCCTTGGATGAAGTCGATCGCTGGCCGATTCGTTCGCTGTCGGTGTTCTGTTTCATCTACCGGGTGTCCGCGGGCATGGATCGGGAAAGCGTCATCGAGCGCCTCCGGACGGATCCCCGGGTCGAATCAGCGCAACTCGTGCAGCGTTTCGAAACCCTCGCAAGTCCGCTCCCGGAATATGACGACACTTACGCCAACCTTCAGCGTGGCCTCGACGTCATGGAAATTTCCGCCGCGCACCGGTACTCGCGGGGACAGGGCGTCCGGGTGGCGATTGTCGACAGTCATGCAGACGTGGACCACGAAGATCTCGAGGGACGCGTCACCATAACCCGTATCCTTGCGGACGGCGGAGAATCGCCGAACGCCGAACACGGTACGGCGGTGGCGAGCGTGATAGGCGCCAACGCCAACAACGCCAAGGGCATTGTCGGTATCGCACCCGACTCGGTGATGGAGTTGTACGTCGCCTGCCGGGCCGAAGAGGGAGCGCTCAATGCCGTGTGTGACAGCTTTACGCTCGCCAAGGCGCTGGATGCCATCCTCCGCGGCACCGCGGATATTCTCAACCTGAGCCTGACCGGTCCGGACGATCCATTGCTCGAGCGGCTGCTCAAGGAGGTTGCGGCGGCAGGTGCCGTCATTGTCGCCGCGCGGCCCGCACAAGCTCGCACTGCCAATCGCTTCCCGGCAAGCCTCGAAGGCGTGATCGGTGTCGGCAGCAGCGACGGGTGGGGGGCGGCAAAGTGGATTGCCGGTGCGGATACCCTGCGACTGCACGATATCAATGCACCCGGAGAACAGATCATGGTCGCAGTACCGGACAATGCCTACGATTTTCGTTCGGGCAACTCGCTGTCCGCGGCGCATGTGAGCGGGGTTGTCGCGTTATTGCTGGCCGTGTCCCCGAACATCTCGCCCGAGATCGTCCAGAGGTATTTGCGAGAGTCGCAGCGTGCCTCGGAGTCGGCATCGCCATCCGTCAACGCTTGCGTCGTACTGCAACTGGCGGATCGATCCAGAAGTTGTCAGGCATACGGATCGCGAATGGCTGGAACGGCGGACGACTAGAGAAGCACTGTAGGAGCCCGCCATTGCGGGCGACCTGCGCGGCGATCGGCGAAAGCGGGCGGGTCGCCCGCAATGGCGG
>JBBDXW010000051.1:71897-85567 GCA_040902105.1 Woeseia sp.
GCGCGGGCTCCTGCCGGTGGCACTTGCGCAGACGCTCCCTAGAACTGCAATTTCGCGCTCAGCACGATCCGTGCTTTCGCGTGCTCGGGGCTGCTGATAATCGGCACGGCGCGATTGGTGTCGTGATAGCGCAAGTCGACATCGATTCTGCCGAAGGACCGCGTGACACCCAGTTGCCAATAGGCATAACCGCTCCCCGTCAATTCCGAAACGTCGTAGTAACCCGCCCCGGCTCCGAGCATCAGTTCCGCGCGCAACGGCCACTCCGCGTGCAGGTCGACGTTGTGCGTGTGGCGCCCGGAATGGAACAGGTCCGGAGAGTGGGAATACTCGAGCCAGATACGGTCGTCGAAACTCGCGACCATCGAATACTCGAGAGAATCGTAATCGATATCACCTTCGGTGCCCGGAAACGTGTAGGAAACCACGTTGGCGCCGATGCTCCAGGCATTCCGCAAATCGTAGGTGTAGCCCAGGTAATAGTTCAACTGGAGATCGCGCTGTCGTGTTGGGCCGCCGCTGATATCGACGCTGGACCCCCAGACTCCCAGGTACAACCCGGAATCCAGCGCAATGTCCGCCCCCGCCTGTACGGCCGCATGGCCATCGCTGTAGGTCACACCGCGAAACACGTAATCGGTGGTCAGGACGGCATAGCCGGTGACGTCGGCCGCGCAAGCCGCCGAAACCAGCGACGAACCGCACAGCAGCGCCGCGGCGCGCGGGTCTCGATGATTCATCGTTGGACCATTGTGCTGCTGAATTTCCTGTCGGGCAACCGGCGCTCCTGAAAGGCCCGATAAGGCGGCGGACTCCCGCAGCAGCAATAGAGACCCAGTTGGAGCCCGTGAAAACGGCGAATGAAATCCGGGCAATCGCCCGCTGTCGCGCGCTCCAACAGGTTTTTACTGCCGCTGCAGGGACCGTCCGCGGACGACCCTCGCTTGCACCGCAAGCTGTTCAGTGGCCTTCGCGCGCTCGATGCCCGTCCTGCTACGTTCACTGCACCGATTTGAAGTCCGGCGCAAACCTGGTATACGGAACCTGAAGGCGTTCTCAACGATACTGCGCTGCGGTAATGAACTGCGAGAACGATTCGCACCATACGACCACGCTGTTGAATTCTGAAATTTCAACCTGCTCTGGAACTGAAACAATGAAGGATTCGAACGTCTTTACGTCGCCCAGTCTCACGGAGCTGTCCTTCAACTTCAGGAAATCTTCTTCCGTCTCCACGAACTCACGGGTCAGATAAAGTTTGTAGTCCGGCCCCGGAGACATTTGTCCTGCAAAGGCAATAGCGCCACGCCCGACGGATACCGAACCCTCGCCCCAGTGCAACAGGTCGCTGCCTTCCAGATCACGGCGGAATTCGGCTGTATACACAGCACTTTCCGAACTGATTGCGATGTCGTTGGCCGACGGCGCCGACGGCGCCGTGAGAATCGGCAGAGCGTAAATGCCGGCCACGAATCCGATGAGGAGCGCTAAAAGATGTGAGGCAAACAGCAGCGATACCTTGATCACGTTTTCTTCTCCACCGCATCGTGCAAACCGTCCCGATCCGCGTAGTCTATCGCGGCTCGCGCGATAAGTACCCGGAGGATATCCTGTTGCGCGCTGCGGGGAACTGCCGGGATCCGATCCCCGGATTTGTAATTACCGATCCTGCTATGCTCGACGCACGAGTTCCGACACTCGGGGGAGACTGAATTTTGAATTTGGCAATGAGACTGCCGAAAGCGGCTACGCTGCTGGTGACGATAGCGCTATGTTCCGTCGCCATCCCAGGCGCGGCGGCGGAACGGCAGAGGCATACCGTCGACGTCGAACGGCATCCTGTCGCCGTGTGGGAGAAGAGCGCAGCCGATGCAGACGAAGCCATCCTGCTGGTGCACGGGCGCACGTGGAGCGCAGTGCCGGATTTCGACCTTCAGGTTGACGGCGAGGAGCTGTCGCTGATGGACGGTCTGGTCGAGGACGGTTATGCCGTCTATGCCGTCGATATGCGCGGCTACGGCGCCACGCCGCGGGACGACACGGGCTGGCTCACGCCGGAGCGTGCAGCAGACGATCTGGCCGCCGTGGTCTCATGGATTACGGCGCAGAAGAACTGGCGGAAAAAACCGCATCTGTTCGGCTGGTCGATGGGGTCGACCAACTCGCTCCTGATGGCGCAACGTTACCCGCAGTTGATTTCATCGCTGACCTTGTTCGGCTACTGGCACGATCTCGACCGTGATCTGCCGCCGGACGAGCCGGGAATAAAACCGCAGGAACTCCGTAACACCGCGGAAGCGGCCGCCAGCGATTTCATCACCCCGGGATCGATCAGCCGGAAAGCGATCGACACTTACGTCGCGATGGCGCTGGAGGCCGACCCGATCAAAACCGATCTTCGCCGCTTCGATCATTACAACGCGCTCGATCCGTCGAAAGTTACCATGCCGGCGCTCGTGATCCAGGGCGAACACGACCCGATCGCGCCGACGGAACTGCAGGTGAAGCTCTACACGCGGCTCGGCAGCGCACACAAGCAATGGGTAACCGTGCCGGACGGCGATCACGCAGCTTTCATGGAGTCGCCGCGAACCTATTTTCTTCACGCGCTGGTGAGTTTTCTCGAAGGCGTGCCCAACTGATTACAGAGTCTGATTACAGCGTCGTTTCCGGGGATCGCGCCGAGCCGACGTCAACTCGCGTCACGTCCTCCATCCTGACGACGATACCGTCAACAGTGCGGCCGGCAGCGGATCGCACGACGACGCGATAGGTGCCGGCGTCGACAGCAACTGTCGGGCCGTTCACGGTTCCCGTCGCGACGACCTTCCCTGCCGCATTCAGAACCGAGAACGGGACTTCAACGGATTGGCGCAGGCTCGCCGCGAGTTCCGCGCCGTCGCTCGCATTGAAGTATTTTCCGTTACCAAGGCGCGCCCACTCAGCGAACGTTTCCTGCAGCATGAGTTCGTCGATCGCAAAACCGACGACGTTGACGCGCACCTCCGCGCCGTTCGCCGCGAGTTCGCGAATCACCGCAGCGGGATCGCCGTCGCAGGTCTCCTCCCCGTCGGTCACGAGAATGATGAGCAGCGGTCCGCTGCGCTCGCCGACGTCGGCGGCAACCAGGCGCAACGATTCGGCAATGGGCGTGCGCGCGAGGTTCATCGCCTCGATCGACGCGACTTCGGCTGCGGCGGCTGCGCGATCCAGCGCGCCCGGTGGAATCTCGAGGTCGCTGCGGCACGAATCGGCTTCCTTGTGACCGAAAACGCGCAGGGCAAACGAAACGGAGTCGGGCAGCGCATCCTCGACGAGTTCAGTGACCGCCGCCTTCGCCAGGTCGATTCGCCTCTCGCCATCGAGGCGCTGCAGCATGCTGCCGGAAGCATCGAGTACCACGGCAACCGTGGCGCCCGCGAGCTCCGGCCCGCTGGCTGTCGCGTCCATGACCTGCAGCTCGCCGGGTGCGGGCCGCGGCACGATGGTTATCGGCCGCTTGCCGAGCGTTAAACGCTGGCCGGACGTCACGTAACGCAGTTCGTACTCGCCGGGCTCCGCAGGCGTTGCAATCTTCAGCGTCTTGCCGCGCGCGACCATCGCGTAATTGCCGGATGCCTGATTGTCGCTGCCGACCGGAAGCAGCAGCACGTAGTCAGTCGGATTGCCCGGGCCCTCCCAGCTGACGGCGACGGCGTCGCGCGCCGGCGCGCTCGGTGGCGCCGTCAGCGTTGCCGAAACCGGCGTCACCGTCAGCGCTGCCGAAGCGAGCGTCGCATACGTCTGACCCGTCAGGTAGCGAACCTCGTAAGTCCCCGGCACCTCGGGCGCGTTGAGGACGGATGGATTGCCGCGCGACGTGTAGACGTGGGCGTCGTATTCGCGCGCCGCGGCGCTTGCCGGCACGATCGTGATGAAATCCTGCGTATTGTCCGGTCCCTGCCATGCAATCTCGAAGGCCGATCCCGCGGCAACGCTCTGCGGAGCCGAAACCGACGCATCGGTTCCGCTGACTGTCAGGCTCGCGCGCCCGAGAGTGCGATACGAACCCGAGCCCATCAGGTAGCGCAGCTCGTAATCGCCGGCCTTGTCCGGCGCACGCAGGGTGAGCGGCGATCCCTTGTCAGTGTAGGCGTAGGCGTCGTACTGGCTTTCGGGCGTCCCGGCGGCCACCACCGTGATGAAGTCGCGCGGATTGTCGGGACCGCTCCATTCGATGGAAAACTCGGCCCCGGCCGTGACCGTGGCCGGCGCCGCCAGGGTTGCGACGGTATCGATCACCTCGAGCGGCACGCGGGCAAGGGTCGGGTACGACGCGGCGCCCAGATAGCGAACCTCGTACTCGCCCGGCATCGCCGGCACGGTGAGCGTGACCGGATTCTGCCTTGCGTACTGGTAGGCATCGTAACGCCCTTCCGCGGTGCCGGGCGGCACAATCGTAATGAAATCCTGCGGACTGCTCCCGCCCTGCCAGTGCACTTCGAGCGGCGCGCCGATCGTCGCGCTGGCAGGGACCTGCAAGGTCACGTCCCCCGCCGCGCCGGCGGGCAGTGCGACCAGTAATGCCAGAATGATGCTGCACGGGTAGTACCCCGGGTACATGCCGGATGCCATCGCGAAAACTCCCCCAGGAATGGTCGGACGGAATCTTAGACCATCGCAGCGATTCCAGAAATGTCAGCACAACGGCTGTTCGGCAGTGGAACGTTGCCTGAAGCGCCGGGTTACCGCTCAGATGGCCACTCTCCGGGTCAAATGCGAATGCGAAGTATTCTCATATGCACCGGGTTTTGCTAGCATGCCGCGATGTTTCGTAAAACGATCTTCTGGATACACTTGAGTTGCGGCGTCGTTGCGGGGCTCGTCATTCTGATGATGTCGGTCACCGGGGTGCTGCTCACCTACGAGCGGCAGATGCTGGCCTGGGTCGACCGGGATCTCTACGTCGAGGCGCCATCGGCCGGTGCGAAGCGCTTGAGTGCAGAGGCGCTCCTTGATGCCGTCCGGGCACAGGACCCGGCGTTCACGCCGTCATCGATAAGCTTTCAGGTCGATCCGCGCGCGCCGGTTGCGCTTGCCGCGGGCCGGGCGGATTCCCGCAACGTCAATCCGTACACGGGCGAAGTTCTGCCGGAAGCCGCCTCCCGCCTGCACGCGTTCTTCGACACGATGACGGGCTGGCATCGCTGGTTCAACGTCAGCGACGAAAACCGCGACTCGGCGCGTGCGATCACCGGTGCCAGCAACCTGATGTTCCTGTTCCTCGTCTTGAGCGGCATGTATCTGTGGCTCCCGCCCATCTACCGGTGGGCGGCGTTCAGGGCCAGGCTCGTTTTCAATCCGAAGGCGCAATCGAGCAAGGCGCGCGATTTCAACTGGCACCACGTCGTGGGAATCTGGAGCGCGATTCCGCTGGTGGTGATTGTCGCGAGCGCGACGGTGTTCAACTACGACTGGGCCGATAACCTCGTCTACCGCATCGCGGGAGAAGAGCCGCCGCCCCCTCGCGGCGGACCGGCGTCGGCGCGGCCTGCGCCGGAATCACCGGCAGCAAGCAGGAATGCGATGCCACTGGATAGGTTGATTGCACGCGCCGCGGCCGAGGTTCCCGGTTGGAGGAAACTGACGCTGACACTGCCTGTCGGCGGCGCGGCGGCCGAGTTCACGCTGGACCGCGGCAACGGCGGCCAGCCGCAGTATCGCCAGGATCTCACGCTCGCTGCTGCGACCGGAGATATCGTCGAAAGTACTCCGTTTTCCAGCGTATCGCCGGGCCGGCAGGCACGCTCGATGCTGCGCTTCCTGCACACGGGCGAAGCGCTCGGCATTGCGGGCCAGACGATTGCCGGCATCGTCTCGGCGACCTCCGCGGTCATGGTGTGGACCGGTATATCCCTCGCCTGGCGGCGGCTGATTTCGCCTTTCTTCAGGCGCAGGAGGCTGGCGGGTGCTCGTGAGGAGATTTCCGACGCCGCCTGAGCGGCATGCCGTCAGACGGTCGCCCGGCGCCGCAGCAGGTTGTGGTAGACGCTGGTGAGCGCGACGATCTGTTCGTTATCGCCAACCTGCGGCGCTCGGTACTTCAGGCACCGGCGCTGGCAGCGTCAGAATTCTACGCTCGCCGTCAGGACGGCCGATCGTCCCGCCCCCATCGCCGCGTAGTGATTCGAGTACGGCCGCACGTAATAGACTTCGTCGGCGAGATTCTGCAGATTCAGCTGCAATTTGTAGCGTTCGCCGACCTCGAGCGACGCCATCGCGTCATACAAGACATAGGACGGCGCCCAGACCGTGTTCGCGGTATTGCCGTAGCGCCGGCCGACGTAGGTCGCACCGGCTCCGATCGAGAAATTTTCCAGCAGCGCGTAGGTCGTCCACAGGTTGGCGCTGTCGGTCGGCGTATTCGGAAAATCGTTGCCCTCGTCGGCATTGATCGGGCCGTCGTCGACGATCTCCGAGTCGAGCCTCGTGTAGCTCGCTTGCAGTTGCCAGCGTTCGCCGAGCTGACCGGCAACACCTATCTCGAAGCCGTCGACCTCCTGCTCGCCGATCGTCTGTTGCAGGCCGCCGCGGCCCGGCTCGATGGCGACCCTGGCATTGGTCTTCTCCGTATGAAACACCGCAGACGAAAGCGACAGGCGGCTTTCGAGCAATTCCCATTTGGTACCGAGTTCGTAGTTGCGATTGCGCTCGGGCTCGAGGTCCACGTTGTTCTCGCCCAGGTTCTCGCTGCCATCGCCGAGCGTATTGCCGGAAGGATTCGACGAGGTGCCGGTAGCGAGATAAATGCTGCCGTTCGCCGCCGGTTTGAAGACGACGCCGACCTGGTGATTCCAGAAGTCGGTGTCGTTGCTCAGCGCGATCGGCGCCACGATCTCGCCGGAAAGTTGCTCTGTGCGGTAGTCGTCATAGCGAAGGCCGAGGTTCAACGACCAGCGTTCGGTGAAGGTAATGGTGTCGAACGCGTAAACAGACGTCGTGTCGGTCTCCGCGATCGTTGCACTGTCGGACGCCACGATCGCGCCCGTCCATGGATCGTGCGGATCCGGATTGTCCAGCGTGGTGCAGTTGAAGTTCGACGGCGCACCGACAGCGCCCGGCGCGCTGCACGAATTCGCGAAGTCGGTGACTGCGTTTTCCCCGAACAGGCTTTCGACGGCATAGTTACGGTTGTACATGCGCTCGTTGCTGAACTCCACACCTGCAATGAAGCTGTGTGACGTATCGCCAACATCGAAGCGCCCGATCAGGTCCGTCACGTTCGCTTTGGTCGTTGTGGTTGAGTTCCGGCTCTTCGCATTGCGCAGCACGAATCCTTCGGGGACGTTCGCCCGGCCGTCGTCCGGATTCGTAACGATATAGTCGTTCGAGGTGTCGCCGTAACGGGTCGTGTTGCGCAGACTCAGAGAGTCGCTGAAGTCGTGCTCGATCCGCAGCGTGCCGATGTCGGCACCGGTTTTCTGGAAGTCGCGGTTCAACAGGCCGTAGAAATTGTCCGACTCGACGTCTACCGGCGGGCCTTCGGGCGCGGAATTGTCCGCGTTGCGGCCGTAGGGAATGCTGTAGTCCGGCATGTCGTCCGTGCGGTAGTGGTAGTAGTCGAGGTTGAGGCGTGTCGGCCGTCCAAGGCCTATGGCGAGCGACGGCGCAATACCGCGATGATCGATGAAGACCTCGTTGCGGCCGGGGATGTCGCCCTGGTGACCGAGCAGGTTCAGGCGCAACGCGACGCTGTCCGAAAAGCGGTGATTTGCGTCGACGGTTGCCCGCATGTACTCATCGGTGCCGCCGCCGAGCGAGCTCTGGAAGAAATTTTCCGTGCCGGCCTCTTTCGTGACCAGGTTTACGGAGCCCCCGGTCGCGCCGCGGCCGGAATACGCCGAGCCAGGTCCCTTGGTCACCTCGATCTGTTCGAGAGCGAAGATATCCCGCGTTTGCGAGCCGCCGTCGCGAACGCCGTCGATAAACACGTCCGCGCCGGCGTCGAAACCGCGAATTTTCAGGTTGTCGCCGGCCGGCTGTCCGCCCTCACCGGCGTTGAAGGTCACTCCGGGCACGTTCTTGAGCGCCTCGACGAGCGAGGTTGCGCCTTGCTCTGCGGCCAGCGCGGCGGGAATGACCGTTACCGATTTCGGCGTGTCGAGGAGCGGCGCGGTGAATTTCGGTGACCGAAGTTCGTTATCGTACATCTGGCCTTCGACCACCACTTCATCGAGGGCTTCCCTGTTCTCGTCGTTCTGTGCTGCTGCCGCGAAACCGGAGGACAAGGCGAGACCGACGGCCGTCGCGACGGCCGAGCGGACCGGCGCCGCAACACGGGATGACTGGGCTCCGTCCAGGAGGCGTGACGGCTTGCGGCTGGCGGGGTGCGAGCGACGTGGCATGACGATCGAATCCTTATTGATACTGTGGCGGCAAGAATTGCGAATGAGAATTATACGCATTCCGGACTTAACGTCAATAAGAATCATTCTCATTTAGAAGGTGCCGTTTATAGACGGTGCCGGACACGGACTTTTTGCGGACAGACGGTGCCGGACACGGACTTTTGGACATTTCGCCGATCCCCGGCCGCCGCCGGTGGCCGGCGGAGGCGGAGGTTTTCTTGCATTTCGGGGCCGTTTCCGCTTTAACGACAGGGAAGGCGAAGCAAGTCGACGACAGAGGGAGTGAACCGATGACATTTGCCCGACCATCGCCCAGGCGCAAGTTGAGGACATTGCCCCTGTTCGCATTCGTCGCATTCGCCGTTTTCAGCACTGCGCCGCAACGTTCCGCGGCAGACAGCGAAGAGCAGGTCATCCACCAGCTGCGCATCTACGAGCTGTTCGATGAGACCAGGGTGGCTTTTCATGAGCGCTTTCGCGATCACGCGGTGCGCATCATGGCCAGACATGACTTCAATATCGTTGCAATGTGGGAGGCAAGTACCGGGGGCCGCATCGAGTTTGTCTATCTCCTGGAGTGGCCAGATGAAGAGACTATGACGAAACGCTGGGCCGAATTCATGGCTGACGAGGAATGGTCCGACATCAAAGCGGAAACGAGCAGGATTCACGGGCGCTTCGTCGGAGAGATCCAGGACCGCACCTTGCTGCTGACGGACTATTCGCCCAACAAATCGCTTTTGAAATAGGCGGCGGAGACCTATGCTGCGATTTCAGCGGGCTCGATCGTAACCGCCCAGGTTAGCGAAGGACAGACTGATGGCGTGGCCGTGGTTGGCGATTGTTGCAAGGACCGTCCCCTGGACCGAGCTGGTCCGGCGAGCGCCGCAGATTATTTCTGCATCGACCGAGCTTCTGGAAAAGAGGCACACGGGCACCCGACCGGCCGACAGGACACCGCCTGACGAAGCGGACGAAAGAGAAATGGAAAGGCGAATCGCGAGTCTCGAGGAACGAGATGCGGAACATGCCCGGGTATTCGAACAACTTGCCGAACAGACGCGCGACCTGAGCGTCGGCTTGCAGGTGGTGGCGGCACGGCTGCGGCTGCTTGCCTGGATCGTTGCGGCGGCCGTTCTGCTCGCTGTTGTCGCCGTGATATTCCTCGTCTGACGCCTCCCTGTCAGGAGGTTACAGAGGCCCGACCCCTGCCGCTGCCGCACGTTCGATAGCCTGCCGGATCAGTGCCTTTGCGTCGTCGACGCCGTGCCAGTCGCCGATTTTTACCCACTTACCGGGTTCCAGATCTTTATAGTGCTCGAAGAAATGTTCGATCTGCTGCAGCGTGATCTCGGGCAGGTCGGTGTGGCTCAGGACCTTGTCGTAGCGCCTGGTCAGCTTGTGTGACGGCACGGCAATGATCTTCTCGTCCTGGCCGGCATTGTCCTGCATGATCAGCACGCCGATCGGCCGCACGTTGATAACGCAGCCGGGAACCAACTGCCGCGTATTGCAGACCAGCACGTCGATCGGGTCGCCGTCGTCCGATAGAGTGTGCGGCACGAAGCCGTAGTTACCCGGATAGGACATCGGCGTGTACAGAAACCGGTCGACGACGAGCGTACCCGCCTCCTTGTCCATCTCGTACTTGATCGGCTGACCGCCGAGCGGCACCTCGATCAGAACGTTGACGTCGTCCGGCGGCTTGTGGCCAATCGCAATCGCATCTATGCGCATTGAAAGGTTTCCTCGTGATAGCTGCGCCTGAGCTTGTGCAGAAGTCTTCGTGACAACTTAAAGCCAGCCGCGGCGCTTGAAATACCAGTAGGGCAGGATCGCCGACAATACCATGACGCCGAATGCGAACGGATAACCGAAACGCCAGTTGAGCTCCGGCATGAGATCGAAATTCATGCCGTAGATCGAAGCGATCAACGTCGGCGGGAGAAACACCGCGGCCGCGACAGAGAAGATCTTGATGATGGAGTTCTGCTCGATGCTGATCATGCCAAGTGTCGCATCGAGCAGGAATGTGACCTTCTGCGAGAGCGACGACGAATGATCGGTCAGCGAATCGGCGTCCCGCGACAGCGTCTTGACGCGCGCGCGGATCTCCTTGTCGCTCTTGTGCTGCGTCACGATCTGACCCAGGAAAATGGCAACGCGGTGCAGAGTAAACAGGCTCTCGCGGACATTCGACGTCAGGTCGCCCTTGCGCCCGATCTCCTGCAGCATTTTCTGCAGGTCCTGGCTCTTCGCCGGCTTCGCGCCGGGGCGCTGAAATATATTGCGCGAGATCGCCTCGATTTCACGCTGCACACGCTCCAGCACGTCCGCGAGCCGGTCGATGATGGCCTCGAGAAGCGCGATCAGCACGGCTTCGCCGTTCGTACAGCCGAGGTTGATCTTTTCGGCACGCTGCGGAAAAGTCTGGAAGGCTCGTGGTTCATGATAGCGAATGGTGATGAGACGCTCGCTCGTGAGGACGAATGTAACGGGCGACATCAGCAGGTCGTCGGTTTCCGTCTTGGCCGGCACGGTGGCGGTCATGAAGGCATTGCCTTCTTCGTAGTAAAGGCGGCTCGAGATCTCGATCTCCTCCATATCCTCCCGCGTCGGAATGTCGATCGCCAGCCGCGACTCGATCGTGGATTCTTCTTCGCTCGTCGGGTTCGAAAGGTCGATCCAGACGACCCCGTCGAAACTCTGCATCACGTCCTCGACCGCATACAGACGCCCGTCTCGTGCAGTAAAGCCTCTGATCATGATTTCTCGCCCCTCTCCGGTACTGGACAGCGGCCTACTATACGGCCGGATTTCAGGTTACGCTCGACGCGGCGGAGCTTAGCAGACGAACGGGTTCTTCCTGCGCCGGCCTCGCGGCGAGCCACACACGGAAGCATTGCCTCTTTCTGTGACCTGCGTCACACTTCTGGCTGTGACCGCGAACGGCGCGGGAACGGACGTTGCCAGCTAGTGTGCATGAACACGCGGGCGCACGAGAGTCCGTCCCCACCTCGGGAAGGTGATCTGACAGGCATTCAGCCATTGCCGGAGATCCTGGAGTTCGCGACAGGAGCGTACAGCTTTCTGATCGCGAGGAGGCAGGCATGACCTTCCGGCACTGCACCAGAATCAAGGCCGAATATTCACGGACTTTCTACGCGATTCTCGCTTTCGCAGTTCTGGTTTGTGCATCCGGCGTCGCGTCCGCACAGGCCCGTCCCAACATACTTTTCGTGCTCACTGACGACCTGGGTTGGGGCGACCTGAGGGCATACAACCCGACTTCGCCATTGGACACGCCGACCATCGAGCAACTTGCGGCCGACGGAATGGTATTTTCTGATGCCCATACCTCAGCTGCGAAATGTGCGCCATCCCGATACAGCATAATTACCGGAAACTATCAGTGGCGGGGGCGGAAGGGTTGGGGTCAGTGGAACTACAAGGGAGGCTCACAGATTCTTCCGGGTCAATTGACCCTGGGTAACTTGCTTCAGCAAGCAGGCTACAGGACTGCATTCGTCGGCAAACATAATCTGGGAGGAAGTTTCTACTTAAAAAATTCAAACAGTTTCGCTTCGGCCAGTGCGCCGGATGAGGATGTGGACTTTGCGCGCCAGTTCGTGGATGGGCCGCTTGGATCGGGGTTTGATTATTCATTCCTGGCGCTGCGCGGAATCCAGGCGTCTCCGTATGCATTCTTCGAGGATGACCGTCTTGACGGTAATGCGAACGCCCTGATTCACTGGACTGAAGGTAATTACGGCGACACGCAGATTTCGCAGGATGGTATTGGGCTTCCGAACTGGAACACCCGTGAAGTTGGCCCAACTCTCCTTGAGAAGGCAGTCGAGTTCATCGATACACACCACGAAACCAACATTGCTTCAGGGACGAATCAACCCTTCTTCCTTTACTACAACACTCCGGCTGCCCATTCGCCATACAAGCCTCCGTTGTTCCTGCGTGACACACCGATTCTGGGTACCTCCGGGATCAGCTTACGAACGGATTTAATTCGCGAGATTGATGAGGCGCTGAGAATAATTCAGACGGAACTCGATTCCCGGGGCCTGCTGGACGATACGCTCATCATATTTACCAGTGACAATGGCGCGGTTCGAACTAACGCCGAGGCGAATCTTGGTCACGACGCGCTGGGAGGACTGCGAGGCGATAAAGGCCAGATTTTCGAGGGCGGACATCGCGTGCCTTTGATAGTCAAGTGGGGTGACGGCACGAATAACGGATCGATGATTCAGCCGGGAGTCGTGAGCGACGTACTGATTGGCGTACAGGATATGTACGCAACGCTGGCGAATTTAACGGGCATTGAAGTGACGGAGGACCAGGGCCGCGATAGCTTCAATATGCTGCCGATCCTGTTGGGGCAGTCCAGCGTCCCCATCCGGGATCATATGATTCACGAGTCCGATGAAGACGAGGCCAATCCTGACGGACCACGACAATTTGCGTTTCGCGACGGCGATTGGAAACTGATATTTAACGGCGACGACAGTCCCCGCCATCTGTTTAACCTGGCCGTTGACCCGCAAGAAACCAACGATCTGGTTGACGCGCCGAGTCAATCGACCCGGCTCAACCAGATGCGCAGTCGCTTCACGATGCTTCGCAATTCGGATCGATCGGCGCCGCTGAATCCAGGCGAACTGGTTCAGGTACCCGATGTATCAGGGTTGACGCAAACCAATGCGGAAAACCTGATCGATTCGGCGGGGTTGAATAGGGGCGTGGTATCCACATCCCCCAGTAGTACCGTTGGTGTGGGGCGAGTCATCAGTCAGTCACCCGCCGCCGGTACTGCGGTGCTGTCGGGCACTCTCGTCGATCTGGTGGTATCGAGCGGATCGGCCGGTGGCGAAAATTCGCCACCTGCCGTGACTGTGACCGCGCCGGATAATAACGAGACCTTCGAGGTGGGTGACCCGGTGCAGCTGGCTGGCACTGCGACCGACGCTGAAGATGGCAATTTGACGAGTTCGATCAACTGGTCTTCGAGCCGGGATGGCCTTCTCGGCAGCGGTGGTTCCGTCGTTGTCGACACGCTGACTCCAGGAAGTCACACAATTACGGCAACCGTCACCGACAGCGCGCTCGCACCGGGTTCGACCAGCGTAACGATCTCTATAATCGATCCGGACGGTGGCGAAAATTCGCCACCTGTCGTGAATGTGGCCTCGCCGGATAATAACGACACCTTTGAGGTGGGTGACCCGGTGCAGCTGGCTGGCACTGCGACCGACGCTGAAGATGGCA
>JBBDXW010000051.1:85667-105052 GCA_040902105.1 Woeseia sp.
GGCAACCGTCACCGACAGCGCGCTCGCACCGGGTTCGACCAGCGTAACGATCTCTGTAGCCGATTCAGGTGCTGCAGGCGACTCCGATGGCGGCGGCAGTTTCGGTCCGCTCACCCTGGGTGTGTTCATTCTGCTTGGCATATGGCGGAGATCTTGGAGTGCTCAGTGCCGCGCACGGTGCGGCGCAGGGACCGTGAACCTGAACTGAAACAACGATGGGGACGCATAGGAATTTAAGGATGCATCCCCCAGGCACCCTTCTACGCCTGCTGAAGCAGCCAATCCATTACCGTTTTCGCGGTTGATGTCGGCAATCCGTGTGTCGGTCGCACCAGCCAGTATGCAATGCCGAGATCCAGTTGCAGATCGCCGAACGGACGGATCAGGTGATTCGACGCGAGATCCTCTGCCGCAAGTTGATGACGCGCCAGTGCGACGCCCTGCCCTTGTGCGGCCGCACGCAGCAGCAGGTCGGTCGAAGCAAACCGCGGGCCGCTCTGCACGTCGAGCGTCGACGGTCCGAATGTCTGCCGCCACGTTTGCCACGCGGTCTGCGGATCGCGGTCGTGCAGCAAGCGCAGGCGCGCGAGATCGGCGGGTTTGTCCGGCCAGCCGGTCTGTTGCCAGTACGCTGGGCTCATGACCGGGTAGATGCGCTCTTCCATGAGGGCTTCGGCGTGTACGTCCCGCCACGGCCCGCTTCCCATGCGGATTGCAAAATCCGCGACCCCTGCGTCGAAATCCGTGAGCTTCTGTTCGACGACGATTGAAAGTTCAATCCTGGGGTGTGCAGCTTCCAGCAGGGGCAGTTTCGGCAGCAGCCAGCGCGACGCGAATGACGGTGCCGCCACAAGGGTGACGGAGAACGGCGAGCGTGCTTCACGCACCGCCGACACGGCGCGGGCGATATCGCGGAATCCCGCCACCGCCGCCTTGCCGAGCGCCTCGCCCTGCGGCGTAAACGTGAGGCCGCGCCGGCCAGCGCCGGGCTTTTCAATCACTGCGATTCCAAGCCAGCGTTCGAGTTCCGCGAGGTGGCGGCTTACGGACGAGTGAGCGATGCCCAGTTCCCGGGCCGCCGAGCGTACCCCACCGTGCGCATAGACGACGGCGTAGGCGCGGAGAGCGTTCAGCGGCAGATCCTCCATGGTCTGAATAATAGACCATAAGTCGCATCCACCAGAACAGCCTTTCTTCGTAGACTCTCGGCCTACGCCACACCGGTCTACGTGGTTCAGACGCCGCCGGAAGGCTAATGGACTATTTCAGGCACCAATGGACATTCCCCATGGAAAGCTTACTGGCCCTCGCAGGACTGATCGCGGTCGGCGCCGTCACGCCGGGACCGAATAACTTCATCGTGCTGCGAACGGCGGCACGGAGCGGCATTGCCGGCGCCCTGCCCGCGGTCGCCGGCGTTGTGCTCGGCGGGCTCGGCCTGCTTGCCGTCGCCGCGGCGGGCGGCGCGGTCATGTTCAGCAGCGTACCCGGATTCCGCGAGGCGCTGGCGCTCGGCGGCTGCCTGTATCTCGCATGGCTCGGCTAGCGTCTCATCGCGAACAGTTTCAGGACCCGTAACAACGAAGCCGATGCAGCCTGGCTACCGGCGGGCATGCTCGGTCTGGCCGGCTTCCAGTTCCTGAATCCGAAAAGCTGGGTCCTGGTGCTGACCGCGGTCGCGGCGATGCCGACACAGACGCCGGCGGCAATTCTGCAACTGGCGGCGCTGTTCCTGCTCATCCCGGCGGTATGCCTGTTGCTCTGGTCGTGGTTCGGAGCGCTGCTGATGCGAGCGCTCGCAAACTCACGCATCAGTGCGTGGTTCGACCGCGCGATGGGCGGCACGCTCGCGGCCAGTGCAGCGGTTCTTCTTATGACTTCGTGACCTGAGGTGATCAAAATGTACGCCGATTCGATTTCTCTACCATCGCGCCGCACCGTGCTCGCGATTCCCGGCAGCTTGCGACGCAATTCGTACAACCGTTTGCTATTGCAGGCTGCTACAGCCTCCGCACCGGCGGGAATGCACATTCAGTTGTACGACGATCTTGCGTCGGTGCCGTTGTTCTCGGAGGATCTGGAAGCCGATGCCGTTCCGGCCGACGTGCGGCGGCTGCACGAGCGTATCGTCAATGCCGACGCACTGCTGATCGCAACCCCGGAATACAACCAGTCTGTGCCTGGCGTACTCAAGAACGCCATCGACTGGTTGTCGCGCCCGCCGGACGAAGTGCTGATTGGCAAGCCGATTGCAGTAATCGGTGCTTCCGCCGGACACTGGGGCACGCGCCTTGCGCAGAGCCACCTGCGTCACGTGTTGTACGCGACGGAAGCACTGGTGATGCCGCAGCCGAGCCTGTTCATCGGCAACGCAGCGAACCTGTTCGACAGCAGCGGCCGGATAAAAGACGAATCCACGACGAAGGTTTTGCAAGACCTGCTGCTTGCATTTGACGACTGGACCGCACGCGTCGGCGCGAAAGCGGCAGCATAAGAAATGGAATTGGGGAAATCGCGCCTCGGTGCCGCGTCGTCGGTGCCGTCGTCGGTGCCGGACTTGGATCTTTAGACTTTTTTTGCAATTCGAGATGCGTTACGGCGGAACATCAGCGCAAAGAGTCCAAAGATCCAAGTCCGGCACCGAGCAACACCACCTGGTCGAGCTTCGGCCGACGCGCCTCGACTCCGTAGCGTTCCTTGAGCTTGTCCGTCAGTGCGAGCCGCGCCTTTTCTTCGCCGTGCACGAGGTATACGGGTGGACGGCCCTTGAAGTTGCCATACCAGCCGAGCAGTCCTGACTGATCCGCGTGCGCGGACAGGCCGCCAACGGTATGGATTTTTGCATTCACCTGGATCGTTTCCTGCCACAGGCGAATGCGCGGCGCGCCGTCCACGAGCTTGCGGCCCAGTGTGCCCTGTGCCTGGTAGCCAATCATGATCACGTGACATTGCGGTCGCCACACGTTGTGTTTCAGGTGATGCCGTACCCGTCCTCCGGTGCACATGCCGCTGCCGGCAATAATGATCGCGCCCGATTCGATCCTGTTGAGCGACATTGATTCTTCGCGACTCGCCGTCGCCGCGAAATTCGGCAGGACCGGCCAGTGCTGACCATCGCGAAACAGTTCTGCGCGATACAGATGCCGGTACTGCGAATAGATGCCCGTCGCCTCGATCGCCATCGGGCTGTCGAGGAATACCTGCCATCGGTCCAGCCGCCATTCGCCGTAATGTTCCGCCATCAGGTACAGCAGGTCCTGGGTGCGACCGACGGCGAACGCCGGGATCAGCACGTTACCGCCGCCGTCCGCAGCCTCGCGAAAAATGCCGCGGAGTTCATCCAGCGTCGAGTCGAAGGAGCGATGATTGCGATCGCCGTAAGTGCTTTCGAGCAAAACGAGATCGGCCTTCGTGATCGGCGTCGGGTCGTTCATCACCGGCGCGGCGGCATAGCCCAGGTCACCGCTGAACACCAGCGTGCGGCGCTCGCCCCGGTCCTCGAGCGACAATTCGACAATGGCCGCTCCGAGTATGTGTCCCGCATCGTGCAAACGGAGTTCGATGCCCGGCAGGATCTCCCGCCGCTTTGTGAACTCGAGCCCGACAAACCGGTCCATGACCTTTGCCGCGTCATCCTGCGTGTACAGGGGCTTTACCGGCGCCAGGCCCTTTCTGAGGCGTTTCCGGTTTTCCCACTCGGCATCCTGCTCATGCAGGTACGCGGAGTCGCGCAGCATGACCGCGCACAATGCGCGCGTTGCGTCGTGCGTATAGATGGGACCGTCATAGCCTTGCCTGTGCAACAGGGGCAGCCGGCCGGAATGATCGATGTGTGCATGGCTCAGCACGACCGCGTCGATGCTGTCCGCCGGGACCGGCAGCGGAAGGCGGTTCAGTGCCTCCTCAGCGGAGCTTCCCTGTACTTGTCCGCACTCGAGCAGCAGCGTGTGGCGGGATGTTTGCAACAGGTAACAGGACCCGGTCACCGCACCTGCGGCGCCAAGAAACGTAAGCTTCATGCCCTTACCCCATGAACCGATGGCGAGGGGTAAAGAGTGCCATAGTATGTAACGTGGCGCCTCGCCGGCCGGCGGCGCCGACCGGGAGGCTGGGGGCCGGAGGATGGAACAAGCAGATGCAGCAACAAGACCTCCTCAACGATGAGCAGATCGCGCAGTTCGCCTCCCGGCATCGGCTGCCGGATACCTTTAGCGGCGCGACCCACCAAAAATTTCTCCGGCTTGCAGCCTGGATATCAGCAAAGAGCCATCCAGGCGAGACCCTGATCGTCGCCATCAGCGGAGCCCAGGGCGCCGGCAAATCCACGCTGGCGGATTTCCTGCAGCTGGCGCTGGAAACCGGTGCAGGCTTGCGCGTCGCCGCCTTATCGCTCGATGACTTTTACCTGACGAAGGCCGAGCGCGCACAGCTTGGCGCAGCGGTCCACCCCCTGCTCGTGACGCGGGGCGTTCCCGGCACGCACGATCTGCGCATGCTATCCGCGTGCCTCCGACAACTCAGGATGCTGGCGGCGGGACAGAGCCTCAGGTTGCCACGTTTCGACAAAGCAGAAGACGATCGCGCCGGTCCCGCCGACTGGGCTGCGGTCAGCGGACCGGTCGACGCCGTCGTTCTCGAGGGCTGGTGTCTCGGTATTGAAGCGCAGGCGGAAGAAGCGCTTGCACAACCGGTCAATTCCCTGGAGTACGAAGCGGACGCGTCCGGAGAATGGCGGCGCTTTGTCAACGACCAGCTTGCCGGACCTTATGCAGAACTTTTTGCGCAACTGGACCTCCTCGTTTTCCTCAAAGTGCCGAACATCGACGCGGCTTATCGATGGCGCCGGGAACAGGAACGCAAGCTCGCCGGCGAGTCATCGGTTCGTCGCGCCGGTATCATGAGCGAGGCTCAAGTGGCGCGCTTCGTGCAGCACTTCGAACGCGTAACCCGGGCCGGCCTCGCATCGCTGCCGCTGAAAGCCGATGCCGTGCTGGAGCTCAACGACCAACACGACGGCGTACGGCTCGAAATCAGGGAATAAGGCTGAGGTCTTGGGGGAGCCTCTGCCACAGTGCGGGCGCAGATTACGGTTGAGGGCCCGAAAACATGCCGGATTTCGCCAACGTCAAGTGGCGCTCGACAGGCTGCACCGCAGCATCCTTGAATTGATCGCCGGCAGTTCGCGGGTCGAGGCGCGCCGCGTTGTCGCCGGGGATCCGACGACGATCCAGCAGCAGATCGAACTGCAGTTGCGCGACCAGGAGAAACTCAGCGCACTGCGGCGCCGGCCGTTGCGATCGGTGTGGGAGGCGTCGCCTCGAGTCATGCACCGCCTCGAGCGTTCCCTGAATCTCTCGGGCAAGGAATACGCACTGGCCGAGGCCCGGCAAGTGCAGCTGGCTGTAGCAGAAACCGAGCCGGGCTGGTCCCTGGTGACGCTTGCCGCCGACGTCGCCAACAAGCGCAACGAAATCCTTTACTCCGCCGGCAGCGCCGTTGCCATTCTCGCCATCTTCGGTGCCGTGTTCACAGCAAGTTCGGAACCGGGTTACGTCGTCCTGCTGGCCGCCGGAGCCGCATTACTCGCCGGCCTGTCCGCCATTGCCGCCAGTATCCCCTGGGTGCGCTGGACCCTGAACAAGCGTCGCGCCCGGGTCGAGCTGATACTGGAAAGCCTGCTCGACCAGGTCGACCGCTGACTCGGACGTTCGTCCCTGGCACTCCTGCGGCGCCAAAAGCATCAGGACGACGCATAGCCCGCGAGGCGCTGCAACGGAAGCTCGCTCCACAGGCCGATGTGGATTCTCTTCAGGCAGGTCGCGTTCGCAATCATCGCGCGGCGCTCGGCGATGTCGAGGGCGTTCTCGTTCTGGTCGATCAGCGTATACATCAGGCCGTCCAGGTGATGACGTTGCCGCCGCGTGGGTTCATCGGTCTGCAACATCTGCCGATGCAGGTCGTAGATATGGGGGTTCAGCAGCGCCGCAAGCCATAACGGTTGCGATGCGGCGATGTCTCGTTCATGCCCGGGTTGCCGCAGAACGGCCAGGTAGCGCCGGATTACCTCGGGCGGTTCAACTTCCTGCGGGGTCAGAAAAAGCCCCCAGCGCTCGGCAATCTGCCCGAGGCCGGAGCGGCTCGTCATCATCGAGACCGGAACGGCGAGCACGAGACCAGCGAGGACCGGCGTGAACCACCAGAAGAAACCGGGAACGTAGAACCACGTAAGGAGCCCGGCGGCAATGCCGAGGATCAGCTGCGAGCCATGTGCGCGAATCGCCTCGCGAAATGTGGTCAGACGATCGTCGCGCTGCTGCGTCGGCCAGCCGATGGTGCGGCGTAGCAGGATAGCCATTACGAACTTTGTCTGAAACACCATCAGCACCGGCGCGACAATGACGGAAAAGAGGCTCTCCAGCAGGACGCTCAGCGTCGCACGGATGCCGCCGCCGAAATCCCGCCGTCGGCGCGGCTCGCTCAGCAGAAGTACGAGTGCGAGTAACTTCGGCAGGAACAGAATGAACAGCGTCACCAGCAGCACCGTCATCAATTCAAAGGCGTAGGACACGGGCCAGGTCGGAAAAAGGCTGTGGCCGAAGAAGTACACCGGCGTTTCCCGGCTCTGCAGCCAGGCCTCGACGCCGGCTGCCAGCAGGAACAGGAACCAGAGTGGCGATGCGAGATAGGACATGACCGCCATCGTGAGGTGGAGTCGACTCAAACCGCGCCAGCCTCGCGCGGCGATGAGGCGTGCATGTTGCAGGTTGCCCTGGCACCAGCGCCGGTCGCGCTTCGCGTAGTCGATCAGCGTGGGTGGAATTTCCTCGAAGCTCCCGCCGAGGCCCGGCGCGAGCCACGCTTCCCAGCCGGCCCGGCGGAGGGTCGCAGCCTCGACGAAATCATGGCTCAGGATCGGCCCGCCGAAAGGCTCGCGGCCCGGCAATGACGGTAAGCCGCAATGCCGGGCGAAGGGCTCGACCCGGAGCATGGCGTTGTGCCCGAAGTAACTGGCATCGCCGGCCTGCCAGAAATTCATACCCGCGGTGTAGAGCGGGCCGTAGAGCGCCGCGGCAAACTGCAGCAGGCGCGCAAACAGGGATTTGTTGATCACGGGAACCGGCGGTACCTGGAGCACGCCGACGGTCGGGTGCGCTTCCATGATCTCGACCATGCGCACGAGCGTGGCGCCTTCCATGAGGCTGTCCGCGTCCAGTACCGCCATGTAGCGGTATTTGCCGCCCCACGAGCGAACGAAATCGGCGATGTTGCCTGCCTTGCGATAGCGGTTGTCCGGCCGGTGGCGATAAAAAATGCGTCCGGCCGCCAGAAGCCCGGCGCTGAGTTTCTCCCAGTGCAACTCCTCCTCGACCTGGATGTCGGGATCGCGTGTATCGCTAAGGACGAACAGGTCGAAGTCGGCGCCCGCACCGGTGGCCATGAGCGACTCCCAGATCGCGCGAATCCGTGCGAAAACGTGCTCGGGGGTCTCGTTGTAAATCGGCATGATCAGCGCCGTGCGCGGCCAGTCGCGTGACGCCGCGCGCGGGCTGTTGAGGGGCGCGTCGAGGTCCCAGCGCCGGATCCGGTAGAGGCGAATGATGAAACCGAGGAACGCCGTCCAGAACGCGGTGCATATCCAGGCAAACAGAACCGCGTACAGCAGGATCAGGACAACTTCCAGCGGACTCAATCCTTCCTGCTGGATGGAACCGCTCAGGAGTGCGATGGCGCCGGCCGTCGTTGCAAGAACCAGCGAAACAAGAATCACGCGCCGCGCATGGATGCCGCGCGCCGGGCCGGATTCGCGCGACCCTTTTGCCGCCGCGGCCGGAGTTTCGCCGGAGCGACCGGGAGCAGCCGCTTCGGCCTTGCCCCTGCGGCCGATACCGCGCAGTTCGATGGACTGCTCGGGCATCGGCAAAGCCGCGAGAGGCGGCGTCGGCGGCGCGCTGTCCGTCCTGCGCTGCGCGACCTGGACCTCCCGTTGCTCTTCGACCCATTGCACCGTTTCGCGGATCGCGATCTCCACCGGGTTTTCGCCCTGGTGCAGCGGCAGCAGCGACTGCAACCTCACGTAGATTTCAACGACGATGCCCTGGCGACGCTCGGGATCGACAACGCCGCAAGCACGCAGGTATGCGTGAATGCGCGGCATGGCCGACTGCCACGGCGAGCCTGCTTCCTGATCCGTGCCGTGCAGCGGGATTCGCCGGTCGGCGATCAGTTCGGGACCCACTTGAATACCCAGGTCTCGGTGAGAACGTCGTCGCCGCGGCGCAGGAAGCAGCGCAGGTCGGCCGGCAGGCCTTCTTCGGGTATCAACTCGAAGAACAGTCGCCAGCCGTCCGTAAACTGATTGTGGTGTGCTACCGGATGTGCGATCTGGCCGGACGATGTGTTGCAAACGGGCTCGACGCCGGTTGCTTCGGGCCGGAGCCGTTCGAGCGAGGCCCCGCTGAAATCGATGACGAACTTGCGCCGCGAGTGATCCGGCACGTCGGTGCCGCCCGCACCGATGCGCGTCGAAACTGTCCGGCCTCCTTTAAGTCGGGCCTCCGGATTCAGTGAAAAATGCAGCCGGTATTCGAAGTCCAGGGCCTTGCCCGGATCCAGGGGCTGGGCCGGGGTCCAGTACGCGACGAGGTTGTCGTTGCGCTCGCTGGGGCTCGGGATTTCCACCAGTTCGATGCGGCCTTGTCCCCACATCCCGACGGTCTCGACCCACACGCTGGGTCGCGTGTGATAGATCGCCTCGGTATCCTGGTAGTGGCCGAAATCGCGATCGCGCTGCATGAGTCCGAAGCCCCTGGGGTTGGTCACTTCGAACGGGGTGATCTGCAAGCCGATCGGGTTGACCGCGGGCCGCCAGATGCGCTCGCCGCGCCCGGTTTCGATCAGCAGGCCATCGGAATCGTGCACCTCCGGCCGGAAATCATCCATGAAGCGGTCCGTGATCTCGCCGTGATAGAACATGCTGGTGAGCGGCGCCAGCCCGAGTTTTTCGACGCGCTCGCGCATCCTGATGCGTGCCTTGACATCGACCACGGACTGCAGCCCGGGCTGGATCAGGAAGCGGTAGGCGCCGGTCACCCGCTGGCTGTCGAGCAGCGCGAACACCGTAATCTGCGTGTCGTCGGGCCCGGGCTTGCGTATCCAGAATTCCCGAAACACCGGAAATTCCTCCGGCGACTCGAGGCCCGTGTCGATGGCGAGCCCGCGCGCGGAGACGCCGTAGTGCTGATTCTGGCCTATGGCGCGGAAATAGCTCGCGCCCAGGAAAACAGCGACCTCGTCGAGGCGATCTTCCCGGTTCATCGGATTGAGAATGCGGAAGCCCGCGAACCCCATGTCGAGCGGCAGTTGGGCAGGGACCTGGTTTTTCCCGAAGTCGAACAGGTCGTGTGAAAACGCGAGCGGCCTCACGCCGTGCTCATCGATGATGTTGATCGTAACGCGATCGGTATACAGGAAACCGCGCGAAAAAAACTGCAACTGGAACGGCAGGGTTTCGTCGCGCCACAGATTCCTCTCCGGCCGAAACCGGATATCCCGATACTGGTCGTATTGCATCTCCCTGAACACAGCGGGCATCTCGGGCCGATCCGGCTGGTACGGCTTGGCCGCCAGTTCCTCGGCGCGGCGATAGATGTCGTCAAAGCCGAACGGCTGGACGTCGGACGTCGGCGCCTCCGTCGTTTTGACAGCCGGATCGCCAGCCTGATCGCCAGCCTGATCGCCAGCCTGAAAGGTGGCCCGATCGACAGCCTGCAGGCCCGGTGCCGGATGTGCGGCAAACATAGCCACAAGCACAACGGCGAGGCGTTTCACGTTCGTTAACAATCGAGTCACACACGACCCTCCGTGTCGATTTACACAATTAGTCAGTAGGCAGGGACGAGGGTTTCGTCCCTGGCGGCCTGTGACGTGCAGCGCGTAGCCGCATTACGTCAGCGGGACTGTAGAAAATGTCAGTTGGAGCCCGCGAAAGCGGGCGATCCCGGCGTCAATAATTCGCCCGCTTTCGCGGGCTCCAACAACGCGCCAATCGTCACTCTGGCATTCCGGAAAGGTGGGGAAGCCATACCTGCCCGGAATAAGCCAGAAGCAAGTAGATCAGGAATATACGAATTATTCCAGAAAGCTTTGACCGTATCCCATTGGCGACAGTGCAAAAAACGCCGCAAGACTCTGACCGATATCGGCAAAGGTCTCGCGTTTGCCGATGGAGCCGGCTGGAACGCCGGCGCCGTAAGCCAGAACCGGTATGTGTTCGCGGGTATGGTCTGAGCCGCGCCAGGCGGGATCGCACCCGTGGTCCGCGCAAATGATCAGCAGATCGTCGCTGCCCATCAACGCCTGCAACTCGGGCAGGCGCTTGTCGAAATACTCCAGCGCATTCGCATAACCTTCGATATCGCGTCGATGCCCGTAAAGCATGTCGAAGTCGACAAAATTCGTGAAGACGATGGAACGATCCGGCGCGGCTTTTAGTGCTTCAAGTGTTGCATCGAACAAAGCGGGGTTGCCGGTCGCCTTGATTTTCCTGCTGATACCCTGGTGCGCATAGATATCGGCGATCTTGCCGATACCGATGACTTCGCCCCCGCTCTCGACCAGCTTGTCGAGTATCGTCGCGGACGGCGGCGGCACGGTCAGGTCGCGCCGATTACCGGTGCGAACGAAGTTACTCTTGTCGGTGCCGACGAACGGGCGGGCGATGACGCGTCCGATGTCGTACGGGTCCACCAGTTCGCGGGCGATCTCGCACAGCTTGTAAAGGCGCTCCAGCCCGAAACTTTCTTCGTGGCAGGCGATCTGGAAAACACTGTCGGCCGACGTATAGACGATCGGCTTACCGGTCCGCATATGCTCCTCGCCCTGCTCCGCAATGATGGTCGTGCCGGAGGCGTGACAATTGCCAAGAACACCTGGAAGATCCGCGCGTTCGATCAGTGCATCGAGTAATTCTTCAGGAAACGTGTTCGTGTCCTTGGTGAAGTATCCCCACTCGAACAACACCGGCACACCCGCCATCTCCCAATGTCCGCTCGGCGTGTCCTTGCCGCTGCTCAACTCCTTCGCATAGCCGTAAGCGCCGATAATGTCGACGTCTGCGTCAGAACCTGCGGGGAACTCGCCCGAACTCGCCTTGGCTGCGTGCAGCAGCCCGAGCCGCGCAAGATGCGGAATCGACAGAGGCTCGCGGCCATCGCCCGCGCGGTACTTCGCAATGCTGCCGAGCGTGTTCGCACCCACGTCGCCAAAGCGCCCGGCATCGTCAGTGGCGCCGATGCCGAAGGAATCCAGCATCAGAATTATCGCTCTGCCCATCGAAGCTCCTTAAGAAGGTCCCCGTACAAGCTGTGGAGACGGACATTGTTCATGAACGCGTCAAGGTCGGTGGTTTGCGAAGCGTCGGCCGGGGGGAGGGCTTTTCAGGAACGCCGTGAACCCATCCATGGGGGCTTCGCAAAAACATCCATGTTTTTGACGATCCTGAAAAGCCCTCCCCCCGGCCGACGCTTCGCCGATACGTTGCGGCGTTCATGAACAATGCCCGTACCGGACCTCTGACCTACTGCAATGAGAAGAAGATTCCCGCCAGCGTCGCACTCATCAGATTGGACAGTGTACCCCCTATGACCGCTTTCAGCCCCAGTCGTGCAATGTCCTTGCGGCGGCTCGGCACGAGACTGCCGAGTCCTCCCAGCAGAATGGCGATGGACGTCAGGTTGGCGAATCCGCACAGTGCGAAGGTCACAATGACCTGTGTGTGAGGAGTCATCGACTCTTTTATGCCGACAAAGTTGGCATAGGCATAGAACTCGTTGATGACGAGCTTCTGGCCGATCAGGCTGCCCGCCTCCGCTGCTTCGCCCCAGGGAATGCCCAACATGAATGCGAGCGGCGCGAACAGCTTGCCAAGCAGGAACTGCAGGGTCAGGTCCTCGAAACCGAACCAGCCCCCGATGCCGGTGAGCATGCCGTTCAACAGGGCGATCATGGCAACGAATGCCAGCAACATCGCGCCGACGTTCAGTGCGAGCGTCAAGCCGGTCGCCGCGCCGTTGCCGATGGCTTCGAAAATATTGACCGCCTTCTCGTCGTCGCCCGTGATACCGGGATCGAACGCTCCCGTCTGCTGTACCGTTTCGGGAAACAGGATCTTGGCCATCAACAACCCGCCGGGCGCACCCATGAAACTCGCGGTGATGAGATATTCGAGCTCGACACCCATCGTCGCGTAAGCCGCCATCACGGCGCCTGCGATGGTCGCGCAGCCGCAGGTCATGATCGCGAACAGCTCGGATTCGCTGACGCGGGCCAGGTAAGGCTTGACCACCAGCGGCGCTTCCGTGTGCCCGACAAAGATATTGGACACGGCTGTCATGGATTCGACCTGGCTTGTTTGCAAGAGCTTACGCAGCGCCCCGCCGAGCACCGCGACTATTTTCTGCATCACGCCCAGATAGTAGAGAAGCGACATGAGCGCCGAGAAAAAAACAATCACCGGCAACACATTGAGTGCGATGGTGAATCCAAGGCTCTCGTAGGTTCGGGTGCCGAAGACGAATTCGATGCCGGCGTTGCCGTAGTTTATGACGTGCTGTACGCCCTCCACGACACCGCCGAGGAGGGTCCTGCCGAACGGCACATACAGGATGAGGGCGGCGATCGCGACCTGTAATGCGAAGGCTACAGCTATCGTGCGCCTGTTGATGGCCTTGCGGTTGTTCGAAAGCAGAAACGCGATGAGGAGCAGCAGCGCGATTCCGATCAGACCCGTCAGCGTTCGCATCACGTTGGAGCCCGCGACAGCGGACGACGCCCGCGCCCTTTAATCGCCCGCTCTCGCGGGCTCCAACGGTGTTCTATTGCCGTCGAACGCCTAATGGTGCGGCGACGGCGGCACAAAATCGCTTTCGCCGAAGAACTCGATCCGTGTAAGGAATGTATAGTCACCCTCGAGCGACATGAGGGCGATCAGAACCACGATGGCGATCGGCGGCATCAGGATCGCAAGTTTCAGCGCGAGGCGCTCCCACCGCATGTGCATGAAAATCGCGACGATGAAGCCTGCCTTGACAAGCATGAACACAATGATGAGCGTCCAGCGCAATGCGCCCTGGAGATTGAGGTAATCGACCATGTAGGAGAAAAAGCTCACTACGAACAGCAGGCCCCATATCCAGAAGTAGATACTGAGAGGATGTTGTTGTCCTTCTTGGTGCGCCATACCGGAAAGCTCCCAGCGTCAATTACCAGAGATAGAAAAACGCAAAGATAAATACCCAGACGAGGTCGACGAAGTGCCAGTAGAGTCCGGCAATTTCGACAATCTCATAGTTGCCGCCCCGCCTTTCGTAGAATCCGGACCTGACACGAAATGCAACCACCAGCAGGTAAATAACGCCCGCCGACACGTGCATGCCGTGGAAGCCCGTGATCATGAAGAAACTGGAGCCGAACTGTTCGGCGCCCATCGGATTGCCCCAGGGTCTGACGCCCTCGTCGACGATCAGTTTGGTCCACTCGAACGCCTGCATGCTGACGAAGGTGGCGCCCAAAGCAGCGGTTGCAACCATCAGCCAGAAGGTCTTGACGCGATCCTTGCGATATCCCATGTTGACGGCCATCGCCATGGTGCCGCTCGAGGTGATCAGCACAAAGGTCATGATGGCGATGAGCACCAGCGGAATCGGGTCGCCGCCGAAGCTCAACGCGAACACTTCGCTCGCGAAGGGCCACGGATCGGCGGCGGACATGCGCACCGTCATGTAGGAAACGAGGAAACAACTGAAGATGAAGGTGTCGCTCAGCAGGAAGATCCACATCATGGCCTTCCCCCAGGGCACCTGGAACGCCTGCTTGTCTGACGAGAAGTCTGCTACGACTCCTTTCGTGCCACCCGGGAGGACGTCCCCGTGACTGGTCAGCGCAACTTCCGCCATTTGTTCGTATCCTTCTTAATGCCAGGTAGATTTTCTACGTAGTCAACAGCAACCCGAACAGCACCGCCCACACGAGCAGCAGATAGTGCCAGTAAACTGCGCACAGCTCGATGCTCAACCTCACACTGTCCGCTTCCGCGCCGGTATAGACCCTGACCATCGACCGCGCCCACACCCACAGGCCGCCCAGCAGATGCAGGCCATGCACGGCGGTCAACACGTAGAAGAACGCACTGGCCGGATTGCTCGCCATGTAATGCCCGGACGCGTTCAGTTGCCGCCATGCCACGAGCTGGCCGGCGAGAAAAAGAAACGTGAAAAGTCCGGCTACGGTGAGGCCCGGTTTCAAGCGGGACGTCTTGCCCTTGCCGGCCGCGTTTCGCGTCCATTGATAGACGATACTGGCGAATGCGAGAAAGGCGGAATTGACCCACAACAGCCTGGGTTCGCCGACCGGGCTCCAGTCGCCCATGTGCATGCGCATCGCGTAAGCGCTGATGAACAGCGCGAAAAGCGAGGTTGCGACGGCAAGGAAGCTGACCAGTCCGAACGTCTTCGCGGGCGTATCGATGGACGTGCCGGACACGGCATCGTCCGCAGTTCGCGGCAGCCACGGCTGCGTATTCAGCGTCTGGCGCAGCAGCCAGCCGATCACGACGAACATGATAACGGCCAGTAGTACCAGCGATATCGTCATGCGGCAGTCACCACCGTGGCCCGTTACAGGACACTGGCACTAGTGCTTGACCCCGTGCTGGCGGCCGACCGGCGCGATCTCGGCGGGCACGTTCTGCGGAATGTAATCGTCCGGATAACCGGGCACGCTGTAGTCGTATGCCCAGCGGTGCACTTCCGGCAGATCGTGCCCCCAGTTGCCGTGTTTCGGTGGAGTGTCCGGCGTTTGCCATTCGAGCGTCGTTGCATGCCACGGATTCGGATCGGCTTTCTTGCCGCTCCGCATGCTGGCGATCATGTTGTAGAAGAAAATGAGCTGTGACAGCGCGACGAAAATCGCGGATATCGTAATACTGGTGTTAAGGGTGTGCGCCGATTCCGGCATGAAATCCGTGTTACCCATTGCAAAGTAACGGCGCGGCACGCCCAGGAAGCCGAGGTAATGCATCGGCAGGTAAATGGAATACGTGCCGAGGAACGTCATCCAGAAATGCCACTTGCCCAGAGTTTCGTTATACATCTTGCCGGTGATTTTGGGGAACCAGTGGTAGATCGCGCCGAACACGACCAGGATCGGCGACACGCCCATGACCATATGGAAGTGCGCCACCACGAAGTAGGTGTCCGAGAGCGGCAGGTCGACCACGACGTTGCCGAGGAATATGCCGGTCAGGCCGCCATGGATGAAGGTGAAGATGAAGGCGATGGCGAACAGCATCGGCACGCGCAGATGAATATTCCCTTGCCACAAGGTCAGGACCCAGTTGTACACCTTGAGCGCCGTCGGCACCGCGATGATCAGGGTCGTCGTGGCAAAGAAGAACCCGAAGTAAGGGTTCATGCCGCTGACGTACATGTGGTGCGCCCAGACGATAAAACTCAGGCCCCCGATCGCGAGGATGGCCCAGACCATCATCCGGTAACCGAAAATATTCTTCCGCGCATGCGTTGACAAAAGGTCGGACACGATCCCGAAGGCCGGCAGCGCCACGATATACACCTCGGGATGGCCGAAGAACCAGAACAGGTGCTGGAAGAGGATCGGGCTGCCGCTGTCGTATCCGGTCTGCACGCCCGCCGACACGACGGCCGGCATGAAGAAACTGGTCATCAGCGTCTTGTCGAGCAACATCATGATGGCGCTGACCAGCAATGCCGGGAACGCAAGCAGTCCCAGCACCGTCGCCATGAAGATTCCCCATACCGACAGCGGCAGGCGCATCAGCGTCATGCCGCGGCAGCGCGCCTGAAGGATAGTCGTGACGTAGTTCAGGCCGCCCATGGTAAACGCGACGATGAACACCGCCAGAGACACGAGCATGAGAATGATGCCCCACTCGACGCCGGGGGTACCGCGTGAGATGGCCTGCGGCGGGTAGAGCGTCCAGCCGGCGCCCGTCGAACCGCCGGGTACGAAGAAACTGGTCAGCAGAATGATGACCGAGACCAGGTATACCCAGTAACTCAGCATATTCATGTACGGGAACACCATGTCGCGCGACCCGCACATCAAGGGAATGAGGTAGTTGCCGAAGCCGCCGAGAAACAGCGCCGTGAGCAAATAGATCACCATGATCATACCGTGCATGGTGACGAACTGGTAATAGCTCTCCGGGGTGATGAACGAGAAGTTGTCGGGGAAACCGAGCTGCAGTCTCATCATCACGGACAGGCAAAGTGCGACGACGCCGACGAATATCGCAGTCAGGGAGTACTGTATTGCAATGACCTTATGGTCCTGGCTCCAGATGTACTTTCTAATGAATGTCTGCGGATCGTGGTGTTCGATCTCATGATCACGATCGGCGATTGCAACATAGGCCATCAGGGTCCCCTCAAAACTGTGCTCAATACTGTCCGGTTCTGTCCGTCGTGTCATTCGCCGGATTCGGCGACAGTCTCCACGTCCGCCGGTTGCAATGTATTGATGTATGCAACGACGTCGTTGATTGCCTGTTCGTCCTGAAGAATCCGGCCCATGAAACCCATCTGCTTGCCGTAATAGTCCTCCGGGTGCTCGCCGCGAATTCCCTGCCTGAAATTCTCGAGCTGGTGCGCGAGATACCAGTCGGTCATGCCGGCAAGGCGCGGCGCATTCATCGCCTCGATGCCCTGCCCCTCGGCCCCGTGGCAATAAGCGCAGACGGTGAAGCGATTGGCCCCGGCCGCAACGTTGCCGTCGACCGTCTGCGCCGGCGGCTCATCGGGAAAAGTCCCGATATGCGCGATGATGTTGGCGATCGCGGCGTCGGTGGCCAGGGTCCGCGCCATCGGCGCCATCTGCCGGCCGAAGACGTCGTCTTCGTGTGCGCCGCGCAGGCCTTCCTTGTAATTCTGCAGTTGCCGTTTCAGGTACCAGGGCTCCTGACCCGCGATCTTCGGTGCATTCAGTACCTGCATGCCCTCGCCCTGCTGGCCGTGACATGCGGCACACACGGCATACTGCGCAGCACCGGCGGCGGCGTTCGCCTGGATCGACTGCTGCGTGTCGGCGAAGGTCGGATTACTCGCGACCCAGCTGTCGAATGCCTGCTGCTCTTCGACCATTACGGCGCCGCGCATGGTGTGATGAGCAATGCCGCAAAGTTCTTCGCAAAGAACTTCGTACCTTCCGGTCTTCGTGGGCGTAAGCCACATATAGGTGACCATGCCCGGCACCAGGTCCATCTTGACCCGGAACTGCGCCACCGTGAAATTGTGCAACACGTCTTTGGAGCGAAGCCAGACCTTGACCGGGCGGTCCACGGGAAGATGCAATTGCGCGTCCGAGACGAGTATGTCGTCCTGTCCCGCCGGATCGTCCACATCCATGCCGAACGGGTTGTCGCCGGTGATCAGCTTGAGATCGGTATCGCCGAACTCGCCGTCTTCGCCCGGCAGTCGATAGCTCCAGTGCCACTGCTGCCCGACCGCTTCAACCTCCATCGCGCCTTCCGGTACTTCGACGAACTTCGCCCAGACGAACAGGCCCGGAGCCAGCATGGCCGCGACGCCGAAAGTGGTGAATACCGTCAGCCAGCCTTCGAGTTTCTTGTTTTCCGGTTCGTAGGCCGCACGTTGGTCTTTCTTGTGCCGGTAACGGATGATGGCGTACGCCATGAACAGATTGACGGCGACGAAAACGAAGCCCGTCACCCAGAATGTTATGCTGATTGTGTCGTCGATCTGGCCCCAGTTGGAGGCCAGCGGTGTAAACGTCCAGGGGCTCAGAAAATGAAACGCGATGGAGCCCACCACCAACAGGATCAACGCTACTGCTAAAGGCATACCTTTCGCATCCTTCTGTTCTGACATTCGCGGATTTTTTTTGACGAAATCAGCCCGGAATCTGCTCCGGATGCCGTGCCGAATACGTCATCGATTTTTTTGATCGGCTCGCAGTCTTTTTTTGACAACCCAATGTGATACCGGCGAACTGATACGACTTGGAGGATAGTGGATTCAGTGCTCGATTTCCACTATATGCAGCCGTTTCAGCATGTGAAGTGCAGGCCGCAAGGTATTGAAAAGCAATGAAATTGAAAAGGCCTGCCGAGGACGGGGGGAGGCATTTGCGCGGCGTCCCGCAGAGGCGCGGAAAACGCCGGCCCGATCAGAACGGAAACTCGAGGTCCTGCTCGACGTTTTCCCGGGCTTTCTCGAGATCCGTGCGCAGATTCTTCAGTTCCTCTTCCAGCGGAGCCGTCAATACGGCCGCTTTCGTGCGTAACGGAAGCTGACGCTCGAACTCACTGACGTACTCCGGCACCGAGTAGGCAACGGCATCGTCGGTGCGTTGCAGTTCCGGGTTGCGGATGCTCGCCCAATCCTGCGCCCAGTTCATGAATACGATCGCCACGACCGCGGCCGTGACTCCGGTCAGGCTTGCGGCCAGCCATAACGGATAAGTGAGATCCCGGCGCACCGGCGGCGTTACCCGGTGAGCGCGCAACGATGCATCGATGCGCACCTTGAGTTGCGGCGGCACCGGCGCCTTGATGCGGCCGGCGTCCTCTTTCAGTCGCTGCTCGAGGTTATCCATAAGCCTTACTCTCGTCTCCGGCTGTGCTGTCATCGTTCAACCGCTCGGCGAGGCGTCGCCGCGCCCGTAGCAGCACGACCCTGGTCCAGGACTGGGGCCGGCCGAGCGCTCGTGCAACGTCTTTCACCGGCATGTCCTCGGCGTAGCGAAGCCACATGGCTGCATAGGCCTCCTGCGACAGCAATTGCTTCGCCGCGAGCCACAGGTTTTCCCGCTCCGACGCCTGGATGCACTGTTCCAGTGGATCCGGCGCATCGTCCGCAAGTTCCGCGTGATCCTGTGCAGAGTGCCCGCCGCCGCCTGCGGTATTGCGATGGGCATTTCGACCGGCACTTCGAATGGCGATGCGGTAGAGCCAGGTACTGAATTGCCAGCGAGGATTGTAACTCTGAAGGTAACGCAAGGCATTGACGAAGGTATCCTGCATTGCGTCCTCGGCGTCGGCCCGCGACGAACAACGTGCGAGCAGGAACCGGAACAGCCGTTCCTGGTAGCGCTCCACCAACCGATTGAACGAGGACGCGGAGCCCCGCAGTGCTTCTGATACCAGTTCCTCATCGGTTGACACTCTCAGCGGCTTCTCATGGCTGCGCAGATGGGCAACCCTCACGTTACAACAGCCTCAAAAATGCCGGCTTGCATTGTTCATGAACGGGCACAGCGTCGGAGGGCGGAGCCTCGGTTGGGGGGAGGGCTTTTCAGGATCGTCACAAACAGGGATGTTTGTGCGAAGCCCC
>JBBDXW010000052.1:0-159569 GCA_040902105.1 Woeseia sp.
CGGCGACGAGTAATAGCAGGGCTATTGCGAGGAGTCGCAACGCCGCCAGACGCGACAAGGCGCCGCGAGAAGGATCGATTATTTGCGACGGGGTGCACTAGTATGCCTGACAAATCGCTGACAACCAGAATCAGGAACCGCCTGCGCCGCGACTCCAAACGTCTTTATTGGCGAACCGCTCCGAGTGACGCGCAACGCCGGACTATTCTTTTTATTGTTGGGAGCCAGCGATCCGGCACTACGATGCTCCTCGACATGTTCGAAAAGGACTGGCGTTCCCGAACGTTCTCGGAGTTCAGCTCAATTACCGAAGACATCCCTGACGGGATCAGGCTCAAACCGCTTGACGACGTTTGTAGAATCTTTGCCTCATCAGGTGAGCCTTTTATCGTATGCAAGCCGCTTGTGGAAAGCCAGCGTACTCGCGACCTCCTGGAGTATTTTCCGAGGTCCAGGGCGCTATGGACGTACCGGGACTACCATGACGTCGTCAGTTCGAACGTCAAGTTTTTCCGAAGCCGTTCGGTAAAGTCGTGTCGAATCGTTGTCGACGGCGAGCCGGGCCACTGGCAATCGGAAGTGGTACCGGAAAGAGCGCTCGAGCTGATTCGAAGACATTATCATGCAGGCATGAGTCCACACGATGCTGCTGCGTTGATGTGGTACGCAAGAAACTGCCTGTACTTCGAGCAAGATCTTGACATGCTGCCCTCGGTTCGCCTTTGGAAATACGATGACTTTGTGCGAAGCCCCACAACCAATGCGTACCAGATTTACGCCTGGCTGAAAATGGCGCCACCGGGCCGACGTACAATGAATTTCGTTAACCCTCGCTCCGTCGGCCTGGGACAAGGCGTTACGCTCGATGCAGAAATTGAAGGCGCGTGCCGTGAGCTCATGGACCGGCTTGACACAAAAGCCGATGCGCGCAGCGCCGCAATTTGAACGCCGCGCGCATCTTTGCGTTGGTAGAGCGGAATCAGTTAACAGCAATCCGCTCTTCGTACTCCGCTTCCAGGCGCGTATGCGTCGGCCAGAAACTCGCAGGCTGCCGACCGTTGAGCCGGTCGATGAGAATGCCGACATGCGCATGCCAGCCCGAGGCGACGCTGATCATCTCGTCGCGTGTTGGCAGCCGGCTATGCGTTAAAACCAGCCGCACCTTGTCCGACTGTCGACTCAATTCGAAAGTGACGTGGGACGATTTGCCCCAGGCGTACGCCAGCAACCGTGGCGGTTCGCAGGCGGTGATCCGTCCCTCCATCGTGGACTTGGCCGCGTGCGCCGCATACTTCGACGGCGGCGCGTCGTCGTGGCCGGTCAACGTCGAGTTGCTGAATACGTGCTCGACCCGTCCGTCGACCCTGAGCTCCATCTCGCCCGATGCGAGCCACTGGCCGCGCTTGTCCGATTCGGTGAGGTAACTCCACACGCGCTCGATCGGGCCGGGCAGCAGACGTTCCAGGCGCACCGTGTCGGGTGCGGTGACGACGCCGTATTCCTGTGCAGGGAATTGGTCGTGATTGGCTTTCGCTTGCATGTTCATCGTTTGCTCCTTCGTTTGGTCCTTCGTTTGGTCCGTGATTTTTTCGATTTTCGGGACTTGCCTTTGGCGCGGTCTTCGGCCTGCAGCAAATCGTCGAGAATGTCGAGCCGCCGGTTCCAGTACTGCTCGTAATGACGCATCCATTCGAGACCTCCGTGCATGGGTTGCGCATCGAGCCGGCAGAAGTGGCTGCGACCCTTGATGCTGCGCCGCACCAGGCCTGCGCGCTCCAGCACCTTCACATGCTTCGACACGGCTTCCAGCGACATGTCGAACGGAGCTGCCAGCTCGCCGATACTTTGATCCCGGTTCGTCAGGCTGCGCAGCAGGGCGCGCCGGGTCGGATCGGCGAGGGCGTGGAAAACGCTGTCCAGTTGTTCGGGCGGATAATCAACCATGTGGTTGACTATAGTTCCGGGTAAATTTATTGTCAACTATCTGGTTGAATATTATCGCACCCCCGAAAGGCCGTAGGCAGGCAAGTGCGGTGGAGCAGGACCTGTTACGCAGGAACCTCGAAATTCTTTTTGCGGTAGCGGCCGGGGGGAAGCCCGAATTCGCGCTTGAATGCACGGTTGAATGCGGCCTCCGACTCGTAGCCGACGTCCGCCGCCACCTGCACCAGAGTCTTCCGGGACGATTGCAACAGTCGCGCCGCCAGCTGCAGGCGCCAGCGCGCCAGGTAATGGAGCGGTGGTTCTCCCAGCAGCCGGGAGAAGCGCTCCGTCAGGATCGAACGTGACGCGCCGACTTCGGCGGCCAGTCCCGCCACCGTCCACGGCTCGCAGCTCCGCCGATGCAGCAAAGCCAGCGTGGCGCCGACAACCGGGTCGCGCGCGCCCGCGAGCCAGCCGGTCTGCCCTGCCGGCAGCTGCTCCATGTAGCGGCGCAGCGTCTCGATGAACAGAGCCTCGGCCATCTTCGACAACAGCGCGCTCCTTCCCGGACGCCCCGCCTCCATCTCCAGGACAAGATGGCGAATCGAGGTTTCGAGCCAGGCGCCGGCGGAATCGCCGCGGACGCCCATCCTGATGTATTGCGGCAGCCCCGCGAGAAACAGACGCTCGGCATGACGCTCGCATCCAAAATAACCGCAGATGAAATGCGTCAAGTCGCCGCCGCCGCCCAACCGCATCGTGTTCAGGTCTCCGGCGAGGAAGTTGCCGAGCGTCGCGGCGCTGTCCACCAGCGTCGGCGGTGAGCCGTTCGTGACGGCATGACCGTCGCCATGCGGAACGATCATGATATCGCCCGCCGTCAGGTTCACTTCGGCCCCATCCCCGAATCGGACGAGTGCCTGCCCTTCGGTCACCAGGTGATAGCCGATCAGGCGTTCAGTGCCGGGCGACAACCGCTGCGAAACGCGTTGAATCGGCGGCACGGAAAATCCCCACGGTGCAGTGCACACCGCGTGGTAGAAGATCGCGCCGGTCATGCGGACCGAACCCAACGCCGCGGAAAGTGCATCCATCCGCTCACTCCACTCCATGTGACAGGTCGGCGCAACGCTTAATCAGCTCGCTGCAAAAACTTGTGGATTCCCGGCAAAGAACCGGTTTTGCGCCGACGTTAGATTGTATCCCGGCTCACCCCGAACGAAGGAAGCGATGATGAAACCGAAAGTAGCCTTGAAATTGACTGGCAACGACCGCGTTCGCGACCGCATGCTCGCGGGACTCCCTGTCGAGGAACGGCGGCTGCAACTCGCCGGTATCTCGACCGCAGTCCTCGAAGGGGGCGACGGCCCGCCCGTTGTCCTGCTGCACGGACCGGCGGCGTACGCCGCGCACTGGGAGCAGGTGATCGCCGGCCTGGTGCCCACGCATCGCGTCATCGCGCCGGACCTGCCGGGCCACGGCGCATCGTCCGTGATAGAAGGAGCGCTCGATGCCGAGCGGGTGCTTGCCTGGCTGGGCGAAATGATTGAGTGCACGTGCGAATCGCCGCCGGCGCTTTGCGGGCAACTCGTGGGCGGAGCCATCGCCGCGCGCTTTGCGGCGGATGCGAGACAGTCGCTCAGATGTCTCGTGCTGGTCGACACCTTCGGCTTATGCCCGTTCCAGCCCGCTCCCGGGTTCGGCGCGGCCATCCAGCAGTACTTCGCGCAGCCGGACGAACGCACGCATCGGAACATCTGGCGTCATTGCGCGTTCGATCTGGACAGACTGAGGCAGCGCATGGGCAATCGCTGGGAATCGTTCGAGGCCTACAACCTCGATCGCGCCCGCACCCCGAGCGTGCAAGCTGCCGTTTCGAGCCTCATGGAGCAGTTTGCCATGCCGGCCATTCCGCCCGGCCAACTCGCCGGGATCGGCGTCCCGACAACGCTGATCTGGGGGCGGCACGATCTCGGAACGCCGCTGTCCGTGGCGGAGCAGGCGAGCGCGCGGTTCGGCTGGCCGCTCGAGGTGATCGAGGATTGCGCCGACGATCCGCCGGTCGAGCAGCCGGAGGCGCTGCTCACTGCACTGCGCGCAGCGATCGGGACATGACTGCCCGGGCCGCCGCGCGATGGCGCAGCCGCGCTGACAAGCCCGATCAACACAGGCATCGGGACGAAACCGCATCAGCCTTCGCAGTAACGCAGCCGCTCTCCAGGCTCCGCACGCAGGCGCGTGTCGATGTAATAACCGACCATGCCGTCGACTCGTGTCTCCCCGGCCGGTATGAAGTCCGCCGCGTCGCGACTCCAGCCGGCGATGCAAGTCTCTTTCGAAGAATCGCCGGCCGCGCAATCGAGCAGGTTAGTGAAAGCCCCGCGCCACTGCATGAACAGGGCGCGGGTCATCGGATCGCCATGGCCCGGGATCAGCGTCTCGAACGGCGTCGCCGAAATTTCATCGAGCGCCTTGCGCCAGCCTTCGGCACAGGTAGTGTCCATGAACGGAACCATTGCAACGACGAGATCGCCGGCGATGACAAGCTTGTCGCGTGGATCGTAAATCCACACGTCGCCTTCCGTCACGGCGTAGCGCGCAAGGTTGACCGCGATCGGCCGTCCCGCAATGGTCACCTCGCCCGATCGGGTGACCGGTATGGTGGCCCGCAGCGAGTCGGGATCGTCCATTGCGGCGAGGTCACGATCGATTTCGGCCTTAAGCTCCGCGCTCGCCTCGCCGGACTTCAGGAATTCTGCAACCCGGATGCGGCTCTCGACAAAAAATCCGGTTAGCGCAGATTCGATGGCCGAGCTGGTATAGAGGGGCGCGTCCGGCCACGCGGCTTTGATCTCCGCATTGCCCCCGCTGTGATCGAGATGCCAGTGCGTATTGACGATGGCTGCAATCGGCTCGCCACGCTCGTTTGCAAATAGCAGTAAACGCTCCTGGTGCGCCGGATGCCGCCCGGTGTCGATGAGGATCAGTCCCTCGGGGGCAGCGAGAAAGACGCTGTTCCCATCAGGACCGCTGCCAGGAGCGAAGCTGCCCGGAACAACGTGGTAAGAGCGCGCGCCCGGTGTTCCGGCGCGTGGTGCGTCACCGGCAGCGACACAGGATGTAACAGACATACATAGCAAGCCGAAACACACGGCGATCGAACACGGCTGTTTCACTCTATTCTGCTCAGGAATCTGTCGCCGTTATCCCTTGCTCGCCGCCGGAGTTTCCGACGGTTACGGCTTGACCCGCCTGCAACCGCTCGCCGCCGCGTATGACCAGACGATCGCCGGGTTCTATGTCACCGCGAATCTCGACCATGCCGTTGTGCGATGCGCCGGTATCCACAGTCACCCGCTCAATAATGTCGTCGTCACCGACTTTGACGACGTAGCTGGCATTGGCGCGCAAAATCAGCGCATCGCGCGGCACCGCGACCACTTGCCGCGGCGCGGCGTTCGGCAAAGCCACTTGCACTGCGGTGCCGATGCTCCAGTCGGTGTCGACTAACGCCACGCGCACTTCCAGCTGCCGCGAGGCCTGGTCACCGACCGGTACGACGCTGCGGATTTGCGCGTCGATCAACACGTCGTCGTGTCGCACACTGACCGGGTCCCCGGCTCGGAGCCGCGGCGCGAGAGTGACCGGCGCCTGGGCGCTCACTTCCAGCTCGATCGTGTTGACCAGCCGCACGACCGGCGCGCCGGTCGTCAGGTATTCACCGACCTGGATGAAACGCTCCGCGACCACACCATCGAAAGGCGCGCGCACGACGGCCATGCGCCGCCGGTGTCGTGTCTGCTCGAGAGTTACCTGCGCACGCGACAGGTCTGCCTCCAGCACCTGGCGCTGCGATCGCGCCTCGTCGATCTGCGTCACGGAAACGCTGTTCTGCAATTGCAGCTCGCCGAATCGCTGCTCCTGTTTGCGCGCGTAATCGAGCTGTGCCTCGATGCGCTTGATATTGGCCAGGCCGTCGTGTTCTATCAACTGCAACATCGTATCGTCGAGCCGGGCGAGCGCGTCGCCGCGCTCGATCTGCTCTCCGACTTCGGCAACCGAAATCACGCGCCCGTCCTGTTCCCCGGCCACGCGCGCATCTTCGCGGCTCAACACGCTGCCGGGCGACCAGAGCACCGGCGCGAAGTCGGCCAGAACCGCTTCGGCGATCTCGACGGGCGCGGCCGGCAGTGCCGACGAATCCTGGGCGCTGGTATTGCCGGAGCAAACGACGGCCGCCAACGCGGCGCCGACGATTCGGCCGCGGCTAACGTTCATAGAAGTCATCCCGTGTTTGATCATGCGGCGTGCTCCAGTGCAGCGATTTGCGACGGCACCGTGGTCTTGCGACGTTGGCCGGCGAAGCGCAGCAGCGCCGGCATCAGCAACAGGGTGAACACCAGCGAGAGGCCGACGCCAACGACAGTGATGGCGGCGAGACCGCGATAAATCACGCTGCCGGGGCCGGGATTTACCGCCATAGGCAAGGCGCCGACGACGCCCGTCAGCGCACCGATCATGATTGGCCGCAACCGTTGGCTCAGTGCCTGCTCGACCGCGCCCTCGATGTCCAGGCCCTCAGCCTCGCCGACGCGCGTCTGCGCAACCAGCAGAATTGCATTGTTCACTACCATGCCGAGCAGCATGATGAAGCCGATCATCGACAGCAGATCGAGCGGCTGGAATGCGATAACGCCAAGCAGGCGCAGGCCCAGTACGCCGCCGAAGACTGCCATCGGCAACGCCATCATCACGAACACGCTGTCCTTGAGCGACTTGAACATCGCCGCCATGAGCATGAACAGGACCAGCAGCGCCATGGCGAAGTTGCCGCTCATGGCGCTCACCGCTTCGTCGAGGCGGTCGGCGCTGCCGGAAATCCGCACGCCGCTGCCCTCCGGCAGCGCCTGACGCAAGACCGGCACGACTTCGTCCTCGACAATTGAAAGCGCTTCTTCCAGCGACAACGTTGGCGGCGGATCGACGGTCAGGGTGACCGTTCGGCGGCGATCCACGCGCCGTAACTGGCTGGGCGCCATGGTCGTTTGCGTCTCGACCAGCTCGCCCAGCGGCAATACGCCGCCCAGCGGCGTCGCAACCGGCAACTGCGCGAGCGCTTCGGGAGCGCCCCATCCATTGGCGCGCAGGATAATAGGCATGCGGCGATCGCCGTCGAAATGCTCGCCCAGCCACATGCCGTCGCCGACGGTGCGCACGACCGTGCCCACCTGGGCGCGGTTCCATCCGACCTCCGCGAGCCGCCGATCGTTGGCCATGAGGCGAAGCTCGGGCTCGGCCGCATCCCCGGCAGGGTACGCCTGCACATTGGCGTCCGGGAACTTGTCGCTCAGGAGTTGGCGCCCCTGCTCGGACACGGCGTTGAGGGCCTCGGTGTCCGCGCTCTGCAGATGAATCTGGATCGCGCGCGCCGAGCCGCCGAAGCCGCCGAACAGATCGCCTTCGGAGGCGAACGCACGCGTGTCGGGGAATCCGACGATAACTTCGTCGCGTACGATTCGCTCGAGCTCGCCGATCTGGTTCTCGTCCTCGACGCGCGCACCGATGGTGCCGCCGCCGGGCCACAGCAGCAGATACCAGTTCTTGAGTTGCGGCTCCTTGTCGCCGCGCATGTACGGCGCCATGCGTTCGAGCAGCACCGGCGCCATTTCACGATCCACCGCGGCGGGGCTCATACCGGGCGGGAAGCTGAAATAGGCGTCGATCGCCGCGCGCTTGACCGGCGGCAGGTAATCGAGCCGCGGCATGAGCAGCCACGCGCCGACGGCCGGCAGAACCACCAGAGCCGCGATGCACGCGAGCTGCCGCGGCCGCGAACTGGTCCATGACAACAGCCGCCGGATCACGTTCGGATAGCCGTGTCCTTGCAGATTTGCGAGACGCTTCGCCTTCAGCCAGCCGCCGGCCGCTGCCGGCAGCACCGTCACGGCAATCAGCAGCGATATTGCCACGGCGATCGAAATGGTCAACGCCAGGTCGGAAAAGAGCTGCCCTTCGACACCTTCCATGAAGATTACCGGCACGAACACGGCGATGGTGGTCAGCGTGGACGCAAGCAGAGCTCCCGCAACCTGTGTGGTGCCCACGCGCGCTGCTTCCATCGGCGCCTTGCCGGCCTCGCGCAGGCGCACAATGTTCTCGGCCACGACGACCGCCGCATCCATGACCATGCCGACCGCGAAAGCCAGCCCCGCCAGCGAAATCACGTTCAGCGTGCGGCCGGAAAGATCGAGCACGATGAAGGTGGCGAGCAGCGAGACAGGTATCGCGCTCGCGATCAGCAGCGTCGCGCGAGCGTCGCGCAGGAACCACCAGAGGCAGCCGACGGCCAGCAGAACACCGGCAAACAGGTTGCCCGACAGCAGACTGATCGCACGGTTGATGAACAATGACGAGTCGAAGCTCTGCTCGATGCCGAGGCCGCGCTCCTTGAGAACGCCCTCGCGTAGTTCGGCGACCACCGTCTTTACCTCGTTGAGGGAGGTCAGCACGTTGGCGCCGTTCTCGCGGAATACCTGCAGACCGATCCCCGGATTGCCGTTCTGGTAGACATAGAACTGCTTGTCCGGACGCTTGAGTACGATGCTGGCCACGTCGCCCAGGCGCACCGGCCGGCCGGCCCGCCAGGTGAGAATGAGATTCCCGAGCTCTTCCGGCGAATAACGACCGGCGAAGCGCAGTGTGTACTGACGCCGCCCGGACTCGATGAAGCCGCCGGAGACGTCGTTGGCGCGGGCGGCCTGCTCTGCAACATCCGGAATCGTGATGCCGAGCGCGGCGGCGCGGTCGAGATCCAGGTCGATGAGCAGTTCTTCCGGGGGACCACCGTGGACCTGCACTCCGGCGACGCCGGGCACGGCCTCGATCAGCGGCGCGATGCGGTCTTCGACGAAGCGGCCGAAGTCCTCGATCGTTCCCGGTGTACCGGGTAGCTTTTGTACGAAGAACCAGCTGAGCGTCTGGTTGGCGTCCTGGCCGTTCAACTGCACCACGGGCGGATTGACGTCGGGCGGCAGCGGCGGCACGCGATTCAGGCGCCCCAGCACTTCCACAAGCATCTGGCGCATGTCCGTGCCGACGGCGAAAGTCAGATTGATATAGGCGCCGCCCTGACCGGCATTGCCGTCCATCTGCTCCAGGCCGGGCAGGCCCTGCAATACGTTTTCCTGCGGCTCGAGGATCTCCGACTCGATCTCCTGCGGCGATGCCGCGCGCCAGCCGGTCTGGATCGACATTTGCGGTTCTTCGATGTCGGGAAAGAGCTGCAGCGGCAGGTCGACCAGGCTGAGCAGGCCGAACAGTGCGACCATCGCGACGACCGCCGCGACGGCGGCGGGATTCTTTAGAGAGGCGTCGGTGAGCTTCATGCCGGCTCCGTAACAACACGGGCGGGGCGTGGTGTTGGCGCAGCCGCCGCCCCGGCGGATAGTGCTTAAGTGAGATGTCAACCAAGCCGAAATAGTTGCATGGTTGCGCCGAAGTTTTCTGCTGCGCGTCGAGGCGTGGCACGCCGTGCGCAGGAAAAAGCTGACCGACTTATTCAATCAAGTTCTAAAGATGAGCAGATATGTTTGCTACCTGTCGCGGAGTTTGCGTCAGCATTGGCTCGACAAACGGAACCAGGAACATTTCGTATGCGCGTGTTAAAGCTTTTCTTGCTTCTCGCACTTCCCGCGAATTTTATATTTGCTGCGACGACCGGGCCAGATTCCCTGACCGTGCGAAACGCGCATGCGATGGCTTACAACCACGACCGCGCGACCGTGATGCTTTTCGGCGGCGCGGATGCAGAAACAGTGCGTGAAGATCTGTGGGAGTGGAACGGTAAGCAATGGCAACAAGTCCCGTCGGATGGGCCGCCGCCGCGCACGTTTCCGGCGATGGCATACGATCGCGCGAGGCATGCCCTCGTTGTGTATGGCGGCAATCGTGTGCTCTTCGGCACTGAAAATGATAAAGACACTTTTCTTGCCGACCACTGGGAATGGAAAGGTGCGGATTGGCAGCAGATAAACGTTCCGACACCTCCCGCACGCGCCGAAGCAACTATGGTTTATGACGAAGCGCGTCAACGCATCGTACTTTTTGGCGGCTATCGTGTTCTGGATGGAAAGGGCATTCGCTTGAACGACACGTGGGAGTGGGACGGCGAGAAATGGTCGCAAGCCGGCACGAGCGGGCCGTCGCCTCGGAATGGCGCTGCGATGACATATGATCCGGACCGGCAACGCACAATTCTCTTCGGGGGCAGCGGCGCTTCAGGGGAAACGTGGGAATGGCACGGTACAGGTTGGCATGAAATCAAACCGGCGCTTGACGAAGGTCTTTTCAACAGCGCAATGACATACGATGTAAAACACCGGCAAGTGATTCGTTTCGGCGGGTGGAACGGCGAAATTCGAGTCGGCGACACGTGGGCTTTTGACGGAAAGAAGTGGCACCGCGTGGTCGTCACCGGACCGGAAGCGCGCAATCACGCTGCAATGGCTTACGACAGCAAACGCCAGCGCGTCGTGCTGTTCGGCGGGCATGAGGGTGAAAAAGTTTTCGGCGACACCTGGGAATGGGACGGACGGCGGTGGTCCCGCGCGACGTATACTGCGGCTCGCATGCGCATTGACAATGGACATTAATCTCTACGGTTGCGGGGACCGGTGCGCATGCACTGTCGTCTGTTGTTAGTCGATCGAGGGTCGATTCCTGGTCGCCAACGACCGGCTATTGACAACTGAAGCCGGCCTGGCGCTATAGTGGCTGGTTCGCGTCGAATGTCGGGATTATTTCAACGGATCGGCGCCTTGCGGCAGCTCATCAAGATCGGCACAGCGACAAGAACACGATCGTCGAAGCATCCAAGTGTCTTCAATTGAGGAGAGGCTTATGTTTGCAACGGGTTCCGCGTCTCACTCCGCGTCGCGGAATAAAAAGACCAAAGGTTTGGTTTTTCTGGCCTTATCGTTCCTGTTCGTAATTCCCGCGTCGGTTTTTGCAAACCCACGCTACGTCCAATTGGACCTTTCTTCGCATTTCAACCAAAACCACGGTCCCGACGAGTACGGAGTTTTCGTCAGCTCCTTGCCGGAAGGCCTGGTGACCTTTTCGAGCCACGTGCCGTTCCAGTTTTCACGGGAACACTCGGTAATTGTGCAGAACAATGCAGCGAGTCTTACGATAGATGCCGTTCGAGCGAAGGCCGTGCATTTGCTCATTAACGTCGGCTTTGCGCTGACTGCCTTTCTCGCGCCTGGTGAGCGACTGGGCAAAATTACTTTGGTTTTCGACAAGGGTCAGCCCGAAATTACACACCTGGTCATCGGGGCGAACATCAGGGAATGGCGCCAGGTCGGCGATTGCGGAGCAACCGTCAACACTCTCACCCACTCGAATGCGAATGTGGAAGTGACAGGAAAGGCTCCCAATGCCTGTGATCCGTCATTTACACAAGACGGAACCGGGCTGGCCGTCATTGACCGGCTCACTGTACCGGTGCGTCGAAAAGGCAGGACTTTGACCGGCATCGTTGTCGAGGATTTGAACCCTTTTCCTGCCGCTATCGTCTTCAGCGCAATTACAGTCGAAGTCGCACCGAAGTAATCGGCCATGTAGAAAACCCAGGACTTCGGCACATACTCATACTTCAGGAAACGGGGTGACCTGGCATGCCAGAGCAACGAGAAGTGGTCAAATGCGCGTGGAAGGTGTGCTGGAAATGGATATTTCCGTATCCATGTGAGCAATGCCGGGTTGTCACGCAATGGTGTTATCAGTTCAGCTCTGTCAAAGACCAGTGCTTTGTGTTTTCCGAGAAGCATTGCGGTTGTGAGCAGGGTCATGAATTTTGCTGGTGGGACGGCTGTTTCGGCTGGTTTACCCATTGGCGTTTTGGAGTTACCGTCTGTTTCGACGATCAGCTTGACGACCAAGGGGCGTGCGGAAGCGGGTCGATCCCACCGGGCGACGTACCCGGCGGAGTGCGGTGGCTGAGCAACGATGTTGCCGGCGGCGGTAAGGCGCCTGACTCGAAAGCACGGAGAGCAGAGAAAAAAGCCGAGTTTTCGCCTCCGCTGGAGGTGCGCGAGTTTTGTGCTCCGTGCGCTATAGCCAGGGTCGTAATCGCAATATTGGCATTGCTCGGATTGTGGGTCTTGGTTGCATAGCGGTGAGAGCGCAGACGAACGGGTTGGTCACTGCGCTGCCTGCCGATCGGGCCGTTTTGCGATTGGTTTTTCCGGACGTTCGGGGCCCCGGACGATCGGCGAACTCACAGCGCCAGCCAGGTGATCAACACAAGCAGTGCGCCGTAAAAAGCCGCTCCGAGCGCGATCACGGCCGGTTCCAGTTCCTGTTGCATCTCATCTGTATTCATTCTCCGGCTCCAACGTCAATGTGGTCTTTAGCCGATAGTCGAACGACCGATCGCTCTTTCGACATGGACGTTGGGGGCACGCCGGCGGGCTCGCGATCAGCGCCGTCAACATGGCGCATTGGCTCGCGATCCAGCGCGCCCACGGCGAGCTCCCTGACGGCGGACGACTGTCCGTGATTATGTTCAGGCGTTCGCGCCAACTGCTCTGATCGTAATGCCCTTGCGCCCACGCGGCAGGCAAACGTGCCGGCCTCGTGTCGGGCCGTAACAAATCTTCATAACAATATGTTGTGCCTTATCTTTTAAACCAGATCGCGACGGGCCGTGGAAGCGATGGCCATGTGTTGTTGCTGATCGCCGCCCGCCGCATTCTCGCAAAGCGTTTGGCAGTGTAATAATCTGGGCGGGCATTGATTACAAAGGCTTGGCTAAAGGGTCCATCGTACAAAGCATACAGACGACCAAGGGGGGCATGACAGGGCCAATGTGCGTGAGTTTGGAGATTAACGAACGTGAAGCACATACTCGCTCCCGTACCCGGCGCACCCTGTGCCGGTGATCGAACCACACTGCGGGCGCTGACTCGCCCGGTCGGACTTGCTCTTCTATTGCTTGCCGCGTCATCCGTCGCGCGCGCCCAGGTGATCGTGTCGGTCGTCGCATCCGATGACACCGCAAGAGAAACACCGGCCGACAGCGGGGAATTCCTCGTTCAAAGCAGCAGCGAAATCTCTCAGGCGATCAGGATCAACTACGAGGTCAGCGGCAGTGCTTCGCCTGGCGACGATTACGCCCAGCTGTCAGGCGAGGTAATGCTCAACCCCGGGTCAGGCGAGGTCTCCATCATCGTGGACGTGCCCGGCAATGATGACGTGTTCGAAGGCGACGAAACCGTCACGATCAGACTGGTCGAGGAGGATGACGACGACGATGACGATGATGATGATGACGACGACGATATTATCGTCGTCGGTGACCCCGCGACCGTCACGATTCTCGACAGTCCGCATTCCGTAACGACCTCGAGCGGCTCGAATGCCAGCGAAAACCCGGTCGGCGTCGGGGAGATACTCGTCTCATTAGGTGCCCGCAACGAGTCGGACAGCGATCTCACCGTGGAATACTCCGTCGCCGGTACCGCGACTCCCGGCAGCGATTACCTGGCGCTGAACGGCGTTGCCGTCATCGCCACGGGCTCGAGCTCGGTGTCGATCGACGTCACTCCGCTGGATGATGACTTGCCGGAAGGCGACGAAACGGTCGAAATCACACTGACGGAAACAAGCGATCCCAGGGCGCCTGTCGGCGCACCCGCTACGGCCGTCGTGTCGATTGCCGATGCTGGTGACGATGACGATGACGAAGTCGAGGTCTCGGTGGTCGCATCGGATGACAGCGCAAGCGAAACCCCAGCCGGCGGCGCCGGATTCCTGGTGCGTCGCGTCGGCGGGTCGTCCCGGGCCATCACTGTCAGTTACTCCGTCGGCGGCAGTGCTTCGCCGGGCGACGACTACGCTCCGCTGTCGGGCAACGTCAGTCTGGACGAGGGGAGCTCAGAGGCGTCCATCGACGTGGACGTGCCGGGCAATGATGCTGTGTTCGAAGGTGACGAAACTGTCTCGGTCACACTCCTCGAGGAGGACGATGTCAGCGTAGAGGGCGGCAGCGCAAGCGTCACGATTCTCGACAGTCCGCATGCCGTGACGGCTTCGCGTGACTCGAACGCCAGCGAAAGCCCTGTTGGCGTCGGCCGGATACGCGCTTCGCTGGGTGCCCGGAATGAATCGGGCGACGCTCTCACCGTGGAATATTCCGTCGCCGGTACCGCCACGCCCGCTACCGATTACGCAGCGCTGAGCGGCGTCGCTGTCATTCCCGTCGGCTCGAGCTCAGTAACAATCGACATTACACCGCTGGATGACGACGCGCTCGAGCCCGACGAAACCGTTGAAGTCACGCTGACCGATACGAGCGATTCGCGGGCGCCGGTCGGCCAACCCGCCACCGCCAGTTTGTCGATTGCAGACGACGATGCCGCCGGCGATGACGACGACGATGGCGTGAGCAACGACGATGAATGTCCGGATCTGGACCAGTGTCCCGACACGGACCAGGACGGGCTGCCCGACTACCAGGACCCGGACGACGATGGCGACGGAGTGCCGACCGCGAGCGAAAACGCGCCGGGTCAGGACACCGATGACGACGGCAGTCCCGATTACCTGGACGTCGACGACGACGGCGATGGCCGCTTGACTCGTAACGAGGACGCCAACGAGGACGGCGACGGAAACCCGTCGACGGACCCCACCGACCTCGATGGCGACAGCGTCCCGGACTATCTGAACGCAGATGATACCGGCGGCCCCGGGGGCGACACTGACGGAGACGGCCTGTCGAACGAGCGCGAGGCCGAACTCGGCACCGACCCGGAAGTTGCGGACACCGACGGCGACGGCGTGAATGACCGCGATGAAGTCACGGCCGGCACGGATCCACTGGACCAACAGTCTTTCGCGGATGCGGACGGCGACCTGGTACCCGACGCGATCGAGACGGCCGACGGCACCGATCCAAACGATCCGGACAGCTATGCCGACGTCGATGCCGGCGGGACAGCAAACCACATCGAGACAATTACCTATGCGAGTTTCGGCATTGCTTCAACCGACGTGACGGATGCCAGTGACGACCGGCGGGATCTCGACGGCGACGGATTGCCGGACCGCCTGGAAATCTCAATCGCCTCGGAGCCCGATGCAGCGGACTCCCCCACGTCGAACGGGGCAGGAGACGACAACGGTAACGGGATTTCAAACGCGGTCGAAGCCTGGCTCGCGCCTCAAGGCATCGTCTCCGTCGATGCCTTGAGTGATCTGGATCGGGACGGCTACCCGGATGCGGCGGAAGTCGCGCTCGGTCTGAACCCGTTGCAGGCGAGCGAAAGGGACGGCGACGGCGACGGGGTGCCGGACGTCATCGAGGCTTTAGCGGGCCTGGATATCGATGCCGCTACCGATTCGGACGGCGATGGCGTTCCCGATGCGCGGGAGATTGCGCTGGGTGCGGGTCCGCTGGATGCCAACCTGCCGATCGCCAACGGCGCACTGGACGACGACGGCGACGGTATCAGCAATGCAATCGAGCACGTGCTGCAGCTGCTCGGCGCCTCCGGCGACGTGGGCAGTAGCAGCGACGCAGATGCAGACGGGATCAGCGATGCCGATGAAATCCGTTCCGGCACGGACCCGTTTCGCGATGAACAGCCCGCAGCCTGGATCGGGTTACAGCAGGAAGGCATTGGCGGTGTCAACGGGTTGATCTCGAGTGCCGGCACGGCCAGGGCCACCGCCCTCATCGGCGGACACCAGGCCGGCACACTTCTCTACGACTGGAGCGATTCCGACAACGCCATTCTTGCCGTCTCCTCCGGCGGGCACACGGGACGCATGTTGACATTTTCGCCGCAAACGCTGCCGGCCGGCCGTTACACACTGGTGGTGCAAGTGCAACGGACGCTGGGTGCCTACCGTTCGGCGGTGTCGACCGTAGAGTTCACGTTGAGCATGCTGGCAGACGCGGAAGCAGCCGCGGTCGCGGACGCCGACAGCGACGGGATAGCGGATTCCTCCGACGCCGCCGATGCGCGCAGCGGTTTTGCGAACGAGCTGCCGGCCCGGTCGGGAGCATTGATGCAGGCAAGCACCGGTCTCAGGCTGCAGCTCGGCGCCACCGCCCGCAGCACCCAGTCACCCTCGCCACAGGTAACGCGTGAAGATATCGCAATCGCGGGGGACGGCAACGGCGGCAGTGTCGGCAACAGCGAGGACGACTTCGACTACTTGAGCGGCATCTACGACTTCGAAGTGACGAACCTGCCGGAGGTGGGCTCGATTGTGCAAATCGTCATCCCGCAAGCCAGGGCTATTGGTGAATTTCCCGAATACCGCAAGTTCCAGCCGGTCCCGGGCTGGGTCGAATTCGTGGAAGACGCAAACAACAGCATCGAATCCACTGCCGGCAGCAGTGCAGGCTGCCCCCCGCCCGGCGACGACGGCTACCAGGCCGGATTGACGCCTGGCCACTTTTGCATACAGCTCAGCATCGAGGACGGCGGACCGAACGACGGCGACGCCGCGCTGGGTGCGAACGGCGTCATCGAGGATCCGGGCGGCGTCGCGACACCGAAAGGCGCAGTCAGCGTGGGTTCGGGCGGCGGGAATACCGGCCCCACCGCTCTTCTCGCACTCGGCCTTTTTGCTTTTCTTGCAGCATTGCGACGACGAGTTGTCCGCATCAGTAACGAATCGAAGCCCCGTTGGAGCCCGTGAAAACGGGCGCATAATTGACGCGGGAATCGCCCGCTCTCACGGGCTCCAACAGGCACCAGGGCTGCGACCTTTGCACCGCGCTGTTAGACTTGCGGCATGCTCTTAATCGTTATCGCCGCCGGGCTCGGCCTGTTGGCAGGCGGCTTCCCGGGCCTCGTCATCGGCGCGGCTCTGGGGTACTGGATCAGCCGGAGTCTGGGACACACGGTGCTCGGCGGGTTGCAGGTCGTGCAGTCGCAATTGCTCGACTCGACCTTTTCCGTCATGGGCGCCCTTGCCAAGGCGGATCGCGTTGTCACTCGCGATGAGATCAACGTCGTCGAGGCGATATTCGATCGACTGCACCTCTCCGGAGAGCAGCGCGAGGCAGCGAAGGCTGCCTTCGACCGCGGCAAGGCTCCGGACTTCGATCTCGACGCCGCGGTGGACGGCTTCGCCCGAATCGGGCGCGGTCGCGGTCCGCTGCTCCAGCTCTTTCTCCAGCTGCAGTGCATGGCCGTCGCTGCCGACGGCAACGTGCATCCGGCCGAGCACGAGATGCTCGTTCGTGTGGCGCGCCGGCTGGGACTCACCGAGCGCGACGTAGCGCAACTCGAGGCGCTGTTGCGTACCGCCTCCAGCGGACGGTTTGCGGACGGCGCAACGCCGCAACGAAAGCTCGACGACGCTTACGCGGCGCTTGGATTGACGCCGGGCGCGAGCGACGCCGAAATCAAGCAGACGTACCGCCGGCTAATGAGCCAGAACCATCCCGACAAGCTTGCCGCCAGGGGACTTCCGGAGAGCATGCGCGAGATCGCCGAGGAAAGGACCCGCAAGTTCAATGCCGCGTACGACCTTATCAAGGAATCGCGGCAGATTACATGAACCTGCATGGCGCGCTTGTCGTTGCCCGCCTCCGCCGATGCAGGAGGAGAACGATCCGCAGCACGTTCGGATCGAGTACACAAAAGCCATCAGCTTGCTTCTCGAACGATCAGGGCCACAGCCAGCCGAACATGCCAGCGGTCAACAAGCCGTAGATCACTCCGTCGATAATTTCCTTCACCGTCCGGCTCCAGGTGTAACCGAACCAGATGGAACCCATCGCCACGTGGCCCGCGTACGCGAGAATCGCTGCGGTGCCGGTCACCTGAAACACTTTCAAATACCCGGTACCGCCCGGCAACGTCGCGCCGGCGACGTAGGCGACCAGCAGGGAAATGATCAGGCAGTAGACGAACCACTGGCCAAGCTGCTTGCCCATCGCCATCGATCCGTGCGGCAACACGACCAGCATCGCCGCCGGCCCTTCCTTGTACTTCTCCCGCCAGTCGCTGGCCTGGCGAGCCTTGTTGTCCGCGGCGTGCGGCACGGTATATTCACCCGGCACCGCCCCCTTCAGCGCTCGCCTCACCGCTTCTTCGTCGGGCAGCTTCCGCCAATCGCTGTTGTGCCACTGAAGCATGTTCCAGATCAGGCCGCTGACGATGAAAACAACGATCGCGGACAGCAGTATCGGCAGCCACAAAGACATCAGATCGACCATCATGTTCGCCTCCTTTTAAGGGCCGGCTGGCGCCGACCTGTTTTCGGCCATTCTAGTCCATGTTCGGTCGATCCCTATTCCGATTGCTTCAGTACCTCCCCAAGAACACGCGTCGCCGCGTGCAGGCGCGGCTCATCCGAGCCACCGAACCCGAGCAGCAATCCGTTCCGCCCGCCCGGCTCCCCGTAGCAGGTAGACAACGCGGTCGCCGTCAGTCCGCGCAAGGCCATGCGGCGGACAACGTCAGTGTCGTCGAGCCCGTCCGACAACAGGACCGCGATGTGCAGACCCGCATCGGCGTTGTAGACGGCAATATGGTCGGCGCAGTGCCGACTCAGGCCGGAAAGCAGCACATTGCGGCGTTGCAGGTAAAGGCTTCGCATGCGGCGGAGATGCCGTGCAAAGTGTCCCTCGCGCAGGAATTCGGCGAGCGCGAGCTGGTACAGCGTTGGCGAAAAGAGATCGAACGCCGCGCGTGCCTCGACAAACCGCTGCCACAGCGGCGGCGGCACAACCAGGTATCCCACGCGCACTGCGGGAAAGAGCACTTTGCTCAGCGTACCGATGTAAATCACTCGCCCGTGTGCGTCCATTCCCTGTAGCGCGCCCAGCGGACGGCTCACATAGCGATACTCGCTGTCGTAGTCGTCCTCCAGCACCCACGCGCCTTTCTGGTACGCCCAGTCGAGTAGCGCCAGCCGGCGAGCGGCGGTCATCGTGGTACCGAGCGGGTACTGGTGCGACGGAGTCACATACGCTGCGCGCACCCTCCCTCGAAGCCTTCGCAGCGCCGCCACGTTCATGCCTTCTTCGTCCACCGGCACGGCCTTGAGCCTGGCCCCGCCCGCACGGAGCGCCGCCCGTGCGCCGGGATAACCCGGCTCTTCCATTGCCACGCGGTCACCGCTCGTTCTCGGACGATGGCGGCAAGACCTGGGAAGTGAACTGGGTGGCGGTCGATACCCGCGTGGATCAGGAGATTGACGGTGGATAGAACATCGATGGCTCGAAACGTCGAAGGTTTACGCATTCGCGCATTTACCAATTGCCGGCGGCAGGCGACCGTGCAGAACGGGATTGACGCCGGCCGGCTTTTTATCTTCGGGATCCAACCGCGGTCCCGATCGCGTCGAGTTCGCCCGGTTCGAGCATCGGATTGAAGTGAAGGATCCGTTCCAGCACGTCCGTCGTGCCGAAGTATTCCTCCGCACAGGCCGCGTGAATGAAACCCGACGGCTGGAAGCGAACCTCTTCGAAAAAGACGAGCCCGATGCGCCAGCCATCCTTGTCGATGAACTTGCGGCAGCTGCGACAGCGCGCGCGGCCCGTCGGCGCTCGATCGACCCGATCGATCCGCGGCACGCGGCGGTGTGCGATGCCGAACTCCGCCGCCGGCTTGAGCGCGTACGCAACACCCAGTTCGTCCGCAGAGATGTCCTCCGCCTCGACGCCGCCGAGCATTTGGAGGAACGGCTCCGGACGCTTGTACGCGGCGCAAGGCACATGAAACCAGAGCGTCATCTCGCCTTCGCCGAAAGCGTTCGGCTCCCTTTCCCCGAACCGAAGCTCTCCCTTGCCGATCTTCGTGCCGCAGCCACGGCACTTGGCGCGGCCCGTCGAGGCGTGTTCGATCACGTGTGCCATCAAAGTACCTCCGTCACTGTAGGAGCCCGCCATTGCGGGCGACCTGCGCAGCGATTAGCGAAAGCGGGTGGGTCGCCCGCATGGCGGGCTCCTACAACGCCTCCATTGCTCGATCAGTTACGCCATCAGACGACTTCCGGGATTAGCGCCAGGCTCCGATTCAGATCGGCCACCTCGGTGAACAGCTGCTCGAAAGGATCGACTTTCTGCTTCGCGAGCAGTCGCGGCAGCGTTCGCAGGTCGTACCTGAACATGTCGAGTCGCGACGTCACCTGATTCCAGTTGAGCGGCATCGACGCCGTGGCCTGCGGCACGGGCCGAACGCTGTATGGCGCGACGAGTAATCGTCCGTGCCCGTTCTGCAGATAGTCGACGTAGACCTTGCCGTCGCGCGCGTCGAGATGGCGTTCGACCGTTGCGATTCCGGGCAACTGTTTGACAACACAATTGGCCAGCAGCTCCGCCATCGCCCGGCTCTGTTCGTGGGTGTAACGGGCGCCGAGCGGAATCAGCACGTGCAGGCCCGTCGAGCCGCTCGTCTTGACGAAGTGCGGCAACTCGACCTGCTCGCAGAGCGTATCGATAGCGCGTGCCACCTTGACGACGTTGGTGAACGGCGCGCCCTTCGGATCGAGGTCGAGGATGCACCAGTCCGGATGCTGCAGCGAGGGCATGCGGCTCGACCAGATGTGCAGCGGTATCGCCGCCATGTTCGCGATGTAGGCCAGGCCCTCTTCGTTCTCGATCACGAAGTAACGGATCTCGCGCTCCGAGCCTTCGCTCCAGAGCGTCTCGAGCCTGATCCAGTCCGGTGCGTACTCGGGCGCGTCCTTCTGGTAGAACGACTTGCCGTCGATGCCGTCCGGATAGCGCGTGAGCACGAGCGGCCGGTCGGCGAGATACGGGAGCAGCCACTTTGCCACGCTGCGGTAGTAGAGGACGAGATCGGCTTTCGTCAGACCCAGGTCGGGCCAGAACACCTTGTCCGGATTTGTGACGTTGACGACGGGCGCGGCGGCCCTGGCCTTCGGCGCGGGCTTCTCGGGCAGCGGCTTCTCTTCGCCGGGCAGCCAGCAGTCTTCGGGATTCTTGTCGTCGCGCAGACGCACGAAGGTCGGCTGACGCAGCAGTCCCTTCGGAGTCCGCTGCTTGAACCGGACTTCGACGACAAACTCGGGCTCGATCCACCGCGCGCCCGGAATCTGTTCGGGATCGCGCGGCGGCGGACCCTCTTTGGCTGTCGCGAGGCGCTCCCCAAGCAGCCTGAGTTCGCGGTCGCCAAAACCGCCGCCGGCGCGGCCCGTGTACACCCAGCCGTCCACGCCGCGTTGTGCGAGCAGCAACGTACCGAAACCCGAACGGCGGCCTTTCGGCGGCGTGAAACCGACCACGGCGAAGTCGTCGTTCGAACGCGCGCTGACCTTGACCCAGTCCGGCGAGCGGCGGCCCACGTAGGCCGAGTTCGCGCGCTTGCCGACGATGCCCTCGAGGTTCATGGTCTTGAGTTGCTCGAACATGGCCTCGCCCGCGCCTTCGATGTGCTCGGACACACGAATCGCTCCGGCCGCCGGCAGGAGAAGGCCAAGCAGGCGCTTGCGCTCGGTCAGCGCCAGGCGCCGCAGGTCGTATTCGCCGTAGAGCAGCATGTCGAAGGCATAGAGCGTGGCGGGCCACTGCACGGCCGCGCGGCCGATGTCCATGGCGCGCGTGAGCCGCCCGCGTTGCTGGAGTCCTGCGAAACTCGGCAGGCCTTCGGCGTCGTGCACGACCACCTCGCCGTCGAGCAGAAAGTCGTCGTACGGCAGCGCCGCGAGCGCCTCGGAGATCTCGGGAAAGACGGCCGTGAAATCGTGGCTGTTGCGCGAAATGAGCTTGACGTCGCCGTGCTCCTTGCCCGCGAGCAGGCGGTAACCGTCGTACTTGATCTCGAAGACCCAGTCAGGGTGACTGAACGGTTCGCCCGGCGTTGCGAGCATCGGCTGCACGTCGCCGAACGCAACGCGGCCGCGCTTCGCGCCCGAGGCCCGGCAGGCGTCGGCAATGTCGACGCCCCGGTCCGCGCCGCTGCCTACCTGCTCGACGGTGCGCCCCGAGAGCACCGAGTCCTCGGGCAGCACGGCAGCAATGCCCTCGCGCACGTAGCTGTCGCGCTCCTTTATAAGGAGCCAGTCCTTCGGTCCGCGTTTGGTCTTGACCAGCGTCCAGCGGCCGCGCAGCTTGTAGCCGTACAGGTCGAACAGCAGCTTGCCCGACTCGAGACCTTCGTTGAAATCCTTGACCGGCTCCCAGCGGCCGCGGTCCCAGACGATGACCGCGCCGGCGCCGTAGTTGCCTTCCGGGATCGTCCCTTCGAAATGGATGTAGTCGACCGGGTGATCCTCGACGCGGACGGCGAGGCGCTTGTCGGCCGGGTCGGGTGACGGGCCCTTCGGCACCGCCCAGGACACCAGCACGCCGTCGTGCTCGAGCCGGAAATCGTAGTGGCGCATGCGCGCCGCGTGCAGCTGCACGACGAAGCGCGAGCCGCCCGCGGCGCCGCTGCCGAACGGCTCCGGAGTCGAGTCGGCTTTTCGCTTTTCGCGATAAGTCGCTAATTTATGGCTGTTTCTCGTTGCGGCCATGCGGCCCAGAATATATGATCCGCCAATGCCCGCGCGACCTTTAGGATCTGCCTCAATTGCCTTCGGGCTGGTTTCGATACCGGTCAAGCTCTATTCGGCCGCCGAATCGGCCGCCACCGTGCGCTTCAACCAGATCGACCGGCGCGACGGCGGCCGCATCAAGCAGCAGCTCATCTCGTCGAACAGCGGCGAAATCGTGCCCAAAGAGGAGATCGTCAAGGGCTATGAGTTCGCCAAGGGCCAGTACGTCCTGTTCTCGCCCGAGGAGATCAAGGCGCTCGATGTCGCGGCCACCTACATGATCGACATCGATCAGTTCCTGCCCGACGGCACGGTGGACCGCATCTATTTCGACAAGGCTTATTATCTCGGCCCGGACAAGGGCGGCGCGCGCGCCTATCACCTGCTTGCCGAAGCGCTGCGCTCCACCGGGCGCATTGCGGTCGGACGTTATGCCGCGCGCGGACGCATGCACCTCGTACTCGTGCGGCCGAAGGATAAGGGCTTGCTGCTCGAGCAGCTGCATTATGCGGACGAAGTCCGCGCGTTCAGCGAAGTCCCGCTCGAGGAGGTCGAGGTCAAGAAAGCCGAGCTGGCGCTCGCGAAACAGCTCATCGACCAGGCGGCAAGCGACACATTCGATCCGACGGCGTACCGCGACGAAGTGCGCGACCAGATGATGGCCATGATCCAGCGCAAGATTGAAGGCGAGGATATTTCCGTCGCGCCGAGCGAGAAGCCCGAACGCAAGATCATCGACATCATGGAAGCACTCAAAGCGAGCCTCAACGCGACCGACAAGCGCAAGCCGGCCACGAGAACGGACGCGAAGAGCGCGGGCAAAACGACATCCAAAAAGACCACCCGGAAAAAACGCGCCGGCTGATCGCCTGACGTGCGCGAGTACTCCACCCGAGAAGTCGCCGACCTTGCGGGGCTCCCCGAGGTCAGGGTCCGCCGCTGGGCGCGGGCCGGACTCGTCACGCCGAGCAAGGACGACCAGGGCCGCTGGCGCTATTCGTTTCAGGATCTCGCGGTGCTGCGCACGGCCGGCAAGCTGCTCGATGCCAAGGTGAGCGTGAACCGCGTGACGCGGACCTTAAGCCTGCTCCGCGAGCAATTACCGGCCGGACGGCCGTTGTCCGCCGTGCGCATCCTCGTCACCGGACAGCACGTCATCGTGAAGGACCGGCTCGCCTCGTGGGAACTGGAATCCGGCCAGGGCGCACTCGATTTCGACGTGCAGGCCATGTCGGAGCAGGTGGCTCCGCAGCTGCCGCGCAGAGCGCCCGCCGAGCTGGAACGGCAAGGCGAAACGGTCGATGACCTCTATCAGACGGCGCTCGATCTCGAGCTGCTCGGTCGCGGCAACGAGGCACGCGAGACCTATGAAGTCGTGCTCCGGCGCGACCCGAAGCTCGTCGGCGCCCGCATCAACCTCGGCCGCCTGCTGCACGCGGCCGGCAACCTGAACGAAGCCGAAGCACTTTATCGTGCAGCGCTCGAGCAGAGTCCGGGTAATGCAGTCGCCGCGTTCAATCTCGGCGTCGCGCTCGAGGACCAGGGCAAGACCGCCGCCGCCGCCGACGCCTATCGAGCGGCACTCGCGGTCGATGACGGGTACGCCGATGCGCATTACAACCTGTCGCGGTTGCTCGAAGCGCAAGGCGACGCGCGGGGGGCACTGCGGCACCTGAGCCGATTCCGGCGCCTTGTGCTGAACGACTAATGCCGGTTAGTTTTTAGCGTCCAAGCTGTAAACGACACGCGGCGCAATCCGAACGACCAGGATCGGCATGGCCCGGACGATGGAAAATAGTCCCCAGAGGGACTATTATGGCTCTCATGCCCAGGAAAGCTCCGAGAATTGATGATCCGGAACTGCTCAAGCAGCTCCGCGAAGCGCTGCAGCGAGGTGCGTTGGGATGGGCGGATTCGTGTCGGTTCATGAGGGCCAGCCAAGGCCTTACACAGGCAGAGTTCGCAGCCCGGGTTGGTGTCGCTGTGAAGGTAATCAAGGAACTCGAGAACGATTCCGGAAATCCCACTCTTGCGTCGCTGAACCGCATTGCCGAGTCCTTCGGGTTGAGAGTGGGCTTTATTCATCCGACATCCCTCGTCAGTCTGGGTACCGCCGAAATCGTCCGCCAGCGAAGCAAGGAGCGTCTTGCCTCTTTGAGGGAGCTCAAGCAAGGGAAGACGACCTTGAAGAAGCTGCACTCGAAGAACGCGCTTAGAGGATCCGATTTCACTCCCGGCTTGCCGAAGCTGTCGTGACTCGCCCCCTGTCCGTTCGTGATGTAGCCGAGTTACTTCAAACCTCGCCACAAACGCGCAATGCCATTCTTGTTGGAGGACAAGCTCTCAACATCTGGGCAGTGAGCATGGGCCTGCATACGGAGGCTGCTGCACTCAGTCATGACATCGACTTCTTCGGCAACCGGGCAGATGCGCTCGCTGCCGGGCGTGACTGGAAGGCAAAAACAAATATCGCAGATTTCGACGACTACACTCCCAACGCGGCTGTCGTCGTAGTCGAGATCGACTCCGAGAAGCACGGCATCGATTTCATGAGCAGCATCGCCGGCGTGGACTCCACGGAACTGCGAGAGCGTGCGGTACAGGTTCAAGCCCCGGGCTATGACTTCTACGTCATGCACCCGTTGCATGTCATGCAATCGCAGCTGGAGAACGTATATGGATCGCTTCGTCGCAGAAATGATCCGAACGGAGAGTATTATGCCGGCCGAGTCGCACTTGCCATACAGGTTGCAGGCGTATCGATCTCTGACCTGCTCGATGCAAAGCGGACTCGTGATGCCCTCAGATTTTCCGAGAGGATGGGGCAACTTGCGCTGTCCAATCCCGGATTGAATGCGTGGCTACGAGATGGCGTCGACGTGCTGGACGCTATTCAGGAACATTCCGGATGGCCCGGCAAATTCGTGAGTAAACGGCTTCCTCAGATCCGGGACCAGGTGCAAGTCGAGCGTGACAAATTCGTGAAGCTTACAGTTCGTGCAAAGAGATAATTGCGTTTAGCCGCGGGCTGGAGGCTGGTTCAACACAGCATTCGGCAGGTTTTAGATTGACTTCCCGATCGACCGAAACGCGCGCCACCCGTATTTCTCGTTCCCTTCGGGAGTGCACAGCATGGGAGTGCTGAGCGAACTCTCTTCTATTACCACTTCCGCACCTGCGCGTCGCAGGTCATCCGCAATGTGAGCAGCGACGGCGGGCTCTATCCCGGCCACCACGACGGAGCGTCCGAAACGCTCCAGGTGCAGAGCCAGGTCGGAGGCCTGCTTCAGGCTCATGTGTCCCCCTATCAGCCGCAGCGCCCTGACAAATTCAACGCGATCGCTGGGCGTTTTGCTAATGCGAATTTGTTCGCCATTTGCTTCTCCTTTCGGGCTGCAATCTGACATTGATCAGATCGCGTGCATTCTCAAGTTGTCAGGTGTCATGCCGGTCAGCCGCGATACCCGCCAATTGCTGGAACATTTTCTGCTTCTCTTCGGCGGAGTGACCTTCATAGTAGCGGTCGATTAATCGCTTGACGACATCGATCTTCAGCGAACGCACGTACCCGGGGAGCTTCAAATCTCCCGAATCGAACGCCAGCAGAACTTTAAACAGATGCTCGAGTTCCGGCTCAGGGAGCCCGGGATTGGTCGCAACGAGTGTCCTGACGGATTCGCAAATCCTTGTCGAGTACGTTGACAACAAGTTCGCAGCGATTGTCTGGTGCTCAGTTGCACTGTCGAGTGCGACTTTCTCCAGCAGAGCGAGTCCCTCCTCGAGATGGAAGAGTCCATCCTCGGAACGGTAATCCGATTCCGCCCGGGACAGGTGCTCCCTGGCTTTAACTAGCGGCTCTGGCTCAGCCATACTGACACAGTTACCTACGGGTGAAGTCCACGATGTCTACCATGCCACCTGACGATTAAGCTGCTGTCAACCCCACGCCCGCGAAATTAACTCATCCAACGCGTCGATAATCCGATCGAGTGTTCGTCCGCAAACGAACCATGCTTTTCGGCAAAGGTGTTCCAGGTGGCGATGGTTTCCCCTACTGCCTTGGCCTCGGCCGTACGCGGCTGCGGAATGGGCTTTAACGCCGCACAACATGCGAGATTGCCCATGCCCTTGACCGTGTGCGCTGCATGCGCATATATTATGCGCATTGGTGAAGGAGGAAATGCGCATGCGTTCGGCTTACGACCCCAAAGCGCCCAAGCGGGCTACGAATCTCAGCATCAACGGCGACTTGCTCACAATGGCCAGGGAACTCGACATCAACCTCTCCGCTACCATGGAGGTGGCACTGGCCGGTGCCGTGAAACGCGCGCAGCGCAAGCGGTGGCTTTCCGAGAATCGTGACGCCATGGTCGCCTACAACCAGCATGTCGAAGCAAATGGCGTATTCAGCGACGGGCTTAGAGGCTTCTGATGCCCCAGTTCGCCGTGCACCGGAATCCCAATCGCGCAACCAAAGCCGCCGTACCCCTGCTGCTGGACATACAAAGCGACCTGCTTGAGGAACTCGATACCCGGGTCGTCGTTCCGCTTTACAAATCAGCTTCGCTGAAAGGCGGAATAATCAAAATTCTGACTCCAGGCGTCGAGGTTGATGGAAAGATGTACATTGCGGTCACACCACAGCTCGCCGGCATTCCGAGGAAGGCACTCGGCGCCCAGGTGGCCGATCTGTCGGAACGCCGGTACGACATCATCGCTGCGCTGGATCTTCTCGTTACGGGAATCTAGCCTTAAAACCTGAGCGAGCGTTATCACACACTGTGTGATACTCAACGATTGCTAACCTGGAACAGCGCTGCGCTCCTACAGGGCAAGCATGCGCTCGGCGTAGGCCGGGCCGGCGCCGCCCTCCTCGTGCTTGAAGTACACGAAGGCGCGCTCGAAATCCGCGCAGCGTGCTTTCCACGACTTCAGTGCCTTGTCGCTGTACGACGCGGCGCGCAGCCGCAGATAGGTCAGCGCGGAGGTCCTGGGCAGCTCGGGCGGTTCGCCGCCTTCGTTGTCCGCCGTGACCCACGCCGCATTGCGCCGTGCGAGTGCCGCGTAGACGGCTTCGTCGCTCCACGACGCGTGCCGGAACTCGAACGCGACCGGCACGCCGTCGGGCACCAGGTCCAGGAACGCAGCGAGCTTCTCGACGCCGACGCGTGCGTGCGGCGGCAACTGGAACAGCACGACTCCCAGGCGCGGGCCGAGCGCCTCGAGCGTCTCAAAAAAATATCCCGCCTCCTCGCTGCAATCGGCAAGCTGTTTCGAGTGGGTGATCCGGCGCGGCGCCTTGATCGCAAACCGGAAGGTGTCGGGAACCTGTGCGGCCCAGCCTTCGAGCACGCTGCGTCTCGGCATGCGGTAGAACGTGTTGTTAATCTCGACCGTTGGCAAGCGCCCGGCGTAGAACGCGAGCATCTCGTTCGCCGGCAGCTTCCCGGGATAGAACGGTCCTTTCCACTCCTTGAACGAGAAGCCGCTGGTGCCGCAGTAAAGTTTCATCGTCCTCGACCTTCGACAACCGGATTGTCTATATCTCTTCGGCGTACGTTTGCCCAAGGAGCAGATCCGCGAAGTGATTGACCAGCGTATCCATGTCGCGGTCTTCATTCTTGCCGACATTGACGACAAAGCCGTCGAACGCCATCCAGGACAGAAAGGAAATCTTGGTGTCCATTGCAAGAAATCTGCGGCGTCGCGGCAGACATTCCTGGATCAGCTCGTTCAGGAATTCCTCGCACCACTTGAGAATGTCGTGCGGCTTCTCGATATCCGAAGTCGCCGTCGCAATGGCCTGGATGAGATTGTTCGCAAACGCGTTGTCTTCGCGCGGGATATCCTGCCACAGGGAAAGAAAGATGAAGCGAAGCCGCTGCTTCGGGTCTTGTATCTCCCGCGCGTCCCTGGCCAGCTTCAACATTCTCGCCTTCATCATCGGCGTCCACACGGCATAGAACAAGTGCAGTTTGGACGGGAAGTAAACGTACAGGTTCGCGACTGCAGTGCCCGCATCGGCGGCGATCTCCTCCATGCGGCACTTCAGGTAGCCGTTCTCCCGAAACAGGCGCGCAGCGCTATCGAGAATGGCATCGCGCCTCTCGCTCTTCTTTACCTGGGCCATGATTGCTTCCGTTATGCGCGCACGTCAGATCAGGGTGCGCAAAAAATCAGCAGTTTACCGTTGTGGGTCGCATTGACAAGCGAAATCAGGTCCTCTGGGTGCCCAGCTGTTTCCCGAGCAGCAGGTAGAACACCCGCTCCGACAGGGACAGTTCGTCCTGGCAGCCTTGCGGATCAATGTAAGGATTCGGCCCCTCGCCTTTCTCCAGCAGCCGGAATTTTTCTTCCATGTGGTGAATCGGCGCGTGCGGCCCGAGCGGCACGTCGCAAGAGAGGCCGCGCAGGACGATGAACGCCTCCTGAAACTGCTTCTGGATGTCCGTTGAAGTGACGTCCGTACGCGGAGTCGCCGTGGCACCGCCGAGAAAAACGACATCGTATTCCGTGCCGTCCTCTTCGGCTTCAAGCGTCCAGGTCGTGGTGCCGGGCGTGTGTCCCGCCGTCAGATGCGCTGTCAAGGTCTCGCCCCCGAGAGTGATGGTATCGCGATGACGAAGCACCCGGTCAACCGGCGGGCTCCGGCTTCCGGGCGTCATTTCCGCGAGGAGCGGAATATCCTCTCGCATCGCCATCAGCAGCGCGCCCGTTTGCCCTTTGATCGTTGCATTCGCGGACATGTGGTCGGCATGGGCGTGACTTCCCAGCACGATACCGATATCGGTCCATTCGAAGCCGAGCTCCTCGACGGATTTCCGGATCAACGGAAGCGTCTGTTCGTCGTTCGAGTTGATCAGTATATGCCCGGCGGATGTAGCAATCAGGAAGGACGCGAGATTGCGCGTTCCAACGTAGTAGACGTTATCGATGATGCGGTGGCCGGGCCATGGCGCCAGCTGGTGCTCCCGCGAGGAATTCGGGTTCCACCGCAAGACCTCTTCATCCGTTCGGCATCGTTCGCATTGGGCTGATGCCGACGTCCCCACGGAGAGTGCGCCGATGAGAAGCAGCGTACAAAGACGATTTCGCATGCACCACCTCCAGACCGTTGCTGCCGGCGAGTCCTGAATTCGCCGGTCTCTGTCTACTGCGGCTCCGGCGGCGGCTCCAGCGGCGGCTGCGGACCGAGTACGGCCGTCAGCGCCTCGTGCGCGCAGTCGCCGCTGGCGCCGCCCATCCCGATGGTGCCCAGCAGCTGATCCTCGACCACGATCGGGAGTCCGACAGGAGACGTGAACTGGTTCAGTTGCGCGATCCAATGCGCCATCAAGGGATCCGCCTTGCTGCGGTTCAACCATCGACCCGTATTGTCGCGGAAGTACAGGGCTGTCTTCGCTTTCATGCGCGCTGCATCGACGTTGTCCGAAATCTGGCCGTCCATGCGCGCCGCCAGTATCGTATTGCCGAACTGATCCATGATGTGGATCGAGCGAGGCTTTCGCTTGCGTTCGGCACAAGCAAAGAATTCGCCCGCGATGCTTTCGGCGACGTCGAACCGGAGTATGTGCCTTTCGTGCGCCGCTCCCGCTTCATCGCTTCGCACAACCACCTGGTCGAGAGTCACGGCAGGGGCCGCAGCCGAAGGGGTCGGTCCGGTACAGCCGGCGGCCGTTAGCGCGGCCGCCACCGACAGTGCACCGCATGCGGCGCGGATCGACGGACCGGTCACGATCCCGTGCCTCACCCGCTCACGGACTGAGACTGCCGACATACGCCGCGACATTCACGATGTCTTCCGGCGAAAGTTGGCTGCTTACGGCACTCATGTACCCGGTGGTGTCCGCGAGCCCTTTCCGTTTGCCGTTCCTGAAGTCGTAAAGCTGCCGGACGACATACGTGGGAAAGGCGCCTGCCAGCGCCGGCGCAAGAGCGCTTCCCTTGAGGTCGACACCGTGACAGGTGACGCAGGCCGCAATTTCTTCGACTCCCTCGGTGGCTATCTCTTTGCCTTTTTCAACGCTGCCGATCGGCACGTAGGTAAGAAACGTTGCATGCGGATCGCGCGCCTTGACGGCAGTGTAGCTTTCGGGCACCTCGATGATACGTCCGTTCAACGGTTCGGAACGCACGGCGCCGTCACTGTCCTTCTTCACGACGCGCATGTAGGACCTGCCGTCGAACATGGTCTCGGGAACGGTGTCCTTTTCGACGACTTTCTGAAACTTCCTGACCGGCAACGAGGCGAACCATGCGGCGGCCGACTCGGCATCCTTTTCGTTCTCCAGGACGTGCAGGTCATCGATGAATGCGCCGAGATACGACTGGCGATCGCCCGCTTTGAAGGCCGCGAGCTGATGGACAATGTAATCGGCACCGGTTCCGGCAAGTTTGGCAGACTGTGGATGGCCGTTTCCCGATGCAAGATGGCACATCGCGCATGCCCAGTTATCGGGGGCATTGCCATGTGCCACGACGGGCGGCATCGGCTTATGTTCGCCCGGATACCAGTCCGGCGCGTTGAACATGTCGTCAATCTGTTCCTGGGTCAGCGACAACGCGCTGCCCGGCAGGGCGACTTCCCCGTGCGCCGGCGCCTGCGGCGATTCCGGCCCTTCTTTCGGTACGGCCCAGACTGGCGTGGGGGTGGCTTCCACTGCGACAGCGGCCGTGCACAACATCGGCAATGTCACCAGGAGCGTCCAAAGCAGTTCGATCTTCATCAGAAGAAGTTCAGGCGCGCTCCTACGGTGAAAAAGCGGCCGACAGTATCGTAAACGCTGAGCGCCGTCGGGTATTGCACGCCGGGGTTATAGTTGATCGGAGGCAGCAGCGGCGGATCCTCGTCGAACACATTGTTTACCGACAGAAACAACTCGGCCTCGTATTCCGTCGGCAACGCATACTCTATCGTCATGTCGGTATAGAAGACCGAAGACGCTCCGTCGGATCCGTCCGAGAAAACGGCATCCGGGATGTTGCCGCCGATTCTCGACATGCTGTCGATGAAGCGTTCCTGCGCGTACAGCGTCCACGGACCGCTTTGCCAGGTCGCTGACAGCACGCCGCTCCATTCAGGAATGCTGGGACCGCCGCTGCCGGGATCGCCGAGAACGCCGGCGTGCTCGTGGTCCTCGCCGCCGAGGCCGTTGTTCAGCACGTGAGAGCGCACGTAGTTGATGATGGCCCGGACGTCCCATACGCCCGACTCCGACGTGTAGGCCACCTCCAGGTCCACGCCGTCGGTCTGCAGGAAGCCCAGGTTGATGGGCACCTCTGAGACGGACGTCGGGAAATTCGCCGGCGACGTGTCGGTAATGGGAAAGGGCCGCTCGATGAGGTCGCACAGCGGATCGGTATGGCCGGAGTCGTGGCACACCTGAATCATCGCCGTGCCCGAAACCGTCGATATGATGCCGGTGATCTCGAGATCGTAGTAATCCATCGATACACTGAATCCCGGCAGCCAGTCGGGCCGATAACCCACACCGAACGTGAGCGTCTCTCCCTCTTCCGGTTGCAGCGTAGGATTGCCGCCACCCTCGGTCGTGGTAATGGAGGCGACGCCGGTATGTACGTCGAATATACCTGCGATACCCACGGATCGACCGGCGAAAAGATCGAACAGCGTGGGCGAACGGATGTCCTGGGATTTGGTGAAGCGGAAACGGAGATCCTCGGTAGCCTGGTAGACGAGCCCGACTTTCCACGCTTCCTCCTGCCCGAAGCTGCTGTAATCGACATAGCGGAAGGCGCCGTTGAACTCCAGGCTGTCAGCGAAGGCTTGGTCAGCGAGCAGCGGGACCGCGAACTCCGTAAACAATTCCGTCGTGTCGTAGGAACCGTCGGCGACACCGTTGTTGGCGGCAAGGAATCGCAGATTCGTCGGCACGCCCCGCACGCCCGTGCTGTCGACCGGATTTGCCGGATCCGAGTTGCTGGTCTGATGGATGCTTTGCTCGCGGTAGCTCGCTCCTACGGCGACGGCGACCGGGCCTGCCCAGCTCGAAAACGGGCTGCCCGTCACGTCGAACTGAATTTCATCGAGATCGTTCTCGACCTCATACATCTGTATGCCGTTGACGTAGGCAATTGCTTCGGCGGATGGCGCGCCTTCGCCGAACACGTTGATTGGAACGCAGTCGTCGCGCAATCCCGGATTTGTCAAAGTGATGCGACACACGATGTTGTCGGACGCGTCGAGGACCGCATCGAGCGCCGCGGCGAAGTTGACGTTCTGCAAATGGTTCGTGGTCTGACTGTCCATGTCCACGGAAGCCCGGGTGTAGTGGGCATTCCATTCCCAGTCTTCCCACAGGCTACCGTTGAGACCAGCCGTAACGTTCACGGATTCGTTGTCCACGATGTTGTCGATGAATCCCATGTCGACGTGCAGCCGGTCCATGCCGAAGTTTTCGGTACCGGTGTCCGTCAGTACATCCTGCGCCGCGGCCGGCAGGAACGGGTTGCCGCTGAATATCGTGATGTCGGGTCCGAAAGTGAAGTTGGGATGTGCGCTGTAGGTGTTACGGGAATCCCCGTAGGCAGCCTGTACGAAACCGGTCACTTCGGGGCTGAAGTCGTAACTCAGCCGCCCGAACAGCGCATCGGAACGCAATGTGCCCGTCAGGGAGTGACTGGGCCAGCGCGTGCCGTCGCCGCCAATACTGAAGCCGTCCGATGCAGTGGGCGTGCCGGGATCGAACGGAGCCAGGTCGCCCGACGGGGTGAACATCTGCCCGGCCAGGGGACCGGTCAATATGAGTCCGCCGTTGTTTATGTTGTTGAAGCGGACGCCCTGTTCCCGCCGGTAGGGATTCGCGGCCGTGCCGTCACCGACCGTCAACCACGACGGCTCCCAGTAGGGGCGATCCGAAAGTTCCGGGACCCCGTCAGAATCCACCCGCTCCGCGCTGAATAACAGGTGCATCCGGTCGTCCTGCAGCGCCGTGCCGCCGGCGATGCCGAGCCGGTAGGTGTCGGCGTCTCCTTCGCCGGATTGACCGAGCTGGGCGAAGGTCTTCAGGCCCTGAAAGTCGGTATCGAGTACGTAATTGACCACGCCCGATACGGCGTCCGCGCCGTACACCGCCGATGCGCCCGCGGTTACGATCTCGACCCGCTCGACCAGCATCTGCGGCAGCGTGTTCACGTCGACGGTACCGACGAAACTCGTCGGCGGCACGCGCCGGCCGTCGAGCAGAATCAGGCTGCGAATCGGACCGACGCCCCGCAGGTTGAGGTTGTTTCCGGCCTGCGGGGTGTCGAAGCTCAGCAGATTATTGGATCGTTCGGTTCGCGATTCCCGGAACTGCGGGAGCTGATTCAGGGCGTCCGCGAGGTTGGTCGGGGCAGCTCTCCCGAGGCGCTCCGAATCGACGACCGTCACCGGCGTGACGGCCTCGTACCCGTCGCGCGCTTCCAGGCGGGAACCGGTAACGACGACTTCCTCGATTGCCGCTTCACCGCTGCCGGGCTCCTGAGCCATGCCCGGTGAGCCTGCAAAAAAACCCGCAACAAAACCCGTTGCGGCACCACTGCCGATGCGTGCCCATTTGCCAGACATGTCACTCCCCCTCCAGCTCGAACCTGCACCCGTCGCTTTGCGGCCTTGCGCCGCGAACGTAAGCAAAAACGAATCAAGTTCAGTAAAATTCTAAAGCGAACGCGATTCGCTTGTCAACCCGGTACGCGCCGATACAGAATGAGGGGAACGCGCCGGCCATCCCGGAACGGCGAGCACCGCAAAGGATTTTTGCATGGCCAGATGGACCATTTACTTCGGTTTTTTCGTTGCCGTGACAGTCGGGCAACCTGCCGCGGCACAGTCCGACTTCTCCGAGGTGGAGATCGAAACCACGCCGATCGGCGACGGGCTCTACGTGCTCATTGGCGCCGGCGGCAACATCGGCCTGTCGGCGGGCAACGACGGCGCGTTTTTGATCGACGACCAGTTCGCCCCGCTGACGGACAAGATCCGACGCGCGATCGCCGAGGTTACGGACGAAGAGGTCCGCTTCATCATCAACACGCACTGGCACGGGGATCACACGGGCGGCAACGAGAATTTCGCACAGGCCGGAGCGGTGATCGTCGCTCACGACAACGTTCGCTCCCGCATGCAAGTCGAACAGTTTGTGCCGCTCTTCGATCACCGGGCGCCGCCGGCGCCGGCCGACGCGCTGCCGATCGTCACGTTTTCCGAGGCCGTCACGTTTCACTGGAATGACAAGACGATCCGCGCGTTCCATGTCGAGAAGGCGCACACCGACGGCGACGCGATCATTCATTTCGTCGAAGACGACATCTATCACATGGGCGACGTGTACTGGACGAGCGGTTACCCGCGCATCGATGCCGGCAACGGCGGATCGGTCGACGGCGTGATCAAGGCTGTCGAACGGGTGCTGGAGGCAGCCGACGAGGACAGCCGGATCATTCCTGGCCACGGAAACCTTCCGCCGCGCGGCCTCGCTGCGCTGCGTTCCTACCTCCTGATGCTCACAGGCGTTCGCGATGAGGTGCAAAGTCTGATCGACCAGGGACTGTCGGAAGAGGGCGTCATCGCAGCGAAACCGACGCGACGCTTCGATGGGGACTGGGGCGCCGACAGGTCACCCGACTCGTTCGCGCAAATCGTCTATACGAGTCTCAAGGAACAGGCGCGAGACACTCCCGCGAGAGAGAGATGAACGCGCGCAGCCGCGCTCAGCCCGGCAAGTTGTCGACGGCTCTCGAGAATCGCCAATACAGTACGGCAAGCGTTGCCACGGCACCGGCAGCGCCGATCGCGGAAACCACTTCACCGGCAAGTTTGAGTCCCAGAAACTGCAGGAAAAGTCCTGCCGGATAGACGACGGCGGTGACAGCCAGGCTGAACAGCAGGCGATTATCGATGCCGCCGTTGCGATTCACGACGGATGAAAGCAGACCGATCAGTATCAGCAGAATTCCCATGTTGATGCTATGACCGTGAACGTCGGCCGCCCGCCGCTGCGTGATGCTGTTACGGCTTATCTCCTCCTCGACTGCGCGCCATTCGCCGTCGCCTCCGCCTGTCCCGGCGATCTGTTCGAATAGCGGCTGATACGCGTCGTGCGCAACCAGCCGGGCCTGATGCCCGGTCGACCAGCCGAACAGCAGCGCGAACACGAATCCCGCCAGAATGAGCAGCAGGCCGACGCCGATCAACCGCCGGCTCCAGCGGGTCATCGGGCCGCTCCGCCGGGCGCAGCATCCACCGCGCCCGAATACCGCACCATGCCGTAGGTCATCGCCGCCAGGCCGAGCAGAACGACAGCGCCGAACAGGTCTGAAAACGCGGCGGCGCGCAGTCCGTAGCGCGTGGCGAGATAAACGCAGACGGGGAGCATGAAAGCGCCGACCGAGACCGTTCGGGCCCAGTGCAGCCGCCATCGCTCGGACAACATGACGAAACGCTGTACGAACGCGAGCAACAACATCAGGAAACCGAACTCGATTGCGTGCGAGTGAGCTGCGGCAGTGATGGCTATCTTTGATTGCATTCGCTTGAATTGCGTAATCTCCGCTGCAGCCGAAGTCGTATCCCCGCTTGCGAGGCTTGAAGCCGCGCCTTCGATCGACGCGTACACTGCCGGCTCGTCCGCGCTGACGAGTTGCCACGCGTAAAAGAGGCCGAATGCCATGCCGAGCAGCGTCAGCAACAGTCCGCTCTTCACCAGCCAGCGGCTGGCGGCCGGCGCGAGGGCCTCACCAATAAGATCGCGCGCCGGAAGCCCGGCAGCCATCGCCTTGCGCAGCCCCCAACAGGTGCCGGCCAGGGCAACGATGAGCAAAATGCCGCCGGCATCGGACACGTAAAGCAACAGGTGATTGGTGTAATAGCTTACGTAAACGCCCCCGACCTGCAGCAGGCAGCCGATCAGAAACACGATTGCCAGGCGCAGGCGTGTCCCTGAGGACAGTTCGACGCACGGCTGCACCAGCGCCAGCACGAGCGCCAGCAGACCGAAAGCGGCGAGATGCGAGTGGCCGTGCATCGTGCGGCCGCGCTTTTCCGTCAGATCGGCGATCACGGCGAAGTGCTCCCGCATCTGCTCGAGATCGCTGCGCGCGGCCGTGTCGATTACAGCGGCCCAGGTCTGACCGATAATGCCGTTGGCGACGTGGGAGATGTAGATGGCGTAGATCTCCCCGACCACCATGCCGGCGGCGACCAGCAGAACGCCGCCGATCGCCAGTATTCGTGCCGGGTCGAGACGGCGAAATCCCCCGGCGCTTGCCACGTCAGTTCGCCTCCGCATAGGCGCGTTCCACGGCGTTTCGGATCCAGTGATCTTCGCCCCAATCCGGATAGCGCTCGCTGAATTCGGCGTGCAGCGTATCCTGAGCCGACTCGAGCGGCACTCCGCGCCGCTTCAGCTCACGGGATTCGGCCTGTATGGCTGTCAAATACTCGCGCACGGTCTCGATGAGATCGGGGCCGCCGACTTTTCCGTGATCGGGTACGATGATTTCCGCATCGAGCGCGGAGAGCGGCTCGAGCGTGGCAAGCCAGCCGAGCACGCTCGAGTCGGCGTCGGCCAGTATCGGGAACAGGTGGTTTGGCGCCAGGCCGCCGACGAAGGCCAGTTTCTGCCTTGGGAGGTATACGACGGTGTCGCCGCCCGTGTGAGCAGAGTGGCCGAACCAGAACACGTGTACCGGGAGGTTGCCGAGGTCGACGCGCACCTGCCGCTCAAACGTCAGATCGGGCTCGACCAATTCGACGGGTTCGAGCAACTCCCTGACGTCGTCGCCGAACATTTCAATGAACCAGGAGCGGTATTCTTCGCCCTTGTTTTGCAGGTCGCGGTGCTGGGCAATGGGATAAAGCAGGAGCGTTTCGGCGGGGAACGACTGGGCGCCGAAGTTATGCTCCGGATGAAAGTGAGTCGTCACGAGGTAGCGCACCGGCAGGCTGGTGATCTCGCGCACTTCGGACAGGATGATCTCGGCGTTCGCGGGTCCCATGCCGGTGTCGATGACGAGCACGCCCTCCTCGCCGACAACAATGCCCACGTTCGGCACCAACGGTACGCCGCCGTCGGGAATGACATAGACGCTGTCGGCTGCCTCGAAAGTCTTTCCGGCAGGAAGCATCGGCGGTTCGGCAGTTGCCGTCGCAGCCGTCAGGCCGGCGCAGACCCACGCAGCGGCGAGCAGCGTTGCTTTCGACCGATTCATCCAGGATCGCGCCCCGCGACAGAATAACGAATTGCATTTAGTTTTCATCAGGGCGCCCGAGAAGTCAAACGCCACCCGTCGCGAGAGAGGCTCCGGGGCCGCTTGAACTGAACAGAACTTGTCGCTATGCTCAAAAAAAAACACCATTCATTTTTGATTCGGCGAGCTCGGCTGCCGGCGGGGAAGTTGAAAACGATGTTTATCAGAGTACTTGCTCAAACAGTCCGTGCCCGGGCTGCTGTCGGAAAAGCGGCAATGCGACTCCCGGCAATGAGCGCAGCGCTGTTGGTGACCGGCGCAAATCTCGTTCTTTTTGTTGCGCCCGCGTCCGGACACCACTCTTTCGCCAAGTTCGACAGCACCAGGGAAGTCGTGCTCGAGGGGACGGTACGCGAGATGGAGTGGACAAACCCTCACGTCTGGATACGCCTTGAGGTCCCGGATGATGAGGGCAACGTTGTCGCATGGGGCATCGAGGCCAGCAATCCGCTGGACCTCGGCAGGAAAGGCTGGACCCGAAATACGTTCAAGTCGGGCGACAAGGTAACCATCACCGTGAATCCGGCCAAAAACAACAAACCCTACGGCGGCTTCGTCAAGGCGACGTTGCCGGACGGCTCTGTACTGAGCGAAGGTTCCGTAACCGGCGAGGAAGATGGGGACAGCGCCGATTGACGTAGACGCGGCGACGACAGGCGGAAGCTCAGCACTGTGGTTTATTTCCTGGTTGATATTCGACGCTAGAAGAAACGTGGGGGACTCGGTGATGCCGGCGATTCGAGGAAGATTCCGCTTCTTGGTTGCTTGTGCTTTCGTATCAGTGGCGTCCGGAGGTTGCGATACGCCGCCGACCGCAGTGACAGCGAACGTCGGCGACTGCTGTCCCGACAATGCCGGAAAGAAAAATCCCGCGGCCGGATTCGCGGGAGTCTGGGATCCCATCGGCAGTCCCAGAGATGTGGAGTCCGAGGCGGATCCCGTTTTCACCGCCGGAACGCAGAAGTCGATCGAGGATCAGCAGCAACTGCGCGACGCAGGCAACATGTCCTACGACTATTCCGCAATCTGCATTCCGCCATCGTCGGCGACAATGACCACGCTCGGCCCGCAGGAGATCCTGATCGACGAAAAGAAGATCACCTGGATCATCGAGGCGACCAGCGGCATCCGCTGGATATGGATGGACGGCCGGGAACATCCTCCGATCGAGGAGCTTCGACCGACCGCGAATGGTCATGCGATCGGTCGCTGGGACGGCGACGTGCTGATCATCGATTCGGTCGGCTTTCTCGACAAGGCGATGCTGTATGTGAACATGGAGGGCAACGTCTCCGTGTATCCCAGTCCGGAGATGCGGTTCGTCGAACACTTGAGACTCGTCGAGGACGGACAGGCGATCATCAGCGAAAGAACATTGTACGACCCGGTCAACCTGGCCGAGCCGTGGAAGACGACCGTCCGGTACGAGCGGCGCGACGATTGGGAAATCGGCGAAACGATCTGTATGGAAAACAACGACGTGTTCTTTTACTTCGATCCGGAAGACCTGCCGGGCGCCGACGGCAAGACACCGCCGAATCAATAAGACGAGTGACGTGAGGCTGGAAAATGACTGAAAGTACGATTCTCCGACTGGCCGCCGTTGCTCTGGCGGCGGCGATTGCATTCGGCGGCGATGCACTTGCGCAGACGACCGACGCACCGCAACAGCCTGTGAAACTGGAGGACGTGGTGGTGAAGGGTGCCGCCGCGAAGCAGGCTTACGAGAAGCATCTGTTGAGGCTCGATGTCGCCGAGAAGATAGCCAAAGCCTGCTTTGCATACGCCGCAGGTAACGATTTCGCCGTCGCGCTGCACATCGTCGACCAGTTTGGTTATTCGATATACGCGGGCCGCATGGACGGAAGAAAGGCCGACAACATAGAAACCGCCGAGATGAAAGCCAGAACGGCCCTGTACTTTCGCGAACCGAGCCGGGTCTGGATGGAGCGGAGCCGGCAAAACCCGCTGATGCCGCACCTGCTTCAGCAGATGGGCCAGTTCCCCGTCGCGGGCGGCTTGCCCATAATTGTCGAGGATCAGCTCGTCGGCGCGATCGGCGTCGGAGGCGGTACCTCGGACCAGGATGAGGATTGCGCGCGCGCGGGTCTGCTCCAGGTGCTCGGCCCGCAACCTGGTTTGGTCGCCGCCGACAACCGGTAAACGCGTCACCCGACTTCGATCGTCTCCGCCATTTCAAGATACCGGCAGAACGCGTTCGCAAGCCGCATCTGCTCGGGCGTCCGGCAATCGGGCTCGAACAGTTTCGGATTGCCGACGAGAATGCACAAGCCCTTCGCGCGCGACGTCGCGACGTTCAGGCGGTTCGCACTGTAGAGGAAACTCATGCCGCGCGGCGCTTCATCGGGCGAGGACGTCGTCAGCGACACGATCACGACTGGCGCCTCCTGGCCCTGGAACTTGTCGACGGTGCCGACGCGGACTCCCGGCAGCGCGGCCGCGAGCGCCGTGACCTGCGCGTTATACGGGGCGACGATCATCAGGTCCTGCCGGGTCAGCGGCCATTCCACGCCGTCTTTGCCGCGCCACAAGGTTGTGCCATCCGTAAGCTGGGCGACGATCGCCGCGATCGCTTCGACTTCCTCATCCGAGCGCGACTGGCGGCCCTCGTGCTCGACCGGCACGTACACGAGTCCGGCCTCGGGAAAGCGCGCCGCGCCGACGACGGCCTGCCGCTCGAGTCCGGCGAACGAGCTCAGGCGATTCTCATAGAACACTTCGGCCGTGAATACGCAGATGTCCGGGTGCAGGCGCCGCGTCTGTTGCAGGAACAGGCCCGCGGCGTCGGGAATCGTCTGGTGCGGACCCAGGATGTGCTCTAGCGCGGAGGCCGCGGCGCCGGGCGGATGGCTCGCCTGCTGCGGCTGCTCGAGCTGCTGCGGATCGCCGAGCAAAACCAGGCTTTTCGCACCGCCGGCGACCGCGAGCACATCGGCGAGCGACATCTGCCCGGCTTCATCGATGAACAGCACATCGACACTCTCGGCGAAGTCCGGCCGCGCCCAGAGCCACGACGTGCCGCCGAGCAAACGATATTCGCCGTAATCGAACAGCGCGCGAATGCGCTTGTTGTCGTTGAACGCATGCAGCGGCTCGGGCGAAGACTCCTTCGGCTTGCCCTTGTGCAGGCATTTGAAGTTCGGAAGTCCCTGTTCGCGCGCCACCTCGATGCAACCGCGAAGCAAATTGCGAATCACTTCGTGGCTGACGGCCGTCACGCCGACTTTCTTTCCGGCGCGGATCAGGTCCACGATCATGTGCGAGCCCGTGAACGTCTTGCCCGTGCCGGGCGGCCCCTGGATCGGCAGCACGCCGTGATCGAGTTCGCGGCCGAGGCGGCAGGCCGTCGCGACCTCGTCACCGGGGGGCGAGGCCGGGGCGCGAGTCCCCAGGCCGCGCGATTCCGGGATCAGGCGCGGCGGTCTCCTCAGAATCAGGTCGCGCGCTGCCCGGTGCGGACCCGGCGCATCGGTGCCATGCCCGGCGACCCAGCGCCCGAGCGCGAGCAGCGCCGCGGGTTTCGGTTTCGACGGCACGTGGCGCCGGACGAAGACGTGTGCGGGGCGCGTATCGGCCCATTTGCCCGAGTGCTGGAGGTCGACCGTCCGCGCGCGGAGATCGAGATCGTCGACCTCGCCGATCGTGCTGCCGTCCGGAATGCAGACCTCGTCGCCGCGGCGGATGTCGTGATCCTGCACCGGAAATTCATAACGATGAATCGGCCGCCTCGACGTTCCGCCGACCGTAGCGACGAACGCGAGCTCCGCAAGCGCCGATCGCTCATCCAGATATTCATCGAGTGGCAGATCGCGAAGCCTGAAGTACTCCCACCACGCGGCTTTCTCCTCGCGCCGATGCCACTCGAGCAGGTGTGCGAGTAGCCAGCGCGCCTGCTCTTCCTCGCTGCGCTGATCGGCGTCGGGCGGAACGCCGGCGAGCAACCGCTCCGTGACTTCGCGCGTCTCGTCGGTCGTCTCCTCGACCTGATCGCTCGCATCACCGGACTTCAGCTCCGGCCGCGGCAGTTTGATGCCGCGAGCCTCGACCCCGGCGCGCAACGTCTCCAGCCACGCCTTGAGCTTCTCGGCCGAGACGCAATCCTCGCGGTTGTAGCGCTCGACCGCTTCGACGTGCGGCGCAAACTCCGCGACGTCGCGCACGGGCTCCTTGAACTCGATCGCCCACTCGATCGCACGCCGGCTCGCCGTCGCTTCGCGCATATCCTGCCGGCGGCTGAATCCGTAGAACTGCTCGAGTTCCTTGATCGAGTAGCTCTCGACGCTGGCCTTCAGAGCGTGCCTGACGATCGTGTAGAGATCGACGAAGAGTTCGCCGCGCAGCAGCACATCGAGTTCGGTCTCGCGCGTCGCGTAGCGGCCCGACAATCGTTTGAACGCACTCGGCTCGTAGGCGCCGAAGTGATAGATGTGCATGTCCGGATGCTCGCGAAACCTGGCGAGAATCAGGTCGACAAGACGCTCGAAGCCCTCTTGCTCCTCAGCCGCTGTCGTGGCCCAGACCGGCACGTACTCGCTTCCGGGCGAAACGTAGCCGAAGAGGTATTCGCGCCCGCCGGAAGCGGCGAGCCGGTCGCCTTCGAGATCGAGAAAGATGTCGTGGGCCGAGGGTGCGGGCAGCTGTGCCAAACCGTGCGCCTGATCGACGGGCTCGAGGATTTCGTACTGCGGCATCTCCAGTCGACGCGCCCTGAGCTGGATCGCGGCCTGGTCGCGCACGCGCGTGAGCGCATCGCGCGAGCCGCGGGCCGGTTTCGCTACGTCGCGAAGATCGCCGAGGCGCTCGAGCGTGCCGACGTCGATGCGTCGCAGCTCCTTGATCTGCAGCCGGCTGATGCCCGCAACGAAACCGAGATGATCGTCCGCGCGCCGGCGCGCGTTGCACGGCTGCCACCAGGCGCAGACCTCGCAGTGCACGACAGGCTCGGGGTACGTTGGCGTGTCGGCGCGTGCCAGCGCCTCTTCCAGCCTGCGCTTGACGAGGCGGTAATACGCCGTGTAGTCGGCGAGGCGGTAGGGCTCCGGAACGAAGCCGTGATGCGGCGCGACGACATAAGCGCACTCCGGCGACGCGCCCTGAAGTTCCGCGACGAGCTCCGAGTACACGCAAAGCTGCAGGATCGTCCCGGCGCGCGTTTCCGTCGCGAGCTTTGCGTCGATGACCTCGTACGACCATGCGCCGAGTTGGCTCGGGGCATCGGTCCGGCGCAGAAAATCGGCGCGCCCGTGCCAGCGCGCATTGCCGAGCGGCGCCTGGTAGATGAGCGGCGCTCCGGCCTGCATCGCCGCCCGCGTTCTCTCCGGACCGTCCGTGTCGCTGCCCTCCGGAATCGCGACGACGTCGAGCCCTTGCGATGTGCGAAGGTGCGCCAGATACGCGGCTTCGTGCTCCATGCCGCGCTCGCGCAGGATTTCTGCGATCGGATCGTGCCACTTCGGCTTCTTCGTGCGTCCCTCCGCGACCGCGAGGCTGAGTTGACTCAGATGAGTGCAGCTCAGGTGATTCGCGAGATCCGTCGCGGACAGGCGCAGGAGCTGGTCGACGAGGCGCATGCCGGGGAGTATCGCATGCGGCTGTCGAGTTCCTGACGGGCGCGCCAAAAGTATCGCGAGGCCATTGCGTCTCAGCATGGTTGGCGGTTCTGACTTCCGCGGTCGGGGTACTGGATCAGACCCGGTGGCGGCTTCGTTGCGCACACTAAAGAAATGACTATAATGACTATCGGGTCATTTTTCGCATCGAGGTGGTCGTTATGAGTGCAGGCAATTGGACCGTCGCCGAGGCCAAGGCACGATTCAGCAAGCTCATTGAGCAGGCTCGGTTGAAGGGGCCGCAGACCATCTCGCGGCACGGCCGCACCGCGGCTGTCGTGGTGTCAGCGGAGGAATGGGAGAAAAAAACGAAGCGATCGGGCAACCTGGCCGAGTTCTTTGCCACTTCGCCGCTTCGAGAGTCGGCAATCGAGATCAAGCGCAGGAAGGATCGTTCGCGAAAGGCCGATCTTTGAACTTCCTGCTCGACACCAATGTCGTCTCGGAGTGGGTGAAACAGCGGCCTGATCCCGGTGTCATCGAGTGGCTCGCCGAGGTCGACGAAGATCGAGTCTTTATCAGCGTCGTGACTCTGGCGGAGCTCCGGCACGGGATCGAACGCCTGGCCGACGGCAGGGGACGCAAGCGGCTCGATGCGTGGTTGCGCGACGAACTCGTGCTTCGCTTCGAGGGCCGTGTGCTGTCGGTCGACGAGACGGTCGCCGATTGCTGGGGGGAGGTGGTAGCGCGCCGCGAGGCGATCGGCCGACCTATCGGCGTGATGGACGCTTTCGTTGCGGCAACCGCGAATGTCCACTCCCTGAAGCTGGTCACCCGTAACGAAGCGGATTTCAAGTCCGCTGTGAAGGAGATCCTCAATCCCTGGACCGGCTGACAGGGTCAAGCGATCGACGGCAATGAAGGACTTCCGCAAAAACGCACTTCACGATTTCCCAATTGTCTGCGGAGCGTTAGTGGCCGCTATGTTGCTCGCCGCTTGCGCCGGCACGGCGCCTCGCGACCAGCAAAATATTTGTCGCGTCTTTGACCAGCATCCGGACTGGTACGACTACGCGATGGACGCCGAAGAGCGCTGGAGCGTGCCGGCGCACGTTCTGTTGTCATTCGTGCGCTTTGAATCCGGGTTTCGTTCCAGTGTCAAGCCGCCGCGCGACTGGTTCTTGCGGGTCATACCCCTGCCCCGGCATTCATCCGCTTATGGCTACGCGCAGGCCCAGAACCCTGCCTGGAAGGAATACCTGGAAACAACCGGTGCGGGTTGGTTCAGCGATCGCGATGACATGGCAGACGCGCTGGATTTCGTCGGCTGGTACAACCACAGATCCCACGAAGAGCTGGGTATATCCGTCTGGGATTCCAGGAACCTTTACCTTGCCTATCACGAGGGGCGGGCAGGCTACCGTTCCGGAGCGTGGCGCAGAAAACGGGACTTGATCGACCTCGCGGAGCGGGTGGACTGGCAGGCTCGCGAATACGGCACGCAGTTGCGTCAGTGCGAGGACCGCTTCAAGTGCGATTCCTGGTACCAGTTCTGGCCGTTTTGCAGGAAATAAAGCTGCTTTGAGGATGACGGTTCGTGCCATGCAGTACGAACACGCGCGAATCTTCTTTGCGGTAAGAGATTCGACATGGCGGCTCGACGATTTGCCGGTAGCGCCGCCCCAACGAAGGCTACCGCTCGACTTCGACGCAAGGTAGCATCGAGACATCTCTCATCAGTCGCCCGGCAAAGGAAGTTCGATGGTCCGATCGGCTCAATCCGTCTCCGCTCCCAGGGAGTTCGGCATCTTGAGTTTCGTATGGCGCACGCTGGCCTCCTTCGTCCTCGTTGCCGCGACCTACAATCCAACCGGATATTCGTACTTCCATTGGCTGCGAGCCGCCATCACCGGCGACACGCTCGGCCCGGAACACTTCGTCGTCGGCGTGCTGGTGGTGATCGGCTGGGTCGTCCTCCTTGTGGCGACGCAACGCTCGCTCGGAACGCTCGGCCTCGTGCTCGGGGGGGCGCTGCTCGGCGGCCTCGTATGGCTCATGGCCGACGCCGGTGTGATCACTCTCGATTCGGCGTCGAAGATGACCTGGGCGGCACTCGTCACCCTCGCGATTCTTCTGGCGATCGGCCTCAGCTGGTCGCATGTCTGGCGACGCCTCACGGGGCAGTTGGAAGTCGACGACGACGACTAGGAAACTCTTCACAAGGTTGATTCAAGCACTGTAGAAGCCCGCCCCGCGGGCGACCCATCCGCTTCGCCAGTCGCCGCGCGGGTCGCCCGCAATGGCGGGCTCCTACGGTGACTTGTGCAGAGACTCCCTGGAAAGGCCCGCTCGTAACGCGAAAGTCAGGTCCGGCCGGCGGCGTGCGCCGCGTCGTGTTTCAGGCGCATCACCCAGCCGCGGCTGACGTACAGCAGGTCGCTGATCTTGAGCACCAGTGCGTTCTCGTACTTGTCCAGTCGCCCGTCCGTGTAAGCGATCTGCCAGAGCATCGCGACGATCGCGGCCTTTTCCTCTTCAGTCAGGTTGTTGTGCAGCAACTGTGTGAATTCGTGCAGGGACACGAGTTCTTCGGCTTCATTCCTTGCCGCATCGATCAGCTCGGCAGCTTCCTCAGGTCCGAGGCCAAAGTGCGCCTCCGCAAGTGTCAGCAGGTGTTCAAGCTCACCCTGGTCGAATACCTTGTCAGCCAGCGCGACATCGAGCATGAGCACGGCCGTGGCCTTGCGGATCGCCTTGTCCCGCTCATCCGCGGAGCTTCCAGCCGAATCCGGCTTCGAAAGGGCCCTGACGATCTGGTCGAAGAGTTGTTTCAATGTTCCCTCATCCGCGAATTCGCATGATTCTCGAACTGTCCTGAAATCGAGCGGAAAGTTCAAAATTGCTTGCAACCTCATCCGGAAAACGTCCTGCAGCCCCTGGTCCGCAAGCCAGCCCAGGCTACCGCCCGGTGGGAAACGAAATGCGAAACTCGGCGCCCGGGTTTTGATTCACTACGTCGACACTGCCTTTCATCGCCAGCGTCAGTTGATGTACGATTGCGAGACCAATACCCGTACCGACGGTTTCCCGGGTCAGCTCGTTCTCCGAACGGTAGAAGAGTTCAAAGATCTTCTTCATCTGATTCCTTGGCACGCCCGGACCGAAATCGCGAACGCTGAACACGACCCGCGTGTTTCCGGCCAGGCGGCTGCCGATTTCGATCTTCCTGGAAGCTGCGCCGGCCGAGAACTTGGCCGCGTTGTCCACGAGGTTGATGATGATCTGCAGGAAGCAGTCCTCATCGACCAGGACGACGGCCCCTTCCGCGCGCTGGTCGCGATCGAACACGACTTCGAAGCCGGCACGCTCAACCTGGCTCGATACTTTTGCCTCGACGCTGCCCATTAAATCGCTCACCATCACGGATCGCATCGCAAGCTTCGTCCCGTTGCGCGTAATGCTGGCAAGTTGCAGTACGTTGGATATGAGGCGCGTCAGCCTTTCGCTTTCGTCGTGGATGTATTCGTAGTATTGCTGGCGCTTGTCCTCGTTGGCCCAGCCCTCCTTCAACATCTCTCCGTACATGCGTATGGAGGTCAGGGGCGTTTTCAGCTCGTGACTGACGGCCGACACGAAATCCTGCTGCTGGCGAGCCAGCCGCAACTGACCCCTTGCAAGACGATGCAGGGCATAGAAGCCGCCCAGGAAAACCGCCGCCAACAGTAAGGTCACCCAACCCAGAACGCGGGTGCCGGGGCCTGGTGGCAGGTGCCTGATGCTGAATATGAGGCCGAGGCTGTCGAGCGGCGCCGACAGGTGGCCGCGGTACAACAGCGTACCTTCAAGTTCCTCGCGGCTGCCCCGGTCAATGGCACTCTGGCTGATCGGGCCGCGAAGAACGTCGTCGTAGTAGGCGACGATGAGTTCGCTCATGCCCGCGAGAGCCGCTGCCTCGAAGCGATCACGGATGGCAGCCTCGATAAACGCGTCCGGGGCAATCAGGATGCCCTGGATAAAGCGCTGCCCGTCGCGCCAGACCTTGCGGAACAGCACGAAGTGGCCGCTGCCGAGCAAGCCGAATTCGAACGGGTCGAGCTCGCTCTCGAACGTGCTGATGCGCAAGCGGCCGGCATCCGCATCCGCAGCGAAAAGCCCATCGTCGCCCGGGACGCCGGCTGGCAGTGCCGTCTGCTCCGTTCGCTTGGTCCGCAGTTCGGATTGCGCCGCCGCGGCCGGATGTGCCGTCTCTTCCAACCGCATGAACTTGTCACGATAAGCCGGCTCGAGCTTGAGATCGGCTACTTTCCCGATGACATTCTCCTGTTCGCGCGGCGCCGTCATCTGACTGGCGGCCTTGCTGTCATCGCGATTTCCTTCGATCGTTGCGCTGGCAGCAGCGGGGCCCGGTGAGTACTTGCCGACGTCATCGAAGTTGCGCTGGCTGTAGCTGTCCTCTGGCAGCTGCGCCGCCGCGCTCTCGGCCAGACCACCCGGAACCGGCCGGTCGTCGTTCGCGCCGGCTTCGCCGCCGCGCCTGTACTCGAGCCGCCCCGGCCGGTAACTCACCAGGCGGTTATCTCTCAATATGGCGCGGAGGCGGTCTGCGAGCTCGAGTCGCTGCGCGTACTCCGCCGCATCGATGCCGACGGAAGCGGGTTCCGTACCCTCGGGTGGCAGCAGCGGGGTACGGAAGTCGCCTTCCGCGTCCACCTGGAAATAGCCGATGACGCCCGGCGGCCCGGTTTCCACCGGATAAGCCGCGAGCGGCGACCGCTGCAGGAAATTGGCACTCGGATCGCCGGCGAGCACCAGGAACTCATAGTCCGCGAACGACCGACGCTCCGCCTCGCCGATATGCTCTCGCAGACTTTCGTCGATGCGCCGCGTCAGCTCTTCCGCCATGCCGCGGTACTGGTAATACGCCTCCCACTTGAGTTGCCCGTAAGCCTGCCAGATGAGCACGGCGGTGGGCACCGCCAATGCCAGGAAGAATAACGACAGCAGTAACTCGAGACGCCGACCGTCGAAGCGCTTCAGGATTGAGGTAGACAGTATGGGCATCGCTTATCGGCCCGCGAGCAGCAAGCGGTATCCCGCGCGTCGAACCGTAATCAGGTTTCCCGGCTCTTTGGAATTCGCCTCTATCTTCCGGCGCAGCTTCGCGATATGGATGTCGACCGTTCGCGTCTCGATCCCCAGGTTGCGGGCATAGCCCCACACCTTGTTGAGAAGTTCCTCGCGGGACACGGCACGGGCCGAATGAGCCGCGAGATACTGCAGAATGTCGATCTCACGCCGTGTAAACGCAAGCTCGTCGTCGCCCGAACGACCGTTGAGGTTGTGCGTGTCGATAACGACGCCGCTCATGAGCGTGATCGTGCTCGCTTCGAGCCGGCCGCCCTCGGAGCGACGCAACACGGCCTTTACGCGCAGCACCAGCTGCTGAATCGAAAACGGCTTGGCAACATAGTCGTCGGCACCAAGCTTCAGGCCATGGATGATTTCCTCGTCGCTGCTTTTGGCCGTCAGCATGATGATCGGCTGATTGCGGTCCTGAGCGCGGATGGCGTCGCAGACGTCGAAGCCGTTCATGCCGGGCAGCATGATGTCCAGCAGGACCAGGTCGTACCGGCCGGTCAGGGCTTTCTCGAGACCTGCAATGCCGTTGCCGCAGCTGTCGACGGCGAAACCGTGATAGACAAACACGTCAATGAGGCCATCGCGTATGGCAGCCTCGTCCTCGACTATGAGTAACCGGGGTGATCGCGGCGCTTGGGGCAATCGGGCTCTTCCTGTCATCGTATCGACAAGGCTATCAGTCCCATCCTTCCGCGGCAGTGATGCAATGTAAATTTTCTGTAAATACTCAAGCTCAGGTTTTACGGAAACGTGCCTGTGGAGGGCGCGCCGAATCTCCTACGATCAGCTCCGGTTCGACAGGAACTCAAACGGCAGGAGATTCACGATGGCACTCATCACCCGGATATCGCGGCTGTTCAGGGCGGACTTCCATGCCGTGCTCGATCAGATCGAGGAACCGGAGCTGTTGCTCAGGCAGGCGATCCGCGAGATGGAAGACGATCTCGCCGCACGGGAACAGAGAATCCGCATCGCCGCGCACGAACAGGGCGAGCTACGGGCACGGAAGCACGAACTGTCGCAGTCGCTGACCGAACTCGACGACGAGGTGGACCTCTGCTTCACGTCCGGGAAGACCGACCTGGCGAGGAATCTCATCCGGCGCAAACTCGAAACGCAGCGGCTCGCCAGGCACCTGGCCAACGGCGAAACCGGCACCGAAAAATATCTGAGTGAACAGCGCACGATCGTCGATGAACATCGGATGGCGCTGGAGGGCTTGCGGCAGAAGGCCGAGATCTTCACCCGCCGCTCGCGGGAGCCGGGCGACAATACCGGCGTCGTGGACTCTTTCGGCCGTGATTTGACCGTCAGCGATGACGAAGTCGAGGTCGCTTTTCTCAGGGAGCAGGCGAGGAGGAGCGCGTCATGAAACGGCCTTCATTCCTTCACGGAGTCGTCGTCGCGCTGGTCATCGCGCTGGCCGCGGGCGCCGTATTCGCAGCACTCGTGCCGCTGGCGGGCAGCGGTACAACGCTGCGGCTCATGATTCCTGCGATGGGACTTGCATACCTGGTTTGCCTTCTTCGCCGCAGCGCCGAATCGACCGGACGCATCACGGCCATCGTGCTCTGGTTCATGGTTTCCGCGGTAACCTGGTTACTTGCGCCGCCGCTTGCCGTCTACGTGCTTGCGCACGCCGGCATGCTCTGGCTCGTGCGGTCGCTCTACTTCCATTCGGGCCTGTTGCCTGCCCTGCTCGACCTTGGCCTCAGCGCATTGAGCGTATCCGCGGCAACCTGGGCAATCACGCGTTCGGGCAGTGTGTTTCTTGCGACCTGGTGCTTTTTCCTGGCGCAGGCCATGTTCGTTGCCATCCCATCGAAGTCCCGGGCGAAATCCCTCGCAGATACTCCCGGAAACAGCGATGACGCGTTCGAGTGCGCGCGCCGTCGTGCCGACGCTGCGCTGAAGCAGCTCTTTACACGCTGAAACATCCATCAGAGGACATCATCATGAAGACGACTATTCTTGCGACCGCCCTGTTGGCGACGACGTTCGGAGCCGTGCTTTCTTACCCGACCATCCAGGCGAAGTACAACGACGACTCGCTGCCGACAGATCCTGTCATTGCGCCGCAGGGCAAGCCGAAGATCGATGTCGTGTTCGTGCTGGACACGACCGGCAGCATGAGCGGCCTGATCCAGACCGCGAAGGATAAGATATGGTCCATTGCCACGACCATGGCATCGGCGCAGCCGACACCGGAAATCCGCATCGGGCTCGTCGGTTACCGCGACCGCGGGGACCAGTACGTCACCCGCGTAATCGACCTGTCGTCCGATCTCGATTCCGTGTACGCGGAACTCATGGACTTCCAGGCCGATGGCGGCGGTGACACGCCCGAAAGCGTCAATCAGGCGCTGTACGATGCCGTGAACCGCATGTCGTGGACCCGGGACGAGCAGGCCTACCGGGCAGTGTTTCTCGTCGGTGACGCGCCGCCGCACATGGATTACCCGGATGACGTCAAGTACCCGGAGATCGTCGCCGCTGCCAAAGCCAGAGGCATCCTCGTCAACACCGTGCAATGCGGCAACATTCCGGAAACCGCGGCTCCCTGGCAGCAGATCGCGAGCCTCGCCCATGGCACCTATTTCACGGTCGAGCAGGCCGGCGGCGCCGTGGCTTTTGCCACGCCCTTCGATGACGAACTCGCCACGCTTTCGGCGCGCCTCGACGACACGCGCCTCTACTACGGGAGCGAGGAAGAGAAAGCTCGCATGCGACATAAGGTCGAGGCCACGGAGAAATTCCATACGCTGGCATCCGTTGCGTCGAAGGCAAGGCGCGGTGCTTTCAATGCCTCCGCCGCAGGGGACAGGAACATGCTCGGCGAAAAGGAACTGATCGACGATGTCACGAGCGGCCGTGTGGATCTCGATGACATCGCACCCGGTTCGTTGCCCGCACCCCTGCAAGCCATGGCGCCTGCCGAGCAGGAGGAAGCGATCTTGCGCGTCGCCGGCGAACGGGCCGAACTGAAGCGCCGGATCGGCCGGCTCGCCGAGGAACGCGACAACTACCTCGAGAAGAAAGTCGTCGAAGCGGGCGGAGCGAAAGACTCGCTCGATCAGAAGATCTACGACGCCGTACGCGAGCAGGCCGCCGAAGCCGGACTGGTTTATTCAGACGGGCCCGACTACTGAGCGCCGGGAGCGATCGAAGCCCGGCTTCGTGAGGAGTAAGATAGCCTGCTCAAAGATAACTCGGCTCTTGCCGGAGAAGTGGGGATCATCATGCTGCGAATCCTTTCTGTTGCTCTTCTGCCCTGTTTTCTTGCGGCGCAGGCGCCGGCGGCTGATCATCAGCACCAGCACGAAGCAGGCCATGCGGCTTCGGAGAAGCTCGGAATGGTCCAGTTCGAAACCGGCTGCACGCCGAATGTACAGGAGGATTTCAACCGCGCGGTGGCACTCCTGCATTCCTTTGAATTCGGTCCGGCCATTGACGGATTCAACGCGGTCCTTGCCGAAGATCCTGCGTGCGCCATCGCGCACTGGGGCATTGCGCTGAGCTACTGGGGTAATCCGTTCGCCGGCGTACGTTCGACCGCTGCCCTGCAACAAGGATCGGCCGCTATCGATAATGGACAGGCTGTCGATTCCGGCACCGCCCGCGAGCGTGCCTACATCGAAGCTGCAGCAACGCTCTTTGAAAATTACGAAGCGGTATCCCAGCGCGAGCGCGTTCTGGCGTATGCAGAAGCGATGGAACGCGTATCCCGTGAATACCCCGAAGACACCGAGGCGCAGATTTTCTACGCACTGGCCGTAAACCAGACGGCATTGCCGACCGACAAGACCTACGCGCCGCAATTGAAGGCAGCCGGGATCCTGGAGCCATTGGTCGAGAAGTACCCGGACCACCCGGGCCTCACGCACTACATCATTCACGCCTACGATCATCCTCCGCTTGCTTCCCGGGCGCTCACGGCAGCGCGGCGTTACGCGGAGATCGCGCCCTCCGCGCCACATGCGCTCCACATGCCCTCGCACACGTTCACGCGCGTCGGTGCGTGGGAGGAGTCGGCCGAGACCAATCGCCGCTCGGAACAGACCGCGATCGAGCAGGGAGCGACGACCGAGGCTCTTCACGCGATGGACTACCAGGCCTACGCCTATCTGCAGATGGCGCAGTACCGGAATGCGAAGGCCGTTCTCGACCGCCTCCCGGAAGTCGTGGCGAAGTTCAACCCCGATGCGATCGACAGCGCCGCTCCTCCCATGGCAGGTTTTTTTGCCATGACCGCCATCCCCGCGCGGTACGCGCTCGAACGAGGCGCCTGGGAAGAGGCGGCGCAGACCGCCGTACCACGGAAAGGCACGCCTTTTACGATTGCCATGGCGCATTTCACCCGCGCGATCGGAGCCGCACGAACCGGTCATCCCGGCGCCGCCAGGGCAGACCTCGATCAGCTCGCCGTGCTGCGAGACCGGCTCAAAGACGAACGGGACGATTACTGGGCCGGACAGGTGGATATTCAGCACCGCGTGGCCACTGCATGGGTCGCGTTCGCCGACGGACGAAAGGAAGAGGGAATAGAGACGCTGCGCGCTGCGGCGGAGGCAGAAGATGCCAGCGATAAATCGGCGGTAACGCCCGGTCCGCTGGCGCCGGCGCGCGAGCTGCTCGGTTACATGTTGCTCGAGGCGGGAAACCCCAAAAGCGCGCTGATCGAATTCGAGAAGAGCATGATCAAGGAGCCGCGGCGGTTCCGCGGAGCCTATGGCGCGGCACAGGCAGCCGAGGCCGCAGGTGACCGCGACAAGGCGCGCCGGTACTTCCAGGCGTTGCTCGATATTGCCGGTGACGCCGATTCGGCCCTGCCGGAGCTCGAGCGTGCGCAGGAGTATCTTGCAGCGCGCTGATCGTACAGTTCCGATTTCGCTTCACCGCCGATCGTCATGGCCATTTTTCCGGTGAGTTCCGGATAGAAAACCGTGGAGACGAGATCGTACAACGGCGCAAGTCGCAAGTTACGTTGCTGGAGACGACGGACACCGACCTTATGCTGCTCTCGACCTTGTAAGGCACACGCAACTAAAAACGCTGTTCGGGTCAGCGGAGTCGCCAAGTAATTGCTAACCATTGCCCTGACCCGGGCATCCAAGGATGAATGGTGGCGGTATTCGAGCGGGGCGGTTTGCCGACGCAGGCGGAGTTTCACGAAGCGATTTCGAATCGCTCGGATCGCTGGTTTGCGGCGTGCCTCCGGATTACCCGCAGCCGTGAGCTTGCCGAGGACGCGGTCCAGGAGGCGCTGCTCGCCGCCTGGCACAAGCGCCACCAGTTCCAGGGCGATGCGCGCCTGGAGACCTGGATTCACCGGATCGCGGTCAACGCGGCGTTGCAGCTCATACGGAAGAACCGCCCCGGAGTCTTCGAACCGCTGGATACCGACATCGCCGACAATGGCGATTCACCGGAAAGCGACCTGGCGAATCATGACCTCGGCGATAACCTTGCGGCGGCGCTTCGACACCTGACCGAAATCGAGCGGGTCTGCTTCGTCCTCAGACATCTGGAGCAGTGGAAACTGAAGGAGATCGCCGACGAAACGGGCACGAACGAGAGCGCGGTGAAGCAAGCCCTCTTTCGCGGCGTCAGGAAACTGCGCGTGAAGATGGCGGACATGCGGAGTCAATGATGATCAACGACGATATTCTCACTCTTTATTACTATCGCGACGGACTGACCGAGGCGGAGCGAGCCCGGGTGCAAGCGGCCATCGAGGAAGACACGGCTCTTCGCGCGCGCTACGAGCAGCTTTGCGAGGACGTCGAAAGCTTCGCTGCGGCGGAACCGGTGGCAGCAGCACCGGCCGCAGTCGCCCGTTGGCACGACAGCATAGAACGCGTCGCGCGCATCGAGCAGCAGCGCGCGAGTTCCCGAAACCGCGTTTTTCATTTGCCGTCATTTGCGTGGGGCGCGGTCGTTGCCGCGGCACTGGTCGTGGGAATCGGTATCGGTTCCTACTTCTCGGGTAACAACGTACCGGAACCGTCCATCGACAACGGCGTGGCCGATACCGCCATGCCCGAGCCCCGCTCGCCGTCGGTCACTTTCGCACGGGGCCTGTTGGTGCATCTTCGGGAAAGCCGTCAAGAGCTTGCGGATCTGCCGATGGGGGCCGACTCGGAGCGCGCGATGCTGATCATGCAGATGATTCAGCAGAACCGGATGTTCGAACGCGCCGCTGTGCAGAACGAGTCGCAGGACCTTGCGCGGGTGCTGCGGGCTTTCGAACCGATCCTCATGCGGCTCGCTTCGGACGACATCTCGCCGGCGGACGCCGAGGCCCTGCAGGCGCAGCTCGCCTTCGAACTCAACGTCATGCTAACCAAGCTCCGGCGAAACGTATCTGAAGTAACAGGCCCCATTTAGCTCCATTTATTTACGGGACAACAAAATGACTGCACTCCGAAAATTCATTCTGGCCACGCTGATCGTTGCGATCAGCTCGCCTGCCATCGCACAGACGGACGAAGCGGAAGGCTTGAAGATGACTGCACTCGAAGCGCTCATCTCGGCGCCTCCGGAACGGGCATTGCCGATCGTCACCAAAGTGCTTAGCGGCGATAGCAGCACCGCTCTGAAAGAACGTGCATTGTTCGTGCTGAGCCAGATCGACCTGCCCGAGGCACAAACCCTGCTCATCGAAACCGCCCGCACCGGTGACCGGAACATCCGGATGGAGGCGATTCGAATGATCGGTGTCGGCGGCAATTCGAAGGCGTTGGCCGACCTTGCCGAAATCTATACGGCCGGTGACGGCGACACCAGGGAGGCGGTGCTCGAAGCCTATCTCATTGCCGATGACAAGGATGCCGTGTACCAGATCGCGGCCAACAGCCAGAACCCGCGCGAATTCGAAAAGGCGGTGAACGTGCTCGGCGCCATGGGCGCAATGGAGGAGTTGCGGGCGTTGCGCGATCGTCCCGGCGCCGCGGAGGTCCTGATCGAGGCCTACGCCGTGGCGGGCGATGTCGAGACGTTGACCGCGCTGGCAACCGACAGCAGCGATCCCGAGCGCCAGGCGCAGGCAATCCACGGTCTCGGCATTGCCGGCGGCAACGAGGTCGGCGACGTGCTCGTCGGCATCTACCGCGACACGGAGGTGCCGGACGTCAAGGAAGCGGCGCTCGAGGGACTGATGATCGGCGACTACGATCAGGCCGTGCTCGAGCTGTTCCGCGCCAGCGACGACGCGGCCGAAAAACGCGAGCTGCTGGAAACCCTGGTGATTATGGACAGCGACGCCGTCTGGGAGATCATCGATAAGACGCTGGAGAACGAGCAATGAGCATCGGCCGATACGGCCGCCTGGCCGCAGCGACGCTGGTACTGTTGAGCTGGGCCGGCGGAGAATCCACGGCGGCGAACCTCGACGCGCTCGCCGCCGACGGTCTCTATACATGGCGCGTTGCCGCAACCGATGACGCGCCGTGCTGGTGCTGCGTCGGCTGGACAAGCGGCACACCCGTTGGCCGTGCATGCGACCTCGACAGCCGCAACGCCAATTACAGTACGGCCGACGACTTCCTGGCAACGGGCGGAGAAATGCAGATCTATGCGCTGATCGAATCCGGCAAGGCAGAGCGCATCCGCGTGCTGAGTCCGCAGTGCGCAGTCACGTCACGGCGCGACCTCATCGACCTCGGACCGGTCGAGGTCGACGAGAGCCTGGCGTGGCTGAAGGCTAACGCCACGTCGTCGGAATCGACCAGCACGGATGCGCTTGCCGCGATCGCCGTGCACAAGGGCTCCGCGGCAATGCGCTTCCTGATCGACACGGCCGAAGCCGGGCCGACGATGGAGCTGCGCAAGGACGCGATCTTCTGGATGTCCCAGGCGCGCATCTCGGAATCGGCCGACGAACTGGAACGGATGATGTTTCGCGACGGAAGCGCGGAAATCCGCCAGCATGCCGCGTTCGCGCTGTCGCAGTCGACGGCGGAGAATCGCAGCGACGCGCTGATCCGCCAGGGCCGCGAAGACAATGATCCCGAGGTGCGCTCGCAGGCCTGGTTCTGGCTTGCCCAGACCGGCGCGAGCGAGAGCGAGGACGCAATCCGGTGGGCGATCGCCAATGACCGCGATGACGAGGTGCGGGAAGAGGCTGTATTCGCGATGTCGCAGTTACCGGGGGAACGCGCCGTCGACGCGTTGTTCGTCGTTCTCGACGACCGGCAAATGCATCGCGAAGTGCGTGAGCAGGCGCTCTTCTGGCTGGTGCAGTCGGACTCGGATCGGGCTTACGAGTACCTCGATCGATTGCTGGGCACTGGACAATAGAGACGCGCGCCGCGCCTGCCTCCCCAATCAATCGGGGTTTCTCCCCTTCTCGCGGCAGGTCCCGGCCATGCTATGCTGACCGGACGTATTCGTACATCAACGGTCAGGCGTATGGCGCTGAAGCGCGTGGCGTTTTGGGGTGCAGGCGTGATTGCCATCGCGTTCCTCGCGCTGGTTGTTGCCTACTGGATGTCGGACAACGAGTGTGGCGGCAACTCCGCTCCGCAGGGCGAGCTGATGAAAGCCGTTATCTATTGCGACTACGGCCCGCCCGAGGTTCTCAGGGTCGAGGAGATTGCAAAGCCGGTTCCGGGCGACGATCAACTCCTGGTAAAAGTGCACGTGGCTGCCATCAATCCACTCGAATGGCATTACATGAGAGGCGCACCGTACATCATGCGGCTGGGCAGCGGGCTGCGTAAGCCGAAGGTGACGCAACTCGGCGTCGACTACTCGGGCACGGTGGAGGCGGTCGGTAAAAACGTAACGCAGTTCAAACCAGGCGACGAGGTGTTCGGCGGCAGGACCGGGGCCCTCGCCGAATACGTGACTGTTCTCGAAGAACGGGCGGTGGTGCTGAAACCCGCCAACGTGACGTTCGAGCAAGCGGCGGCCGTTCCCATAGCAGCGATCACCGCGTTGCAGGGTCTTCGCGACAAGGGCAAGGTTCAGCCCGGACAGAAGGTCCTGATCAACGGCGCTTCAGGCGGCGTCGGTACGTTCGCCGTGCAGATCGCCAAGTCATTAGGCGCACATGTGACCGGCGTGTGCAGCACGCGGAACCTGGAACTGGTTCGATCCATCGGCGCTGACGAGGTCATCGATTACACTCAGGAGGATTTCACCGAAGGTGCGGAACGTTACGACGTGATTCTCGACATGGTGGGGAACCACCCGTTGTCCGCCTATCGGCGCGTCCTCGAGCCGAACGGGATCCACGTCATTGTCGGAGGCGGAGGACCCGATGCCGGCAACTGGATCGGGCCTCTGGCTGGTCCGCTCAAAGCATTGATCTCGTCACCGTTCGTGGACCAGGAGCATGCCACGCTTTTCGCGGAACTGAACAAGGAAGACCTGACCTTCCTCGCGGATCTCATGCAGTCCGGAAAAGTGACACCGGTAATCGACAGGCATTACGGCCTGAACGAGATTGCTGAAGCGATCCGATACCTCGAGACGGGACGGGCCCGGGGAAAAGTAATAATAAATATCGAATAACAGCAACGACCAGGCCGTCCACCCGCTACCCCGCACAGCGCCCGGCCTGCTGATATGAGCGCAAAGAGAGTGAACGTCAACAGGTGGGGACCGCGGCCCGAATCGACCGCCTGTCTCTTTGGCGCGCGCGCCTGCCGGGACTTTGGTGATGGATTCGTCGCCATCCTCCTTCCGGTCTACCTGCTGTCGCTCGGTTTTACAGCGTTTGAGGTCGGCATTGTCGCCACCGTATCGTTGCTCGGTTCAGCCTTTCTCACCATAGGTGCCGGACTGCTCGGCGCGCGATACGGCTATCGCCGGCTTCTGTTGGCGGCCGCAAGTCTCATGATCGCCACAGGCGTTCTGTTTGCGGTGGTGCACGACTACGCACTGCTGCTCGTAATCGCCTTCACCGGCACGATCAACCCCTCGGCAGGCAGCGTCAGTGTGTTCGTGCCGCTGGAGCACGCGGCGCTCTCCGCCGCAGTCGGTAATTCGGACCGCACGAAAATGTTCGCGCGCTACAGTCTGGTTGGCGCCTTCGCGGCCGCTGCCGGCGCGCTCGCGGCTGCCGCCCCCGACCTCGTCGCGCCCCTTGGCGTCAACCAGCTGACCGCGATAAAGGCAATGTTCGCCCTGTATGCCCTGCTCGGGGTGGTCGGCGGCACGCTTTACGCGCGCGTCCCCCGTGCAGAGCCGCTGCCGGGGACACTCGCTCCGTCGGCGCTGGGCCCCTCTCGCAAGGTGGTTTTCAAGCTCGCCGCGCTATTCAGCCTTGATGCCTTCGCCGGCGGCTTTGTTGTCCAGTCGCTTCTGGCACTTTGGCTGTTCGAGCGCTTCGATCTCTCGCTGTCGGCGGCCGGCGCCTTTTTCTTCTGGTCGGGTGTGGCGTCCGCGTTCTCGTTCCCGGTCGCTGCATGGTTGTCGCGGCGCATCGGGCTCGTGAACACCATGGTCTTTACGCACATTCCATCGAGCATCGCGTTGATACTGGCTGCGTTCGCGCCGACTCTGCCGGAAGCGCTCGCCTTGCTGCTGCTTCGTGCAGCTTTGTCGCAGATGGATGTGCCGACGAGATCGTCCTACGTCATGGCCATCGTGACGCCAGCGGAGCGGGCAGTGGCCGCGAGCTTCACGTCCGTTCCGCGCAGTCTTGCCGCCGCTGCAAGTCCCGCATTGGCCGGTGCCATGTTCGCCGCCTCTTATCGGTCATGGCCTCTGTTCATCTGCGGGGTGCTGAAGATCATTTACGATCTGCTGCTCCTCGCGCAGTTCCGGCATCAGAAACCACCAGAAGAACGATAGACGTATTCGCCAGGCACGTCAGGCAATAATTACGCACGTGCAGCGAAGCCTTACAGATATTGCGGCAGACACGACGGACGCGCCCGCACGGCGTTCGAGGCCCCGAACCGCCGCCGGCCTGTGGCACGGTTCTTGCTTCACTCTAGAGCGGAATGATCGCCAATCGGAATCGGTCCGTACGCGTGTCGCTTTCGCGAGCGACAAAGAAATTCCAAGTCAAGGAGGTTGACATGCCAAAGTTACTGACCCGTTGCGGGCTCCTGGTGTTCCTGTCATTTCTGGCCGGCTGTGCGACAACCACGCCGGGTCTCGGCGATCAAGCCGGCAACACGACCTTGCCGTCCGGCTTGACGCTGCTCGACTCGGACGAGAGCGAGTGCGACGGCACGGTCCAGGTGGGAGACGAGATGATCGAGGACGACGGTGAGGGTCTCGACGCGGAACTCTTTGTCGAGCCGGGCGAGAACGCGACCTTCGAGCTCGAGGAAGATTACGATGAAATCGAATGGGCATGTGTCGGCGGCGACTCGCCCGATGTGGACAGCATGCGCTGCCCGCGCGGCTCGTCGCACGTGCGCATCACGCGCGCCACGACAGGAGGCGAGTTGCTCTTCGAATGCTACGGCTAACAGACCGGCGCGCACATCGGTGGCACGTGGGTTGCCTACATCAACGGCGCCAGTGCCGTCGTGATGCGCCTAGCCTGGTCTTCCGTGATCATGCCGGTCAGAACGCCCAGGAACCGGCCATGCTGAATGCCTGAGACAATGTATTGCCAGCGGTAGGCCTGCAGCAGCTTGTCGTGAATGGCCTGTCGTTGCTCAGAAGTGAAGACGCGATCGCGTGTGTCGATGAAGTAGATGGCATCCGCGGCAGTCTGGGCCTGCAGTATTCCGTCGACGGCGACGACGAGGTCGATCAGGTCGGTGATGCCCTGCTCACGTTGCTCGCCTGTCAGTTTCGCGTCTTCGCGCCGCCATTCCAGCTCGTCCATGACCGCGTGCTGCGACTCTTCCTTCCAGTGGAACAGGAACACGTCCTTCCACAGCGGTGACAGGTCGGCCTGCGGCTCGATGCTCTTTTTGTAATGCACCAGCGTGAAGATCTCGATGTGGCAGGTGAGGGCCAGTACTGCCCAGGTGCTCTTGCTCAGCACCGCCCTGGCGACCTCGTTCGGATCCGCGGCCACCGCGTAGCCGGCGGGCATGTCCTTCGCAGCCAGCTGCTCGATGCGGCGAAAAAGCTCCTGGTGCTTCAGTTCCTCATCGCTGAATCGTACCAGCGCTTCGAGCGCGGTCTGGTCGCCGAACCAGTGATCCCGGCTGACTTCGAGAATCTTCGCGTTGATGTAGCGCTCGACCAGGCCGAACAGGTTCGCATACGTGCGGCCCTGAACCTGGCTCAAGAAACGCTGTTCGTCAGCGTTCAGGAACTCGAGCTCGTCGACGAGCGACAGGCCGTCGGGCAGGAATTTCTGGCCGACATCGAGGCGGCGATCGCGGATTACGTCCTTGTCGATTTCCCAGCGCACACGTTTCGAGATGTCGATGCAACGTGCGTAGCTTGCGGTGTCGGTGGCGGGTATGGCGTCGAACATGTTGGTCTCCGTGGGGCGCAATGGCCTGAATCCGAGTGATCTGTTTAGGGCACAAATACTCGGCCGGATTGCGCGTTGCGCCTATGGGACGGATGTCCTGATTTGTCCCCCATTCAACGGATGGACGGGTGAGCTTTGTCCCGGCGCGCGGTAGACTTGGCTGAAAAGTCGGTCGGCACACAACAACGGCCCATGCAGCAAAGCGTCAAAATCACGCGGACGTCGGATGGCGTGAACCTCGCATGGGCAAGCGCGGGCAGCGGGCCGACGCTCATCAAGGCGTCCAACTGGCTGTCCCACCTGGAGTTCGACCTCGACAGTCCGGTGTGGCGTCACTGGATACATTTCCTGGCCGGCCACTTCCACCTGATTCGCTACGACGAGCGCGGCTGCGGCATGAGCGACTGGGAGGTGCCGGATCTGGCCCAGGAGCGCTGGTTCGACGACTTCGACGCCATCGTCAGGGTATCAAAGCCGGCAACGCCCTTCATCCTGCTCGGCATCTCGCAGGGCGGCGCCACGGCCATAAGGTACGCCGCGCGCTACCCGGAGCACGTCTCGCACCTGATCCTTTACGGCGCCTACTCGCGCGGCTGGAATGAGCGGGGTACCCCCGACGAGGCGCTGCGTCTTCGCGCCATCAACCAGCTGACGAAACTTGGCTGGGGGAAAAACAACCCCGTGTACCGGCAGCTCTTTACCGCGCGCTTCGTGCCCGAAGCGACGCAGGAACAGTTCGACTGGTTCAACGAACTGTGCCGCAAGACGACGACGCCCGAGATCGCGACACGGCTGTTGGAGGAGAGGGGACGTGTCAACGTGACGGAGTTGTTACCGACGCTGAAGGTACCGACGCTGGTGTTGCACTCGAGTGAGGATGAAGTCACGCCTCTGTCGGAAGGCAAGCGGCTTGCAACACACATAGCGAATGCACAGTTCGTACAGCTCGAGTCCCGGAACCACATCCTGCTCGAGGACGAACCGGCATGGGCCCGCTTCAAGGAGGCCGTCCTGGCGTTTACCGGCGTGACACCGCAACCCGACGCCGAGGATCCTCTGTTCGAAATATTGTCACCGAGGGAGCGTGACATCCTGCTCGGCATCGCCGAGGGCCGGACCAACAGCGAGATCGGCCGGCAGCTTTTCATCAGCGAGAAAACGGTGCGCAATCACGTTACGCGGATTTTCGGGAAACTCGGCGTGCAATCACGCGCGCAGGCGATCGTGCTGGCGAAGGACAAGCGGTTGCGGGCGCGGCAGGCCGAATAGCAGGTCAGTGAGCCGGTTTCACGACGCTCCTCAAGCGCTCTTGGGACTCTTCCGAGAGCGGACGGGGCGAGTGGTAGCTCGCACCGACGTGTTCAGTGCCACGGCGGCGCGAATGAGCGCCTTCAACGCTTTTGCATCAATCTTGTCGCCCTCATGGAAATCGATCGCGCGCCTGGTGTTGCCTTCGAGGCTGGAGTTGAACAGGCCTGAAGGGTCCTCCAACGAGGCGCCCTTGGCGAAGGTCATCTTCACGACATTCTTGTACGTCTCACCGGTGCAGATGATTCCGGCGTGCGACCACACCGGAACCCCTCTCCACTTCCACTCCTCGACCACTTCGGGGTCGGCCTGCTTGATGAGAATTCGCACCCGAGCGAGCGTCTCGCCCCGCCAGTCACTCAGCTCCCTGATTCTCGCATCGATCAGCTGAGAGGGAGAGCACTGGCCGCTCACATTCGTTCGCCGGGCAATTGGCTGGCCTGCTTCACCCAAGCGGCCAGCGGAGCTTCGTCGAGCGGGTCGTCCTCGTGGATGTCGAGGTAGCGCACTTCCTTTTGCCTGGACTCACCGGGGGGGACAGGACGCAGCGACGTGCCGCGGAAGAAAGCCACCTTGACGTAGTTCGTGAAGCAATGGAAGTTGAGGAACCAGCTCCGGCCCTCGACTCCGTAAAACGGCGAGTTCCATTTGACCGCCTTGCGCACGCCGGGGACGGTGCGCGCGATGAGCGCGTCGAGGCGGCGCCCGACGTCGCGTTTCCAGCCCGGCATGGCCGCGATGTAGGACTGCACGGGGGCGTCGCCATCGGCCTTCGCGATCTGAGGGTTGCCGCCTGCGAGGAGGGCCGGCCTTGCGACCTTGCGAGACTGCGACTTCGGTGCCGTCTTGCGCGGTTTGACCGCCTTCGCAGCAACCCGCTTGGCAGCGGCCTTCTTTGCGGCCTTCGCCGACTTCCTGAATCTCTTGCCGGTCATTGTGTTCACTCCACCTGATAGACCCATCCACAATCGAAAGTACTTGATGTGAAGCCCGTCACAGACTCCTTTTGCCGATTCCTTAAGCTGGCATGTTATTACATTCCGCCAGAGATCAGATTGTGGCCAGGTTCGACACTTTGCTGAAACGCCTTCGCAATATGGGAGAGGTCAAGTCGTACGAGCGTATCCAGACAGTTGACGGGTGCGAGACCATGACATCGACCCAGGCTTGCCGTTTCCGGGAACTGCAAAACACCTGCTTCGAGGGCAAAGGCAACAGCCGCAAAGTCAAGTCGCATTACTCGCTGAAAGAGGCAGCGCGCCTCCTGAGGTCAGAAGTCGATGATATCCTTCTATCCGCCGCGCTCGGCAGATTGCAGTGCTTTGTGATGTCGGCGGGGCTGCGGGGACATTGGCGAACTACCGGGCACGGGGAGCCGCGCCTGCCGGCGGAACCCGACGCAATACCGAAGTACCTGGCACTGTCTCCGGCCGATTGCCGGCAGATCGCGGCTTACGGCAGTGTCAACGTCCACGACCTGGAATATCCTGCCGGCTCGGTACCTGACGGCGGCACCGTCTCGACAGCAGCCTATTTCGTACTTCGCGAGCCGATGTGGGTCGATCGGAAGCGCATCGTCCTGAAGCACCCACTGCCGAAGTAACCATAAGCATCGCGAACGGCGTTCAAAGCTGATCGGCATTCTCGCGTGCGCCGATTTGCGGAGCATGCGCTTTGCGCCGTCTGTTCGCGCGCAGGAAGTTCAGGCGAAAGTGAGCGCCGCATCGAGATCGGCTCGGTGGTCGAACCCCGCTTGCGATCAGTGACGACCGATCGCGGCGACGCCGCCCGCGGCTCTTCAAGACATCGGCGAAGACTGGTTGGAACGAGGCGCGACAGCTATATTGAAAGTACCGTCAGCCGTCGTACCCGAAGAATGGAATTACCTCTTGAGCCCGCAGCATGCCGATTTCAGGCGGATCGTCGCACCACCACCAGAGCCATTTTCATTCGATCGACGATTGGCACGAACACGCAAGCGTTGACGCTGCTTACCGGCGTGTGGGGACCATTTTAATTATCGGCGGTTCGGGGGTATTCGGTTCCCGCCTGGTCGAGCGTCTGGCTCTGTCATGCGACTGCAGGATTCTCGTTGCAGGCAGAACGAACGCCAGGGCCGCCCAAACCGTCGCCATGGTATCCGCCAAACGACCCCGCGCGATCTTGCAGCCCTGGGTACTCGATTACAGACAAGCAACGCCTGAAGCACTGCGAGCCACCGGCGCTACGATAGTTGTCAATGCGGCCGGCCCGTTTCAGGGCATGGATTTGCGACTCACCCGGGCCGCAATCTCCGCGGGATGTCACTATATTGATCTGGCTGACGCGCGCGACTACGTCGCCGGATTTCCAGGTCTCAATGCAGCAGCGGTGCAATCAGATGTACTGGCGGTATGCGGCGCAAGCTCCACCCCGGCCCTGTCACATGCGGCACTCGATCACCTGAGTCAGGCCATGGGAACACCCGATCAGATCAGGGTCTTTATCTCACCAGGAAACCGGGCGCCGCGCGGACTTTCGGTGATGCAAGCGATCCTTTCTTACGCAGGCCAGCCGGTGCAGATACGCGAGGAGGGATTGACTCACGCGCGCCCCGGATGGTCGCTGTTGCATCGTCGAACCTTGCGAGGGTTGCAGGCCCGCTGGTTCTCATTGTGTGAAACGCCCGACCTGGATCTGATCCCGTCGCGATTTCCCCAAGTCCGGACGGCGCACTTTTTTGCCGGGCTGGAGTTGAGCATTTTGCATTGTGGACTTTGGGGGTTGAGCCTGCTCGTGCGCGCGCGAATGATCGCATCTCTTTCGCCCTATGCATCCACGCTGCTGGCGATCGCCAGCCGCCTCGAGCGTTTCGGCACGGACCGCGGCGGAATGTTAGTCGAGGTTGAGGGATGGGACGCCAACGGCTTGCGAATCGTCTCGCGCTGGGGATTGTTGGCTGAAGCCGGGGACGGCCCCTATATTCCGACACTGCCCGCGCTTGCCATGATCCGCAAGCTCCTGTTGGGTCAGGAGACCCGGCGCGGCGCACAGGCGTGTGTCGGCTTGTTGACGCTGGAAGACATCACCGGGGAATTCAAGGAACTCCGGATACAGACTTACCGGGAAAGGCTCTGCATGGAACCGTTGTTCAAGCGCGCTTTCGGCGCCCGCTTCGAGCGGATGCCCCCGTCGATCCGCGAACTGCATCGCCCATGCGGGACAACGGTATTCAAGGGGATCGCACAGGTCGACGAAGCCTCAAATTTTATCGGCACCCTGGCGGCACGGCTGTTTCGTTTCCCGCCGGCGGGTTCGGATGTCCCGGTTGAAGTGACGTTGCAGCCCCACGGAAATGACGAGGTCTGGCTCCGGCGTTTCGGCCATTCGGGATTCTCGAGCACCCTCGCCATCGATGCTCGCACGCATCAACTGACAGAGCGATTCGGACCCGTGTGTTTCACATTGAAGATCGAGTGTCACAAAAATGGTCTCGACATGAGCATCGAAAGTGCGCGGATCGGCATCCTGTCTCTGCCGCGTTTTCTCGTGCCTTGGACCCGTGCATATGAACGGATCGATAGGGAAGGCCGCTTTACGTTCGATGTCGAGATCGGCCTTCGGGGGATTGGAAGATTAGTGAGATATCGAGGTTGGTTGCGCCACTGTCGGGGCCCGACGCTCCACACTGCATGAGGGCGAAACGCTACGCAGAGGCTGGGCCTCCAGATGAGCTTTTCGACAGATAGCTACGAAATATTCCAATGAGATGGACCGGCGTAGTGGGCACTGCGCGGGCTTTTTCGTCGTATCGCAGAGTACCTCAGCCGCCGCCGGGCCAGATCTGCAGCAGGGTGAACGGATAGACGTAGGCCTGCAGCACTACCAGGGTGCTGATCAGCATGGCCAGCACGAGGGAGTGGAGGAACACATAGCGCAGGATGTCGCCTTCGTGGCCGTACCAGCGCGTTGCAGTGGAGGCAACCACGATCGATTGCGCATCGATCATCTTGCCCATCACGCCGCCCGAGCTGTTGGCTGCTGCCATCAGGTTAGGGTTGAGTCCCAGCTGCTCGGACGTGATTTTCTGAAGCCCGCCGAACAGCACGTTGGAGGCAGTATCCGATCCCGTCAGAGCAACGCCGAGCCATCCCAGCATCGTGCCGAAGAACGGATAGAGCACCCCGGTATGGGCGAACGCCAGCCCGAGGGTCGCGTCGGTACCCGAGTAGCGCGTCGTGAATCCCAGCGCGAGCATGGCCGCAATGGTCAGCAGGGAATAGCGGACCAGCACGATCGTTTCCCAATACTTGCGCAATAGCTGGCCGACCGGGTAGCGCATGAACAGGCCGGCGAGAATCGCGGCGAGCAGAATTCCGGTACCGGTCGCCGACAGCCAGTTCAGGACGTAGACCGCCCTCTCGGGATGCGCTGCGGCGACTACCGGCGGCACTTTCTGCACCCGCTCGTGCAGGCCGGCGACCTTGAAGTCCAGCATGGTGATGCCGTCCCACGGCAGAACGACCTTCTCTTCCGTTTTTACCGGTCCGGCCGCGGTCTGTTCCACCTTGGCGACGGTATAGCTGCCGTTGAGGTAGCCGCGCACCTGCGGGGCACCCCAGGCAAACACGAACACCGACAGCACGATCCAGGGTATCCAGGCCCTGGTGACCGCGGCGCGGTCGTGCTGCACCGGCAGGCCGGTGCCGGCGTCGACCGTTCCGTTGTCCTTGTCGTGGCCCCGGAGCGCCGTCGTTTTCCAGATGGTCCTGGGTTTCCAGAACCTCAGAAAAACCGTCAGGGAGGCCATCGATATGATCGCAGCGCCGATGTCCACCAGCCACGGCCCGTGGTAGTTGGAGATGAGGAACTGCGGGATGGCGAACGTGACACCGGTGATCAGGCTGGCAGGCCAGACTTCCTTCATTCCGCGCCAGCCGGCAAAGGCCCACACCAGCCAGAACGGGACGAGAACCGAGAAGAACGGTAACTGCCTGCCGACCATCGCGGACAGCTCGTACAAGTCCAGCCCGGTAACCGCGGACAGCGCGATGATTGGCGTGCCAAGCGCGCCGTAAGCCACCGGCGCGGTATTGGCGATCAATGACAGGCCGGAGGCGGCCAACGGCGAAAATCCGAGCCCGATCAGGATCGCTCCGGTCACCGCGACCGGGGTACCGAAACCCGCCGCCCCCTCGAAGAATGCACCGAACGCGAAGGCGATCAGCAGAAGCTGCAGCCGCCGGTCCTCCGTCACGCCGGCGATGCTGTCCTGGAGGATCTTGAAGTAACCCTTGTCCCTGGTGAGCTGGTACAGAAAAATGATGTTGAGGACAATCCAGCCGATCGGCAGAAGGCCGAAGAGCGCGCCGTACATCGCGGATGCTCCGGCCATCTGCATGGGCATTCCATAAATGAAGATCGCGATCGCCAGGGCCGCGATCAGTCCGGCAAGTGCCGCGACGTGCGCCGACCAGCGCATGAACGCAAGCCCGCCGAGCAGAACGGCGATCGGAACGGCCGCGAGAGCCGTGCTCAGCACGGCATTGCCTGTCGGATCGTAGATCTGGCTCCATGCCACGTGGATATCCTCCCCGCTTTGAGCTCAACCATCGTCTGAGGCACGCAAGCCTTTGCCGATGGATCGCATGGTGATCTGCACGTCTCCGGAGTAACGCTGAAGGTTAACGGCCCAACCTTGTCTTCCCTCGGCGTCCGGGATCATTCGGGCACGTTCGCCCTCGTGAACCCGGCCGGCACCTCGAATGTCGCCGAATCGGCAGTTTCCTGCGAAACCGCGACCAGTTCGGTGCTTATGGCGAGCAGTTGAATCATTCCGGAATCCTCAGCCGTCGCCGCGACCGGCTCCTCCTTTTTCCGCCGCTTGAACAGCGAGCCGACCAGACCCCCGCCTACGCCCCCGATTTGAAATGCCGGCGTGCACGCCGATTCGCCTGTTATCGCGGGTCGTGACGCTGATGGCAAACGCCACGCCCGGCGGTCCAGTCCAGACTGTACTACAACGCTTCCGGCGCTGCTGTTTGGGGCGGCGCGGGAAAGGTTCCATTGGCGGCGATTCCATAAGGCAGATACGTCGACGCGACAACCATGCCGGCACAGGGAATAATCTGTAACCCATGTCCGTTGCCTGTGAGCCGGCCGCGGACCGACAACCAAGCCATTCCGGGTGCTATGAGGCACTGTGACATGACGCTTCGAAGGTGACCCATGAACGATGCGGACTACATCATCGCAGGAAGCGGTATCAATGCGCTGGTTTGCGCCGCGATCCTTGGCCGCAAGGGACGCAGCGTCCTGCTGCTCGAGCGCAACGATCGCTGCGGCGGTTGTATCCGCACCGAGGAAATTACCGCTCCCGGATTCGTTCATGACGTGATGGCAACGACCTTCGTGCTGTTCGTCACCTCACCGGCGTACAAGGAATTGGGGCCCGACCTCGAAACGCGGGGCCTGGCTTTTGCCAATACCGATTTGCCGACCGGTGTCGTCATGCCCGACGGGCGGCAGTTGACGCTCAGCACCAACCGGACGCGCAATATCGCGGCGTTCGATGCCGCCTGCCAGGGCGATGGCGCCGCGTTTGCGCGCGAGATGGATCGACTCGGCCTGGACGCGTCGTTCATATTCTCGTTGCTCGGCGGCTCCCTGTGGACATCGAGTACGCTGCGCCTGATGCTGAGAGAAGGCTGGCGCCGCAGCCCGCGCAGTCTCGCGGCTTTTTTCGGCGAGGCTCTGGTGTCGGGGCGCGCTTACCTGGAGTCCCGTTTCACGTCGCAGCTCGTCCATGCCTTGTTCGCTCCATGGGTGCTCCACGTCGGGCTCGGCCCGGAAAGCGCCTATGGCGCACAAATGCTGAAGGTAATCGGTTTCGCACTGGAAGCCGCCGGAGCGCCCATCGTGAAGGGTGGCGCAGGAAATCTGCTCCGGGCGTTCGAGCAGCTGATAAAGGACCAGGGCGGAACGATTCGCACGAGCGCCGATGTCGACCTGATCGAGCGTGATGAGCGGGGACGGGCGCGGGGTGTGCGGCTCTCCGACGGCACCTCGATGACCGCTGCAAAAGGGGTCATTTGCTCCGTCGGACCCGGTCAGCTCTACAAGCGGCTCCTGCGGGACGATTCACTTCCAGCCGATGTCGTAGATGGACTCGCGACTTTTCGCTACGGCAAGGGGAACTTCCAGCTTCACTATGCCCTGTCGGAGCCGCCGCGGTGGAAGTCCGGCGATCTGAACGGCGTCGCACTGCTGCACCTCACTCCGGGTCTCGACGGTGTCTCACGCGCCACGAACGAGTGCGAGCGTTCTCTTCTGCCCGCAGTGCCGACTATTTGTGTCGGTCAGCCTGCTTCGCTGGATCCGCAGCGAGCACCCGCCGGGCGAGCGATTCTCTGGCTGCAAATCCCGGAGGTTCCGCGATTCATAAAGGGTGATGCCGCCGCGGAGATTCAGGCGCCGCACGATGGCTATTGGACCGAAGAGGTTCGGGAACGCTTCGCCGACAGGGTCGAAGGTATCCTGGAGCAATACATCGATGGCTTTGGCAGCGCTATCGTCGCGCGTCGCGCCTACTCGCCCGCCGATCTGGAAAACCTGAACATCAACCTCGTCGGCGGTGATCCGTACGGCGGGTTTTGCGGGCTCGACCAATCTTTCGTCTGGCGCCCGTTCAAAACTTCGGTCAATAGTCACACCCACGTTCCCGCGCTGTACCATATCGGCGCATCGACGCATCCCGGGCCGGGACTGAGTGGCGGTTCGGGCTACCTTCTGGCGCACCGCTTGAGATAGGGATGATGATTTGGTCAGTGACCGCAGGCACAGGACAACATGCGGTGGATCACGAATTTGAAAGTGAAATTTATCGACAAACTGTCAGGAGCACGCGATATGAAACTCAAGTTGTTGCTGGTATCGGCAGGCGTGGTCGCAGGGGCCTTGGTGTCTTTTGGTATCACGCTGGCGCAAAGTCAAGGGCAAGGAATTGCCGGCGCACGGGGGGTCGATCATATCGGGATGACCGTACCGAGCCTGGATCAGGCAATCGATTTTTTCACAAGCGCCCTCGGCTGTGAGCACATCTATACAGCCGGTCCCTTCAACGACCCGCAAGGCGACTGGATGAAGACCAGTCTGGCAGTCGACCCGCGCGCATCCACGACTCTCGCAATGGTTCGCTGCGGTCGCACGCAGAACATCGAGCTGTTCGAATACCAGGCGAAGGACCAGGTAAAGGTCCCTCCGAAGAACAGCGACGTGGGTGGCATGCACATCGCCTTCTACGTCGACGATATGGAGAAGGCCGTCGGCTACCTGAAGGCTGCGCCTGATGTAAAGATACTGGGCGAACCGACGCCAGTGTCCGGACAGCCGAATGGCGGGGAAGTTTTCCTCTATTTTCTGAGTCCCTGGGGCTCCAGCATGGAGATCGTCTCGTACAACGAGGGCATGGAATACGAGAAGGCCACGAGCAAAAGACTTTTCAGCGTCAAATAGGAGCATCGGGGAATCTCGGAACGTGCATTCATTCCATGAAAGCGTTCGATAAGGCACTGGAGCTTGCGCGGGCTGTGCTCTCGGAGGGCCCGTCGAGTTAGCGCAGGCAATGCAGCACCACACGATGATCCATGGGTAAGAGAGTTGATTCGCGCTCGAAGCTGATACGCGCTCGCATCCACGATCTGTCGGTCCAAGGAAACGTGCCCGTGAGCGTTTTCTCGTGGGATACTTTGTGCCACTGAGTCAAGTCGACAGGCGATTACAACAATGGTTGCGCATTTCGGAGGTTGCCACTGCAGACGCGTCAGGTTTGAGGTGATCGCTCCACGCGTCCTGAATGTCACGGACTGTAATTGCTCCATATGCAGTAAGTCCGGGTACCTTCACGTGATCGTGACGAAGGCGCAGTTCAAGTTGCTGTCCGGGGCGGACGTGCTAACGACATATCAGTTCAATTCCGGCACCGCCAGGCATTTGTTTTGTTCTGTATGCGGCATCAAGGCGTTTTACGTGCCGCGATCACATCCGGATGGTTACAGCGTCAACGCACGGTGTTTGGACGAGGGCACCGTCGAGAGCATTAACGTCATCCCCTCCGACGGCAGGAACTGGGAAAGAACGCATCGACTGTGAACGCCTGTGATATGCCCCACCTGTTACCACTGAGGAGTAGAACATTCTGATGCGATTCCGGTTTCCCTGTGCTGCGCTGATCGCGCTGGCAAGTTTGCTTGCTGCCTGCGCCGAATCTGAGGATCCCGGCGTCGATCGTATCTTCGTAAACGCCGCGGCCTACACGCTGGTCGACGATGCGCCCTGGGCGGAAGCCGTCGCAGTGGACGGCGGCCGCATCGTCTACGTCGGTGACAACGACGGTGCGCAGGCGCTGGCCGGCGACGAGACCATCACGCACGACCTCGATGGCAAGATGTTGCTGCCGGGTTTCATCGACACCCATACACACCCGGTATCCGGCGGCGCCTTCGCGAAGGCACTGTCACTCGATACGTTCGGCACGGTTGAGGACTGGATACACGCGATTGCGAAGTATGCCGAAGACAATCCTGATGCGCCGCTCATATTCGGCTACGGCTTTCTGGCCAGCACATTCGGCCCCACAGGCCCGACACGGCAGATGCTCGACGCAGTCGTCCCTGCTCGCCCGGTGCTCATCATGGATGAAGGCTTCCACGGCGCATGGGCGAATACCCGCACGCTCGAAGCGCTGAACATCACCCGGGACACGCCCGACCCGGTTCCGGGTTTCAGCTACTACAAGCGCGATGCCAACGGGGATGCAACGGGATACCTGCTCGAGGGTACCGCCGGCCAGGCAATGGGCGACCTCGATGTCATCACGGAAGAAGTGATCGTGGACGGCACGGCGCACGTAATCGACGTGCTGAACGGCTACGGCGTGACTTCGGTCTTTGACGCCGGCGCGATCGGCTACGAGGAATCGCTGCATCGCGTGCTGAGAAGGCTGGAAGATGCCGGAGACCTGACGGTCCGCATCGTCGGCTCCTACCGCCCGCACGGGCCGGACGACCTGTCGCAGGCCATCGCGCGGACAAAGGCCTGGGGCGCCGAAATCAAGGGTGAGCGCTATCACTATCGCATGCTGAAGATCATGGACGACGGCACGGTCGAGGGACGAACCGCCGCGATGTTCGAGGACTATCAGGGTGAACCCGGCAATAGCGGCGAGACCGTTTACACGCAGGAACAGATGTCGGAACTCGTAGGAGACGCGGCCGCGGAAGGGATCGACGTCCACGTTCACGCGCTCGGCGAGCGCGCGGTGCACGAGACGCTGAACGCGATCGAGGCAGCACGTAAGGCACATCCGGAGACCGGATCGCGGTTTGCCATCTGCCATATACAGGTCATTACCGATCAGGACCTGCCACGTTTTCGCGAGCTGGACGTTATTGCCCAGAGCACGCCACTGTGGGCGTCCTATGACACCTACGGCGAGCAGTTCGTCAGCGACGACCAGTTCAACCGTTACTGGCGTTTCAACAGCCTGCGCGAGCTCGGCGTCAGGCTGACGTTCGGCAGCGATTTTCCCGCCAGCGGTGCCGGCATGCTCGGCATGTCGCCGGTCGTGCAGATGGAAATCGGACATACCCGCCAGGCCGCCGGCGATCCGGGCGCGCCGGTGCAGCCGCGAACGACGGAGCGCCTCGATCTCGACAGCCTGATTCGCGGCTACACGATCGACGCCGCGTACCAGTTGCGCCTGGAGGACGAGATCGGCTCGCTGGTGCCTGGCAAAAAAGCGGATCTCGTGGTGCTGGATCGCAACCTGTTCGAGACAGATACCTACGCGATCCACGAAACCGGCGTGGTTATGACGCTTCTCGACGGCGAGATCGTCTATCCGTCGAACGGTATTTGACCGGCTGCTTCATCGGTCAATCTCGACGGGCCGTTCAGACGTTTTCTGAAAGCCGTGCTCTGCGTCGTACAGCGGAAGGATTCCTGGCCCCGTCCTGTGAGTGCCCGGTTCTCGAGATTCGCGAATCGCGTGCGCCCGGCCCGGGCGATGAGGTCGGGGTCATTGACTTGTCGAAAGTGCTTAATATAGTATTCAAGCGAATACTTGAATATAGGACCGATATGCAAACGCGAGAGATGAAGGACGGCGTCTTCGGGCAGTTCGCCCGAATCGGCAAAGCACTCTCCTCCGCCAAACGGATCGAGCTGCTCGAACTCCTCTGCCAGGGGCCACGCACGGTGGAGTCCCTTGCGCAGCAGGCGGCGGTGAGCGTTGCGAACGTCTCCCAGCATCTCCAGGTTCTGCGCCGGGCTCGACTCGTCGATGCACGAAAGCACGGCCTGTACGTCGAGTATCGGCTCGCCGATGAGCAGGTTTTGAAGTTCCTGCATGGCATGCGGCAGCTGGCGGAGTCACGTTTCGCCGAGATCGGCGAGATCATGAAAGCCTTTCTCGAAGAGCGCGATGCGCTGGAGCGGGTTGGCGGTAAGGAATTGCTGAGGCGGGTGCGCGACGGCGAGGTCACGCTGCTCGATGTTCGTCCGGTCGAGGAATACCGTGCCGGCCACATCCCCGGCGCCCGCTCGGTTCCGGTCGGCGAGCTCAGCAAGCGACTGTCGGAGTTGCCGAACGACCGCGACCTCGTGGCCTATTGCCGCGGGCCGCAGTGCGTGATGGCGATCGAAGCCGTCGAGTTGCTGCGCAAAAAGGGATATCGCGCACACCACATGGACGAAGGGGTCGTGGACTGGCGGGCGCGCGGCTGGCGCGTGGAAAAATCCTCGAAAGAAGAAGGAGCGTGATATTCCAGCCTTTCTACTGTACGCGAGTCTGCACGCATCCATGAAAACAGCGGATATTCGCCTCGGAGTGCGGGAGAACTGGGCGCAGTTCTCGCTTCTGGTCGTCGTCAACGCGTTCGTGGGGGCGATGGTCGGTCTGGAGCGCAGCATCCTGCCGGCCATCGCCGAACAGGAGTTCGGATTGACGGCGCGCACGGCGATCCTTTCCTTCATCATCGCCTTCGGACTGACGAAAGCTGCGGCAAATTACGCAGCCGGTCGTTTGTCGGACCGCTTCGGCCGCAAGCAGGTGCTGATCGCCGGCTGGCTGATCGCGACACCGGTGCCGTTCCTGCTGATGATCGCGCCAACCTGGAACTGGATCATCGCGGCCAACGTGCTGCTCGGAATCAGCCAGGGACTGACCTGGTCGGTCACCGTGATCATGAAGATCGATCTCGCCGGTCCTGAGCAGCGTGGTCTGGCGATGGGTCTCAACGAATTCGCCGGTTACTTCGCCGTCGCAATGAGTGCGCTTGCAACCGGATGGGTCGCCGCGACCTTCGGCCTGCGGCCCGAGCCTTTCTATCTCGGCGTCGGCTTCGTGGTCGCCGGCCTCCTGCTCTCGGCATTCGCGGTTCGCGAGACCCGCCACCACGCCGCTCACGAGTCCGCCGGGCAGGAACAGGCGCCGCTCTCGCAGCGCGAGGTGTTCGGGCGCACGACCGCCAGGGATCCCGATTTGTCCAGCGCCACACAGGCGGGACTGGTCAACAACCTTAATGACGGCATGGCATGGGGATTGTTTCCGCTGGTGTTCGCCGCGCACGGCATGAGTCTTTCGCAAATCGGCGGGCTCGCGGCCGTCTACCCGGCGGTGTGGGGCGCGGCGCAGCTTCTGACGGGCGCCTGGTCGGATCGCATCGGCCGGAAATGGCTGATCGTGTGGGGCATGTGGCTGCAAGCCGCGGGCATCGCCATCGTCATTGCCGCTGACGACATGGCGGGCTTCCTCGGCGGAAGTGTGATCCTCGGGCTCGGCACCGCCATGGTGTACCCGACCCTGCTCGCCGTCATCGGCGACGTCACACACCCCGCCTGGCGCGCGTCGTCGGTCGGCGTCTATCGGCTGTGGCGCGACCTCGGCTACGTGTTCGGCGCGATCCTCTCCGGCGTGATCGCCGACCTCCTCGGCCTGTCCGCCGCAATGGCGGCCGTGGCGGCGCTGACGTTCGCGTCAGGTGCCGTTGTCGCCATCCGCATGCATGAAACGCTGCCGCGCGCAAAAGCGCTATCCACGCCGCGGCCGAATCTGCTCGACTGACACTTACAACACAGGAGAACCAACCATGACGCTGAACAAGGATCTCGCCCCCGGGAACGTCCGGAGCGGCCGGCCCGCGGCGTTCCTCCGAATCGCGCCAGCTACCGCAGGAACCCCGACGATGGGTCGCATCGAGATCCGGCTGATCGGCAACCTTGCCGTGCTCAGGAACGGGGACGCGCTGGCGCTGCCCAACTCGCGAAAAACCCGAGCCCTGCTCGCATACCTGATCCTCAATCCGGGTCCGCAACGGCGGGAGCGGCTGTGTGAAATCTTTTGGGAGGTTCCAGACGACCCGAGGGGGTCGCTGCGCTGGTCGCTCTGCAAGTTGCGGCGCCTGGTCAACGACGCCGGTATCACGCGCATCGTCGCCGATCGGGAAACCGTAGCGTTCGCTCCCGCTGGTGCCGAGATCGACATTTTCCGGCTGCGCGAGGCGCTGGCCAATGGTGTGGCCTTGCTTGACGCCGGGAAACTGACGGAGCTCGCGTCGATCGCATCACGCGGCCTGCTGCCCGGCGTCGACCCGTCGGGACAGCCGGACTTCGCCCGGTTCCTGGCGGGCCAGCGGGAAGCCTTCAGGGCCATGCGCCGGGAGCTGCTCTGCGAGCTGATACGGCGACGGCTCAGGCAATCACCGGGCGATGCGTTGTCGTGGCTGCAGGACCTGGTGGAGATCGAGCCGTACAGCGTCGAGGCGCACGCCACGCTGATCGCGACTCTGATCCGGGCCGGCCGCAAGGCGGACGCCGAGGGGCAGTTGCAGTGGAGCCTGTCGATACTCTCGGAGATCGAGGGGATCGACCTGGCGGCGCTCAGGCGCGCTGCAGCCTGCAAGCCGCTGGCATCCGCCGGCGTGCCGCTGTTCATAGCGCCTGTCGCGGGGAGCGGAGTCGCTCATGACGTGGCAGTGCGAGCAGAAGCAGCAAACCGCGTTCCCCAGAAGTCGATGGCTCCGAGTCGAATGTCGGTATTCCGTGATTGACATGAAAATACTGTGAGCACCTTCCTTGGTCTGGCAATACGAGTCCATTGGTCTGGTGGCAGAAACCAGGAACGCGTATGAATTCTGATCGTATCTATCTCGACTACAACGCGAGCACGCCCGTTGATCCGAGCGTTGCGCAAGCGATGCGTTCCGCGATGGATGACGGCTACGGGAACCCGTCGAGCCCCCACTGGGCGGGAAGACCGGCAAAGGACACTGTGGAAAGGAGCCGCCGGCAGGTAGCGACGTTCCTCGGTTGCACGCCCGAGGAGATCGTGTTTACGAGCGGCGGCAGCGAGGCGAACAATTTTGCGCTGAAGGCTGCGTTGTTCGTGCGGCCCGAGCGGCGTGCGCACCTGATTACGACGCAGGTTGAGCATCCGTCGGTCCTCTCGCCCTGCGCATTCCTGGAGCGTCAAGGTGCCCGCGTGACGTATTTGCCGGTAGACGGCACGGGACTCCTGAATCCCGACGATCTGCGCCGTGCCATCACGCGCGAGACTGTTCTGATCAGCGTCATGCATGCAAACAACGAGGTCGGAACGATCCAGCCAATCGAGGCGTGCGCGCAGATCGCGCGAGACCACGGCGTCCCGTTCCATACCGATGCGGCACAGTCCGTCGGCAAGATACCCACTCGGGTCGCTGAACTCGGGATCGATCTGCTGTCCATTGCCGGCCACAAAGCTTACGCACCGAAGGGAATCGGAGCACTCTACGTGCGCACGGGAACAAGGCTCGAGCCGCTGATTCATGGCGCCGGGCACGAAGGCGGGAGACGAGCCGGAACCGAAAGCGCAATGTTGACGGCCGCCCTCGGGGCGGCGTGTCAATTGGCCAGTGACCTCGCAGCGATGACGGCCCTGCGCCGGCTGCGCGACCGGTTCTGGAATGCACTCCACGCAAAGTTGGGTGATCGTGTTGTGCTCAACGGACACCCCGAGCAGCGCCTGCCGAACACCGTGAACGTCTCCTTTGTCGGCCGCAATGGAGCCGAGATTCTTGCCGCTCTGGACGGGGTCGCTGCGTCGACCGGATCCGCCTGTCACTCAGGGAAAGTCGAGGTATCGCCCGTACTGCGGGCAATGAATATCAGCAAAGATGTCGCAATGGGCGCCGTCCGGTTCAGTCTCGGTCGCGCAACGACGGCCGATGAAGTCGCGGAGGTTACTGAACGAATCTCAGCCTGTATGCGGTGAATTCGCGATCGAGCGTGACGCTGGGCCACGCCGGCGAACCGATTAGCCGAAAGTGAACGCAAAAGCCTCGATGCCCGGATCGAGAAACTCGATCTCGAAGAGTCGATCGCCGATGGCGCCGGGTTGGCGGATCAACTGGTACAGCCGGGGCTCAGTTGCGGTGCCGTTGCCCTGCTCGTCCACGTCCGCGCCGTGCGCGGCGCCCGGCGGCTGCCCATCGAGCAGGACGCGAAAGCGCACAGACTTTCCGGCTGCGGACGGCTTCATGACCAGGTGAAGATCGCGCGCGTGGAATCGATACGTGATCCGACCGCTGGCTTCATGCAGCACGACGGCCTGGTCCCGCATGGCCCAGTTCCCCGCGAGTGCCCAGTGATTGAGCCGCAACTGCCCTGGCGCGGCATAGGTTCGCGGCCTGTTCCGTACGGCGCCGCCGTTGGATGCGAACTTCCGGGTGCGCCCGAGCGCCAGGTAGTTCTCCGGCGACATCAGATTGTCCCAATCCGCAGCAGCCTCGATGCCATCGCCGCTGACCGTCACCAGTTCCCGGCTGACGCCGACGGCCCCCGCCTCGTCGAGCAGCTGCTGGATGACGCGCTCCGCTTCCACGAACCCGCCCTCTCCGAACTGGTGGTAGCGAATGCGTCCCGTTGCATCGATGAAATAGAGTGCGGGCCAGTATTGGTTCCTGAAGGCGCGCCAGATCGCATGGTCGCTGTCCACGGCAACCGGAAAGCTGACAGGCAAGTCGCTCACCGCGCGCCGGACGTTGACGATGTCTTTCTCGAACTCGAACTCGGGCGAATGCACCCCGATGACGACCAGGCCTTGGTCCCTGTATTTCTCGGCCCAGGCGCGGATGTGCGGCGCGGTGCGCAGCCAGTTGATGCAGGTGTAGGTCCAGAAATCGATCAGGACGACCTTGCCGCGCAAGTCGCCCGTGGTCAGCGGCGGCGTGTTGAGCCAGTCGGTTGCGCCGGAAAGTGTGGGAAACCCGCCCTCGTCACGCAGCCGCACGGTCGCCAGCGCCGTCGACTCTGGCGACTCATACTTCGCGGCGATCGTCACGATTGAAGCTCCGACAACGCCAGCGAGTACCGCGCCAATCAGGGGCAGACTGATTTTCGACATGTCACGATTCAGACCCGCGTGCACCTTGGCCGTGTACAGGACCTTTCCGACTTTGTTCACTTGCGGCATGGTAGACATGTTCGATTCCTCTCGACGGTCATTGCGTCTTGTGCCGTGATCAGATCAAACGCACCGGACTGATTCGATTGGACGAAGGTATCGGTTCGATCGGTACACGTACGACCTCCCGAATCAGGCTCCGGCGGCCTCTGGGCCATTGGCGCGCAGGGTGAACTGGAATATAGCGCCCTGAGGCGAATTGGGGCTGACCCAGAGCCGGCCCTGGTGGGCGTCGATGATCGCGCGGCAAATCGAAAGACCCATGCCCATGCCGTCGGACTTGGTCGTGAAAAGCGGACTGAATATCCGTTCACTGTCCTGCGAGCTGACGCCAACCCCCGTGTCCGCGACCGACACGATGACGCCGTCGCCTTCATAGGCATCGGAACTGACACAGAGGACCCGCGGCTCGTCCGTCGAGGCCATAGCATCGATCGCGTTCGTGATCAGGTTGATCAACACCTGCTGCAGTTGAATTCGATCGCCCTGCACCGCGGGCAGCCGATCGTTCGGCGCCGCCTGGACCAGTATCTTGTGCCTCATCAGGTCGGTGCTTTCCAGCATGAGCGCCTCTCGGATGAGTTCGTTGACGTCGAGCATCGACCGGTTTCGGATGTCATTTCTGAACATTGCGCGCATGCTGCCGACCACCGCGGCAGCACGATGGCCATCGGCAACAATCTGCTCGAAGGCTTCCTTCGCCCTGTCGAGATTGGGGCTCAAGCGATCCAGAAAGCGAAATCCCGCGCTGGCGGTCGTCGTCATCGCCGTCAGCGGTTGCTTGACTTCATGGGCAATCGAGGCGGCGACCGCGTCTCCGGTCATCAGGCGCGCCACGCGCTCGCGACGCTCGGCATGGATCGCGCGGAGCAACCGCGCATAGAGCGCCTCGATCTCGTACAGAAGGACGATCAGGACGAGACAGCTCGACATGAAACCGATCACGCGAACGGTGTACCAGCCGACGCTGAAGCGAACCGGATTGGGGTAGTAGCTGAGCGGAATTTCGATCGTGTACAGGCACATGACGACTATCAGCCAGAGATCGAGCATCGAGCGCCGCCGCGCCCATAGAACGATGAGGGCAGCGAAGCTCAGCAAGGCGACGGGCGCCGCGGCATAAGGCCACAGCGGACCGAGATGGAGCGAATCGAGCACCACGCGCGGCAACAGCGCATGACCTCCAATGCAGAAAATGGCTACGGCCGTCACGAGCGCCGCCGTCAGGCCGACGCAGGTGGCGATCGCTCCACGCGGCGCGCCGTGCCTGGCTCGATTCTCGGAATCCATTTCCTTGGACAATGCGTAGCCGATCACGAACAAAGGCAAGCCGGCGTGCTGGAAAAAATAGAGCCAGGAGGTGCTCTGCGTGCCGCCCAGCAGGCCTTGCGGCCCGAACACCCCCGGAAAAGTGAGGATCCACGGCACCAGCACGAGCCCCGTGTAGAGATATCCGCTCGCGATGATCAGGATGGCGCGCGAGCGCACGACGGAGAACTGGGCGAACAGCAGGATGGCGGTGATCGTGTCGCACACGAACATCGCCATGAAGTAGGCCGGAACAAAGGCCGAGACCGGCTTCGTCTGAACTTCCCCGAGCGGGCCGAGCGTGATCAACAGAAAGACGGCCAGGATGCCGAGCACGACATAGAGCGCCAGCCGTTTCTGCACAGGCCCCGGCGACAGGTTCGAGAGAATGAGGTCCTGCGCTTCCTGGACGATGGGTGCGGTCTTCAGCAAATGAGAGTCCGCATACTACGCTCGATTCGGACGACTAGGTGCCCGGGCCGCCATCGATTTTGCCGACAGCTGCGAGCAGTTCTTCGCCGTCGAACGGTTTCTTGAACAGGCGGTACTGACTCATGCCGACGGGAGGCACCTGGTCCAGCAAGTCCAGGTGTCCGGTGATCAGGATGATCGGCAATTCCGGCCGGACCGTTTGAACGGCGCGCAGCAATTCGAACCCATCCATGCCGGGCATGCCGATATCCGAAATCAGGCAATCGATCTGCGGAAGACAACCGCTCGCGAGCAACGCGGCGGCTGAGGCAAACGGGCGAACGGCATGGTCAGCCGATTCCAGCAGGTTCTTCAGCGATTCGAGTACCCGCTGATCGTCATCGACCAACGCAATATTGAGGCCCGGCGGGCAGTCATGCATGGACGTCCTTGTTTGCCATGGGATGAATTGTGACAACCGGATCACCGGCCGTATCTAACGGGAAGATGTGATACCGCCCTGTCTGTCCCCGGCGCAAGGATTGCATGCCGAACGCATTTGGCTGGTGAGCCGGGGCGCTGAGAGCGGAGGTCCTGGAGCCCTCCTACGCTAGCTGCGCAGGGACCTGAAACCCGCGCGCAATTCTTCCGTGAAGATCTTCGGCTGTTCCCAGGCCGCGAAATGGCCGCCCTTGGCGACCTTGTTGAAGTGGATCAGTCGGGGATACGCCTTCTCCGCCCAGCTCCGCGGCGGCAGGTAGATCTCGTCCGGGAAGATGCTCACCGCCACGGGAATGCTGACGCCCTTGGGGGCGAAGTAATTGAAGGTGTTCTCCCGATAGAGCCGGGAAGAAGAGACGCCCGTGTTCGTCAGCCAGCAGAGGGTGCAGTTGTCGAGCAGGTCGTCGCGCGTCAGGCTCTCCGGCAGACCGTCGATGATCCGCACCATTAGGTCCACGCTGAAGGGGAAATCGACCAGCCAAGCGGCCAGTCCGACCGGCGAATCCGCGATGGCGTACAGCGTTTGCGGGCGCGACGCCATGAAGGATGCGTAGTGAATCTTCTTGTACGCGGCCGCCAGCATGTCGCACGCGAGCTTTTCGTCCGCAGTGAGACCGGCAGGTAGCGGACTGCCGGCCCAGAGTCGCTGGTCGATCTCCGGCGGAACGACGGCCGCCATGTTCGTGTGCATGCCGATCAGTCCCGACGGGGCCTGTGCCGCCATCAGGTCTGTGATGATCGCGCCCCAGTCACCGCCTTGCGCGACGTAGCGGGTGTAGCCCAGACGATTCATCAACACCGCCCAAGCGCGTGCGATGCGCTCGGGGCCCCAGCCGGTCGAAGCCGGCTTTCCCGAAAATCCGTAGCCCGGAATCGACGGCATCACCACGTGGAAAGCATCGGATGCCGTGCCGCCGTGCGCCGTCGGATTGGTCAGCGGCTCGATGATCTTGAGCAATGCGGCGACTGAATAGGGCCAACCGTGCGTGATGATAATCGGAAGGGCATTCTCGTGCTGCGACCGGGCATGAACGAAGTGGATATCCAGGCCGTCGATCTCAGTGATGAAATTCGGGACGGCATTAATCCGCGCCTCGCATTTGCGCCAGTCGTATCCGTTTGTCCAACGGCGTGTGAGCTTCTCGATCGTCGCGAGTGGCACTCCCTGCGACAGGTCCGTGACCGGTTCTTTCTCAGGTAACCGGGTCGCCTTGATGCGCCGGCGCAGATCGGTCAGTTCTGCATCCGGAACATCCACGCGAAACGGCCGCACTGCTGTCTTGTCGCTGCTCACCTGTTCTACAGCTGCATTCATGGCTACGCTCCTCAAGAATAAAGCCCCCAGACGACTGTCCGCGGGCTTCGCTCGAACTCCTGACTACTTTCGCAGGGATCTGAATCCCGCACGCAGTTCCTCTGTGAAGAGCTTCGGCTGTTCCCAGGCCGCAAAGTGGCCGCCCTTGGGGAGCTCGTTGAAGTGGATGAGATTGTGGTAGGCGCGCTCGGTCCAACTCCGCGGAGCCTGGTAGACCTCTTCAGGGAAGACGCTTACGGCAGCCGGAACGGAGATGTTGTAGTCGTTGAAGAAGGCACCCTTGTATTCCACATAGAGACGAGCGCTGGACACGCCCGTGTTCGTCAACCAGGAGAGGGTGATGTTGTCGAGGATGTCGTCCCGGGTCAGGTCGCCGTAGGGCTCCCCATCGACAAAGAGTTTCACGATGTGCCCGTAGCTGGCCACGTCGTGGTCGATCATCCAGGCGGCAAGGGCGACGGGTGAGTCCGCCAACCCGTACAGGGTTTGCGGGTGCGCGGCCATCATCAGTTGCGTAGGGACGTGTTGGTAAAGGAACGCCATCTGGTCGTATGCCCGCTGCTCCTCAGCCGAGAGACCGGCCGGCGGCGGCCCGCCGGACTGAAGCGCCTTGGCAACGTCAGGGGGCGCGGCACCGGAGAAGTTCAGATGGATGCCGATCAACTCCGGGGGTGCCTGTTTCGCCATCAGGTTCGTGACGAACCCACCCCAATCACCACCTTGCGCCGCGAATCGGCTGTACCCGAGGCGCTTCATCAGCTCCACCCACGCCCGCGCCATGCGAGCGGGATCCCAACCGGGCGTCGTGGGCTTGCCTGAAAACCCGTAGCCGGCCATCGACGGGATCACCACGTGGAAGGCGTCCGACGCGCTGCCGCCGTGAGCCGTGGGGTTGGTCAGTGGATCGATGATCTTCAGCTGCTCGATCGGCGAGCCGGGCCAGCCGTGGGTGACGATGAGCGGCATCGCATCTTCATGTCTCGAGCGGACGTGAATGAAGTGGATGTCCAACCCATCGATCTCGGTGATGAATTGGGGGCGGGCGTTCAGTTGCGCCTCGCACCGCCGCCAGTTGTAATCGGTCGCCCAATACCGCGCGAGCGCTTGAATGAAGGCGAGTTGCACGCCTTGCGAAAAATCGGAGACGGTTTCCTTCTCGGGCAACCGCGTGGCCTTGATGCGCCGACGCATATCGGCCAGTTCCGCTTCCGGAACATTCACCTTAAATGGTCGAATGGCAGTCTTCACACTGACCGTCTGTTCTACTGCTGCATTCATGGCTTGACTCCTTTGTGAAGCAAAAGCTGCGAGCCCGCAGCACGCTTGCCGTCGCAGCCCCGCAGAAGCGACGGCGGTTGAGGACCGGGCGTTCTTGACATACCGGTGGCCTCCTTTGCAGGACCATGCGGCCTCAGGGAGGGAGCAATCAATTGGACGAAAGTATCGGTCGCCACACGCGAATGACTACGTCCAGAAGAGAAGCCCGCAGACCCATGTCTGCGGGCTCCAGGAACCCTCTTCCGCTAGCTGCGCAGGGACTTGAAACCCGCGCGCAGTTCTTCCGTGAAGATCTTCGGCTGTTCCCAGGCCGCGAAGTGGCCGCCCTTGGCGAGCCTGTTGTAGTGGATCAGCTTGGGAAACGCCCGCTCTGCCCAACTGCGCGGAGCTGGATAGAGCTCGTCAGGAAAGACGCTCACGGCAACCGGGATGGAGACGCCTTTGGAATTGAAATACCCAAGTTTGCCAAAAGTCTCCCAATAGAGACGGGCGCCAGAAAGCGCCGTATTCGTCAACCAGGTGAGAGTGATGTTGTCGAGGATGTCATCGCGCGTAAGGCCCTCGGACTTTCCGTCAAAGACGCGCGCGATGAGCTCATAGCTGCGCGCGTCGTGATCGAGGAAATAAGCCGCCAGGCCGACGGGTGAGTCCGCGATTCCGTACAACGTCTGCGGCCGCAGCCCCATCTGGAACCCGTAGGCGATTCCCTTTTGATAGACGAACTGCAAACGTTCGTAAGCGATCTTCTCATCGTCTGAGAGACCCGATGGCGCGGGCGCCCCCGAAAAGGCCGCCCCGTCAATGTCGGCTGGAAAGATGCCGGGCATGTTGGTGTGAATGCCGAGCAATTCCGGAGGCGCCTGCACACCCATCTGCTCCGTGACGAGCGCGCCCCAATCGCCGCCCTGCGCCACGTATCGCCTGTAGCCAAGGCGCTTCATCAGCACGTTCCAGGCGCGGGCCATGCGGGGGCAGTCCCAGCCCGTGGTTGTCGGCCTTCCCGAAAAGCCATAACCCGGCATCGACGGGATCACGACATGGAAGGCATCGGCTGCGCTCCCGCCATGCGCGGTGGGATTGGTCAGCGGTTCGATGATCTTCAACTGCTCGGTGACCGAGCCCGGCCATCCGTGCGTGACAATGACCGGCAGCGCATTCTCGTGTTTCGAACGGACGTGGATGAAATGAATGTCCAGCCCGTCGATCTCGGTGATGAAATTCGGCAGCGCGTTCAACCTCGCCTCGCACGGACGCCAGTCATACTCCGTGCCCCAATAACGCGCGAGCTTCTGAATCGTCGCCAGCTGCACGCCTTGCGATGCATCCGCGACCGTTTCCCGATCAGGCCACTTGGTCGCGTTGATGCGCTTGCGCAAGTCGGTCAGTTCCGCTTTCGGAAAACTCACCTTGAAAGGACGAATGGCAGTCTTCGCGTTGACTGTTTGTTCTGCAGCTGAATTCATGGCTTGACTCCTTTGTGAAATAAGAGCCGAGAGCCCCAGTGAGCCCACAGCAACGGTTGCTGCTGCCCCGCAGAAGCTACGGCGATTGATGCCCGCTGTGTCTTGCATGACGAATTCCTTGGCAACGGTTGGCTGGGTTCGTGTATGCCCGCAGGGGCTCACAACCCGTGAGGCATCACAACAGATGCGGGGATCCGCCGGAATTGCACGATGGTATCGATCGATACCTTGGTATTGATCGATACTTGCGCTGGCCTCTCCCCTGCTGATCCGATCGGCACCAAAATCGAGAGTCTGGTCAAGACGGCAGCCGAGTGACACAATGATATCGGTCGGCACCTCCAGGTCGACACCCAGCATGATCGACGCCGACGACCACCACAAATCAGGACGGGGATGGGGAACTGCGATCCGCCTCGAAAACCTGCTCAACGTGCTTGAACGCCGCAGGTTCCTCGGGGCCTCCGGATGAGCTCGCAAGACCACATCGTCTTCATCGTGGATGACGACCGGCGCATCTGCGAATCGTTATCCGATCTTTTGTCGACGTTTGATCTGAACGTCGCGACATTCGGCCTAGCAACCGATTACCTCGCGTATCCGAAGCCCGATGTGCCGGCCTGCCTGATCCTCGACGTGGAGCTGCCGGACATCAACGGAATGGATTTTCAAAGCCGAACCGCGCAAGAGAGTCACCCGCCGATCGTGTTCCTCACGGCACACGGGGACATCCCTAGCTCCGTGCGCGCGATCAAGGCGGGCGCAGTTGACTTCCTGACAAAACCGTTCCGCGAAGAGGACCTGATACGGGCGATCCACGCAGCGCTCGCGCAGGATCGCGACGCGCGGCGGAAACGAGCGGAGCTCGCCGAGCTGACTCAGCGTCTTTCGCACCTCACCCCGCGCGAGCGGGAGGTGCTGCCTCTAGTCGTGAGCGGCCTCCTCAACAAACAGGCCGCGGCAGAGCTCGGCATCTCCGAGACCACGCTCCAGATCCATCGCAGCAACATCATGAAGAAGATGGGGGCCGAATCCCTTCCGGAGCTCGTGCGAATGGCCGCAACGCTCGACGTACCGATCACGCACTCGCGTCATGCGCAACGATGAATGGCGCGACCTCGTGTGCGATCGTGTTTCCGCGACCGCATCCCCGGAGCACGCATCTAATGGAAAGAGGTAGTAGCGGCGAAACCCTCGATGCCCCAGTATGTTTCAGGGTCGGAGGAGCGCAGTACAGATAAGGCAACGGAACACTCCTTACCAGAGATCGAGGAGGTCACCTGTGTCCCACTTCACACCAGTCGTGTTCGTCGTCGACGACGACCGCTCAGTGCGCAAGGCGCTGGAGTTGCTGATCTGCTCCGCAGGCTGGCAACCGGAGACGTTCGGGTCCGCACGGGAATTCCTCGCGCGCCCACGAGTTCCTGCCCCGAGCTGCCTGGTGCTCGACGTAACGCTGCCTGACCTGAATGGCCTCGAGCTACAGACGCGCCTCGCGGGCGATCGGATCGACATGCCGATCATTTTCATCACGGGCTACGGCGACGTGCCGATGACCGTACGCGCAATGAAGGCAGGAGCGCTCGAGTTCTTGACGAAGCCATTCGACGACGACGTGCTGCTGCGCGCCATTCGGCAGGCGCTGGAGCGTAGCCGCACGGCGCTGACGCGGGCGGAGGAGATGCAGACGCTCCGGGACCGCCACGCGTCCCTCAGCGGTCGCGAGCGGGAAGTTATGGAGTTGGTGGTCTCCGGACTCCTGAACAAGCAAGTGGCCGGCGAGCTCGGGATCAGCGAGATCACGGTCAAGGCACACCGAGGCAAGGTGATGCGCAAGATGAAGGCGCGTTCCCTCGCCGACCTCGTGAACATCGCTGCGGAGCTGGCTGTCGCAGATCCGGCGAAAAGCCGATTCGTGGCCGACCGCCGTTCTCGTCTGACTCTTCTCTCGCCCCCTCCTCTCGACACTCTGTATCGGAGGGACTCGTATCAGACGCACCGCGCCACAGTGTCGGACAGCCTGTCAACCGGTTCCCGGTGAGAGTTCCTGAACCGCGGCCGCAAAAACCGCAGGATCTTCATGAGAAAGCCTTTATCGGCCAATACACCTTTTTACGCACATCTCCCGCAGTAACTCAGGACCGTATGAAAGACGTTCAGCGTCTGGACTGCGACGCATCGTCAGTTGGGCACCTTCCCGAGCGCCCTGCGTGCGGCGTGCCTGACTTCGAACGACGGGTCGCTCTCCGCCTGCCCCAACGCCGCACGCACCGAGGAATCGTCGGTGTATTGCTTGAGAGCGTTCGCAGCCATCTGACGCACTGAGTCGCTCGAATGATTCGCGAGGTCATCGAGCAGAACGCCCGTAAAGCTCGGATCGTCGACACGGCTACGGCCCAGTTTGCCCCACGCCATGGCGCGGATGTCCGGGTCGCTCGATCTTTCACCGATGTCGAACACCGCTCGAGCCGCTTCGTCCGTCAGCGAGACCTCCTTAACGTGACGGCCGGTGATTAGCATCGTGGCAAGCAGACGTTCTTGCGCAGGCAACGTTTCGTCGAGCAACGTCTGAAGCGCGAGCTGCTCGCGTTCCTCATCGGTTGACAGCGCGCGTTGGGCAGCTTCGCGCACGGCCTGCGATGCGTCGCTCGCTTGCGCTTGCTCCAATGCCGCCTTCACGCGCGGCTCGGCGATGAAAGTGCCGAGCGCGTCCGCCGCCGCGCGGCGCCTGTGGTCAGCGGCGTCGTAGGCAAGGGAGTTGAGCAGCGGCTCAATCAGGTACGGATTGTCGACGCCGTACATGGCACGCCAGATATAGACACGCAGCTCTGGAGCGATCGTCGCGAGCTCGACGGCGGCCGCGACCACCGCGTCGGTCCGCGCCTCCGGAGTCTGCGGCAGCTTGCCCAAAGCCTCGACGCGCTCGGCGGGTCGCAGTGCGGCGTTCAGGACGATCGCGCGCGCCTCCGCGATGGCCGCTTGTCGCTCGGCGGGCGTGAACGGCGTCCACATGCCCCTGATGAAGTCGACGACACGCGCGACGTCAGACGGTAGCTCCGCCGGCCACCTTGCGCCGAGCGGGGGTGCAAAACCCGTGGATCCAATCTGTGCACCCGTCGTGGCGTCGACAAGCGTGATGATCAGCATCACGGCCTCGTCGAGAGTCGTCGAGAGCACGACGAGGTGGGCCGCGCCGAGCTCGCGCGCGATCTCTTCTTCCGGGGTCCCCGAGTCCACGAACGGATCCACGAGCTCCCGCCGCACAACATTCAAGCCCGGAACCGCCTGGAGTTGCCGCAGAAGCTCCTCGTACAACTGGATGAATAACGTCTCCTGCCGCGGATCGAACTCACGATTCGGAACGGGTAGCACGACGATGCTGTTCGGATCGAGTGTGTACTCGGTGCCACGGCTCGTCGAGTCGCTCGGCTGGCTCGGACTTTCGGCGCTCGCGGCATTCTCGACTCGATTCGCGGACACCGCCGCGGGTTCCTGCCTGGCGGGTGATACCGGCGCCGCGACGGGCGGCGGCTCCTCCAGACGCTGTGCAAGTCGCGACGCGCCGTCCCCGACCCGAAACGCCACCGCGGCCGCGACCGCGACCGCTGCGCCGACGGCGAGGACGCCCCCGACGATCAGAGACTGCCGCATAGCATGCACTTCGGTTGGAGCAAGCGCGGCTGTGATTCGCGAGTGCCAGTCGTGCGGTGGCAGCGGAATTTGCAGCGCCGAGACCTCGCGATAAGCCGCCCACGCCTCACGGCACGCCCGGCACGACGCGAAATGCCGATCTACGGCTTGTTTTTCACCGATGCTGAGCTCCTCGGGCGAGTTTGCGTCGAGGAGGTAATTGATCTCCTGACAGTTCATTTGGCGATCTCCCTTCGATTTTCTGGCTCGTTCGCCTGCTCTGCCTTCAGGTACCGCGCGAAGCTCTGACGGGCCCGGTAGAGCCGTGCGTTGAGTACAGCGATAGCAAGGCCAGTGATTTCGGCGATCTCTGACAACCTGTATCCCTCAGCGCGCAGCGCAAGCAGCGAACGCTGGCCTGGTTCGAGCTTCGACCAGGCGCACTGCAATTGCTCTTCTCGCTGGGACGTGCATGCCGACTCCTCGGGGCCCGGGTCCGTGCACGGCGACGACCTCACAGGATCCGTGCCATTCCCGAGGCTCATGACAGGAGAGCGTCGCGCACGACGAGCACCGTCGATGAACACGTTGTGCAGCACGTGCAATAGCCACGCTTTGACGTGGCGCGATTCGTCGAACTCCGGGATGCGCTGATAAGCGCGGATGCATGCTTCCTGCACGAGATCCTCTGCATCCGCCCTGTTTCGCGCGAGCCTGAACGCGGCGCGAAATAAGGCGTCGAGGTGCGGCTCGATCAAGCCCTTGAAATACCGCGCATCGGAGTTCGACATCTGCGTCCTCCCCGCCCATTGCCCCTAATACGTTTGGGGACCCAAAAACTAACGGCGCCGCGCGGCGGCGCTCCACGCCGCTAGCGACTGGCGACGGGCTGTCCGGGGTCAACGAGAATACGCACGGGCAGCGGCTGCACGATCTTCGTAAGATTGCCTCTAGCGTTAGTGCGGCGCGGTTGGAGAATAGCTTACCCCGCTGGCGGGCTATCTGTACGCGCGCAAGACCGCATGAAGCCGCCGCCCGTCGCGTCGTCGTGTTGTTGGTCGGCTTTCATGGGGACGCCACGCCGACGTGAGTTTGTCCCGTACCCGAACGGGTGGAAAGAGCACGCCTCATTACAACAGCCTCGATGACCTGGCACCCGTCGTCTTTGTTGCGACGGACGGAGGGCAACCCAACTACTCCACAGGTAACACGGGAGCAACACCTATGTCCTTCAGGAGCAGGACGAGAAACTTTGCAGGCATGGTGCTGCTCGCATTCCGTCCGACCGTGTGCAGGTCGTCCGGTCCCTCATAGAAAGTCTGCCCGGGGGTCAGTGTCACCTGTTCGCCGCCCCTGACCCGCATGACGATCGAGCCCTCCAGCACGTAAATGAATGCATGCGCGTCGTGTCGATGAACAGGGTCGGCGCCGCCGGGAGGGTATTCGACGGTGATCATCAACATCTCCTTGCCCGGTATGTCCTGCAGTTCCCTGGAGAGCAATGAAGCAACCACCGGCGGCAAGGCTGCGGCCGGTTGCTGTGCCGGGAGGGTTCCGCAAGCGAGAACCAGCAGTGCTGCGAAGTATCTCGAGGTTGCCATCGTCAAGCCCTCGCTCCTGAATCAAATTGAATCATTTCACCTTCTTCGGCGATGATCGCCGCACGGACTCCAAGGTCTGCATACATACGCTCGACGAACTGCGACAGGTTCTTGTATCCGTCAAGGCCGATCTCGAGGCGAATCGCCCAGCGCAGCATGACGAAGAGGTACGGATCGGCAATCGATCGCTCATCGACAAGCCACCTGCGCTCCTCGAGTCGCTTATCGAGCAAACCGAAGTACCGACGAATGTTGCGGGTGGCGGCATTGGCAAGCGGACCTGCAAGCTCCTGGTCGGGCAGGAAGCGTGCCGGCGCAAAGATTGGCTTGAAGGCCGGATGGACGTCGGAGTTCAACAAGGCGAGCCAGCGCAGGATCTGGGCGCGTCCTCGCGGCGTGCCGTCGCCGAAAAGTCGCGCGTCCGGATATTGGTCAGCGAGATACGCGAGAATCGCCACGTTCTGCGTAAGCGTGAAGTCGCCGTCCACCAGCAACGGGACGGCTCCCTCCGGATTCAAAGCCAGGTACTGCGCAGATTTGACGTCCTCAGGTTTCATCCGGACCGTCTCGTACGGGACACCGATCCACTCGAGGACGATGTGGCCGGCCAGCGCGCACGACCCGGGAAAATAGTAAAGTTTCATCGGCCTTCTACCTCAAGGTCCGGCCGGCGCGTGTCGCTGGCCGGGAAGGGATGGATTCCGGAGCAGGCTCTCAAAACCCTCGATCGGTCACCGCGCAGCCGACGCCATGCCCTTCGGAGCCGACGGCTGTGCCGGGGATGACCGCGTGCCTCTTTCGTTCAGCCACTCCTCGAAGCGCGTCGTGCCGAGCAGCGCGTCTTCATCAGGTGTAAGCGTCCGATCGTCCAGCACTGCGCCGAAGTAACGCGCGCGAGCGTCCGCAACGACCGGCGGCGCGTCCTCGCCAGCGCTCACGACGCGCCGCACGATTTCGTCGAGCTGCAGCCGTTCCGGTCCGCCGACTTCGATCGTAGCGTTGGCGGGCGCGCCAATCGCGATCTCGGCCAGGACAGAAACGACGTCGTCGGACACGATCGGCTGCACCAGAGCAGGCGAAACACGAATACTTTCACCATCAAAGCCGGATTGAGCGATGCGGTCCATGAACTCGAAGAATTGTGTCGACCGTAAGATCGTGTAGGGAATCGACGAATTCTTGATCAGGTTTTCCTGGGCAACCTTCGCGCGCAGGTAGCCGCTATCCTGAGCCCGGTCGGATCCGACAACGGATAACGCGACGTGATGTCCTACCCCGGCTGCCGCTTCCGCGGCGAGGAGGTTGCGGCCCGAGGTCTCGAAGAACTTCAGGACCGCCGCGTCCTCGAACGAAGGTGAATTCGCTACGTCGACGACGACTCGGGCCCCGGCGAGCGCTTCGCTCAGACCTTCGCCGGTAATCGTATTGACGCCCGAGTCCGGGGAGGCCGCGAGCACGTCATGGCCGAGCTGACGAAGTTTGGTCACGAGCTTCGATCCGATAAGGCCGGTACCACCGATAACTACGATTTTCATGTCTTTCTCCCTTTTCCTCTGCAAACCAGGACCAGCGGTAGCCAGCCATTCGGTGGAACAAGAATCGGCGATCGCCACGTCGGTTTCTTGACGAGCCTTTATGTCACTTGCACTGGATTGACCGCTCAGTGTTGCTCGTGGAGTAACTGCGCGGCAGCTTTCAGATCGGACGTCTCGAACCCTTCGGTGAAACGATCGTACACGGATGACAGCAGATGCCGGGACTCCTCGTCGCGACCTTGCTTCGCTCGCAACCGCGCCAGCGTGATCGCGGTTCGCAACTCCCAGCTCGCCGAAAATTGTCGGCGGGCGCAAGCCAGTGACTGCATCAGGCAATTCTCCGCTTCCGTTTCGTCGGTCCCGGCCACTGCAAGGAGAATGGAGCCCTTGATGCGTAGCAACTCGGGCAGCTCGACGGTCTCTTCGTCGGCTGCGGATTCGGCTATTGCGTCGCAGACAACGGCCCGGGCCTCATCCAGTCGGTCAGAATCGGCCAGGCTTTCGGCCAATGCGCACGCCGCGCGAGCCGCCAGAATACTCTGCTCGTCCGATCTCATGTCCTCGAGGCTGCGCCTAAGGAGCACGATCCCCTGCTCCGCGTCGCCGAGGCGGACCAGAAGCTCGCCCTTGAGGGCGAGGCCTGTTGCATGGAGTGAAGGAAGGGCTCGCCAGTTCGGGTGCACCACCAGTCTCTGGAGCACGTCATTCGCGGCCCCAAGGTCGCCGCACCAGAGGAATACGGCAGCCGTATAAAGGAAGGAGAAACACACGTTCAGCGGCTTGCTTGCCCGCGCCGCTTCATCGATCGCCTCTCTGGCAACCTCCATCGCCCGGTCCGGCGCGCCACGGAGCCATAGAACGCGGGCGTACGACACCAGCGCTCGAACACGACAGTCGAGACCGAACAGTTGCACATTTCGGGGGCCGGGCCGCGCGAATCCTTTCTGAAAATGCTGTTGCGCGGCGGCCTGGTTGCCAATGAAGTGCTCGGATGAGCCACGCAACCAGTCGGATATGATCATGTAAGACTCGTCGCTTGCGTTTCGTGCCACCGCGTCCAGCCTTTCGGCAGCGACAAGGGACCCACGAAAATTCCCGGCGCGTACGAGAAACATGTGCATGCCTACCAGCAGCCGCAGTTGGTGCGCGGTCTCGCCGAGCCGCTCCGCGATCGTGAGTCCTCGTGCAATCGCTTCCCGAACGTCCTCCCCGTTGCCGCGCGTCCACGTCGACGTTATTGCGCGGGCCTCCTGGAGCACCATTTCGACCCGGCTTCCCCGCGCAGCATCGTCCTGCATCGCCAGGGCCGACATGCTTCGCTTGTAGCATTCGTTCAACAGCGAGAGCTCCATGAACAGGGGTACGGAGGCTGCCGCAAGTTCAACCCCCAGCGCAGCGTCATGGACGTCGGTCGCTGTTGGTGCGTCGGCAGGGGCGCGAGACGCGTTTCCCACGCTGCGCTTCGAGGGCATCGCTGCGGAACGCCCAAAGCACCAATCGAGAGCAGCACGCACGTTTCCAAGGTGTTCTACCAGGGAAACGGCACGGCTATCCTGATGCGGGTCGACTTCTCCGCCGCAGGCATCGTCGAGCAGCTGGGCGTAGTACGCCGCATGGCGCCGAGCCGTAGCCTGGCGCTCGCCGCTACGCTCGAGCTTTTCCAGCGCGTAGTCCCGGGTTGTCTCGAGAAGTCGGTAACGCGTGACGTTGTCGTCGGAGACTGAAGTCGATACGAGGGACTTTGCCACCAGGCTGTCGAACGCCGTAATGGTCTGAGCCTCGCCCGAAATATTTTCGCAACAGACGGAACGGACAGCCTCTATCGTGAAAGTCCCGACGAAGTTCGACAGTCTCCGGAGAACCATCCGCTCGAGCTCGCCGAGAGAACCGTAGCTCCAGTCGAGCAATGCGCGCAGCGTCTGGTGGCGGGGATGGGCCGTGCGGCGGCCCCGCCAGTCCAGGCCGAGGCCGCCGGCCAGCAGGCCCGCGGTTTCCGTGATGCCATGACTACCGACCCGGCTGGCCGCCAGTTCGATCGCGAGCGCCATCCCGTCCAGCCGGCCGCAGATTCCCGCAACGGCCGGCGCGTTCGTATCCGTCAACTCGAAGCGGCCACCAGCCGCCGCGGCCCGTTCGATGAACAGTTGCACAGCCGGAAACTTCAGCACGTCAGCTGCCTTCATGCTGGAACCCCGCGGCGGGCTGGCCAGCGGCGGCAGCCAGTACGCGCGCTCGCCTTCGACCCGCAACGCCTCGCGGCTCGTTGCCAGTATGTGAACGCTCTGAGCTTCCCTGAAGATCAGCTCCGCCAAAGTGGCTGCCGCATCGATCACGTGCTCACAGTTGTCCAGCACAAGAAGTATGCGCAGGGACTTCAGGCACTCCATCAGTGTCGGCACGACGTCAGCCGTCTGGATCGTCAGTCCCAGCGTGGATGCGACCGTCGCCGGAACCAGCACGGGATTCGTGACGACCCCGACATCCACGAAGCACACGGCATCCGCGAACTCTTCGCGCATCAGGTGCGCCACAGACACAACGACCGTCGTTTTCCCGATTCCGCCCGGGCCGATAACAGTGACGAAACGATCGGCTATCAGGTTATGGACAATCCGGCGCACCGTTTCGTCCCGCCCCATCATTCGGGAAAGCACCGGCGGCAGGAGGAGTCTCTTCCTGGCGGCGCCGCAGGGGTACTCCGCCGTCCGCGCAGGTGGACCTTGAGCGGTAAGTCGCTCGACCGGCGCAACAAAACAGTAACCTTGCCCCGGAACGTTGACGATGTAACGAATTTGTTGCTCCCCGTCGCCGAGCGCCTTTCGCAGACCGGTAATGTGAACTCTGAGATTGCCCGGATCGACGACCAGGCCGCGCCATACGCGGGCGATCAGCTCCCTGGCGCTGACGATCTCGCCTGCGCGCTCCGCCAATACGATCAGGATGTCGAGAGCACGGCTGCCCAACACGAGCGGAATGCCATTTTTCTCGAGGGTGCGCTCCGCAGGAAACAGCCGGAAAGGTCCGAACGAGGCGACGCTACCGTGGAACTGCTGCCGGCCGGGCTCGTCGACGGGCACCATGCCGTCGTGATGAAAAGATACTTGACCCGCGGGGTGGGAACCGAGGTCGCCAATCGAGCCATCCGTCACAGTGATATCTCAACTCAGCGCGCCCCTTTTCCGAGCATAGCTCTGTTGCCCCAATAAGCAAGGTGCCGCTTCGCGAGCCGGCGCCGCGCGACGTCTATGCGGCATTTAACGCGCCTTAACGCGGATGAACTTGTAGCGCGAAGCGAGCAGCGGCAAATTGATCGGGACACGACACTGGATCCACACAACCGTATTGGAGAGCACGATGAACACTTCCTCACACTCAAATCGTACGGCCGGCGCGGCCCAAACCAGCCGCCGCGACGATGTACGTCCTTCCCAAACGAAAGGAACGCAAACAGTGAACGCGATTACCAGCGAGGACGGAACACAGATTTACTATAAGGATTGGGGCAGGGGCCCCGTCGTCACCTTTTCCCACGGCTGGCCGCTCAACGCCGACGCGTGGGACGGCCAGATGCTCTTCCTCGCCCAGCAGGGCTTTCGCGTGGTCGCGCACGACCGGCGCGGTCACGGACGGTCCGAGCAGGCATCGTCCGGCAACGACATGAACGGCTACGCCGACGATCTGGCAGCCGTCCTCGAAACCCTCGATCTGCGGGATGCCACCCTCGTAGGACACTCCACCGGCGGCGGCGAAGTCGTGCGCTATGTGGCTCGGCATGGAACGAAGCGTGTGGCGAAGCTCGTGCTGATTGCCGCCGTTCCGCCCTTACTGCTGAAGACTCCGGCGAATCCCGAAGGTCTCGGCCTGGAAGTCTTCGACGCACTGCGAGCGGCTCTGGCCAAGGATCGTTCGCAATTCTACAAGGACCTGGCGATCCAGTTTTATGGCGCCAATCGGCCCGGAGCGAAGGTTTCTCAGGGCATTCTCGATCAGTTCTGGATCTGGAGCATGCAGTCCGGACTCAAGAACGCGTATGACTCCATCAAAGCCTTCTCCGAGACCGATTTCACCGCGGATCTGAAGAAGATCGACGTGCCCACCCTTCTGCTGCACGGCGAAGACGACCAGATCGTCCCGGTGCACGATTCGTCGAGAAAGTCGGCCAGGCTGATCGAGAACGTGAAGGACATCTACTATCCCGGCGCCCCGCACGGCCTGACCGCTACGCACCAGGATCAGATCAATGCGGATCTGCTGGCGTTTCTTCGAAGCTGAGGGGTGATTCGCGACGGACGGCCTCTTCGTTTGATGAAGAGGCCGTGCCGCGCCTCCGGCGGGTACAACTGGAGCAGGTGAGATGTATCAGAACGGTTTTGTTTCGACCAGCGCGCGTCATGGGACGATCGCGGTGACGCTCATGCCGGTTGCAGCTCGAGCGCTTGAGAGGGCCTCGACTACAAGACCGCCGTCCGGCTTGCAGGAAGTGACGAGCGATCCCGAACTTTCGCCACGGCAATTGAGGTCAATAATCGCCGAGTTGGTCACGGCGCTGAGCAGCACGCTCAACGACGAGCGCGACTCCGCGGAGGAATGTTTGAGTAGAGTCGCTGCTATTCTGCAACCCCTGCAGAAGACGGATACGCGGGCAGGGGAGCGGATGAAGAGCGGATTGGCACCCTGGCAGATCCGCAAAGTGACTTCGCACATCGAAGCGAATCTCGACAAGCCCATCAAGAGCGGAGATCTCGCCGCGCTCCTGCACTTGAATCCATGTCATTTCAGTCGCACCTTCCGCAACAGTTTCGGGGACTCGCCACTCGAGTATGTCATCCGACGGCGCATGGAACGTGCCCAGGGGCTCATGCTGTCGACTGACGCGCCTCTCAGCCAGATCGCACTCGAGTGCGGCCTGGCCGACCAGGCTTATTTCAGCCGACTCTTCCGGCGGGTTGCAGGCGAGAGTCCCAACGCGTGGCGCCGAGCCCGTGTCAGTCCCGACAGCCGCGATCTCCTTGCTGATGCGATGTCCGGGGACTCAGGAGGGTGACATGATCTCAACCGAATCGAAGCTTTTGACAGCTGCTCCGACCTGTTTGCTGGCAGGCGTTCGTGTTCCCGATACGGAGCCCGTCGCTCAGGCCATGGCATACGCACGCGAGTACACCGAGCCATTTCTGTTCAATCACGTCATGCGCTCCTGGCTTTTCGCGGTATCCTTCGCTGAAATCGAGCGAACGCCGCATGATGCCGAGGTTTTGGCGGTTGCCACTATCTTGCACGATCTGGGATTGTCGCAGACGTTCAACGGGCCGTTGCGGTTCGAAGTGGAAGGAGCGAATGCTGCACGCGACTTCGCGCTCGACTTGGGAATCGACGATCGTCGGGCACAGTTGATCTGGGATGGTGTCGCCCTCAATTCCACGCCCTCCCTAGCCTTGCACAAAGAGCCCGAGGTCGCATTGTGTACAGCCGGCACGATTCTGGATTGGTCTGGCCAGGGCGCGGATAGACTGACCGACGACCAGATGGGGGCGATTCTCGAAGCATTTCCCCGGCTGGAGATGAAGCAGCGGTTCACCCATGCGGTATGCGGAATCGTGAAGTCGCGTCCAAACAGTACTTACGACAACTTTGCCCGCGATTTTGGAGAGCGCTTCGTACCCGGCTACCAGGCTCCGTCCACGGTAGACTATCTGCTGAACGCCCCGTTCGATGAATAGGCGTACTGTGGCTGGTCAAACAGATGATTTCTCCGCGGCATGAACGTCCCTCTCTCGACCAAGGCGCTCTGCGTGCCTGGCCGAAGGCCCTCGGGCGCTCAGCATCGGAACGCCATCGCAATTTCTTCTGCATTCGCCGTTCAAGGAGTAGCCCGCATGAAACTCAGCCTTGATCCCTCCGTCACCGCACCGCGAAACATCACGGCCGAGTCTTTGGCGCTTGCAAAGTGGTATGACGCCCATCCCGATGTTCAGCGTTTGTGGGGTATCAGGGACGCGCAAACGCTTCGGGTCGTTGTTTCACTCGAGCCGACTCACGACAGCGATGACGTCTACCCCGCCTGGGTCGCGAACAGCCAGACATGGGCTCGCGAGCTGCACACGTTGACGGGAAGGGCCGTTGATCTGGAGTTGGTCGGCGAGTCCCCGCCCGACGGCATCGAGTTTCGCGCCGAAAGCGTCATTGTCGCCGATCTGTTTTGGCGGGACGCGACGCTCATCCCACCACCTATCGCGGTGTAGCGGTCATAAAGGAGCTACCGGTATGCTGCGACTACTGCGCTGCGTGGAAGGAAGTGACGTCGGGACGACATTGCTGTCCACACTGAGGCCAATACGTGAACAAGCCTATCAACATCCTGTTGCAAACGACTATCGAACCAACAGAGAACGACTGGCATATCGGCCGCGTTTCTGATCTGGTCCTGCCTTTGCGCACGGAAAACTCCTGCCTGCTCAGAGTTTGATCGGGTGGCGGAAACACTGTTTGAACAGGAACAGTTTCATCTGATGATCCCATTGAAGGTCCAACACCCGCTGAAGGATTCGCTTGGGCGAGCTCGGACCTTCTGCTGTGTTGTTGGCCGGCTTCAGCGTCACAAACGGCGGGGACCACACCCGTGAGGGTGAGCGAGGTTGTCGAAGTATTCATTGATTATCTCCATAGGTTTCGCGATATCGATTTGCAAGCTGACTCTCGCACCGTATCGCTGCGACCCCTGGTTCATCGGCGTTAAGGCGTGCTAAACGTCGCAGCCCGTCGCCGGCGCATGAGTTGCATGGGTGCATCACTCGCTCCTTACATTGCCACCTTTCTCTCACGCATGAGTTCACGATGCTCACAGAGCCAATCGAGGAGAGCCAGAATTGGAACCGGAAGAATTTGAATACGTCGGCTTCTGGGCGCGTGTAGCTGCGTCGATCGTCGACTCCATACTGGTACTGATGATCTCGGCCCCCGTACTCCACCTGGTTTACGGCAGAGCTTACTGGACGAGTTCCGACATCGTCCAGGGTCCGGTGGACCTCATCATGAGCTGGGTATTTCCCGCTATCGCAGTTCTGGTCTTCTGGATATCGAGGCAGGCGACCCCGGGGAAGATGCTGATATCGGCGAAGGTCGTCGATGCGAAAACGGGCGGAAAACCGAGTACCGGACAATTCGTGGGCAGGTATCTCGGCTATTTTGTATCGACAATTCCATTATTTCTCGGGCTCCTTTGGGTCGGGATCGACGGTCGGAAACAAGGTTGGCACGACAAACTTGCCGGAACCGTGGTAGTTCGGCCAAAACCTCGCGTTACGTTTGCCACCCGCGACGACTCGAGCGCTTGAAACCAACGGACAATGCCATACCACTGGTACGCCGTTTTCACAGGAACGTACCCAACGCATCGGTGCCTTGAACAACGACTGTCTGGGCCGAGACCGTCCACTTGTTGTTGTAATCTTATAGTGCATTTCGGCGGTGATGACGAGACGTACGAGTCGCGTCCCGCAACGAAGGCGTCCAGTTCGTCCGATTAGCGTTGCCTTACCAGCTTGGTAAACTACCGGCTGCCCAACCGGATGCGATCTCGAGATGCTGCAAGCCAAACCCTGGCGCAAGCCGATGGTTGCCCGAAGCCATGCAGAGGGGCATCGCCAGGCGACCTGGCTCGAACTGTTCTTCGACCTGTCGTTTGTCGTTGCCGTGGCGCAAGCGGCGAGCCAGCTGGAACATTCGCTGGCAGCAGGCGATCCCGGCGGCGGATTGATCAGTTACCTGGTTGTATTTGGCGCTATCTGGTGGGCATGGATGACCTTTACATGGTTCGCCAACGTCTTCGACACCGATGATGTCCCATATCGGCTGCTTATGATGGTAATGATCGCCGGCTCGCTCGGATTGGCGGCCGGTGTGCCGCGGATTTTCCAGCTCGATTTCCGTGTCGTCGTCATCTCTTACGTCGTCATGCGTCTGGCCTACGTAGCGCAGTGGTATCGCGTGTTCCGAACCGGTGACCCGACATGGCGGCCCGTCGCCAGTAAAATGATCGTGCTGGCGACCATAAACCAGGTCGGATGGATACTGTTCCTGTGGGTTCCTCCCGAATGGAGGCTGCCCGTCTTCGTTATCTGGTTCGCCGCGGACATCGCGACGCCTTACGTCTCCGGTTGGGACGCCCGAATGGGCGGCCACCGTCACCACATCGTTGAGCGCTACGGCCTGTTTACAGTCATCGTACTGGGAGAATCAATCGCCGCCGCGACGGTTGCGGTCGGCGAGGCGATCAAAGCAAAAGTTGAGGTCCTCCCGCTGTTGGCGCTCGCCGTCGGCGGCCTGGTAATCGTGTTTTCATTGTGGTGGATCTACTTTGACTTCAGCACGGGTCGAGCCCCCGAGCGCACCAGGAAGTCGCAGTATCTATGGGGCTATTTGCATTATTTCGTTTTTGCCGCGATCGCGGCAACAGGCGCCGGTTTGGCCCTGTGCGTCGCCTGGCTCACCGATGGCGGACACATTGCATTGGCGGATTGGGGCGTCGCGATCGTGGTTGCCGCGGCGGTAACGGCATTCCTTTTGACTATCTCACTGATCGAGGGCGTTGCTGAAGACGGCTACAAAAGAGGCGACGCTTTCCTCAAGCTGGGCGCGTCGTTCGCTGCCGTCGCGTCGGCGCTGGCGGCCCCGGTCATCACTGTGCCGGGCAGCGTAGGGCTCATCGGTCTCGTATTGGCCGCGGTGGTCGTCTACGGAGTCGCTGTTCAGCACCGCCTGCACCTGAGCGCGCGGTGACAAACAGTTGACGACAGCATTACACAAATTTCACGCCAGTGTAGACGATGTGACCGGAAAGGACCTTTCGCTACGTTTCTGAGCGTCCGCTATCATCCGAAGCAACTATTGTTCACGACAGAATCCAGGCCGGCCTCCGCAGCGCCTTTCGGTCAGAAGCCGATATTGTTGCCCCGTGATCCAAGTCGGCCGGAAGGCTTTCAGCGGCAGGGAAACGGCCTGACAGAGTCCGAACCTCTGAACAGAACACCATCGTAGGTCTCACCAGTCAAGGTCGCTCTGGCGTGTTGACACGTAATGCCTGTCAATCGTTTTTTGAAGCGCAGAATCAAGTCAATATCGCCATCACCATCCACGTCTCGAACTCTGACCCAGTTAGGTTTTGCAGGGACGCCGTTCGGCCCAAATTTAGTGGTTCTCGGGTCAACCTGCAGGGCGTCAAAATCGTCCGAATCGCCATCGGCGACGTTTGTGCTCAGAATCGCGACTTTGACAAGGTCATCCCGCTCGCCAGGTAGCCTGATATTGTTTGGTTTCCCGGGGCTTGCGAATGGCTTGAGGTCGAGTTCCGTCTCAGTCACAAAAGTTACCAAGGAGAAGACATAGGCCGAGCCGCCAAAACCCGAAGCAGCCGCACCAACCACGATTGTGTCGCCGCTGACCGCCACGGAGTCTCCGAAGTGATCGAACGGGACCCCGTCGTTTGGGGTGAGCTTCGCCAGCTCCGTCCAGCTCGTGCCGATACGCGTGAACACATACGCCGCGCCGCTCTGGCCGCCCGCATCGCCTTTGTCGCGTACGCCGATCACAATCGTATCGTCGTTGACCGCCACGGATTCACCGAACCTATCAAACTCGGCCGCATCGCTTGCCGTGAGCTTCGCCTGCTCCGTCCAGTTCGTGCCGGTTCGCGTGAATACGTAGGCCGAGCCACTAGCAAAGCCCGCGTCGTCATCCTCCGTGGAGCCAACCACGACTGTGTCACCGCTGACCGCCACGGAGCGGCCGAGTTGATCGTTCTCGGCCGCATCGCTGGCTGTCAGCGTCGCCTCCTCCGTCCAGTCCGAGCCGGTACGCGTGAATACATACGCCGCGCCACTACCGTCGCCCGCGCCGTCCAAGAAAGGCACTCCAATTACCGCCGTGTCGCCGCTCACTGCCACCGAGAGTCCGAAGGCATCGCTCTCGGCCACCTCACTTCCCGTGAGCTTCGCCTGCTCCGTCCAGCTCGTGCCAGCACGCGTGAAAACATATGCCGAGCCTGCGTCGTCATCCTGCGTGGAGCCAATCACGACTGTGTCATCGCTGACCGCCACGGAGCTGCCGAGTTGATCGTTCTCCGCCGCATCGCTTGCCGTGAGTTTCGCCTGCTCCGTCCAACTCGTGCCGGTACGCGTAAATACGTAGGCCGAGCCAATATCCATGCCGGCGTCGTCATCTCGCGGGGCACCGATCACGACTGTGTCGCCGCTGATCGCCACGGATCCACCAAACTCATCGAACTCGGCCGCATCACTGGCCGTGAGCTTCGCTTGCTGCGTCCAGGTCGTGCCTAGCCGCGTAAACACGTAGGCCGCGCCGCTAAACTCGCCGAAGTCGCCGTCCTGTGGGGCGCCAATCACAACGGTGTCGCCGCTAAACGCGACGGGGTCACCGAATGCATTGCCAGTACCCGTGTCGCTTGCAACGAGCTTTGCGACCTCGGCGAGCGTCAGGGCGAATACGCCCGGAGCGCCGAGCAACAGGACTATTCCGCAAACGGCTGCGCAGACCAGGCTTTTGGTCCGAATATTCATCGACACTCTCCGTTCTCTAAAACAGTTAGTCTCGGATGATTGCAACCACTCGCGATTCTAGCACTCACCGGCAACTGGCGGTCAGGAGCCGACAATTAAATTGATTGGAGCTGCCCTTGTTTTGGGCACGCCGACGCCGGCAAGGCCGCTATTCCGGGACCCTCCACTGAAGCCTTGCGGCCGCGCCGGGCGCGCCCAGATGCTCGACCAGCCAGGCGCCGGTCTGTTGCAGTGTCGTGTCCGCCTGCCAGGGTGGATTGATCCACACCAGTCCCGAACCGCGTAGACCCGGCGCGTCCGGAAACAGGCGCAGTTCCTGCACCAGGATCCGACGAATGTCGCCGGCGGCAAGATCCGCCAGCAGTGCTTCATGCGGATTTCCCGCCAGCAGCGGATACCACATTAGATAACTTCCCCCCGGCCAACGCGCATACGCGCGGCGCAGCGCGGCGGGCACTTCGGCGTATTCCTCGCGGCGCTCATACGGCGGATCGAGTAACGCGAGGCCGCGCCTTTCCGCGGGCGGCAGCAGCGCGGGCAGGCCTTCGTAAGCGTCTCGACGATGAACCTGCACTTTTCGGTCGGCTGCGAAGTACGCCTTGAGCAACCGGTGGTCGGCCGGATGCAGTTCCAGGCAGACCAGACGGTCGCGTTCGCGCAGCAGGGCGGCCGCGAGCCCAGGCGAGCCGGGATAATTTTCCAGTGCCTCCGGCGGATTCGCGGCGCGCACCCGGTGCAGGTACGGCAGCAGCGCATCCGGCGGGTCGGCGGCGGCCAGCGCCTTTCCGATGCCGTCGCGCCACTCGCCGGTCAGCGCGGCCGCCCCGGCCAGCGAATAGGCGCCCGCGCCGGCGTAGGCGTCCAGCACGCAAAACGCCGCGGGCTTGCGGCGCAGGGCTTCGATGCCGAGCACGAATGCCGCGTGCTTGTGCACATCGGCGAAATTGCCGGCGTGAAACGCGTGGCGATAACTGAGCATGGGCGGTTGGATTCCTGGCTAAACGGAGCGCACCTTCCGCATGCCGTCCGAGTCTATGTGATTCTCACGAGCGCCGGCCCACTCGAGGGCGATGTGGTCGGCCAGCGCGCACGATCCGGGAAAATAGTAGAGTTTATCGCCCGAGAGGGGTCAGCACGGCGAACCGGCGATTGAATACGGATCTCAGGGTACAGCCGCTGCCTGTGCATTGCTGGAGGTCTCAAATGGCGGGGAACCAGATCAATGATTCACTGAGTCGGCGCCGTTTCATCAAGAGCGTGTCACTTGCCGGCGGCGGGAACATGATGTCGGGTGACCGTCTGGTTCAGCTCGATCCGTACAAGCTCGATATACTGAGGAAGATCACTCCGTCGTACGGCGAGGCTGCAACGCCGATCGATCTGTTCGATACCGACATCCAGACCTGTTTCGCAATGAAAGTAGAGAGACCGTTCGACGAATGGACCGTTGCTGCATTCTTCAATCCGGATCTCGCGGAGCCGATAGAGAAGACCTTCTCGCTGAAGCGACTGGGGTTAGACCGGACAAAGACGTACCTCGCATATGACTTCTGGCGTCAGCAGTTCCGTACACGTTCGTTTCGATGACTCGCCTATGACGACGGCAAGAGCGTGAATTCTTGTCGGCCGCCTATACGATAGATAGAAAAATCTCGATGTTCAGTCGTGAATACCAAGTTGGTACCAATGTCTTCCGCCAGAGCGACCAGCGTCGCATCGGCATAATTCATTGGTAGGTCCCGATACTGCTCTATAAGAGAACGGACTCTGCGTAAAGACGCGTTGCTCGTGGGAACCAGGATAGCGCCCCCTGACAGCACAAAATCAAGACAGGCTTCGGGACCACCGCGTACTCGAGCCAGCAGATGGATAGCTTCCGTTAATACTGCCTCGGTGGTAACGACCTCGCCGGACCAGGTCTCGAAGTGCTCCGTATAAACGGCGTGTCGGCTTTGGCTTCGGTCAAGGAGTGAGACGAGTGCTCCGGTATCCAGCAACAACTCACCGGCCACGGCTCAGCGACTCGATCACATATTCGCGGTGGCGTTCAGCCAGATCCGGTATACCCGATTCGAGCGATCCGACCAGGTGTCGAACTCGTTCGACTGGAGGTTGCTGCCGGTTGGTGGATGTCTGCAAATAGCTCCGCAGCGCCTGCCGTACGAGTTCGGAGCTCTTCAAACCCGTGTGCCGGCTGGCCCGATCAAGGGCTTCCCGCAGGTCGCTGGGGATGCGGATAGTCAATTGGCTTTCCATCGTGCATTGCATTGTAATGCATTGTGCTGCAATTGCCAATGATTGGCCCGCAAACACCGCGGGCGCTCGTTGCGACATCTGACCAACCGTATCCAACATAGGTCAACTCGGATTCGAATATACAATCCTTTTCACATGCAAATGACGCTCCAACAAACTCTCGACGCCTGGCGCGCCCAAACGCCGGGGTGCCATGAGCGTGTGCATCTGAACAATGCGGGCGCGGCGCTGCCGCCCGCGAGCGTCGTCGATGCCATGACTACGCATTTGTCTAGTGAAGCACAGATCGGTGGCTATGAAGCCGCGGCAGAAATGAAGAGCGCGATCGCTGAGTGCTACACGCATCTGGGAGCTTTGGTCGGCGCATCGGCACACAACGTGGCGATCGTCGAGAACGCAACGGTGGCGCTCGCGCAAGCGCTGTCGAGCTTCGACTTCGCCCCGGGCGATCGCATCGTTACGACGCGACTGGACTACCCATCCAATCAGCTGATGTACCTGTCGTTGGCCCGCCGCTGCGGCGTAGAGATCGTGCGGGCCGAGGACCTCCCCGAGGGCGGCGTCGATCCCGCAAGCGTCGCGCGTCTCGCCGATCATCCGCGCTGTCGACTGGTGGCGTTGACTTGGGTGCCGACGAACTCCGGAACGGTGCAGGATGCGCACGCAGTCGGCGCGATCTGCGAGTCGCTCGGCATGCCTTACATCGTCGATGCATGCCAGGTCGTCGGGCAGCTCCCGGTCGACGTCCGGACACTGCGCTGTGATTTTCTGGCCGCTACCGGACGCAAGTTTCTACGCGGACCACGCGGAATCGGATTCCTCTACGTCGGCGACCGGGCCCTGCAGCGCGGCGCATATCCGCTGTACATCGACATGCATGGCGCGGCATGGATTGCGTCGGATGACTTTCAGCTGACCGACGACGCGCGCCGCTTCGAGAACTGGGAATTCGCGTATGCCCTCGTCCTGGGTCTCGGCGTAGCTGCACGTTACACCCTTGAGGCAGGTACAGCGGCAATGCACCGCACGCAGATGTTGGCCCGGGCGCTGCGCGAGCGGTTGGCCACCATCGAGAATTTGCAACTGATGGATCGAGGTACCGAAACGAGCGCCATCGTGACGGTCGCCACTGACCGCGACTCGTCCGCGCTCGTCCAGCAACTCCGCACGCTCGGCGTTAATACGAGCGCATCGTGCAGAGAGGACGGTGTAATCGACATGGACGAGAAGCAGCGCGCCTCGGTTCTGAGGCTGTCGCCGCACTACTACAACACGGAAGCAGAACTGGATGTTGCTGTATCGACGCTCGCCGACCTTCTAAAGGGTTGACGCGCAGTACTGTCTAACCCTTGATTACGTGGCCATCCAGCAACCGCACGCGAGCGACAATCCTGCGTGCTGCGGTGATCGCTCATGCGCCATGCACATCGTGTGCGCGGCTGCGACCGTATGGGTCGCACCCGTGTGGCCCTCGCCGGTTCCCGCCTCAGGCTCGTAGTAGCCGCCGAAGCGATTCACGGGCGACCAGTCCGGGCTGGCAGCGGGCAGCGGCGGCGAGAGATCGCGGAACGGCTCACTGGCATGGACGATGTCTCCGCCGAGCAGCGTGATGACCGAAGTCAGACTCTTGATCGCCTCCTCCGCAACGGTCATGTAGTCCGCGGAGAGCACCGCGAGGTCGGCGAGCTGTCCGACCTTGATCATGCCTTTCTTCCCTTCCTCGTTGGAGAACCAGGTGTTCGCCTCGGTCCACAGGCGTAACGCCGTAGTGCGGTCAAGCCGGTTCTGCGGTGGATACATCGTCCACCCGCCGATCGTCCGTCCGCTGACCAGCCAGTGGAGCGAGACCCAGGGGTTGTAACTCGCCACGCGCGTGGCGTCGGTGCCCGCACCGAGCGGTGCCCCTGCCTCGAGTATCCGCCTGAGCGGCGGCGCATTGGCGGCCATCTCCTTGCCGTATCGCTCCGCGAAATCCTCGCCCTGGTAGGCCATTCGGTGCTGCACGGCGATTCCGCCACCCATTGCCATTACCCGGTCGATGTTCCTCGGCGAGATGGTCTCCGCGTGATCGAAGAACCAATGCGTGCCTACCAACGGCACGTCGCGGTTCACTCGCTCCAACGCGTCGAGGGCGCGGCCGATCGTTTGGTCGTAGGTCGCATGCAGGCGGAACGGCCATTTCACCTGCGCCAAGTGGCGCACAACGCGCTCGAGATCCCTTTCCATGTCCGGCGACATCTCCGGGCGCGGCTCGCGAAAGTCTTCGTAGTCGGCCGCGGAGTACACGAGCATCTCGCCTGCACCGTTGTGCCGGTACAGGTCGTTGCCCTGCCCCGGCCTCACGATCCTTGCCCAACCCTGAAAGTCCGCGAGCTCCTCTTTCGGCTTCTGGGTGAAAAGGTTATAGGCGATTCGGACCGTCAACTGGTTCGCGCGCGCAAGGCGCTCGACCACCTCGTAGTCCTGTGGGTAGTTCTGAAAGCCGCCCCCGGCATCGATCACCGAAGTCACGCCGAGCCGGTTCAGCTCGCGCATGAAGTGCCGGGTCGAGTTTATCTGATCCTCGAGTGGGAGCTTCGGGCCCTTGGCGAGGGTCGCATAGAGAAGCGTCGCGTTCGGCTTCGCGATCAGCATCCCCGTGGGCTCTCCGCGCTTGTCGCGCTCGATGAGACTGCCAGGCGGATCCGGCGTGTCCTTCGTGATTCCGGCGGCGCGGAGCGCGGCGCGGTTGAGCAGCGCCCGGTCGTACAGACGCAGAATGAACACGGGCGTCTCCGGCGCTGCCGCATTGAGCTCTGCGAGCGTGGGCAAGCGCTTCTCGACGAACTGGTACTCGTTGAAACCGCCGATGACGCGCACCCACTGCGGGGGCGGCGTGCGGATCGCCTGTTCCCTGAGCATCCTCATGGCTTCGGCGAGCGAAGGGATGCCGTCCCAGCGCAGCTCCATGTTGTAGTTGAGGCCGCCGCGAATCAGGTGCGTATGGCTGTCCATCAACCCGGGGATCACGCGGCGGCCGCCGGCGTCTACCAGCTTCGTCCCCGAAGCAGCACGCTTCATGATATCCGCGTCATCGCCGACGGCGGCAAAGCGGCCGTCGGCAATCACGACGGCCGAGGCGTCGGGGTTAGATGGATCGAGCGTCGTGATCCTGCCGTTCCTGATGATGAGCGTCGCCGGATTCTCCGCCGCCGCGCCGTTTCGGAGCACGGCGTACGCGGACCCCGCGGCGAGGGCCTTAAGCACATCCCGGCGATCCCAGTGTCCGCTCATCGCGCTGCGCACACTTACTTCTTCTGTGCGGCCGCTTCCTGCGCCTTCTGATAGCTCTCCGCGACGGCGGCGTAGTTCGGCGCTACCATGCCATACAGCCTCGCCAATTCCGCCGCGTCGGGACGGTTCCAGGTGCGATGAACCTCGCCGAGCACGGCGTTTGCCGTGGTCGGTATGACGCCGGCCTGGGCGAACCTTGTGAGCGTTGTTCGCGAGGCCAGCTCGCTCGGATCCCCGGACGCGTCCATGACCGCGTAAACCTTGTAGCCCGCAGCCTTGGCATCGAGGGCCGGGAACATCACGCAGACGCTGGTCCAGACGCCGGCAATGATTAACGTCTTCCGACCGGTCTTGCGCACCGTGTCCACGAAGTCCTGGTTGTCCCAGGCATTGACCTCGCCCTTGCGGGACACGTAGATCGCGTCCGGAGCTGCCTGGTGGATCTCGGGCATCAGCGGCCCGTTGGGCCCATCAGGCTCGGACGCGGACGTGATGACGGGAATCCCGTGCATCGTAGCGAGCTTCGCGAGCATCGTCGTATTCGCGCGCAGCTCGACAATGCCGATGTCCCTCACCGTCTGGAACAATCCAGTCTGGTGGTCGAGCAATAGCAAAACCGAGTCGGAAGGGTCGAGCAGCGCCTGGCCGCCACCGCTCGGCAGCACGCTCGAGGAACGGGCCGCCTGGGCAAACGCGCTCGAGGAAAACGATACGACGGCGCCGATAACCAGGGCCACGGCGATCGCATTGAGAAATTGGCGAGCGGACATGGGATAACCTCCAGGTTCACGCGAAGCCGCGTGCGCCTGGATTTCAACACAGCGCAGCCGGAGAATCCATTGCGAACGAAGCTATGCCCGCACGCTATTCCGAGTCTGGGGTTGCGAAGGTGTGGTCGTCGAATCGGCACGGGCGCGTGAGCACGGCCATGTATCGGACCTGATCCACGCGAATATCTTCAGTCGTCCCGTCGTCGTGACGAATGACCAAAAACTCTGCGGGTGGCCTGACCGCCAGATCGACGGCTTTTCCTACGACGGTGCGTGCATCGCGCGTTGTGAGTTCAACGTCGTAGCGGTCCATGCAAGCTATCTCGAATGTCTCGTAGTCCGCACACGAGATTGGAACATAGTCACCTTCACGTGCCATGACTTGACTCCTTCCTCAACTAACCCCGATGTTGCAGCCATTTTATGGTTCTCGACTCTATTTCAGGACCGACACTGCTGTGGGCCATTTCATTCTCCAGCGGATGTGCTCGCGCCGCGGGCCGCTTCATCTGGGTCACAATTTCAACAGACTGCCGCTCACGATTCGATTGCACCATGGTATTGCCCGGCATCTGCGCACCGGACGCTTTCGTCGTCCGTCGTCGAACGTCACTCATCGCGCTGACTGATACGAAGGTATCGACCAACACCTTCGTACAATCGATGGAGCTCTTCGCGTCTGATGGGATGGATATAGCGCGCATGCATTGCGTGCGAACGAGTCGCCACCAGATCGATGTGGCCAACCATTCCGGATCAGGAGGCTTTCATGCACATAACGAGGGGTTTCAAAGGCAAAGCGCGCGCCGACGCTGCGACGCGAGACCGCGTGCCGCCCGGCCAGTTTGTAACGTCCGACTTCCCGATCCTGACGGCAGGGCCTACGCAGCGCACGGGCCTGGATGATTGGACATTGTCATTTCAGCTCGATGGGAAATTGCTGGCGCGGTGGGATTGGAAGGAACTCGAGGCGCTGCCGCAGACCGAGATGAAAACGGACATTCACTGCGTCACCAAATGGAGCAAGCTCGACACTCGTTGGCGCGGTGTGACCATTGACGACCTGCTCCGGGCGGCCGGCCTCGCTGAATCGCCGGCGGGCTTCGTCATGGCCCACTGCGATGGCGGCTACTCCACCAACTATGCAATCGCCGACCTGATCGATAGCCGCGCAATGGTCGCAACGCATTACGAAGACTCACCGCTCCCGGCCTCCCACGGCGGCCCGGCTCGAATGCTCGTGCCGCATCTGTATTTCTGGAAAAGCGCCAAATGGATACGCCGGCTGGCGTTCAAGGAGCAGAACGTACCGGGTTTCTGGGAATCGCTCGGCGATCACCTCCGTGGCGATCCGTGGCGTGAACAGCGTTACTCAGGCGACGAATGAATAGCCTGCTGCGCTGGCTGCTCGCCACCGTCTCACAGCTTCACGAGGAAACGGCAGGCGTAAAAACGATCAGTTTCGACGTGCCGGGCTGGCGCGGACACGTGGCCGGGCAGCATGTGGACATCCGCTTGACGGCCGAGGATGGCTACGTCGCGCAGCGAAGCTATTCACTCGCGTCACCCGCAGGTCCTGACCCACGGATACAGCTGACGGTGGAGCGGGTGGACGATGGCGAGGTGTCGCCGTTCCTGCTCGATGAGCTTCGCGTCGGTGACAGCATCGAGCTGCGCGGCCCGATCGGTGGCTATTTCACCTGGTCGCCGGGCACAGCGGGACCCTTGATGCTGATAGCCGGCGGATCGGGAATAGCCCCGCTGATGTCGATGCTGCGCACGCGCGCGCTAGCCTCGAGCCGCGCGCCGGCGCGCCTTCTATACTCGTCTCGATCGGAGCGGCACATCATCTATCGCGGCGAGCTCGACCGGCTGCATGGGGCGCGCGACGGCTTCATCCTTACGCATACGCTCACGCGAGAGGTTCCAGACGGCTGGACAGGCGAGCGGGGTCGTATTGGACGCACACCGCTGACGCAGCGAGGATTTGCACCCCGCGAGCGGCCCCATGTCTTCGTCTGTGGCCCGACGCCATTCGTCGATGCGATCGCGGATCATCTGGTCGCGATCGGTCATGAGGAGTCGAGCATCAGGACTGAGCGGTTTGGACCCACCGGAGAGAGCAAATGATCGAGGATATCGTCCCGCTCGACGGGAACGCGGCGGCTGGTCGGCTGGGCCAGTTTTTCACATTCGACGTGACGCTCGCCACGATCACCTGTGGCCACTGCGCCTTCGAAGGCCCACTGGCGGAGCTCCGCCTCTATGGAAGAGATGCCGCCATCGTACTTCGTTGTCGCCACTGCGACGCGGTGAACATTCGCATGCTGGAGACCGGGAGGTCGGCGAATCTGGATCTGAGCGGGACCGCCCGCATCACAACCAGTGCAGCTTCTTGAATCGAATATACAAGCCGAGGCAGATCGACGTCATCGCACCGGCCACGATCGCATATCGATAGGGCGCGTGCAGCCCTTGCATGCTCGGAAAGGTCATGTTGTAGATACCGGCGATGGCCGCGGGCACGCCCAAAATCGCTGCCCAGGCGGCGAGCTGGCGCGTAATGATACCTTGGCGTTGCTGTTCGAGCAGACTGCTCGTCTCGAAGACCGTCCGAATGACATCGATCAGACCGCTCACCATGCCATCGAGACGTATGAGGTGATCGTGCACGTCCCTAAAGTAGGGTTTGGCCGCGGCACCGATGCACGGAATATCCAAATTGGTCAGCTTTCCGCATACGTCCGACATCCTGGTCAGCACGTGCTGAAAGTGAATGGCCTCGCGCCTCAGGCGAAACAGGCGGGTAATCTCGTCACGCTCGAGAAGCGCATCCTGCAGATGTTGTTCCATTGAGAGCACCTCGTCCTCGACCATCTGTACGACTGGGAAATAGCCATTGACGACGAAGTCCAGAATGGCGTGCAGGATAAAGTCCGGCCTCACCTGGGTGGGCTTGGGTCCACTCTGAAATCTTTCGTGAGCGTGAGCATGCCCGCAGTCGGCGGCATGACGCACCGTGATGATGTGGTGCCCGCTTACGAATGCGTCGATCTCACCATACTTGATTGCGTCGTTCTCCAGACGTGCGACTTTCAGTACGACGAAGATCTGATCATCGTAGACATCGACTTTCGGTACCTGCGACGGATGCATCGAGTCCTCGACAGCCAGGCTATGTAGCCCGAACCGTTCCTGCAGCACCGCGAAGTCGCTGTCGACCGGATCGAGCACTTCGATCCAGATGAACTCTGATTTCCCGGACTGCGGAATGCTGGCGTCGAGCGCCACGTGTTCGATCACCTTGCCGTCCCGGAAGATGGCCGCTGTCACCTCACTCATACGTGCCTACTTTGTTGGTTCTACCGCTGACGACTTCCAGCGAAGATCGCCAGAGTCGACGTTAGCGCCTGGTATGCATTCCGGCGCCTGTCGAGCAGCCTGAATGCGCTGTCTCGGCACAGCAAAAGGAATGAGCCCGCGGTGGACCAGGGCGGCATATGACAGCAGACATGGGACTTCGCTTGTATTGCACCATGGTGTCGGTCGAGATGCCCTGAAAACTGCCACTTCGATAGACACGTTGAGGAGATCCACACGAAAGCGACCCGACGTATCCATCCCCCAAGGTATCGGGCAATACCATCGTCCAATCGACCCGCGTGCATGTCTCTGGTCTGATCATCCCACCGCATATGCGCAACAACTTTTTTTGAACAAGGAGGCTTTATGTCACTCGAGAAAGTGTGGCGCAGCCGCGCACGAAATCGCGACGGGGTTGCGGGCGCGGCCGCCGCGCTGACGGTGAGCCTATTCGTGTTCGTCAGTCCTGCCTACGGAGACACACAAATGACCGCCGCAACTACCAGATACGCAGCCGCAACTTCCGCGCAGCCGGCCGTAGCCGACGACAGCGCCATCCGTCCTTTTCGCGCCGAAGTTCCGCAAGCGGCGCTGGATGACCTGCGCCGGCGCATTGCGGCCACGCAATGGCCCGAAAAGGAGACCGTTGCAGATCAGTCGCAGGGCCTGCCGCTCGCAACGATGCAGGAACTCGCGCGCTATTGGGCGACGGATTACGACTGGCGCAAGGGCGAGGCGAAACTCAATGCCCTGCCGCAATTCATCACCAGGATTGATGGGCTGGACATTCATTTCATCCATGTTCGCTCTAGACATTCGAATGCGTTGCCACTCATCGTCACGCACGGCTGGCCCGGCTCGATCATCGAGCAGCTGAAGATCATCGATCCACTCACCAATCCCACGGCATATGGCGCGAGCGCAGCGGATGGTTTCCACGTGGTGATTCCGTCAATGCCGGGTTACGGGTTTTCGGGAAAGCCGACGACCACCGGCTGGGGCCCCGAGCGCATGGGACGAGCATGGGCAGAGCTGATGAAGCGGCTCGGCTACACCCGCTACGTCGCGCAGGGCGGCGACTGGGGTGCATTTGTCGTCGACCAGATGGGCTTGCAGGCACCTGAGGGATTGCTCGCCATCCACACTAACATGCCTGCCACCGTTCCGGCTGACGTCGACAAGGCTCTCAATGCCGGCAACCCGCCGCCCTCCGGACTTTCAGCCGAGGAAAAACGCGCGTACCAGCAACTGGTCCGGACATTCGAGCAGGTCGAATACGCTAGGATGATGGCCGCGCGCCCGCAAACGTTGTACGGCATTGCGGATTCACCCGTCGGCCTGGCCGCCTGGCTGCTCGATCACAATGATGCGGATGGCCAGCCGGCCGCAGCGGTCGCCACAGCGCTCAACCGGACCACGAGCGCCACGGGTGAACTGACGCGTGACGAGATCCTCGACAACATCACGCTGTATTGGCTGACGAACACCGGGGTCTCTGCGTCTCGCCTCTATTGGGAATACAAAGGTGGTTTCTTCAACACCAAGGGCGTCTCCATCCCGGTGGCCGTGAGCGTCTTCCCTGGCGAGCAATACGAAGCCCCGCGGAGCTGGGCAGAACGGGCGTATCCAAAACTCATCCACTACAACAAGGTCGCCAAGGGCGGCCACTTCGCGGCGTGGGAACAGCCGCAGCTGTTCTGCGAAGAGCTCCGTACCGCGTTTCGATCGCTGCGTTGACAAAAAAGGAGGCTTTTATGTCACTCGAGAAAATGTGGCGCAGCCTGCGGGCGCGGCCGCCGCGCTATCTACTGGAGTACACGGCCAACGGAAGCGGCAGCCAGAGGGCGATCGTTTCCGGCTTATCAATCTCCTCATCACCGGGCACGGCGATGTGCCAACGAACGCGCGCCTCCGAATGAATGGAACCAGACGCGCAAAACGGAATCCATCGGACGAAGGTATCGGCGCCACTTTCGTATAGATTGAAGTGGTCCGGCGGTCCGCAAGGGTCGACCGATACTATCGTGCAATGGCGCGGTCATGCGCCTGCTGTGAGCATAATGGGTCAGGACAGGTAGCAACACGAGGACAAGCACATGCGCAACTTCGCCAGGGATCCAGCCATCATCTCGAATCTTTCCTCTGAACAGTATCGCGTAACGCAGCAGTGCGGCACCGAAGCGCCCGGAACGGGGGAGTACCTGCACAATGATGAGCCGGGCATCTACGTCGACATCGTGTCGGGCGAGCCGCTGTTCGCTTCGTCTGACAAATTTGACTCGGGATCCGGCTGGCCGAGCTTCACCACGCCGATCGAGCCAGCCAACATCAACGAACTGGCGGATACTGAGCATGGCATGATTCGCACGGAAGTGCGCTCGGCGCACGGTAACAGCCATCTTGGTCACGTCTTCCCGGACGGCCTGGAGGATCGCGGAGGGTTGCGCTACTGTATCAACTCGGCCTCGCTGCGATTCGTTCATCGTGACGACATGGAGGCCGAAGGTTATGGCGCGTACCTGAGCCAGGTGGAGGAGAAAGACAATGACTGAGGAAGCTGTACTCGCTGGCGGTTGCTTTTGGGGCGTGCAGGATCTGTTTCGCCGCTACGATGGCGTTCTCTCGACCCGGGTCGGTTACACGGGCGGCAACACACCCAATGCGACCTATCGGAATCACGGAACACATGCCGAAGCCATCGAGATCTTCTTTGATCCTGACAAGATCAGCTATCGGCAGATTCTCGAGTTCTTCTTCCAGATTCATGACCCGACCACGCGCAATCGCCAGGGAAACGATGCCGGACCGAGTTACCGATCAGCGATCTTTTACACGACTGACGAGCAGCGTCGGGTTGCCGAAGACACGATTGCTGACGTCGACGAATCCGGGCTGTGGCCCGGCAAAGTCGTGACCGAGGTCGTACCGGCAAGTGACTTCTGGGAAGCCGAGCCCGAGCATCAGGACTATCTGTTGCGAAATCCCGGCGGCTACACCTGCCATTTCATTCGACCCGGCTGGAAGCTGCCGATTCGCAAGGGCAAGGAAGCGAAGTTGGCATGACTGGACTTGCAGACACACGTACTCGCCTTTAGAGCGGCGCGGGTCAACGTAATCAGAGAGGGCCAGACTGATTGCGCCACCGATCGCAACAATCCAACCCGCAGACCAACACCATCGTACAATCGCTTTGGTGGCTCTCTTCTGATTTCATCGCGCTTGTTTCCGGCAACGCGCACGAATCAATCAAGGTTCAAGGAGCCGTTATGATCCCCCTCATCAGAGTCGCAGGCCTCGCCAAAGCCAACTCACTGGTCTTTTCAATCGGCAGAATGATCCAGTCCGCAATGTCTGCCGCCGCAGGTGCGTTCGGCGTAGCGTTGTTCGCAACCCCCTGCTACGTCATGGCGGCGTCGAACCCGACCAGCGCGCTGCCGTCCACCAGCTCAACAACGGTCAAGACGAGCACTGCATCCGACGACGCATCGATTCGCCCGTTCCGCGTCAACATTCCGGAGGCTGCGCTCGCTGATCTCCGCCGGCGGCTGCTTGCGACCCGGTGGCCTGGACGGGAAACGGTCACCGATCGGTCGCAGGGCGTGCAGCTGGCGACGCTGCGGGAGCTCGTCCGCTATTGGACGACCGAGTACGACTGGCGCAAGTGCGAGGCGACACTGAACGCGCTTCCGCAGTTCACGACCGAGATCGACGGGGTCGAGATCCACTTCATCCACGTCAGGTCGCGGCATGAGAACGCGTTGCCGCTGATCATGACGCATGGCTGGCCCGGCTCGGTCATCGAGTCGCTTGAGACCGTCGGCCCGCTGACCGACCCGACTGCGCACGGCGGCACCCCCGAGGACGCATTTCACCTGGTGCTGCCGTCCTTGCCCGGCTACGGTTTCTCGGGCGAGCCGACCGAGCTCGGCTGGGAGTCCGGCCGCATCGCCCGCGCGTGGGCGGAGCTGATGGAGCGCCTCGGCTACACACGCTACGTCGCCCAGGGGGGCGACGTGGGCGCCTCCGTCACGGACGCGATGGGGCGCCAGGCGCCCGAGGGGCTGCTCGGCATCCACCTCAACTTGCTCGCGGGGGCGTTGGGCATCGTCGATCGACTGCCGGCGGAATCCCGGCAGGAACGGGCGGCGCATGACGCGCTCGCGACGTTCAGGACGAGCGGTTTCGGCTACTTCCTGGAGCAGGCCACGCGGCCGCAGACGATCGGCTACTCCCTGCTGGACTCACCCGCCGGGCTGGCGGCCTGGTTGATGGACCACGACACGGACAGCTACTACAAGATCTCCCGCGCGTTCGTCGACGGCGAGCCCGTGGGCAATCTCACCCGGGACAGCATCGTCGACAACATCACGCTGTACTGGCTGACGGGCACCGGCGCCTCGGCCGCCCGGTGGTACTGGGAGTTCGGACAGGCTCAGGCCGCAGCCGGTGCGGCCGGCGAGGCTCCTCCGGCGGTCTCGGTTCCCGTCGGCTTCACGACGTTCCCCGGCGAGATCTGGGCTGCCCCGCGCAGCTGGGTCGAGACGGTCTACCCGGGCCTCGCCTACTTCAACGAGGTCGACAGGGGCGGCCACTTCGCCGCCTGGGAGGAGCCCGAGCTGTTCGTGGCAGAGCTTCGGGCCGCGTTCACAACGTTACGGTAGCGCGGCGCTCCGCGGAGAAGATTCTCATGAAGACAAGGCGAATCATGACCGTGGCAGCGCTGATCTTCATCGGCGTTGCGGTACTGCACGAGGCGCCGGCGCAGCAGGCGGGCACGAGGCGCACTGAGCTCCAGCAGCATGATCTCGGCGTACCTGGACACCAGGTGATACAGGTGCGCGTCGAGCTCGATCCGGGAGTAACGTTCGGCAAGCACTGGCATCCGGGGGAAGAGATCGTCTACGTCCTCGAAGGCTCGCTGGAATATCAGCTCGAGGGCAAACCGCCAGTGACGCTCCAGGCTGGTGACGTCTTGTTCATCCCGGCGAGAACGATCCACGCCGCGAGGAACGTGGGCGAAAACAGCGGAGCGGAGCTCGCCACGTACATCGTGGAAAAGGACAAACCACTCGTTGTGATGGTGAGACCATGAAAAGCGAAACACGAATCCTCGGCATCTCCGGGAGCTTGAGGCACAAGTCTTACAACACCGCAGCGCTGCGAGCGGCGGTGGGTCTCGCACCCGAAGGCGTGGCCATCGAAACGCGCCGAACAGCGTACGCCCACCTGCCAGAAATCCACTTCGAGCGGCTTATGGCGCCGATTTGTGGAGCCGATGTCGCAATCCCTACAACCGTTTGTTGGGCCATGGCCGAAAACGACCACCGACACACGGATCCTCAGTCATAGATGACGGGACGGCCTGCGTGACATAGGGGTCGAACCGATTTTCCAGCTCTTCGGGCGCTAAGCGAGCTTTTTCTTCTGAGGAGGACGCGGTTCAACGCTCTTTATGGTTCGCGAGCAAGGGGGCTCCGCGTGACCGCGCAACTGGAAATCATTCTTGCCGGTAAACCGTTCCCAGTTTCATAACAAAACGCACATCCTCCATGACCTGAATATCATCTAACGGGTTGCCCGGAACAGCGACCAGGTCGGCGCGCTTCCCGACTGCGATAACGCCACGGTCATCTACGCCCATGAGGTCAGCGGCGTAAATGGTGGCCATCTTCAGCGCGTGCTGCTCGGACACGCCATTGGCCACCAACGCTGCAAACTCCCGTCCGTTCTCGCCGTGTGGAAAAATACACGCGTCGGTCCCCAGCGCCATGTTGACGCCGGCTTTGTAAGCCTTCTGCAGGCTCTGCACGACCAGCGGTTTCAAATAGTCGCGACAGCCAGCGCGCCTGAGTTTAGCGCAGAACCGCGGCCTGGCCTCCACCGAACCAACTGGAAAATCAGGCTGAAGCGGCCTGACTCTCACACAAACGAATTTCCGGAATATCCGCGGCGGTTCGACGAGCACTCTCGACCCGTGCGGAGTTGATCGCGTCGGCTAGTAGACAAATTCCTTGTCCAGTACGTAAACCTTTACCGTGTCCTGTTTGATGCCGTCAGATTCCATTGCCTCGGCGGTGTCCGGAGATTCCAGGACCTCCATATATTTCTCGAGGTCGGCAGGCTCGGAATACACGGCAATCTCATTGTCATCCGTAGCCGCGAAGTAGCTGACGGATTGCGACATGCTTTTCAGCAGCTCGCCATGGGTTCGGAAGCCCTCTTCCCATTTGCCTGAGTCTTCCACTTCTGCTGTGACTACAACCCTGGACTTTTTCGTTTCTTCCGCTGCCAGAAGACGGTTGCTGTTGAAGATGTCGCGGTGTAATTGCCATTGGTCATCGACTTCCCGCCAGATCTCGACGTACTTTCCCTCATCGACGACCGCGCCGTCGGCGTCGGTGATGCTGTACCTGCCAACCTTGTAACCAAGGTCACCCTGCGCATACACCTCGGTATCCTGTATCTCTCCACCGATGCCGCTGACGAGGAACTCCTTCCAGAAAGCGTCGATGGCCGCGCGGCCGACCACCGTTTCGCCGTTTGGTGGCAACACCGCGCCGTCCGCTGAATAGATTGCGGCGATTGCGGCGGAATCTTTGGCTTCAAATGCCGAATTCCAGACCTCACGCATGGCTTTGAGGCCGTCCAGATCGGCCTGCGGCGCCTGCATGCAACCTGCCACCAACAGGGCGAACAACATGCTCATTATCGTTTTCATAACATTCCCCTCATTCGTTTTGTTGTGCATCTGATTAGGAGACGCAGATCGCCTTACGACCTGGTTGCGGCCTGATGTCCGCTTTCGACCACAGGCGGACAAATCAGCTTGCCTTGCCTCACCTCGAAAATCACCGGATCAGTCATGGTTTTAACCCCGCTGACTGCCCTAGTATGCATCTCACACTGCGGCAAATCATTGCCGTAAAGGGGAAAAGCATGAAAATAAAAATCAGTTGTGTCATTTGCCTGATGATGGCCGGCGGCCTGGCAAATGCCGACGAAACCGATACGTTGGTGCAGTTAGACGAGGAATAATTTCTCGCGCAGGACTTCGTATGCGTTTCGAATAATCAAAACAAAAACCTCGCTTCGGAGGCTGTAGAAAAGCAGGAGGCCATCTCATTTGAGGTGGCCTCTTTTCCTCACAAGGACGAGGCGCGTCGCGAACCGGTTCTTGCCGCGCTCGTAAGATCAGGCATACCAAAAAAGCAATGACATCGCCGGTAATGAATCAAGGCGACAGCCGAAGCTGCCGCCTTGCGGTGCTTCCCGTCAGCCGCGCTAGTCGCGCAGTTGTGCCGCGCGCCGGCTCGTCGTGGCGTAGACCCGTGCATCGTCGCATTCGTCGATCTCTCCGAAAGTCTCTTCGGAGCGCTCACGACCGCCTTCGTTCGCGTATCGCTCGAAGTCGGCGCCGATGTCCGCAAACGTCGGGTATGCGAAAACCACCTTGTAGTCGAACTCGGCGTCGCCGCCTCCGTACGTCGGAGTCCAGTGCCAGTAGCCGGCCGTGGACCCTGAACGGGTCAGGTGTTCTCCCCACTTCATCTCCGCAGCCTTGATATCCACGTAGCGATGACCCTCATTGAGCTTGCAATCCATCATCGTTATGAATCCGGAAGACGGCGTAGCACCATCCGCCGGCGCCTTGTACATCGCGGACGCCATCGCGAGATGCGCATTGCAGTTGACTACTTTGTCGAAGGCCGCCTGCAATTCACCGCCTGACGCAAGCCATGTATCCATATCCTTCCCCATCGCATTACCGTCCCTGTAGGCGCCCAGCCAGATGACGTCGAAGTCCTGTTCGGGTCCGTAAAAGACCGGCGTCAACGTCCACGCGGCGTAATCGTCGGTGTTGTTGTCATCCATGAACTTTGACCAGCGAGTAAATCACCTTATCGAGATCGGCGGGACCCTGGCCGTCGTTGTACGTACAGATATAAAGCTCAACAGGCAGCACTTTGCCCATACCCTCGGCACTGACCTGCGCGTGACCGGATCCTGCCGCAAGCAGCAGACCGGCGACCGCGGGCCTCCCGGCCGCGATTCGACATCTCATGGTGCAATTGCGCTGGACCTCTGTTCGCAGATGCACAACAGCTCAGTCATAGCAGAACACGTCGAGCTTGTTGCCATCCAGGTCACGAAAGTAGGCCGCATAGAAGCCGTCGCCACCATCGGCGCGTAAGCCCGGAGGGCCTTCGTCGGAACCGCCGAGTTCAAGTGCCTTCTTATAGATTCGATCCACCTGGTCGCGCGAATCGGCTGCAATGCCGGCCATCACGCCATTACCCACCGTAGCTGGTTGGTCATCGTAGGGCTTCATGATGCAGAGCATCGGTTTATCCATTGCTGCGGCCCATGCGTAACCACGCTCACCAAACTCCATCATGCGAGTGACGCCCATTTCCGCCAAGAGTGCGTCATAAAACGATGCGGCGCGAGCGAGGTCATTGGTACCAAGAACGACATATCCGATCATCGTGATCTCCTTCGGGGCCCCTGATTGTCTTTGAATATCAACCTGTCGACGTGCTGCAAGCGTCATCCCTGCTCAATGTTGGCGACGAGACATTGCTTCCGGAGCTGCCTAACAGTAAGTAAGCAGCGAAGCGCTGCAAACAAATGCGGCAGGCGGCCGGATATCATGATTGATTGCCACGCAAGTGCTTGAATCGAATAGACCACAGTCGGAGATATGGGTCAATTATCAGAGCCTCGGGCATTTGCATGGCGGCCGGGTGGAAGCCAGCAGCCCGGGTGAAGGCAACGGAAGTACGTTCAAGGTCACGTTGCCGCGGATTCACAAGGGACGCCGATCCACGGATCTGGACACCAGACCGATGCCGAAGCGGCGCATTCTGCTCGTCGATGACGAGCCGGATGCCGCAGATTCGCTGCGGGAACTGCTCGAGACCCAAGGTCACGACGTTGCCGCCGTCACCGATGTAGCCGACGCTGCGGCGATTGCCCGGCAGTTCCGGCGGGAGATCGCGCTTCTGGACCGCGCGATGCCCGGGATCGACGGCTACGAGCTGGCCCAACGATTGCGCGACGATGGCGGCGAGATCGTGCTCATTGCCGTTTCCGGATACGCGGAGGATTCTGAACGCCTTGCGGCGTCAGGATTCGATCATTTCGTGAGCAAGCCCGTCGACATCAAGCGCTTGTCCTGCTTGCTGGCCGAGCCTACCCGATAGCATCCCGGCAGCCTTGCGAAGGAACTACGTGAATCGTCACAGACCAGTAGTGGTGACTCAGACCAGGATCATCAATTCTGCGGATGCCAGATCGATAGCGAAGTAACCGAAGCAATGTTGTGAAAGTCCTTATCGGTCGTCAGCATCGTCAGCTCATGACGAACACATAGTTGTGCCAGTAAGGCATCAATTGTTCCTGCCTGTATGCCTTTCCGACGGCAGCGGTTTCGAAGCTCGGCCGCATGAACATGGTCGTCTCTGTCGGGAACAAGTAGTGGTAAGGCTGCAAAGTGCCTGATAATTTGTTTGTGTGCTTTTGGTTTCGAGAACCCCTGCAAGAGTTCCTGGAGCACCAGTCCCGTGCAAAAAACAGCGCCCGCATCGAGCGATTGTCGTAGTTCGTGAACTTCGGGCAGGTCGGATGGAGCATCCCGGCGAAACGCAAGCGACCATACACTCGTGTCAACGAATACGTTCAACGTCGCGTACGATCCGGTTTGTAGTCGTATTCAGTATCCCACTCGAGCTTGCCAAACAACTCCGCCAGCTGCTTCTGCTCGTGGCGAGCGACGTACTCCTGCAGGGCCTTGGTCACGGCTGCTTTTTTGGTCCGCTCACCACTCACGATCAATGCGCGCTCGATGAGTTCGGGATCGATGGACAGATTGGTAGCCATGTGTGTGAACCTCCACACAATATGTTACACAGTTCGTGAGTCCATTGAAACCCGAGGGAGGCGGCGCGGTAGAGGTCGCCCCCGGTTTTTGCGCCGCCCGCATCGGCAGGCCGCGTCGATACGAAGTACAGCCATTCGCTGTCCGGCGAAACGAACGGGTCGTCGTCGTCGACCTCACCGGTGAACGGAGCAGGCGCTGGCGTGTGGCATGGAACCGTCGCCAAGCATTCCGACGCCGTAGAGACAAAGCGTTCGTTCCGCCTCAGAATCCCGCGTTTGGTATGACATCGTGCCGACGTAGCCGAGATCGCTGGGCGTGCCGAGAACGATGCGTCCCGATCGCGCATCGCATGCTCATTGATTGGTCCCAATCGCATCGATCGCGTGCTACCCTTGAGAACGCAACGACGCGGCCCTGGGGACCGAACGGGTCATTCGATATCTACCTGCCGGATCGGTGTCGCCGCCTGGTTGGCTCGACATGACAATAACTGATCTCGGACCAATGGTTGCCTTGGCGCATCAGAGGCGTGTAACCCGCCTCACTATCGAAAGGACCGAGCGCTCTCGGGGGGCGTGAATGTCGTTCTGGAGCGAACTCAAACGCCGCAAGGTATTTCAGGTTGCCACGGTTTATGCGGTGACCGCGTGGATCCTCGTGCAGGTCATCGTTTCGATCGAAGCGCCGCTGCAGCTCCCGGCGTGGACGGATACCTTCGTCATCGTGCTTCTGGCCATCGGTTTTCCGGTCGCGCTCATCCTGAGCTGGGCATTCGACGTCACGCCGCACGGTATCAGAGCCACTCGAGGCACGGAGCGCGCAGACGGTTCCCCTCAGCCCGCGGCGACGATGTTTACATACTTGAGTCATGGCCTCGTGCTCCTCGCCGTCGGATTTCTCGTCATCGATCAGTACCTGGACCTCGGCACCGCAGGTTCGAGCCGGGAAGCGCCGACGGACGTTATCCGCTACCACTACGGACTCGCAGAGCCGGAACGACTGCTGAGCAGTTACGGCCTGTCGATTGCGGTGTCGCCCGACGGCTCCCGGATCGCGTATGTGGGACCGGCGGAAGGCGGTACGCAACTGTGGATTAGAGAAAGAGAACGGCTGCGAAGCACACCGGTGCCGCATTCCGAAGGGGCGCGCCAACCGTTCTTCAGCCCTGATGGGCGGGGCGTTGGCTTCGTTTCCGATGACCGGGAACTCAAAGTCATCCCGACAATCGGCGATCCGCCGCTCACGCTCGTCGACGGCGGACTGAACCCGTTCGGCGGCACCTGGACCGAGGATGGACACGTTTGCTACTCGACGTCCGACGGGTTGATGCGTCAAAAGGCGAGCGGCGGCGGCGAGCCTGAAGCGGTGGCGGCCGCGAGCTCGGCCGGCCCCGAAGTGCTCGGTTATGCATGGCCAGTGCACCGACGCGGCATGGAAGACGGCCAGCGCGACATCTATGCGATGGCTGCCGATGCGGACGCGGAGCCGAGGCCCCTGGTGGTGTCCGACTTCGATGAAGTGGCGCCCGCACTCTCACCGGACCGGCGCTGGCTGGCGTATGCGAAGTCGCCCAGAGCTCTACTACCGAAACGGAGTGGCAGACATGGTGGCCGTGCCGGTGCTGGCCGGACCGGAGTTCAAAACGGCAGCGGAAGAGGTTCTGTTCGACTCGACAGCCTACTTGGGGGACTTCTTTCACGCGACATACGATGTGACGGCCGACGGTGAGCGCTTCGTCATGATACGGGTCTCAGACAGTGGCTCGCTGGATGAAGAGCTTGTCGTCGTCGAGAACTGGTTCGAAGAGCTGAACCGCCTGGTTCCAGCGAGTTGAAGCAATGTGCAGCCGCGACGTGTGAGTCCAAACGACTTCCACCACTGCGGGGTCAATGAGCTCGTTGGTCAGTTTGCACCACGATGCTCGACCATGCACAACGGAATCACGCAAATTTCCCGCACCTGGGAGAATGACGAATAACAAGACCAGACACCGCCAGTGCGCGGTTCCATGCGCCAGGCGAAGACACAACGCCCTCGGCGATCCGATTCGACTAATGGCCGGGCTTCCGCGCCGGAACAATTCGTGAGGGTCGCGCCGGCGAAGCGGGTGCGCAGGCTGTTTCAGGGTGCTGTCAGGCGGCCTTGCTGCGCAGGTAGTCGACGGCTGCACTGAGATCGAGTGTCAGCTCCGCGGCGAGTGCGCCGAGCCGATCCGCCTGACCCGCCCGGGCAGCCGCTTCCAGACGTGCGGCCGCATTGGCAACACGGCTGGCTTTAATATTGGCGCTGGCACCCTTGAGCGTGTGTGCCCTGGTACCGACAGTGACCCAGTCGCCGCAGTCGACAGCCTCTGCCAGGTCGGCAAGCAGGCTGTTGCCGCTGCCTATATAAATCACCGCCAGTTCGCGTGCGAAGCTCTCGTCGCCTTCGAGCAATTCCAGGAGGCCGGGCCAGTCGACCGGCGCCGCCCCTTCGTCGCCCTCCGGCGCAATCGTCCTGTCGGCCTCGATGGGCGCCGCTTTGTCCGGCCCTTCGCCGAGATACCGATCAAGGCTATCGGCGAGCCGCTCCCGGTCGAGGGGCTTGGTCAGGTAATCGTCCATGCCGGCTTCGCGACATTGCTGCTCGGTACCCTGGATCGCATGGGCGGTCAGAGCCACGATCGGGATGCGCACGTTGCCGGCGGCCGCCTCGAGCCGACGGATTTCGCGGGTCGCCTCGTAGCCATCCAGCTCGGGCATCTGGCAGTCCATCAGGATCAGGTCGTAACGCCCGCTGCGCCAGGCCTCGACGGCTTCCGCACCGTTCTGCACGGCGTCGACCTGGTGGCCGAGCTTCTCCAGCACGGCAACGGCGACCTTCTGGTTGACGTAGTTGTCTTCGGCCAACAGGATACGGCGGCCGGAGCGAGCGCGGTTGGCGCGAACTTCGTGACGGGTCACGATCGAGTACGCTCCGCTCTGCCAGGCCTCGCCGGTCGTCGACATCACCAGCAGCATGCAGTCCGCCAGATCCTGGCGCGCGATCGGCTTGAGCAGGTAACCGCCGAAGCCCAGTTCGGCGCATCGCCGTGCTTCGCCGCGCTGACCCGAGGACGTCAACAGGATCAGCCGTGTGTCCTTGAGCTCGGGATCGGCGTTGATACGTTGGCCGAGCTCGAGTCCGTCGCAGTCGGGCATGTGGAAGTCGAGCAACGCCACATCATAAGGGCGGCCCGCCGCAGCGGCCTCGTGCAGCAGCGTCAGTCCTGAACGGGCATCCGGGGCGCAGACGATTTCGGTACCGTACAAACCGAGCTGTCCGGCCAGCACCCTTCGATTGGTCGAATTATCGTCCACCACCAGCACCCGCACGCCGACCAGCGCATCGTGGCGCTGGTTGCGCTTCGGCACGGCGCGGGCGCTTCTGCCGAGTTCTGCCGTGAACCAGAATGTCGTACCGACCCCTTCGGTGCTCTCGACTCCGACCTCGCCGCCCATCAGCTCCACCAGGTGCTTGACGATGGACAGGCCGAGGCCGGTCCCACCATAGCGGCGTGTCGTCGACGCATCGACCTGCGAGAAGGGCTGGAACAGCGCCTCGAGACGGTTACGCGGGATACCGATACCGGTGTCGCGCATTTCACAGCGCACCCGCACGCCCTTCTCGGTCTGCTCAAGCACCCGCAACTGGATCGCAACCTCGCCCTGGTGCGTGAACTTGACGGCATTCCCACCGAGATTCACGAGAATCTGCCGCAGGCGCCCAGGATCTCCGCGCAACAGCTCCGGCAGGCTCGGATCGATGTCAGCGGTGACCTCGAGCCCTTTGGCGTCGGCCTGGATGGCCAGCAGCCGCGCGACATCCTCGAGCGTGTCGCGCAGATCCATGTCGGTACGTTCCAGGTCGAGCTTGCCTGCCTCGACCTTGGAAAAATCCAGGATATCGTTGATGACCGTCAGCAGCGCGCCGGCACTGTCGCGTATGGTCTCGGTGTAGTCGCGCTGGGTCCCGCTGAGCGAAGTCTCGAGCAACAGATCGGTCATGCCGATGACGCCGTTCATCGGTGTGCGTATCTCGTGGCTCATGTTGGCGAGAAATTGCGACTTCGCCGCAGTGGCCATCTCGGCCGCTTCCTTGGCGTGTTCCAGATCGCTGGTGCGCTCGACGACCAGGGCCTCCATGTGCTCCGTGTAGCGTCTCAGGTAACCGACGCGCAGATTGTAGCCCGTGCCCACCAGCAGCAGAACGAACGCGGCGCACAGCAGCACGAACCAGGTCGTCTGGTAGAAATGGGGCAGCACGGTGAAGGTAAGGGAGGCGCCTTGCTCGTTCCACACGCCGTCATCGTTACTGGCGACGACGCGGAACGTGTAGCGCTTCGGTGGCAGGCGCGTGTAATAGACCGTGCGCCGCGTTCCGGCCTCGGTCCAGCCCTCGTCGAAGCCCTCGAGACGGTACTTGAAATGCACCCGTTCCGGCGCGCGCATGCTGAGCGCGGTGTACTGGATCTCCCAGTTGTTTATCCCGGGGGGCACGGATATCTCGTCGGCGGGCACGATCGGCTCACCGTCGGCCAGCGCCGCCTCGATCAGCACCGGCGGAGCCAGGGTGTTGGTAAGGACTGCGCCCGGATCGACGCGGACGATGCCGCGTATGCTCGGGAACCACAGCATACCGTCAGGCGTGCGGCAGCCGGGCGAGGTATTGCCGCCGTCGAACTCCACGGCCCGCAGCCCGTCGGCATGACCGTAGGTCTGGAACGTCGGTATCGCGCCACCGTCGACGTAGGCGTGTAGCTGGGCCAGCGCCAGAGCGAACAGCCCGCGGTTGGTCGTGATCCACAATTTGCCCGACTCGTCCGCGACCATGCCGAGGATCGTCTCGGCCAGCGGTCCGCCCCCGTGCTCGACCGCGAGCATCCGCCCGTCATGATAGCGGGCGATGCCCTCGTCGGTACCGAACCACAGAGTTCCGTCGCGCTCCTCGTGGATCGAGGTCACGCCCGGCGCCGGCAGGCCGTCGGCGACCGAATACCGTTGCAGGCGCCCGCCTGCCAGGCTGTAAAGACCATGAGCATCGGTGGCAATCCACATCCGGCCGGAGCGATCCTCGTGCAAGACGCTGGTCGTCACCGTGCCGAGCTTGCGGAACTCGGCAGGCGGCGCGATCAGCTTGCCATTCTCGATCACATCGATATTGACGTTCGTGCCTGCCCATATCCGCCCCCGCCGGTCTTCCACCAGGGCCTTGATCGAATCGCCGGACAGGCCATTGTCCCGGCCGAAGCGCGTCAGCTTGCCGTCCTGCAGCCGGAACAGCCCGCGACCGTCGCTACCGAACCACAACGCGCCATTGCGGTCTTCGAGGACGGAACGGATGCGCACGTCACCGAGCCCATGGGGTTCGGTCACGTTGACGAAACGGCCATCGCGCAGCTGACTGACGCCCGCATCGGTACCGATCCATATCCCGCCGTGCCGGCTGGGCACGATCGACCAGGTCAGGTCGCCGCGCAGCCCCTCGCTGGCACCGTACGGTGTGAACTTGCCGTCGCGCAGGCGGGCCAGGCCGCTGCCGGAGGTGCCAATCCAAAGACTGCCTTCCGGATCCTCGAACAGAGCGCGCAGCTCATCCCCGGCCATGAAAGCGGTCGCGCCGTCCGCAGACTGCCGTACCAGGCCGGTTTCGGTCGCGAGCCACAGATTGTCGTGCCGGTCACGCAGCATCGCATTGATCGCGGCGCCGCCGTGAGTACCGATCGTGTGGTCAGTCAGTTTGCCGTCGAGGAAGCGCAACAATCGACCTGAATCGGTACCGAACCACAGCACGCCGTCGTCGTCTTCGTGAATCGCTCGCACGTCGCCGGGCGACGAGGGCAGCGCGAACGGCTCGAATCCTGTCGCTTCATTTGCTCCATGGGCTCCATCGACGACGCGACGATTCAGGCCGCCCGAGGTCGTGGCAATCCACAGGGTCCCGGCCCGATCTTCATGAACGGCGATGATGCTCTCGTCGGTCAGACCGGAGTTACGAGTGAAGTGCGTGACCTTATCGCCCTCAATGCGGAACAGACCCACTTCGGTCCCTGCCCAGATGCGACCCTGTCGGTCCTCGAAGAGAGCGCGCACGAAGGTTCCCGACAGCGTCCCGTCAGCGAAGGATCGGAAGCGGCCGTCGTGAAGCACCGTCAAACCCGCGCCGGTGCCGATCCACAACCGGCCGCGGCTGTCCGCGAGCAGCACACTGATATACTTGTTAGGCAGCGCCGGTGTGTTCTCCCGATTGAAGACAACGAAGCGTACCCCGTCGAAGCGCACCAGGCCCTCCTGCGTGCCGAGCCAAAGATACCCGTCGGGCGTGCGCGCGATGCTCTCCACCGTGTTCTGCGGCAAGCCGTTCTCTATCTGCCAGGCGTTGCGCACGTACTGCGTCAACAGCATGTCGGGATCGAGCGCGGACGCCTGGGTGAACGCCAGCAGCAGCGAGACGGCTGCCGCGGCGAAAGCGCGCTGCAGGACACGGCTTCCATCACCACCTTTCAGGAACTCGCTACGGGATCGAGTTCTTGCGAGGATCTTATACGACAAGGCGAACACGCTAGGAGACGACGCGGTCGAGAGTCACGGTACTCGCCCCGATGTCGAATGACCTGCCGGTGACACGGTTGCGACCCGCCCGCTTGGACCGGTACAGGCACAGATCCGCAGCGGCGATCAGGGCATCCGTGCTGCGTTCGGTCTGATCCGACGCGCCGCTGTAACTGCTTACTCCGAAGCTTGCGGTGATCGGCAGAGATTCGCCCGACGCTTCGACACCGCAGTCCTCCAGCTCCTTGCGAATCCGCTCCGCAAACGCGAGCGCCGCACCGAAGTCGGCTTCCGGCAGCACGACCAGGAATTCCTCGCCGCCGTAACGCACGACCCAGTCCACCTCGCTCCGAATGGAACGCTGCAGCAGCGCCGCGAACTGCACCAGCACGTCGTCACCGACCTGATGGCCGCGACTGTCGTTGATCTTCTTGAAGTTATCGATATCACACAGCACCGCCGACAGCGGACGTGCATAGCGGCGGGTCCGTTCGAGCTCCTTCGGCAACTGTCCCATCAGATGGTGACGGTTGTAAGTACCCGTCAGTGCATCGGTGATCGACAATAGGAGATTGCGCTCATTGGCCTGCCGAAGCGACTGCTCCAGCCGGAGAATGCGCCGTGCGGTCTGGAGCCTGGCGACCAGTTCCTGGTCATTGACGGGCTTGGTGAGGTAGTCGTCGGCACCGGCCTCGAGCCCTTCGATGATGTTCGCCTTACTGTCGCGGGAAGTGAGCAGAATGATGTAGACATAGCCGTCGAACTGGGCGGCGCGAACTGCTCGGCAGAGTTCGACGCCATCCATAGTGGGCATTTCCCAGTCCGTCAGCAAAATCGGGAACAGCCGCTGCCTGAGGCGCTCGAGGGCCTGCAGCCCGTTCTCTGCGACTTCGACCTCGTAACCGGCACGCCTGAGTTGATGCGCTGCCAACAATCGCGTCGTCGGTTCGTCCTCGACGAGCAGAATCGCCGGCTTCCCGGCGAGCGCATCGCCGCTGCGAGATGATGGTTGAAGCTGAGCTTGCATGTCGATTTCGCTATCCCAGTTCGGCGGCGGAACTGTCTGCCGGGGTGAATATCGGCGCGCCGCGGGCGCTTTGAGCCTCCGCGGAGCGGATCGGTAACAATCAGTCTGGCGACGACCGCCTGAGTCCGGCAGGCTGCACGCGTCTTTCTAAGCACGGGCTCCGAAGAAACCGCTGCATGAGCTGCCAGCCTACGCAGTTACCCTGGCAAAGTGCGTGCGCGCCTTCACATAACGTAATGCCCATCCAGCAAGGGAGTTCCGGCCTTCCGCTCGGCGGAGCCGAGGGCTCAGCGACGATGTGGCGAGCTGTGGGACGACTGGTGAGGGTCCCGAAAATCGCCGAAAGTGACGTCCCGGCTCAATGCGCTTCAGGGGCAACGCACTGCTGGCGCTCCTTTCGAGGCTCACAGTCATCGCGTCAATCACGGGAGCAATCGTGATCAGTCGCCTTTCGTGAGATGGCAGCGCTTGCTGTTATGCCAATCACTGCTCTAGCGGTAGTTACTCTTGGGGCTGCAAGAGAGGGATCACCCGTCGGCCGCGAGAGCGGTAGACGCTGAAATCTCCATCGAACGTCATCACGGCGCTCCCATCGTGCAACTCTGTCATCCTGACCAGGCAGGCGTCGGCCAGCGATGCCGGTCGGTCACGATACTTGGCCTGAATCCTCGCGATCGCACCGGCTTCAGTTCCGAGATCGAGACCGACCTTCAGGACGCCTCGTCGCACGAGCTCAATTACTACGCCTCCGGGTTGTCCGGCCCGCCGCACGAGTTGATCGGCTTCCGCCAACACCGGCCCACAAGTCAGTAGCGGTGGTTCAAGTCGTGAGAATTGTTCAACAATCCAAGCATGTCGCGTCTCTTTCGCACAGAGCAGAGCAACCAGCGGCCCCGTGTCGAGCAACACGACTCGGGACACTGATCAATCCTTGCCGAAGTCATCCATGAACTTGGGATTCGTCGTAAGCCCGCGCGGAGAACGCTTGATGCTGCCAACGAGATCGCCTGCGAGATCGAGCGCAGAGACATAGCATTTTCCTGCATAGTCTGATAGCGCTTTTCTGCGGGAATCGGGTATGCACGGCCTGAGATATCTCGTTAGCGGGTCACTACATCAGTATATGTACTGCGCCTGTTCTCAACCCGGGGTAGCCGCAGGAAGGCCGCAGCGCCGCAGAAGGCTTCGAAATCTCTCATCACGCCGATAGGCATCCCATTTGGGATCGACTGGAAGGAATACCATGTGCACATCACGGGCCTCGTAGGCCTTCTCGAGCCATTCGAACGCCAATCGAGCGTCCCCGAGCCCCGCCGCGACGAGAGCGATGTTGTACGGCGGCACGAACTTGTCGACCGCGATGCGCTCCAGCGCGGCCATCACGTCCTCCGCTTCCGCGCCACGGCCCGTGGTCGCCAGTACGTAACCCTTCAGTGACAACGCTTCGGTATTACCGCCGGAGTAAGCGAGCGCCTGCTGACAGGCATCGAGGGCGGCCGCCGGCCTGCCGAGCTGTTCGTACACCTTGCCCATCACGATATGGCTGATCCAGAACTCGCCATCGATCGCGAGCGCGTAGCGGAGCCGCTCGAGCGCCGCAGAGTTTGCGCGTGCCTGGAACAGGTGTTGACCCGCGACTGCGTGCGCCAGCGGTGATACGGGATCCAGCGCGAGGCACTTGCTCATCGCGGCCGCCGATTCGTCGTGGCGGCCAGCACTTGAAAGCACCACCGCGAGCGTGAGCTCTGCCCACGCGAAATTCGGCTCGAGCTCGAGTGCCCGCCGAAAGCATTGCTCGGCACCGGGCCAGTCCCAGCCGAGCCAGAACTTCTGCAAGCCGAGCGATGTGTGGGCTTCCGCGAGTTGGTCGTCCAGAGCAACGGCCCTCTCGGCAGCCTCGCGTGCCTTGCGCCAGCACGGCTTCGGATCGGCGTCGCTGTTAACGGGAAGGTTGACATACACATCCGCGAGCCCGGCGTACGCCAGCGCGTAGCCAGGATCGAGCTGCGCGGCCCTCTCGAAATACTCCGCTGCTTTGCGACTGGCTGCCGGAGTCACCTGGAACATGCAGAAGCGGCCTCTGAGATACAGGTCGTAGGCCTCGGCGTTGCGCGTGCCGCCGCCCGCGAGACCTGCCGCCCGCTCCGGGGACAGGCGAAGGCGTACTCGTTCGGCGATCGCGACTCCGAGTTCATCCTGAAGACCCAGGAAGCTGCCGGCCTCCCGATCGTAAGAGGCATTCCAGATCTGCGACTGACCACGCACCCGAATCAGCTTCGCGTTAACGCGAATCCGTCGCGCCTCGCGCCGTATGCTACCGTCGACCAGGTAATCGACCCCGAGCTCGCTGCCGATCTCCTCGACTCCCTTGGCCGTGCCTTTGTAGGCGATGGTCGACCGGCGCGCGATGACGGCCAAGTGTTCCGGCGAAACCCTGCCCAGCGCAGCAATCGTCTCCTCCGTCAAGCCGTCCGCGAAATACTCGTCTTCGGGATCGGCGTTCACATATTCGAACGGCAGAACGGCCAGCACGATGGGGCTGCTGTCGCGCGCCGACCCCCCTGCCGCGACCGCGTCGGAATACGTCACCTGCGCAATGAATCGATAGCCCTTCGCGGGAATCGTCAGCACGTAAGAGGGATGGTCCACGTCGTCTTGCAGTGCCCGCCGTAGCTTACGCATCGCGGTGTTGATGCTCGCCTCGACATCGATAAAGGCGTCCTTTCCCCACAACCTTTCGACGATCTCGCCGCGAGTGACGACATCGCCCGCACGCGCGACGAGCAAGGCCAGAAGCTCCATCGGAATCCGCTGCAGCCTGATAGCGCCGCTACCGCATCGCAACTCATTCGCGGCCAAATCGAGCTCGAAGTCGCCGAAAGAAAATGTTCCGGCGGTCACGAGACCGTGTCTGGGGCGGTAGGCGTCGATCATGAGTCAAGAAGCGAACCGGGCCATATTGCATCACACGATATCACGGTCACGGAGAGTTCAGACCGGTTCAGACGCGGTCCATGGCCAGCGCCCGGCCGGGCGCCCAGAATCCGCACATCCTGTGCATTCGCGCAGCTTAAGTGGAGAGTTCTCATGCGACGCTCGATAGTAACGACGACGATAGTGCCTGTGTTGCTCGCCGCCGCCGCGGCTTCAGCTAACGACGGTCCCGGATCACCCGGCTGCACCAACAGAACGGTGGCCGGCGTCTATGGATTCACCGTCAGCGGAACCGCGCCGTCCGGTCCCGAGGGACCGGTCGAACAAATCATCGGGCTTGCCACGACCCGCTTCGACGGCGCCGGCAACTTCAGCCAGATCGACTGGACTCACGGCGCGATCAGTGGCGCGGTGACGGATCGAGCCGGCTGGGGAACATACCAATTGAACCGTGACTGCTCCGGCACGATGCTGTTGAACATTCAGGATCTACCGTTCCCGATCGAGCTGCGGATTGTCGTCGTCGACGGCGGCACCGAGATCCGGACGGTCGTGATGGCGCCGTTGCCGAACATGATTACGAGCAACGGCAAGAGGATCAGATAGCCGGCGACGTTGCGATCCCCGGAGCGGCGATGAAGGACCGCTCCGGGGACCCACCTCCGGAAGGCAGGCCGGCAAGGTCGATATTTCGACGACCACTGGGAAAGGAGGGAGATCGTGCATGCGCACGATAGGAGCGTCACTGTGGACGACCGACTAAGCGGTAGGCGTGCGACTTCCGCGAAGGCGGACAACGTCGCCGAGGTTGGAGCGTGTCGATTTTCCGGTACTATGGCGCCCGAGCCAAAACCACGACCCGCCGATCCCCAAAGTTCCGCGTGCAATACTGCGGCGCCTGACCGCCCTCGTCCTGGCTTTCCTTCCGACCGGCGCCGCCGAAGCGCGCGGCGTCAGCCCCTGTTTGCCGCTCGGCCTGTCCCCTGAAATCGAACGGGCCGTGGAGCGCGTCCTGATCCTCGCCGATCGGCCGATCCTGACCCGTCCGATCGCCGCCGCAGCGCTGCTTCCTGCCGACGCGATGCCGCACGCCGGTATAGCGCGTCTCTCGGCCGCCGGCGCGGGTTCCGAAGACGCCGTCGCGTTACAGAGCCGCCACGGCAAATGCGCGCCGACGGCCCCTACGAAGTCTCGGCTCAGGTCTACCGGCGCACGCTCTGCTGAAAGCCGGCTTCGCTGCCTGGGAGGACGAAGTGACCCCGACCGGCAGCCTGAGCCTGGGCTGAGGCCGAGACGCCGACACCTATTGGCATCACGCGCAGCCTTTCAGCCACCCCCGGTTCGATAGCGCCGGGAAGCGTCTACATGGCGTGGCCGATAATCGTTCGTCCGTGAATGCGAGCCGGAGGCCGGCCGCTGCGATCCATTATCGGGCCAGACAGAATTTCCTATAAATGCTGCAACTGAATAACCTATGATTTATACATTACGAAATTCTGGCTATCCGTTCACTGACGCGCCGGAGTTTTCGTTGCTCGCCACTTCCGTACTTCTGGTGCCGGCGGAGCGGGTGAGGGTGTCCCGCAACAGTCCCGCATTGGGGGTGTTGAAGAAAAAGCAGCTGCTGCTCGCACCGCAACTTATCAAATTTCGAGTTTGATGCGCGCCCGGAGAGATTCGAACTCCCGACCACCTGGTTCGAAGCCACGAAAACCTACATAACTATTTGATCTGGAAAGCCGTAGGGGCGACGTCTGTTGCATCCAACGCCCTACAATGCACAACAATGCACGACGCGTGTCGGCAATTTGTCGGCAGCCATACGTGCTGCCAGTGGTTAGTGCGCGTGATGATATTGACGACGCCCTTCACGGCGATCACCCCTAACGGGTCCCAGCCGGGCGAATCACGGCCGACACACAAGATTCCCTCGTGGACGTTGCTCGCCATCACTGGTACGCCTGAGCCTCACTACGGCAGCCACACGGCAGGGGCGCCACGACCATGCGCACGGACGCGCCTACTCGTGCAAGACCCGTTACTTCTGCCCGAGCTGTCATCAGAAGCGGATGCTCGCCTATGGGGAATGGCATCTCACCCGCCGGCCCGCACTTGCTCGCGAGCGGCCATCGCGATCTCGTTCTAGAGGACGGCGTGCCCGCGCTCGAAGAGGAGTGCGCAAAGAACGCCATGCAACCACTCGCATAGCCCGACGTTCGTTGCGCGCGCATTGGGTTTCGTTGCGTCACGTCTGGACTCGGCCACCCAGATCTGTGATGAGGCAGGTCTCAGTTCCATAGGCAATCAGCCGGCCCTCGCTATCGAGCACCTTCCCTTCCGAGCTGGCGATACGCTTGCCGCTATGAAGTAGCGTTCCTTCGCAGCGCAGTAGCCCCGACTTTTCCCGAGCCGGTCGCACGAATACCGTCTTCATTTCGATCGTCGTGTAGGTCTGTGCGGCTTTGAGCGTGGAGTGCACCACGCATCCCATGCACGAGTCCAACAGCGTGGCTATCCAACCGCCGTGGATGACCCCCATCGGGTTATAGAACCGAGCGGATGGCATGCCTTCAAACACCACGCGACCTGTTGCCACGGACACCATCCAGATATCCGTTGTCTCACTGAATGGCGGCGATGGCTCACGGTGCTCAAGCATGCTCTTCAGAAGCTCGAGGCCTGTCGCTGCGGTCGCAATTGCTGGGCTAACAAGGCCGAAAGTTCGGGCAGGATTTTGCTCGCTCAAGGTAGTTGCTCCGCTGCGATTCGCGATGCGGCGGGGATTCCGATAGCGCTCAATGGAGTTGCGTCGCGGTCCTCGGCGGGCGCCGGCTTGATCTTGAACCAAATGGCATACAACGCAGGTAAGAAGACGAGCGTGAGCACCGTCCCCGCAAAGGTTCCGCCAATCAGGGTGTACGCCAGCGTTCCCCAGAATACGGAATGCGTCAGTGGAATGAACGCCAGCATGGCCGCGAGCGCTGTCAGAATGACCGGACGGGAGCGCTGCACGGTCGCCTCGACCACGGCATCGAATTGCGCCAATCCCTGCTTCTCGTTGTCGCGGATCTGACCTATCAGGATGAGCGTGTTGCGCATCAGGATTCCGGACAGCGCTACCAGCCCGACCAACGCATTGATGCCGAACGGCTGCTGAAACAGGAGCAACGTTGGAACGACACCGATGAGGCCCAGAGGTGCGGTTGCGAACACCATCATCATCAGCGAGATCGAGCGAACCTGGAAGATGATCGTGATCAGCGTGAGCGCGATCATGATGGGAAACAACGGAGCCAACGCGCGATTTGCCTTGCCGGATTCCTCTATGGATCCGCCTTGTTCGATTCGGTAGGCCGCCGGCAACTTGGCGATGACGGGCTGGAGTTCCTTCCACACGGCGGTGGACACGTCGGGTGGCTGCAAACCCTCGGCAATGTCTCCGCGCACAGTGATCGTCGGCGTGCGATCGCGGCGACGCAGGATCGGATCTTCCATGTGGATTTCTATCGCTCCGATCTGCGACAGCGGGACGCGTTGGCCGGCTGCTCCCACCAAGGTGAAATCGGCAATCCTGCTAGGATCGAGGCGCGCGTTCCCGGCGGAGCGTGCAACCACCTGCACCGAACGAATGTCTTCACGCACATCGGTGATCGGGATGCCGCTCAGAAGAAACTGGAGCTGTCGCGCCACGTCATTTGATGTCAAACCGATGCTTTGGAGTCGGTCCTGATCGAGCGAGAAGTGCAGCGTGGGCACGCGCTCGCCCCAATCGCTGTTGGTCGTTCTCATCAAGGGGCTCGCCTGCATCACAGCGAGTGCCTGCGCCGCAATGTCACGAAGCTTGTCCGGGTCGGGCCCCATCACGCGGAACGCCACCGGGTAGGGCGAATACGGACCAAACACCAACTGCGCAACCCGCACACGGGCCTCGGGCGCCAAGCCGTCGGATACTGCCTGTCGCAGCCTGAACTTAAGCGCTTCGCGCGACTCCTCGCTTTCTGTCAACACTACGATCTTCGCAAACGAGGCATCGGGCAACTCCGGCGCCATGGCGAGATAGAAGCGTGGCGCCCCCTGTCCGACGTAGGCGGTCACGATCTTTGCTTCCGGTTGCTCGCCTAACCACGCCTCGACCTTGGCAGTGGCGGCACTCGTTTGCTCGATCGAGGTGCCATACGGCATCTGCACGTCGACCAGCACTTCCGGTCGATCGGAAGTGGGAAAGAACTGCTTCTTCACCGCGCCCAAGGCGAACACTGCGACCAGGAACGCTCCGACCACGCTCCCCGCGACCAGCCATTTGCGGCGAATCACCAACCCTAGAAGCTGGCGGAATCGGTTATACCGCGGCGTGTCGTAGATCGCTTCGGGTCCGCCCTCGAGTTTGTTGATGTTCGGCAGTAGTTTCACCCCCAGGTACGGTGTGAAGACGACAGCAACGATCCAGGATGCGAGCAGTGCAAGGCCAACGATCCAGAACATGTTGCTGGTGTATTCGCCAGCGGTTGACTTGGCGAATCCATTCGGCATGAAGCCGATCGCGGTCACCAGGGTCCCGGCGAGCATCGGTGCGGCAGTATGACTCCACGCGTAGGCCGCCGCGGCAATGCGGTCGTAGCCCTCCTCCATCTTCACGACCATCATCTCGATGGCGATGATTGCATCATCGACCAGGAGCCCGAGCGCCAGTATCAGCGAGCCGAGCGTAATGCGGTCGAAGTCCTTGCCGGTGGCCGCCATGACGATGAATACCGCGGCCAACGTCAGCGGAACCGCCGCCGCGACCACAATCCCGACGCGCCATCCCATGCTGAGAAAGCTCACGAGCATCACGACGCCTAGCGCGGCAAAGAACTTGACCATGAACTCGTCAACGGCGGCCCGAATATTGACGGACTGGTCCGTGACTTTGGAAAGGCTCATGCCCAGCGGCATCTCCACGTTGATCGCCGCCACTTCCTGCTCCAACCCCTTGCCAAGATCGAGGCCATTCCATCTCTCGCGCATGACTACGCCGAGCAATAGGGTAGGTTCGCCGTTATTGCGAATCAGGAAGGTCGCGGGATCTTCATAGCCCCGCTTCACCTCAGCGATGTCGGAAAGCTTCAGTGTGCGCCCTTGCGCGGCGACCGGAGTATTTTGGATCTCCTGCAAATCCGCGATGGCGCCGTCGAGCCGAATGAAGACTTGCGGACCCTTGGCTTCAATCGACCCGGCGGGAGTCATGGCGTTGCGACTGTTGAGCGCGGCGAAGATGTCTTGCGGGGATACGCCCAAGGTCGCGAGGCGGTCATAGGAGAACTCGACGAAAATCCTTTCCGCCTGCTCGCCGATGATGTTCACTTTCTTGACGCCTGGCACGTGGAGCAATCGTTGGCGCAGACTTTCCGCATCGCGCACCAGGTGCCGATGTGGCTCGCCCTTCGCCTTCAATGCATAGAGCGCAAAGGTCACGTCGGAATATTCATCATTCACGATCGGCCCGATGACACCTCGAGGCAAGTTGTGAGTCTCGTCACCAAGCTTCTTTCGCGCCTGATAGAACTCCTCGGATACTTCGGCGGGCGGTGTGCTGTCACGCAGGACGACCGTGGTAAACGCCAGGCCCGGTCGCGTAAAGGTCTCGGCCCGGTCATACCAGCGGAGTTCCTGCATCCGCTTCTCGAGCCTTTCGGCGACCAGTTCTTCCATCTCCTTGGCCGTGGCCCCCGGCCAAGCGGTGACAACGGTCATTTGCTTGATTGTGAAAGAGGGGTCTTCCGCGCGGCCCAGCATGAAGAAGGCCACGATGCCGGCGATGGAAATCGCCACAAGCAGAAACAGGGTGACGGAGCGTTCGCGTACGGCGAGAGCAGAGAGATTGAAACCGCTCATCACGACCCCGCGTCGTTGACGGCTACGCTTGCCGCGGCGACCTCGCTCCCTGGCAGGCGCACGTGCTCGCCCTCGCGCAGCAGATGCGCACCGAGCGCAACGACGCGATCACCCGCCTCGAGATTGCCAAGGACGGCGGCCGCATCGTCGGTGAGGCTCACGATTCGCACGGCACGCCATGTGACCTGAGGCGTTTCGCCATTGACTAGCCATACGCCGGGACCTTTGCCCGAATCGAAGATCGAGCCAAGAGGCACCTGCAATGACGGGGCTGAGCGGCCGTCCGAAATGTGGGCAGCCGAGATATGGACGGTGATCGTCGAGCCGAGCGGCGCGTCTGCGAGCCCGCCCTCCAGCACGTATCGAGCTTCGAAGGTTCGCGTATGACGGTTTGCAGCATCCGACAACTGGCGAAGCTTCGTAGAGCCCGTCAGCCCGCTTCCATACAACGTCGCGCGGCCGATCGATCCGATCGCCGGGCGCAGGGTTTCGGGCAGTTCGATGGCCGCCTCGCGACTTCCGGCATGCGCCACACGCACGACGACTTGGCCGGCATTGACGACCTGTCCCAGCTCCGCCAGCGTCTCGACGACCACGCCGTCCGCATCGGCCAGCAGGACGGCGTAGCTCGTTTCGTTGCGGGCAACGTCAGCTTGGGCCTCGGCTGCATTGAGCTGCGCTCTTGCAGATTCCGCGGCCGCTCTCACTTTGTCATAGGCCGATGCCGAAACTGCACCCGCGGCCACGAGGTCGCGATATCGCACCTCATCCTCCGCGGTCTGGTGCGCGAGCGCCCTGGCGGCGGCAACGGTCTCCTCGTGCGCGCGCATGGCGAGCCTCAGGTCCGTGGGATCGATCCGCATGAGCGGCTGTCCGCGCTTTACCGCTTGCCCTGTATCAATCAAGCGCTCCAGAACCTTCCCGGGAACGCGGAACCCCAGGTCGCTCTGAACGCGGGCTGCGACGATGCCGGTGAACGAACGCTCCGCCGGCGCGGAGACCTTCACGGTCCCTACCCGTACCAGCGGCGTCTGCGTCCGCGGATCAATTGAAGAAGTGGCGTCGCTGCATGCTGCCAGGACGAAGGGCAACACAGCGACAGTGGCAACGAGCTGGAGGGCGTGGGACTGAAGCATGGAGACCTCGCGGAATCGAAGGTCTCTATGCTAGGACTAGTGACCATTTTTGTCAATAGTCACTTTGTGTCTGCTAAGGTGCGAGGCTGCGCAACACCAAGTTCGAAAGCTGCACCGGCGCATCCTCGACATGGTCGAGGTTGTACTGAAGCAGGAGCGGATTGATGTAGGGCTGCATGACGAGGAAAACGGCATGCACCGTCTCGTCCAGCGGCGTTTTGCGCTCGAACTCGCCGGCCTCGCGACCTTGGCGGACAACTTCCGTCAGGATTTCTCTGATGCGCTGGGCATAGGTGCGGGCGGACGGCCATCCCTCGCCGGCGGAATGGGCGGCGATGTCGTACAACTTGCGATCGTTGAAGAACAGACCCACGCCGGTTGACACTAACGTCTTGAACATTCGACGGAATTTTTCCGTCGGGGTGGGCGCACCGGCCACTGCGACTTCGACCGCCTCGACGATGCTGGTCAATGTCTTGGAACAGATGGCCTCGCCGATGGCCTGCTTGGAATCGAAGAACTTGTAGATGTAAGCCTTGGAGAAGCCGATCGCCTTGGCCAGGTCGGAAACCGTGGTCTTCTCGTAGCCGTACTGGCTGAAGTGCTCTCCAGCCGCCTCGACGATCTGCTCTCGAACGCTGTGGTCGACCGGGCCGCGCGAGTGCGGCGAGGAAGATGCGATTTCACTCATGGGTACACAGTACCTTGCTCGCGGCGACTTGACAAGTGACTAATTTAGAATATAGTCACACCACCAAGTCGACGTACCAGGGACTCCCATGCTCGTTCACTCCAGCCCTCTCGCCCTCCTGCTGAGCGTCAGCGTCTTGACAGGCTGCGCCGTCGGCCCGGATTACACACCGCCTGAGGTTGCCGTCTCGCGCGGATTTCACGGCCAGGAGGACGTCGTACATCGGGCGGTCCAGAGCAAGGCGGACCTCCAAGCGTGGTGGGCGGGCTTCGATGATCCACTGCTGACGCGCCTCGTCTCCACGGCCCTCGGACAGAACCTCGATATCGCACAGGCCGAAGCGCGGGTTGCCCAATCGCGCGCGTCGCTGCACCAGGCCGATGCAGTACTGCTGCCATCGGCCAATGTGAGCGCGCAAGGTGCAAAGGCCTACCAGTCGGTCGAGACCCCGCTAGGACAGGTGCTCTACGCGACGCCCGACTTCGATCGCAGTGGCAGCTACTACGAGGCCAACTTCGGGGCGAGTTGGGAACTCGACGTGTTCGGCGGGCTGCGACGAGCGCGCGAAGCCGCACGCGCGGAGTATCAGGCATCCGAAGCCGGCGCGGTGGCAACACGGCTGGCTGTGGCCGCGCAAACGGCGGATGTGTACGTCACGCTCCGCGGGCTGCAGGCGCGCATCGCGATCGCCCGACAACAAACGGAGACGCGCCGTCAGCTTCTCTCGATGGTCAAGCTCCAATACGAAAAGGGGATCGCCGCCGAACTGCAGGTGCACCAAACCGAGGGTTCGCTTGCTCAGGTCGAGGCGCAGATCCCCGTCCTGGAAGCCGGGCTCGAAGCGGCGATGAACGCGCTGGACGTGCTTCTCGGGGTGCAGCCGGGAACCTACCGCGCCGAACTCAGTCCGGCGGCGCTCATCCCAGCTGCTCCGGGTCTGGCGGAGACCGGCACGCCGGCCGAGATGATTCGGCGCAGACCGGATCTCATCGTGGCCGAGCGGCGGCTTTTAGCCGCCAACGCGCGCATCGGCGAGGCGATGTCGGAGTACTACCCCAAGTTCTCGCTCGGCGCGCTGCTGGGCAGCGCGACCGCAATCTCCAGCGGCAATCTCTTCACAAGCGGTGCAAACCAAGCCCAAGGAGTCCTCGGACTTCGCTGGCGCCTGTTCGACTTCGGCCGCGTCGATGCGCAGATCGCCGCCGCGCGTGGCCAGGAGGCCGAAGCACTCGCGGCATACCGTCTGGCGGTGTTGAGGGCAACCGAGGAAGTGGAGAACTCGTTTTCGGCTCTCGTCAAACGCGAGGCTCAAGTTGGCATCCTCACGCAGGGCGAATCGTCGCTTGCGCGTGCGCGCGAGAACTCGCTTGCCGCCTACCAAGGTGGTGTCGTCAGCCTCATCGAGGTTCTGAATGCAGACAGCAACTTGCTACAAGTGCGCGACGCGAAGGCGCGGGCGCAAACCGAAGCTGCGCGCGCCGCCATTGCTTCCTTCCGGGCCTTGGGGGGTGGATGGGATGCGCGACAGACAAACGGCCGTCACGAGGCAGCCTTCAGCGAATTGAGTGTGCGCGACTACAAGCCATATCAACGCGCAGCACGTCCATGACGAAGGTGTATGGACCTGATCGTCACTATTTGAAACCATGAGGAGATCTACCATGAAACTACATTTACTGATGCTACCCGTATTCCTTACCACCACTGCAGCTATGGGTGACACTCTCTCAGCTCCAGCGGATGCGCAGGCCCAAGCGGCTGCATTGCTCAGTCCCCCGCATAGGTCTGGAAATTCGAAAGCGGATGGGCAGAAGCGCTCATCGTCACGTGTATCGCCAGTGATGGATGCGCATGCGAGCGCGGCAGCTCTGCTCAGTCGCCCTCGCACCGCAGGTACGGCAACCGCTAATGTTGCGGTCGGCCGGACATCAGCTGCACGTATGGCAACAGATGCGCAAAAGCAAGCCGCAGCTCTGCTAACTGGTTCTCGTACCTCAACGCAGTCCCGGCTGCGGGCGCAACGCACTCAGAATGCTGTAGGGGGCGAAGGCTGACGGACTTTGTGATCGGCCTGCAGAGAGCATCGCTCTCTTGCAGGTCGCACATGGGGCGCTGCGCGTGAACCGGCCTTTACGCAATCGAGGGTTATGGAGCTCTCGTACTTCACACCGAAGACAAACCTAGTTTGGTGATCCATGCGGCGTACACAAACCGGCCACACTGACCTGACTGCAGGTGAGCGAAATGAAGGCAATAGACAATCCGTGGGTTCTCATCACGGGCGCATCGAGTGGCTTCGGCGAGGAGTTCGCCCGCCAATATGCCGAGCGAGGCCATTCTCTGGTCCTGGTGGCGCGCCGGCTGGAGCGGCTCCAAAAGCTCGCCGAGGCACTGCGCCAGCAGTACCGCGTTGATGTTACCGTCGAGCAGGTCGATCTTTCGGACGTTGCGACAGTCATCCAACTGCATCAGCGGCTCCGCGAGCGAGGCATTGCGATCGATATCCTGATCAACAACGCAGGCCACGGACTGCAAGGCCCGTTCGTGGATGGCAAGCTCGACGCGGCATTGGCGATGTTGCAGCTGGATGTCGTGAGCCTGACTGCGGTCACTCACGTCTTTGCGCAAGACATGCGGACACGCGGCCGCGGGCAGATCCTGCTGGTCGCCAGTCTGCTGGCCTACCAGGGCGTCGAGAACTTCGCCGTCTATGCGGCCGCCAAGGCCTACGTGTTGCGCCTGGGTGAAGCCCTTCATCGCGAACTCAAGCGCAATGGCGTCACGGTTACAGTGCTTTGCCCCGGCATGTCGGACACTGGATTCGCCACAGCGGCGCAACAGAAGATCACGCCCGCGTTGAAGCGGATAATGATGCAACCGGCGCCGGTGGTGCGCGCCGGTATCCGCGCGTTGCAGGCCGGACGCATCAGCGTCGTGCCAGGCTGGGCCAACAAGGTCTCCGTGATTTTTATGTGGGCGACGCCACGCTGGCTGCACCAGGCCATCTTCTCTCGCATCATGAACGCATGAGCCGCAGCCGGGATGTTGCGAGGAGTTGCCCGCCAACGGCGCGTTGTTGCTGAACAGCAGGTTGGGCGGGACGCCATCTTTCTACGCCCCCGTTCGTTCGCCCCACAACTCGCGGTGCTCGCCGCCTGCGGCGTTAAGTTACGCCGCACCGCCACCGCGGTTTCAACACAAGTTCGCTTAAATCGGAACGCCAGGGCCGCGCACGATCCCGACAAGCTCTCGCGTCAGTATCCGATGGTTAAGACGCCGGCGATCAGCACCGTGCACGCCGTGCTCGACCGCAACGGCCTGGTCAAACGCAGGAAACGCAGACGCCACAAAGCCCGTGGCACTCCGCTCAGCGCCGCCCATGAGCCGAACGGCCTGTGGTGTGCCGACTTCAAAGGTGAGTTCATGCTCGGCATCAAGCAGTACTGCAGTTGGGCAGTATCCACATATTGTTGGAACTTCTTTATCTTGCCGTTCTCGATCGTCCACACATGGCAGGCTTGGCAGTCCAGGTCCTTGCCGGTATGCCGGTGTTTCGCAGCGTAACGGCCCTCCATCGTCACTACGGAACCCGCTTCATGGAATGAAGATGGGTGCACGGTAAACTCAGCCAGTCATCGCCCATTTTCTCGAACAAGTTTGTTACTACTGCGTCGGGACCTACACAACTTCTGTACTACTCGTTTCCTTGCCCCGTTTGACCATCACGAATGGCGAGAGTCGATCGAAATCGACCCGGTCGCTCTTCAGCTAGCGCTTAATCTACGGGAATTTCACTCAATAGATTGTCGCTGTGGCGTCCCCAATTGAATGCCTGATCCATGACCCCTGGATTGGCCGCAAAAAACTTGTTTGCCCCACCCTCAAGGGCTTGCCAACTCTTCGGCTCTATGAGTATGTAAAGAGCGAATCTTGGGCCTGTATTGTGTATGTATAGCCTCACGCTCTTGTATTCACCGGTTGCCCGAAACTCCTTCACCCATTCTTGCGCTTGCGATATCGCGTCACTCGGCGCCGTGCCAGTACCGATTTCGTATTCCTGGATGTAGAGATAATTTGAACTGTAAACTGGACTCGCCGGTGTCTCCTCCTGGGCGCTTGCTGCCGTGTACACCGTAATCGCCACGATGGTCAGTATCAATGCAAGGTAGCCTTGTCGATTTCCTTTCATTGTTGGATCCCCCACGTTATGTGGCCGTATCCACAAGTATAGACGGCAAATATCGCCTCGGCCGAAGTTACGGCCGTGCCTTCAGGAATCTGCATTCACGCATGGATACCCAGCCTGGTGATCCCGCCGGCATTAGATTTGTCCGTGGTGGGCTGTTGCGCAGTAGCTCTGTCTCTGCAGTTGATACGGCAGGTCCGGAAGGACGCTTCAACGACGGGAAGTGCTTGCCAGTGTCATAGCAGCGGGCCTTCTGGCCCGGTTCCCCCCTCGGCGGAGATCTCGCCGCCAACGCGGCGGGCGGGCGAGCGCAGCGATTTTCGAGCCAGACAGAATCCCTTATCGATGTTACGGCTTAATAACCGGTGCTTTATACATCACAAAACCCTATAAATAGCACAGCGCAATAACCTACGAAGATCACAACAGACCAATGGCAGCACCCTCGGAAAAGCTGGCGGGATCGGGCGCTGCGGGCGCCGAGCGTCACGGCGGGCCTCGTCACGCCGGCCGATCTTGCGGGCTACCGCAGCGGTCCCATCTATATCCGGCGCTCCATGCATGTACCGCCTCCGCATGAGGCCGTGCGCGACCTCATGCCCGCCTTCTTCGAGTGCTTGCGCGCGGAAGACGACCCGGCTGTGCGCGTCGTGCTCGGCCATTTCGTGTTCGTCTATATCCATCCCTACCTGGACGGCAACGGGCGCATCGGACGCTTCTTGGTGAATCTCATGCTTGCGGCCGGCGGCTATCTCTGGACAGTGATCCCCGTCGAGCACCGCAATGACTACATGGCCGCACTCGAAGCCGCCAGTTCGAGGCAGGACATCGCGCCTTTCGTTGCCTTCCTCGGCCGACTCGTGCAGGACGGCCTTGAAGGCAGGCCTCCGGGAAAGATTTTGCCTGGAAAAAGCCGCCGGTAACTGCTAGTGATCGTGCGAAAGACCCGAGCCGGTGTCGGCAAACGAAAAGGGAGTAGCGCGCGATGCTGTCTAACCCTTTGACTCGGGTGCGCGCCCGGAGAGATTCGAACTCCCGACCACCTGGTTCGAAGTTAGAGCAGTAGATCTTAACTATTTGTTGTAAAAGATGTCGTGTGGGCGCTCGTTGCTCAGTTTGCGCCACAATGCCCAACGATGCACAGCTCGATTACGCAAAATTCACGCGAGGTGTATCGCACCTCAGGCACCGGGAAACCCAGGAACAACGGGGCAGATGCCTTGTTCGCTTATCCCGAATGTTGTTTCTCATCGTCGCGCGAAGTATGAGCAAGTTCGCGCTCTTTTCGAAGCTCCAAAAACTTCTTGACGATGGATTCGCAGAATGGCGGCAGCAGACCGTAGTCGTAACGGCCGCCCGGAATTGCCTCGGCACTGATTCGTGCGCGGTGGAGTATGCGCGGCAGCAGGGTGCGAAAGTGGTCGAGGCGTATCCGCGTGCGAGTGCCAAGCGAACGCATGATGACAATGTGTGGTTCGGGACGGAGGCGATGTTTCGGCGTGCCGGATTCCGGGTGGTGCGGAAGCCGCTGAAGGTCATCTCCTCCTCCTCGTCTCTCGTGACAACAGGACCTTACGTGTTGTGGCGCTAGCTCCGTTTCCGCTGATGGTTCGACGCCTCAACATCCCGGCGGCCCACATCGTGGCGCGATGCGGAGCTGCTCACCCTGTCCGCGAAATGCATCGTGCCGAGAGGCGCGCGAGGGCTGCGGCTCGGTCGCCCGCAACGCTGCGCGACTTTTTTCTCTGCCGTCGCTCCGAACCTCGGCCTGTCGTACGTCGTCGTCGTTCACCTCGGAAGATACGCAACTGGCTGCAGCCGCGCGGTGCAGTCAGCCTCGGCGATCCGCGTGAGCAGTTCTTGAAAGCAAACCGGCAACTGCAGGAATAATTTACAGGGTGTCGTGCGCGCGCTGAAGGACATAGCCTCGAATGGCCTCCGCCTCGGCCGGAGTAATGGCGTCCGCGTAACCGGCCATACCGCCGGTGGATAAGGTACCGCCCAGGACCACAGCGCTCCATATTTCACTGCTCGCCGCCGCTGCGGACCGCCGCAAGTCAGGCAGGAGGCCGCCGCTGACAGCGGTGTCGCCATGGCATCCGAGGCAAAAGCGCTGGTAAACGGCCTTCCCGTGAGACACTGTCTCGTCGTCGGCGAATGGGGGAGCCGGCACCGCGACGGATGACGCCATCGCGGCAATTTCCGGCAATGATTGGCCGCCGTCCAGCCGAAAGGCGAGGATCCGGCTCCGGTTCTGTTGTTTGCCGGATATGTCGGCTAACTCGCCCGCCAATAATGGAAATGCCCCGCCCCACCCGGCAACGACTGCGATGAACTGAACGCCATCCACCGCAAACGTCATCGGTGGCGCGATGATTCCGGTCTGCGCGGCATGAGACCACAGGACCTCACCTGTCGCCGCGTCGTAAGCTGCGAGCGACCCTGCGGCATTGCCCTGAAAGACGAGACCTCCGGCAGTGGTTAACACCCCGCCGTTCCAAGGTCCCGCATGCTGAACACGCCAGACTTCCTCCTGTTGAACCGGGTCCCAAGCCGCAAGATGGCCTCGCAACGACGATCTAACCTGCGCTTTGATCTCCGGGTCATCGGGCAATGCGGCAGCTGCAAGATCGATGCCCAGATTCAGCGCAAATTCGCGTGACGTATAGTCGTCCTCTGCCGCGTACGGAAACGGCACTTCTTGAGCCGGTATGTAGACGAAGCCGGTATCCGGGTTGAACGCCATCGGATGCCAGTTATGGGCCCCCAGGGGCCCCGGCGAAGCGAGCCACGGTTTTCCGGCAGTCCGATAACGCGCGTTCGCATCTTCAACAGGGCGCCTCGTTTGCAAATCGATATGACTCGCCCAATTGACGGGTACGAATGGTGCGGCAGACAGCAGCTCGCCAGTCTCTCGGTCGATGACATAGAAGAATCCGTTCTTCGGCGCCTGCATCAGAACTTTACGTGTCCTGCCGTGGATCTCCATATCGGCGAGGATCATGTGTTGAGTGGCCGTATAGTCCCATTGGTCCCCGGGTGTTGTCTGGTAGTGCCAAACGTATTCACCCGTGTCCGGTCTCAAAGCAACTATTGACGAAAGGAACAGGTTGTCACCGCCGCCAGGACTGCGGATATCCCGGTCCCATGGCGACCCATTACCAACGCCGATGTAAAGCAGTTTCAGCTCCGGATCGTAGGCCATCGAGTCCCAGACGGTGCCGCCGCCACCGTATTTCCACCAGTCGCCGGTCCAGGTCCGGGCAGTCATACGGTGGATATTGTTATCGAGAGGGTCGGCTGGATTCCCGGGTACCGTGTAAAAACGCCATGTCAATCCGCCCGACTCCGCGTCGTATGCAGAAACATAACCGCGGACACCAAACTCCGCGCCGGCGTTACCGATGATGACCTGGCCATTAACAATCCGCGGCGCGCCGGTAATCGTGTAGGGGAAGGCTCGATCGATCGTCAAAGTTTCCCAAACTACTTCGCCGGTTTCTGCATCAAGCGAGATCAACCGGCCATCCAACGTTCCGAAAAACACTCGGCCCTGCCACGCCGCCACGCCGCGGTTGACGACGTCACAACATGCGTGGACGACCCATTCACCGGGAACTTCAGGGTCGTATTGCCACAGCAACTTCCCTGTCGCCGCCTCAAGCGCCTGAACCTTGCTCCATGCGCTTGTCGAGTACATGACACCATCGATGACAAGCGGCGTTGCCTCTTGACCTCGTCTCGTATCGAGATCGTAGTACCAGGCCAGACCAAGACGGTCCACCGTCCCGACGTTAACGTGATCGAGCGGGCTGAATCGCTGCTCACTATAGGTTCTGCCGTGTGACATCCAGTTCCCGGGCTCATTGTCGGCAGCAATCAGTCTGATCGAGGTCACCGCGGCGGGCGCAGAATCCTGAATGTCCGCTTTCGGACCATTGTCATCGCGTGCACAACCCTGCAGCAGCGCAATTGACAGAGACAGTAAGATAATTCCGCCTGGATGTTTATCGGGCTTCCACGCGTAGCCGACTGATCGTGGCTGATTGAGAATCACGTCAACCTCCAGATGCTCTGACGAGTACCGTGGGATGATTCTTTGCCTGATAGAATATAGCTATCGTAGCGACCGGAGATTCTGAGGCAGCACCCCGAATTTCCGGATCATGACCGTGAAATCCCAACAGTCACGGGCCTGCGCAATCTTTCCGTCGCGAAATCGGTACATGGACAGGCCCGTGAACTCGATCCTCAGCCCGGTGCAATCGACTTCTTCAAAAAGGCCGTTCCAGGTTGCTTTGATCACCCAACTCGCGGCTCCCCACTCACCGGTGGCGAAAGGATCTATAAAGGCCACATTGAAGTCCGGCATGGTTTGAAAGACTTCTTCAGCAAAGGTGCGCAATTGGTCCTTCCCGCGATTGACCGCACCCATCGCCATGTCTTCATAGACACAGTCGTCGGTAAATAGCGCTACCATCCGTTCGACGTCCTGAGCACACCACATCTTACCCAGTGCCCTGATCAGGTCTCTGTTTCGTTCGTTCATGCACGAATCTCCCGGTTAACGGAATTGCGGCACAACCTCAGTGGCCAGAAGGTTCAGGGCTTCGTAGAAGTCGGGACCCAGCGGCGGTCCAAACGCAATATTCGTGGCACCCGCTTCGACCAAGGCCTCAATCTTCGGAATAATGTCTCGCGGCGTTCCCGTGAGCGAAAAAGCACTGACGGATTTGTCGGATACGAGATCGACGGCGCCGGGGATATCGCCATTGTTGAACGCTTCCGCCGCCGCTGCGATCGCCTCATCCGTAATGCCGTGACTTTGAGTCATCGGGGCGAGAAACGGCTGCAATAACGCGAGCATTTCTTTGATGGGTCGAACAGCCCGTTCACGGTCGGCCGCGATGCAGCACAACGGCCCCACAATCATTTCCAGATTCGTCGAATCACGGCCTGCTTTTTGCGCGCCGGAAATCATTTCTCCTTTGAGCTGTCGGAGATAATCCGGGCTGGCGACACAATCCGCTTTTACGCCGTCAGCGACGCCGCCGGCCATGCGTGCCATCATCGGACCCCAGGTTCCGATGACGATTGGCACGTCCGCGCGGGGAATATCGTATTGCAAGTACAAGTCCGGCGAGGCATAGAAATATTCGCCGTCAAACTCCACGCGCTCGCCGGCCAGTACGTGTCGCATCAACAGATAGCCCTCTTTCAGCATCTTGATCGCTTTGCGCGGCCGTTCGATTCCAACCAGCGGATTAAACCCGCCCCTGCCAACACCAGCGATCGCGCGGCCGCCACTCAGCTCGTCCAGTGCCGCCAGATTGGCCGCATGGTAGACAGGATGCGCAATCTGCGGCGTTACGATGAACGGCCCCAACCTAATCGAGCTTGTGGCCTGTGCCGCCAAGGTGAGCATCGGCCAGGCCGGTCGATACACGAGATCATCAGCGACGTGCAATTCGTCGAAGCCGTAATCTTCGATTTGCTTTGCCATGCTTTGCACCTCGCCCATAGGGTGCATTCCAGTAAACATGACACTGAATTTCACCGGCATGTCATGGTTTCCTGTGCTGGCGAGGAGACCTGAATCACAAGCGGTAATTCAGCCTGAGATACCACTCTCGCGGACGCGACACGATAGCTTGCGCGTACCCGATGCCATCGTTGTTGACACCGCTGACGATGTAGGTCTCGTCTGTCAGGTTCGTTCCTCCCAGTGAAATTTGCCATTGCGAATCGGGCGTCTGGTAATTGAGGCTGGCATCGAGCAGGTCGTAGCTATCCTGATGAAGACTCGCTTCGTTCGTGAACTCCTTGAACTGATCGCTTTTGTAAGAATAATCCCCACGGGCGAACCAGCGGCCGTTTGCGTTCTCAAACAGGTCGACACTCAAACCGAAATGGAATGTCCATTCGGGGGCATTTGGAAGCTCGCCGGGCAGGGACGGCAACTGCGACTGGGCCAACTGCGAAAATGACTTGTACTGCGCGTCCAGATAGCCGACGCCTGCGTCCAGGCGCAGCCAGTCAGCTGCCAGGAATTCCGTCTCAATCTCGATGCCTTTGGTTTCCGCTTCGCCGGCGTTGGCAAGGACAGGGACGAACGCGCCGATGGGGCCCGGCCCGTCGGGGTCGACATTAAACGTGATCTGCAGGTCTTCGTAGTCGGTCCAGAATACGGCGCTGTTGACGCGAAGGCGGCGCTGGAGCAGTTCGGTCTTCAGTCCTATTTCATACAGTGTTGCGGTTTCCGGCTCCGCGTACCCGATCAACGTATCCGGATCGGTTCCAGGTGCCGGAACGACCGGCGGGAAATAGCGCATCACGAAGCCGCCGCCCTTGAAGCCCTCGGCGTAGCGGACATAGCCTCTGATCTCCGGAGTAAAGGCGAAGTCCACGGTCACCGAAGGGTCCGTCGAATCGCCTTTCCGCTCGTACCACCCGGATGGAAATATCGGTGTACCCGGACCGCCAAAGGCGTCAACCAGGATACCGCTACGCAGGAACTGCTGCGGGTTGAAGCGACGCTCTTCGTCGGTGTACCGCAAGCCGCCTGCGATAGAGAGCCGATCTGTCACGTCGTAGCTGAGCTCACCAAAAACCGCCCAGCTCTCGTTCTCGATTCCTCCACCTGTGGTGAACTGAATCAGGGCGAGATCGACCGGGAAGGCTTGGTCGCCCTCCTCATCCAGGTAGTAGAAGCCAACCAGATAATTCAGACGCTCTTCGGGAAGGCCGCCGGACAACTGGATTTCCTGGCTGAACTGGTCGAGCTTAATGTCCTGACTGATAAAGTTGAAGTACGCCGGACTAGCGGTCAGTTCCTGCGAGATATCGGCATCGACGGTACGAAATGCAGTAATCGACTTGGCCTGCAGGGCTCCCGCATCCCAATCAAGGGTCAGGCTGGCTCCCCAAACGTCGACCTTCGACTGATTAGGGCCGCTGTTGGTGCTTTCCAGAGAATCAATGTCCCGAACCCATTGTGTATTGAAACAAGCCGGGTTGGTAAAACGTGCCGTATCCATCAGAGCCGGATCACATTCTGCGAAAATGATCGTGTTGTTGAGCGCTGCGAACGGCGCATTCTCATCGGCCTTGACGAGCACCTGACCCGGAGACGCGTCGTCAATACTCGAACCATCAAACGCGACCGTGGCACGGAAAGCATCGGTGACGTCCAGTTCCGCTAGCAGGCGTCCGAAAAAGGAATTGACGTCGCCCTGGGTATCGCCCGTTGATGTGCCGTCGGGGAGAACCCGGTCGACGTGCCCGTCCCGAGACTGATAGCCACCGGAAACCCGGAGCCGGAAAGAATCAGTCATTGGCCCCGACAAGGCAGCCATGGCATCCAGCCGGTCGTTATCGCCAGCTGTCACGTCCGCGGTCACGAACAGTTCATCCGTTGGCCGTTTGGAAGTAAGAAGAACTGCACCGGCAATCGTGTTGCGGCCGAATAACGTACCTTGCGGACCGCGCAGGACCTCGACCCGCTCCAGGTCCCAGATATCCATTAAAGATCCAATCGATTTGCTGACATAGACGCCGTCGAGGTACATGCCAACGCCCGGCTCTACCGTCAGGACGTAGTCCGTCTGACCAATCCCACGGATTGCGACCTGCGTGGCCCCACCGCCGCCGGACTCGGCGGCAACGCCGTCAAACTGCAGATTGGGCACATACTGTGAGAGGGAAGCAGTATTCAGTGCCTGACGCTGGAGCATTTCGTCGCCGGAGAAAGCAGACACGGCGACAGGCGTCTCCTGAAGGCCCTCCTCGCGCTTCCGCGCCGTGACCACGATCTCTTCAAGCGTGGAGGCCTGTCGCGACTCGTATACGGCTGTCTGCGCTGCTGTCTCCTCGATTGACATCGCAGCAAACAACAGCAGACCGATCAACGCCAGACATGACCGGCCAGCGGTCGGACGTTGAATGTTCATGGGATCACCTCTACGTGGCTTGTGCGAACGCACATCGATCTCACGCGTTAGTCGCTAAGCTAAATCTATTTCCCGGTGCCGGAAAGCCGATTCTTGTCCGGCAATAGCCGCTTTTTGCCACGTCGCGCGCCCCCCAGTTGTTGAATTTCTATTCCGGCGGCCGTTAACGGTAGGTCCAGCGTCGGCGTACCACATCACAAACATGCGGCATAGCAGACCGGCGAGTTTCGATGGCAGCAACGGTTAACCCGCAGCCTCGTAGGGGTGATATCCGGGTTCTATCGGGTAATTGAAGTCACGCGCCGGAGCGTCTCCGACGGCAGTTCGCCGAACAGCGTCCGATAATCACGCGCAAAGCGGCCCGCATTGGGTGCACAGTAACGATTGATGATGTCCGTGACGGAATCGCCAGATTCTCCGACATTGGCCAAGTCCCGGCGTGCCAGTTGCAGCCGTTGAATCCGCAACCATCGCATCGGCGTCACGCCCCGATGTTGCTCAAAGCCACGATAGAGGGTCCGCATCGAGACACCGGCCGCGCCAATGATATCTTCCACCCGAACGTCTTGCTGCAGGTTGTCTCGAATGAACTCTTCCGCGCGCTGTATGTAGGCAGGCACTTGCGTAAGGAACTCATGGCGAGAGCGTGGTAACCGGCCGGAATCAGCCAGGAGCGAAACTCGCATGACGCTGAGGAAGGATTTCTCGACCGCCTCTGCGACATGAGGAACGTGGAGTGGCGTGAACGGGCGATCAAGTTCGCGGCAGAGATATTCGAGGAATTCAACAAACCCCGGATTGTCGGGGTCGATATCCCTTGGCCCGGTGGGCGGCGGACCTGGAATATCATCCTGACAAAACGATGATCGCGGCACGCCAACGGCAAGATGCGCGTGATCCCGCGACATCCACCACCGAAACGGAGACATCGGATCGAGAACGATATAGCTGCCACGCTTGAGCTGGACCGTTTTGCCGAGATGTTCAACATCGGCGACACCGCTCAGAGGCACGACGACAATGAAGAGCCTTCGATTGATATGCTCAACGGCAACTTCAACATCGGACCCGTAACTGATGTAGTTGAACGAAGTTTGCCATAGCGCCGCTTTGCGGTGGCAAAACTCGATCGCATCTTCGCCTCGCGTCGGCGACAACGTGTGCCTGCAGAAAACGCGCTCTACGTCAGTTTTCGCATCAGCGACAACATGCGTGCGATAGGCACGCGTATTATGAAAAACGTTGTCCGCTGTGAGCCCAAGGCTGACGTGCTGATGGCAGCTTGATCCACCCGGTTCCGCAATCATCATCGTCGGACTCCTGGCAGATGGTGGCGCTCAGTTTGTGTGAAATACAACACCGAACGACCCTTTTGTAAGCGAGAAATTCTGGACTTTTCTTACATCGAGCATACACAAGTTCCGCGGAGTTGCAAGAAAGCGACGCCGCCGGTGAGAACGAACGCAAATGCCTGTTTGGCAAAGCTTGTGGGCTGACGTCGCCGTGCCTCCAATCGGGCGGGCCGCCCTGACCGCCCAATCAATCGCTACGATTCTCCACGGTTTACTTTGCCATATTGTCAATGCGACGCTGCAAGGATGCACGAGATCCGGAGCAGAGAATGGCAGGATCGAACATTCGGTGCCCTTCCCGAAAGAGGGGTGACACTTTATTCCGGCGGTGAGTGTCAAGATAGTTGTCGCGTGGTCGAGGCAGCGGCATTTGACGTCACGCGCTGTGGATTCAGAGCCACGCAGCCGATCGGAGTCCAGTTGCGGGGTGTACCAGTTCACCGCTCCGGGTTAAAGGAAACGGCAGCCGCGGGTACGCCGGGGTGTGTTCCAGCGTTCGAAAAAGCCCCTCCGAGTACGGATTATCATCAGAGAGGTGCGGCCGGCTGAAGGATGGCACCACGCCGAGCCACTGCAAAGTTGAGATCATGGTGCTGCTACGCATTGGCGCACCATTATCGGAGTGAAGCACGAGACCGCGAGGATCGACATTGGCGTCGCGGCACGCCTGCGTGACCAGCTCGGCCGCCGCCGCTGCGGACTCACTCGCTGCGACTCGCCACCCGACGATACGGCGACCTGTCTGTCGTGACAGTTCGCTGGCGCTAACCGCCTGCTTGCCCGTCAGTTGCTGAATCATCTTGCGCTTAAACGCAATGGAATATGGCCTGGTCATTTTTAGTTCTCGCAGCCAAAGTGGGAAATGCCCTGACGCGACAAGTATCCTGGCACAGGGGGCCGGAATAAAGCGTCAACCATGTGACCGGAATGGACCCCCGGTCATTCCGCTTGAATAAAGATGGTGAAACCACCATAATAGGGCATGGATCAAAGGGATTTGAAGCCTCTGGAGTGGGTCGGATCGAGCAGGGAGGACCTGAAGGAATTTCCCTCCGCGGTGCAGGATCATGCTGGTTTTGCTCTGTTTCAGGCACAAGCCGGCCTGATGCACCGCGATGCGAAGCCTCTCAAGGGAATAGGCGCGGGTGTTCTAGAGGTTGTGTCGCGCCATGAAGGCGACACGTACCGCGCGGTCTACACGGTGCGGTTCAAGGTGGCCGTCTATGTGCTACACGCCTTCCAGAAGAAGGCCAAGAAAGGAATTGCGACGCCGAAACAGGAAATCGACCTGGTCAAGCGAAGGCTGAAGATAGCACAGCAACACTACAACGAGACCTATGGTAAGGGCTGAGGCAATGACCAAAAATAAAGTGAAGATCAAGCGAAGCAGCGGCAACGTTTTTGCCGATCTGAATTTGCCAGAGGCTGATGTCCAGCTTCTTAAAGCGGATCTCGTGACCAGGATTGATGCGATTATCCGCCAGCGTCGACTAACCCAGCTCGAGGCAGCGAAGGTGCTCGGCCTGTCGCAACCCGACGTGTCCCGACTTCTTCGGGGGAACTTCCGGGAATATTCGGTTGACCGCCTCTTGCGTCTGTTGACGGCCCTTGGGCGTGACGTGGAAATAGTCATTCGAAAGCCCCGCTCCCGGCGCCGGGGCAGGCTGAGTATTGAAGCGGCCTAACAGGGACTGTACAACTGCCAGCCTCGGGTAGCGGTGAAGTGAAGAGTCAGCCGGCACCAGAAGCGATCTTAACGGTGCCCACACGCAATTCGCGCTCATCAATCGTTAGCAGATCAGAATGCGCGATACCATCACGGCGGCCGGCTCGCAGACGAAGAAGGACACGGTTGAGCTCGGCCTGCAGGCGTCGACCAAACTGAAGCTGCAGGAGCGTTCGGAGCTGCTGCCGCAACTACTTTGAAAAGTGGTGCGCGCCCGGAGAGATTCGAACTCCCGACCACCTGGTTCGAAGCCACGACAGTAACAGTAACTACTTGATCTAAAACGCCAGAAAGACGACGTCCGTTGCAGAAAGCGCCCTACCAAGCACAACGACGCATGACGAGTGTCGGCAAATTGTCGGCAGCGATCTATCTGCCCGCTCGGTGAATATCGACCCTTCCACTCGGGAATGCCGAGCTGGGGCGTTGTCGGCCTCGCTGATTTCGTGCGTGATCCTGCAAATCACAACGATTGTGCTGCTCTACATCGTCCTGGCGGTGGAGCAACAGGTTGCGGGCTTTGGGACCCTCATCGACGCATTTTGGCGAACCAGCGCACAAGCCAATATTCCTTCGGCGATCACGCGTCCGCCGCGGTTTTCCAATCACTGCGCTTTTCAGCCATTGCAGGTATAGCGCCCTTGGACCGGGGACTCGGAACGCGAGGCCCCGGTCAGCAGGCGCTACGGATCAACCGAACTGGAAGGGCTCGGCCGGCAATGATCCGCCGATCATACCGTTCAGCGTGGTCCAGTGGATCATTTCATCGGCCGAAATCTGAGCGAAAAGTTGGGATAGACCGGAATCCCGGATGCTCGATATCTGGCTGATATAACCGCTAGCGGCACCGCGTTCGAGCGTTGTCGCCAGAGAGAGAATATCGGCCTGCGACTTCAGCGCGCCGAGTTTCAGCTCAGAGACATAGTCGTCATCGCTCTTCGGCGCGGCCGGCGTCGCGCCGATGTCGCTGATGAGTTTCGCCAGCGCGTCGCGATGACCTTCGTGATGGCTTTTGAATAGCAGGGCGACTTTCAGCGTGTCAGGGACAAGAAGGCCGCTGCCGCCCGCAATGCGATACGCCGCGATCCCAGCATGCTCACCGGCGAGCGCACTCTGGATGACCTCAACATCCTGCGAAATGTCGTGTGTTTTTCCCGTGATGCCCAAAACAACCTCCTCTTTTCGGCAGGGCCGGTGCGGTCTTCCGCACCTCCCCCGCGATCCATCCTAAGCTCAGAATCAGCTTCTAACCCGTGCAGCGTTCCAGGACCGAGCATCCACGCCAGTATGAGCAGGAGTTGCCGTGGACTCGCCAGCGGTCTCCCGCTTGGGAAAGACCCAGTCGGGACGAGGGAAGTGACAGGTGTAGCCGTTCGGAAGGCGCTCCAGATAGTCCTGGTGCTCCGGCTCGGCTTCCCAGAAATCGCCGACAGGCGTCACCTCGGTGACGACCTTGCCCGGCCACAGGCGCGACGCTTTCACGTCGGCGATCGTCTCCTCCGCCACCTTTCTCTGCTCGTCGCTCGTATAGAAGATCGCCGAACGGTAGCTTGTGCCGATATCGTTGCCCTGACGGTTCCGCGTCGTGGGGTCGTGGATTTGGAAGAAATACTCCAGGATGCGCCGGTAGCTCGTCTCCGCTGTATCGAAAACGATTTCAATCCCCTCCGCATGAGCGCCACGGTTGCGGTAGGTCGCGTTCGGAGTGTCGCCGCCAGTATAGCCGACGCGAGTCGAGACAACGCCGGGAAGCTTGCGGATCAAGTCCTGCATCCCCCAGAAGCATCCCCCAGCGAGTACAGCGCGCTGATGCATGTTAAACCTCCTCAACCTGATCGAGATATTCGCCGTAGCCCTCGCTCTCCATGTCGTCGCGATGGACGAACCGGAGCGATGCGGAATTGATGCAGTAGCGCAGGCCACCGCGATCAGCCGGGCCATCCGGGAAGACGTGGCCGAGGTGGCTGTCGCCGTGGGTTGATCTAACCTCGGTCCTGATCATCCCATGGGAGTTGTCCCGCAACTCGTTCATGTTTGTGGAAACGATGGGCTTAGTGAAACTTGGCCATCCGCAGCCCGACTCAAACTTGTCCGACGACGCAAAGAGAGGCTCGCCTGAGACGATGTCCACGTAGATGCCAGGCTCCGTGTGATCGTTGTATTCCCCGGTGAACGGGCGTTCGGTGCCCGCCTCCTGAGTGACACGGCGCTGCTCCGCCGTCAGTCGATCGATCGCCTCCTGCGACTTTCCATACTGCATAATGAGCCTCCAATACTTTGCTTGAGAGCGAGCGCGTTGCTGTTAGCTCTCACCAGCGCGGCACAAAATTTTCCAATACGCTGTGAGTATAGTTTCTTGTCTGGCACAGCGAGTCCACAATGCGTCTCCAATCGTCCGCGTTCCGCGCTTTGACCGCCTTCATATCAACACTTATCGGCCCACCCTATTGGACGCCGTACTCGGCACTCCGCCGAGCCATCCACGCAGCGCGCGCGCAATTAATGTCTTCGTTGGCGTGCAGCCGTCGTTGACGCAGGTTCCCCCGATGCTCACGCTATGCGACGTCTTCGATCAGAAGCTTCCTCCCGTTGAACTCCACGGTCTCGCCGGCCCGTGCTCCTTCGATTGCCTCGAAGATCGGGGCCATTGTGGAAATCCCCATGACCTCTCGACCATCGCAGGTGAACTTGCTGGTGGAGACGGCAATGACGAAGTATCGACCAGACAGCCGCACGAGTGCTCCTTCAGTAACGGTCGACTTTGGCCCGAAGTCGACTTCTCTCAACTTGTCCGCCTTATCTGTATGATCGTGGAGGGCATCGTCCAGGGCTTCGGATAGATCACTGGCGATTTCGGCCTGGGCCTGCTCATCGCTTTCGATCGGTTCGCTTCGGTCGAGCCGAGCAGCAGCAACATAGTCGAAGTACTTTTCGCGGGCGCTTTGAAGCGCCGCGCCCTCAAGCGAAAGCATTGTCTCTTTGATGATGTTCTTGTCCATCGTTACCTCCTTGAGGAACCTCGTTCCTCTCAATGGGTCCGGCCACTGAAGCTTCCTGAGCATCGGTTATTGGCCGCCGGAGCATCTCATTCATTATCGGGAACTTCCGCACCCTGATATGGGATTCGGTTCAGTCGCGAATCCCGGAGTATGCTTGTGACGAGCCAAACATATGTCTGCTCAGCCGTATCGAAGCCGAGCACCGAGAACGCCTCACCAAAGGGGCATTCCGGAAAGTCCGGATATCCGATGCGCAATACATAGCGCTCAGGATCGCGGTCGAACTCGTTCTTGTAAACCTTGCGCAGGCCGTAGCGGCTCGGGACGTCGCTATCTTCGACGAACTCGGTATAGCGGTTCTCCACCAGCCGCTCGGCTAACCCGCGGTCGCAGATCTCGTCGAAAATGTCGAACGCGTCGATCAGCAATCCCTTGCTGTGCGTCTTTTGATCCGAAATGGCATAGACATTGGAAGCATCCCCGGCATCAGGCCCGCTCTCCAGACGGAGGGCGGTGTCGACGTGGATGTCCCTCGCGTCTAGCGGGGAATTGAGCGCCAGGTCGAAAAGATGACCATCCTTGATACGATACTCACGGTCGTAGCCCTTGTTAACGAGCTGCGAAACTGCCTCCACGACATCAACTACTTCTAATCTCATCTGAAACTCCTCTGTTCCTCACGGACGAACGCGGATGATCGTCTTCCCCTTGATCCGCTCGGTCGGGTTGAAGGCGGGGACGGCGTCGTCGAGGGTCGAGACGTTGCCGATGTTCGTCCGCAGCCGTCCGTCACGCACCCGCCGGACGATCTCACTCAGTTGGGCACGATCGGACTCGACAACGAAGTCGACCGCCAGGCCGTCGGCGGGCCGCGCCTCGGTCGGCCCGACGATGGACACCAGTGTTCCTCCGGCTCGGATCAGGCCTGCGGAGCGCTTCCCGATGTCGCCGCCGATGACATCGAACACCAGATCGACTCCGCCGGCGTCTTCCAGGACGTCGTTCTCGAGGTCGACGAACTCCTGCCCACCGAAGTCGAGCACCGTCTGACGGTCGGCGGCGCGTCCGGTGCCGATGACGTAGGCGCCGGCCTCTCGTGCGAGCTGCGTCACCATCGACCCGACTGCGCCGGCCGCGCCGTGCACGAGGACGCTCTGCCCCGCCTGAAGGCGGCCGTGCTCGAACAGTCCCTGCCACGCCGTCAGACCCGAGATCGGCAGACTCGCGCCCACCGTGAAGTCGACGTCGCCCGGCAGCGGCGCGAGGTTGCGTGCCTCGACGGCCACATACTCCGCCAGGGTGCCGTTGCGAGTCCAGTCCGTGAGGCCGAACACCCGCTGTCCCACCGACAGCCCCGTCGTGCCATAGCCGAGGGC
>JBBDXW010000052.1:159579-318757 GCA_040902105.1 Woeseia sp.
CGATCGGTCCAGGTCGAGGGCCACGCCAGCTCAGTCGGGACGAATCCCGACGCATGAACCTGAACTACGGCGTCGTTTATCGCTGCCTGCGGCTCGGGCCGCTCCACCAGCGTCATCCCTGCCGTTCCCGCAACCTGGTCGGTCACAACGATTGCCTTCATGATGATTTTCTCCTCGGTGGAAATGTTGAAGGGATGGAAAGCCCGTTCGACATCTAATGGCAGGGGCCATGGATAGTTTCCCAGCTTGCCCTCGGCGGGGCTGATAGGACGCAGCAGGCCGATCTGGACAGCGCCGGCCGGCCGCGTGCATCGATGGGCGCGTGTCGCTCACGGACGAACGCGGGTGATGGTCACCAGCGTTCCTCCGGCTCGAATCAGGCCTGCGGACTGCTTCCCGATGTCGCGAGAGACTGCCTCCACGACATCATTTACTTCCATTCTCATCCGCAACTCCTGATCACCTCACTTTGCGACGCTATCCGCCATACCGTTCGGTTTTGATCGCGGGGGCTGCCAATCCTGCCGCGAGGGCGCCATCGGCCGCGATATTGACGAACCCGTTTGATCCGCAAACGAAGACATGCCCAGGCGCGCCCGAGAGCCTGGCGACCACCTCCGCGACCATTAAGCTGTCGATTCGCCGCGCAAAGTCCGACGCGCGCTCCGGAGCCTCTCGTGTAATCGCCAATGCCAGGTTGAACTGCGGGTCAGCCGTCTCCGTTGAGAGCAACTCGTCGGCGAATAACACGTCGCGCCGCGTCCTGGCGGAGAGCAGCAGCGCTGTCGCAGCGACCTGCGCGAGGGCGCGCCGCTGTCGGATCATCGCCATCAGCGGTACGACGCCGGATCCCGCTCCTATCAAGAGGACCGGCGCGGTTGTATGTTCGGGCCACAGGAAGTGGCCGCCGAGCGGGCCTCGCAGCTCGATCTCGTCTCCAACGGCCGCAACGTCGTGAAGAAACGGAGAGACTTCGCCGTCGGGCAGGCGCTCGACGGCAAGCTCGATGATGTCTGAGGCAGTCGGCGGCGACGCGATGGAATAACTGCGCATCGCCACGTAGCCGTTGGGCGCTGTCAGCCGGACATCGACGTGCTGACCGGCGATATGCACGAATGGCTCGGAGAGCCGCAGGAAGAAACTCTTGATCGTGGGTGTCTGCTGAACGATCTCTGCGATGGTGCATGTCTGCCAGGGCGCTGGAAGCGCGCCACCCTCAGTCATTGGAGTAACGCTGCTCGCGCCACGGATTGCCATAAATATGATACCCGCGCAGCTCCCAGAAGCCCGCCTCATCACGTTCGGTGAATTGGAGACCATTTACCCACTTGGCGGACTTCCAGAAATACAAGTGTGGGACGAGGAGGCGCGCTGGTCCGCCGTGGTCGCGGGGAAGCGGCTGGCCCCCGTACTTCAGAGCGACCATCGCTTTTCCAGAGGCAAGATCCGCTAGAGGAACATTCGTCGAGTACCCATCGTAGGAGTGGGCCAGCACGAAATCCGTAGGACGTTCGACACCGGCATCGGCAAGGATGTCGTCGACGATCACGCCTTCCCAGGCCGTATCGAGTTTCGACCAGGATGTGACGCAATGGATATCCCTGGTCATCTTCGTCTTGGGCAGGGCGTTGAACTCGGTCCAGTTCCAAGTCTTGACGGCCCTCGGCCCGATTTTGAGCGTGAATTTCCAATCCGCTGGCTCGATGCGCGGCGTTGGCCCTGCTGACAGGACGGGGAAATGTTCGACGAGGTGCTGACCTGGCGGAATTCGGTCGGACTGGCCCTCTCCCGCTTGTCGGCCGGTAAAACCTCTGGTGACCATGGCAGGCTCCTTTGCGTGGCTGTTGGTGGTCTGGGCTGACCGAAATCGGCGGCTTCGCCAGAGGCAATCGCCGGCATGGTAACAACCCTTCAGTTCGAGTCTCGATCGGTAAGGTCTATTAGCGCCACCACATTTGTTCTGTGAGCAGGCGCTCAGCCAAGTACGCACTCATACTAGGCGAGGCTTATGAGCTAAAGGTCCGGATTTGATATCCGAAAGTCCACCATTGGCAGGAAACCATCCGGCTGATAGCGCCGAGCGCCTGCCGAAGAGCCAGGTGATGGTCGCTATACCACCTTTAGTTCACACCACTTGCTCTTGGTGCGGATTCGTCGGAGACAGAACCGCCGCTCGGAATTCTGACGGATCGCTCCCATACATTTTTCGAAAGGCGCGGGAAAAGCTGGTCCGGCTGCTGTATCCCACGTTAAAAGCCACTTGATCGATGGAGAGCGTGTTCGACGAAAGAAGGACTGCCGCATGTCGCATGCGGAGCTGGCGGAGCACGGTCATGGGTGATTGGCCAAGCACCGCCGTGAAGCGGGCCATGAACGCGGAACGGCTCAGGCCAACGGCATAGCAGAGGCTCTCGACAGTGTGATGGGCCGAAGGCCGCGCCGCCATTTGCGCAAACGCGCGCGCTATCTGCGGGTCTTTAAAGATCGCGATCCGTTCGGTCCAAATGCTCAGCGAGCTAAGCGAGCGACGAAGCAGAATGATTAGGACCTGTTTCATCAGCGACGTTGTCATGGCACCCGTCCCGACCTCCTGCGCAATCAATTCCGCCATAGCCGATTTCAGCTTCTGATCCAGCTGGTCCGTCGCCTCGAACTGCTCGACGATTGGCGCAGTCAATGACCCGAATAGATCGATCGATGACCCGTACAGGGCGCGAAAATACCCGCAGATCAGCATTAAGCAAGGTTCGCCTTGGCCAGCGGCGAACCTTTGGACGCCGTCAGACGGAATATTCCTCAACGTCTCATGGATCGTTTCCCTACTTCCCTCCGCGCCAGAACTCGCACCCGAAAATGTAAAAGGCATGTTGGCAGGAACGATGACCAGCGTGTGCGGCATAAGATCGATAGGCGGCTCATTGCCTACGGACAAACGCCCCATGCCACAAAGGTTGTAGTGGATGGCCGGCGCATCACTAGCGGTCAACGCCAGACGCCATCCCGGACTGACCAAACATTCGTATAGTGTGAGAAAGCTGACCTCGAGTGTATTTATCAAGCTGTCAAGATCGGCGCGTGATATGTGTGAAATTGGTTTGTCGCGCATTCTACTCTTAACCCTTAGCTATACTGACGGTGCCGGCCGCGTCGTAACTGGCGGCAGTGCGTCTCCGATCTTGACAATTACCCGGGACCATACACCACCTTTACCTCAGTGCTCCATTAGGGCGTGGGTGTGGCCGTTGCGTCTTGCTACTCAACCTCAAGGCCTGTTCGGCCGGGGAGATCGTTCGAAGTAGCGGCGGCAAAGTTCGTTCGCGAGAACCAGCACAAACGCACGCTTCTGATTGCGACATCGCCCAGCTGAAACGCCTGATGCCCTGGATCGAATCGCTTCCTTTGAACCGCATCCACAGCGGGAGATTGCAGCCGTAGATCGAAGCCCTGGTCAAGGGACGGGCGGAAGATCAGTATTTCGTATCGACGAGGTAGCCCGCGAGGTCGAGGAACAGGTCTGGCTGGTCAGCTTCCTCGACCATGATTTAGGGTTCCTCGATACGGAAAAGGGCCGGGTGGAACCGGGCCCTAATCCATTCGTCCCGGACAGAGTGTTAACTATGTGTCCGGAATGGACCTTTGATTTAGGTGCGCGCCCGGAGAGATTCGAACTCCCGACCACCTGGTTCGAAGATCGCCTTTCGAAACGTAACTAACTATGAAGGATGCGCCCGTGATCATGGTTTTGATCGTCGAGGAACAGCATACCTGTGATGGTAGCGCCAGCGGCGGGATTCATAACACATTCGTCTTTTCCGTCAGAGCAGGAATCCGGTAAGAATAGGCGAGACCGGATTGGCGCTTTCGCGGACCCTTCAGAACTCTCATGAGCGACAGGACGCCTCCAACCGTGGCACAGTACGGGGTCGTGGCGCTGCTGAGCGTCACGTTTCTGCCTGCCGTTCTCAAGATCGCTGTGCAAGTGGCTTTGAAGCCGCTGTTCGACAGTTCCGCCAGCATCGCGATCAGCGTATTTCTGGTGGCAGAGGCGGTAATCCTCGCAGCTCTCATATACCTCTTAGGCAGTCGCGAAGCCCCCTTTCGCTGGTCTACGGTGATTCCATACCAAAAATCCGTCCACCCTTTCGTGTTCATCGTGCTGCTCGCTGCAGTGACCGCCTATGCGATTTACTTCCGCGATTTCTTTCGCTGGATGCCGCTCATGGACTGGGCCGGATTCGTTCGCGAGACCGTGACGTTCTGGCCGCCCGAATGGCTGCGACTCCGATTCCAGTTCGATCAGCCGGATGCCGCAGCATCCACTCGAATCGGCTTGTTGGCCTTCGGGATGATCGCCATCGGCACCGCCTCCGCCATGCAGACGCTCTACTTTCGCGGATTCGTGCTCCCACGGATGGAATATCTCGGCTGGGCGGCGCCGTTCGCGAACACCGTCTTATTCGTGGTATTTCACACGAATTCGCCGGAGTTCTGGCACCTGTTCTTTATATTTACGCTCGGGTGGGGCATTGTTGTGTATGCGACGCGCAACGTCTGGATCGCCGTGACCTCACACGTGATCTTCAACACGTACTCGTTTGGGCCGGCGATCTTCGAGCTCGCGGCAGCGGAATAGCTTACAACTAAGCTAGCGAGACACCCGATAGAGATCCCCATTCCCCGTGTCGGCCTCAACATGGACGATTTGCGTCAGGTCTGGTTGAGCGGCGAGCACCGGGTCGTGAAACGGGATTCGCCCAGCGGGCACCAACAAAGTCCGCTTCTCGCCCGATCGTGAGGCAAGCACCACATTTGATCGTCCATTCCCGCTCCGCTCGACAAAGATTACCCCATCGCGCACGGGTGCAAACGCGCCCCAATCCTCGATCGCAAAGCGATCGTCTACGACAGACACGCGCCCGTTTCCGGAATCGCGCCTGAAGAGGCCCGGCCTCGATCGCCGCGTGAAATAGAGCGATCCGTCCGGCGCCTCGATCGCGGCAAAGGCGTCGGCCACAACCTGGGTCGGCGCGCCGCTGTCGGAAAGCGGCTTTGCGTAGACGGCCCAACTGCCTTCGCGATCGGAAGCAAAATAGAGGGTCCGGCCATCGGCTGAGACCGACGCGGCGGTGTCGAAGGATCTGCCGGTGACAAGCGGCCGGGAGGTACCGCTCTCCAGGTCAAGCGCATAGATATCGCTCTCGTCGGCATCCCGCACTTCGTACACTATCATGCGCCCGTCCGGAGCGAATCTGGGCGCTCCGACGAAGGGACCCCCATAGCGAGTGAGTTGACGCAGCCGTCCTGAATTCAGGTCCAGCAGCCAGAGCTCGAGCGCCCCGCTGCGATCTGAAACGAAGACTGCGCTGCGGCCATCGGGCGAGAGGGCGGGATGGACATTGATGCCGGTCGAGTTTCGCCATGCATCGATGCTTGGACCGGATCCGGTTGGAACCAGTTTGGTCTGAAATCGGCGCGTTTCAACGAGGAAGATTTCGTCCCTGATGACCGGCTGCACGGTATCGAACGACGGCAGCTGCAGTAGCTGATCGCGGCCAGTACGCACATCGATCCTGCGAAGGCCGTATCGCCCGCCGCTCCTTGCGGCATAGACTATTTCCTTATCGCTGGCCCAAGTCGCTCCGTGAATGTTGCCGAACCGGCGCGTGAGCCTGCGCTCGCCGCCGGTAAGCGTGGTCACATAAAGGTCCTGTTGTCCCTCCGAGGACGCTCTTGCAAAAACAAGGGACTGCCCGTCCGGCGAAAATTCCGGATCATAGTCACCCCAGCTCGTCGGCGGCGGTGTCGTGAGGCGATACGCACGGCCTCCAATTTCAACGACATGAATGGCTCGCGGGCCTGAGGGATTGGCGCCTGAGGCATTGAAGGCCAACCGCCTGCCGTCACTCGAGGCAGTCAAATCCGGATAGCCCGACCCGTCGCACCGGGCGACGGGTTGCATCGATCGAGTGGCGAGGTCGTACTGCAGGACGTCACAGTGCGAGCTGTTGCGCAACTGCATCGCGAGGCTCCGGTTGGAGAGCCACACCGGAGCTTGCGCACCCGACGTTCCGGGGAGGGAGGCCCAGCTCCCAGCCTCGCCGTCGCTGATCCAAATGCTGGTGCCGCCGTCACGATCGACGACTTCGTAGGCGAGCTGGCGTCCGTCAGGAGAAATCGAGGGCCGGCGTTCATCGCGAAGATCAACGGCAACGGCCTGGAGCCGATAGGGACGCTCGTAGCGGAGGATGGCGAGGAGAATGACGCTCATCGCCGCGGCGACACCCAGCGAACCGGCAGCCAGTGTGGTGAAACGCTTGCGGCGGGCGGGCCGGGATTTGCCTTTGCCTTCAAAACTCACGGGCGCGGCCAGACGGTACCCGATCTTGCGAACCGTTTCGATGTAGCGTGGCTGGCGTGGATCATCGCCCAGCTCCCTGCGAAGGCGGCTTACCGCCTGGGCGAGTGCTTCATCCGAAATGATCAGTCCATCCCACACCTCCGCGATCAGCGCATCCTTGGTCGCGGTGCCTCCCGACCGCGTCACCAGCGCAGCCAGCAGGCGCATCAATCGCGGTTCAATCGTGCGCCCCACCGGCTCGCCCTGGCGCCGGAGGCTGTTGCGCGAAGGCGAGACCAGCCATTCCCCGATCACAAAATCGCCGCGAGGCTCGCTCAGACGAGTCTCCTGGACCTTTTCAGCATCGATTCGGCCCCGTCAGGAAATCGTCAGCCATTCGTCACCCCTCGCTCAAGCCAAAGCGGAACTTTGCACGTCAACTGGGGCATGGGGCATCGGCAGCGCATGCAGGAGGATCGAGCATGAGAGTCAGTTTCAGCGGGGATCGAGGATGAGGGTCATTTTCAGAGATGCCACAGTCATGGCCATGGGATTCCTGGCATTCCCCGGGGGCGCGGGAGCGGACAGCATCATCCCCGAATCCCGCCGTGTCAACGTCGTGGACGAGATTCATGGGACGCGCGTGCCGGATCCCTACAGGTGGCTCGAGCACCTGGAATCTCCGGAGGTTCAGTCCTGGTCCTCCGCCCAGAACGGCCTGGCTGAGTCCTTCGTACAAAACGGCGTGGAACATACGTACCGCCGGCTCCTGAGCTATTCCAATTTTCTCACCACACGGACGTTCCAGCGCCGGGGCGGCAATACCTTCTATCTTCAGGGGTGGGCCGGATCGCCGCATGCCGGGCTGTATGTCGAGGAAGGTTCATCGCCGCCGCGGCACCTCGCCGGAATGGATATGTCGAGCCGGAATATCGAGCAGGCGGGCGAGGACGTGGCTGGCTACTGGCCCTCGCCGGATGGGAGCAAAGTTCTTGTCCTCCTGCGGGCCCGCAATCAACGCTGGGGCCGGCTTGACCTCATGGAGGTCTCGACCGGGCGCATCCTGCACTCCGCCTCCAACGTCTACAGCGGCTTCACCTCCGCAGCGTGGCGGCCGGATGGCTCGAGCTATGTCTTTGCCGCTTACGCGCGTGACGGAGAAGCGCCGGTCAACGGACGACTCATCAGGCGAGAGCTCGCAAGCGGCACCGAGCGCACCCTGACGCTGCCGGACGGCCGACAGGACGATCGCCGTCTCCTGGTGCCACGCTACGCGAACGACTCCAATCGCCTCTTCGTGGAGGTCGTTTCCGGCAGCAGCGGTACCAATGCGGTATATGTGATCGAACCCGGAAGGACCGAGGCGGTTCAGCTGTTCGGCGCGTCCGCGAACTGGCTCTTTGTCGGCGCCCGCGGGAACGATGCCTGGTTCTATACGAACGAAGGAGCGCCGTACGGCCGTATCGTGCGTATCCGCGATCTTCCCGGCCGCCAAAGGATCGAGACGGTCATCGAAGAGGGGTCAGGCTCGATCTCCGCGGCGAGCCAGGTGGGCGGGAATGCCTACGGCCTGTTCGGCGACAGGATTGTTCTCCTCTATCTCGAGAACGCGACACCGATCCTGCGCATATTCGATCTCGAAGGCCGCCGCACGGCCGAGCTGGAGATCCCGCCCACCGGGAGCATCTGGGGCGGGCTGGAAGGAGACCCGCGTCAGCCTGAAGTCTATTACCAGTTCCTGGGGGTCGCCGAGCCGTCGAGCATCCACTGGGTGAATCTTACGACCGGAGACAGACAGCTCGTGGCGGCCGCGGATGCGCCGATCGGCCGCGACGACATTGTCGCCACCAGGATATTTGTCGATCGCGGCGACGGCGTGCGTGTACCGGCGCTCGTCGCCCATCGGCGAGGTCTCACCTTCGGCACGCCGAGACCGACGATCCTGTACGGCTATGGTGCTTTCGGGTGGGTCAGTTTTCTCTGGTACCAACCCCATGTCGTCGACTGGCTGCTGCGCAACGATGGTGTGTTTGTGGTGGCCGGTGTCCGTGGCGGAGGTGAATTCGGCACGGCTTGGCGCGATGCGGGAAGAGGGCAGAATCGGCAATCCGCCATCGACGACTATCTGGCGGTCGCCGAGCATCTGATCGCCCAAGGTATCACGACTCCTGACCTGCTCGTTGCGAACGGCGGCAGCGCATCGGGAAGTCTGGCGGCGGCCGCTGTCAACCAGCGCCCCGAGGCTTTCGGCGCGATGATCCTGGACTATCCCGCACTCGACCTGGTTCGCTATCCGCGTTTCGGCGCGGCCAGGTACTGGGCGGACGAATTCGGGTCGCCTGACGATCCGTCCCAGTTCCGAACCCTGCTTTCGATCTCTCCCTACCACAATGTGCGGGAAGGCGTCTGCTATCCTGCCACCCTGGTCAGAACCGGCGAATTCGATCCGACCGTCACTCCGGTCCACGGCTTCAAATTCGCGGCGCGGCTGCAGAATGCGACTCGCTGTGACAGGCCTGTCCTGCTTGACATTATGGAGGGGGCAAGTCACGACTATGGTGCAACGCCTGAGCAGGTCGCGCGCTCGCATGCCGTCATGCTCGAGTTTCTTCGGCGAACCTTGCCTGCCCAAGCGCCGGGAGAAGCAAACCGGGCCCACTCGAGGTGAAGGCCAGCCTGCCACGTCGCACGAAGCGCCGGCCGGCGGTTCTGTGTGCCATTCTCGCCGCTTTCGACGGTTCCAGTGCGACCGCCTTCGCCCAAGAGACGTCGGCACCGTGCTCGTCTCCAGAATATCGCCAGCCGGTCACGGGCTGACAGGCACGATTTCGTTCTGCGCAGGAAGCTCGCAGGAGCCCGTCATATGGGCGACCACCACCGGGCTTGGGGAATGTAATAAAGCAGCGCCGACGCCGGTCCGTATGACAGGGGAGCCTCGCCGCAAGCAACAGGAGTTTCATCATGTCACACAAATCATTGCGATCCAGCCTGGTCGCCGGCAGCGCCGCTGCGGCTTTCGGCATCGCCGCCGCAATCGCGGCCGGACCGGCTGCCGCGCAGGAACAAAGCAAGGAAAACATGGAAAAATGCTACGGAGTCGCGCTCGCCGGCAAGAATGATTGCGCGGCAGGCCCCGGCACAACCTGCTCTGGCACATCGACGGTCGATTACCAGTCGAACGCCTGGAACTACGTACCCGCAGGCACCTGTACCGACATCGAAACCCCGGAGGGCAAGGGGTCGCTCAAGCCGTCGGACGGCAATATTCCCAGGAGGTGACCTCTCTTGGCGCGGCTGGACGGCATCGAACGGCGTACGTCCTCAGGCTTTGGTCCGATGTCGGCTGCTGTCGGCATCGGGCTGAAGCCGGCCCATTATCATGCGTTGCTCGCGGATCGGCCGCCGCTCGACTTCCTGGAAGTGCACACGGAAAACTACATGGGTGCGGGCGGACCGCCGCACAGATATCTCACGGAACTCGCCGAGCGGTATGCGCTGTCATTTCACGGCGTCAGCCTGTCGCTCGGCGGAGCGGACCCGCTCTGCCGCAGCCGCCTTACGCGCTGGCGCGAGTTGGTCGACCGCTACGAGCCGGCGCTGGTTTCCGAGCACGTGGCCTGGTCGAGCCATGGGGGCTATACGCTGCACGATCTGCTGCCGATTCCATACACGGAAGAGTCCCTCCGAACTCTCTGTGAGCACATCGAGCAAATGCAAAACGTCCTTGGCCGACATGTTCTGATCGAGAACCCGGCCCGCTACCTCGAGTTCAATGACTCGACAATGGCGGAGGCCGAGTTCCTGGTTGAAGCCACGGCGCGCACCGGCTGCCGGCTCCTGCTCGACCTCAATAACGTGTTCGTCAGCACCTGCAATCAGGGCGAGGACGCGGGCCGCTATCTGGCCGGTATCCCGGGGCATCTGGTCGAACAGATTCATCTGGCCGGGCATGCGATCAATACCGTCGACGACGACCAGATCCGGATCGACGACCACGGCAGCCCTGTATCCGACCCGGTGTGGCAGCTCTACAGCGACACCCTCGCCCGAATCGGACCGAGGCCGACGCTGATCGAATGGGACACCGATGTGCCGGACATCGGAGTATTGCTAGGCGAAGCGGAATGCGCCCGCGAAATCGCAGGCGCCGCGCCGGCGCGGGATTCGACTCGGAGAATACATGCTCACGCTTCCTGATCTGCAGCGCTCGTTCACCGACTTCCTGTTGTCCGCGCCTGGCACCGGTCCGGATCCGACGCTTTGCGATGCGATTCGGAAACGGGGCATTCCTGCGGAGCAGCGGCTCGCCATATACAAGAATAATGTATACACGCAGCTCGTCGGAGCGCTCAGAGACAGCTATCCGGCCGTGCATCGCCTTGTCGGAGACGAGTTCTTCCGTTTCGCGGCTACGGAATACGTCCTGACTCATCCCCCGCGATCGCCGAGGCTACTCGGATATGGCGACAACTTCCCGGGCTTTCTCGAGGGTTTCGAGCCTGCCGGCCCGGTACCGTACCTTTCGGACGTCGCGCGCCTCGAACAGCTTTACCTGGAGTCGTACCACGCCGCCGAAGCGACGCCCTTAGCGAAGGGGGCTTTTGCGAAATGCATCTTCGAGGGGGCCGCGCGAGCGAGTCTGCGGCTGCATCCCTCCGCACGGCTCATGACATCGCCGTTTCCCGTTTCGCGCATCTGGGAGCTCAACGTGCAGTCATCCGCCATTCGCGGCAGAACGCAAATCCCGGGCGGCGCGGAATACCTGCTGATTGTCCGTCCGCGCGCGACCGTCGAAGTGCGGCGCATTTCCCGCGGCGCGTACGCCGCTCTCGCTGCCATCGGACAGGGCCTGGCAGTCGCCGAAGCGTTGGCGGCCGGTGCCGATGTCGATCCCGGCATCGACCTGGGTATTCACTTGTTATCGCTGGCCGACGGCGAAACATTCTGTTCCTGCGAGGAGAACCAATGAGCGCCACTGAATCTGAATCGCTCGATCAACCGGCGAGGAGCCTCGCCTCGATCGTGGGTCGAATCATCGCTCGACTGGAATCCGTGTCCTACGACACGCTCGTTGCCACACCCGCCCGCATCTTCATCGCCGCGACGTTCTGGCTTTCGGGACGCACCAAGGTCGATGGGCTGCTGACCATCAACCAGAGCGCGTTCTTCCTGTTCCAGGACGAGTATGCACTGCCTGTCATTCCGACGCGCCTCGCGGCATATCTCGCCACCTACGCCGAACACCTGTTTCCGCTGCTGCTCATAATCGGCTTTGCGTCCCGCTTAAGCGCCGCGGCACTGTTCTTCATGACGCTGGTCATTCAGGTATTTGTCTATCCGGATGCCTGGCGCACGCATCTGCTATGGGCGTCGGCGCTGGCGTTCATAGTGTTCCGGGGCCCGGGTGCGCTGTCGGTCGATCACTTGGTCAGAAAGCGATACGTCAGTATCCAGACGGCTGCACCATCGCGTCCAACGCATTAGAAAGTGTCAAGGACGGCGTCGATGCTCTTTCGAATCTCCGATGCCCAGTATGGCGCCAGATATGCTGCCTTTCCGCGATGGCTTTCCGCTCTGACGTTCGCCCGATCAGGGAGTTTATGCCTGTAAAGGAGTGACTTATGGCCTACCTGACGTCTCTAGGCTCGCGAGCGACTTTGCTCGACGTATTCAGAAGCTTCCCCGAGACGAGCAAACCGCTCATCGAGTTTCACGAAGTCCTGCTGCGGGGCCCGTCTCCCTTCACCGAAGCCCAGCGCGAGTTGATCGCCGCTTATGTGTCCGGCTTGAACCACTGCCGCTATTGCCACGGCATTCATACGGCCACGGCTGAGCGGCTCGGCATCGAGGAGGGCCTTGTCCCACGGCTGATCGAGCAATTCGATGCGGCTGCCGCCCCGGACAGGATGAAGCCGGTTCTGCATTTCGCGCGAAAGCTTACCGAACAGCCCGCTAGCGCAACTCAAGCCGATGCAGATGCGATCCTTGCGGCGGGCTGGGATGGATCCGCCATTTATCACACGGTCGCCGTGACGGCTTTGTTCAATTTCATGAACAGGCTGGTCGAAGGGCTCGGCATTGAATTCGACGCGGCCTACGCCGGAGAGTCGTCGCGGCGCCTGGCCGAACACGGCTATCTGCCGTTGCTCGGCATGCTCGGGCGTTAGCACTGCCCCTGCGGATGAATGGCGACTTCAGGCTGGTGGACGACAGGATCTATCCGCCTATCGAGGACTATGCGGCAATCGGCGACGGCCGTTCCGTGGCGCCAATCTCCCGGCATGGCTCCATCGACTGGCTCTGCCTGCCGCATTTTTCCGCGACGCGACATCGCCGTCGTGCCGACGCTCGGGAGCGACGCGGTAAAGCGTCTCGAGGAGACCTGCGAGTGGTGGCGCGATTGGAGCGGGAGCTGCACGATCGACGGCAAATACCGCGCCGCGGTTTTACGCAGCGCGCTGGTTCTCTAACTATTGAGCTACAGCCTGTCGGGAGCGGTCGTCGCCGCAGCGACGACATCCCTGCCCGAGCACATCGGCGGCACGCGTAACTGGGACTACCGCTACTGCTGGCTTCGGGACGCGGCGCTTATCGTGCAGGCGTTCATCGATCTGGGCTACCGGCAGGAGGCGGAGTTCTTCATCGACTGGCTGCTTCATGCGACGCGGCTCAGCTGGCCGCGGCTCGACGTGGTCTACGACGTATTCGGAGAGACGCATCTGCCGGAGCGCGAACTCGACCACCTCGAAGGCTACGGCAAGTCCCGGCCGGTGCGTATCGGCAACGGCGCTCATGACCAGCTCCAGCTCGATGTCTACGGCTCGGTCATTCAGGCGACGTACGAAGCGGCTGCTGCCGCTCCTGCTGCGTCAGCCGCCTGCTTGCTCGCCCCAGAGTTCCTCGAGCCTGCTGTCTCGACCGCAGGTAAGACGATAGAACTTGTAACGCACAGGGTTCTTCTTGTAATAATCCTGGTGATACTCCTCTGCCGGATAAAATGTACCGGCGGTGGCGATTTCAGTCGCGATTGGTCTGTCGAATCGATCCGAAGTCGCGAGTTCGCTTTTGCTCGCCTCTGCGGCCATGCGCTGATGATCGTTTGTATAGAAGATTGCCGTGCGATACTGCTCGCCCTGATCGCAAAATTGTTCATCAACCGCCAGCGGATCGATGTTGCGCCAGAAAACGCGCAGCAGGCGCTCGTAATCGATGATGTCGGGATCGTAGCGAATCTGCACCGCCTCGGCATGACCGGTCTTGCCACCGGAGACTTCTTCATAGCTCGGATTATTGCGGTCGCCGCCGATGTAGCCCGAGGTCGTGGACTGAACGCCGGGCAGTTCGTCGAAAGGCGGCTCCATGCACCAGAAACAGCCGCCTGCGAATATGGCGCTTTCGAGCTGATTCTCGGCTGCATCGGCCCGCACAAGCGTTCCGAGAATGAAACAGACCGCGGCGCCCAGAATCAACGTGAAGAACCGATGTCGCGAAAGGTCCTGCACGGTCAACTCCTCAGTTCCGGGAGCGACTCGCCATCGGGGACAAACCGCAACGCCAGCCCGTTGTTGCACCAGCGCTCGCCGCGGGGCGGTGGGCCGTCATCGGGAATCAGTGCCAGCACACTCGTTGCGCTCAGCGCATTGAGCAGATCTCGTCGATTCATCATTTCAGCCAGTCCGTTTCCATCTCCTCTTCCTTACGACAATCGCGAGTCGCTCATGTTTCCGGGAAACTCCGGTCTCGGTCTGCCGTACAGCGGCGTCGCCACGTACCTGTTCGCGAATCGGCTGAAGGACGTGGTCGACCGCAGCGATCGGTTCGACGGGCTCTGCTTTCGATTGAGCTCTTTACCAGGCGTAGCTCCCGATGGGCGAAGAAGGCCGACTCAGACGCGGCGCTCAAAGTCCCGCTTGAAGTCCTGAGTGAAACGCCGGATCCGCGCCGCGTTGGCGCCCACATCGCTGCGGCCCATGCGCGACTTGGAACGGATGTCCAGGCGGCTACCGGCGTCGGTGGACGTGATGCGGATCACCACGTCGTCTTTGAAACCGAACCAGAACGTGGTGGCGGTGGCCTCGATCCGGCCTTCCCCAGGCGCCGCGGCCACGATCTCCCAACCCTGATCGCGGGCGGTCTCAAGGGCCTGATCGAAAGTCTGGTCCGCGGATAACCCGAGCTCCAGCGGCAGGATGTCCGGATAGGCCTCGCGCTGCTGTACAGAGGTTTCCTCACCGGGATATTCCGCGGGATTTGGCGCGTCGGCGCGCAGCGGCGCCACGTCCACGAATTCCGGAGGATTTGCGGTATCGGTGGTGATGTCGTGGATAAGCGGCAGGGACTGGACCTTTTGATAGCCGTTCCACGGCACCCAGGCCGTGCCCATGCCGAGGATCAGCGCCGCCGCCAGAATCGCGCCCCGACCCCGCCGGGTTCCCGGAATGATCAGAAGCATCAGCGCCAGCCCCGCCGCGCCCAGGCCGATGAACAGCGCCCAGCGCATCATCAGGAACCCGGCGCCGAACTCCCAAAACCCAATGCGCGTGCCGGGGCCGGCGACAATCAGCAGAAGCGCGGCAATGACGGCGAGAATCAGGACGACGGGAGCGGGTTTCATTCAGTAATCCATCCGCGTCAGGCGGCCGAGTGCGATAAAGTCCACATCGTATCCCGATCACGCAACAGATACAGCGCGAAACAGGCGGCAAGCATCGGCCATGCCGCAAAAAACAGCCGCCCTTCGGCCGGATTCAGGTACATCTGAAAAGAAGCCAGCGTCGACACGGCATGAAACAGGAAAACGGCGCCGTACGTGAATCGTCTGGCGATTCCGAGCAAAAATCCGATGACAATCACCAGTTCCACCGCTCCGATCGCATAGAAGAATACATTCCCCATTCCTTCCATGAAATAGAAATTTTCGAATACACTCGCAGCATGTCCCGGCGCGAAAAACTTGTCGAGCGTCCAGACAAGCATTACGAGAAAAACGCTCAAGCGTAGCGCCAGCAGTGCAACAGGTAAGCGGCTTTCGTTTTTCATATTGTTCTCCTCGTATCGCGTCTCAACTGCTGCGGCCGGCGGAAAGCGCTGCCTCTGCCGTGCGAAAGGGGTTCAGCAACAACGAAATGAGCGTCTGGTCCTTGCCGCTCCGAAAGTCGGTGAGCCCGATCGTCATGTTCACGTGGCCGTCGCGCGGCTCGCTGTGATAGCTCCGGAACAAGCGGTCCCACAGGGACAGATGAAAACTGAAATTGCTGTCGGTCTCGTCGCGGTGCCAGGAGTGATGCACGCGGTGCATTTCCGGCGTTACCAGAACCCATCGAAGAACGCGTTCGAAGGCTGCCGGAAGATACAGGTTGGTATGCGTGAACAACGAACCGACACTCAATGCTATTTCGAAGATCAGCACGGCCAGCGGCGCAATTCCGAACAAGGCGATAATGCCAAGCTTGATCGCCATGGACAGCGCGATCTCCAGCGGATGAAAGCGTACGCCCGTCGTGACATCAAAGCTCAAGTCCGCATGATGGACACGGTGCAGGCGCCAGAGGATCGGTATCGCATGAAGCAGGCGATGCTGCCAGTAGATGACCACGTCCAGGACAAGCACACCGGAGACGACCGCCCATACATGGGGCAGAGCATCGGAGAGAACGTGCAGCAGCCCTACCTGATTCTCGGCCAGGCGAATCGACAGGTCGAAAGCCAGCAACGGGAACGCGAGGCGTAGTACAGCGGTGTCGATTATCACCAGCGCTATATTTGTGGCGCTGCGACGCCACCCGCCTCCGACTTCGCGCCTCGGCCAGAGCTGCTGCAAGACCAGCAGCACGGCAAAGCTCGCCAGGAAGGCGACGAGCCGGGCCTGCGCCTCATGATCGATGAGCCATTCCGAGATATTCATTTTGCCCGCCCTCGTCGCGCAACAGTGCCGGCGCCGGCATCAGCGCCCCGGCGCCAGCGGAAATAGCGTCCAAGCCACCGCAGAAGTTTTTCGGGGGCATGAGCGCGTTTCCATGCGCCGGCCGTGTGCTTGTTGGCTTCCATCAGCGTCGGATAGACGTGGATCGTACCGAGCAGCTTGTTCAATCCGAGACCGTGCTTCATCGCCAGCACGAACTCCGTGATCAACTCCCCGGCGTGGCTGCCAACAATGGTCGCGCCTCGGATTTTGTCGGTGCCCCGCGCCGTCAGTACTTTGACGAAGCCGTACGCTTCGCCGTCAGTAATCGCACGGTCCAGTTCTCCGATGTCGTAACGTGTTACCTCCACATCGATGCCCTGCTTCTTCGCTTCCGCTTCCGACAGGCCGACGCGCGCGACTTCGGGGTCCGTAAACGTACACCACGGGATGACGCTGTAGTCCGCCCGGAATGACCAGAACGGCCGCAGCAGAGAGTTGACCGCCGCATACCACGCCTGGTGAGCAGCGACATGAGTAAACTGATAAGGCCCCGCAACGTCGCCGCAGACCGAGATGCTGGGAAAATTGGTTCGCAGAAACGGATCGGTGACGACCATGCCCTTGTCCGACAGCGCGACTCCCAATGCCTTCAGATCCGTACTCTCCACGTTCGCGCGCCGTCCGAGAGCCAGAAGCAATCTGTCGAAGTCGAATCGCAACTCCCGGCCTTCCTGTTCGCAAACCAGGGTGCCGTTGCTGCCGCCGCCCTCGCAACGCAGGGCCTTGCACGACGTCGCCACGCGGACTCCGTCGTTTTCACGCAGCGCCTTTTCAACTTCCGCCGCGGCATCAGCATCTTCCCGTCCCAGCAACTGCGACGCCATTTCCACGATGGTAACCTTGCTGCCGATGCGGCTGAAGGCCTGGGCCAGCTCGCAACCTATCGGACCGCCGCCGAGGACGAGCAGTTCTTTGGGTTGAGTATCGAGTGACCAGAGGCTGTCCGTTGTCACATATTCGATCGCCTCGAGCCCGGGCAGGTGCGGAACGATCGGTTGCGAACCCGTGGCAATGACCAGCGCGCGGGCGCTGAAGAGCCGGCCATCGACCTCCACTTCCCATGGCGAAACGACGCGAGCCTCCCCGGCGATGCAATCGACGCCGAGCGCCCGATAACGCTCGCGGGAATCGTGAGGCGCAATGGTGGCAATGACGTCTCTGACGCGCGCCATCAGGGTCGCGAAGTCGAACTCGGCGCGCATGCTGCGGATTCCGAAGCGAGTGCTGTCGCGAGCGTTCGCGAGCAGGCGCGCGCTGCGAATCAGCGTCTTGCTCGGAACACAGCCGGTATTGAGGCACTCTCCGCCCATCTTGTCCCGCTCGATGAGCGCGACTTTCGCACGCACGGCGGCCGCAATGTACGAGGTAACGAGCCCCGCTGACCCGCCGCCGATGACGATCAGGTTGTAGTCGAACCGGGAAGGCCTTTTGAAGCGCAGTCGCACGCGGCGCGCCTTGAGCCAGCCGATCGTCCCCCGTGCCAGAAGCGGCAACAGCGCAAGGAGCGCAAAGGCGCCGAGCAGTGATGGCGACAGGATGTCCCGAGCCGATGACACTTCAGCGAGCTGGGTGCCGGCATTCACGTAGACGACGGTTGCCGGAAGCATTCCGATCTGGCTGACCCAGTAAAAGGTCCAGGTCCGGAGCGGCGTCAAAGCAGCGGCCAGGTTGATGACGAAGAAGGGGAACACCGGCACCAGCCGCAGACTCAGGAGATAGAACGCGCCATCGCGCGCGACGCCCTCGTTCAGCCGCTGCAGACGTTCCTTGAATCGGCGTTGTACGCTGTCGCGAAAAAGAAACCGCGCTGCAAGAAAAGCGAGGATCGCGCCGATACTGCTGGCAAAAGAGACGACCAGCGAACCCGTGAGCAGGCCAAAGACAGCGCCGCCGGCGATGGTCATGACGGCGGCGCCCGGCAGGGAAAAAGCGGTTACCACAATATAAGCGGCGAAGTAGCTGCCGATCGCCACGAACGGCCGGGCGCCGGCGTACGCGGCCAGCGCATCGCGCTGCGACTTGAGCTCGGAAAGCGACAGGTACCGCTGCAGATCGAGTGCAAAGAACCCTGCGATCACCGCAGCAACAGCGAGCACCAGCAGCAACCTCGCGGCGCTACGGCGCACGTCGTCGTGCTCCGGAATGGGGGATCGAAGAGATCAACTTACCGTCATCAGACCCGTTAAATGGCCGAATTATTACAGGCGCGACATTCTAGACGGCTGTCGGCCTCACAGCCGAACAGGCGTTGCTTTGACAGCGCCGCAAGTACGTGCGCTACCGATGTCTGATTCGCAACAGGCCGGGCGCAATTACGCTGAAAGAATTTAGCATTTCGTGGGAATGGCCCTGCAGCGTCTCAGTCACCAGACGGGCCTTTGACTCAGCCGCAAGACCCGAGAGTCGAATCAGAAATACTCCGGCAGTGGTCAGGCGCTGGCGATAGACAAGCTCTCCGAAGTCTTTGTCGCCAGTCAAAAGCAATGTTTGCATCCGGCTTGCCGCAGAAAAGATAGCCGCATCATCAGTGCCGGGGGTTTCCTCTGCAAAATACGTTACCTGGCAAGCGCGCCATTACTCCGTTGGTTTGGCTGATTTACCTCCCTGGCTGCGCAGCCACTGCACGAGCTCCGGTAAATTGTTGCGGTTCGCTGCGTCCAGGGGCGTCAGATTCTCCCAGGTCGGTAACCAGTTCGGATTGGCGTCCTTGCCGAGGAGATATTCCGCGGTTTCACGCTGCCCGCCGTGACATGCGTACCAGAAGGCGTGATCGATTTCGTCCTGGGCAGGGGGCACACCGGAGAAACGCTCTGCTACTCGGTCGAGAAGCCCTAAGGCAGCGGCATCGGCGAATGATACCTTCGCGCTCCGGGCAACCAGTCGGTGTGCCGCTTGCCACTGTGCAAAGGCGACCGCATCTGTAAGTGGAGTTCCACCGGCGATAACAGCACCGGGCGCTTCAATGTCTGCACCGGCGTCGAGCAACGCATCGAGCGCCTCGACATCATCCGAGCTTGCCGCCCAGTGTAGCGGTGTCTCCGTGTGCGGCCCCTCGAATCGAGCGTTGACGTCGGCTCCGGCCGCAACAAGCAGGCGAACCGTGGCCGCACAATCGGGGTAGTGGCCTGGCCAATCAGTTGCGATGTGCAGCAGCGAACGCGCCATGCCACCCGGGCTATTGTCGCCGAGCCTGACTGTTGCAATACCGGGATGTTCATCCAGTAGCCGCTTCAACTCTGGAAGATCACCACCGTGTATCGCCTGCACAAGAGCCACCGCAAGCGGCTCTTTCGTGTTCAGTTTCTCCATCACTACTGTCCGGTTAGGAATCGAAGAGGGTCAATTGGTTACGCGTTTCCGGGTCATCCAACTCAACGGCAATTTCCGCAAGTGCTTGGCGCGGAGCGATTATATAGAACAAGTTTATGAATTCGGTCACGCGGCGTCGGCTTGACGCCGTGCCAATTCGGTGCCGAACATGTGCCTGTTGACACGCTTGACGAACGCAAAAACCTCGTCGAGTGACAGCAGGAATGTCTCGGGATGTTTCGCCACCCAGCGCTCGCCCGATTCTCGCGAAGCGAAGAAGAAGCCCCGGCGAAGGATGCCAGCCGTGCAATCCCTTGCCACATCAGCGAGTTTCGTCGGCTGGCCTGTTGCGCTTGCTGGTCCGCGCCGAAAGAGCGGCCCCGAAGCGCTCCGCATTGTTCATTTGTCCGAGCTCGAACGCCTCGGCGAGCGACAGCACAAACGTCCCCGCGTGCGCCTTCGTCCAGTGCTCCGCCGCCTCTCGCGAAGCGAAAAAGTGGATGAAATGACAGAACTTCTTGACCACCTCGGACGACGGCGCCTCGAACAATGGCGCGCTCGGCAGCAGAAACGACGCGACGGTCTCGTCCGGCTCGACGGACTCGATGGCACGCGGCGATATGGCGAGTCGGATCGGTCGGCTCGTGACCGGGCATGCCGACTCCACGGTCGCGGTTAGGTTCAGCAGCTCCGGAAGGAAGAGCGCATCCCATGCACACCAGGTGGAAAGTCGCACTCCGTCCGCCCAAAACCCGTGCCCGAGCTCGCCGATGGAGAGCCCATAGAAGCCGGTGATCCGGCCGCGGTCGTTATAGAACACCAGGCTCGCGGGTCCGCCTTCCAGACGCCGCTCCACCTCCCGCACGGCTAACCCAAGGCGTGTGGCCAGACGCTCCAGCAGCACCGGCTCACCGGTCCGGAGTTCCTGGTAGAGAGCGATCGACAGCTCTTGCTCCGGTGGGCTGAACGACGGGAGGGCTGCCGTCAGCCGCTCGAAGACCTCGCGCGCAGTTTCGGGAGCGGGCACGGCGTCAGAGCCGCGCCCGGCGGCATTTCTTCCAATCTTTGAAGGGTGGTCCATGCTCTATTCTCCCTTTGCCGGTCAATAACCGCTGTACGCACCTTCTGCTGTGAGCGTGACATCGCTGCAAACGGCGCGCTCTAAGCGGTCAGCCAGCGATAGATGCCGACCGGAGCAGTAGCCGTCAGTACACCGATCAGCAGCGTGCCGATGCCGAAGTAGCCAAAGAACAGGCAACCAAGCAGACCTGCAAGAGTTGTGACGCATGCGCCGGCCAAAAGGAACTGATTCTTCTGCGCAATCTGTCGCGAGCGCAGCCCGATGATCAGGCCGCCCAGGAATCCGCCCCCGCCATTCAGGAGCACGATCGCCGCGGAAAGGCCGACGAGCTCGTCGACGTTCAAGTGAAAGCCTGTAAACGGGATCAGAAACGCGAGCATGCCGGCCTCGAGGCCCGTACGTGCGGCGGCCTGCTGCCAGCGCCCGATGCAGAGCATCGAAGTGGTGGCGCCGATGAGCAACAAGCCGAAGGTCAGGGACAGAACAGGGTGATGACAGAGCGCATACGATAAACCTGTCATCACCGCAGCCGGCCATGTGGCCGCCAGCGCCCGGACCAACCGCCCCGCCTCATAGGCACGGCGCGCCCTGAGCTTGAGTGCGCGGTCAATGTGCACGATTACGTTGGCTCCATAGCGAACGCGCGCGTGCCAGCGCGCGTTGCACACGCTTTCGAAACGTGGCGGCGGGTATGTCCGGCCGCTCGAGGTCCCAGGCCTGAATCAGCAGGGTCTCGGCTTCGTGGGGTTGAAGCTCGGTCAAGAGGTCGCGAAGGAATACTTTGAGTTGCTCTCGCTCGGCGTGCTCGAGCGGCGAGGGCGTGTCCGATATCAAGTTCGCGAGCGTGTCATCGGATAGCAGGCCATGCGCTCTTTCCGAACGCCGGCGCAAGAGACTCCGACATTCGTTGGCGGCGATAGACAATGCCCATGTGAGCGCGTCCCGGCCCGCCTCGAAGGTGCCTGCGTTGTAGAAGATCTTGATCAGAGCTTGTTGTGCCATATCGTCGGCAAGGTCCGGGGCGCGCATTAATCTGCGGGCGAAGCTGTTTATCACCGGCCACAGAAGCTCGTAGACGACGTCGAAGGCCTTCCGATCGCCGTCCGCCAAACGAGCCATGTTGTCGTTGAGCTGCTCGCGGGTGCTGCTGTCCAAGAATGCTCCCCGGCTGTGCTTTGCACGGTTGACCTCGAGAACGTCGCTGTGCGCTCCCTGCTCTACGCTGCGTGTTGCACCCAACCGTGACGAATTGCGACCGGAACCCGGTACGGAACATCACGGCGCCCTGGAAGGCAGCCGGGCGCGCGCAAGCGCGCAACCCGACGGCCTGGACCCTTACAGGCCGGGCAGTTTCACGTCATGCCCGGGACTTGCGTTCAGCGCCGCACTCGCAGAGTGCGACCGGACGCAGCATCCAGCGCTTGCGCATGCTCATCACCTCCTTTCGAATAGCAGCCGCTATCCGCTCCATCTATACGCTGCATGCACGCACAGCGTGACCCGTCACTCGGACCAAAAGTGGTGTGGAATCGTGAAGGCTGGCCCTGGTCCAGCCCGACTCTACCGCTTTCTCGGGGGACGGATATCCCTTACCGGCGGACGCCGAACAGCGTGTCGATCAGCGGGCATTCCGGCACATCCTTGCCGCTGCACGAGCGCACTGTATCGCTCAGGACGTTTTCCATTTGCTTCAGATCGCCGATCTTTTCCCGCACCGATCGCAGATGCGCCTTCGCGAGATTTTCGACCTCTTTGCAGGACACAGCGCGCCGGTCCACGAGATCGAGCAGGCTTTTCAGGTCCTCGATAGCGAAGCCGAGCTCCCTCCCGCGCATCACGAACTGTAACCGGCGTTCGTGTGTCTCATCATACTGGCGGTATCCGCCCGTTGATCGCAGCGGTTCCGGCATGACACCGATCTTCTCGTAATAGCGGATCGTCTCCGCATTGCAGCCGCTTCGTTTGGCCAGCTCGCCGCGTGTCATGCCCATCGCGATCGCCCCGTCCTCTCACCTGCCAAAAAATCTCTTGACTCTGTAGTTACTACAGGCTTTATCGTCAATGCATCAGGAGAGATTTGCAAGGGAAAACCGGAGAACTATGGGCCAGGCACTTGAACATGACCGAGCCGCCCGGGAGGCGGAAGCCAGCGATCCATCGGAGCAAAACCGCAGCCGCCTGCTGACCGCCGGCGGCGCCTTCGGTGCATTGATCGTGTCGTCCTGCTGTATCGCACCGCTCGTGCTCGTGACCCTCGGCATCAGTGGTGCCTGGATCGGCAACCTCACCGCGCTCGAGCCCTACCGACTGTATTTCCTCACGGGAACGGCGCTGCTGCTCGCGGCGGGCTTCTGGCATGTCTACTTCAAACCGAAGAAAGCCTGTGCCGACGGAAGCTATTGCGCCCGCCCGGCATCGGGCCGAATCACCAAATCAGTGCTCTGGATTGCAACCGTGCTCGCCCTCCTCTCCGCGACGGTCAATCTCTGGGCGTCGTTGTTTTACTAGCTGTTTTACCAGGAGAACCCGTATGAAGCGAACACCACTGATCATTCCTGCTGTCGCGTTTCTTGCTCTCAGCGGGGCTGTTGCACTCAACGTACTGCCCGAGGCACGGGCCGGGGACAGTGCTCAAGCGCAATCCGCCGCAGCCGAGCAAACCGTCACCTTCGCAGTTGAGAAGATGACCTGTGCCGCCTGCCCGATCACCGTGCGCAAGGCGATGGAGAAGGTCGAAGGCGTTAAATCCGTGTCCGTGGACTTTGACGCCAAGACGGCAAACGTTGTTTTCGATCCGACAATTGCGACGCCCGAGCAGATCGGTGCCGCCTCGACCAAAGCCGGATATCCGGCATCGCCGACTTTCTGACAAACATCGGATGAAAGACTGCACGCCAGGAGTGGGAGGAATGTCGGATTGTTGCGATAAGAAAAAAGGACTACACACCGAACCCGACATTCTGGTGATCGGAGGCGGGTCCGCCGGATTCTCGGCGGCGATCACCGCCGCCGAGAAGGGCGCGAACGTAGTGATGGCCGGAGAAGGTACCATCGGCGGCACCTGCGTCAATGTCGGCTGCGTACCGTCCAAGAACCTGATCCGCGCTACCGAAGCCGTTCACAGGGGCAACAACGCCGACCGTTTCGACGGTCTCAAAGGTGTCTCCGAAATATTCGACTGGGAAGCGCTGGTGCAGCAAAAGCAGCAGCTCGTCGACGGCCTGCGGAAAACCAAGTACGAAGACCTGCTGCCCGAATATCCGAACATCTCCTATGTCGCCGGACGCGCGCGCTTTACCGGCAGCGGCAATGAAGTCGACGTGGACGGCACGCTTTATCATCCGAACAAGATCATCCTCGCTACCGGCGCATCGGCAGCCCTGCCGCCGATCAATGGTATCCAGAGCGTCGCGGTTCTGGACAGCACAAAGGCGCTGGAACTGAAAGAACTGCCGGAATCGCTGCTGATCATCGGCGGCGGCGTCATCGGCTGCGAGCTGGGACAAATGTTCGCCCGCGCCGACGTCAAGGTGACGATCTGCTGCCGCAGCCGCCTGCTGCCCGATGTCGAACCTGAAGTCAGCGCTGCTTTGACTGCCCACTTTCGCAAGGAAGGCGTCACTGTATGCGCGGGCATCGGCTATCAGAAAATCGAACAGGACGGCAAGGCAGTCAAATTGACCTGCCAGACCGATGACGGCGAAAAGTTCATCAAGGCTGAACAGGTGCTGGCTGCGGCAGGCCGCAAGCCGAACACCAGAACGCTCCAACACGAAAAGGCCGGTATCGACCTCAACGCCAGAGGCGGCATCCGGATCGACGAATTCATGCGGACGAGCAATCCCGATGTCTATGCTGTCGGCGATGTGACCGGCCATGACATGTTCGTCTACATGGCCGCCTATGGCGGCAAACTCGCGGCCAGAAACGCACTCAACGGCAACAAAAATGGCTATAGCAACGCGACGATGCCCGCCGTCGTGTTCACCGATCCGCAAATGGCGACCGTGGGGCTGACAGAGGCTGAAGCGAAAGCCAGGGGCTTTGATGTCAAGACGAGCACCGTCACGCTGGACAACGTGCCGCGCTTCATCGCTTCGCGCGAAACAGACGGTCTCATCAAGCTTGTTGCCGACAACGCAACTGACCGGCTTCTCGGCGCAACCATCCTTGCTCCTGAAGCCGGTGACAGTATTCAGACCGTCGTCATGGCGCTGAAGGCCGGTCTCACGACCGAGGATCTCGGGGATACCATCTTCCCGTATCTGACCGCTGTTGAAGGGCTGAAACTCGCAGCGCAGGGCTTTAGCAAGGACGTGAAGAAGCTTTCCTGCTGTGCCGGATAACCCGAATGACCATTGGGTAGGCTCGCGATAGAGAATCCCGCGGGCGTCAATGAATGAGTCAGGCCGATAAATCAGAGAGCATTACCGCGTCTATGAACGGCAGCTTACGCCAAGCCTCGTCATTCGTGACCACGAGCGTGGCTCCCGTTCCAAGGCCGGTCGCCAACTGAATTGCGTCGGCCGTTCGCAGTCGATGACGGGCGCGAAGGCCAGCCGCCTCGAGCAGAATCTCCCGGCTGATCGGCTCAAGCTCCAAGTTCGGAAAATAACTCAGAAGTATCTCGTAATCATCTGCTGCATCCTGCCGGCCGAGCTGCAGCGGCCTTACCGTCAATTCGAGCAAAGTCAATTCCGAAGCAATACCACGAAACTTCCCCGCTTCGAGCTTTTCAATAACCCGACTGGCCGGCGCTGCAAACTCAGGGTGCTGCTCGAAATGATAAATCCATACGCACGTATCGATGAGCACTCGCTCATGGGAGCCGGGAAATCGAATGCTCACCAGTTTTCGCGCTCGTCCCGCAGATAGCTTTCCGCCCCCTGCCAGACCTCGCTATGCAATCCGGCCATGCGCCTGGAGAATTTCCCGGGCTTGGGAATGATGACTACGCGATCGGGCTTGCACAGCACGAGTAACTCGTCGCCAGCCTTCAACGACAAGGCTTCGCGGGCAGCCTGGGGGATCACAATCTGATATTTGCTGCTCAGCCTCACGGTGGCATTCATGGCTGTCTCCTGGCGGTAAAGCAATATATGAAAAGTACTTTACCAACGACCATGGGACTGTGGCAACCTCAGCGAAACACGTTCATTGCCAGAGCCGTACGCTGTATTGCCGTCAGCACGCACAGGCCGGCGAAGATCCACGCGAGCACGGCGAACCAGGCGGGTACGGCCGCCATGAACAGGAAAAACAGGATCGTTTCCGTCCCCTCCACCAGTCCTGTCGAATAGAAAAACGATTTGCGGCCATGCGACTCGGTCTGGAGACCGCGTATCGCGGCAATCGCCGCGAAGCTCAGAAAACTGGAGCAGGTAAGGCAAAAACCGGCGAGCAGCGCGGCAGCCGGCAATGCATTGCGCGCCGGGTCACTGATGGCGAACGCCAGTGGAATCCCGGCGTAGAAAACGTAATCCACGACGATGTCGAGATAACCGCCGCGATCCGTTGCCGCAGTAGCCCTGGCGACCGCTCCGTCGAGTCCGTCAAGCAGCCGGTTGAGGAGAATCAATGCAAGCCCGGTCGAATAAGCCTGCATCGCAATGGCGGCGGCGGCCAGCAGTCCGACGGCGAGACCGAGGCCCGTCACCACAGTGGCCGACACACCCGAATGCGCGAGCATTCGGCCGGCAGCATTCAGCGGGCCATCGATGACGGGTCGAAGCGCGGCATCCAGCATGTGCAGGATCTCTCCGTTCTCTACGGCGGCGTCAGCGCGACAACCGGGCCGGCCGCGTGCGCAGTGTCATTTTCGTCGTGCGTGACCAGGAGGGTCGGCAATTTGCGGCGCCTGATTTCCTCATAAACCAGTTGGCGTACTTTAGCGCGGTTGGCGTCGTCCAGAGCGCTGAACGGCTCGTCGAGCAACAGCGCACGCGGCTTCGCCAGCAGGACCCGGAGCAGCGCCACGCGCGCTTTCTGTCCTCCGGACAGCGTCGCCGGATCGCGATCGCCGAATCCGGCGAGACCCATCGAATCGAGTTCCCGGTCCGCGATCCGATGCCGCGCGCGGCGGCCGCCGTCGGCACGCAATCCGAACAGCAGATTGCCGCGTACGGACAGGTGTGGGAACAGCAACGGCTCCTGAAACAAAATGCCGAGTCCGCGCTTTTCGGGTGGCAGCTCCGAGATGTCATCGTCGCCCAGCAGGACGCATCCTTCCGCTTCGAATTCCGGCGTCAGGGTGCCGCAGAGGAATGCGAGCAGGCTCGATTTGCCCGACCCGCTCGGTCCGATCACCGACGTCACGGTTCCCGCCGGAACGTGCAGATCGAGCGGAGCGAACAGCGCTTCCCCGGAAACCCGCAGGCGCACTTGCCGGACTGTCAGTGCATACATCGAGGCAGTCATCGCGGCACTTCGCGGCGGTTGCGAAAGACGGCGGCGCCGGCTGCGTAAGCGGCCCCGAATGCGGCGAGCGGCAGGACTGCCAGCAATATCGCGTGCACTGCCGCCAGTCGCAGCGTGCCCGAGCCCGCCGCCGCGGCAGCCTCGGTCGCCGCGGTGGCAATGCGGCCGGCGCCGGCAAAGAGGCTCGGCAGATACAGCGCGATGCTGACCGAGAACGCCAGCGCCATCGCCAGCAACATCGAGCGCAACATGAGGGGAGCCGTCGAGGTCGTCCAGGCGCGAACGGGACCGGCGCCGAGAGTACGTGCGACCGCGAGATAACGAGGATCGATCGCGGCGCGAGCGGGTGCGAGCACACCCCACAGGTACGGCAGCGCGAAGATCAGGTGACTCCAGAGCACGGCAGCAAAAGTGCCGTCGAGTCCGAGGTACACGAGCAGCACCTGCACACCGAACAGGAATGTCATCTGCGGCAGCAACAGCGGCAGGAACAGCCATGCTCCGAGCTTGCGGCCGAGAGCGGCATCGTGACGCAGCCGCTCCGCAGCCGGCAGCACCAGGATCACGCCCGCAACCGCCGTCGCCGCGGCAAGGAGGATGGTCGTTTCGGCAACGTTGCCGGCTACGGGCAGCACGGCGGACCAGGTGGATAGCTCGCCGCTGTCCGGCAGGATATCCGGAAAGCGCCACGGACCTGACACGGAACGAAGCAGAATCGCGACCAAAGCCAGTATGCCGAGCGACCACACCCCGCCGAGAGTCGCGTCCAGCGCGCCGCGGACAGCACGTTCGCCGCGGAGCCGCGAACCGCTTTCCGCCCAGCGCCGCCATAGCACGGCGATGAGGCGAGCCAATCGCGATGCGATGAACACGGCCAATACGGTAACAAAGAGTAACACCAGCGTGCCGGTAAACGCCTGCGCATGAATCGCCGGATCCGCGTCGATGAACCAGCGCCACAAAACTACGGAAAAGGTGGGAGGCAGATCCGGGCCCAGCGGGATGGCCATCTCGACGTTGGTGAGACCAAACACCAGCACGGCGGCAAGCGGCAGCCTGATCTGCACCTGCAAGAGCGGCGCGACCGCCACCATCCAGCCCTTGAGCCGCCCATAACCGAGTGAACGGGCCTGCAGCATCAGGCGTTCGGCAGGGACCTGCGGAAGTGCGGCAAAAAGAACCAGTACCAGGAACGGGGTCTCCTTGACGATGAGCCCGGCGATCAACGACAACCCGTAGGGGTCCTGCACGCTGAGCCAGTCCGGCGGCTCCGTGAAGCCGGTTGCCCACGGCGACAACAGGCGCAGCAACAGACCGGAGGGCGCGAGAACCAGCGCCAGACCGATGCCGATCGCGAGATGCGGCATCGCCAGCAGCGGTAACGAGAAGGCATTGAGCCGCCGTCGCCAGCCGCCGGTAACCGAGACGGCTACTGCCAGATGGGCGAGCACCAAAGACAGCAAGGTCGCCGCGGCGCCGGTCCAGACGGACGAGGCAAGGGAGAGTCCGATGCCGGGCGTATCGAGCACCCGCATGAATCCGGCCGCGTCGAGGCCGAACCATAGCGCGGCCGCCAGCCCGGCGAACGTAGGCACAACGGACACCGCCAGCAGGATGAGAACGCTCGGGCGCCTCATCGCACGTAGCGTTCGAGCCACTCGCGCTCAAGAAGGATAGCCCAGCTCGGATGCGGCTCGGGCAGTAACCGGGCCGGGGGCGATGGTGTTGCCGCGCCGCGCGCCAGCGATTCAAACAGCATCCTGTCCGCCGCCGCGAGGTCCTCCACGTTCAGCACGCTTGGGTCTCCCCACACGTCTTCGTCCGACTTGCGCGCCTGCGCCTCCGGCGAAATCAGAAAGTCTGCGATCAGCATCGCGCCCGCTTTGGATCCGGCATTATAAGGAATCGCCAGGAAATGACTGTTCGCCAGCGCACCTCCTTCGAGGTGCAGCGCGCCGATCGTTTCATGCAGTTCCCCCTGCCGGATGGCGCGGCTGGCCTCGGCCGGATTGTATGACATCATCCAGTGTAGTTCGCCGACGGCAAGCAGCTCGCGTTGTGCGGGACCGCTGCGAGGAAACAGACGGCCCCTGCGCCACATGCGCGCGTGTGCGCGGTCCAGCCATACCCACAACGGCGCGCTCACCTCATCGAAATCTTCGCCGGCCGGCCGCTGCAGCCGATGGGCGTCGTCCGTCAGCAGCAGGAGCATCTGCTTGAGAAATGCGGTGCCGAGAAAGGCGGGCGGCTGCGGATAGGTGAAGCGGCCCGGATATGCTTCGATCCAGGCGAGCAGTGCCGCGGGATTTCGCGGCGCCGATTGCGACCGCGTGGGCGCCGTCGATCGGTCGTAGAACAAAGTGAACGTCGATGTGCCCCATGGGAGCTCGAATCCTTCGGTCGGCAGCGTGACATCGATCAGCAGAGTCGGATTCCCCCGCCAGTCGATCAGCGCCGCATTCGGCAGTCGTCCGGTCCAGGGTCCCCACAGCAGGCCGGCCTCTTTGAGTGCGGCGAAATTCTCGCCGTTGATCCACAGCAAATCTACCGAACCGTCAGCGTCGCGGCCCGCGACGCGCTCGGCCATGATGCGGCTGACCGACTCGGCAATATCCGTCACCTTGACATGAACGAGGTGCACGCCGTGGCGCTCACGGACCCGCTCCGCCGCCCATTCGATGTAGCGGTTGATCGCAAGGTCGCCGCCCCAGGCGTTGAAGTACACAGTTTGTCCGGATGCTTCGCGCTGCAACTCAAGCCACGCCGGCGACTCCGCGTCGGCGCCAGCGGAATCTGCGTCGGCGACGCAAAAAAAACCGATGACGAGCAGGGGGACAATGCGCCTTGCAGCCATGCCGACGCTCACGCGCAGCACCGCTTCCGCAAAACGGGGACGTTCAAAAGAGCCTCAAAAGAAATACCGCATGCCAAACTGGAACTGGCGCGGTGCGCCGGCATTGCGCTGCGTGAATGCCTGCCCTGCGATCTGAATCTGGTTCGACTGCGTTGCCGAGTTTGCAAAACCCGACAGATTCTCCTTGTTGAACACGTTGAATATGTCGGCGGAAAACTCGAGGCGGCCGTCGCCGAGTCGCGGGTGAAACCTGAGACTGAGATCGACGGACGAGGCCCACGGCAAGCGGCCGGAGTTGCGCGATTCGCCCGGTGCCCGATCGGAATTACCGAGATAGGCGTCGGCGAACGACGCGCCGTCACCGTTGAGATCGGTCGTTCCGAATATACCTGCATCAGGAATCATGTTGACGGGCTGCCCCGACTCGAACTGGCCGGCGATCGCCATCGTCAGCGAATCCAGCGGATACAGGTACAGCACCGCGGAGATGGCGTGGCGCCGGTCGTTTATCGAGGGGCCCCACTCATCGTCAAAGCGGTTGGAGTTCGACGCACGGAAATTGATGTCGTCCGTGTCGTTGGTCAGTTCGGACAGCGTGTATGTCACCAGATAACCCCATATGTCGTCGGCGGGCTCTTTCTTGAGCGTCAGAACAAGCGCTCTGTAGCGGGATTCGCCCGCCGTTTCCGAGACGACGATTTGCCGCGCGCCGCCCGGAACCGGTGTGACGGGACGCGTTGCGTCCGCGGCTGCCTGGCTGCGAATGAGCCCCAGTGATTCCGCGAGGCTTCTCCGTTCCGCATCCGCCGGCAGTGCCCGCAGCCGTTCGATGTTGGCGGGTGTCAGATTGGACAGATGCGGTGTGAATGGCGCCGGCGCGTTCAGATCACGAATGCGCAGCTGATTGAAGCCGCGGTAAAGCAGGATATCAGCCGAGCCGATCAGTTCATCCGTCACCTGCCACTGCATGCCCGCGGAGAATTGCACCGTGTACGGGCTGTCGGGTCCCTCCGGATTCAGAATACGCCGTTCGTTGGAAACTGCCGTCTCACGCAGATCCGGCACTTCATTCGGCGTCGGGCAGCGGAGGAATCCCTGCGGGCAGTCGGGGTTAACGCTCAGATTGCCGTCGAACGTCACACCGGCGGTGTCGATCCCCGCCGCCAATAGTCCTTGTGCCGCCAGCGAGTCGAGTTGCGCGCGAAATGCAGCCGACGTGGTGTTCTGCTGCAACGCATCCGAGAGCACCGTGTACGGGATGCGTTCGTAATACATTCCGGCGCCTGCTCTTAATGCCAGCCGGTCATTGGCGCGCCAGTTTACGGCCAGACGGGGCGCGAAATTATCGAGATCGGGTGACGAGGCGCCCCCTTCCGTCAGGCTGTCGTAATCCCAGCGCAAGCCGGCTGTCAGTGTCAGGTCCTGAGACAGGCTGATCTGATCCTCGATATAGAAACCTAGCTGGTCCTGGTTGTCTCCGAAGCGGGCCGGGCGCAGCTCCACTGCATAATCGAGAACCTCAGCCGTCGGCGGAATGTCCCCGATCCCGAGATCCAGGCCGCGATCGAGATCGCGGATCTGGCCGAGTTGGCTCTCCGTCAGCCGAACGCGATAGTTGCCTGCCGGGTTGCCGCCGCCGGCGAGACTGAAATCCGAGCGCATTGCATCGACGCCGAACTTGAGGGCGTGCAAACCGCGTTGCCAGCTGAATCGCTGCTGGATCTGCATGGAGTCTTCGCGTTCGTCGAAGCTGAAGCCCGGATGGCCGAGGATCGCAGCAACCAGGCCGTCCGGCGATTCGACGGTGACCTGCGGGCCCGTCGAATCCAGCAGCTTCGCATAGTCCCACCCGAAGTGACTGTAGGCGAGGCTCGTCTCGGAGCTGAGGTCGCCCGCGTCGTAAATGGCCGTCAGCGTTGCCAGAGTCGAGATTCGCTCCTGCACCGACCCTGCCGAGGGAAACGTAACGCCGCCGTCGAGACCGCCCCCCTGGCGTTCAATGGTGATATCACCGTGATTGACCCGCGCCGCGAGGCGCCAATTATCGTTCACGTGATGATCCAGTTTGAACGATGCGAGCAAAGACTCGTTTTCTCCGGGAACGACTCCACTGACACCGAGCGATGGAGATGCGAGGTGGTTGTCTTTGTCGTCTTCGGTGTACTCGACATTCGCGTAGAAGAACGTTCGATCCCGCTCGATCGGCCCTCCCAATGAAAAGCCGAGCTGGTTACGCCGAAAGCCGTCGCGCACGGCGTTGCCCGACAAGTCACGGCTGGCGAACGGCGATGACGCATCGACGGCCGGACCCGGCCGAATGAGATAAAACGCCTCACCGGCCCAGTCGTTGCTTCCGGAGCGCGACGTGACGTTGACGACGCCGTTACCGGTGCGTCCGTATTCCACGGAATAGGACGACGCGAGCACGGTTACGTCGGAGGCAAAGCCGGTCGATACCGGGAACTTCGGGCCGCCCAGAAAGTTCTCGTTGTTATCGAGACCGTCGATAAGATATTGCGTGAAAAGGCCGTTGGCGCCATTGATAGACACCGGCGGCGCCTCCGGGAAGAAGCCCGTCGACGGAACGACATTCGGCAACCTGATCAGTGCTCTGGACAAATCCCGGGCCTCCACCGGCAACGCCCGGAGTTCGTTACGATTGAGCGTGCTGCTGACCTCCGCATCCAGTGAATTGATTGCGGCGGCCATGCGCTCGGCCGTCACCGTGATATTATCGATCAGGTTCAGTTGTACGGCCCGGGACTCGTTACTGCGAAGTCGAATATCGGATGCAAGCTCGGCGCCTTCCACGATCACTGAGTATCCGGATGCTGCGGGCACGCCGGTGAAACGTGCCCGGCCGACGGCGTTACTTTCCTTTCTTGCCTCGAAACCTGTCGACGCATTGCGGAGGACAATTTCACGCCGGGCCGCGGCCTCGCCATCCGCTTTCGACACGGATACCTCGATAATAGACGCGTGCGCATCCACGAGGCAGAAGCCTATTGCGAGCGAAACCAGCGCCCGTCTCATTCGCTCCGGGCGGGTTGGTATCGCGACGACTCCAGTCATCCTCGACCTTTTGCTTTCAGACAATTGGCAGTTCCGGGTCCGGCCCGCGTGAAACCCCCTGGCTCGGGGAGAGGTGCGTCGCGCCGCTCCGGCCGTGGCATCTTACGCGTTCACGGCCATTCCAAAGGAGACCCCTGCTATGCCCGGTTTATTTCAGGGGCAGTTCACAAGGTCGAACGGATATCCGGTCGCAGCGCCGCCTTTATCACGCACCCCAGTGCACGCATTCAGTCAGCAAAAAGAGTGTCGACGATTGGACATTCCGGTGCCAATCGGCCATCGCATCTCGCGACCATTTCCTGAAGCACCTCACGCATCCTTTGAAGGTCGCGTATTTTGCGCGTTACATCTTCTATATGTGCCTGCGTCCCCTGATTTAATTTCGAATGGGTGGCGCGCCCGGAGAGACTCGAACTCCCGACCACCTGGTTCGAAGTTAGAGCAATAAATCTTAATTGTTTACAGGAATTCGTCCCAGCGGTCACCGGGGCTCCGATCTCTCGGATGTTTGTATCGGCCTTCCGGATCGGCCTGCCAGATGTCTACCAGCACACCAACCCGCGGCGCACCGAATTCATCGAGCCGGTTGCAAGTGCCGACTGCAGCAATTGGCGGCGCTTCATGCTTCGCCTCCGTCCGGATGTCGAAGAGGAGCAAGATCTTACAAGCTGGCTGCTCTTCGACAGCTTGCCACGACCGGTCCCGATCCACAACGACGACCGTGGTCGGGTTCGCATCACCGCTGTGAACATCCGGACGCCATGCGACCTTCGGCTTTGCGTCAGTCGTATATCGTTTCGAATTCGGCCATGACGGCGCCGAAGTTGTCCGGTCCCGGTCCGGTGTAGACCAGCGCCGAGTCGGTTCCGTCGGCGCTCGTCCACTTGTTCGAGAAGTTCCAGTACACGGATTTCTCGCCCTTCTGCAACCCGACGTTCCACGCATCCTCGAACAGCACGGTGTGCCACGGCCCCCACGGCGCCGGGCCCTCGTAAATACCGATGTACCCGCCTCGTTTGTGCGTGCGCTGCTGCGTGATCAGCAGGTAGCGGTCGAGGCCGGCGTTGTAGGTGACGGACGTCAGCATGACGCCGTCTTCGGGATCGCTGAACACCGGCGCGCGGTCGCCGATGTCGGATGTCCACGTCGGCGTTCCGCGGGAATCCAGTCCGTTGAAGAACTCGTAGGCGTCCCGGTTCGCCAGCTGATCCATGGGGACGCGCATCAGTGCAATCTCGCCGGGAAACTGCACTTCCCACTTGCCCGTTTTGTTCTCCGGTGCATAGACATAGACGTAGTTGTCCGGTGCGCCGCGGTAGCCCGGGCCGAACTGCAGGAAAGTCGGGGCGAAGAAGCCGCGGCTCGAAGGGAAGTCTGTCGAGTCGAAGCGCACCCCGGTGGGCTCGAAGGTTCGGCCGTTGTCGCGAGAGACGAACAGGTCCTGCATCTCGAACGCGGATTCGTTGGAAGCGTTGCCGGTGCGCCAGAGCCAGAGGTCGGGAGCGACAGCGAGCACACCGTAACTCTTACCGGCGAATGTTGCTTTGGCCAGCGAGCTCTTGCCGCCCCAGACGTTGCTGGTTTCGAAATGGTCGAAGTCGCCCACGATGCGGGCGAGGCCCAGGCTGACGCGGGCCAGCGCATTCGTGCCACCAAATCCGCCGCCGTCGCCCCACGCGGCATATTGCGAGTCGTCGTCGGCCCAGGTCAGGGCCCAGTTGTCGCTGCCTGGCGCCGCTCTCTTCAGCGTCTTGAAGTCGAAGCGTACGCCGGTGATTACCTGTGCGGTATCGCTGTCTGCCACCGGGTCCGGCGGGTCGGATTCACTCTCACCGCCGTCGTCTGCGCCACCGTCATCCACCTCGTCCCCGGTCCCAACGTCAGCGCCGCTGTTGGCGCCCGTCTCGGCCGGGGTTTCCGATTGCGGCGGGCTGTCGTTCTTGCAGCCGGCCACGAGCCACGCGAAAGAGAAGATCAGGAAAATCACGTACGAATTTTTAAGCAAAACGCCTCCCGAAGCGGCACGAAAGCCGCGTTGAATCTTGATAGAAGCAGGACTCCCGCTCGAGGCACGCGCTACGGGGCCCAAACCCGAAAACGCGGCCACGCCACAGTCGACGGTATTTAGCAAGACTCGTGCCACATTACGTCGTATTGCCCGCGCGCAGCCCGACTGACGGCGCCAGACCAGTCGTCCGACATGGAGTAACTTGCTGAAATCAGGAATACACTTCGACGGCCGGTGACGGCGGGCGACCGGCGGAAAAACCTCTCTTCCGGGGCGGCGTTTCCGCCGGTCGCGCCGCGCTCGCCGGCTGCCGACCGTTGCCATCCAGCGACGGTTTCGGTCGACGCGATCGGCCGGAATGGCGCCAGCACCGCCACTGGCACCGCTCGTGCCCTTCCGCAGCCGAGTCGCCAATGACCGACGGAGCCTCGGTTTCGGTCGACGCGATCGGCCGGAATGGCGCCAGCACCGCCACTGGCACCGCTCGTGCCCTTCCGCAGCCGAGTCGCCAATGACCGACGGAGCCTCGTTCGCCGGCCAGCTCGTGGGAATCCGCGAGGTCGAGGAGCAGGTCTGGCTGGTCAGCTTCCTCGATTATGATTTAGGCTTCTTCGATACGGAAAAGGGTCGGGTCGAACCGGCCCCGAATCCGTTTGTGCCGGGCAGACTGTCAACGATGTGCCCGGAATAAGGTGTAAACGATGTGACCGGAATGGACCCTTTGAAAATTGGCGCGCCCGGAGAGAGAAAGTTCGAACTCCCTCCTCGACATGCTGGCAGAGTGGAATCAATACCTTAAGGCTCACGCCCCCTCCTTTCGAGACCCGGAGCCATCACCATGAGGGGCTAAGCCTTGTGTGGGTGCCGGGGCCGAAGGCTCGAGCGAGGCGAGCGCGTTGCGGCGCTCGGGCGTGCCGCGTTCAAACCCGCGCTTTGAACGGGTAGCCCCGCTCGATGCGCTCGAGGATGCCCTCCTGCTGGTCGTCGCTGCCGAGGATGAGCGCCTCGGCTTGCGAGAGAGTGATTTCTCCCTCGCGCAGCGCCACCTGTGCGCGTTTGCAAAGGCCGTTCAGCGCCAGACGCCGCTTGATCGTGCTCGGCGACAGGCCGGTCTGCGCCGCAACGTCCTCAAGGGTCACGCCTTTGCGGATCAGCTTGGTGAGCGCCGCCGTTTCCTCAAGCGGCGTCAGGTTCTGCCGCTGCAAGTTCTCGACAGTGGCAATGCGAAGACTTTCGTCCTTCGTCTGGCTGCTGCGGATCTCGACCGGGACGGTGAAACCGTTCGGCAACTCGCCGCGATCTTCCAGCAGTTTCAGGGCGCGGTAGCGGCGCTCTCCGGTGACGATCGCGTAACGTTGACCCTTGCCGTTCACGGGCTTAACAACGAGGTTCTGAAATAACCCGTCGGTCCTGATGCTGGCCGCAAGGCCATCGAGGCTCTTGGCGTCGAATGCCTTCCGGGGATTGGCCTTAGAGGGCACGAGTTGAAATAGAGATACCGTTTGTAGACATTGGTTGGTTCCTTTCTTCGGTTCCTGCGCTGGACCAGCATCATCGCGGCCCTTCGACCCGCCGATCCGAGAAGACAAGGAAATGGGGAAGCGGGGTGCGCATGCACCCCGATGGGTGCGTAGAAAAGAGCGGGGGGAAATCAGTCAAGGCCGGCATCGCGGGGAGTGGTGCGGCCGCAGTCCCGTCGGAGAGCAAGCGCAGACGGACGAGGCACGGTCCCCGCAAAGATGCCGCCCGCAGGGCTTGCCTTGACGGATGGGCCGAAGGGGCCGGAATCAAACAGAGCATGAGCGCGGATGCGCTCATTCACACTATGCGCCAGGATCGTCACCCGGATGGGCCGAGACGTGACAAGCGGCTCGGGACGTTAGCCTAGAGCCCGGCCCGGCCGCACGCCACCGGGAGGCGCTGGAAGGAATTCGGAGTGGAACGTGAACAGTGCTCTTTCGGGAACAGGCTGAATGTGCAATGTATACGTTCGCGTTGGCAATGCCCCGAATCTGCGGAAAGCCGCCAATCGACAATGGGGGAGCAATGACGATTAAAGACATACGGGTGAAATCGCTGCAAGAAGCGTTGCAGGAACTGGGGAGGCTTGCAACGCACTCCGAGGACTTCGTTTTTCGCGGACACTCCAACCCGGAATGGAAAATCTGCTCGACTTTGCAGCGGTATACCGCGATACCCCATCAATCATGGGATAACACGCTCGACGACATGCTGCTGCACTTCATGGTGAATCTGCGCACGATTGGTCAGCTCCCGGAGGAGATCGCGCGCGACCGCAGGGCGCGGCTGGAGTCTGGGCGGCACTACGGCGTGCCCTCACCGTTGATAGATTTCAGCCTCTCGCCCTACGTCGCCCTGTTTTTCGCGTTCAACGGCGTGCGGCCGGACAGGCACAAGCCGGACGCGCATGTCGTGGTGTATGCGCTGGATATCGGGGCGCTGGGTGTGGCATGGGCCCGCCTGGGGGGCAAGTTCGATCAGAACGAATACGAGAGCTTCATGCGTGAGCGGGAATCGCTCTTTAAGGACGGGTATCCGGGCGGCATGTTGAAATACATTCGTTTTCCCGCGAGCTGGAACACGCGGATGCAACGCCAGAAGGGCGTGTTTATCTACGATACGCTGAACTACGCGCTCCTGGGCTGCGAAAACTTCGAGGAATTCGTCGGCCAGCAGCAAGAACCGCTCGGCCCATCTTCCGAGCGGGCACCGATCCTAACTAAGATATTCATACCCGCGAGCGAGGCCGGCGACGCCTTTTCGTTGCTGGAGATGATGGCGGTTTCGGCCACGCAGCTATACGACAGTCACGAAGGGGCTGTGGCTGATGTCGTAAACAGCTACAACTACAACCGGAAGATGGGCTATGCGTGGGATCTAGCCTTGCCGCCGCCCGATGACACGAAAATGTAACCTCCGCGTGGAACGACAGCGGCAATTGGAGCCATGCGCGGCGTTCACCGCAGGCGCTCATTCAGGTCAGGACATCCGTAGTGCCTTCGCTATGTGTCTGGCTGCGGACTCCTGCGTGCGTGCATTCTCTGCAAGAACAAGCGCATCTCGACTGCGCGCGGCGTGCTGGACAAACCGCTTGCAATGGTCTCCGTCAACACGCGCGAGCAAATTGCTTCCGGTTCCCGCGATGTCGTAGATTTCCTGCGCCCACCAGTTCATGTGAATGCCATATCCCTGCGGCCATGAATAAAGAGCTTCCTGATCTCTTCGGCTCGCAACAAAATCGAAAAAGCAGCGAAGTCCTTCTTGCAGCGATCGGCAGTTGACATGTCGAAAGAGAGTTGCCGCAAGCGTTTCGATCGCGAAGGATTTGAGGCGCGCTGAATTTGGAAGCTGAGCGTTCCAGTGCTTCAGGAGTTTTACCAAGGGTTTAAAGCGTTTGCCCTGAGCTTGATTGATTTCGGTTGCTATCTCGGTGTGAGCCTTGGGGGCAGAGACGATCCACTCTCCGGAGTCGCCGTCCGGAATCTCCACCCGATGCCGCCCTCCTGTGATCCGGATCGCCGGTACCACATCGATGTCGAGGTGATACAGGCTCAGGCGAACCGAACGTCTCTGCACGTAAACCGAGCTTTGTTTGTAGCGGTACCGAATCGCCGTTGCGAAACTTTGCAGTATCTTCTTAGGCGGCGGATTGCCCCCAAAGAAACCCGACGGCCATCCTGCGGGATCGACGACAACTATGATGTCCACGTCATCGATAGGATGAAGCGCAGTGTTGCGCGCGTAGCTTCCGCTTAGATACGAATCGACAATCCGGCTGCTGAACTGCCCTGTATCAAGCATTTCTCGCAGGTAGTTGTGACTTCTGCTCGCCGCTGATTTGTGCGAGGGCGAGGGCTCTATGTCTTGCACCATCTCACAAAGGTCGCGTTCACAATCCCACATCGGTTTTTCGATCAACCTCCTATGGATAAGCCACGGGAGTAGCCGCCTCCGCGTTGTCCGTCGAAGTCCCACTCGTACAAAACACAGGGGCCTATCGCTTGCTGATGCTGCCCGAGAAAGAACGTAAAGCCGTTCGGCCCGGCGATAAAAATATGAACGCGCTGCGATCCCGGCTGTCCGTTCCGGAACGATTGCATCTGTCTCGTCGCGGCTTCGGCGAGCATCCAAGCATGACGCCCGCATCGTACAGCCCGCTGTGACGCGCCGCCTTCAGGCGCGAGGTGGACAATGCGCGCCACGCGATCAAGCGCCTGCTTGACAAAAGAGCTGACTGCCGGCGAGACATCGTGCGTGAGGCTGATGGCGAGCGCGATATCGCCGCCTTCGTTGCCAACGTTCTCATCGCTGACAACGAACTTTGTCCAGCTTGCGTCGGGTGTCTCATCGTCCGGTGTCCAGAACCGGCGCCCCGCAGTGCGTTGCTCGATTTCGATGCGTTTCCCGGACTTCACATTGAGCAGCGACCCGCAGGCGAAGGCCAGCGACGCGTGCGCATCCACGATCAGGCGCAGATGATCTGATTGCCGTGCGGCCCCGAGAAGAAAGTTGCGAAGCTCCGGTAACAACCTTCGCTGCCAATCCTCCTCATCGCGAATATAGCGGCCATCGAAATATGGAACGAAATTGAGCATTGGCTCAGCGCGGTCTTCGAGATTATCGATCGGGTGCATGAACGAGCGCACGCCGATTGTTATCGCGTTGTCGCATGGTGCCGGTTCGGCAAGCAGTCCCTCGCGATCACACATCTCGCGAAAACCGTCCTTATCGAACTCGACCCGCCCTTGCCCGAGTAACTTGACAATCAGGTCATCGTAGAAGAAGGACGACTCATGCGGGGGTACGCGCTTCATTCCAACCGCAGCAAAGCGGTCGTCGAGGCGTTCGCGGAGGCTAGCAAGCGACTCGGTGGTTTCCGCAACGGCAAGCGTGCGGGTGATGGCACGGAGAGCGTCATCATCAACTCCCAGGTGTTCGCGCCACAGCTTGCGAACCTGGCCCATTTGACTTTTGTCCGTCGTGGCATCGAAGAGGCGCGACAAGTCGATGGCGTCACTCTCCTTGCGTACGAGCTTCATCAATGGATCGTCTGGACGAAGACGCCAGTTCGTGACGAGCTCCAAACGCAAGCCATCTGCGTTTGCCACATTCCCGGCCTGTGCCAGCTTCGCGCGCTGCAACAGGGAGTGGCGTTCCGCGTTGATAAACTTCGGGTCTATGAGATCGCGATAGCCGAACACGCCCGCTGTCGTGTGCCACTTCGATTGAATGTGCTTGCGGCGGATCGGATTTCCTTCGTGATCTCTCGGCGCACCGTTCAGCTCGTGTTCGATCGAGATGTCATCGAAGCTCTTTGGGCCAGTCTCGTACGCAACTCTCACGACGGGGCTTTTGCTATCAAGCAGCGAAGCTGCCTTGAGCCAGAACAATCTGGCCTGAAAGTCGTCGCCCTGACGCCGTGCGATGTTCGCCTTTGCCATCTCGTCCCTAACTTGTCGGGAAGTACTTGCCCATGTCTTCCCGCCACAGCGCCAGCGCTTCTCCGTTCTTTCCCTGTTTCTCGAGGTTTACGGCCCGCGCAGCTTTCGTTTCGGCACCGCGCAGGGCCGCGATGGCCTCCTGGCGCTTCTGCGCGTTCATTTGGTCGGAGACGGGAGGGCCATATCCTGCGGGATCGGGCCAGTCCTGCACGATTCCATCGAGTGCGGCGGCGAAAAACCGGCGCACTTCGCTTGAGTAGTTTGTGAATGGCGGATCACACAAGTCCAACGCCATAACTTCGATGAGGAAGGACGGTGAGATGGGCTTATTCGCCGACCTGTTCCAGCGCTTCAACATCTTGACCAGCGGCACCCATTTCCCCCCGAGTGCCTTGTTCTTTGCCGTCGCTTTTTCCTTGTGCACTTCCGGATCGGTCTTGATCCACTTCCCGAGCACACGGTCGGGAATTTCGTAGCAGCCGTCGAGTTCGATTGCAGGCACGGCGTCAGTGCTCAGAACCTTGCCCTCCTCGTCAGCGGTGGGATTGCGCTTCTCGAACTCTACCGTCACGCAGCGTCGGCTCAACTCGACGCAATCCAAACCGAACTCCTTGCTGAGCGCTTTCTCAAACGCCTTGAGCACATCTTCCGGTGGCTTGGCTCGCCAGTGCTTATCGTTCTTGCCCAGGCAGAAAAAGATGTCCACATCCTTCAGCGGCTTCGTCTTCGTATGGCGCGCATAGGAGCCGGTCAGGAACTCGCGATCGATGTCGAACGAGGCACGGATGCACTTCGACACATCGTTGCGCCGACGAATAGCGTCCTGCTGTTCGCTTTCGCTTAGCTCAAGTCGCTGTCGGAACGTCTCGAAGGCTTCTGCCACCGTGATCATGAGCGGTAGTACCTCGCTGACGCCATGATGTCGGGCGTGGCGATGATCGTGCCGGCTTCCCGGCGTACCAGACCGGCAGTGGAAAGCAGTTTGCAGTCGCCAACGCCCGCGACCGGCGGCTCACCCTGCGATGTCTTGAGAACGATTCTGTACGAGCACGCGGCAGGCGGAGCCTTGGCTTTCGATAGGGAATCCTCGAAGTAGAGCCGATCAATCCACATGTCATCAACGCCATTGCCATCGTAGCGAATGGGAAAGTCCCAGCGGGCGACCGCGCTGGTTGATCCGGGCCAGTAGAATTCGACGACGATATCCGTGAGATGACCGGATTCGAGCCACGTGCGCGCGGCACGGTCTACCCACGACGACCATGCATCGACGACGCCCTGCGGGTCGAGTCCATAGTGGCGGATCAACAGCTTTACGAAGTTGCGCAACTTGTCGGAGACAAAGACCGACGTGTGCGTGCGAGCGAAGGTATGAACAGATACGGCACTCATGTCACTCTCAAAGCTCCCCAGTCAATTTCCAATCCTTTCTCCGCCTGGCTTTGTTCATCAGCCTCGGCGGGCTTTTCATTAACGTCATGCACGGAAAGGCGCGACGCTCTGCTCTTCAGGCTCTTACTCATCCAGTCAACGTCTTCCGCCTCACAAGGGGCGGTTGCACACCAATCGCCCGCAGTGGGATTCGTGCTCAGCTTGTCCACCGCAAGTCCTGCTTCCATTGCGTCTTCGTTGTAAAGACAGTACACAACGACACGCATGCCACTCCCTTTGAACGTGATGGGAACGCGGGCCGGCAACTCGTCGGCAATCAGCGACTCCATAATGCTTGCCGCCGCATCGAGCTGTTGTTTGTCAACAGAATCACTGCCGGTCACCAGCTCGATGATGGTGCGCCAGGTATCGCGTGCAGAGCGCACCGGAATGGATGCGATGTTGCGGCGGACTTTCATGCAGCCTCCTCGGTGAATTGCGCTTTCGCGACAGTCTTCAATGTTGCAAGCACATGCTCGGCCTTCAGCTTGTTCAGATCGCTCGCAGTCTCCACGGATATCGCGGCGGCAGAGGCAATCGCCTTGCGCAAACGGCGCCCATCCAAGCCTTCAGACGCGGCAACAAAGGAGCCGACTTGGCGCTTCAGGTCATTCACGCGCGGCCACATGGTCGCAAGCTGATCCAGCACTTCATTGATGATCTCCGCGCGGGCCTTCGGCCCCGGTGCGCCAATATCCTCAATCCAGTCAGCACGCGACATCAGCGCGCGATCGACCGCCTTTGGAAAATTTGTGGTGGCAACCAGGAGCACATTGCGGTGCTTGCGTGTCAGGAGATCAAGGCCAGCAAGCGCAGCATCGGTGGCTCGGTGAGCATCGACCGGATTTGCCTCGAAGCTCATCCTCTGGCGATCCGGAGCCAGGGTTTCAACTTCATCGAGTAATACGATGCACGGATTCCCACCGGAATACTCTGGGATAGCCTGCTGGAACAGCTTGGCCACTTCCTTCTGGCTGCGCCCAAGTGACGAGCTATTCAGCGTATGCGGATCGATTTGAATGAACTTCGATTTCGCACCCTTCAGAGCACTTGCCACTTTGTGTGCCAGCCCCCGCGCCAATGTCGTTTTGCCCGTACCCGGCATTCCGGAGAGCACGATCAACCCGTGAACCGGGAGCATCTCGAATGAGAATTTCTGCCGGAGCTGAAACGCGAGCATGGATTGAGCAAGCAGGCGCTCTCGGACAGGCTCCGGAATCTTGATTGCTGCCCAGGCCGCTGCCAGCTCCGGATTGGGTAAATCTAATTGATCAACAATGGTGTCCATGTGCTCTTACGATCTCCTCACCGACGCCAACCCTTTGGAGGGAATGGGTCCTTTCCATGCGAATCGCGGTCGCGGATACGACCATCCTTTCCGTGAATCACCAACTCGCTGCCTTGATTACGCGCGATTTCACGGCCTGCGGTAATGGCTTCTTCTTGCGTTCGGTGAATCGACGTTGCACGCTGGCTGCCGGCGCTACGGATAGCCCAGCTACCATCGTGTGGAACTACATGTTGATTCCGCTTTGACATTCTAACCTCCTGTTGCAGATAGCCTTTAAGAGCCCAATCTTTCGCTAGAATCGCGTTGACGAGGGCTCTCATTAAGGTTTACAATTTAAGTATAGAATTTAAAATTGTAAACTTCAAGGGAAAAGGAGTCACATGTTTGGAGATCGCCTGAAGCTCGCGAGAAAGAGGGCCGGCTACTCATTGCGCGGCCTGGAAGCCGCGCTTGAGAAAAAGGTTACGGCGCAGGCCATAGGCAAGTACGAGCGCGGCGAAATGATGCCGAGTTCCGACGTGCTCTCGGCCATGGCCAAGGTTTTGAGCGTTTCTCTGGAGTATCTGCTGAGCGAGCAGGTCGAGGAGCTTGAGGCTGTCGAGTTTCGCAAGCTGGCGAGGACCACCGCTCGCAACCGCGCCCGCGTTGAGGCGGAAGCAATCGACCACCTCCAGCGCTACATCGCGATTGAGGAAATCCTAGAACTCGACAGTGCGGTATGGCGCGCGCCCCCGTGCGACAACCGCTTTATCGGAGAGGAAAGCGAGGGTGAAATCCTCGCGGATGATCTGCGTGCGGAATGGGAGCTTGGCATCGACCCAATCCCTAATATGACTTCCTTGCTGGAAGATCGAGGCATCAAGGTTCTCATCATGCCGCTGCCGGAAGGAGTCTCGGGGCTGACCTGTCTGGTCCGCCGGCCACGGCAGAAGATGCGGCTACCTGTCATCGTTATCAACCGCGATGTCTCGCTGGAAAGGCGGCGACTTACTTTGGCGCACGAGCTCGCCCATCGCCTGATTGACGACAAATCACCGGTAGACCATGAAAAGGCGTCCAACGTGTTCGCAGGTGCGTTCCTGGTGCCGCGCGCACATCTTGAGCGGGAAATTGGGAAAAGCCGAAAAGGGATTGGCTACCAGGAATTAGTCCAGCTCAAGCGTATGTACCGCGTTAGCGCGGCTGCGTTTCTTGTTCGTTTGCGGCAGGTCGGCGTCATTGACGAATCGATCCTCGCCTACGCTTTTCAGACCTTCGCGCGCGGGTGGCGATCGAGCGAGCCGGAGCCTTTGGAGCCGCGCGGGGAAGAAGGGAAGCACGAGATCCCCCGGCGCTTTGAAAGACTGTGTTATTGGGCACTGGCAGAACGCTTGATTTCGCCCGGCAAGGCCAGCGAACTGCTTCAGCAACCTCTCTCAAAGATCGAACAAGCAATGAAGGGGCCGGCTGAAGTCGATGCAGATCATCGTCAGTGATACATGCTGCATGATCGACCTCCGGAAGGCGGCACTGCTGGAGGAAATGCTGCACCTGCCCTATACATTCATCATGCCGGCGCCGCTGTTTGATGATGAGTGGCTGTCCCTGGGCGACGCCGAGAAAACTCGACTTCGCGGTCTCGGCCTTGAAATCCACGACCTTCCCGGCCCGATGGTTGAACGCGCTGCCGCGTACTTCAACAGGCATCGGCGCCTCAAGCTCAATGACTGCTTTGCGTTAGTACTCGCCGAGGAAACAGAGGAAGGCATGCTCCTGACTGGAGATGCGCTGCTACGGCGAGTCGCAGAGGAGAACGATGTGGAGGCACGGGGCGTGCTCTGGGTCACGGATGAGCTGGAAACACACGACGTTGTGCCGCTGGATCGGCTGCACCAGGCATTGCGCCTTTTGCAAGACGATGGCCTTGTGTTTCTGCCCGAGGACGAGCTAGCACGCCGCATCAGGCGGCTGGCGAAGCTTCTCTGACACGCGGTGCTGAAGACAATGACGAAACGACACCGAGGCGAGAACTACGACCTTCGTATTGCGCTTGACGCTCCTGACGGGTTTCTCAGTGGCAAGCATCGGGAGATGATCGAACGTGTGCGACACACTCATCCTCATACTGTCGTTTACCGGGAGCTGATAGACGAGAGTACCTGCGTAACTTACGCGTTCACTCTCTTTCGTGACAGGGTGTACCGTGCCGTGGCGAGCAACTTTGGGGGCGAGATATTTGCCGGCCGACGTTTCATGGAGTGGTTGATTCAACACCACCTCGAAGAAATCGGTCGCCCGGTACTAGGGTGCATCGCCACGTATTCTTGCAAGGGAGTCTGGCAGCACGTCGGGATCGTCTCGGGCGCCGGCCGGGTTACATCTCAATGGGGTACCTTCCCCGTCTATGAACACGGCGTCTTCGAGGTTCCCGCACGCTACGGCGACGAGGTGCGCTATTTCAAGACGCTGCCCCGTGGCGGTGCGGTCCGGCTGTTTCTGGATTTCTCCAAAACATGCGGCTCGTCGGATGCGGACATTTCTCGTGTGATTCGAGATGCGTAGAGCCGCCCGAGCCGACGTCAACAGTGACGCCTCCTGTTCCGTCCTCTTCTCGCCCTTTGATGTGCGCTACGTCGAAGGTCTGGCTCCGGAACTGCGCCTGCATTCCCAATCGATTTACAGAATCGGGTCTCAGAGTGAACACTTGTCCGCTATAAGTTGCGTTCAATGAATGACCTCATGGACTTTGCGCAGGTGCTTGAGCAGTGCGACAACCCCGCGGTTGGCGCAGCCGTTCTTGGCGCACTCAACAAGCTCTTTGAGTCTGATCGGCAGTTGCTCGAACTCGATGCGAAAGAGGAAGCGATTGCGTTCCACTTCGCCAGGTACTTGCAGCCGCACTTCCCCGAACTGCATGTTGATTTCGAGTACAACCTGATGGGGGATGCGCCGAAGACAGTCACTTACGACAAAAGACCGCAGAGGGTGTTTCCCGATGTCATCGTGCACATTCGTCACAGCAAGACGAACGTTCTTGCCATTGAACTTAAGAAAGACACAAACCGAGAAGCGAAGGACAGGGATATCCGCAAGCTAAGGGCGTACCGGCGCGAGCTTGAATACCTCCACGCGCTTTTTCTGAGATTTGGAACCGGAGAGTCCGCAGGCGCGGTAGTTGAGTGCGAGTGGGTTGATGCGTAGGGGCGAGCCAGCATCGGGGAAAGAGTTCTTCGATCTCTTATGCGCAGACACGGGGTTTTGCGCGGAGCTGGGCCGCGCAATGCTGGCTGCAGGACGGTTGGAATCCGAACTCAAGCAATTTCTGGCGGCGAACAACGTCCGGGGTGCTGAGAAAGCGACGCTGGGACAGCTTACCAAGCTCCTTGAGCGCCACGGCCTGCTCAAGAGGATGCAGCCGCACCTCGACCAGCTCTCCACGCAGAGGAATTACCTTGCGCACAGCGTCCACGCGCTGTTCGCCGAACTGATAGAAGAAACAATTTTGCCGCGATCCGATCTGCTCGACTCTGACGTGGATTCCTTCTCGGAGCGTGCCTGGCAACTCGCGGACAATCTCAACGCTCTGGCCAACATCGTAGCGAAGGAGCAGCGAACGAATGACGGCAAGTAGACCTCCTACGCTAGACGAACTTATCGAAAAGCCGATAGACGGGGTTAAGAACCAAAAGGCCCTCGATCACATTGGCCTGTTAATTGACGCGTCTTGCGATCATAAATCCGGCGCAGGGACGTCGCGTGCGTTCGATCTGCTTGAACAAGTGCGCACCCGCAAGCTATCCGCGAAGCAACAAGCCACGGCACACTACTTCACGGCAAACGCATGGGGAAATAAGAGGGCTGAGCGGGAGAATGCTGGTGCTTGGGCATGGGAGCAACCGGAAGTCCATGCACAGATACTTGAGCTACGAAATGCCGTTCGGCACGAGGGCTTCAAGAAAGTGCCAGCGGTCCTTCGCTGCCGAATCCTGACCAACCTGGCGAACCAGTTCAGTTTCATCGGGCGCTTTATTGAAGCTGCGGAAATGTGGGATCGCGCTCTCACCGAGGATGGACAATTCGGGATGGCGCTCGGCAATCATGGGGTGGGGCTAGCGAGCTACGCGCATGAACTCTATGACCCCGGTCACGCGGCGGTCATCTTCACGGCGGCGCATGACCTCTTGTCCCGCGCGGCGGCTTCTACGAGTTTCGACGTAGGCGACACGCAAGCTCGCGCCTATTTCGAGATATACCGAGAAAAGATTGAGGAGCGTGTTGATGTCTGTGCGATCCGCAAGAAGTTGGCCAAGCGTCGGCACAGTATTGGAAGGACGGCGCGCGAGCGCGCATACAGGCGCTGGTGCCTTGCGAATCGCCTGTTTCTGAATCCATTGAATGATCTGGGCGCGGTGACGATCGCGAGCCGCGACCCGCTCACCTTGCCTTCATTGACAACTCCGGTAGGTTCGGAGATGCCCTGGGTTTTTGGCTTTTTCAACCAGATGAAGCAGGAGCTCGTCTCCGCGCGCTTCATGCTCTATGAAGGGCTTCAGGGGGATAAGGTGCACTTCTCGGATCGCAGCGTAACACTGGGCAACACGCTTGACTATCCGAGCTACTCCCTCGCGGTCGAAAGGCAGCGAGCGGCGTTTCGGGTCGCGTATTCGCTTCTCGATAAGGTCGGCTATTTCATTAACGACTACTTCGCGCTCGGGCACAACCCGCGCTCCATCTACTTCAGGACGGTCTGGTTTGAAGCCAACGGAGGAACGCCAAAGCCGCTCCATCAGCGGTTCGCAACGAGCCAGAACTGGATGCTGCGCGGGCTGTTCTGGTTGTCGAAGGATTTGTTCGATGAAGAACTCAAAGCGTCAACAGACCCGGACTCTCATGCGCTCGATACGATACGCAATCACCTCGAACATAAATATCTGCAAGTGCACGAAAGCTGGGCCTTCGATCCTTTGCAGATGACCGAGGGCCTCTGCGAGCACAGGTACTCTGTTTCACGCGATGATTTCGGGCTGAAGACGCTCACGCTGCTGAAGCTCGCCCGCGCTGCGCTGATCTATCTTTCGCTGGCGATTCACCGCGAAGAACGCCAGCGCCCGGGAAGCGAGGGAGCTCTTGCATCGATGATCGTGGATGACTGGGACGATGACTGGAAGCGCTAGCGCATGGCGACATTTTTCGTGAAATTCAAAGTTGCGGCCGTTCCGCGAAGCACACAGGCCGAACTGGTTGAAGGGGCATATGCGCTCTGCTGGGTTGTCGAGGCTTCTGCAGCTGCGGCCTTCAACCAGGCGCAGTTCTATATCACGAAGGACGAATGGAGTATCACGGACGATTCTGAACCCGCCGCCGAAGTGACCGAGAACGCTTGCCAAGATTGGGACATCGGACTTGAGAATTTTCGGAAGGCCCAGGAACAAGGTATTGCGCTCGTCTATGCGGGCTGGTCGCGCGATGGGAAGACAATCGCCGAGCCGATGCCATTACCCAAGACCCGGCGCTTCGACTTGAACGACTATATTGGGAAGCAAAAAAAGCTGGCGGGGAAGGGGCGGTGCCTGCATTTCGATAGCGATGGTCGCTGCAAGGAAATCATCAAGGCCCATTCCATTCAAAGGAGCGGCCAGCTATCCGCGATTGCCGATGAAGGTCATGTCTATGCCGGTTCCGCCAACATCGGCGACATCAAGAAGAATGATGGCCGGATTACCTTCGAGAGGCGCGGCATCGGGAAAATGTCCACCTTCGCGGGTTTTTGCAAGACGCACGATAACGAGGTCTTTGCACCGATAGATAAGCAGCCCCTTTTTCCGACGAATGAACAAACGCTGCTTTACGCTTACCGCTCGCTGTGCCGCGAGTTCTTCGTCAAGGAAAATGCACTTGAGCTCGCCGACTCCCAACTCGCAAATTGGCCGGAGCGTCACCCGTTCACGTTATTTGAAGACCTGAAGACCGGAACCGCTACCGCTCTTGAGAACCTGCGGCGGCACAAGGATGATCTTGAGGCATCGCTGAAACGGAAGTCTTTCGAAGACATTGAATACACTCTGTTCGTCTCCCGGCAAAAGCCGATTCTCGCGTTTTCGGGCCTGATCTACCCGCATTTCGATTTTCTCGGCAGGCAGCTTCAGGCGCTTGAAGACCTATCCACCCCGCTTGACCTGATAACGTTCTGCTCGGCAACCATGGACGAAGGCTGGGGGTATCTTTTCGCCTGGCACAAATCGAGCGCGCGAAGTTGCAGGGAGTTCATGCGCTCACTTGCCACCGCCATCTATGAAGGAAGAAACGGCGATGCACTGTTCCGGCTTGTGTTTTCGACTTGCGAAAACCTCGCACTGGCTCCCGTCTGGTGGGAAAAATTGGAAGCGGACAAGCAGGTCGCGATCTGCCAGAGGATCGATCTCATGACCAGCGCCTTCGCGCCCGTCGAGACCGACTATCTCACGAAGGGGCTGGAGGGAATTTCGGGATGGCAGTTTGAAAGCGTCTTGACGAATGTTCCCGGCGAAGCGGCGGAGACAGCTGCATGAGTTTATCGTCAGACATGAGCCTGACAAGATCTGGATTTCGAGCGTTAGCAGCACTCGACGAGTTTTAGGTACTGCATTGCAGGCTTGCCTGAATACGCATCAACGCACGGTTTCGGATTGTCCGACAGCAATCGCTTCGCCAGCTTGTTTGACGCTGTATTTGGCACCGCAACGACCGCTTCCACGTAGAATTGCTGAGCACCGTTCCTTTTCAGTCCGTTACGCAGTTCGTGAATCCCTTTCGCGACGATATCGGAAGCTAGGCCCTTTTGCCGCATGGACTCGACGACCGCGTAGCCAATTTGAAAGCACGGAATGCCACTTACAGGTTCCGTCAGAGCAAACAAAGAAATCGATAGCACCTTTCCTCTGTCCATATTTGCGTACGTAATGCGGGGCCTTCCGGTCGGCTGGTCAGAGACCACGCGTAGATCGGGATAAATCTCGCACGGACTCAGAGCCACCCGTCCGTTATCGACGGCGACCTGGAGACTTTTCAACGCGTCCATTGGGTCAGTCATTTTTGAGTCCTTGTCCTAACTAGGCATCCTCCCAGCGAGCTAACGGCTTTCCCCACCGGGACACAAGCCGATAACGTCACAATTGGACGCAACAGCCAATCCTCAGAAACCGCCATCCAACCGCGATGAGGTTGGCGCGCATCCAATCGGCGGACGGTTGGTCGAGGGTCCATGGGGCTATGAAATGCCCTTGGTCGATGGGGTCCGGGGCAGAGCGAGGTCTCCCCGGTCGCGATCCAACCGCGACAAGCAGTGGTAAAGCTTGCCTTCGTTCACCGCCCGGCATACGTGCGAAATGAGGGGTTTCGAACCCCCGCTCTGGCCTTACCTTTCAAAGCGTTAGCGGGTTTCTCGGGAGGCAAAATGGAAATGGCGCGCCCGGAGAGATTCGAACTCCCGACCACCTGGTTCGAAGTCAGCACAGTAAATCTTAGCTATTTGTTTGTAAAAGATGTCGTGTGGGCGCTCGTTGCTTAATTTGCACCACAATGCTCAGCAATGCACAGCTCGATTACGCAAATTTCCCGCAAAGGCAATCCCGCCAGGGACACCGGGAACCGCGGCGGCCCTTGCGGCACCGATCGACAGACAGTCGTCAACCGATCAGCCCCGCCGCTCAATCATCGAGCGGCGGCGGTCCGACGTCCCCACCGTCCTGCGTCTCCTCGCTCCGCGCGAAATACGCCAGAAAGAGATTCCGGTCGCGGTCCTCCTGCTCGTCGATGAGCTGATGCGCCTTGTGCAGGCATTCGACGCTGAACTCGAGGACGGTCCTCGTCTGCGCGGCGTGGGTGTCTCTGTCCTGTTCGACGGCATCCAGCAGCAGGCCCACGAGGACGGACGGATAGTCCTTTCAAACACCCCATACACGTTGTCGCGTCAGCGTTTCGCCGGTGGAGGTGCGGTGTCGCGGGCGTCGTTGAATGCCAGGGCCCCGCAGGCGGGGCCCGAAAATCCCGCCGATGGCCGATCGCCCGGGCTGAATCTGCGGTGGTCATCTTTCTCGGGCCGCAATGGACCCCAGGGGAAACCGCGCATCCAGAGTCCGGACGGCGAAATCCAGCGCCGCATTGCGGTGTCCAGAGCCCGGCGTCATGCCATTGTTGCCGAACTCAATGAACGGGTCGTCCTGTTCGTACGCCGGCCAGTTCCTCATCTTGCCACCGTTCGGATTGCCCGTCTTGATGAAGCGGCGCTTCGCGCCCTGCATGATCTTCGAGAGTGCAACGTCCGTTTCATCGTATTTTTCGCCAGCGGTGACGTTGCCGAAGAAATAGGGCACCTCGTCGGCGTGGATCGCCACCTCAGTCTGCCTGTGGTGCCTGGTGAACAGGTAGCGGTAGACGTTGGGTGTGCGTCGTGCCATGCGCCGGCCCATCTCGCGGGAGGCGAGTCCGAACAGTGTGTCGCCCGTAGCCATTCCGAGCTGGTAGGGAACGTCCGCATCCGCCGCGACCGAATAGATCTCGAGCGCTTCGCTCCCCAGCGCGCCGTACTCCTCGAGCATGTAGGGCTCGTAGGCCGCTTTTGTGAGGGGGATCGGGGCTCCGTGCGCGATGAACATGAGGCCTTCGTTCTCGTTGTCGCCGATCATGATCTCCACGGTCTTAAAGTCGCCGTCCTTCCAGGCTTGGCGGTCGCTTTTCGGCAGTACGTAACCGTCCACGATCGGCAGCCAGTCGATGTAGCTGAAGGGGCCGCTGCGTCCATCGCCCAGCGTGTCGGTGCCGTCCGCGTTGCCCCCGGAGACAGCCGTCATTGCGAGGATCTCGTCGGCCGGCTTGCTGCGCAATTCTGCGATGTCGCTTCCGAACCTCGCGACGGACCATTCCTCCTGCTGTGCCAGCGTGCGCTGGGGGTGCCAGGCTGCCGCGCTCTGGATGAGAGCGCGCTTGAAGAGGTCCTTGGCCATCGGTGACGTGAGCAGGTAGCCGATCGACGCGGCACCGGCCGAGACTCCGGAGACCGTGACCTGCGCCGGATCGCCGCCGAAGCGGCGGATGTTGTCGCGCACCCATTCGAGGGCGGCAACCTGATCTATGAGCCCGTAGTTGCCGGAGGCGCCGTGAGGTGACTCGGCCGTCAGGTCCGGGTGCGCAATGAAGCCGAAGGCATTCAGACGGTAGTTCAGGTTCACGTAGACGATGCCATCCCTGACGTCTCCCATGTTCGTGTTGTATGCGGGATCCGATGCGGCTCCCATGAAATACGCGCCGGGAGGAATCCAGACGTGCACCGGCAGGTCGTCTCCGGGCTGCGCGTCCGCCGGCTTGTAGACGTTGAGATGCAGGCAATCCTCCGAGACTGCGACGGTGTATGGGTTCCTGGCGAACTGCATGCAGTCCGGGCCGAAGGCCCTGGCCAGTCGCACTCCTCCCCATGCCGCCGGCGGCACGGGCGGCTTCCATCGCAGCTCTCCGACCGGCGGCGCCGCGAAGGGAATGCCGCGAAACGCAATCACGCCGGTCTCCGGCTCGAAGCCTTCGAGGACGCCCTGCGCGACCTTGACCTGCAGCGGGCCCTGGAGCTGCGACGAGTCTTCGGGCTCGTTCGTTTCCTGTGCGCCGGCCGCGGCCGACTGCGCGAGACAGGCGACGAGGAAAAGCGACGGTAGGGAACGCCTGCCTGCGTGCTTCATGAATATCTCCCCCCTGCAAATACTTGCGAATCGGTATAGGTTTGCACGAACCGACCACCCCGGGGCGCCAGGGCGGACGTTGGTATTGTCGCAGCCGGCGATCCGGTTCACTATTCTCCCAACGAAGGAAGTATGAAAATAACGAATCGGGGCCTGGGAATCGGGCGGTTGCCGGATCAGCTTCCCAAAAGCCGGGATTGAAATGACATCTCCGAGTTACAGCACCCCTGAATTCCTCAGTGGGTTCTTCACTAACCGCAGCCTGTTCTGGTCGAACAGCCTCCGTGAAACGATTCAGGGCTGTACCCGGGCTCTTCGCATGGTGGACCGCCGACCGGAAACGCCTCCGCGGAAGTGTGGCGGGGCGGAAGAGGTTAGGATCGCTCGCTATGATCGCCTTTCTTCTTCACCTCCTCCTGAGCGCGGGCGCACTCCTCCTCGTCGCGCACGTGGTCGACGGCGTACACGTGAGCGGCTTCGGTTCAGCGGTGATCGGCGCACTGGCCCTCGGCCTGGTGAACGCGATCGTCCGGCCGGTAATGGTGCTGCTGACGCTGCCACTCACGATCGTCACGCTCGGGCTCTTCCTGTTCGTCGTCAATGCGCTGATGCTGTGGCTGGTCGCAGCGCTCGTCCCGGGGATCCAGATTGTTGGATTCGGAGCGGCGCTATTGGGCAGCCTGCTGCTTACGGTGCTGAACGTGGTGATCGACCGCCTGGCCGCCACGCATTGACGCGTGGCAATCGACGCTCCCTCGAGGGAATGATCTCGAAACGGCGAAAGCCCTCCTTCCGGAGCAAGAGAGCGGGTCGTTCGCACCCTCGACTTGGCTTCACCAGGAGTCCTCCCACGCTTTGTGGCGTTTTGGCCACAAGTGATGTCGCCACGAGCAAGAGCGGCTCGAACGACTGGGAATTCGGCGTTTGGGTGGCGTTCGAACCCGGCAGCCTGTACGAAGAAGGCAAGATTTCACGCGGCGGCGCCGGCTTCGGCAACGGCGCGGGCGGCCCCGGCACCGGGCGGGTCTTCCGCAACACCACGAAAAACGAAGTCGACCTGTTCGAGTACTGGGTGACCGCGGGCGGGCCGATCATTGAAGACCGGCTGTTCTTCTACGGCATCGTCAATCCGCGCGAGACGGAGCAACGCTTCCAGTCCGAGACCAACGATAGCAACGAATTCGCAGCGCCCGACCAGTTCAGCGTTTTCGACTACCCCGCCTCGACAACATATTCTGGGGCGGCAAAATCGACTGGGACATCACCGACTACCCCCGTTTTTTTGGCCGGCTCAGCGGCGCCATGACATTGCAAGATATCCGTTGTGGTAAAGTTGCAGATCCCTCATAACTCTACCCCAAGGGGGAAACATGACTCTTAGAATCAATTCCACAGCACCGGATTTCACGGCCGAGACCACCGAAGGCCGCATCGCTTTTCACGAGTGGATCGGCGATGGCTGGGCCGTGCTGTTCTCGCATCCGAAGGATTTCACGCCGGTATGCACCACCGAACTCGGCTACCTGGCCGGAATGAAGTCAGCATTCGAGAAGCGCAACTGCAAGATCATCGGTTTGAGCGTCGATCAGGTTGACGATCACAAAGCCTGGCTCAAAGATATCGAGGAGACGCAGGGCCATGCTGTCAGCTACCCGCTGATCGGCGATCCCGAACTGAAGGTCGCGAAGCTGTACGACATGCTTCCGGATGACGCGGGCGAGACCGCAAAAGGGCGCACGGCTGCGGACAACGCTACCGTGCGATCGGTATTCCTGATCGGGCCCGACAAGAAGATCAAGGCGATGCTGATGTATCCGATGACCACGGGCCGCAACTTCGATGAGATTCTCCGGTTACTCGACTCGAATCAGCTCACGGCTCTGCACAAGGTAGCGACCCCGGTCAACTGGCAGCCGGGCGAGGACGTCATCATCGTTCCTTCGGTGCCGGATGATGAGGCGCGGCAGAAGTACCCGGAGGGCTGGAAGTCTCCGAAGCCTTACATCCGTATCGTGTCGCAGCCCCATTGAGTGCCGGCTGACCGCGCCGGCGGGTCCTGAGTCCGTTGAAGTATCACAAGGATTTCGTCGCCGCGGTCGGCAACACGCCGCTCTTTCGCCTCAACGGCCCGAGTGATGCGACCGGCTGCGAAATTTTCGGCAAGGGCGAGTTCCTCAATCCGAGCGGTTCGGTAAAGGATCGCGCGGCGAAGGCGATCATCCTCGCGGCGGAAGCGAGCGGCGCTCTTCGACCAGGCGGCACGGTGGTCGAGGGTACTGCCGGCAATACCGGCATCGGGCTTGCGCACATCTGCAACGCGCGCGGCTATCGCTGCATCATCGTGATCCCCGAGACCCAATCGCCGGAGAAGCTCGACATCCTGCGGGCGCTGGGCGCCGAAGTGCGCCCGGTGCCGGCGGTACCGTACAAGGATCCAAACAACTTCCAGAAGCTTGCCGGCCGGCTCGCAGCCGAAATGGACAACGCCATCTGGGCGAACCAGTTCGACAACCTCGCCAATCGAGACGCGCACCGCGAGACGACCGGCCCGGAAATCTGGCGCGATACCGAAGGCAAAATCGACGCGTTCGTCTCCACCTCGGGAACCGGCGGCACCATTGCCGGGACGTCGATGTTCCTCAAGTCCAGGAACCCGAAGGTGTTGACCGTTCTCGCCGATCCGACCGGAACGGCGACGTGGCACTACGTAAAGCATGGTGAGGCGAAGGTCGTCGGCGGCTCGTCGATTTCCGAGGGGATCGGCAGCACCCGAATCACGGCGAACTTCGAAGGCGCACCGATCGATGACGCCGAGATGATTCCCGACCAGGAGTGTGTCGATATCGTGTATCGGTTGCTTTACGAAGAGGGACTGTTTCTCGGAGGTTCGTCCGGCATCAACGTCGCCGCGGCGATTCGTGTCGCGAAAAACCTGGGTCCCGGGCACGTTGTCGTTACGCTGCTCTGCGATACCGGCGGCCGCTACCAGTCACGCCTGTACAGCCCCGGGTGGCTGGAGGCAAAGAGATTGTCGGTGCCGCCTGCCCGGTGAGAAAGATAGACTGAAACTTTTCTCGAGATCGAGACCTGCCAGTGCTGCGGCGGCCGGCTGCGCGTCATCGCCAGCATCGAGGCGCCCCCCGTCATCGCGCGGATTCTTGAGCACCTCGGCCGCGACGCCGAGTCCGTCGATCCCGCGCATCCGAGCCGCGCGCCGCCCGAGTGTGATCGGTCGATCTGACTGCCGCTCCTCCGGCCCGGGCCACCGCGCCGCGACGGGCACGTCTTGGCTTGAGGCCGCGAGCTGCCCGCGCCCGCCGGCATTTCGAGCTCAGACGCGAACATTTCGATGCCGGAACGCCGAGGGACCGGGCCGGTTCGACCCCATGACGCCCTCGACCGAGCCGCCCACTGACCATCACCGCCTCGCCTGTCCGCGAATTGGGTGCGCGCCCGGAGAGATTCGAACTCCCGACCACCTGGTTCGAAGCCAGGTACTCTATCCAACTGAGCTACGGGCGCGTTGGTTTGGGGCCGGCATTGTAACCGCATGCCCGCGAAAGCTCTATTGCGTCACAAACCAGGCTTCTACCCCGGCAAATAAGCTCCGTAAATAAGGTGAACCGGTGCCTCGAGAGGGCGATAGAAGATCCCCGGCTTACCAGGATTTTTTCCGGGCTTTGGATCAGGCGATGTTTCTGACATTGCATGGGGTTGAGGGTGAGAGGTCGCCCGCGGGACGGCTACTACAGAGGCACGATTTGCTCGCGTCGCGCTGCCTCGTTCATTTCGTGCTCGCTGGGTTCCATTCTCAGGAAGATCAGCGCGACGACGCCTAGCAGCGAGCCCGTCGCCAGGATCATCGATACCGCGGGCAGGCTCATCCCTCCCTGGAACAGGAAACCTGCGAGCACAGGCGAAAGCATGGCGCCGCCGCGGCCGAGGCCAATGGAGAATCCCGTCCCGGAGGCTCGTACGTGCGTGGGGTAGGAATGTGCGAAAAGCGCATACAACCCGACCACGCCGGCATTGGTGAAGAAGCCCGCTGCCCCTGACACCAGCGACAGCATCGCAAGATTGTCGGGGCTCAAGCCGAACACCGAAACCATCACGGTGGACATGAGCAGCACTCCGATGGTCAGCGCCTTGACGTTGTAGCGTAACGTAAGGAACCCGAACAGTGCGCCGCCAAGTGCGCCGCCCACGTTCGCCCAGACGAGCACACCCACCGCCGAAGACGCCTCGAAGCCCATATCGACCACGATCTTCGGTACCCACTTGAGGATGAAATAGAACGTTGTGATGTGGAAGAAGTAAGCGAGCGTCACGATAAGAGTCGTCGCGATCAATCCAGGCGAGAAAATACCTGCCAGTGACCGTTTGCGCTCCTCCGGCGGGATTTCCGGCAGCGCCTGCAGCGCGGAGTGACGCATGCGCCTCAGCGTACTGTTGATGGACTCGAGCGCGCCTGCCGGCCGCTTTTGCGCGAGCCAGTGGACCGATTCCGGAACCAGGAAGTACACCAGCGGAATACAGGACGCCGTCATGACGGTGCCGAGGTAGAAAACGGCGCGCCAGTCGTAGATTTTCAGGAGCTGTGCCGCGATGGTGCCGCCGACGACCGCGCCGATCGGGTAACCGATCGTCATCAGGGACACGCTCAGGTGCTTGCGTTTTGCATTCGAGAATTCGGCCGCGACCGCGTTGATCGCAGCCAGCATGCCGCCGATGCCGAGCCCGGTGATGACTCGCCAGATGGCCAACCCTGCAATCGTGCTCACCGTCGTCACCATGAACATGCCGGCAGTCATGACGGCGAGGCAGCCAAGCATCGCTTTTCGCCGGCCTATCCTGTCGGCGACCCGCCCGAGGAAGATCGATCCGGCGCCCATCCCGATGAGTTCCATCGCCAGCACGATACCGAGTGCTGCCCTGTCGATACCCCATTCGGACGCAATGCCGGGTGATGCGAAACTGATGGAGAGCACGTCGAAGCCGTCCAGTGCGTTCAGCACCACGGTCATCGCAACCGCAATCACCTGCATGCGGCTCATCGGCGATTGCGAGATGAGTTTTTGCGGATCCGCGTTGATTGGCCCGGTCTCCCCCTGGCGTCGTAGTATAACCGGAAGGCCCGCTCGCACCCGGCCTGGTCGCGTGCTTGTATGGTTAGTCAAGAAAAGGTAATGGCATGCAGGAAATAGGAATCCGGCAGGCGCGGGTATTCCTCGCCGTCGCCGAATGCCGGAGTGTTACGCGAGCCGCCAGGGCCTTGAGTCGTTCGCAGACGTCGGTAACGAAGTCCCTGCACGATCTGGAAAGCCAGATCGGCGAGAAGCTGTTCGACCGTTCCTCCAAGGGCGTCAGCCTGACCGCATTCGGTGAATGCCTGTTGCAGCGCGTGGGCGAAGCTGCCCAGGCCTTCGCGGCGGCCGGTGAACTTGTCCCCCCGGCATCGCTGCAGCGCTCGTCCAGCACCGCCCGATTCTTTCGCATGGACGTTTCCGACCGCTGGCTTGATGCGTTTCTCGCCGTCGCCGAACACCAGAACATCGCCTCCGCGGCGCTTCACCTCGGCCTGACATCGGCAGCGGTTTCATCATCGCTTCGCAAGCTGGAGGACACCCTCAACACCAGCCTCTTCGAGCGGTCGCCGACCGCCATGACGCCGACCCCGTTCGGCCGAGAGCTGTCGAAATACGTCAAGCTGGCCCGCAGTCACCTGCGCAGCGCCAACGACGAAATCGCAGGCTTGCGCGGCGTCAAGCGCGGCCGGCTCGTTGTCGGCACCTTGCCGCTGCTCCGCACGATCATCGTGCCGAGAGCGATCACCCGCCTGCTCGAGGAACACTCGTACCTGGACATATCGACCGTGGAAGGACCGTACGACGATCTTGTGGCCGGGTTGCGCTGCGGCGACATCGACCTGGTTTTCGGCGCCCTGCGCGGCAATGTCGCGGACAAGGACCTGCTGGAAGAAGCCATGTTCGACGAAGGACTCGCGGCGATCGTCCGGGCCGGACACCCGCTGGTCGACCGGCCGCGAGTGGAATGGCACGACCTGCTCAGGTACCAGTGGATCCTGCCGCGGCGCGGCACGCCGACACGAGCCCTGTTCGAGCAGACGATCCTCGGCCGTGGGCTGCAGCTACCGCTGCACGTGATCGAGACCAGTTCGCTGGTCATGTTGCGCGGCCTGCTGCTGGAGAGTGACCGCGTCACGATTCTTTCCAGGCACCAGATCCGCTTCGAGGAGCAGGCGGGCCTGCTGGCGACGCTCCCTTTCGAACTTCGTGGCACCGAGCGCCCGATCGGCATGACCCGGCGGCGAATCGGCGCACTCTCGCCCGCGGCGGAATTGTTCGTCCGGCAGGTCCGCGCCGCGGCCGCGGAGTTCATGGCTTGCGAGCGCGTCATCGAGCGCGGAATGCTTACCGGGTCATGAAATTTTCGTTCGACGGGTGGAGACTCGGGCCACCTTCTGGCAATTTGCAGGCAGCCTGACTCAGGGTGAGATTGTGGTTCGGCGCCCACGTCAGGTCGCCTGACTGCGGAAGGTGGAAGCGATGACTCCGAAGAGCCTCGAAGACGTACTTCAACAAAGCAGGAGCGCAGTCGACCTGCTGCGCAATTCCCGGATCGGCGCTTACGTGTATCCGGTCGTCCCCGCCGAATTCAGCAACTGGCGTGACGAACAGCGCGCGTGGCGCGAAACCTGCGTGCTTTTCGACCAGTCGCACCACATGGTGGACATTTACATCGAAGGCCCGGACGCGTTGCGGCTTGCGTCCGACACGGCCGTCAATACCTTCGGCAACTTTCCCGTCAATCGCGCCAAGCAGTACATCCCCTGCAGCCACGACGGCTATCTGATCGGCGACGGCATCCTGTTCCATCTCGAACCGAAGCGGCTCGTGTTCGTCGGCCGCGCGCCGTCGGCGAACTGGATAGAGTTCCAGGCGCAGACCGGCGGCTATGACGTTTCGATCCACAAGGACGATCGTTCGCCCGGCGACCCGAAAGGGCGTGCGGTGACGCGAAAGAACTACCGCTTTCAGATACAGGGCCCGAATGCCTGGCAGGTCATCGATAAGCTCAACGGCGGGCCGCCGCCTGACGTCAGGTTCTTCCACATGGACACGATAAAAATAGGCGGACGCGACGTCAGCGCACTGCGGCACGGCATGGCCGGTGCGCCGGGTCTGGAGATCTGGGGTCCCTACGAGGAGCGAGAGGAAATTCGCGGCGCGATCATCGAGGCCGGCGCGGAGTACGGACTGCGCCAGGTCGGCGCGCGCGCGTACGCGACCAACACCCTGGAATCAGGCTGGATACCGTCGCCGCTCCCCGCCGTCTACACGGGCGAAGAGATGAAGCCGTATCGCGAGTGGTTGCCCGCCACGGGATACGAGGCCTCGGGATCGCTCGGCGGCAGTTTCGTTTCCGACAATATCGAGGATTACTACGTGACGCCTTATGACCTGGGCTACGGCCCGTTCGTCAGGTTCGATCACGACTTCATCGGCCGGGAAGCATTGCAGTCGATGGCAGACCGGCCGCATCGCCGGAAAGTGACGTTCGCCTGGAACGCCGATGACGTTGCAAAAGTATTCCGCTCGATGCTCGAGCCCGGCGTCGACCACTACAAGTACATCGACCTGCCGTTGTCGAACTACGCCTCGGCATCGTTCGACCGCATCGAGCACGGCGGGAAGGTCGTCGGTGCTTCCATGTTTGCCGGATACAGCTATAACGAGCGCGCGATGCTGTCGCTCGGTATCGTCGATCCGGACATTGAAGTCGGCACCGAAGTGACGCTCGTGTGGGGCGAGGAGAATGGCGGCACGCGGAAGACCACCGTCGAGCGGCACAGGCAAATTCCGATTCGTGCCGTCGTCAGCCCTGCTCCGTACTCCACGGTGGTTCGGGAGAGTTATGCTTCGGGGTGGCGGACTGGACAGTAGGGGTCGCCCGTATGACGGGCTCCTACAAGGTTTTTTCCAGGCGGTCGAGGACCTGGTAGCAGGGGAGGACTTTTGCGACCGATGCGTTCGGTTCGCGACCCTCGTGGATCGCCGCGATGAACTCGCGGTCCTGAAGCTCGATACCGTTCGTCGTCACGTCCACCCCTGAGACGTCGATCGCGTTCTCATACCCGTCCACGAGATCGTCATAGCGGGCGATGTAGGTGCCGTTGTCGCAGATGTAGCGGAAGAAGGTTCCGAGCGGCCCGTTATTGTTGAACGACAGCGACAACGTCAGGATCTTCCCGCTTTCGGTCCCGAGCTGGATCGACATGTCCATCGCGATGCCGAGCTCGGGATGCATCGGTCCCTGGATGGCATTGGCCACGACGATGTCTTCCCCCGTCTGGTACTGGAACAGATCGACGGTGTGCGCGGCGTGATGCCACAGCAGGTGATCGGTCCAGGATCGGGGCTGGCCGAGCGCATTCGTGTTACTGCGCCTGAAGAAATAGGTCTGCACATCCATCTGCTGGATCGACAGCTCGCCTGTGGCGATCCTTTCGTGTATGTACTGATGCGACGGGTTGAAGCGCCGGGTGTGTCCGACCATGCACACGAGCCCTGTCTGCCGCTGTACGCGATCGACTCCGGCGGCCTCCGCCAGCGAATCCGCAAGCGGAATCTCCACCTCGACGTGCTTGCCCGCATGCATGCATTGAATGGCCTGGCGCGCGTGCATCTGCGTCGGCGTGCAAAGGATGACGGCATCGGCACCTTCCAGGGCCAGGGCTTCCTCCAGGTCGGTGAACACGTTGGGGATACCGTACTTCGCCGCTACCTCCCGGGCGCGTGACTCCTCCCGCCCGACCAACGCGATCACTTCGGTTCCGTCGATGTTCTTCAGTCCGTCGAGGTGCTTGATTCCGAATGCACCGGGCCCGGCAATAATCAACTTCATGTGTGACCCCCGGTCGGGTTCAGTTTTCGTAAATGACGTGCCCCACGGCCGTGTTCGACGCGGGGACGTGGTAGAAGCGGTACAGTTCCTTTGCGTCGGAGCGGAGCGCGCCGCGCATGATGAGCCACATCACCAGCTCGATCGCCTCCGAGCCTGCGTCACGGAGGTATTCGAGGTGCGGCATCTTCGAAAGACCTTCAGGGTCGTTCAGCAGGCGATCCAGGAATGCGGCGTCGAACTCCCTGTTGATGAGACCGGCGCGCGGCCCCTGAAGCTGGTGGCTCATTCCGCCGGTGCCCCAAACCTGTACATCGAGGTCTTCGTCGAACGACTCGACCGCCTTGCGGATCGCTTTACCGAGATGAAAGCAGCGCGATCCCGAAGGCGGCGGGTACACAACGACGTTGACGGCGAACGGGATCACGCGGCAAGGCCACTCCTCGGGCTGGCCGAACATCAGCGACAGCGGCACAGTCAGGCCGTGGTCGACGGCCATCTCGTTGACGATGGTAAGGTCGAAGTCGTCCTGGATGACGGACTGGGCAACATGGGCAGCCAGTTCGGGATGGCCTTTCACCGTGGGCACCGGCCTCGGTCCCCAGCCTTCGTCCGCCGGAGGAAATTCGCCGGCGCAGCCGATGGCGAAGGTCGGGATTATGCGCAGGTCCAGCGCCGTTGCATGATCGTTGTACGCGAGGAAGACGACGTCCGGTTGCGCCTTGCGGATCCATTCCTTCGAAAAATCATAGCCTGCGAACAGCGGCTTCCAGTAGTCGTCGCCGGCCTTGCCGCGATCGATCGCCGCACCGATCGCCGGAACGTGCGACGTGCAGACACCCGCGGTAATTCTTGCCATGTCAGCCCGTCTACTCCTTGCCGCCGTCCGCCGGCTTGCGCCCGCCGGCCAGCATCATGTTCCGATAATCTTCGCGGGACATCCCGGTCATCGAAGCGGCGGCCTGTTCGAAGGACTGCCCGTCGGTGGCGAATATCTTTGAGAGAAAATAGATGTTGCCGCCCGCGGCAATCATGCGGTTGTAGTCGCGCGCAAGCACGCTCTGCTTCTGCTCCTCGTTCATCGGCCATTCGTCCAGGTACGCGCGCTCATCCGCCCTGAACCGGTCGCGGTTCGCTTTTTTCATCAGCGACATGCAGAACTGGTTCAGGTGGTACCCCCGTCGCGCCATGTCAGCATCGAAGATCGTGGTGCCCGGTATATTGGCATAGGGCTTCTCGGTCGCCATCAGGAAGCCTCCTCCGGCCAGTACAGCCGCATCGGATTGTCGACCAGCAGCTTCTGCTGCAGCGCCGCCGTCGGCGCAATCTTCGGGATGAAGTCGACCAGCAGGCCGTCGTCCGGCATGTGCGATTTCATGTTCGGATGCGGCCAGTCGGTGCCCCAGAGAACGCGGTCCGGAAACTCCTCGACGACGCGCCGCGCGAACGGCACAACATCATCGTAGCCTGGCGGTCCGGATCGAGACAGCCGTTCCGGACAGCTTACTTTGCACCAGACGTTGCTGTTCTCCCGCATGAACCCCAGGAACTGGGCAAACCCGGGCCCGTCGGGGTCCTTCGTGACGTCGGGCCTGCCCATGTGATCGACAACAACGGTCACCGCGAGTCTCGAGAACAGGTCGATGCGTTCCGCCAGGTCGCTCGCCTCGAAATAGATCACCACGTGCCAGCCGAGCGCCGAAACGCGCTTCGCAAGAGTTTCGTATTCATGTTCGGGACGCGGATCCACGAGGCGCTTTACGAAATTGAAACGCACGCCGAGCACGCCGCCACGATGCAGTGCGTCCAGCTCATCGTCGGTGACGTCCAGGCCGACGCTTGCGATGCCTTTCGCCCGGCCGGCCGAATCGGCAATTGCGTCGCACAGCGCGCGATTGTCGTACCCGTGGCAGGTGGCCTGGACGATCACGTTGCGCTCGAGACGTAAGAAATCGCGCAGGTGCCACAGCTTCTCCTTCGGCGCGTCGCACGGCGTGTACTTGCGTTCCGCTGCATAGGGAAAGGTCTCACCCGGACCGAACACGTGGCAATGCGCATCGACGGCTCCCGGCGGCGGCAGGAACACCGGCTTCGACGGGGAAGCATGAAACGGCAGCCAGTCGGGATCCATATCGAAAGCCATCACCGGCCCTGCGCTCTCAGCGCCGCGTCGAGTCGCGGATAGACCCGCCTGATATTTGCAGAGAACACCTTCTCGCGATCCTCGTCGGAAAGTTCGAGATTGTCGATGTAGCGCTTCGTGTCGTCAAAATACTGGCTGGTTTCCGGATCGATTCCGCGCACCGCGCCGAGCATTTCCGAGCCGAAGAGAATGTTGTCGATGTCGATGACCTCGAACAGGAGATCGATGCCGGGCTGGTGGTAGACACAGGTGTCGAAGAACACGTTGTTCATGACGTGCTCGGCCAGGGGCGGCTGCCCGAGCATGTCCGCGAGCCCGCGATAGCGGCCCCAATGATAGGGCACCGCGCCGCCGCCGTGCGGAATCACGAACTTCAGTGTGGGAAAATCGCGAAACAGATTGCCCTGGATGAACTGCATGAATGCGGTCGTATCGGCGTTTATGTAGTGTGCGCCGGTCGCGTGGAAGTTCGGGTTGCACGTGCTCGACACATGGATCATGGCCGCGACGTCCAGGTCCACCAGCTTCTCGAAGAAAGGGTACCAGGCACGATCGGTCAGCGGAGGCGAAGTCCAGTATCCGCCGGACGGATCCGGGTTCAGGTTGCAGCCGACGAAGCCGAGATCGCTGACGCAGCGTTCCAGCTCGTCGATGGACTCCGCAATGCCGATGCCGGGCGATTGCGGCAGCTGGCAGACGCCGACGAAGTTGCGGGGATAGAGATCGACGACCCGCTTGATGAGGTCGTTGCACGCACGTGACCAGTCCTTCGAGACGTTGCTGTCACCCAGATGATGCGCCATGGCCGATGCACGCGGCGAGAACAGCGTCAAATCGGCGCCACGTTCCGTTTGCAGCCTGAGCTGGTTGCTTTCGATGCTCTCGCGAATCTGGTCGTTGCTGATGTTTGCCATCGCCGGCACGGGAACGTCAGGATTCGCAAAACTCTCGAGCTGCGCCTTGCGGAACTCCTGGTGAGGCTGAGGCGCCGTCGTGTAGTGTCCGTGGCAGTCGATGATCAGCATCGCATTTCGCTCCGGATCGAGTCCAGCACGCTATCCAGATCCTCGCAATCCAATGCGGCTTTGAATTGCGAGGCCCACTCCTGCCGCCTTGCAGAAGCGCGGCTCATCCACGGCTCGAGCCCGGCTTCCTCGACCGTCTCAGCAACTTCGCGCATTTCCTCATTGCGTCTCTCTCCATGCCGGACGCTGCGCAGGATCATGTAGCGGGCAAGGGCCGCCCGGTCGCCGGAGCCTTCGGTGCGGAACTGAACGTCCCAGGCGCATAACGAAACGTCAGGCAACGCGGACAGGTCGTCCGCCAGGCGCTGACCGACTTCGCCGAAGCCCAGCAGCCCAATTGTCTTCAGGGTCTTCACCGCCTTCCGCTCCAGATCGACCACGGCACGAAAATCTCGCCCTGCATCAGCTTGCGGGCGGTGCGCAACAGGCCGGAGCGAAGGATCTGAACACCCGCGCCACCGACCAAGCCGTTGACCTGCACGTCCATCGCCACCGTGAGAAAGCCGGTCGGATGCTCGACGTTCAGCAAGTGACTGCCGCTGGTCGCGGTAATGCCAGCCACTCTCTGTGCGACGGAGCCGGGAATCAGGCACGCGGCCGCAACGCTCGCGGCGCCCAGCACGCCGATCGAATCGTGCACGTGGTGCGGTATGAAGGTTCTCGTCGCAATGGCGCCCCCGTTCGCGGCTTCCGCGACCAGGCACATCTTGGGGACGGTCTTGCCGGCGACGTCGCCCAGGTTCATCCGTCGTCCGAGCGCCAGGCGAATGGACTCGACCTTTCGTGTCAGCGCCTCGTCCGCCTCCAGTTGCTGCGGCGTTTCCGTTCCTGATTTGCCGAGATCGGCTGCGCGCATGATCACCACCGGCATGCCGTTATCGATGCAGGTCACCTCGATGCCCTGCTCCATGTCCGTCGCCGCGCCTGTCGGCAGCAGCGCGCCGCAGTTCGCGCCTGCTATGCCCTCGAAGTCCAGCATCACCGGCGCGGCCGTGCCGGGCACGCCGTCGATGCGCGCACTGCCTTCGTACGCTACTTCGCCGTCCGGCGTACACACATGCGCAACCGCGACGCTTCCGGAATTGACCATGTGGATTCGCACCTCGGTTTCGCCGCGGCTCGCGGCGACCAGGCCTTGCTCGATCGCAAACGGCCCGACACCTGCAAGTATGTTTCCGCAGTTCTGGCTGTCACGCACTTCCGCGGCGTCGACCACGACCTGCAGGAACAGGTAGTCGACCTCGGCGTCGCCGCGAGTCGAAGGTCCGATGACCGCAACCTTGCTCGTCAGGGGATGCGCGCCCCCCATGCCGTCGATCTGCCGGGGATCGGGCGATCCGAGCGCGGCAAGCAACACCCGGTCGCGTATCGCCGCGTCGTCCGGCAGATGCTTGCGGTGGAAGAACAAGCCTTTCGATGTGCCGCCGCGCATCGCCACGCATGGAATGGCTGTCTGGGTCATTCAATCGCTGTCGGTCGCGCGGACGTAGTTCAGCCCCTTTTCCGCGAGCCGCTCCCGCAAATTGTAGATATCGAGGCCCAGTTCCCCGTTCGCAAATCGCCTTCGCTTTTCTTCTTCGATGGTTTCCCGTTCGCGTGCTTTCCGCAGAACCTGCGCGCATTCCTGGCGCCGCACCACTACGACTCCGTCGTCATCGCCAACGATGAGGTCACCGGGGCAGACGCGCGCGCCGGCACAAACGATGGGGACGTTGACGTTTCCGAGCGTTTCTTTCACGGTGCCTTGAGCGAAGATTGCCCTCGACCAGACCGGAAACCCGGCTTCCGTCAGCTTTGCGACGTCACGCACTCCGCCTTCGATGACGAGGCCACGCACGCCGCGCGCCATGAGCGACGTGGCCAGAAGCTCGCCGAAGTATCCGTCTTCGCAAGGACTGGTCGGCACCACCACGAGCATGTCGCCGGCCTGGCATTGCTCAACGGCAACGTGGATCATCAGGTTGTCGCCGGGGGCGACCTCGCAGGTGACGGCGGTTCCCGCCGCATGGGCGGGACGGTAAATCGGGCGCATGCAGGATGCCATGAGCCCTTTCCTCCCCTGCGCCTCATGCAGGGTGGCTACGCCGATACCCGCGAATCCCTCGGCGAGAGACGCCGGGACGCGCGCGAAGTCGGTCACGACAACCGGCATTTTCGAAGACTCCTCTGCAAAGCCCAAGCGACAGTTATACAGCGATTTGCCGTGCGGCAGCCAAGGACCGGCTGTAAGAATTTTCCCCCGTTCATGAATTTTTGCAGTTGCAGGCCTTCAGGGGTGAGCATGCGGATTAAGCTGTCAACTCGCGGTTCTTGCGGGAAAGCCATGGCCGTCGCTCGTCGCACTCAGGTCGGGATTATCGGGGCCGGACCATCCGGGCAGCTGCTTGCGCGGCTGCTGTTTCGCCACGGCATCGACGTGGTCGTCCTCGAGAGACGGTCCCGAGAGTACGTCGAGGGGCGCGTGCGAGCGGGTGTGCTGGAGCAGGGGACGGCAGCAGTTCTGAGAATGGCCGGCGCCGCGGACCGGTTGGACAAGTGCGGCCACGAGCATTGGGGTATTCAGATCGCGTTCGACGATCGCATGGCTCGTGTAGATCTCAGGAAGTACGCAGGGAAGCCGGTGATCGTGTATGGGCAGACCGAGGTGACGAAGGATCTCAACAGCCTTAACGAGGCTGACGGCATCGACGTGCACTTCGAGGTCGAGGTGCGGGGCGTGTCCGACCTCGATCGCAATGCAGCTCGGATTCACTACTTGCGCGACGGCCGCTCGGCAGAGCTGGTTTGCGACTACGTCGCAGGATGCGACGGCCACCACGGCGTCAGCCGCTCTGCGATCCCGCACGGATTCGCCCGGGAATACGAGAAGACCTACCCGTTCGGCTGGCTGGGTGTGCTGTCCGAAACGCGTCCGGCGGCGCCGGAACTCATCTATTGCAACAGTCCGCTGGGTTTCGCATTGTGTTCGCAGCGCTCCGCGACGATCAGCCGAAATTACGTCCAGGTTCCTGCCGGCCACGATCCGCCCGCCTGGAGCGACCATGCGTTCTGGGAGGAGCTGCGCAGAAGGCTTCCGGACGCGGTCGCAGAGACCCTGGAAACGGGCCCGAGCATCGAGAAATCCATCGCGCCGCTACGCAGCTACATCATCGAACCGTTGCGTTGCAGCAGGCTGTTTCTCGTCGGCGACGCTGCACACATCGTGCCGCCGACGGGAGCGAAAGGACTCAATCTCGCCGTCTCCGACGCTGCAATGCTCGCATCCGCGTTACAAGCCTGGTATGCCGAACATGACGAATCGGGAATCGAGCGCTATTCCGCAACCGCCCTGGAACGCATATGGAACGCCGAGCGATTCTCCTGGTGGTTTACCATGGCGACGCACCGGCTTTCCGACAACCCTTTCGACCGGCGCATGCAGGTTGCGGATCTCGACTACTTCACCGGCACCGATGCCGGCCGGGCATCGATCGCGGAAAACTACGTCGGATTGCCGATCTGCGATCCCGTCACCGGTTCCCGGCTGGCCTGATCTTCCGGTGCAGGCGCCACCAGAACCGCGGATTTCCGCCTAGAAGTCGTACTCGAACATGAGGTAATACTCGCGCGGGCGGGCATAGCCAATTTCCGCATACCCGGCGCCCGTGGTCAGCGAGGAGTTGCCGCCGGTCGAATATATCTCATCGGTCGCGTTGGTCACCCCGGCACGAGCCCTCAACGATCCGGCGTCGGGACCGACGATCACCGATGCATTCAGGATCGAGTAGGAAGAGTCCACCGCGATCTCGGGAGTGTTATTCGCATCCCAGAAAGTATCGTCGCGGTAACTCCAGTTGACCCTAGGGGCGATCATCCAGCCGTTGCCGAGCAGGCCGTTGAAGCCGACGCCGAGATTGAACTGCCATTCCGGCGTGAACGGCAGGCGGTTGCCGACCAGCACGCCGATTCCGGTGCCGGCTATCTCGCGCAGGCTGTCGACGCTCGAGTCCAGGTTGCCGACGCCTCCTTCGATGGTCCATTGCTCCGTCGGCAGCCACGTCAGTTCCAGCTCGAATCCATCGATGCTCGCCTTGCCTGCATTGGCAAGATAGGGAGCTACGCCGGAGCGGTACGTGAATTGCAGGTCGTCGTAATCGGTCGTGAATACCGCACCGTTCAGGCGTAACGTCCGCTCGACCAGGTCCATCTTGAAGCCGATTTCCCAGGTCGCGGCTTCTTCCGGCCCGAAAGAGTGGATGCCGAGGGCGAAAGCCTGCGATGCCGCCACGGCGTTATTGTGCGGCGGTGTGCCCGGCACGAGCCCGAGCATGCTGGCGCAGGGCTCGAGGATCTGGCAGGTATTGAAGTGGCTGTTCCAGCCGCCGCCCTTGAACGCCTCCGCGTAGCTGAGATAGGTCATCACCCGTTCGGACCAGTGATACGAAGCCGAGGCGGTCATCGAAAAGTCGGTGAACGTGTCTTCGTAAAGCTGCACCGGCAGGTATTTCGCGTCCGGGTTCACGTAATTGAACTGGTCGGGCGTCGATCCCTTTGTGTCCTCCGTGTACCGGCCGCCGAGCGTGAGCGAGAGCTGGTCGGTAGCAGCGTAGGTCCACTGCGTGAAAACAGCCCAGCTGCTGTTTTCCGTGACATTGTTGTCGCTGTCCTCCTGGATCCCCGGCGCGGGATCGTTCAGCTGCACAAGGACGATGTCGTCGATCTCTTCCTCGAAGTAAAAAACGCCGGCCGTGCCGCTCAGTCCTTCGGAAGTATATTGCAGCCGCAGTTCCTGGCTGAACTGATCGCCGTCGCTGTCATAGTCCGTGTGCAGAATCGTCAGCGGCGTATTGTCGGCGTCGCGAATGCCTTCCCAGTCAATCGACCGGTAGGCGGTTACCGACGACAGGTCCCAGACGTCGGTCAGCCCGTAGTCGAGGTGAAACGAGACGCCCCAGTTTTCGAGAATGCTTTCCATCGGATGCGTGCCGTTGTTGGCGTGCGGCCCCTTGTTCTGGAAATCGTTCGCGCAGCGATCGTCGTCGATCATCGGCACCGGCGCCGGAAACGCGGCGCCGGGGCAACCTGCATCGGCGCTTGCCACTATCGGAAAGGTTGCTGTCTCGTTCGCGGCAGCGAAAACAAAGGGGTTGCCGTTCTCGTCTGCGTCGGTGTAGTCGAACTGGAACCTTGCGTTCAGCCGCTCACCGGGAGCGAACGCGACCTTTCCCGTCAACGTCCAGACGCTGGTGTCGCCCAGGTCGTCGCCGGTCTGCACCCGGGTTACATAGCCGTCCTGCTGACGGGTACCGAACGAGAACCGGCTCTTTACGGTGTCGGACAAGGGTGCATCGACTGCAATGAAGAGATCGGCCAGGCTGTCTGAACCGGTGCCCGCCCGGATTGTCCCGCCGAACTCGTCGCCGGGATCGTTCGTGGTCAGCAGGATGGCGCCGCCGACGCTGTTCTTGCCGAACAGCGTTCCCTGGGGTCCGCGCAGCACCTGAACGCTCTGTATGTCCCGGAAGTCCATGGTCGCGCCAATCGACTGGCTGATGTAGACATCGTCGATGTACAGCCCGACCCCGGGGTCTACCGACGAGGTGGGATCGATCTGGCCGACGCCGCGGATGAATATATTGGACGATTTGTTGTTGCCTGCGAGCGTCGTCGCGTTGGTGAACTGCAGGTTGGGAGTGATCTGGTCGAGCTGTTCCGTGTTCACTACCATCCGGTCGCGAAGCCCTTTGGCCGTGAACGCGGCGACGGAGACCGGCGCATCCTGCAGGCTTTCCTCGATGCGTCGCGCGGTGACGGTGATCTCTTCGAGTTCGCCGCGTGCTGCCGCTTCCCCTTGCGCCCATGCCGTGCGACTGCCGCCGAATGTCCCGGCTGCCGCGACGGCCAGCGCCAGGTAAACAAGTGCCCCTGTTTTCATGGCTCCCATCCCCCTCCGCGAGTTGGAGAGAGCATATCAATTCAGACGGACAGGTTGAGCGGGTTTGTATCAATATTGCAGTTGGAGGCATGAATTCGCTTTACGGCCGTTAACGCCATCAGCGGGTGCTCGCACGGTCGCGCGCGTCACTATGCACGCATCACGCGGGACGGTGAGTCGGGAACGTCCTCTCGTGAAAACATTTCGGCTGAGCGCCGTGAAAAGATGTTACGCCCGTGCGTTGTTCGGTTCACAGAGCGCGCTAGAATCGTACCGCCCTTTGCATCGGAGCACTCATGAAGAGCCTGGCGGTTGCAGTGCTGAATTTATTGCTGGCAACCGGTTGTGCCGGGCAGCAGGTTTCCGTTCCGGATCAGGCCCGCAAAACGGGGGGAAAGGTTGCCGCATGGCAGCTTGCCCATATGGATCGCTTCGATTACGTCCGGACTTTTCGCGACCAGACCGAACACGGAACCGGCTGGATTCAGGCTGCCTTCTATATCGGTCTGACGCGCTGGGCAGCGACAACGGGCGATGCGCGCTACGTCGCCGCAATGGTCGAGAAAGCAGAGCAAAACCGCTGGCAGATCGGACCTGCCTCCTGGCACGCAGATGATCAGGCCATCGCACAGATGTACCTTGCACTTGCAGCCGCCGGCAACGAGGCTCGCATTGAACCGACCGTCGACGCCTTCGAGAGGATACTCGCTGCGCCTCCGGACAACGACCTCGAGTTTCGGCAGGACACGAACGGGCAATCCGAGGGAACGTGTCAGCGGCGCTGGTGCTGGTGCGATGCACTGTTCATGGCGCCGCCGGCCTGGGCAATGCTGAGCAACGTCACGGGTGATCCCCGATATCGCGAGCATGCATTGCGCGAGTACTTCGCAACCAAAGAGTTCCTGTACGACGATGAGGATCACCTCTTCTACCGTGACAGCCGGTTTTTCGAGCAGAGGACGAAGTTCGGCAACAGGGTTTTCTGGAGCCGGGGGAATGGCTGGGTGTTTGCGGGCCTTCCGCTGTTGCTCGAAGCGTTGCCCGATGAGCATCCGCACCGGGACAGACTGCTGCTGCTCTACAAGGAGATGGCTGCGGCGTTCAGGAATCTGCAGCATCCCCGGGGATACTGGTCGTCGTCCTTACTGGACGTAGAGCACGACCCTTTGCCGGAAACCAGCGGCACGGCGTTCATCACCTTCGGCCTGGCATGGGGCGTCAATCGGAACGTCATCTCGAAAGACGAATACGGTCATTCCGTCGAGAAAGGCTGGCTGGCGCTCGTCGACGCCGTCGATGCACAAGGCAAACCCGGCTGGGTACAACAAGTGGGCAACGCGCCGGACGAAGTACGCGCGACTGATACACAATTGTACGGCTCCGGCGCATTGCTGCTAGCTGCATCGGAGATGTTTCACTGGCGCACCTAGACCACTCGACGATAGTCCCTGGCAACGGCCGCGGCCTCGCTCTACCGTTGCGGCGACAGGGTCCGATCCCAGTTCAGCACACCGTATTTCTTCAGGATCCGCTTCACGCCGTCGAGCGGAATCGCTTCCATCCTGCCGCGCGAGCTTTCGACGGTGGTGGCTTTCAGGATCGCGTTGTAGATGGCTTCCTCGGTCGCCTCTGCGGTCGCGGCGAACAGCGGCGACATCGCCTCGTTCGTCAGTGACGGGGTCACGACGGGCGCGTCGCTGCTGCGCGGCCGTCGCACATCGGGATGCGTCGAGAAAGCGATCACGTAATCGCCTGACCCGTTGCTCGCGAACGAACCGGTGCGGGCCAGCCCCATCACCGCGCGCATGGCGAGACGGTCGAGGCTGCGGGCGGTGAGCGGCGCGTCCGTGGCCACGACCATCATGATGGAGCCGTCATCGGGATGTGCTTCGGCGGCAGAAGCATCGAGCTCGCTGCGGTACGAGTAATCTTCGAGCTCGCGCCCGACGGGCGCGCCGTTCATCGTCAGCACGCCGCCGTAGTTCGTCTGCACCAGCACCCCGATCGTGTAGCCGCCGAGCGCTTCCGGCAGCACGCGCGAGCTGGTTCCAATGCCGCCTTTCCAGCCGAAGGCCTGCGTGCCGGTGCCCGCGCCGACACTGCCTTCGGCGACCGCGCCGCCGCTCGCTGCGTCAAGCGCGGCAAAAACCTCTTTCCGCTGAATCGGGTCGGCCCACATGTTGTTGACATTGGCATCGTTGGTCTCGCCCACGACCGGGTTTACGGTGTGCTCACCCATGCCCGGCTGCTCGTATACCCATTCCTTCAGCGCGTTCGCGGCACTCCAGACGCACAGCGTGCAAGTCAGCAGTACCGGAGTTTCGATCTCGCCGAATTCGCGCACCTGCGTTTCGCCGATCAGCTTGCCGTAGCCGTTGCCGACATGTATCCACGCCGGCACCGGGTGCGTGTAAAGGTTGCCGGGAGCGGGAATGATCGCGGTGACGCCGGTGCGGATGTCGTCGCCTTCGATGCGCGTCGCGTGGCCTACCAGCACGCCGTCGACGTCGGTGATCGCGTTCAACTCGCCGGTCGGGAAGATGCCGACCACCAGGCCGATATCCCGGGCCCGCGGCCTTTCCTCCGCGCCGGCAACACTGCCAAAAAGCGCAAGTGCCGCGATGCACAGACTCATCGATATAATTTTCATGACATCCCCCGGAATTTCGCTAGTGTACCCACTAGCGAAACATGAATGCATCACGCACTTCATCGGCGCTTGCCGGCCGGCGCGAGCTTTGTTCGGTCGCGGCGGTGAACTGGGCAACGAGTGCCGCATTGTCGCCGGCCGGGCTTCCGTCGGCCAGCAGCAGGTTGTTCTCGAAGCCGATCCGGACATGGCCGCCTTGGCCGAGCGCCGCGAGCATCGCCCGATGCTCGTGCGGGCCGAAGCAGCAGGCCGTCCATGAGAACCCGGCCGTATCCACCGACGACAACAAACCATCGAGCTCTGCGGGATCGCCGGCCTGCTGATCCGTATAGCGGCCGAGTACCAGCAGACACGACGGATATTCCTCGGCAAACACGCCGCGGCGGCGCATGGATTCGAAGCGCTGCAGCTCCTCGACCGAGTACAGAATGTACTGCGGCCAGATATGTTCCCTGACCAGCCAGGAAAAAAACCGGGCAGCAGCCGGTTCGGCCTTGTCACCCGGACACAACTCGCGCAACGCAAGCGACGCCGCCTCCGGACGCAATTGTTGCACGACCGACTTCTGCTCATCCGGCGTGTAGCGGCCGACGGCTTCGGTGGTTACCTGCAGAATCAGCGCGTCGCCGGTTTGCCGGGTAATGCGACGCATAGCGTCACGATAGGCATCGGGATTCAGCGTGTGCCGTCCCGCATCGTCACGCACATGCAGATGCAGCACCGACGCGCCTGCATCGGCCAGGCTCACGGCACAATCGGCGAGCTCGTCCGCGGTGACGGGCAACGCCGGATGGTCGCTGTGCGTGCGGCGCGCGCCGTTCGGCGCGGTCATGACCATGATGCGTTCGGCCGCAAACTGCTGATGCCTGTTCTGCATGCCGTCAGCTCAGCTTGAGCCCGTTCAGAACCCGCCCGAGTCGCATGACCAGTTCGTCGACGTTGTCTTCTGTATAGATGAACGGCGGGGCCAGCAGAATGTGCGCACCGTCGCGACCATTGGCCGTACCGCCGCCCGGATAGCACACCAGCCCCTCGGCCATGGCTTCGTTTCGCAGTCGAGCGGGCAGCCCGAGCGCGGCGGGCGGCGGTGCCCTGGTCTCGCGATCGATGACCAGTTCGATGCCGATGAAAAGACCGCGGCCGCGGATGTCGCCGACGTGCGGATGGTTGCTGAAAGTCGACGCGAGCCGCGATCGCAGCATCGCGCCCATGCGCTGCACGTTCTCCAGCAGCTTATCGCTTTCGATGACCGAGGCCACCGCTACTCCCGCGGCGCAGGCCGTTGCATGCCCGACGTAGGTGTGACCGTGCGCAAAGCTGCCGTAGCGAGCGACGATCTGCTCGTGGATTTCGCCGCGCGCAACGGCGGCGCCAAGCGGCTGGTACCCTCCGCCCAGGCCTTTCGCGAGGGTGACGATGTCCGGCACGACTCCCTCCTGCTCGAATGCGAACCAGGTGCCGGTGCGCCCGCAGCCGGCCATCACCTCGTCGAGGACCAGGAGAATGTCGTGCTGCGCACAGGTATCGCGTATGGCGCGGAAATAGCCTGGCGTCGCGGGTACGGCACCGAGCGTTGCACCGACGACGGTTTCGGCGACGAAAGCAGCGATATTTTCGGCGCCGTGCGTTTTTATGGCGTCGAGCAATGATGCCGCGGCGCGCCGGCCGTAATCCTCCGCCTCTTCGCCCACCTGGCGGTGCCGATATTCGTAACACGGCGCTACCTTCGGCCAGTCGTGCAACAGCGGGCCGAACAGTTGTTGACGCACGGGATTGCCGGAGAGCGACAAGGCGCCGAGCGTATTGCCGTGATAGCTCTGCTCCCGGCTGACGAACAGTCGCTTGCGATCCTGCCCGCGCGCCATCCAATATTGACGCGCGAGCTTGATCGCCGCCTCGTTTGCTTCCGATCCGCCGGAGACGAAGTAGACGCGGGCAGAAGGCTCGGGGAAGCGTGCAGCCAGCATCCTGGCGAGCGTTTCCTGCGGCGCATTCGTGAAGAACGCGGTGTGCGCATACGCGCAGGATTCGAGCTGCTCGCGAATCGCCGCAATCACCGCCGGATGGCCGTGGCCCACTGCAGAGACCGCTGCGCCGCCACTGCCATCGAGGTACCGGCGACCGTCGGCGTCATAGAGATACACGCCCTCGCCGCGCTCGATCGAAGGATAGCGGTGTAACGGATCGCGATAGAAAACGCTGCTCAGTGGTGGTTCCGGATCTTCAGACTTCTGCGATGCGCAGCGTAACAGGTCGCCTCAGAATGTCACCCGATGCGCCTCTAACGGATGCACCAGGACCGCACACCTTGCCGTTCAAGAAACTCCTCTGCGTCCGCACCCATGAGCATCGCAAGAGTGGACAACATGCCCGCCTGGGTACAGGTATGGGCGGCGACGGTCACGGACCGCGGAGCATCAACCACCGGCCATCCCGTCTGCGGATTCAGCAGGTGGCTGTAACGAACGCCATTCTTCAGCAGGAAACGCCTGGCATCGCCGCTGGTCGCCAGGCCGCCCTGCTGCAGCCTTATGCGCTTGAAAGCCTCGCCGGAACCGGCGCCGAGCGCCTCGATGCCGACCCTCCACGGTCCGCCCGACACCGCGCCGACCGCGGCAATGTCGCCGCCGAAGTTGACGAGGCATGGCGCATCGCTGAGCGACGCGGCAAGCGCGGCCGCCCGGTCGACCGCGTACTCCTTTCCGATTCCGCCGAAGTCTATCTGCATCCCGGGAGCAAGCGTCAGTACGGGGCTTTCCCAGACGGCCTTGGGCCAACCGACCCTTTCCAGCACCGCACGCACCTGACCTTCTTCGGGAACGCGATCGCTGCCGTCGAAGATCCAGACTTCTCGCAGCACGCCCGACGTGATGTCGAAACGTCCGTCGCTCAGCCGGTGAAGCGTTGCCGCAAAATCGATCAGGTTCGCGGTTTCCTCGTCGAGCAGGACGGGGGAGCCGTTGGCTGAATTGATCCGATCCACGATGTTGCCGCGGCGGTAGCGGCTGTATTTCGCTTCGACCCGCCCGGCCTCTGCGGCAGCCTGCTCGAGCTGCTTCCGAGCCGTAGCGCGGTCCGACTTCGACAGGATCTGGCACGGGCTTGCCATGGCGACGAAGTCACCGCACCAGTGATCCTGCCGCCGTGTTACGGAGGGCGATGTCTGACGTGCCGCCGCGGCCACGAAAGCCTCACATGCCGAATCCAAAGCTGAAATTGAGAATGACGGCGTCGAGGTCGGGGTACAACGAACTTTGATCGTGACTGCCGATCAACTGGTGGGTCGGTATCTCGCCGTCCTGGCGGTAATATTCGAGCCGCACCGCAAAGTCTTTTCCGGATGACGTTCGCCAGCCGTACTTGAGACCGGCCGTAATGGCATCGAAACTGCCCAGGCGGTAATCCGCGGATGCGAACTGCGGCAACGGCTCGCCGTCGACAAGACTGGCCCGATAGAAGTCCGCCTCGCTCTGCGTATAAAAACGAAGGTGCGGCTCGATGTAACTCGTGTCTCCGAGCGGAAGGTTGAGCTTCGTTTCAAGCGTGTGTGAATCGATGCCCCAGTCGTCGGTCATGTACCGGTAGGACATGTCCAGCACCTTGCCGCCCATGAAGTATTTTCCCTGGCCGAACAGGCTGTGCTTGGTGCGTTTGTCCGGCCGGCTTTCGAAGCGATACTGGTGCAACGGTCCTGCGGCACCGGGTGCAGGCGTACGCAAAATTGCGTCTCCGGACAGCGGATCGACCACGCTCAGGATTTTGTAGGGGTCGTTCAGGTATCCGGTCCCGTCGCTCAGCGAGTAATTCAGCTGGACCAGAAGGTTCTCATTGACGGCCTGGGTGACTCCCAGCAGCAGGTCAACCACGTCCTTGTTTTCGGTGCCCCCTCTTTCGGACAGGTCTCGGACATCGGACATGAAGCCCAACGGCAGCGGCGCGCCTCCTTCCGGATCGAGCTCATCCCGCGCCAGGGCAAGGCCGAGACTGACGGTGGTGTTGCGCTTGTTGAAATCCCTGGAGAGCGCGAAATTCGCGCCGACGTGAGTGTAGTCGTATTCGGTGGAGAAACTGAGGCCGGCCGTGCCGGCATAATCGCGGCCGAGCGGTTGCCGCCAGCTCGCAGTCAATGCATAGCGCGTATCGAGGAACGTATCGTCCAGCGGCATTTCTCCCGCCGCAACCTGATACGTCGATTCGCCGGAGGGCCGCGTGAACGTCTGCAATTCGTCCTGCGGAACTGCGCCGCTCGGCGTTGCCCCTGTGAGTGAATCCACCGCAAGACCCACGCTCAGGATCCTGTCATCCGCAAACAGCCGGCGCGCAAGAAGATTCAGGCTCAGGTCCTGCACGCGACCGCCGTCTTCTCCATAGTAAAGAAGGGCCGTATCGAATTCCCACTCCGGTTGTTCCTGTGCAAGGACGGGCAATGTCGCCGCGGTGCCAAGCAGGGAGCAGGTGGCGGCCGCAAGCCCTTGCGCAATGTTTCCTGTGTTCTTTGCACTCACGCGTTATCTCCCTGCCCGGCCGTCAATTACAGCCACAGCCACCTCCACCGAAGCCGCGTCCGCCGCTGGAAGCTTCCTTGCTGAAGTAGATGTGATCGTCGATGGCCGCCTCGACCGGGTCGGTTACGAGCTGCATTTGCTCTTTTGCCAGTACGTCACGCTCCCAGGGCTCTGCACCCATAGAAGTGCAGGCAGCAGCGGCCGCCAGTACCAACAGGCAAGTGAACCCAACTCGTATCCGCCTCATTTGCTTTCCTTTCGCAAATTCGTCTGGCTTTCAGTATTCGTTTTTGCTTGCCGCCATCGCCGGCTCGAGCAGACGTCGAAGAACGGCCTCGTACGCGTCCTGCTTCGTCGTTTTGAACCCCAGGTGGCGCGCGGCGAGTTCGCCGTCCCGGCCGAAGACGTAGGAACTGGGCATCGCGAGCAGATCGAACTCACGGGCCAGTTCGCCGTCACGGTCGGCGACGATGGCAAAGCTCACGGGAAAGGCTTTCAGGAACGCCTCCGCGTCCTCCGCGGCGTTGTCTTCGTTTATCCCGATGACAACGAGGCCATCCTCGCCGTACTTGCGGTGCATGGAGTCGAGCCAGGGAAAAGAACGACGGCACGGCGCGCACCACGAGGCCCAGAAATCGACCACCACGACTTTGCCCCGGTACGCCGACAGGTCGAGTGACTGCGCGCCGTCCTCTGCTGCCGCGCCTGCGTGCAACAGCAACGCGCAAAAGGCGAGCACAACATGACCCGAGGCGGTTCTACGCGCCCGGAAGAAGTCCATAGGATTCCGTATCCCTTTCCTGACCGACCGGAACGTAAGATGGGCGTACACGGAAAATCCTTCGCGTGTGCGGTCTTTTCCTCAGTTTACCGGGAACAATTCCTTCCGCGGCTCGCAACTTTCCGCCGCAGTTCACATAATCGACGGTGCTGCCGCGATCTCCGCAGGGATCAGCGCGCACGCGATAGTCACGGGTTCGGGGCGCCTACGCTTCCCGGCCGGGGTCGCGGACGATGAAGCGATACGGCCGCGCGGCGTCTTTCCCGGCATAATCGACGCCTATTCTCGGTCCTGTCCGGATCAGTCTCTCGTCGAATTCGATTCCCTGATCCTCGATCCAGATCCTGCTACCCAGCAGGCTCTCACCGGTCGCCCGCGTCGTGATGCCGAGTGCCTGCGCGAGCGATCCCGGACCCGAAAGCAGAGACTTGTCCGTCGCCTGCCTGCGCCGCTTTTTCATGAGCGACATTCCCTGGAGCGGCTGTCCCGCTCTCACAAGAATGGCGTGCGGTGTCCCGGCTTCGGCCGTCACGACGTTGAACAGATGGTGGATGCCGTAACAGAGATAGACGTACGCGGTGCCGCCCTCGCGGAACATCGGCTCCGTGCGCTTTGTTGGCCGACCGCTCCAGGCGTGACTCGCCCTGTCGCCAACACCGGCATACGCTTCCGTTTCCGTGATCACCGCTTTCGTAACCCCGCCGTTGATGCTCGTGCACAAGACCTTGCCGAGCAGCTCGCGACTGATTTGCACGACGTCGTCGCGCAGGTAAAAAGAACTGTTCAGCTTCATCGGACGGGATTTTTGGACCAATTTGGTATTTGCGAAATTCGGGCTTGGATTTTCCTGCGATTGATACGATACTCACCCCCGGGCAAACTACATTCAAGGAGGTGATCCAATGTCTAGTGAGATTACGACAGTATCGATGCAGCCGATGGATCTCGATGCGGGTCTTGATTCGATAGTGGAGCAACCTTCGTTATTGGCTTGAGTTACCCGGATGGGTTCCCGCTTCCGCGGGAATGACATCATCCTGAGGTTGAAGATCTTCGATCTCACGGAGGGCCGCGGTGACGCGGCCTTTCTTGTTTGGGCGTCGGGTAGTGTGGCGGTCGCCCGCCACGTCGTTTCATTCTTGTCGGCGCCTGGATAAGGCCGTCCTTTTCGTCGACAGGGAGAAACCGGCGACCAGTGCTACGGCCGCCATGGTCCAGACTATGATCGCCCCGGTCGGCAGGTCGAACAGCGCGGACAGCACGATGCCGGCGAGATAGCCGAGCCCACCGATCGCGTAGCTTACTACCAGGCGATTGCCGCGGCGCAGCCTCGCCGTTGCCACGGCTGGAATGATCAGGCTCGCGAACACGAGGTAGATGCCTACGATCTGCACAGATGCCGTCACGGCAATCGCAAACGTGACGTAGAACCCGAGCGCGCCGATGCGCTCGCGGCCCCGGAACCACAAGGCAAGAAGTACGGCGTAAAGTGCTGCAATCGGCGCCAGTGAACTCCAGGTGGACCACAATATCTGCCCGACCAGCAATTCCTTCAGGTGTTCGCTGCCGTGCGGATTGTTGGCCAGCAACAGGATCCCGCCGGTCGCTGCGAGGATGAACAGGATACCGATCAGCGCTTCCTGGGTTTGCGGCCAGCGCTTTTCCGTCCAGTTGAGACCTGCCGCCGCGAGCAGCGCCGCGGTGACGGCGGCGATCTGCACTTCGAAGCCGGCCTGTTCCCAGTCGAGCCCGTGCGCTGCAATCACCCCCAGTCCGGCGATCTGGGCAATCGCGAGGTCGATGAAAATGATGCCGCGTTTCAGCACTTCCTGTCCGAGCGGCACGTGCGTACTCAATATCAGCAGTCCGGCCGCCAGGGCGGGGCCGATGATCGACCAGTCGAGGAGCTCCCAGTTCATTGCGTCGCTCCGAGCAGCCGGTCGATGATGTCGTCGAAAAGCGCGAACAGGTCGGTCGCCTCTTCGCTGGCGCCAACCGTCTGCGGCAGAATCACGGCCGGAATACCGGTGCGATCCATCAGCCATTCGGAGGCGCGATCATCCTGGTACGGCTCCCGTACAATGACGTCGGCGCCGTTATTGCTGAACTGCTTTACCAGTTGGCTCAGGTGACCGGCCGTCGGCGGCAATCCCGGGATCGGCTCGAGGTTCGCGACTTCCTGCAGCCCGAGCCAGCGTTCCAGGTACACCCAGGATTTGTGATGTGTGATGACGCGTGCACCCTCGAGCGGCGCGGCCCGGCTCTCCCACTTCGCGATGGCAGCGTCCCAGCGGCTGGTAAAATTTGCGAGGCCCGCACGGTATGCGTCGGCGTTCTCCGCATCGAGTTCCGCCATCTGTTGCGCGAGCGCGCCGGCAATGATGCCCACGTTGTGCGGATTCGTCTGCACGTGCGGGTTTCCCTGCGGGTGAATGTCGCCCTTCGCGCGATCGACGTTACCCGTTGCTTCGAATCGCTCGACGAACTGGCTCGCTTCGAAATAGCCGTCACTGCCCGGCATCACATTGCGATTGTTCGCTTTCTGCAACAACACCGGTAGCCAGCCGATCTCGAGTTGCGCTCCGCTGCAGACGACCAGATCGGCATTGCGCACCCTGGCGATCAGGCTCGGACGGGCCTGGATGTAATGCGGGTCCTGCAACGCGGTTGTGGCGCTGTCGGCTTCGACCAGATCGCCGCCGATTTCCACGGCAAGCGCCGCCCATTCCGGTTCGCAGGCAAACACCTCGAGGTCTGCCTGCGAGACCAGCGGCAGCAATGTAAGGACCAGGATAATGAAATAGCGATTCATGACAGTTCTCCCGGTCCTAAAACGAATGCGCGCCGTGCGCGCCGATGCTCAGTATGTATTGCAGGCCGAACTGGTTGTCGTCGCTGAAGCCCGCCTCGTCGCGCGTGTATTGCAGGCGCAGGCGGCTGAACTCGCTGTTCGACCAGTCGACCATCAGGCTGTAGCGCCTGGGATCGCTGCCAGGGTCGGCAAGATCGCTGCCCGCGAATGCGAGTCCGGGATCGTCCATCGACAGGCCATCGATACGCGTGCCGAAACGCCAGCGGGGGAACGGCTGATAGATCGCCTGTGCATACCAGCCGCGCTGATCGTTGTCGTAGGCGAGGGGTCCCGAACCCGGCAAGGTGTAGCTGCCGTCTTCGTTCCGCCACATGAATTCGCTCTGGAACACGAAGTTGCGCTGCTTCCAGTTGCCGTTCGGGGCCCATTTCCAGACAAACTGTGCAATCGCCGTCGTCGAATCCCCGCTAAAAAGGAAGGGGTCGTCCTCGTCGCCCGACGGTCGGTCGATGCTTTCGGTGTCGAGAAAGGACAGGCCGGCAAGCCAGCTGTGGCCGGTGCCGACGTCGCCGCCGGCGTTGACGAACAGGCTGCGGCCGCCGAAGCCCGAGTGGCCGGCGCCGGCCGCTGGGTAACGGCCGCCGCGCAAGACCTCGGCGCCGACTTCGAGAAAAATATCGGTCGGCGCGATCCAGCGAAGCTGCACCCCGTCGTCGAGGTACTGATCGCCGAGGAACGCCTGATACGGCAACGGCTGATCGACGAAATCCCAGGTATGCGCATGCTTGCCGTTCAGGTAACCGATGCCGGAGAAGAAACGGCCGAAGCGGGCGGACAATCCCGCCGGCAGGCTCAGCGTCTCGAGCCAGGCCTCTTCGATCTCGATGGCGGATTCGCCGTCCTCGATCACGACCGGCACGGTCAGCCACGCGGTAAATTTATCGTCGACGTTGGCGCTGATATCGATCTCGGTTTCGCCGAGCGACAGGCCCTCGGGCACCGGGCCCGCTTCGCCGCCTAACGGAAATCCCTGGATTGTGTACTCGTCCGGATCGTCGCCGAAATTCCAGGCCTGGCCCTGGAAGATGACGCCGATTGCCGGGTTGAACGTGGAATCGCCCGCGCCCGTGCCGGCGGAACGGGTCGCCGGCTGCGCGGCGGCCGACTCCACCTGCGCGACGCGGGTGTTCGCCTGCCGCGCGTTCTGCTCGGCAACCGCGAGTCGTTGTTCGAGGCCGCTTATTCGCGCCTCGTATTCCGTGCGCAAGTCATTGAGTTCGCGCTGCAGCGTATCGATTTCCGCTTCGCTGGCGTGGGCGTTATCTGAACCAAAAATTATCGTACCGAAAATGATCAGCATCCACTGGATGCTTCTTCGCAAGTCGATGCTCATCGCGCCGCGTCCTGATCAAACTGAGTGAGTGCCGTACCGCTAATTGCGCTTACCCCTGCAGTTGCAACTGATATTGCAACTGATCAGGTGTTACGCGGAGGGGCTCGCTGTTGGTAGGGAATGATTGCCGCGGACGGCGCGGGCGCTGCTGCACTCGCGGTCTCAGGCGCATCCTGGCCAAAGTCGAACGACAGCGCGACAGCCAGCAACACCAGCAGGCATTGATTGGAGTTTGTTCTTGGCATTGGACGATTTTTCCGCGGTCAATGCTGCGTCTGAATCAGCCGCAAGTAAACTGGCCACGCCGCCGGCAACGGTATCAAAAATCGTAACGCAATCCGACGTGTAGCGAACGTCCCGGCAGCGGCACCGTGTCTTTCAGCGGTGACGAGTGCTGGCGGGCGTCTTCATCGGTCAGATTCGTTCCTCGAAGGAACAGAAACAAGCCTTGATCGTCGAGTCTGTACGATAAATCCGCGCTGAGAAGCATGTAATCGTCCGTCGGCAGTTCGCTCGCGGCGCTCTTGTCCTGCTTGGCGTGGAACGTTCCCTCAATGCCCGCGGACAGCCGATCGGCTGCATAATGCACGCCGATTCCGTAACGCAGCGGCGGCAAGCGAGGAAGGTACGCGCCGCTGCCCTTTTCTTCCGCATAGACGAAATCGCTGAACAGCCTTGCATGCAGGTGGCCAGCAGCGGTATCGAAAAGCTCGATGAGCCCTTCGGCCTCGTAGCCGTAGAATTGCGCGTCCGTTTGTGTGTATTCGAACACGGGCATTTCGTCCTCCTCCTGACCAGTCGGTGCGAGCAGAATGTAGTCGTCGACCTCGTTTATGAAGGCGGTCACCGACCAGTCCAACAGGTCGTTGCGACCCCGGAGCGTCAAATCCAGGTTGGACGAGAACTCCTTGTCGAGAAAACCGTTGCCGAGTGTCACCGAGCCGCGTTCGAAACGGTTGACGGCGACATGAGGACCGGCGGCAAACAGCTCAGTCGAATTGGGGTGACGTTCAGTCAATGCATAATTGGCGGAAAGACTCATGTCTTCGACGAACGTCCAGACGGCGCCGATCGAGGCGCCGAACGCCGTATCGCTGTACTCGGGGCCGATCGACGTGTCCACCTCGATCGTCTGACGCTCGACTCTGGCGCTCCCCTGCAATACCCACCGCTCGTTGAGACCGTACTCCTCGAACAGGAAAACACTGTTGCTGAGTGTTTTCGACGGCGGAACAAACGCTTCCTCGCCAATGGCATTGAAGTCCACCTTCTTGAACTGAAAACCGAATGCGCCCTGCAACTTGCCGATGTCCGAGTGCTCCAGTTCAAGCCTTGCGTCGGTGCCTTTCGTATCGAAGAGCGTGCCAATCTCCGTGCCTTCGAGCTCCTGGTGTTCATAGTCGCTCCGAGCCAGACTGACCTTTGCCCGAGCGATCGGGCCATCAAAGCTGTACTCGCTCCGGACGTCAATTCGTCGTTGTTCGAGATCGACGCGAACCGCTTCTTCTTCCTCCGGCTCCGGTTCCGCTTCGCCCTCTTCGTGCTCATGGTGATGGCCAGGAATGCCGTAGTTGCTGTTGAATGTACTGACCGCGAAACCCATGAATCCACGGTCGGCCGTCCATGAAAGGCCGAGCGCGCCACCGTCCGTTTCACTGTCTGTGTTTTCAACGGTTCCGAAGGCTTCCTCTTCCTCTTCGTGGCCGTCTTCGTGCTCCTCTTCCTCCTCCATCGAGCGCAGTAACGCGGACTCGGCGAAGCCCGGAATCTCCACGTCATCAGTGTCGCGTCGGAAATAGTCGAGGTGTACGCCTACCGTGTCGGAGCCGAACGCCACACGTCCCGTCGCGTCCCGCTTGCCAACCGCGGAATCCGCGCCGATCGCAACGGCCCCGGAAAACGGCTCGGTCAGGCTATTGTTGATAATGCGGTTGTCGACAACGTTGATGATGCCGCCCGCCGCACCGCTTCCATAGAGGAGGGTGGCGGGACCGCGGACGATTTCGACGCGGTCCGCCAGGATGCCTTCGATGCTCACCTGATGATCTTCACTCAACGCCGATGCATCGAGAGCATCAAGTCCGTTCGACAGCACACGAATGCGTTCCCCGTACTGACCACGAATGACCGGGCGCGACGCGACCGGGCCGAAGTAGGTCGAACTGACGCCGACCTCGCCGGAGACAGTTTCGCCGATGCTCGTCGATTGCTTCAGCGTAAGTTCATCCCCGCTCATCACGGAAATCGGTTGCGCGAGCTGAGTGACGGTCCGCGACAGCGGCGTCGCCGTAACGGTGATCTCGTCGAGCGGGTGGTGCCTGTCCTCAACGGCCTTATCCTGGGCAACGGCCGCGGTTGCAGCGCTAAGGCAGGCAAAACAGTAACCCGAAGCGATTCCTCGCCGGGCAAATTGATTTTTTTCGTTCATCTCAAGAGTCCTGTATCTCTACTGTGGAACGCCGGAGGAGAACTCCGGGCATGGGCGACCTCGGTCGCGTCCTACAGAAATCGATCAGGCTGAGGGAGGGGCTCTTGACTCGTAGTTGCTAAGGACTTTCGCAGAATTTGGACTAGCCGGGTTTGCAATTGGGGCCGGCAACGGTGCGGCAGACGTTAACTCGGCAGGTTTCTGCACACCGGCAGCATCCTGCCGTTCCAGGTGTTTGCAGACGGCGCAGACATCGAACAGATCGCCGGTAACGTGATCGAACTGGTGACTGGCAAAGGCAATCTGAAACCACGCCAGTGCGATCAGGACGAGATATCCAACGCGCCCGCGCCTGGCAGGCGTGTTTGAAGTCACCGGACTGACTGTCGGCACTGCAGTCATGGTTCCATGGCCGTTGCCGGCAACCTGATAGTTGCAGGATGCATCACTCTATAACGATTCCTGAACCGAAGCCAAGCTTATAGACAGCGATCGGCGTGAAAGTTGCCCCCAAGGGGATAGTGACAATACGCGTGGAAATTGGGGGAACCAGGGGGGACAGTGACCGTAATTGCGTCGTGCGCTAAGGAAATCCTAACCTCTCAATAGGCAATTTAGGGTCACCGTCCTCTAATTTCCCCGCATCTCAAACCACACGCACCGCCTACGCAACATTCGCGCGCGGCAGAATTTCCTCGAGCGCAATAAGCAACCGGTCCAGTTCCTCGATCGAGTTGTAATGCACCGGACCGACCCGCACACCGCCGCCGCTGTCGTAGATTCCAAGCGCCCTGGCCGCTTCCACCGCGTAGTTGTGGCCGCTCCAGACGAAAATATTCCGCTTCGCCAATGCTTCGGCTATTTTGGCTGACGAGACCCGCGCGGCCGTGAACGAGACGGTCGGTACGCGGCGCTTCATTGCGTCGGCTGCGGTGATGCCGTGCACTCTTACTCCAGGCAGCTGACGCAGACCGTCGACCAGGTGACGCGCCAGCGTCGTCTCGTAGGCGAACAGACAGTCCATCGCGGCATGCACGTAGCGGCGGCGGCCTGCTTCATAACGCTCGTTATTCTTTATGCAGGCTTTCCCCATCGTCTCCCCGATCCAGGCAAAATAATCGACGGCGGCTGCAGTGCCCGCCATGCCTTCGTGGCTCTGGGTCCCGGTCTCGAATGCGCCCGGGATGCTGTCCGGCGCCGGCCGCACTTTGTAGGGGGTGAGGCGCTCCAGCACTTCCCGGCGTCCCCACAGAATTCCCTGATGCGGGCCGAAGAACTTGTAAGCCGAGCTGGCAAGGAAGTCGCAGCCGATGTCCTGCACGTCCGTCGGCACATGCGGCACGGACTGCACGGCATCGATGTACGTCCACGCGCCGGCCTCGCGGGCCCTGCCGCAGATGGCCTTGATATCGTGAATCGTGCCGGTCATGTTGCTTGCACCGCCGACGCAGACGAGCCTGGTGCGATCGTTGAGCAGATCGTCGAGCGCCGACAGGTCGAACTCGAATGACTCGAGGTCGAACGTCAGCCAGCGTATTTTCAGACCGAGGTCGTGCGCCAGCAGGACCCACGGCGTGACGTTCGCATCATGATCCATGCGCGACAGAATTATTTCATCGCCCGCACGGAATTGCCTGCCGATGGAACGCGAAACATGCAGCGTCAACGTCGTCATGTTCTGGCCGAAGATAATTTCGTCGGGAGACGAAGCGTTGAGAAAATCAGCCATCGCCGCATGCGCGTCGTGGGCGATCGCATCGGCGCGCCGCGACGTTGCGAAGAAACCGCCCAGGTTCGCGTTTGCCTCGAGCAGGCACCGGGACATCCTGTCGACAACGATCCCCGGCACCTGGGTACCGGCCGGATTATCGAAGTAAATTCTTGGAGTACCGTTGTCCGTGATCGACAGGGACGGGAATTGAGACCGGATCGCCTCCAGGTCGTAATGCTTTACCATTACTGCTGCCTCATCCGGTGCAGTGAAAAAGCGAAATCCGGGGATCGCACGTTTGGCCGATGCAACGGCTATTCTTCGGCTTGTCCGCCCCATTTCTCCCGGTGAAAGTCCTCCGCTCTCTGGCGGATGCGTGCATGCCGGTTCGTGAGCAGAAGCGTGCTCGGATCGCAGACCTCTGCTTTGATCAATCCCAGATCGCATGCGGCATCGAACAGGCTGGGATACCAGCGCTCCCAGGCAGGCAGCAGTTGCTCGACTTGCTCGCGTAGATTCATCGGTCAAATGTATATGACCGGGGCCATTGTGACAACGACGGAAGTCGGCTCCGCGGAATCGCGTTGCGCGGAGTTGCGCGTGCCCGTCGCTACTCTTCGAGACCCTTGACGAACAACGCGAAGATACCGACCAGAGTGCCGCCGAGAATAAACATCGTTGCCTGCGGCAACGCGTCGACGGACAAAGTCCGGTAGTCCTCCGGCAGTACCGTCAGGAGTTCGGACATCGCCAGCAGCAACTGTCCGGCAGGCTTCGCTGCGATGAGACCGCCGATCAGAATCGCAATCGGCATGGTCCAGCGCCTGACCCAGATGCCTCGTCTGACTCTGGACACGACCCGCTCGCTGAAACCGTCGTCGTCGATGAGCTCGGCACGAAAAAGCGCTTCGAGCCTCGCATCCTCTTTATCTTTCAGCCGCTCAGCCATATTGATGATCTTCGATTTCAAAGCTATCCCTGATTTTTTCCTTGCCGCGAAAAATGATCGATTTGACGGTCCCGACCGGAAGATTCGCAGCGTCGCCGATTTCCCTGTGCGACAGCCCGCAGGCATACGACAGGATCATCACCGCACGCTCCTCCTCCGTCAAGACCGCCAGGAACCTGTCGAGATCGCCGATCTCGTCCGACGTTCCCGTGTGTGTCACCGCATCCGTGTTCGTCTCGTGTTCCATGGCCTGCAGGACCTGGCCGTATCGCGACGATTTGCGCTTCGATTGCAGAAATGTCGTGTATGCGACCTTCAGCAGCCAGCCGATGAACGAACCGCTGCCGGCGTAAGTGTGCAGTTTGTCCCACGCGTGCACGAAGGCGTCCTGCGACAGGTCGTCCGCCAGCTCGTAGTCGCGGGTCAGCCGTCGCAAGAATGTCCTGACCTGCGACTGGTGCCGTCGCACAAGTTCGCCGAACGCGCGCGGATCGTGCCGCGCGACCGCCCGGGCGACGAGATCGTTGTCGTCGGCGCCGGCGAAGCGAGTTTGCGGTGTCAGTTTGATGGCTTTTGTACACTGAATCGCGAAATGATCAGGTAAGCAATGCCGATCGTAAACGGAAATGCCGATATCGCGAGGAACGGCCGAATGGCATCGTCCTCGTCGAGAATGAAGCCGAACGCAGCCACGGCAATTCCGATAGCGATGGCGATCACGGCGCGCCTGAGATCGGCGTCCTCTCTTGGCTTGGGCTGCCCAAGGCGATCGATAATGTCGGGTGTCAACTCCTGGCCCTTGTCCAGAGCCGCGCGGAATGTGTGCTGCGTTTCGGCACGGGACCGGTAGCGAAACCAGAAGAAAAACACGAAAACCGCCGCCATACAGATAAACAACACGATCGGGATCATCATTTCATTCATTGCAGACTCCTGAGCAAAAACGGTCGCGCTTTAGCGCTTCGTAACGGGAAGATGCTGCCTGCGAACCGTTTGGATGCAAGTTTACGCCGGATAGGGGTTCTTACCGGTGCCCGGCGCCAATGGCGCCGGACTCAGGGTGCCGACTCACGGTGCCGGACTCACGGTGCCGCGGACTCACGGTGCCGGACTTGGATCCCTGGACATTTTGGGCTAACGGTGCCGGACTTGGATCCTTGGACATTTTGGGCTAACGGTGCCCGCTAACGGTGCCGGACTTGGAATTCTGGCCATTTTGAGATGTTTCTCTGCGTGTCACCGTCCGCCTGCTGCGTTATTTTTACGGACCCAAATATGGAGCGGCACGGATGCCACGACCACCTCGCCTGCATGTCCCTGGCGGTTGTTACCACGTTATGTTACGTGGCAACCACCGAGAAGCGCTATTCGGCAGCACGGCGGACCGACTGGTACTAAACGATATCGTTGCCGACGTCCTCGAAAAGATGAACACCAGGATCCACGGGTTCTGCTGGATGTCGAATCATCTGCACATGCTGGTGCAGGTTTCCGAGAGACCGCTGGGTGATACGATGAAACGCATCGCGATGCGTTTCTCCCGTTTTCGACACAAGGCGCTGCAAACTACGGGACACCTGTTCGAACGGCGTTACAAATCGAAGCTTGTCGACGTCGATGCGTATTTCCTGACCGTGTTGCGATACATTCATATGAACCCGGTCAAAGCCGGCATTGCTGCGCATCCATCCGACTACCGCTGGTCCGGACATCAGGCCTATCTCGGCGCCGAGTGCATCCCCTGGCTTACGACCCATTTCGGCCTTTCTTTGTTTTCCGCCAAACTCGAGCATGCTCGTATCGCATACGAAAAGTTCGTGCTCGAACCTGTCGAGGATGAGGAGAGTCTGAACGACAAATCGCATCCCGACGATTCACGCGTGATCGGTACCGATCAGTTTATCGCCAATATCCCGGCCGGCTGGTGTCGGACCGACAGTCCACTGTCATTGGAAGAGCTTGCTGAGGTCGTGTGTGTCGAACACAATGTGGGCGTCAAGCTCTTGCGCTCAAAGTCCTCCGCTCATGCACTCACACCGATACGCTTGCACCTGCTGCAGAGGGCCGTGCGTGAACGTATTGCCACGTTGGCAGAGGTCGCCCGCTTCCTCTCTCGCGATCCGTCGACGCTTGTCAAACTTTCGCAACGGCATTGGAGAAATGTCCAATAATCCAAGTCCGGCACCATGCAGCGGCAGGCACCATTCAGCGGCACCGTTCAGGCGTCACACTTTCGACAGCAATTGCGCTTCCTGCTCCGCGCTCAAGCCCGCCTGCAGGTCGCTGGTGCGCTCGGACGGCAGGGTTTTCCACCAGCCGATCGTGTCCCGGGCGGTTTCGCGGGTCGGCCGGTTTTTCAGGCCTTTCTCCAACGCGCGTTCGCCACTGACCATCGCCGCCTTTGCCTCCTCGCCGTCCGGAGACGACCAGATCGGGATGGACATCAGCGCGTCATGCTCGCTCAGAAAGGAAGCGCTCACCCAGACGGGCGTCATGTCGGCCGCGGTGACTGCGACGCTGTCCTCCAGGAGGTCTCCCATGGTGAAAGACCCCGGCAGCGTTACCGTGTTGTAAATCCCGGCAATTCGCTGCTCCACGCAATCGATCGAGAAAGCGGCGAGGTCGCGGACGTCGATGATCTGAATCTCGTCCGATGGGCTGCCCGGCCAGAGCATTCTGCCGCCGCGCATCGTGCGGACGGGCCAGTAGGTATAGCGGTCGGTCCGGTCGCCCGGGCCGCAGATATAGGTTGGCCGCAGTATCGCCAAACGATCTTCGCCGAATTCCCTGGCCGCCATCTTTTCGCACAGCGCTTTCATGGGACCGTAGGTCTCGCCGGTAACCTCCTCGACCGACTCGTCCGGCATCGTCGCAAGCGGTGAGTCCTCGTCGTTCGCAACGGCGAAGCTTGCATAGGCTGAAATCGAAGAAACGAACAGATAATGCGATGCAGCGTTCGAAAGCAGGCGCGCCGAATCGGCCACGTGTCGCGGCACGTAACCGGAGTTGTCGATGACTGCGTCCCACTTGTGTCCTTTCAAGGCGTCGAGTTTGTCGTTGCGATCGCCGATGAAAGTCTCCAGATCGGGGAACAGGTCGTCGTTTGTCCTGCCACGATTGAAAAGACTGACTTGATGACCGCGGCGCAGGGCTTCGCGAACCATGTGCGGGCCGATGTAGCCGGTGCCGCCGAGAACCAGGATTCGCAGCTGCGTACTGTCGCTACCTCCCTTTTGCGGTGCCCCCGTGACCTGCGGTACGGCGCCGGCAAACGATGCCGCGGTTGCTACCAGGCTTGCCTGCATTATTCGTCGTCGGATCTTGTTCATATTGTTACCCGGTGAAAGTCAGAACGTCGTTGCGGGTTATTCTAGCGGAGCACGCGAGCCCAAGGTGACTTCGGGATGCGCCACCATGGCCACTATAGCCAATCGTTCTTACGACGAGGCGCAGACGGACCTGGTCGAAGGGGTCAGGGGCCCGCCCCGCGGGACCCGCCGACCTTAAGCCTAGCGGTACCGATTCATGACCTTGGCAAGCTTGTCCTTGCCGGGGTTCAGTTCCTCGTAGGGAATCTTGGACAGGGGCCGGTCGACGCTGCCCGACAGGTCGTGCATGTCACCCATTTCCTCGTCGATGTACAGGAGGCCGGTGATAATCTCGCCGGCCCTTACACTGCTGCGCAGAAACGAGAACGCGGCGGCGCGGCTGGTCGGGTCGTAATCCTTGTCCACCTTGCGGAACACTATCTTGCTGCCGTCGTGCAGTTGCACCGGCATCGCCTCGCCTTCCTGATAGGCTGCCCTGATTTCCTCGGCCGGCGGTACGAAATCGGTGTCGATGACGTGGTGGTAATGCTCGCGCGTGTGCGCATAGCTCTTGGTTGAGCCTTCGTGATCGTTGAAGGTGACACACGGGCTGATGATGTCGAGGAGCGAGAATCCCTTGTGCATCAGCGCGCCTTTGATGAGCGGCACCATCTGCTCCTTGTCGCCCGAAAAGCTGCGTGCGATGTAGGTGGCGCCGAGGCCAATAGCCGTGCTGACCGGGTCGATCGGCATCTGCTTGTTCGCCGGTCCCTTCTTCGCGACCGTGCCGATGTCTGCGGACGCCGAGTACTGACCCTTGGTCAGGCCGTACACTCCATTGTTCTCGATGATGTAGCACATGTTCAGATTGCGCCGTATGACGTGCGCGAACTGCCCCATGCCGATGGACAGCGAATCGCCGTCGCCTGAGACGCCGATGTAGATCAGGTCCTTGTTCGCCGCGTTCGCCCCGGTCGTCACCGACGGCATGCGCCCGTGCACGGAATTGAAGCCGTGCGACTGGCTGACGAAATACGCGGGCGTCTTCGACGAACAGCCGATGCCGCTCATTTTACCCAGCATGTGCGGCTCGATACCGAGCTCGAACACCGCCTGGATGATCGCCGCAGTGATCGAGTCATGACCACAGCCGGCGCACAGCGTCGACACCGTGCCCTCGTAGTCGCGCGACGTCAAACCAAGCCTGTTGCGCGGCAAGCCGGGGTGCGTGACTTTCGGTTTGGCAATGTAGCTCATATGGATTTCCTCACCGTAATCGGTGCCTGATCGGTGCCTGCCTAATCGGTGCCGGACTTGTAATCGATGCCGGACTTGGATCTTTGGACATTTCGCGTTTCTGTTTCAGCTCCCGTTCGGGTGAGTGTCCGCGAAATGTCCAAAGATCCAAGTCCGGCACCGGCTATGCTGGCACCGCCTATGCTGCGCGGCCTTTCGCCAGGTCTTCCTGCACTTTCTGCACCACGAAACTCGCAGCAAGCGGCATGCCGTTGTAATGCAATACGGGCACCAGCTTCCTTGCGTCGGCTTCGATGTCGAGCATCAGCAGCGAACGCAGCTGTGCGTCGCGGTTCTGCTCCACGACATAGACACGCTCGTGCTTATCGATGAACTCTTTCACCGCGGCATCGAACGGGAATGCCTTCACCCGGCAATAGTTGAGGCCGGTACCCTCTTCTTTCAAGCGGTGCAGCGCTTCCTTGACCGCGCCGTCGCAGCTTCCGAAGGACAGGATCGCGCGCTTGTTGAACTTCGAGTATTCGACTTCCGGCTTCGGCACCAGCCCGCGCGCCGTTTCCCATTTAACCAGCAGGCGATCGACAACTTCCTGGTATTGTGCGGAGTCTTCGGTGTAGGCGCCGAACTTGTTGTGTCCTGAGCCGCGCGTGAAAAAGGAGCCTTTCGGATGCTCTCCCGGCAGCGTTCGGTAAGTGATGCCGTCGCCGTCGCTGTCGAGGTAGCGATAGAACTTTTCCATCCCCTCGAGCTGTTCCGCGGTCAATAACTTGCCGCGGTCGGGACGGAAATTTTCATCCCACTGCAAATCCGGACACATCCAGTCGTTCATGCCGATGTCGAGATCCGACAACACCATGACCGGCGTCTGCAGCCGGTCGGCCAGGTCGAACGCCGTAAGCGACAGGTAAAAACATTCCTCAGGGTTGGCCGGGAACAGCAACACGTGACGCGTATCGCCGTGCGACGCGTAGGCGCAAGAGATCAGGTCGCATTGCTGCGTGCGCGTCGGCATTCCGGTCGACGGCCCGGTTCGCTGCACGTCGAAGATCACGGCCGGCACTTCGGCGTAATAGGCAAAGCCTATGAATTCGCCCATGAGCGAAATACCCGGCCCGCTGGTGGGCGTGAACGCCCGTGCACCGTTCCACGAAGCACCGAGCACGACACCAATTGCCGCCAGCTCGTCTTCGGCCTGCACGATGCAGAATTTCTTGCCGCCGGATTCCTCATCCATGCGAAACTGCTTGCAAAACGCCTTATAGGCATCCATCAGCGAAGTGGACGGCGTGATCGGGTACCACGCCCCGACAGTTGCCCCGGCATAAACACATCCGAGACCTGCGGCCGTGTTGCCATCAATGATGACATGGCCTTTCGTCTTGTCGAGCGGCGCGACCCTGGCCGGCAGCGGACAGGCAAAATGTTCCATCGTGTAGTCATAGCCCAGCCGAATGGCTTCGAGGTTGGACGTGACGAGATGTTTCTTCTTCGCGAAGGTCTCTTCGAGCAGCTGCGATATGACGTTGAGATCGATATCGAGCAGCGCGGCCAGCGTGCCGACGTACGCGATGTTCTTCATCAGGATGCGCGCGCGGGCGCCCTCGAAGTGCTCGTTGCACATTTTCGACAGGGGAATGCCCAGCACCGTAATGTCTTGACGATCGAGAAGGCGGCTGCGCGGCCAGGTCGAATCGTAGACAAGCCATCCTCCTGATGCGATCTCTGCCATGTCCTGGGAGTAAGTCTGCGCGTTCATCGCGACCATGATGTCGACGCGATCGGCGCGCGCCCGGTAACCGTCTTTCGTGACCCGCACTTCATACCACGTGGGCAGGCCCTGGATATTCGACGGAAAATAGTTCTTGCCGACGACGGGAACCCCCATCCTGAAAACGGATTTCATCAAGAGGCCGTTGGCGCTGGCGGAGCCGGTGCCGTTGACCGTTGCAATCTTGATAACGACGTCGTTAACCGTGGACACGAACAATTTCCCTCACGAAGGCGTTCGATTTAGACAGGATTGAGCCGCAAAAGTCATTGCTTTTCTGCGAAAGAGGTCTCTTTACGCCGTGGCTTTGGCGCGTTGTGGAATCGGTTGCGGCGTCTCATCTCCCGCGTACGGGATCAGGATGGTGGATTTCTGCATGTCCCAGGCGCCTGTCGGGCAGCGCTCCGCGCAAAGGCTGCAATGCACGCAAAGGTCCTCGTCCTTGACCATCACGCGGCCCGTGTGCGGCAGTCCTTGCGACACGTAAAGTCCCTGGTTCCTGTTTTCGGCCGGCGCCGAAAGCCTCGTCCGCAGGTCGTCTTCTTCGCCGTTCGCCGTGATGGTGAGGCAGTCGACGGGGCAAATGTCGATGCAGGCATCGCATTCGATGCAAAGATTCGCCGTGAATACCGTCTGGATATCGCAGTTGAGACAGCGCTCGACTTCCTGGATGGCCTGGTCAACGGTAAAGCCGAGTTCCACCTCGATGTCGATCTTCTTGAAGCGTTCCCGGAGATCGACGTGCGGCATCAGGCGACGTTCGGCCGGATCGTAGTAATTCGAGAAACTCCACTCGTGCATGCCCATTTTCTGGCTCGAAAGGTTCATACCGTGAGCAAGCCGGTCGTGCAGATCCTCTGCGAAGCAGTGCTTATGCATCGAGATGGCCGCTTCATGGCCGTGTGCGACCGCCCAGATGATGTTCTTCGGGCCGAACGCCGAGTCGCCGCCGAAGAACACGCCAGCGCGCGAGCACATCATTGTTTTCTCGTCGACAATCGGGCTGTCCCAATCGTTGAATTCGATGCCGATGTCGCGCTCGATCCAGGGGAACGCGTTGTCCTGGCCGATCGCGAGGATCACGTCGTCGCAGGGAAGAAATACTTCGCCGACCGCTGTGCCGCGATCGATCTGGCCCTTATCGTCAACCTTGTATTCCATCCTGTCGAACTTCATGCCCGTGAGCTTGCCGTTTTCGACGACAAACTGCTTCGGCGAGTGGTTGACCAGTATCTCGACGTTTTCCTCTTCTGCGTCCTCGAGTTCCCATTCCGAGGCCTTGAAAAAGCCGCGCGGTTTGCGCGCCATGACCTTGACGTCGTCGGCGCCGAGGCGCAGCGCACTGCGGCAACAATCCATCGCAGTATTGCCGACACCGATGATCAGCACTTTCTTGCCGATCGACTCGGTATGCTCGAAGGCGATCGATTCCAGCCAGTCGATGCCGATGTGAATTCTGTCCGTGTCGTGACGCCCCGGCAATTCCAGCTCCTTGCCGCGAGGCGCGCCGGTGCCGACAAATACGGCATCGAATTCGCCGTTGTCCAGCAGCGCTTTCATGCTGTCAATGCGATGCCCGAGCTTGAGATCGGCGCCCATGTCGACGATGTAGCTGATTTCTTCGTCGAGAACTTTCGGCGGCAGGCGAAACTGCGGAATATTGGTGCGCATCAGCCCGCCGGTCTTGCCGAGCGCTTCAAAAATCGTGACCTCATAGCCGATCGGCAGCAGATCGTTCGCGACCGTCAGCGATGCGCAACCGGCGCCGATCAGGGCGACTTTCTTGCCGTTTTTGACGGCCGGCGCCTTCGGCAGGCGGTGCGTAATGTCGCTGCGGCCGTCCGCCGCAACCCGCTTCAGACGGCAGATCGCGACCGGCTTTTCCTCCACGCGGCCACGCCGGCAGGCCGGCTCGCACGGGCGGTCGCAGACGCGCCCCAGGATGCCCGGGAACACGTTCGACTCGCGGTTCAGCATGTACGCGTCGTCGAAACGGCCCTGCGCGATGAGGCGGATGTAGGCAGGCACGTCAGTATGCGCGGGACAGGCCCACTGACAGTCGACTACCTTGTGGAAATAATCCGGGTTGGATGTATCTGTAGGCTTCATTCGATTAACGCACGGAGTCATTTCAGTGCGTTTCGTCCAGGGTGCTCGCCAGCGCCCGATATGTCCGCAAGGATAGCGGTATCTTCTGGAAAGTAAACAGCTTTGTCAGGGGGTGCGTCATCAGGTGCCGGACTTGGATTGTTGGACATTTCGCGGTTGGTCAATTCAGACCGTGTGTCCGAAGAAATGTCCAATAATCCAAGTCCGGCACCTGATGACGCACCTGATGACCGGTCAGCGGGCGCGAGTGATCTCGAGCCTTTGGCCCGCAATGTCGCTGCCGAGTTTGCCGTCGCGCCAGGCGATACGGCCGTTGACGACGGTCGTGTCGACGGTCGAGCTGAAGCGGTGGCCCTCGAACGGCGACCAGTGGCACTTGTAGAGCAGATTCGACGGTTCGACGGTCTGGGGCCTGTTCGGGTCCATCAGCACGAGGTCGGCGAAGTAGCCCTCGCGCACGTAGCCGCGGTCCACGACGCCGAAGATGTCGGCCACGGCGTGGCTGGTCCGGTCCACCACCGTTTCGAGGCTTATCTGGCCGGCCTTTGCGAGATCGAACAGCACGAGCAACGGGTGCTGCACCAGCGGCAGCCCGGCCGGCGCCTTGAAATAGCTGCGCTTTTTCTCGACGGCGGTGTGCGGCGCGTGGTCCGTCGCGATGATGTCGATGCGCCCGTCGTTGACGGCCGCGATCAATGCTTCGCGGTCTTTCGCCGTTTTTATCGACGGGTTGCATTTGATTCGTGCACCAAGTTCGTCGTAATGGCTTTCGTCGAACCACAAATGGTGTACACAGACTTCGGCGGTTATGTTCTTTTCGCTCCGGCTGGCCCGCGAGAAAAGGCCCATCTCCAGCGCCGTGGTCAGGTGCAGTACGTGCAGCCTCGTCCCGTGGCGCCGCGCCAGGTCGACCGCTATGCTCGATGACTTCAGGCAGGCGTCCGCCGAACGGATTTTCGGGTGTTCGGACATCGGCACGTCTGCGCCGAACTCCGCTTTCGCCCGCGCTTCGTTGTCGCGGATCGTCGGCGAATGCTCGCAGTGAGTCACAACGATGACCGGCGCACCGGCAAACACGCGTTCGAGCGCATCGACATCGTCTACGAGCATGTCGCCCGTCGACGCGCCCATGAATACCTTGATGCCGCAGGCTTCCCCGACGCGAAGCGCTTTGATTTCCTCGATGTTGCGGTTGGTTGCGCCGAGATAAAACGCGAAGTTTGCCCGCGCCCGCCCTCTCGCCGCCCGGTACTTGTCCGCGAGCGCTTCCCGCGTTGTCGTTTGCGGGCTTACGTTCGGCATATCCATGAAACTGGTGACCCCGCCCGCTACCGCGGCAGCCGATTCGGTTGCCATGTCGCCTTTTTCGGTGAGGCCAGGCTCGCGGAAGTGCACCTGGTCGTCGATCATGCCGGGCAAAACGTAGCGGCCGGCGGCATCGATCACGTCGACCTGGTCCGCAGCCGGAATACTGCCGGCTATTTTCTCGATGCGCTCGCCGTGGATCAGGATATCGGCATCGCGAATTTGACCCTCATTGACCAGGCGTGCGTTTGTAATCAGTAAACGTCTCAATGATCAGGTCCGGTCGGCGAATCGGTCAGTCGCGGTTATCAACTCATGCACGTTACCGGCTTCGAACGCGGCATGTCCGGCATCAGGCACAATATGAAGTTCGGCCTCCGGCCACGCTTCGGAGAGTTCCCATGCCGAAATCGCGGGACACACGATGTCGTAGCGTCCATGCACGATCACCGCCGGAATGTGACGGATGCGTTCGACATCCTCAAGCAACTGGTTCTCTTCCATGAAACCGTCATTGACGAAGTAATGACACTCGATGCGCGCCATCGACAGCGCCATCTCCTCGGCCCCGAAGACTTTCTCCACTTCGGCGCTCGGTATCAGCATGCAGGACGACCCTTCCCAGACAGACCAGGCCCTGGCCGCGCGCAGCCTCACGGCCGCATCGTCGCTGGTCAGGTATTTGTGATAGGCGTGCAGGAGATCGTGCCGTTCGTCCTCCGGAATCGGTTCGAGGAAGCGCTGCCAGCGGTCGGGGAAAATCTCGCTCGCGCCGTACTGGTAGAACCAGACAATCTCTTTCTTCCGCAACATGAAAATGCCGCGCAACACCAGCTCCGTGACGCGATCGGGATGCGTCTCCGCATAGGCCAGCGCGAGCGTACTTCCCCACGAGCCGCCGAACACCTGCCAGCGCTCGATCTCCAGGAGCTCGCGCAGCCGTTCTATGTCGTCGACGAGATGCCAGGTCGTATTGGCCTCGAGGTTTGCATGCGGGCGGCTCTTGCCGCTGCCGCGCTGGTCGAAGAGCACGATGCGATATCGCTCCGGATCGAAGAACTGCCGCATCTTTTCCGTGCAGCCGCCGCCGGGCCCGCCGTGCAGGAACACGACCGGTTTGCCGGAGGGGTTGCCCGACTGTTCGTAATAGAGAGTGTGGCCGTCGCCGACATCCAGGCGGCCGGTGTCGAACGGCTCGATGGGCGGATAAAGCGTTCGTCTCGCAGTATTTGTGTTCATGCGCGCATTATGAAAGGGCCGGAGAATTATTGCAGCCCCCGGCAGTGATGCGTCGAGCTGTTGGAGCCCGCGAGAGCGGCGATTTCCGTAGCGGTTATTCGCCCGTTGTCACGGGCTCCAACAAGGGGCCACCCATCGTCATTCCGGTTACACTTGATTCTGTCGCCGCTTCGGCAAAACCCGCAAACAGACAGAGTCGTCCATGAAATTTCGTGCCGTTTTACAGTCGCTTGGTTGTGCAGCAGTCTCCGTCGTGTTCGCGACGTCCGTCTACGCCGCGGAAGTCGACATCGAGTTCACGGAGTACACGCTCGATAACGGCCTGCGCCTGATCGTCCATGAGGATCCAAAGGCGCCGATCGTGGCGGTCAACATCTGGTACCACGTCGGCTCCAGGAACGAGCAGGCGGGCAAGACCGGCTTCGCGCACCTGTTCGAACACCTGATGTTCAACGGCAGCGAAAACTTCAACGAAGAAATGAGCAAACCGCTGGAACGTGCAGGCGCGACGGGCATGAACGGGACCACGTCCTTCGACCGCACGAATTATTTCGAGACGGTGCCGAAAACAGCGCTGGACATGGCGCTCTGGCTCGAATCCGACCGCATGGGACATCTGCTCGGCGTGGTCGACGAGGAGAAGCTCACGCAGGAACGCGGCGTGGTGCAGAACGAAAAACGCCAGAGCGAGAACGAGCCGTACGGGCAGGCGTTCAACCATATCTTGAAGAACGTCTTTCCGCCGCAGCATCCCTATTCGTGGTCCACGATCGGCTCGATGGAAGATCTGGAGGCGGCCAGTCTCGACGACGTGCACGAATGGTTCAAGACTTACTACGGGCCGAACAACGCCGTCATCGTCATCGCGGGCGACATCCGCGCCGAGGAAGCGCGCGAGAAGGTCGAATATTACTTCGGCGACATACCCCCGGGACCGCCGATCGCCCAATACGACAGCTGGACGGTCAAGCTGGACGGGGACAAACGCGAGGTGCTTCAGGACCGCGTGCCGCAGGCGCGGCTGTATAAGGTGTGGGGCGCGCCGCACTACGTGGCCGAAGACACCGAATTGCTGCAGCTGGCGAACGGCGTGCTGGCGGGCGGCAAGAATTCGCGCCTGTTCGAACGGCTGGTGTATACGGACCAGACCGCCACCGACGTCTCCGCGTCCCTGCTCCCGGCCGAGATCGCCGGGCTTTACCTGTTGCAGGCAACCGCGCAGCCTGGCGCGAGCCTCGACGGCGTCGAACAGGCGGTCAATGAAGAGCTGCGGCGTTTTCTCGAGGACGGGCCGACCGCCGACGAACTCGAACGCGTCCGCACGGAAATCGTGGCCGGTTTCATTCGCGGGGTGGAGCGTATCGGCGGTTTCGGTGGGAAATCCGACGTACTGGCCGAAAATGCGGTGTACACGGGCGACCCGGGTTTCTTCCGCACCTCGCTGGAACGACTCGAGCAGGCCACGCCGGCCTCGGTCCAGGCCGCCGCGAACCGCTGGCTGACGGCCGGCGCCTATCACCTGGAGATACACCCGTACCCGGAGTTGCAGGCGTCAACGGAGGGCGCCGACCGTTCGGCGTTGCCGCAGCCGGCATCGTTTCCCGAGGTAAACTTCGACGAATTCGAGCGCAGCCGGCTCGCTAACGGGATGGAACTGGTCGTCGCAACGCGCCGTGCCGTGCCGGTCGTCAACCTGAGCCTGCGGCTCGACGCCGGCTACGCCGCGGACCAGTTCGGCGCACCGGGAACGGCGACTCTCACGATGGCAATGCTCGACGAAGGAACGCGAAGCCGTTCCGCACTCGAGATCAGCGACGAACTGGCGCGGCTTGGCGCTGAGCTGGGCGCGGGCGCGGGACTCGATACGTCCGTCGTTTACTTGAGCGCTTTGAAGGAAAACCTCGACGAATCGCTCGCGATCTATGCGGACGTGGTGCTCAATCCCTCGTTTCCCGAACACGAGCTCGAACGCCTGCGCAAATCGATGCTCGCAAAGATCGCGCAGGAGAAAACGCAGCCGGTCGGCATCGCGTTGCGCGTACTGCCGGCGCTGATGTACGGCGAGGGTCATGCCTACAGCCTGCCGCTGACGGGATCCGGTACTGAAGAGTCCGTCGCCCGCATAACCCGGGACTCGCTGGTCGATCATCACCGGACCTGGTTCAGGCCGGGCAACGCGGTCGTGATCGTGGTCGGCGATACGACCATGGAAGAGATCAGGCCGAAGCTCGAAAAAGCGTTCGCGCGATGGCGGCCAGGTTCCGTACCAGGCAAGAATATCGCGGACGTCGCGGAACCGGAGCGCGAACAGGTTTTCATCGTCGATCGGCCGGGTTCCGAGCAGTCCATCATTCTCGTCGGCAATGTTGCGCCGCCCGTCGGCGACGAGAACGAAATCGCGATCGAAGCGATGAATGAAATCCTGGGCGGCGATGCCCAGTCGCGAATCTACAGCAACTTGCGCAAGGACAAGCACTGGTCGTATGGCGCGTACTCGTTCCTGCTGCCGGCAAAAGGTCCGCGCCCGTTCATTGCCTACGCTCCGGTGCAGACGGATAAAACCAAGGAATCGATGGCCGAACTGAAGCGCGAGCTGACGGAGTTACTGGGCGAGAACCCTCCCGCAGAAAACGAACTGCAGCGCGTGATCGCATCGAGCACGCTGAGCCTGCCGGGCCGCTGGGAAACCGCGTCCGCCGTGCTCGGCGACATTGCCGAGATCGTCACCTACGACCTGCCGGACGATTACTGGGATACCTACCCGGACCGGGTGCGCAGCCTGTCCGTCGAAGAGCTTGCGGAAGCCGCCGGGGCAGTGGTGAAACCGGACAGGCTGCTGTGGGTGGTGGTCGGGGACCGGGAAAAGATCGAGCCGCGCATTCGCGAACTGGAAATTGGCGGGATCACGCTGCTGGATGCGGATGGAAATGTCATTCCGCCCGCGGCGGGCAATTGACAAACATACCTGCGGCGAAGCTCACGCGACAGTGAGCGAAGACTTGACGGCGTGTGATCATGTTCGTCTGCAGTTTCATTTCCGGTGCCAGGCGTACGCCGGCGGCGCATTCAATTGATCGTCCGATCCTGGCATTTGCCGTGCTGCCGCCACGCCGCGTCGTCCGGGCCTTCGCCGTATTCCCCCGTCGTGGCTGAATGCTCGACCTTCATTTGCCGCATTCCCTCCGCGAGTAATTTCATGGCGGGCCCCGACACCTTGACGGCCGATTGCAGCATGACCGCAGACAGCGCGGCGACAAAGCCAACGTCGTCTCCGTGCTGCAATCTTCTCAAGCCTGTCAGCAGCGCCTCCTCATGCAGCGCCAGGCAAGGGCAACGAACATCATGTACGACGATCTCGCGGGTCGGAGCGGCCAGCAAACAGACCAGCACACGGTCCAGAGAATAGTAAAGAACGTCTATACCGGCGTTCTCGAACGCCTCGAACACGAAGTCGGGCGCCGGCGTACTCCGAATTGCACTCCACAGGTAGTGACGGCTGGCCCAGACGATGAACTGTTCCGGGTCTGCCAGCCGGTGTCGATCCGTCGCATGTGGTCGCTGTGAATTCATGGTTGTTTCACCCTGTCTTATCGACTGCGCCTGCGCATCGCGCACACGGCCCGTCCGGTTACTCGACGAATCGCCCGAGCGTTGCCGACCTTCGCGAGTATCGTAAAGCGCCCGCGTTCCGCGGACAGGCCTTCCCAGGCGCGCCGCACGTCGGCCCGGAACGCCCCGGTCGCCTCCCGGTATTCATCGCCCGACGCAGGACTTGTCATTCGTACTGGCGGGTGTAATATACGAATGATAATCATTCTCATTCGTATTTAGCAAGGGAATAAAAAGCCGTGTCGACACGAATCGAATGGTAGCGCGCGTGGCGCCCGTTTCTTCCGCCGGCTCTTTGACGCATGCCCGTCGAGAGGATGCCCCGCGGTACGATCTGATTGTTGCCAGGCCGGCAGGACGAGAACCGACGATCCGGGTCTTTGACCGCGTCCGCGGATATCGGCTGCTGCATTGGCGCGGAGCACTCGTGTGGCATCTTCTGGAATCGGGCGCGCTTCCCGGCGATTTGTCCTGTTCCGGACGCCACCGCTGTGACAAGTGGTTTGTCTGGCATCTGATACTCGCGGCGACTGCCACACAGATCGCGCTGGACCAGATTGGGTATCTCGGGTCCCGGCTGTACAGCATTTTCGGCAAGCGGAAGCCATCGGCACAGTGGCTGCCGGCAGGCCGCAATAACGGGTTGCTGTCAGAAGCGTTGCCGGACTGCCCGGCTCGCCGGCCGCTGCAACTGGCGGAGCCTCACAAGCAGATCGCCCGGGCGCTCAGTGCCCGCCCGGGTCACCGCCTCACGACCGATGATATATGTTGTCTACTGCTGCTCGAATATCCGGCGCTTCCAGCACGCCAGATCCGGGCGTGTCTGGACGACCTGGTAAGCTGGCGTATCGTGCAGCGGATCGAAGCAGACGACGGGAACGTTTTCTTCGCATCTCCGGCATAGCCTCCGCGCGCAGCGCGGACATGACACCGATTTGCCGGATGCCCGCGCGCCCACACGCGAAAACGTCCATTTGCCCGCCGGCAATTCACGCGCGCAAACTCACGGCGGCCGCCACCATATTCGATATCGAACGCTCGACCTCGGGCCAGCCCCGCGTCTTCAGGCCACAATCCGGATTGACCCAGAGTTTGTCGCGAGATATGACTGAGGCTGCTTCACAGAGCAGTTTCTTCATTTCGTCAACGGAGGGCACGCGCGGAGAATGAATGTCCCATAAACCGGGACCGATTTCGTTCGGATAACGAAAGTCGACGAACGCCGACAATAGCTCCATGTCCGAACGCGAGTTCTCAATCGATATGACGTCGGCATCCAGCGCAACAATTGACGCCATGATGTCGTTGAATTCCGAATAGCACATATGCGAGTGAATTTGCGTGTCGTCACAAACGCCCGCCGCCGCGAGCCGAAAGCAGTCGACCGCCTGGCGAAGCCAGGGATTCCGATCGTTCATTCGCAATGGCAGTCCCTCGCGCAACGCCGGCTCGTCGATCTGAATCGCGCGGATATCCGCCTTTTCGAGATCGAGAACTTCGTCCCGTATGGCGAGGGCAATCTGCCGGCAGGTCTCCATGCGAGGCTGATCGTTTCGAACAAATGACCACTGCAGAATGGTCACTGGGCCGGTCAGCATGCCTTTCATCGGCCGGTCCGTGACGGATTGCGCGTAGGCCGACCACTTGACGGTCATTGGCCCGGGGCGCGATACGTCGCCGAAGACGACCGGCGGTTTCACATAGCGCGATCCGTAGGACTGCACCCAGCCATGCTTCGTGATCGCGAAACCGTCGAGCTGTTCGCCGAAGTACTCGACCATGTCGTTGCGTTCGAACTCGCCATGGACCAGCACGTCCAGCCCCAACGCTTCCTGTTTCTCCACGGCCGCCTTGATCTCATCCTCGAGAAACGCTTCATAATCCCCTCGATCCATATCGCCACGCCGGAATGCAGCGCGTGCCTTGCGCACTTTCTCCGTCTGGGGAAAGGATCCGATCGTGGTGGTTGGAAACTCCGGCAGGGTCATGCGCCGGTGCTGCGCGACGCGGCGGGTCTGGAAATCGCTTCGCCGCAGCAAATCTGCCTGCTTGATTCCCGCAACGCGGGTCTTCACGCCGTCGTTGTGAATTCGCGGAGAGGCGTGACGGGATCGCGCAGCCTCACTGCTCGCCGCGAACGCATCGGCCGCCGCATCACGACCATCCTGCATCGCTCTGCTAAGCGCAGCGATCTCCTCAAGCTTTTGCTTGCCGAATGCCATCCAGGATTTCAGTTCCGCATCCAGCGTCTGTTCCACCTGCAGGTCGACCGGGACATGGATCAGCGAGCAGGAAGGCGCGATTTCGATGCGGTCGGTGCCCAACGCCCGAGCGGCTTTCTCGACGACGGTCAGACAATTGTCCAGATCGGAACGCCAGATGTTGCGGCCATCGACTACGCCGAGCGACAAGACGGTATCCTGGCCGCTGGTAGCGGAATCCGCGAGGACCGCCAGCGTCCGGTCCAGTTGCTCACGGCCACGTACGAGATCGATATGAAGGCCGCGGGTCTGTAAAGATACGGCCACCCCGAGGTTGTCGCGCAGACTTTCGAAATAAGTCGCAAGCATGATGTCGGCGCCGCTCGCGTTGAGCAAGCGATAAGCACTACGAAGTGCATCGCACTGCCGGTCGTTCAGGTCGAGCGCCAGAATCGGCTCATCGATCTGAATCCACCGGGCGCCGGCCGCATGCAGCTTGTCAATGAGAGACTTGTACACGGGCAGCAAGCGATCGAGGAGCGACAGCGAATCGAGTCCGGCGTCCTTCGACTTGCCCAGCGACAGGTAGGTGACGGGACCGAGCAATACCGGACGCGTCACAAAGCCCAGGCTTTTCGCCTCCAGAAACTCATCGACAGCCTTGGTCGATTGCAAGGTGAATTCCTGCTCCCGAAGAAACTCCGGTACTATGTAATGGTAGTTGGTGTCGAACCACTTGGTCATTTCCATGGCGGGTGCATCGTCCGTCCCGCGAGCCATGGCGAAGTAAACGTCGAGGTCCGCGCCGGCGGCGCCCACCCTGAATCGCGGTGGGATGCAACCGATGGTCACGCTCATATCCAGTACTTGATCGTAGAACGAGAAATCATTGGACGGGATCACCTCGATCCCGGCGTCGCGTTGCAGCTTCCAGTGGCGTGCGCGCAATTCTGCACCGGTTGCGGTCAGGGAGGCCACGTCGATGTCGCCTGTCCAATAAGCCTCGACAGCTCTTTTGAGTTCGCGTCTGGCGCCGATACGGGGGAAGCCGAGATTTGCCGAGCGAATCATGAAGTGTTTCCTTATCTTGTAAAGTGATTGGTAGCAGACGGTCGGGCTTCGTTGCTCCCTTTTAAACAGGCTTACATTCCTAGTCCCATGTCAGAGCACCCCCGGTCTGATATTCGATGACGCGTGTTTCGAAGAAGTTTCTCTCTTTCTTCAGATCAAGCATCTCGCTCATCCAGGGAAACGGGTTGGTCGCGCCCGGGTAGAGCGCTTCGATGCCAATCTGCTGGCAGCGCCGGTTCGCGATGAAGCGCAGGTATTCCTTGAACATCGCTGCGTTCAGGCCAAGTACGCCGCGCGGCATCGTGTCTTCGGCATAGCGGTATTCCAGCTCCACTCCGCGTCGTATAAGAGACCGGACTTCCTCACGAAAGGCGGGTGTCCACAAACCGGGATTCTCGAGCTTTATCGTGTTGATCAAGTCGATGCCGAAACTGCAGTGCAGCGATTCGTCCCGAAGTATGTACTGATATTGTTCCGCGGCGCCGGTCATCTTGTTCTGCCGTCCCAGCGCAAGGATCTGTACGAAGCCTACGTAAAAGAATATTCCTTCCATGATGCAGGCGAACACGATCAGGCTTTGCAGAAGCTGGCGATCCGCCTCAGGCGTGCCAGTGCAGAATTCCGGACTCGTAAGCGTGTCGATGAAGGGGATCAGGAACTCGTCTTTTTCACGAATGGACGAGACTTCGTGATAAGCATTGAAAATTTCGCCCTCATCGAGCCCCAGCGATTCGACAATATACTGGTAGGCATGCGTGTGAATAGCCTCCTCGAACGCCTGACGCAACAGGTACTGGCGGCATTCCGGCGCGGTGATGTGGCGGTACGTGCCGAGGACGATGTTATTTGCCGCCAACGAGTCGGCCGTTACGAAAAAACCGAGATTGCGCTTGACGATGAGGCGCTCGTCGTCAGTCAGGCCGCGCGGATCTTTCCACAGCGCAATGTCCCGGCTCATGTTCACTTCCTGCGGCATCCAGTGATTCGCGCAGGCGTCAAGGTACTTCTCCCATGCCCATTTGTACTTGAACGGTACGAGTTGGTTTACGTCAACCCGCGCATTGATTACGCGTTTGTCTTCCGCGCGCACTCTTTGTGTGCGCAAGTCGTCGTATTGCTCCACGGGGTTTGCTGCAGAAAAGGCCGCGAATGTGCTTCTTGTCTCGTCGTCACGTTCAAAACCCAACATTATCCAGATTCTCCGTCGGTCGTTACTGGCAGGACTCGCAGGTCGGGTCGTCGATGGCGCAAAGCGCCGCGGCAACGTGCCTTTCTTCCGCAGCATTGATCGGTACCGCGTTGAGTTCTCCGCCCTGACCTGTCGATTTCTCCGCGCTGGTTGCCGAAAGGCTGCGGAGGTAGTACGTCGTCTTGAGACCGCTCTGCCATGCAAAGCGATAGAGCTCATCAAGGTTCTTTCCGGATACGCCCGCTACGTAAAGATTGAGACTTTGCGACTGGTCAATCCACTTCTGGCGCCGTGCGGCAGCCTTTACCAGCCACGCCGCGTCCATTTCGAACGCCGTCGCGTAGAGCGTGCGTAACTCTTGCGGAACCCGGTCGATGCGCCGAAGTGCACCGTCGAAGTACTTGAGGTCGGCAACCATGACGTCGTCCCATAAGCCAAGCCGCTTGAGGTCGCGAACGAGATATTCGTTCACCACCGTAAACTCGCCAGAAAGGTTTGATTTGACGAAAAGGTTCTGAAACGTGGGCTCGATGCTGGCCGATACGCCGACAATGTTGGCAATCGTGGCCGTTGGTGCAATCGCGATACAGTTCGAGTTCCGCATGCCGACCTCGCCTATCCGGGCACGAAGCGATTCCCAGTCGAGCGTCTGGGTGCGGTCGACATCGACGAAACCGCCACGCTCTTCCGCAAGCAGGTCGAGCGTGTCCAGGGGCAGCAGTCCGCGATCCCAGGTACTGCCGAAAAAGCTCGAATAACGGCCGCGCTCGGCGGCCATATCCACCGATGCCGAATAGGCGTAAAAGCAGACGGCCTCCATCGAACGATCGGCAAACAGGACCGCCCGGTCCGAAGCGTAGGGAATGTGCAGTGCCTGCAGGCAGTCCTGAAAGCCCATGATGCCGAGCCCCACCGGCCGATGACGGAGATTCGACCGCCTGGCCTTTTCCACCGGATAGAAGTTCACATCGACGACGTTGTCGAGCATGCGCATCGCGGTACCGATCGTCGAGCGCAATTTGCCCAGGTCCAGCCCGTCCGGAGTCAGATGATTGACGAGATTTACCGAGCCCAGATTACACACGGCTGTTTCCGTCGCGGAGGTATTCAGCGTGATTTCGGTGCAGAGGTTCGAGCTGTGCACAACACCGGCGTGGCCCTGCGGCGAACGGATATTGCAAGGGTCCTTGAAAGTCATCCACGGATGCCCGGTCTCGAACAGCATGGACAGCATCTTGCGCCACAGCCGGATCGCCGGGACTTTCCGGTGGTTCGCGATTTCACCGCGTTCGGCTTTCTGCTCAGAGGCCACATACGCGTCCTCAAACGCACGGCCGAACAGATCGTGCAAGTCGGGGACGTCGGACGGCGAAAACAGCGTCCATTCTGCCTTATCCGCGACGCGCTTCATGAACAGGTCGGGAATCCAGTTGGCGGTGTTCATGTCGTGCGTACGTCGCCGGTCGTCGCCCGTGTTCTTGCGCAACTCCAGAAACTCCTCGATATCCATGTGCCATGTTTCGAGATAGGAGCACACAGCGCCTTTTCGTTTGCCGCCCTGGTTCACTGCAACCGCGGTATCGTTGACAACCTTCAGGAACGGGACGACGCCCTGCGACTTGCCGTTCGTTCCCTTGATATGACTGCCCATGGCGCGCACCGGAGTCCAGTCATTGCCTAGCCCGCCGGCATATTTCTGCAGCAGCGCGTTTTCCTTTATCGACTGGTAAATGCCGTCGAGATCGTCGTCAGTTGTCGTCAGATAGCAGGACGACAATTGACTATGCCGGGTGGCGGAATTGAACAGCGTCGGCGTTGAACTCATGAAATCGAACGACGACAAGACGTTATAGAATTCGATTGCCCGTGCTTCGCGGTCGATCTCATTCAGCGCCAGTCCCATCGCAACCCGCATGAAGAAAATCTGGGGAAGCTCGACGCGGCGCTCGTCAATCTGCAGGAAATAGCGATCGTAGAGCGTCTGCAATCCGAGGTAACCGAAGAGGAGATCGCGTTCGGCCGCAAGCGCACACCCGAGTTTCTGCAGATCGAACTGCCGCAAGCGCTCATCGAGCAATTCCGCATCGACGCCACGCTGGATGAAGCGGGGGAAATATTTTGCGTAGACGGACTGCATCGCGTCCTTATCCGCGTCGTTGCCAGTCACTTCGCGGCGGATCGCATGCAACAGAAGCCGCGCCGCAACCCTGGAATACGCCGGATCCTTCTCGATCAGCGAACGTGTTGCAAGTACGAGGCATTTCTCGACTTCGTCGACGGAAATGCCGTCGTAGAGATCGCGTGACGCGGTTAGCAGCACCAGGGCCGGATCCACTTCGTCTCCAAGACCTTCACAGGCAGCCTGGATGCACATCGCCAGTTCTTCGCGATCCAGCGGCCGGAGCTCGCCGTTGTCACGAATTCGAATGGGGACTTCCGCCGGCGCATCGGCCTCACGCAATCGGGCACGCTCGCGTGCGCGCTCCTCCCGGTGCAAGACGTAACGTCGGGCAACTTCATGATGGCCGGCACGCATCAGTGCCAGCTCCACCTGGTCTTGTATGTCCTCGATATGTATCGAGCCGCCACCTGGCATCCGGCGCGTGGAGGCGTTTACGATTTGTCCGGTCAGCGCAGCAACGCTGTCACGCACCCGGGGCGATGCCGCGGACTTGCCGCCTTCAGCGGCGAGAAACGCCTTCGTGATGGCGACCACAATCCTGCTGTCGTCGAAGGGCACGGCATGACCGTTGCGACGGATGACCTGATAGCCCGACGTATCCGCAGCCGGTGCGGCGCTCTGTTTGCGGGAATCGGCGGTGACCTGCACCGGATGTACTGCTGGCACGGAACTCTCCTCGGCCTGGCTCGGGCACAGCGAGGACCGGAGAGTAAAGGCGAGCGAACGGAATTTACGTCCGCACGGCGCGTCCCTATCCACGAGGACCTCAGGCAATGCCTGAACGAGCACGTTTCTGGCAGATCTTCGGACTTCGGGCTCGACGAAACCCTGGCGCCTTCCCGGAGACTCGCTCCAGTGGCTGTCGCAGGCGGAATGACTGCCTTGACGTGCCGGATTTCTTACCCGTTACCGCGGCGGGACCGTTCCGGAATTGCACCGGATTCCCTTTTAAGCGCCGGCAACTACGCCGGCACACCAGCGAACCCAGCATATTGCGGTTCTATCGCAGCGTCAACCCCAGATGTTGTGGTATGACGGCGATTCGACGCCGACCGCGCCCGGGCCTTCGCAGTTGGTCAATCTGCAAGGAAATGCGCTACCCTTCCGCGGCTCTCTGTCCACCGGATCGCCAACCGATAAATTATGAGTAGCGACGACTACCTCGAGCGAATCGAGACCGCACGCGTCTACGAAGTTGCAATTGAAACTCCGCTCGAGTTCGCCAGGAACCTCTCGGCAAAACTCAGGAATCGCGTCCTGTTGAAACGCGAGGACCTGCAATCCGTTTTCTCCTTCAAACTGCGAGGCGCGTACAACAAGCTGGCGAAGCTGCCGCGGGACGTGCTCGACAAGGGCGTCATCTGCAGCTCGGCCGGCAACCACGCGCAAGGAGTCGCGCTGGCCGCGGCGCGCATGGGTGCACGCGCAGTCATCGTCATGCCGGTAACGACGCCCTCGATCAAGGTCGACGCCGTACGCACACTCGGCGGTGAGGTCGTGCTGCATGGCGATACCTACGACGATGCCCAGCAACACGCAAGAGAGCTGGAGAAAGAACAGGGACTCACGTTCATCCACCCATTCGACGATCCCGATGTGATCGCCGGCCAGGGCACGATCGGACGCGAGATCCTGAAGCAGGCCGAAAGCAGGATCGACGCGGTGTTCGTGCCGATCGGCGGGGGCGGTCTCATTGCGGGCATCGCCGCCTATATAAAAGGCAGGAATCCGGACATCAGGATTATCGGCGTCGAGGCGAACGACTCGGCGGGAATGCAACGGTCGCTTGCGGCCGGTCATCCCGTGACGCTCGATCATGTCGGCATCTTTGCCGACGGCGTTGCAGTGCGGAGGGTCGGCGATGAAACGTTTCGGCTCTGCCGCCGCTATGTCGATGAGATCGTCACCGTCGATACCGACCAGACCTGCGCCGCGATCCGCGACATCTTCGAGGAGACGCGATCGATCGCCGAACCCGCCGGCGCACTCGCGCTTGCGGGCATCAAGAAGTACATCGCGCGCGCGAAAATTCGCGACGCGACGTTGGTTGCCGTGATCGGCGGCGCCAACGTCAATTTCGACCGCCTGCGCCACATCGCCGAACGCGCCGCCGTCGGCGAGCAGCGCGAAATGCTGCTCGCGGTGGAGATCCCGGAGCATCCCGGCAGTTTTCGCAGTTTTTGCGAAGCCATCGGCCGGCGCAGCGTGACCGAGTTCAACTACCGTTACAGCGATTCGAGCAAGGCGCACATATTTGTCGGCATCGAATTACGGCACGGCGAAGCCGAACGCGCGCGCCTGATCAGAAAACTTGAGGAGCGGGGGTTTCCGGTGCAGGACCTGAGTGACAACGAAGTCGCGAAGCTGCACGTCCGGCACATGGTCGGCGGAGGGAAGAAGCCTGTGGATGAAAAGCTGTTTCGCTTCGAGTTTCCCGAGCGTCCCGGGGCGTTGCTCGATTTTCTGAATGCGATCGGCAGCAACTGGAACATCAGCCTGTTTCATTACCGCAATCACGGCTCGGACCACGGGCGCATCCTGGCGGGGATCCAGGTACCGCCTGCCGAAGAGCGGGAACTCGAGGCGCATCTTGCGGAACTCGGGTATGCGCACTGGGATGAGAGCGGGAATCCGGCTTATACGATGTTTCTCGCGTAGCGGATCGAGCGAAACTTTCTTCACTCGCGGAACGACGAATCCCTGCGATCGAGTTTCCGCAGAAGCCCTGGCCAGGCGAGCTGACCGCCGAGGCCCTTCGTCACCGCTTTTGCCTGGGCGGCGATGCCTTCCAGGATTTTCGGATGGATGCCGACCAGTTCGGTACCCGCCGACTGTGCGAGCAGCTGCGTCTGGCAGGCGGTTTCCAGCATGTACATGGCAAGAAACGCATCGGGAACGGTCGGCCCGACCGTCAACAGGCCGTGATTGCGCAAGATCAGGTTGGTATGGCTGCCGAGATCGGCCACCAGCCGCGGCTTTTCCTCGGGATTCAGCGCGACGCCTTCGTAGTTGTGATATCCGACCGACATCAGCGGAAACAGCGAGGCCTGCGAAAGAGGCAGCAGGCCGCCGGCCTGTGCCGACACCGCGACCCCCGCCCTCGTGTGAGTGTGAAGCACGCAGCCGACGTCGGGCCGTCCCTCGTGGACCGCGCTGTGAATCGTGAAACCGGCGGGATTTACCGGATACGACGTGTCCAAGACGATGCTGCCCGACAGGTCGACCTTGACCAGGCTGCTGGCGGTCATCTCCTCGAACAACAGCCCGTACGCGTTAATCAGGAAGTGCTCTTCGGGGCCCGGCACTCTTGCGGAAACGTGCGTGAACACCAGGTCGTCCCAGCCGTACATTGCGATAAGGCGGTAACAGGCCGCGAGATCGGTGCGGACCTGCCATTCCTCGGGCGATACCGTGTCCCTGACGGACAGTTTCTTCGCGGCCGTATTCATTCGGCACTCTCCTCGGGCGTGGCGCCAGCCCTGCGTGCGTGAGGCTTGGGATTATACGACAGGCGAATGCCCCCGGCCGACCCTGGTCCGGGCCTGGCCCACCCACTGCAGGAAAACCGCTGGGCAAGCCGCCGGTTGCGAATGAAACCTATGGTACGGATTTCACTCACTTATTCCAAAACGTTTGCAACCGTTCCGGAGCGCGGTGCATCAAACCATCAACTGAAACGAGAAAGGTCGGCAGCGGCGAATTGCCGATACGGGGATCGAATTCTCGACATTGATTTCTCCGGAACCCGGGATCTTTGGAGTCATGCACCGGCGACAGAGTCTCGAGGGTCCGGCGAAGTAACGTAACAAACTAAATCCCTTATGCAGTTTGTTTCGTAAAGCTTAGACGGTGGCTCTGCCACCGTCTTTTTTTTGTGCTGTTCTTTTTGCCCTTCAGCTGCGTTCGTAGGCTTGCGAGCGTATGTGGCTGATCTTGGCCGCCTGAGACAAACGGTAGAAGTGGCGGAGTTCGTGCATGCCCTTCTTGCTGTCGCGATTCAGGCGATTGTGGAGGCCGTGACAAAAACGTGCCGCGAAGTCGTTCGCCGCCCGGTATCTCTCGAGCTGGTTCTGATTCAGATCCGGATTGAAACTGACGCGGTCGAACAGCCAGCCGTGCAGGCGGCGCGCGAATTCGTAGTCTTCCTGATCGAGCGCCATCATCCAGGTGCCGACAAATTTGTCGACTTCAGCCTGCATTTCGAGCTCCAGCAACGTCACCGCCTTGTCCTGCTTCGCGGACCACACGATGTAGTTGAAATGACTCAGGCCTTCGATCACCTTGCAAAGATCGTCGAGCTGTTCGGCACGCAGCCCTTCCATCGGATTGTCGCGCGTAAGGCGCGCGAGCATCTCATGGTCGAGATAGAGACTCAGCGACAGTCCATCCTTATCCTGGCTCAGCAGGACCGATTCGTCCGTGTTCGGCACGAGGGCGCCATATCCCAGCAGTTTGGCAAGCGCAGGGTCCGTGATCAGGAAGTCCGTCACCTCGAACCCGGCATCGACCCGATAGATATCGGCCAGATATTTTTGCAGGCCGGATAACATCAGGGTCTCAGTGGCTCTTCCGCCCGGTTACGTTCGGCATCGGTACGACGCCGTTTTGCCGCAGCAGCGATTCCGCGCGCTTGCTCCCCGTACGCAACCACACTTCGTAGGTTCGAAGCAGGTCGATACCGGACGACTGCCGCGCCCCGTCTCTCACTTCGTTGAGAATATCGACGACGATCTGGAACTTGCGTGCAAGCTCCCGGTATACGCCTGCAAACACCTTGCCGCGCAAGGTGCCCCGCATTTCGTCAGACAACGAGCCGTAGGCATTGCAGCCCATGCAAATGTAATAGTCGAGATCCACCAGTTTGTGCGCGAGGCTGTCGGCAAAGAAGCCGGCGATGAACAACGAAACGTCGCCGATCCGCTGCAACGCGAAGTTGCGCTGCTCCGCGGTAGGAGCGTCGGCTGCGTCGACCATCATCAGTGCGAGCGGCTTGAGGCCATACGCTGCCCCGTGCTCTTCGTAGAGTTCCTCGGATCTCGCAAACAGCGTCAACAGGTTTACGACGTAATGAGTCGCATGCGGGTCCACGTCGACGCCCTGCTTGTCGATTGCCGCATCCATCGATTCGCGAAAGTAATCGCGAAGGTTCTGTACCGGTACAACATACTCAGCAGATTCACGATGTGTCATTGTCTCGCTTCCTCACTGTCGTACGGGGTAAGGTATATAGGAATTAGAGCCGGCGCTTTGTGACAAGGTTCACGAATGGTTTGATTTCATGGCTTCCTGTTGCACATTTGTGACATTCGGCATTATTACCACAAAGAACTGGAAAACCCACCGTTCGCACAGGATTCAACGCAAGCTCTGCTAGACTCCCGTTCCAAGAACAATAAAAATGAACAACAACCCAAGGAGAAGGCCATGGATCTCGGCACTGCGATCGCTGGCTTGAACTGGCTGGCAGTTGTATTGGCGGCCGCGACCGCGTTTGCCATCGGCGCGCTGTGGTATTCCAAAAAGGTTTTCGGCAATGCCTGGATGCTGGAGGTTGGACTGACCGACGAAACAATTGCCCGCGGCAACACGACGCTCACCTTCGGCGGAACATTCGCGTTGCAGCTTGTTGCCGCCACGGCGCTTGCTTTTTTTCTCGGCTCCGGCAGCGACTGGCTGATCGGATTGCAGGCGGGAGTGCTGGTTGCCGTTTGCTGGATTGCAACGGCGTACGGCATTACGTATTTTTTCGAACAGCGTTCACTGCGCCTGTACCTGATCAATGCCGGTTACTACCTGGTGCTGTTTGCCACGATGGGCACGATCATCGGCGCGTTGAACTAGTGACCTGACACCAGAGCTACCACATCTTCCGAAGTCGCCCGGCGACGTCGACAGTCTGGGTGCTCTGCGGTGACACGTGACGGGAGGTAGCCTCCCGCCTGCCGTGGAATTTCGCTTCCATGGTCTCGAGAAGGCGGTCCGTCATGAAGCGGCTGCGCGCGCCATACACATGCTTGTCTCCATCACGGCGTTGCTGGGTGACGTAATAACGAAGCGGCGCCACCAGTTGCAGGGACTGTTTCGCGCGCGTCATTGCAACATAAAGCAGGCGTCTCTCCTCTTCGACCATGTCCGGCTTCCCGGTCGCAAATTCCGACGGAAAATTGCCGTCGGAAACATTGAGCACGAACACGGAATCCCATTCCTGTCCCTTGGCGGAATGCACCGTCGAGAGCATCAGGTAATCCTCATCGAGCAAGGGATCGCCCGCGTGATCTCCGGCGGCGGCCGGCGGGTCCAGCGTCAGTTCGGTCAGGAATCGTTCGCGCGTCGGATAGCGTCCCGATACCAGTTCCAGCTGCTCGAGATCGGCTTCGCGCGTTTCCAGCCCGTCGTAGAGGCGTTCCAGGTGCGGCTGATACCAGCGCCGTGCCTGCCCGAGCTGCGCCTGCCAGGCGTTGTCGTCGGGATCGACTGACGACAGGGATTGCATCAGGTCACAGAATGCCGGCCAGTCCGCTCGCGCCGCGGACGGCGCAGGGTAAGCGCGGAGCGCTGCAAACCGGTGATCCGCCAGGGCATGCTGCTCGAAACAGCGCGCGGCGAGCGACGGCCCCATGCCGGGCAGCAGCTTTAAAACCCGGAAGGCCGCGACCCGGTTGCGCGGGTTCTCCGCCCATTTCAGTACCGACAGGACGTCCTTGATGTGCGCTGCCTCGAGGAACTTCAGGCCGCCGTACTTCACGTAGGGAATGTTGCGGCTCACGAGTTCGAGTTCGAGCCGGTCGCTATGGTGGGCGCTGCGAAACAGAACCGCCTGGTGGCGCAGCGGGATGCCGCTTTCGCGATTCGCGAGTATCGCTTCGACCACAAACTCGGCTTCGGCGTCGACGTCCTCCACGGTCACGTACTGCGGCGGGCCGCCGCTCTTGCGTTGCGAAACGAGATTTTTCCGGTATTGCCGCGCGCTCTCGGCGATGAGGCAGTTGGCGCTGTCGAGAATCGGCTGGGTGGAACGGTAGTTCTGTTCCAGGCTCACGATCCCGGCCGGTGGTGTAAAGCGCTCGGCGAAGCCGAGAATGTTCTCCACCTCGGCAGCCCGAAACGAGTAGATCGACTGCGCGTCGTCGCCGACCACCGTGAGCCCTGCGCCGGTAGGTTTCAGGGCATGCAGAATATCCGCCTGCAACAGGTTGGTGTCCTGGTACTCGTCGACCAGCAGATGATCGAACCAGGAGCCTATTTCGGCCGCCAGTTCGGCGCCCGACACCAGGTGGCTCCAGTACAGCAGCAGATCGTCATAATCGAGCGCCTGGTTCAGTTGCTTATGCTCGACGTAGCGCCGAAAGAGCGCGCGCAGTTCCTGTTCCCATTCGGCACACCACGGGAAGGTCTCTTGCAGCGAATCGGGCAGCGGCCTGCCCGAGTTGACGCAACGCGAATAGATCGCAAGGCAGGTGTCTTTCTTCGGAAATCTCCGCGACCTGGCCGACAGCCCGAGTTCGTGCCGCGCCACGTCCATAAGATCCGCTGCATCGCCGCGATCCAGCACCGAAAAGCCCGGATCCAGGCCCAGATTGCGCGCATATCGCCTCAGGAGCCGGTTCGCCACCGAGTGAAACGTGCCGGACCACGGCAGGATGCGCTCGCCATGCGGCGGCGGCTTCGCGTTGCGCAGGGCCTTTCGAACGATGGCTTCGACCCGCCGGGTCATCTCCACGGCGGCGCGGCGGGTGAAGGTCAGCAGCAGGATCCGCTCGGGGCTGACGCCCTGGACGATCAGGTGTGCGACGCGGTGTGCCAGCGTCATGGTCTTGCCGGTCCCGGCGCCGGCGATTACGAGCAGCGGGCCCGAGCGGAACGAACCGTCCGACAACCGGCCATAGGCCGCAGCCTGCCGTTGTGCGGCATTGAGCGGGCCCAGGTAGTCGATCTCGAGTTCAGCGACTTCGCCCACGCCCCCTCCCGCCAAATGTGTCTTTTTATCCAGTACTGGATGAATTTACAAGTATTGCTGATCGGGGCGCATTATTCATGAACGATTGAGGTCGGTGGTTGGCGAAGTCTCGCCTGGGGGGAGGGCTTTTCAGGAACGCCGTGAACCCGTCCATGGGGGCTTCGCAAAAACATCCCTGTTTTTGACGATCCTGAAAAGCCCTCCCCCCAGGCGAGACTCCGCCGATACGTTGTGCCGTTCATGAATAATGCCCGGTCGGCGTTCTGCCGGTCGCCGCGGGAAAAACTGCGTTCCGTCGTGCGTAGCACGGATTCCGTGCGGCAATTTGCGTACACTGCGCATCCGTTACTGCAGTCGCCTGTACACGGATCAATTATCAAGGGTCGTTCATTGACGTGGGCGACCGGGACGAACCCCGCCGCGCGCGTTCATGACCTTCGAAATCGCACTTGTTCTCGCCATCCTGGCCGCTGCGCTGATTCTGTTCGTCAGCGATCTCATCCGCATGGACCTGGTGGCGCTGCTGGTGCTCGGCGCGCTGGCCGTCACGGGACTCGTTTCCGCGGACCAGGCCTTTGCCGGCTTCAGTAACAGCGCGGTCATCACGATCTGGGCGATGTTCATTTTGAGCGAGGGGCTCGCGCGCACCGGCATCGCCGATATCATCAGCCGCCAGGTTCTGCGCATTGCCGGACGCCGCCCGGTCGCAGTGATCATGGTTATCATGGCGACTGCCGCGATACTCGCGGCTTTTATGAACAACATCGGCGTTGCCGCATTGATGTTGCCGGTGGTCGTCGACGTTTCGCGCCGCACGCGTATCCCGGCGTCTCTTCTGCTGATTCCGCTCGCTTACGCCACGCTGCTCGGCGGCCAGACCACGTTGTTCACGTCACACAACCTGCTGGTGAGCGAAGCGCTGACTCAAAGCGGCAATGAGCCGTTTCGCGTGTTCGACTTCACGCCCGTCGGCGGCGCGATAGCGGTCGCGGGTGTCCTCTTCATCGCACTGGTCGGGCGCCTGATGCTGCCGAAGAAATCGCGCACGGAGCGCGGGCGTTACCGCAGCCAGCGCAGCCTTCGCGCGCGTTACAAGTTGCAGGAACAGACGTTCATGATGCGCATTCCCGTCGACTCCGTGCTGGTGGGCAAAACGCTCGCGCAAAGCCGTATCGGCGCGTCGACGGGCCTGATCATACTGGCGCTGTTCCGCTTCGGGCGGAGCGAGACGCTGCCGAGCCGGCAAACGGCGCTGCGTGGCGGCGACAGCCTGCTTGTGCAGGGGCGCCTCGACCAGTTCCGCGAGCTGCAACGCTGGAGCGATCTCGTCATCGAACGTGAAGCTCCCGTTCTGAAGTCGATGGTTGCAAGCAAGGTTGCTTACGCCGAAGTGCGCATCGCCGAAGGCTCACTGCTCACAGGCGAGCTGATACGCGATGCGGGATTTCGCAGCCGCTTCAATGTCAGCGTCGTGGGCATCCATCGAAACGACAGGTACCGCCTGACGAACCTTGCCTACGTGCCTTTGCGCGCAGGTGTGCGGGTTCTCGTGCAGGGCGAAGCAGAAGCGATCGCGCAGCTCGACAAGTTCTCGGACTTCACCGAGGTCGAGCTCAAAACCGAAGAGCAACTGAGTGCGCAGTACAAAGCGGACGAACACATGTTCGTCGTCCGGATCCCGAAGTACAGCGATCTCGCCGACGCAACGCTCGGCAAGAGCCGCCTTGCCGACGTATTCGACTTTCGGGTGCTCGCGATTTTTCGCGAAGGCAAACTGAACATCATGCCGTCCAGCGACGAGGTGCTGACAGGCGGCGATCTGCTGCTGATCGAAGGCCAGCACGAAGATCTCGACGTGCTCCGCGGATTGCAGGAGCTGGAGATCGAAACCAGCGCGCCGAAGCTGGCAGCGTTCGATTCCGAGCGGCTCACCCTGATGGACGCAACGCTCGATCCGCGCAGCAGCCTTGCAGGCAAATCGATCGGCGAGCTGAATTTCCGGGAACGCTACGGCATCGAGCTCGCCGGCATCTGGCGGGAGGGAGAGACGCTGGGCGGCAACCTGGCGGAAGAACAGCTGATGGTCGGGGATGCATTACTGCTGCTCGGTCCGCGTGAGCGGCTGCAGTTGCTGTCCGGCGATTCCGATTTCCTGATTCTGACGCCGTTGGGCCAGGAGCCGCCGGACACGCGCCGCGCGCCGCTCGCGGTGCTGATCATGGCGGGCGTGGTGGTCAGCGTAATGGCAGGCCATGTCCCGGTAGCAGTGGCCGCGGTGGTTGGCTGCAGCGTCATGGTACTGACGGGTTGTCTCACCATGGAACACGCTTACCGCGCCATCGACTGGCGTTCGATCTTTCTGATTGCCGGCATGTTGCCGCTCGGTACGGCGATGCTCGAGACCGGTGCCGCCTCGTTCCTCGGCTCCCAGGTCCTCGAACTGCTGGGCGACTCGGAGCCCTGGACCGTCATCATGGGCCTTTACGTTCTCGCCGCCCTCGGAACGCTCGTCATTCCTTCCGCGGTGCTGGTCGTGCTGATGGCGCCGATCGTACTCTCGAGCATGGCGGATCTGGGCCTCCGGCCCGAGACGGCGATGATGGCAATCGCAATCGCAGCGGGAGCGAGCTTCATGAGCCCCATCTCGCATCCGGCAAACATCCTGGTGATGGGCCCCGGCGGCTACCGCTTCGCGGACTACATGAAAGTCGGCCTGCCCTTGATGATCGTCGTGTTCATCGTGGTGGCCGTGTTGCTTCCCGTCGTATGGCCGCTGCAGCCTGCGTGAGCATCGCCGCTGCGCATTATTGATGCACGGCACGACGTATCAGCGGATCCTCGCTCGGGGGGAGGGCTTTTCAGGATCGTCAAAAACATGGATGTTTTTGCGAAGCCCCCATGGATGGGTTCACGGCGTTCCTGAAAAGCCCTCCCCCCGAGCGAGGATCCGCTAACCACCAACCCCAACCGTGCATCAATAATGCGCAGCGGCGGGGATTACGGTATCAGGATCGTCGAGCCTGTCGTTTTGCGTGCCTGCAGGTCCCTGTGTGCGTCGGCGGCATCCTCGAGTGCGTAACGCTGGCCGATGTTTATTTTCAAGACGCCGCTCGCCACCACCCCGAACAATTCCCCGCAGGCCGCAAGCAGACGCTCTCTCGTATTGATGAAGTCAAACAGTACGGGCCGCGTGACGTATAGCGAATGCCGGCCGGCCAGTTCGGATGGAGCAAACGGCGCGACCGCGCCGGAGGAATTGCCGAAGGACACCATGACGCCGTGCGGCCGCAGGGAATCGAGCGAGGAAAAAAACGTGTCCCGGCCCACGGAGTCGTAGACGGCGGCGACGCCTTCGCCGCCCGACAGTTTCCTCACAGCCGCCGCGCTGTCGTTGTCGTCCGCCATCACGATGTGGTGGCAGCCTTGCGCGCGGGCGAGCTCCGCTTTTTCCCCGGTACTGACGATGCCGATGATGGTTGCACCGAGGTGATTGGCCCACTGGCTCACGAGCGAGCCGACCCCGCCGGCCGCGGCCAGCAAAAGTACCGGGTCGCCTTTCCCGATCCGGTAGCTTCGTCTTACCAGGTACCACGCCGTCAGCCCCTTGAGGAAAACCGCAGCGGCCTGTTCGTCGCTGACCCCTGCCGGTATGGACACGAGCTGACGGGCCGGATAGTTGCGTGCCTCCGAATAGGCATCCAGGGGCCGGCCGGTGTAGACCACGCGATCGCCCGGCTCGACTTCAGTGACGTCCCGGCCGACGGCCTCGACGACCCCGGCGGCCTCGCTGCCGAGCCCGGACGGCAATTCGAGCGGATAAAGACCGCTTCTGTGATAGGCATCGATAAAGTTGAGGCCGATGGCGGTGTGTCTTATGCGCGCCTCGCCGGCGGCGGGATCGGGCAGCTCGACCGTCTCGAAGCTGAGAACCTCGGGACCGCCGTGTGCGTGGATTCGAATTGCCATGGTTTCATGCGTTGTCATTGTTGAACCGCCGTCAGCGCCAGAAAAGATTCAGGATAACGAAGCACGCCGCGTTTGACGATGCTCGCGATTCCCGCGCGTTCGTGATTGAATCGCCGCAGACGAGTCCGGGCGTGACTCGCGACCTTGAAAATAGACGCTGCGGAACGGCGAATGGGACGAGTCGAAAAGAAAGTAGCGCTGGTAACAGGCGCCGCACAGGGGCTCGGCGCCGCCACCGCGAAACTTCTCGCGCGTGAGGGCGCAAAGGTACTGCTGACCGACATTAACCTCGAGGGTGTCGAGCAACAGGCTCGCGCAATAAACGCAGACTGTCCGGACAGCGCAGCGGCGGCGCAGCACGACGTCACCGATGAGAATGCCTGGGTGCGCACACTCGACGAAGCGCGAACCCGCTTCGGCGGCCTGCACATACTGGTTAACAATGCCGGCGTGGGCTCGATCGGCAACATCGAAGAGGAGAGCTACGCCGACTGGCGGCGCGTTCACGCCGTCGATCTCGACAGCGTGTTCCTGGGCAGCAAATATGCGATTGCAGTAATCGCAGCAAGCGGAGGGGGATCGATCGTCAATATCTCGTCGATCTCCGGCATCATCGCCGGACACAACCTCGCCGCCTATAACTCCGCCAAGGCTGCGGTGAGGCACCTGAGCAAGTCTATTGCGCTGCATTGCGCGCGTGCGGGGAACGGCGTCCGCTGCAACTCGGTGCATCCGGCTTTCATCGACACGCCGATCCTGGACGGCATGGCGAAGGGCGGCGACCGGTCTGCGGCGCTCGACAAGCTGGCGCGACAGATTCCGCTCGGGCGGATCGGGCAGTCGGACGATGTCGCCTATGCCGTGTTGTACCTGGCCTCCGACGAGTCGGCGTTTGTGACCGGAGCGGAGATCCGGGTCGACGGCGGCATCAGCGCGAGGTAACGGCAAGCGGACGATATGTCGACATCCAGGGTAGTCATTGCAGGAGCCGGCCATGCGGCCGGGCAGCTGGTCGCAACGCTGCGCCAGAAAAAACACGAAGGCGAGATTCTGCTGATCGGCGAAGAACCGTGGCTGCCCTATCAACGCCCGCCGTTGTCAAAGAAATTCCTCGCGGGCGAGATTCCGGCCGAGCGCCTTTACGTCAAGCCACCAGCCTTTTACGACGATCCGTCGATCACCGTGAAGCTCGAAACCCGGGTCGAAAGCATCGATCGGCGCGCGAAAACCCTCCGCCTGAGCGGCGCTCGGTCAGCGCAATACGACAAGCTCGTACTCGCTCTCGGCGCGCGGGTGCGTCGGCTGCCGCCAATGCCCGGCGTCGAGCTGCCCGGTATTCACTATCTGCGTAACGTGCACGATGTGCAGGAGATCCGGGAGTACATGCAGGAAGGCCGGAAGCTCGTCATCATCGGTGCCGGCTACATCGGTCTCGAAGTTGCCGCCGTCGCGACGCAGCGCGGACTGCAGGTGACCGTCGTCGAAATGCAGGATCGCGTCATGAAACGCGTGGTTGCGCCGCAGGTGTCGCAGTTCTACGAGCGCGAGCACCGTGCACACGGCGTCACGCTGATGCTCGACACCGGCATCGAGGGTTTCAGCGGCGACGCGCGCGTCAACGGAGTCCTGCTGTCGGGAGGGGGCAAAGTTCCCGCCGACCTCGTCGTCATCGGGATCGGCATCGTGCCGAATACGGAACTCGCAGCCGCGGCGGGGCTCGCGGTGGCGGACGGCATCGTGGTCGACGAACGCTGCCAGACCGCTGACGCCGACATCTACGCGGTCGGAGACTGTACCTTTCATCCGAACAGGCTGATCGGGCGCAGCATCAGGCTCGAGTCGGTGCACAACGCGTTGGAGCAGGCACGAACAGCCGCGGCCAATATCTGCGGCGAGGAGCTGCACTACGCGGACATTCCGTGGTTCTGGTCCGACCAGTTCGATCTCAAACTCCAGATCGCGGGCCTGTCGCAGGGGTACGACCGCGCGATTGTGCGTGGCGAAGCCGGCAACCGCTCGTTCTCCTGCGTCTACCTGTCGGACGCCCGCATCATCGCCCTGGATGCGATCAATAACCCCCGGGATTTTCTGCAGTCGAAGAAGCTGATCGCCGACCGCGCGAGGATGAACGTTGACCGGCTGACCGATAGCGGTAGCGAATTGAAGGACCTGGTTGACCAGCCTGCCCGCGAGACGCGCGGTAGGACAAGCTGACTGAAGGCCTGTGCTTGTTGGAGCCCGTGACAACGGGCGAATAATCGACGCGGGAATCGCCCGCTCTCGCGGGCTCCAACAGCTCCCTCAGTCTGCGGTCAATTCGGTGACGGCAATGGTCAGGCTGCCGGTGATGGACACCGGCCCCTTCAGAGCCGAATAGGCGCGTGCGTTGACGCTCTCGACAGCTTCCGCCGACATGCCGGCAAACCTGCCGCTGCTGCCCGACACCCGGGCCGTGCCCAATGCGGTCGGTCCAGTCGTGGTCACGCCGTACCAGGTGCCCCGCCAGCTGTCGGCGGAATTCCAGCGTGCCGGAAGCACGATATATCGCACGTAAGACCACAGGTTTTCCGATTGATCGACAAATAGCGATCCACTCTCCGGAAGGTAGATATGCCACGCGCTGTCGATCAGCGCGTCGCCTTCGAGCAGGTTCGTCCGTTCCGACTCGGAGGCGAACTTGACGCCGATTCCTTCGGGAGAACCGCGGCTGTTGGTGAGCAGCGTGACCAGTACGGTGGTCTTCCTGATCGTCGGTTCCCACAGCTCTGCAATCTTTTCGGGGTAGGGCGCGACGCGCTCGTCACCGTTATTCGTATAGGCAATCGCATCCACCGGAACCGCCGAATACGATAAGTCGACCAGCGGCTGCCCGGAAACCGCCAATGGCGAAACGCCCGGCATGGCGACAAACGGGTTGTAGTAGAGCGCCACCGGCAACATCAGCGCGCCGACGATGGCGCCTGCCAGCCACGAAAGCAGGTATTTCATTCGCTGTCACCCTCGCTGTCACCATGCGAACCCACCAGCGCCGTCACGAGTTCGATCCGTCCTTCGAAGTCCGACTCGTCACCCTGCTCGTCGTCCGACTTTATGAAGCGTTCGTTCACGCTGCCGACCAAGTTCGCGAACTCGCGCGTGCCGGCACGCAGCGAACCGCTTCGTTGGCCGGCGGCGTCCGGCTGCGGCTGCAGGTTGACGTACAGCGAGCCGCGCGCAGGCAGATGCAGCGTCCATTCAACGATCGGTCCGCTGCCCGCGCCCGAGCTCGAGATCCTGCTCGCGACGCCGACCACCACATCATTGCGGTTGCGGATCTTGAATAATTCGGTTTGCGTGTCACCGGCAATTTGCGCACCGGGCCACTCGAGTCCGTCGGGTATCGCCTTGTCTACCCCGGTCCCGCCGGCCAGGATCCGGTCGTCAGGAAGATTCGTATGAAAGGACTCGGTGTTGCCGCCGTTGGCCTGCACGGAGATGAGCGAGGCCTCCCGGTGCTGATTGACCGCTGGCACGAAATACAGGAGACAGGCGGCAAGAATGGCGCCCGACAGGATTCCAATAATGAATGTCTTGAACACAACCGGGTCCCGTATCTGCGTTAAGGTCCGCTGCCGATGCGGCAACTTTCGACCGGGAAGTTTAGTTAAATTGTCCGGCCGTCACACCACATTACGGGCGAAATGTGAAGCAGCGCACAGTCTCACGGGAGCTGTAAAAGAGAACCGTCACACTCCCGGAGATCCCTGATTTCAGATGCCGGCGAAGTAGTTCGCCAGGTACTGTTCGAAGCTGATCGTGTCCGAGACTTCGATTTCGCTTTGCCGGCGATGCGAATCCCGGGCTTCGCTGTCGAAATCCGCCAGGCGCTGCGCATCGAGCGGCGCCAGCGCCTGAAAGTATTCCCTGTGCCCGCGCGCCGCCTGCATGGAGAAGTCGAAAAAGCTGCTGCCGGCTTCCCGCAGTTCCTGCAGCAGGCGCGCGGACGGCGTTGCCTCCGGATCTGCCAGTAACACAGCCTGCGCATCGACCGCCCGCCGGTAATCCTGCCCGGGCTCGGCGCGATCGATCAGTTCCGCCACCGAGCGCACACCGTCCAGTATCTCGCCGGCCCAGTCGACGAGCATCAACTTTCTGCCATTACGGAACAGTACGAGACCGGGCTCGCGCCCGCGCCGCGCCGTCAGCGACTGGTTGCGGGCCGCCTCGTCCAGGCCCGCATCGTCGAGCGGTGCACTGTCCGAAAGCAGGCAGAAAATCAGAAATGCTTCCATGAACCGCATTGCATTCTGATTTATGCCGACGGGGTCGAACACGTTAATGTCGAGTGAACGGATTTCCACGTATTCCACGCCGCCGCGCTGTAATGCCATCGTCGGCCGCTCGCCGGAGTACGCAACTCTTTTGGGCCGGATAGCACTGTAATACTCGTTCTCGATCTGCAGGCGGTTGACGCTCAGTTGGCGGTAATCGCCAAGATCGTCCGGGCTGTCCGGCTTAATGCCGATTTTTTCGTACTGCGGTTCGGGCGTACGAATTGCCTCGACCAGATCGGCCACATACTCGTCGAGACTGTTAACGGATATGTTGATCTTCGCCTGGGTGCGATTGCTGTAGCCGAGATCGCTCATGCGAAGAGACGTACCAAAGGGCTCGTACAAGGTCTCGGCGTCGAAAGTCGACATGCCGGGTCCCGCGTTATCCGCGAAGGACTTGCAAAGTGCCGGCGACGCGCCGCACAGATACAGGATCAGCCAGCCGAAACGGCGAAAGTTCCGCACCAGTCCGAGATACGCGTCTGAGCGAGACGCCTGCAGGTCGTTCGCCTGTTTTTCATGATCGTGGAACACGGGCCAGAACGGTTCGGGCAATGAATAGTTGAAATGGACGCCGGCAATCGTTTGCATCGTTCGGCCATAGCGGTATCCCAGCCCCCTGCGATAGACCGTTTTCATGCGGCCGACATTGGACCTGCCGTATTGCGCCAGCGGGATCTCGCGTTCCGCGGGCAGGCGGCACGGCATACTCGTCGCCCACAGCAATTCGTCTTTCAGCCGTTCATGGGTAAACTGGTGAATGTCGCAAAGAAACCGGAGCGTCTCCCAGGTATTGCAAAAGGCGGGCGTGACGAACTCGAGCAGCGCCTCGGAAAAATCCGTGGTGATATACCGGTTGGTGAGCGCGGAACCGAGCGCACCGGGATGCGGGGCATCCGACAGCATGCCGTCCGGCCGCACGCGCAGCGATTCTTTTTCGACCCCTTTCAGCCCGCCCCACAACGCATCGGCAGGACTGCCGTTGACCAGTCTGTTGATGCGTTGTTCGAATAGCGTTGTCAATCGGGACACTCCGGCAATTCGGCCGGCCAGGAGTCTGCGGGGCAGAAAGAACTCCTGAATCGGGCCCGGCTGCGGGGTCACGTGATGCGGTCAGAGCGACCCCGAACGGCGCACTATACAGGCGCCCTTTATACCTGCCAACGGCACTTGGTTTACAATGAACGCAGATGCATGTCCGAGGTCTGATCCAACGACTGGCCGGAAGTGAATCCAGTGCGAAAATCTCTCGTTGCGCCTTTGCTGTGTTGCGGTCTCATGTTCGCGAGCGATCCCGCGCATGCCCTGCGCTGCGGCAGCAAACTGGTGCTCGAGGGCATGCTCGAGATGGAAGTCCAGGCGCACTGCGGAGAGCCCACTGCCGTGCGCAACCTGGGCTACGTCATCCGATCGTTTCACCCGCTCGCGCATCGGCAGGCCATGGGTGCCGTCCTGTTCCGTCACGGGTCAGGGAACTACTATCAGGAAGTTCTCGTTACCGAGTACGTCTACAACTTCGGGCCGAGCAAACTCATGCGAAAGTTGAGATTCGAAGGCGGCATCCTGACCGACGTCGAAACCCTGGGACGCGGATACCTCGAAAAAAAGCGTTGAAAAGCAGTACTTGACGGAGCTCGAAGCTCAGGCGAAGGAACTGCCCGTACTGCCAACCTATTCACAAATCCTGACTGCCAATGCGTTTATGATCTGCCCATGATGACGCCTGCCCGTCGGGATGGCCCCGCCGCGCAGGCTCGACCCTGGTGTGGCCGGAGGAGTGCAGTTTGATAACCGAATTCAAGAAGCGCCGCTTGCGCGACCGTTCGAGCGGCCCGGCTACGTTGATCAGTGCAGGCTGCAAAGTGACGGGCGTCCTCTCCGGCCAGGGAGATTTCATGATCAGCGGCACCGTTGAGGGAGACTGCGACCTGAACGGCGCGGTGTCCATTACAAGTCAAGGCGTGTGGAACGGCACGCTCAAAGCCGATTCGGTCATTATCGCGGGCACGGTGGAGGGCGATATCGAAGCCCGGGGCCGAATCGAGATCGCGGATTCGGCACGCATCACCGGCAGCGTCACCGGGCAGGCGATCGCCGTCGCCGAGGGTGCCGTGGTCGAGGGCGTCATGAAAACCACCGGGCGCAGCACTCCGACGGAGTTTGTCGAGAAGCGAAGGTCGGATCCGGAGTAGCGTTGGCGACTAACCCGTATTGTTCGTGAACGGCACAGCGCACATGAGGAGTCTGGATCGGTGGGGAGGGGCTTTCAGGATCGTCACAAACAGGGATGTTTGTGCGAAGCCCACACGGACGTGTTCACGGCGGTCCTGAAAGCCCCTCCCCACCGATCCAGACTCCGGCACCCGCCGACATCAAACGTTCATGAACAATGCGGGTTAGTCGCCAACGCGGGCTTACTGAAACCCGTCCGGCATCAGAGTGATCTCGACCCGGTTGTTCGCCTGTGCAATTTCATTCCAGGCGCCGGCTGAAACCCCGGTCGTCGACGGATATTCGATCAGGGGCTCCGAATTGCCCCGGGACACGATCGCATAGCGTATCTGCCCGTCGGTCCGTTCTTCTGCGATGTTCACGAAATTCGCGAACGCCACCGACTGCTGCATTCCGAGGTCTGCCGCCTCGCTTATCCCGTAACCGATTTTCGCGCAGGCCTCTGCACTCAACGCCGGTGCCGCAAGCACGAAACCGTCCGCGCCGCCGTCGATCATGCAGAAATCGCCGACATGGGTCTCGATCAGCACCTGTCCCGAGAAGCCAAGCCCGAGCAGACGCTCCGCCAACTCTTCGACGAGGGCGAGCCTGTTGTCGCTGAGCGGCAGTTCGCCGAAGGCGTACGGCGCCGAGCGATTGATGGCCCATTCGACCGCGTTCAATGCGGTCGAAAACGTGGATCCGAGCGATTGCTGATAGGTGGTCAGACGCTTCTGGACTTCAATTGCGCCGTCGACCTCGATAGAACGCTGTTGCTCGAGCGCCGCCAAGAGCTTCGCATTTTCTTGCCGGGCCTCCTGCCAGCCCTGCTCGCGCTGCCAGTACAGCCAGGCAAACACGACGATGACGACCGCCATGACTGCGATCACGAACTGAAGGCGCGGGGGAACTTCGTTAGCGAGCCTGCCGGGGTGCTCCAGCGGATCGGCCGTGTCGGGCACGCGGATTTCGTCCGCAACCCGCGCGGCGATGGCTTCGTAGCTATCGAGGAGATCGCGGCGAATGACCGCCCGCTGCTGATCGAACAGATCCTGTATGAGCTCGCGGATGCCGCGGTCGAGACTTTCCACACCCGCCAATTCTCCGGTTGCTTCGTTTGCGCCGGAGCGGGCCGCCCGTTTTTCGCGTTCGACCCTGTCGCCTATGACGTGCAGCGACGCGAGCACCTTGGACACTTCGACCGGTTCTACCGCCTTCGGCAACACGCCGACCGCGCCCAGAGCCCGCGCCTGTCCGACGTACAACTCACCCTGTTGCGAGGTGTACATCATGATCGGGATTGTGGCTGTCTCCGGATTGTTCTTGATCGCCGTGACCGCTTCGAAGCCGTCCATGCCCGGCATCAGGTGATCCATGAAAATGACGTCGGGACGATGGTCGCTCAGGTATTCAAGCGCCGACTCCGCGGATTCAGCGGTATCGACATCGAGTTCGTGCACTTCCAGCATGCGTTTCAGCACGACCCTCGCCGATTTGGAGTCGTCGACTATTAACGCACTCTTTCTCACCCCGTGCCCCCGAGAATCGCCCACCCGCGACTTTGATTATGTTACTGAAGAATTGCCCGTACGTGGTTCACGTTTAGCTTACGGTTTGCGGGTGCGGTTCGGCCAGCGGAAACGCTCGATGGGCAGGCTTAAAAGGAGTTTCTGTATTTGGTCGTAAAAGTACATCCATTGCAGAGAAATGGCGGTATTCGGGTTAGCGGCTTCCCTTCACACTGGTTCGAGGCGCTTCGGCCGTCGCCGGTGGACGGGGGGCGGAACGATCAGGAAGGCGGCTGCTTCCGGCCATCTTTGGCTTTATCCGGCCATCGCGGGCTATCGGTGCGCCATTCCCGCCACGCGGGGGCGGGAAAGAGTTGCTGCCGGAAAATAACTCGGTGTTAAACTAGCGTCGACCCTCGAAGTCAGGGCGCCGGAGTCGTATCGGTCAGGTACTGCCCGCGCGACGTCGCCAGTAAGAACAAAAGAAATAATAACAAGGACGACACGGAATCACTGAATCCGCACTGAACGTCAGAGTCTCAATACAATGGCCCGTAGAATACTACCCAGATACCTGATCCTTGCAGTGACGCTCTCGCTGGTCGTGGTCGGAATCCTGTTGTCGATGTTCTACGGCCAGTTTCGATGGCTCGCCGGCGGCATCGTCGACGCGAGCGTCGAGGAGCACAATTCCAGCCTCGAAGCGAGCTTCGAACGGCGCGCCAGGGGAACTCTGCATCGTATCGCCGACGAATTGTCGCAGGCCCCGGACCTGACGGACGAAGTCGCGGTTCTGGCTGTCGTCGAGCGCGCGCTTCGCGAAAGCGACAACATGATCGGTTTGCGTTTCGAAGGCGATGAGGGCACAGGTGTCCAGTCCGGCGAGGTCGCGGACGTCGCCGGACTGGAAGCCGCCGAGTGGGAAGCCAACCGCCTCTATCTCGCCTACCCCGTATCGCGCGACGATCGGGACTTGGGCAGGCTCGTGAGCGGCTTCGAACTGTCGGCCCTGCGCCTGGAGTCGACCGAGTTCGAACAGCACCTGCTTGGCGAGGAGGCACAGTACCGCCGCAACAGCTTCATCTGGATCGGCGCCGCCACCCTCCTGGCGCTGGTGCTTTGTCTCGCCGTTATCTGGGCGGTCTCGCGGACGCAAGCACGGCGAATTCGCGCACTCAGGGTGCAGGCGGAGAAGCTGAGCGACGCCGATTTCGGTGAGCCGCTGCAGGTACTGAAGGGCGATGAACTGGGCGACCTCGCGGAAGTGTTCAACAACATGCGAGACAAGTTACAGCGCACGACTTTGTCGCGTGACTATGTCGATCGTGTGCTGTCGAGCATGAACGAGGCTGTTATCGTTACCAACGCAGACGGCACCATTACCCGCGTCAACGAAGCGACCTCGCGCATGCTCAGTTACAGCGAGGACGAGCTCATCGGACAGCCGATCGATTTCATCGTCGACCAGCAAAAGAGCGGCTCGCTCGCGATCGATTCCCCGGCGGGCATGCCCCGGGAAGCGTTTTTGCTCACCTGCAACGGTGAATCGGTTCCGGTGTCGTACACCGGGTCGACGATCGAGGGCGACGACGTGTTCCCGGGCGATCGTATCTACGCGGCGCAAAATATCACCGAACGCCGCCGGGCAGAGCAACGCATCCGCTACCTGGCCCGAATCGATGCGCTCACCAAGGTGCCGAACAGGATGCAGTTCCAGCACTTGCTGCAGCGCGGAATCGCCAGGGCTCGACGTGCGCGGAAATCCCTGTATCTCTTTTATATCGACATCGATCACTTCAAGGAAATCAACGATACCTTCGGTCATCTCGCCGGCGACACGACACTCGAGACGGTTGCAGATAGGCTGACGACCGCCCTGCCCTCGGACTCCATCATCGGCCGGCTTGCCGGAGACGAGTTCGCTGTCATCGTCGACGGCAACGACGCACGCGACGACCGGCGAGAGCAGCTCGATCAGCTCGCCCGAACGCTGCTCGACCGGCTGGCCGACCCGTTTTACGTCCAGGGCCACGAGGTATTCATGACGGCGAGCATGGGGATCGCCCGTTATCCCGACGATGCACCGAATGTGATCGACCTGATCCGCAATGCCGACGCTGCGCTCTACCACGCGAAAAAAAGCGGTGGCAACATGCATGCGTACTACATTCCGGAAATGAATGAGGCCGCGGTCGAACGGCTCATGACAAAGAGCAAGCTGAAGAGGTCATTCGAACGCGACGAGCTGCTCGTCCACTACCAGCCGAAATACAATATCGAAACCGGTGCGGTCGTCGGGGCGGAGGCGCTGGTTCGCTGGGAGCTCCCGGAACGCGGCATCATCCTGCCATCGGATTTCATTCCGATCGCCGAAGAAACCAATCTTATCGTTGAGATCGGCGAGTGGGTGCTCAGCAGGGTATGCGAGGACTTCCGTTACTGGCAGCGGTCCGTGTCTTATCCCGGCAGGGTCTCGGTGAATTTGTCGCTCAAGCAATTGCGACAGCCGAACTTCATAAACCGGATCAACACTATACTTCAAAAATACGAAGTTGCACCGACGTCGCTCGAACTCGAGATAACCGAGACGACGTTGATGGAGAATCCAAGCCGCACAATCAAGCTTCTCGACGAGCTGTATTCTCTTGGCCTGCATCTCGCGATAGATGATTTCGGTACCGGCTACTCGTCGTTGAGCGCATTGCAGCAGTTCCCGATCAGCACTTTGAAAATTGACAAGTCCTTCGTGCGGGACGTTGCGATAAATGCCGACGATGCGACCATCGTCGGTACGATTATCCACATGGGCCGAAGCCTCAAGATGGACGTCGTCGCCGAGGGTGTCGAGACGGAAGAACAGTTGAATTTCCTGCAGACCCTGGATTGCACTTACGTACAGGGACTGCTTTTTGGCGACCCGATGAGTTCCGATAATTACCTCGAGCTGTTGCTCGCCCAGGCCGAGGGGACAGACACGCATCGCGCTCTGTTCGCCTGACTTTATCCCCTGGTTTCAGCATAAAGGCCTGACATTTATTGACATTTTCCCGAGCTTCACTAGCCGTAAGCAACATGATTAAATACGGGCCGTCTGCCCGTACCCGGCACGGAGCAAACTTTCTCCCAACCCTGAACGGTAAATAACGCATGAGAAAACTAGTTGAATATGCAGGCTGTATTGCGTTTTTGTTTGCAGCGCACGCTGTGCTGGCGTGCGATTATCCTTCACAGACGCCAGAAGTACCGAACGGAAATAGCGCAAGCCAGGAAGAGATGATTGAGGGCCAGAGGGGCGTCAAGCAATACGTGGCCGACATGGAAGCCTATCTGGAATGCATTGTCGCGGAAGAGAAGACCGCGCGCTCCGAGATCGAAGACCTCAAGCCGGAAGACGAGCAACAACGCGAAGACATGTTGACCAAGAAATACAACGCCGCAGTCGCCGAAATGGAAGAAGTCGCTGCCAGATTCAACGTCGAGGTTCAGGCGTTCAAGAGCCGCGACAACTAGGGACCCTCTGCACACGTTCGGGCGAGTCGACGCATACCAGACGCCGAATTTTGAAGTTTGGGGAGCTTGCGATGCACCACGGGGAGATGAGGATATTCCTCATCTCCCCTTTTCTCTGCCTAGAGATTGTCTATCTGCTTTTTCAGGTCAAAGCGATTCTCGGTAACGATTCGTTCCAATACCTCGATCCGCTCCTCCAGCCGGTCGATCTTGAATAAGGTTTCGTCCACGTCTTCGGTCGCTGCATTTTTCTTGTTGCGGTTCTCGATGTAGCTTTGGATCAGCTGCGCCAAAAGAACGACAGTGACCGTCAGAAACACAAATGTGAAAACATTCATTCGGGGTTCCTTATGAAGACAGGTCAGAGCTTTTTGAATTCCTGATCCAGATTGAACTTCGTCGATGTCACGTAACGTTCCAGTCGCGCCAGGCGGCTGTCCAGGGACTGGAAGCGGCGGCGAACGTCGCCCACTGTCTGGCTTGGCGAAGACCTGAGGGCGCGGCGAAACTCGGGGTCGTGGCCCGCCTCCCGACCTTGATCCGGCGCCGATGGCACCAGCAGAATCGTGGCAACGTACACCAGCACTGTCACGGGCATAGCCATGAAAAAAGCTATGACCACGAGTATCCGCGTGACTCGCAGGTTGAAACCGAAGTAATCCGCGAAGCCGGCGCAGACCCCGCCCAGCCATGCCCGATCGCGGTTGCGGTAGAACCGCCTGGGGCGAATTGAATCGTAGTCGCTCATGAATGACTCCATCTGTCCGTCTTGTGGCGACGCCAGAACTCGTTTTCGTGGCAATCTCCCGACCAGGTCAGCGGCTTTTCCTGCAAAAGCAGCGTAGCCGCAATGTACGCGATGGCCGTGACCCAGGAGAAAATGACGAGGCCGGCCGCAACGACAATCCTGACCGCCACGACCGGAATATTGCCGTAGTCCGCAATCCCGGCACACACGCCGAAAATCCACCCGTTTTCGCGGTCACGGTACAGGCCACGGAAGGGCCTGCGTTCAAAAGTGCCATTGCTCATTTCCGCCTCCACTCCGGCATTTCGCTGTCCAGTATCGTTTCCAGGGACTCCAGCCGTTCCTCGAATCTCTGGGACATTGACCACATGTCCTCCAGCAGCTTCTCGTCGCCGCCCGAGATCTCCCGCGACCGCTTCCACTGGGTAATGAAGTACAAAATAATGAAGAGCGGAGCCGGGACAGCGATAAAGACAATTAACGCGATACCAATATATTCGCTCAAGGTCGCCCCCGATTATTTGGGTTCAGTCGTCGTCTGTCCCGCCCGGCCGGCCACGCGCTGCTTGAGTGCGTCAAGCTCTCGTGCCACCGCTTCCTCGGACTCCAGGCTGACAAATTCATGTTTCAGATCCTTGGGTAAGCCCAGATCGTACGCCTCAACACGTCCCTCGACGTCGTCGATGCGCCGCGTGTACTGCTCGAAGCGCACCAGGGCATCGTCGATCTTGTAGTCGTGGATCTTTCTCCTTGCAGCCAGCCTGCTGTTGGCGGTTTTGTGCCTGGCCAATAACGACTTCTGCCGCGCCTTTGCATCCTGCAGCTTGCTTTCGAGCCTTGAGATATCGTCGTTGAGTTTGGACAGGCTTTCGTCAACTGCAAGGTAGTCTGCCTTGATCGCGTCCGCCGCAGCGGTCGTTCGCGACTTCTCGATCAATGCCGCCTTGGCGAGATCTTCGCGCCCCTTGCGCAAGGCGAGTTCGGCTTTCGACTCCCATTCCTGCTGTTCGCGCTCCAGGGTTTCGAGCCTGCGGTTCAGGTCTTTCTTGTCCGCTATCGAACGCGCAGCCGCCGAGCGAACCTCGACCAGCGTGTCCTCCATTTCCTGGATCATCAGGCGGACAATCTTCTCCGGGTCCTCCGCCTTGTCCAGGATTGCATTGATATTCGAATTCACGATATCGCTGAATCTCGTGAAAATGCCCATAAGTAATTCCTCTGCGTGTGGTTAGGGTCACGCACTGCATTGCAGAAACCGTGCCAATGCCCCGGGAACCCTGTAAGCATCTGTTATTAAAGTCTTTTCTAGATTCTTCGGGGTCCAATTCGAGACCGCCGAGAGGGCGGATTTAACGCTGTATTCGCTATTTTCGCCGCACTCTGGTCAAATGCGCCAATGCGTAACGACAAGCCCGTCCAGCCGATCATCGGTGAAGCCCCGGCCTTTCTCGAAATGCTGGAGCATGTGTCCCGCGCCGCGCCGCTCGCCAAGCCCGTGCTGGTGGTCGGCGAGCGCGGTACCGGCAAGGAACTGATCGCATCGCGCCTGCACTTTCTTTCGGCCCGCTGGGAGCAGCCGCTGGTCAAGGTCAACTGCGCAACCCTGACCGAGTCTATTCTCGAGTCGGAGTTGTTCGGCCACGAAGCCGGCGCGTTCACCGGCGCAGCCAGGACCCACGTGGGGCATTTCGAACGTGCGGACGGCGGCACACTGGTTCTCGACGAACTGGCGACGATCTCGCTGCGCATGCAGGAAAAGATACTGCGCGTAATCGAGTACGGCGAGCTGCAACGAGTCGGCGGAAGCGACACCATCCAGGTAGACGTACGGATTGTCGGCGCGACCAATGCAAATCTCCAGGCCCTGGCCGCCGACGGCCGATTCCGCGAGGATCTTCTGGATCGGCTTGCCTTCGATGTCATCACGGTGCCGCCCCTTCGCGAACGCCTCGAGGACATTCTGCCGCTCTCTTACGCGTTCGCCGTCAACATGGTCAGCGAACTGAAGCGGCAGTATTTCCCCGGCTTCAGTCCGCGCGCCGCGTCCGCGCTGCTGCGGCACGACTGGCCCGGAAACGTTCGCGAATTGAAGAATGCGATCGAGCGTTCCATCTATCGTTCCACCGAAGTGGAACAGCAGGTCACTCGCATTGCTTTCGATCCCTTCGACTCGCCGTTCCGCTTGCGGGAAGAGAAAAAGCAGGATGCCACGAAGGACGCTCCCTCGAAGCCGCAGCATCGGGTCCCCGGATTGCCGGTCGACCTCACGGAACAGGTCAATGAGACGGAGAAACGCCTGTTGAATGCCGCGCTGGAGAAAGCAAGATTCAATCAGCGGCTCGCCGCGGAGCTGCTGGGTCTCACCTACCATCAGCTGCGGGGGAAGATCAGGAAACACGGCCTGGAGCGGGCCGGAACGCCGGAACGAGCTTAGGGATAAAGCGCCGGGTCAGCTATCGTCGCGGTAGCGGCGTATGTAGATGGCAGCGGTCGTGAACAGGCCGCAAACGATCAGACCCAGCCAGAGCGAAGGACTGCCGAAGAACTTCGACAAATCGAGAAGCGACAAGAGCCCGGACGGGACGTCACCGTCGAAGCGCAATCCCGTCCCGTCATAGCTCAGGACGTCCTTCGTGCTCAGGCCGCGAAACAACGGCAGCTTGCCGGTCCTCACAAAGAGTGCCTCGAAGAACAGCGAGGTGCCGATCAGACTTTTTTCGAGCATCGGCAGGATGACGATCGGCAGAAAAGCAACGAGCAGGGGCGACCGCCGGGTGAAGGCGGACACGAACAGGAACCAGCCGATGAATGGTGAAAGCCACAGCGGCAGTGCCAGCAGAAATACGAGAGTCCCGGTCCAGTTATCGCCAAACGGGGTCGCACGCCATATGAGGTGCCACACGTTTGCCCCCTGAAAGCCGAGCCAGATGCTTGCGAGCGCAAGAACGATCAGGTGCGTGACGGCGATTACGGCAAACGTGACCATCGGTATGACGACCAGCGCGGTCAAGAGCTTCGAGACCACGGTCTCCGCATCGGTGCAGGGCAGCGAGCGCCAGAGCAGTATGCTGCGGTCTTTCCGCTCGGCATAGAGCGCATCCAGCGAATAAAATACGGTGAGTACCCACATGGCGAGGACCAGAAGACCGGAAACACCGGTCATGAGCACCGAAATGGCAGCCGAGCGCTCGGCCTCTCCCAGATTCGTCGCGCCCAGGATTGCAATGTCCACCGCCTGGTCGAAGGCGGACACCACGACCTGGCCGGTAATCGCCATGATCGACACGATCAGCGCGATGACGACCGGCGTAACGTAGATCGCCCGGTGTTCCCACAACTCGCGCCTTATGAGTGCGACCTGGTTACCGATCATGCTGCAGCTCCCTTGACCTTGGCGACAAACAGGTCGGCGATGCCGGGCGTGCGCAATTCACCGAGGCCGAGTAACTGATCGCGCCCGATACCTTCGAATGTCAGCACCTTTTTGCCGAATACGTCGCGCTCGAATATCGGATTCAGGCGACGGGCGCGTTCCGCGTTTTCGCCGGACGTCATCAATTCGACGTAACGCTCCGGCAGTGCGTCCATGCTGGCGTGCAATACGATGCGGCCATCGTTGATGAACATGACGTCGGTCAGCAAGTTCTCGATTTCCTCGACCTGGTGCGTCGTAATAAGGATGGTCCTTTCCTTGTCGAAGTAATCGTTCAGCAGGTTTCCGTAGAACTCCTTGCGGAAGATGATATCGAGCCCGATGGTCGGCTCGTCCAGGACCAGCAATTTTGCGTCGATCGCGGTGATGATCGACAGGTGCAACTGCGTGACCATGCCTTTCGACAGTTCGCGGATTTTTGCCTTTGGCCGTATTTTGGTGCGGGCCAGAAGCTCTTCGGCGCGCGCGCGTGAAAACCGGGGATGCACCGACTCGACGAAGTCGATCAGCTGGCTGACACGCATCCATCGGGGCAGGACTGCGACATCGGCGATGAAGGAGATGTTTTGCATCAGCTCCTTGCGCTGCCGGAAGGGGTCGAGCCCGAGCACCGACAAGCTGCCCTCGCAGTCGGTCAAACCAAGTACCGCCTTGAGGAGCGTGGTCTTGCCCGCACCGTTCGGGCCGATGAGGCCCATGATTTTGCCTTTCTCGATCTCGAAGCTGACGTCATCGACGGCGCGCATGGCGCCGAAAGATTTCGAAACATTCCGCGCGCTCACCAGGCTAGTCATCTTTCTTCCCCCGTTCCGACGCGGATGCCCGATCGACGCTTCGCAGCAGCGTTTCGACATCCAGCCCGAGGCGCTCAATCGTTGCAGCGACCCTGGGCCACTCTTTATCGATAAAGCGCTGCCGTTCGTCCTTCAGCAGATTCTTTCGTGCGCCCTCCGTGACGAACATGCCGCGGCCGCGTTTCTTTTCCACCAGCCCTTCGTCGACGAGTTCCTGATAGCCTTTCAATACGGTCAGGGGATTGAGGCGGTATTCCGCCGCAACGTTCCGGACCGAAGGAAGTGCGTCGCCGTCGCCGAGCACGCCTTCGAGGATCATTGCGACCACCCGGTCCCGCAACTGGCGGTAAATCGGAAGGTCTTCGTTCCATTTGGGATCCATTCTGTGTCCGATGCCTGTCATTCGTCGTTGTCGGCAGGCGCGCGGCGACCGCGCAAGGCGACGCCGGCACCGGAGCCTATGTTAGCAGGCCGGCCGACCGTCTCCGGGCTTTCGACGCCTGGTACGAATGACATGACAGGCTTCATTCGTCGATGTCGCTGCGCACCGGCGCCTCGATCGTGCTCGCGAAACAGCCCGACGCCCGCGCTTCCGTCTGCAGATTCGCCCGCGCCTGATTTGCGAGCGAAATGGCCGTCAGGATCAGGAACAGCAGCAGCAGTGCCAGTCCGATGAAATAATCCGATATGTTGCCGTTTCTGGTTTTCATTTCTCACTCCACTTGCTATTTCCGGCAAAGCCCCGCTTCGCCCTCGTTGGTGACCTAGTGTTATAGTGAACTATAACACTAAATTCTAGGATTGCAAGCGGCCGCCAAAGTTCCTTCAAAAAGCCGCGCCCGGCACCGGTAGTCCTCCTTTCACGGAACCCATTGAAATCACTGAAGTCACGGGCCGCCGGCACTGGCCCAGCGCGGAAGCGACCGGCGACGCGGCCAAGAAGAAGCCTGCCACGGAGCAGGTGGGCGTCGGGGGGTGTTCCACAAAGCGAGTTTCCCGTGTCTGAGCGACTGGAATACCCCCCGGCGCGCCCCTGCGGCGCCCGGCCGTAGTCCGGGGGGCACCCCCGGGACCCGCCTCAGTCGCGATCCCCGATGCCGTTGCGGCGTCTCTCCCGCCTTGTGTACAGTGAGCGCCGCATCGCGCAGTAACGGCGTGCTTTCAACCCGTCGAATCACCCTTTAAAAAGGTCCTGGAATGAAAAAACCCGTTCGCGTCGCCATCACCGGCGCCGCCGGCCAGATCGGCTATCAGCTCGCCTTTCGTATCGCCTCCGGTCAAATGCTGGGCGCCGACCAGCCGGTCATCCTGCAGTTGCTGGAAATTCCGCCGGCGCTGCCCGCATTGCGGGGCGTCGTCATGGAACTGGACGACTGTGCGTTTGCGCCGCTTGCCGGCATCGTGGCAACGGACGACGCGGCAAAAGCGTTCAGGGACGTGGAATTCGCATTACTGGTGGGGGCCCGGCCGCGCGGCCCGGGCATGGAACGAAACGATCTGCTCGAAGCAAACGCCCGGATTTTCTCGGCCCAGGGCAAGGCGCTCAACGAACACGCGAGCCGGGACATTCGCGTCCTTGTTGTCGGCAATCCCGCCAACACCAACGCCTTGATTACGCGCTCTAACGCCCCGGACATCGACCCCGGGAGGTTCACGGCAATGACCCGCCTGGACCACAACAGGGCAATCGCGCAACTCGCCGCTAAAACGGGCGCGCATGTCACCGACGTTCGGCAGATGATTATCTGGGGCAATCATTCGGCGACGCAGTACCCCGATATCCACCCTACAACCGTTCGCGGCGTCCCGGCCACCGATCTCGTGGAAAATGCGTGGTATACGGACGAATTCATCCCCGCCGTCCAGCAACGCGGCGCTGCCGTCATCAAGGCGCGGGGCGCATCGTCCGCGGCATCTGCCGCCTCCGCCGCGATCGATCACATGCACGACTGGGCCCTTGGCTCGCGCAATGACGACTGGGTCAGCATGGCGGTGCCGGCCGACGGCAGTTACGGCGTTGAAGAAGGTATCGTGTATTCCTTCCCGGTGCGTTGCAAAGGCGGTGATTACGAGATCGTCAGGGATGTGGACTTGAACGACTTCAGCCGGGAGCGCATGGCGGTCACGGCCGCGGAGCTGCGCGGAGAACGCGAAGCGATAGAGAACCTGTTGTAGCATGTAGAAAACAAGGAAATAAACGTGTCCAGTTTTGTTGCGAGTCTTTTGTGGTTTCTGCTGTTTGTCGGCGGCGCCATCTATCTTGCCTACAACAGAGTCAACCTGTTCACTTCGACCGTGGCGGCGGGCGTCGTCCTTTTTGCCTACACCGTTTTTGGTTCCGGTTCGTTTCTCTGGCTGCTTTTCCTGTGGTTGCTGTTCGGCGTTCTGGTCGTTCCGAACCTGCGTGACTTCCGGCGCGAGAAAATCACCCGCCCCGCGCTCGATATCTATCGCACGATGTTGCCCTCGATGTCCGATACCGAAAGAGACGCACTCGAGGCAGGCAACGTCTGGTGGGACGGCGAATTGTTTTCCGGAATGCCGGACTGGGACCGGCTGATGTCGTTCCCGGCACCGAAGCTCTCCGACGAGGAACAGGCATTCATCGACGGACCCTGCGAGGAGCTGTGCCGGATGCTGGACGACTGGGATATCTCCCACGAACGCGGCGACATGTCTCCCGCAGTCTGGCAATTCATCAAACAGCATAAATTTTTCGCAATGATCATTCCGAAACAGTACGGCGGCCTCGAATTCTCCGCCTATGCGAACGCGATGGTCATTGCCAAGCTCGCGAGCCGCAGCACGACGGCGTCGTCGACGGTCGGCGTGCCGAATTCACTCGGGCCCGCGGAGTTGCTTCTGCACTACGGCACGGAAGAACAGAAGCAGCGCTATCTGCCGGGACTCGCGTCCGGGAAGGAAATACCGTGCTTCGCGTTGACGTCGCCGCAGGCAGGATCGGATGCCGCGGCGATCATCGACAGCGGTGTCGTATGCAAAGGCGAGTGGGAGGGCGAAGAAATTGTCGGTATTCGCCTGAACTGGGAGAAGCGTTACATCACTCTCGCCCCGATCGCCACGGTGCTTGGTCTCGCATTCAAACTCTACGATCCGGACCATCTGATCGGAGATCGCGATGAATACGGCATTACGGCGGCGCTTATTCCGACCGCGACACCCGGCGTGCAGACGGGCAGGCGCCACCTGCCGCTCGCCACACCGTTCCAGAACGGCCCGACCAGCGGCAAGGACGTGTTCGTGCCGCTCGATTACATCATCGGCGGCCAGGAAATGGCCGGCAAGGGCTGGAAAATGCTCGTGGAGCTGCTGTCGGTCGGTCGCGCCATTACCTTGCCGTCGACCGCGGCGGGCGGCGGGCAGAGCGCGGCGTATGCGACCGGCGCTTACGCGCAGCTAAGGAAGCAGTTCAACCTGCCGGTTGCAAAATTCGAGGGTGTCGGCGAAGCCCTGACCCGGATTGCGGGTCACACGTATATTATGAATGCGGCCGTCTCCGTCACGTCCGGCGCGATCGACCAGGGCGAGAAGCCCGCAGTCCCTGCGGCAATCCTTAAATATCATTGCACCGAACTCGGCCGCAAAGTCGCGAACGACGCGATGGACGTGCACGGCGGCAAAGGCATCATGATGGGGCCCGGCAATTACCTCGCCCGCAGCTACATGGCTACGCCGATAGCGATCACCGTCGAAGGAGCGAACATTCTCACGCGCAGCCTGATCATCTTCGGACAGGGGGCCGTGCGCTGTCACCCGTTCGTGCTGCGCGAACTCTATGCCGCGCAGGATGAGAATCGCGAGCGCGGCCTGACCGAGTTCGATGACGCGCTTTTTTCTCACATCGGCTATGCCATCAGCAATCTCGCGCGCGCGTTTTTCCTTGCGCTGACGTTCGCCAAGTTCAGCCGCGTCCCTCTCAACACCCCGACACGGCGCTACTACCAGAATATCAATCGCTACAGCGCCGCGTTTGCACTTGCCTCCGATGCTGCGATGCTGACATTAGGCGGAAAGCTCAAGCAGAAGGAACTGCTGTCCGCGAGGCTCGGGGACGTGCTGAGCTCGATGTACCTCGCTTCCACGGTGCTGAAGCATTTCGAGAACCAGGGGCGCCCGGCGGCCGACCTGCCGCTGGTCGAGTGGTCCGTGCGCACGTTGATGTACCAGGCACAGGAGCATTTGCACAGCTTCCTGCGCAATTTCCCGAACCGGCCGGTCGCGTTCTTCCTGCGTTGCTTCATATTTCCGCGCGGCCGGACCTATTCGTCGCCGTCCGACGAACTCGGCCAGAAGATCGTGGACCTCGTCACTCGCAGCGGCGAAGCGCGAGAACGCCTGAGTCAGCAGGCTTACACCACCATCGAGCCCGGTAATCCCGTCGGCTTGCTCGCTGAAGCGCTTGCGCTGTCGGAACAACTGGCACCGCTCGAGAACAGACTGCGGCAGGCGCGAAAGGAAGGCTTGATCGACTCCGAGTATCTGGGCCATCAGATCGAGGAAGCGGCAAGCGCAGAAGTCATTAACAAGGACGAGGCCGCACGCCTTCGAAGCTACCACGAGAAATTGATGGTGCTGATGGCCGTGGACGATTTTCCGGCCGGGGAGATCGGCCGCGTCGGCGCCGCGGGTTCTGATTCCAGTCAGGAACACGAGTCGCCGAGGCCGGCTGCAAGAAGCGCAGCCAGATCAAAGGCAATGATGAAAAAGAAATCGTCGGCCAGTAAGAAAAAGGCGTCGGCTCCTGGAGAAGACTGACAGCACACTATGACGCACGCTCACGGACCCGTTTACGAAGTCACGCTGAGCATCGATCGGGAAATCGTCGAAGAATTCGACGACTGGCTCGAGCAGCACATTCGGCAAATGCTCGAGTTGCCCGGTTTTGTCAGCGCCGATACATTCGATGCCGAAACGGATAACACGGGCCGGAGCGGACGCGTCGTCCAGTACGTACTGGAAAGCGATCAGGCTCTGCAAGCCTATCTTGCCGGACCGGCCGAGGACATGCGCCAGGCCGGCGTGCTCCGCTTTGCCGACCGGTTCACGGTGAGCCGCCGTGTGCTGCGACGACCCGGCACCCGGGAGCAGGACTCGCGGCCAATCGAGGCCTGCCTTAACTGCGATGCGCTCTTGCAAGGACAATACTGCGCGCGCTGCGGCCAACGCGCGCATGGTCGGCTGATCAGCATCTGGGAGCTCCTCCGCGACGCGGTTGGCGACCTCTTCGAACTCGACTCGCGCCTGTGGCGAACGATTATTCCGCTCATGTTCCGTCCGGGGCAGCTTACCTACGACTACCTGATCGGGCGGCGCGCCCGGTTCATGCCTCCGTTTCGCACTTACCTCGTCTTGAGCGTCGTATTTTTTCTGGTCGCGTTCTTCGATCCGCAGCAGCAGTTCGGCATCCTCTACGAGCCGGACGCAGAAACCGGCGGCAGCAGCGCCCGACAAGGGAAAACCGCCGCGGAAATCCGCAAGGAAGTGCTGGACGAGCTGGCCGCCGAAGGCATCCATGTTCCTTCGCAAGGCGCCGGACGACTGCCGGCCCCTGCGCCGCCGTCGCCGGCACAAGAGCAAGAGCAAGAGCAAGAGCAAGAGCAAGAGCAAGATACGAAACGAGAGAGCGGTCTGAATATCCAGCTGGACCCGGACGGTTCGCCGGACTTCAATTGCGAAATAGGCGATTACGACGGCCCGGAGTGGCTCACGCGGCGCCTGACAGAAGAACGACTGCAACACATCTGTGACCGGGTCAGGGCGGACAGCGGCCGATCGTTCCTTAACCAGTTGCTGGACAACATTCCGGCGGCGCTGTTCGTGCTGTTACCCCTGATGGCGCTGATCCTCAAGATGCTTTATCCGCTGTCGAAGCGCTACTACGTCGAGCACTTGTTGTTCGTGCTGCATTTTCACGCGTTCTTTTTCCTGATCCTTACCCTTCAGGTGCTGTTCTCGCGCATGGCCGCGTGGATCAGTCTGCCGGAATTGGTGGCAAACCTGTCGGCATTTGTCGTCTCGCTTTACGTGCCGGTCTACCTGTACAAAGCGATGCGCCGCGTTTATGCACAGGGGCGGGCCATCACGATCCTGAAATATTTCGTGCTTGTTCTGACCTATCTGATCGGCCTGACCTTTATACTGTTGTTTGCCGCGTTCTACACGGCGTTCTCGATCTGATCGTGCCTCGAAAAAACAGGAGACCAACCCCGTGATCTACAAGATTATGAAACCAGGAATATTGCTGGCAGCGATCCTCGGCATTGGCAGCATTGGCGCGTGCAGTCCGGACAGCGACCAGCAGCCGTCGGACGACACACCGTCGCCGGCGGCCGACAATGTTGCGGAGCCCGCGACATCGACCCGCAGACCCTCGCCCGAAGGCGCCGCGGTCAGCTTCATAACACCGCAAGACGGCGCGGTGGTCTCCAGTCCGGTGCAGGTAGAGTTCAGTGTCGCAGGCATGGACCTCGTGCCGGCGGGAAATGATGCGCCGAATTCCGGTCACCATCATATCCTGATCGATGCGGAGCTGCCGGACATGAGTCTGCCGGTACCGGCCGATGCGAATCACGTGCATTTCGGCGACGGCAGCGCATCCACCGAGCTGACGTTGCCGCCGGGCGAGCACACCCTGCGGCTCTTGTTTGCCGATTACCTGCACATCCCGCACGACCCCGCGGTCTATTCCGAGCGCATCACTATTACAGTCGAATAGCGCGGGTCGGTGGAACTGCTTGAGAGACACGACGCGGAGCACTAGAATTTCCGGGCTCGACGTTTCCCACGGCATATCGACAAGTCATTCTTCACGACCAAAGAAGCAGTCCAACACGCGTCCATGAGCAAAAACATTATAGGAATCAGTGGATTGGCGGCGTATGTGCCGCCGTACCGGGTGTGGCTCGAGGACTGGTGCGAGTGGACCGGCAACCACTGGCCGAAAATACGCGAGGTGGTTGGACGCAGCTTTCGTGTGCGCGGGCCAAACCACAGCGTCTACACGCTGGCCGCGACCGCGGTGATGCGCCTGATCGACCAGTACGAAATCGACCCCCTGCGCGTGAAGTTCCTGGGGCTCGGCACCGAATCGAGCACCGACAATTCCGCCGGGGCCATCATAGTCAAGGGAATGGTCGATCGCGCCCTCCAGTCGAAGGGCAAGCCGCCGATCGCGCGAAGCTGCGAAGTGCCCGAGTTCAAGCACGCCTGCCTGGGCGGAGTTTACGGCATGAAGGGCGCCATACGTCACCTGGCGCTCGACGGCGCAGGAAGCCAGGCGATTGTCGTGTGCGCGGACATTGCGGAATACGCTCGTGGCAGCAGCGGCGAACCAACCCAGGGGGCGGGCGCCGTTGCAATGTTGCTTGAAGAGAATCCTAAACTGGCCGAAGTGGATCTGATTCGCTCCGGTTCGGCGTCCGACTACCGGATCATGGACTTCCGCAAACCCATGCAGCGCTTTTGTGGCCAGGACCGGAGCGAAAGTCACCAGGTCCAGGATTTCCCGGTCTTCAATGGCAAGTATTCGACGACTTGTTATATCGATGAAACATTGCATGCCTTGAACGACATGTATGAAAAGCGCCAGTTGCAGGCGACCGACTACCTTCGCAGCCTCCGCACGGTGTTCATGCATCGGCCGTACCGGAAAATGCCGGAAACCGGATGGGCCGTGGCCTATCTTTTTGCGCTCGGCAAGGGCACTGCCGAGGACCGCGCCGAGCTCGCATCCTACTGTTATGAAGCCGGCATCGAACCTGAGGCGTTGCTGCGCGAAATGCTCAGCAAGCCGGAAATCGTGAGCCTTGCCGAACCGGAGCGTCTGAACGTCGAGGTCTACCCGCTCACGATGGCGGTGTTCAGGATTTTCCGCGCATCCAGAAGATACCGCCGTGAGATACTCGACAAGCTTGCGCTCGGCAGCGACACGATGCTCGATCTAGGAAACCTGTACACCGCGGCGCTGCCTGCCTGGATCGCCGCGGGCTTCGAGCAGGCGCTGGACGAAGGCAGAGACCTCAAGGGCGAGGAGCTGCTGACCCTTGGCTACGGCAGCGGCGATGCCGCGGAAGTCATTCCTTTCTTCGCCGCCGACAAATGGCGCGACGCGGCCGCGGCGATCCGCTTTGCCGATGCCATGGAATTTGCACTCGATCTGAACAAGGAGCAGTACGAGGCGCTGCACGACGGGCGGCGAGTCAACGGACTCGACTACATTCCGCAGAGTGAGTTCGTTATTGAAAAGGTCGGTCGAACCGACCACCGGCAATTCCAGGACATCGGCATCGAGTATTACCGCTACGTCGGCTGATTAGCCGCCGTCGAGGTATCTCTGCAATAGCGGCGCGTGCCGTTCCTTGAGCCGCTGCCATTCGAGTTTGAACCACGGCGTGAAATCCTCGGGATTGACGTCGAGTTCCTGTTGCAATTCCGCTGCATTAAGAGAACGCGTCGCGGCGATTTCGTTCGTGTTGGCGACAATTGCATCGCATGTGCGGCCGAGAAGAACCCAGCACAACTCGTGCTCCGCGCCCAGATCGCCAAAGTCCGCCTGATATGTGAACTTGTAGACGAATTCCAGTTCGGCTTCGATGTTGAGTTCGTCCTGCAGGCGCCGTTCGGTGGCTTCTTCCATCGACTCGCCGCGCCGCGGGTGACTGCAACAACTGTTGGACCAGTACAGCGGCCACAGGCGCTTCGAGGCGCTGCGTCGTTGCATCAGCAGCCGTCCATCGCGGTCAAAAATGAACAGCGAGAACGCCCTGTGCAATATCCCGCCCGCGTCGTGGCAGGATGACTTGTCGAGGTAACCGATTTCGACGTCGTTTTTGTCGACCAGAATGAGCTGTTCGCTGTCGGAGGAAACGATCCTGTTCTCGTAGTCCTGCATTCCTTTTCTCTGCGGCTGTGAGTCAAATGATGCGGTAGCCGGCACGACGCAGTGCCTGCTCGACGCGATCTGTCGCACCGGGACACAGCGCCACGATCGATCCGCCGCCTCCGGCTCCGGTCAACTTGGCGCCGACGGCCCCGTTCCGCCGCGCAATGTCCACCATTTTCTCCAGTTCCGGAGTGGATACCTCGATGGCGTTCAGCAGTCCGTGGCACAGGTTCATCAATGCACCGAGCTGCACGTAGTCGCGACCGGTGAGCGCTGCCGCGCCTGCAACGGCGATCGCGTCGATCTCGTCGAAGATGGCATTGTAGCGTCCCGCCATTCTCGCATGGCGGCTCTGGACTGCCAGGACCTGGTCTTTCGTGCCGCTCTGCGTTGCACTCGCGGCTATCACGATCGGCGGGAACTCCGCCAGATCGAGAACTTTTGCGGGCGGCGTGGCGCTCTTCCGGTACAGCACGGGCCTGCCGAACGTCGCCACAGTATTGTCGATGCCGGACGGATTGCCGTGCGCGAGTTTTTCACATTCGAATGCGAACTCGTGTATCGCAGTGTCGGCGAGTCCGAGCTCGAACACGTGATCGAAAGCCCGCAGGATGGCCACCGCAACGGCCGCCGAGGATCCGAGTCCCGCGGCCCGTGGTATGCGCGAACGCAGGCGAATCTCGAACGCCCTGCCGCTCAGGCCGAGACGCTGGACGATGAGGTCCAGCATCTCCGACAGTCCTGCCGGCACTCGCTCCTGCTGCGAAAACCGCCGTTCGTCGTCCCGCTCCCGGATAACCCACGTCGTTTCGTCGCTCTCCCTGAGCGACACCGTGACCGCACGATCGAGCGGCAATGCAAGTACGTGCCGGTCGTACACGGCCGCATGCTCGCCAAGCAGGATGACCTTGCCCGCAGCCGCGCCGTGCACCGTCCATCCGGTCGTTCCCATGCCAGCGCGATCATTGTCGCCGCCCGCCATTCGGGCAAGCAGTTCATGCGCTTTCCTGATCTTTATTTCTCCACTTTCGATAAGTCCCTGCACGACCCGATCGAAATGTTCGGGCGGGGCGTCGGCGCTTGCCGCAACACTGCGTGCGTGCAGGCTCATGTGTCCTTTCTGGATACCCTCGGTAACGAGCGCGCGCAACGCGGCGAAGTTCTGCGCAAGTCCGACCGCAGCCATGAGGGTCGCGAGTTCGCCGGCGGAGCTGACGCCGGCGATTTGCAGGCTCACCTGCACGGCCGGATTCGTCTGCAGTGAGCCTCCGACGATCCCGACTTTGATCGGCATCGTCAGTACACCCGCAAGATTTCCATCGGCGTCGACCGACCAGGTCGTCAGCGAGCGGTACGCGCCGTCCCGCACCGCGTAGGCATGTGCGGCGGCCTCGCACGATCGCCAGTCGTTTCCGGTTGCGATGGCCACCGCATCGATGCCGTTCATGATGCCTTTGTTATGCGTGGCGGCCCGGTGCGGGTCCGCGTTCGCGAAGTCCGTTGCCACGACGATCGCATCGCGTATGGATTCGGCGCTGCGGTCGCGCTCACGCAGATCCGCAAGAAGAATGGTTGCGCGGGCGGTCACGAGCGAACGGTCGGCCAGGTTGGACAGGATCCGCAGTACCGCCGTGCCTCCGCTCAATACTTCAACCCGCGGCGCGATGCCCTCGCACATGGAGTTCACGATGTTCGCACCCATTGCATCGCAGGTGTCGACGAGTAAATGCAATGCGACTGTCCATTGCGCCGTCTCGTGCCCTCGCAAGCTACGTTTGAAAAATTGGATGTCGCGTGCCCCGCCGCCCCGCGCCCTGAGATTCGGCTGAAGCTCGTTGGCCAGTGCGACCAGTTCGTCCTTGGCTTCTTCAAGCAGCCTGATCGTCGTGTCCGGTTGCGGCGTTCCGGTAAGCACAATCTGGCCGATCGCAAGCGAGCCGTTCGCATCGACTCTGAAGCCGCCGGAGGCGCGAGCCAGCCTGGCCGCCCCGCTGACGCCGGCGACGATCGACGGTTCCTCCACCACCATCGGTATCACGTAATCCCGCCCGTTCACGGTGAAATTGGGCGCCGCGGCAAGCGGCAGACCAAAGACGCCGATGACGTTCTCGATCATCTTGTCGGCAGTGTCGCGGCCAATGAGTGCCGCGCCATCCTTGAGGCGCGCGGCGGTTGCGGCATCGAGCCACTGCCTCTCCAGCAGCGCATCGATCCGTTCGCTGACGGTCATCCGGTAAAAGCCGCTTATACGGGAATCTTTCAAGGACAATACTTCAGTGTTCGTAAATCAGTCCGGCCGTTTCCAGCGAGTGCTCCAGGCGACGAAAGCCCAGTTGCCCGGCGCGGACGCCGAATTCTGCAATGGACTTTTGCGATGCATCCTGCAGCGCGAAGGCAATACCAATATCACCGCCTCCGGCCCCGCAGGGTTTGTAGACGAATCCGTAGTCTTCCGCAATTTCGCACAACTCCTGGTGGCCGGCATCGAATACTCCGAGCGCGTGCTCGAGACTGAATTGCCGCAGCGCGGCCGTATACTCGCGCAGTGCGCCCAGGATCCCGGCCGCCGCCGCGCGTTGCCAGGCATCCAGCACGTTACGCGATTCGTCCATGAGCCTCGCAGCGGATTTTCGAGCCGCACGATTCCGCTCGAAACGCTCGAGTTCTTTCAACCTGTCGACGGTGCTCGCCGGCTTGCCGCTCCACCAGAGTGAGGCCGTAAGCCCGGCAGGCCATTGCAAAGTCCGTATCCGCCGTTCCGGCCGCAGGCTGAACGCAATGACGCCGCCCTGAACCGCGGTTGCCACATCGATGCCACTGCCTTTACCGCCCTGGAAGCTCGCGTGCGCAGCGGCGGCCGATTCGCCGATGTCGCGGGCCGCCGCCCGCGCCCTGACCTCTGCCGCGCCCGCCCGGACCAGCGCCGCGGTCAGCGCTACCGCGAGTGCAGAACTGGAACCGAAACCGAGCTTCAACGTGCTTTCCGCATCGAAAAAGCTGCGGGTATCGAGGGTCAGCGTTAGGCTTTGCGCCGGCAGTGCCTGCAGCTGTCTCCAGACGTGCTCGAGCAACGCACAATTGTCGACGCGATTCGCCTGAGCGCGATTGTCCTCCCGCCATTCGACAAGGCCGCGCTCCGTACAGCGAAATTCCGATTTGCGATCGCCAAGGCCCGGCGAGATCACGCTGTGAAATGGCGCGTCGGCGGCGGATTCTGCCGTAACCCGGGCACGGCAATCGATTGCCATCGAAATCGCCGGCGCGCCCTGCAGCACCGCGTACTCCCCCGATACCACTGCCTTTCCCGGGGCGCTCGCAGAAAAACGCATCAAGCGTCGTCGTCCAGCGAATCGCGCAACAATCTGGCGCCCTTTCCCAGTCCGCTTGCAATGACTTTTTTCACACCCGGCGTGCCAGACAGGACGGCACTGACCGCAGCCGCAGCCTCGGGCAGGCAAACTGCCTTGACCTGCGGTCCTGCGTCGATCGTAAAAAATACCGGGACGGCGCTTCGCTGCAGTTTACGAATCGCTTCCATTCCGTTCAGCGTGGCTTCGTTCCAATACACGATGGGCGGCTTCGAGGTCCACATGACCGAGTGCATCTTGAGACAGTTATGCTCCGAGACCGCGGCCAGCTTGTCGAAATCCTGCTCCCGTACGGCGGTCCGGGCGACGTCGAGATCGGCGTCCTGGCGCTCGACCCAGCTTCGATAAAACGGCGAGGTCGCCGCGCTTCGGATCATCGCCTCTGCCGAACCCACCGCCTTCGGCCTTTCTTCGGTAACTGCGACTATGACGCAGAGGGGCCATTCGTCCACCGCAGCAATCGAGTCTAAGTCTATTTCCTCATCGTCCGCGCGCAATTCGACGATGCCTTCATAAAAAGATCGCGCCGCCGACCCGGACGCGCTACCCGCCAGTCTCGCCAACGCCAGGGTGTCGTGCCGCAACTTCGCCGCCTGGCTCACCGCCATGACAAGCGCGGCAAACGCTGACGAGGACGACGCCAGTCCTGCGGCGATCGGAAAATTGCTTTCGCTCGAGATCGCCGCCCTGGGCCGCGAACTTCCGAGCATGCGGTCGAGACAGGCCGACACCCGCGCCAGCATGGCGGTGTTGCCGAAGCCGTTGACCGAAAGCGTGTCGGCTGCCGCAGTGACGGGAAATTCGACCGACATCTTCGTCCACAGCGTGTCCAGCGTGACGGACAGTGACCCGGCTGCGGGCAGGTTTTTTTCCGTGTTCCGCTTGCCCCAGTATTTAACAAGCGCAATATTCGGTTGTGCCACGGCGTGGGCCCACATTCGCATTTTCCGCAGAGGGGATGGTTCTCGACTTATTCGGTCGGCGCGAAATTATAGCCCACGGCGGCCGGAGTTCGCCGGACAGAGTACTCGCCCGGGATTCATCGCACGGAGTGGAGGCAGGCGCGGAGCGCAACCTCCGCCATATGGGTGTAGTCTTGTTCGACGATTTGAAAGCTTCTGGAAGCGCCTCTTTGCCCGGGTCTTGCGCCGAAAAAATATCTGCATACAGCAAACGTATCAGCGAGCGTCTCGATCGGGCACTGCCGGCAGCGGGCCATATGCCGCAGCGCCTGCACGAAGCCATGCGCTATGCGGTGCTGAACGGAGGCAAGCGGGTGCGGCCGATGCTGGTATACGCCAGCGGCGAGTGTCTCGGCATCGACCCCGGAAGGCTGGACGCGCCCGCCGTCGCAATCGAACTGATCCACGCATTCTCCCTGGTGCACGACGATCTTCCGGCCATGGACAACGACGACCTGCGCCGCGGCGAACCCACCGTGCACCGGAAATTCGACGAGGCATCCGCGATCCTGGCGGCAGATGCCTTGCAGCCGCTTGCTTTCAGCGTTCTGGCCTCGGCCTACGGCATCGACGACAGTCAGGCCGTGGCGCTGGTGCGCCTCGTGGCAGAGGCCTGCGGCTCGCTCGGTATGACCGGCGGACAGGCGATCGATCTCTCGTCGGAGGGCAGCTCGCTGACGCGCGCGGAACTCACGCAAATGCACGCGCTGAAAACGGGCGCGCTGATCCGGGCATCCGTGATGTCCGCGTGCTGCCTTGATCCCGGTCTTCACCGCGACAAGCGGGGCGCCCTCGACCGCTTCGCGCAAACGATCGGGCTCGCTTTCCAGATCAAGGACGACATCCTGGATGTCGAGGGCGAAACCGGCGTGATAGGTAAGCAGGCCGGCGCGGACCAGGTCCGCGGTAAGGCAACCTGGCCTTCGCTGTTCGGCCTCGAGGAGTCAAAGAAGCGCTGCGACGAACTGCTGGCCGATGCGATAGCCTCCCTGGATCCCTTCGGCGGGGATGCCGCCACCTTGCGATGGCTGGCCCACTATATCGTCGAGAGGGTCCGATGACCGCGGCCAGGCAGCGGCAGATCCTGCACGTCGACATGGATGCGTTCTATGCTTCCGTGGAGCAGCGCGACCATCCCGAACTGCGCGGCAAGCCGGTCGTTGTCGGAGGTGATGTCCGCGGCGTCGTTGCCGCCGCCAGTTACGAGGCAAGAAAGTTCGGCATACGTTCGGCCATGCCCATGCGCGAGGCAGAGCGACGCTGTGCCGATCTCGTCCGCCTGCCCCTTCGCATGTCCTATTACAAGGCGGTGTCGGACGAAGTGTTTGCCGTGTTTCACGAATTCACGCCGCTGGTCGAGGGACTGTCACTCGATGAGGCATTTCTCGACGTCACCGGCAGCCTGGCGCTGTTCGGCTCCGCGGAGCGCATCGCCGTGGCGGTCAAGAAGCGGATCCTGACCCGGACCGGACTGACGGCGTCCGTCGGAGTGGCACCAAACAAGCTGGTCGCAAAAATCGCCTCGGAGCTCGACAAACCGGACGGGCTCGTGGTCGTGACGGCGTCGAACCTGCAGTCGATACTGGACCCGCTGCCGGTGCGGGTCATTCCCGGCATCGGGCCCGGGACCTGCACCTGCCTCGACAGGGCCGGGATCCATACCATTGCGGAACTCCGCTCTGCCCCGGATCGTCTCCTCGAACCGATTTTCGGGCGTTATACGAAACGTACTCGTGAGCGCGCCTCCGGGCAGGACGATCGGCCGGTCGTGGCGTCGCGTCCCGAGAAATCGATCAGTGCCGAAGAGACCTACGCATGCGACCTGACAGAACGTCCGGACATGCACCGGGAACTCATGCGGCTTTGCGAGCGCGCGGCCGGCCGCCTCCGCGCCAAAGCGCTGCTCGCCGGCACGGTGCAACTGAAAATACGCCGAAGCGACTTTTCGACCTTCACCCGGCAACAGGCCCTGAAGCCTCCCGGCAACAACACCGACAGCCTGTTCCACGCTGCAAGGGCGCTGCTGAACAACTGGCTTGCGGAGTTTCCGGGCGCACGAATTCGTCTCCTCGGCGTCGGCGGCAGTGCGCTTTCGCCCTGCGGGCAAGCCGATCTGTTCGCCGCCGGCCCCGGCCCGCGCGGCCGGGACACTGCGGAACTCGATCGCACGGTGGACGAGATACGCGTCCGCTTCGGCAACGAGTCGGTTGGCCGGGCGCGCATCCTTTCTCCGCGTCAAGTAAGGTAGTCTGGTCCGGTCCCGCAAACGGAACAGGACACGGGTAGAATAGGGACTTCGGCCCGCGACATTCAGCAGGACCGCCGCCGGACTATGTATACAAAATACTTTGGCCTGAACGAAAAGCCGTTCGCGATTACTCCCGACCCGCGCTACCTGTTCATGAGCGAGCGGCACGGCGAGGGGCTTGCGCACCTGGTCTACGGCGTGACCGAAAGCGGCGGTTTCATCCAGCTCACGGGCGAAGTGGGCACGGGCAAGACCACCCTGGTGCGCACGCTGCTCGGGCAGATGCCCTCCGAAGTCGACGTCGCGCTCATTCTGAATCCGCAGCTCACGGCGGTGGAGTTTCTCCTCGCCATCTGCGAGGAGCTGGGCGTGCCGCTGCCGGACGACAGGAACAGCAGCAAAGCGCTCGTTGACGCGCTGAACCTGCACTTGCTGGCGGCCCACTCGCGCGGCCGAAGGACGATACTGCTGGTCGACGAGGCACAAAACCTGTCTGCCGCGGTGCTCGAACAACTGCGGCTGTTGACCAATCTCGAAACCGCAAAACAGAAGCTGTTGCAGATCGTTCTCATTGCGCAGCCCGAACTGCGCGATCTCCTCTCTCAAACCAGCTTGCGACAGCTTGCGCAACGCGTTACCGGCCGCTATCACCTCGAGCCCCTGTCTCGCGACGAATCGGCCCGTTACATCGATCATCGCCTGAAAGTAGCCGGCGGGCTCGGGGAAATATTCGATGCAGGCGCAAAACGCGAAGTTTATCGACTGTCGGGCGGCATACCGAGACTGATGAACGTCATCTGCGACAGGGCATTGCTCGGCGCTTACAGCCGCGAAACCCGCAAGGTGAACAATCGGATCGTGCGCCGCGCCGCCGCAGAAGTGTCGGGCCAGTCGCTGACGCCGGTCATTCTGAAATGGGCCCTGCCGGTGGTCGGCGTTGTCGGCGTGGCGCTGGCGATCATCGGCATCTGGTCACTCATCAATCGCGACCACCCTCGGTCCGGCGAAACGGTGCGCGTTCCGGTCTCCGCAAACGATACCGTAGCGCAGGCCGCCGCCGTCGATGCCGAAGGCGCCGGCGATACCCCGACCCAGGGCGACTCCATGACGCTGGAGCAGCAACTTCGCGCGGCAGGAGCGCAAACAAGCGTTGAAGCCGCCATGCGCACGCTGTTTGGTCTATGGAACGTCGACTTCGTCGAATCGCCCGGGTCGTCGCCCTGCCAACAGGCCGAAGCGAAAGGATTGAGCTGCTACTTCAATCGCGGCTCGTGGAGCGGCATTCGGCAACTCGACCGGCCGGTTATGCTGACGCTGACGGACTCGCGCGGCGACACACATCAGCCTGTGCTGGTGTCCCTCAGCGAAGACACCGGCGAACTCGCAATCGCCGACAGGCGGGTCAGCTATCCGCTGCACGATATCTCGGAGATGTGGTTCGGTCAGTACCTGCTGGTCTGGCGTCCGCCAAACGGCAGGAACGACATTATTCGCCCCGGCATGCGCGACGAGAACGTCCGCTGGCTGCGGCAAAGCCTCGCCGCGATTGATGCCGACTTCCAGCCGGCGAATCTCGACTCCGACCTGTTCGATGACGACCTCGAGCAACAACTCATGGAGTTTCAGCGCGCACACCGGCTCGCCATCGACGGCATCGCCGGGCACCAGACACAGATCCTGATCAACTCGCTGCTCGGACCTGGCGGCACACCGCAACTCGTCGCACAGACCCGATAGGGATCGCCATGTCATTCATCCTCGACGCACTGAAGAAATCGGAAGCGGAACGGCAACGAAAAAGCGTGCCGGGTTTCGCCGACATTCCGGATGGGCGGAACGTACCGCCGCCGCAGCGCTGGTGGTGGGCCATCGGCGCTCTGGTCGCGGTCAACCTGGCGGTGTTTGTCGGTATGTTTTTCCGGACCGGCGACACGGAACCGATCGAGTCCGAGCCCGCACAAAAGGCCACGGAGATTCCCGTTGCGGCCACGACCAGCCCGGCCGCGTTCTCCGACATCGTCGCCGAAGCCCGAAAGAACCGCCCCGAGCGGGACCTGCCTAACACGACGGAACCGCAACGCGAGGAGCCGGCGCCGACCGCGACGCGGCCAGAGCGGGGAACGACGTCCATGGACGAAGCGTTGACGACGCTTGACGAGTTACGGGCGAACGGCACGCTGCAGTTGCCCGATCTGCATCTCGACATTCACGTCTACAGCGAACAACCCGCAGAGCGCTTCGTCTTCATCAACATGAGCAAGTACAAGGAAGATGCCGCGCTCGCGGAAGGGCCTGTGGTGAAAGAAATCCGGCCGGACGGCGTGGTGCTGGAACACCGGGGCGCGCGCTTTCTTATGCCGCGGCAGTAGTCTTTTCGTGCGCCGCGGGCGCGCCTCCTGCTTGCGTTACCGCGCGCATTGTTCATGAACGGATTGGCGTTGGTGGTTAGCGAAGCCTCGCTTGGGGGGAGGGCTTTCCAGGAACGCCGTGAACCCATCCATGGGGGCTTCGCACAAACATCCCTGTTTGTGACGATCCTGGAAAGCCCTCCCCCCAAGCGAGACTCCGCCGAGACGTCGTGGCGTTCATGAACAATGCGTGCTACCGCATGGCTCGCTGGATCAGTTCCGACCCTTCGTTTTTCGCATCGTTCACTTTGCGGTCGACCGGCCAGGCCTGAAACTCCGGCGGATTCGCGCTAACTGCATCGAGTACCCCTGGTTCACCGGCAAGCCACGCACTGGCCGTATCCGTTTGCAGCACCACCGGCATCCTGTCGTGCAGGTTCGCGAGGAACTCGTTAGCGGCGGTCGTGACAATGGTGGTGGTTTGCAGCAGCTCGCCGGTGTCCCTGTTTGTCCATTGTTCCCACAAGCCGGCGAATGCGAACGGGTCGCCGCTCGCGAGACTTATGAAATAGGGGGTCTTGCCTCTGGTTTCGCTGCGCCATTCGTAGAATCCATCCGCCAGGATGATGCAGCGGCGATTTCGGTAAGCGTCTCGAAACACCGGCTTCTCCGCCAGGGTCTCGGCGCGGGCGTTGATCATGCGATTGCCGATCGAGGGGTCCTTCGCCCGGAAGGGGACCAGTCCCCAGCGCAGCATCACGAATTCCCGGCCCTGCGCTCCGGCGTCGCGAACAACGGGCACCAGTTGCGTTGGCGCTATGTTATAGCGGGGCACTGTCGGGAAGGCGGCATCGAATCCGAACAGCGCGGCTGCGGCTTCGGCGGGAGAATAAAATGCAAAGCGTCCGCACATTCTATTCCCGCATGCCCACGCCACGATTCAGCAACGCGAGGCTGATCGTGAACAGGCCGACCACGAACAATGTGACGATGAGATAAGCGTGGCGAATGTCGATGTCGGAGGTTCCAAGAATGCCGTAGCGAAACGCGTTGACCATGTAGAGAATCGGGTTCAGCAGCGATATTTTCTGCCACACCTCCGGCAGCAGCGAAATCGAGTAAAAAACACCGCCAAGATAGGTCAATGGCGTCAGCACGAAGGTCGGAATGATGGAGATGTCGTCGAACTTCCTGGCAAATACGGCATTGATGAAGCCGGCCAGGGAAAAGACGACGGACGAGAGCAGCACCATCGAAATGGTAATGAAAGGATGCTGTACGTCGAGGTGCGTAAAACCGAGAGCGACGACCGTAACCATGCCTCCGACGAGGAGGCCCCTGATGACGCCGCCGGCGACGTGACCGAGGATGATGGTGGCGTTCGACATCGGCGCTACCAGCATTTCCTCGACGTGGCGTGCGAACTTGGCGCCGAAAAAAGACGACACCACGTTACCGTAGGAATTGGTGATAACCGACATCATGATCAATCCGGGTGCGATGTATTGCATGTAGTCGTAACCGCCCATACTTCCGATGCGCCGGCCGATCAGGCTGCCGAAGATGATGAAGTACAGCGTCATCGTGATCGCCGGCGGCACGATCGTTTGAATCCAGATGCGGATTACGCGAATGAATTCCTTCGTGACCAGCGTCTTCAGTGCGATCCAGTTGAGTTTCAGGTTCATGTGAATGCGATGCCGCGAGTCAGCCGGAAGCCATTGGCACCTGCCGGTTTTCGACGAGGCTTATGAACAGCTCTTCCAGACGGTTCGCCTTGTTGCGCAGGCTGAGCACTTTGATGCCCTTGCTGCTCAAGACGTCGAACAACTCGTTGAGGTCGTGCTGCGCATCAATCGCAACCTCGAGTTCGTCGCAGCCGACGAGAACGGCTTCGAATCCGGGAAGCACCGGCAGTGCTTCGAGCGGGTCGCGCAGGCTCAGGACAAACACTTCGCGTTGCAGTTTTCTCAAGACCGTGCTCATGCGCGCGTTCTCGATGATCGTCCCTGCATCGATTATTGCGACGTGCCGGCACAAGCTTTCCGCTTCTTCGAGATAATGCGTCGTCAGGATGATCGTTGTACCGGCATCGTTGATGCGCCTGAGGTAATCCCACATGGAGCGGCGGATTTCGATGTCCACGCCGGCAGTCGGCTCGTCCAGGATCAGCAATTTCGGTTCGTGCGCCAGCGCGCGCGCAATCATGAGACGCCGCTTCATGCCGCCGGACAGATTCCTCGCCGGTTCGAAGCGGCGGTCCCACAGGCGCAATTCGTTCAGGTACTTCTCGGCCCGTTGCATGGCGACGCGGCGCCCGATGCCGTAGTAGCCCGCCTGGTTCAACACGATGTTCTGCACCGTATCGAACAGGTTCAGGTTGATTTCCTGGGGCACCAGTCCGATGCACGCTTTTGCCGTTTCGAGTTCGCGGTCGATGCTGTGTCCGAAGACCTCAACGCTACCGCCTGTTTTGTTCACCAGCGAACAGACGATGCCGATGGCGGTGGTCTTGCCGGCGCCGTTAGGGCCGAGCAGCGCGTAGAAGTCCCCGGCGTCGACGTCGAAATCGATGCTTTTCAGCGCCTCTACGCCGTTCGGATAGGTCTTGGTGAGATTTCGTATCGACAGGGCATGCATCGCGCCGCGTATTGTATACGCGGCGACAACGTCCATGTTCCGGTCTACCTACGATTCCGTCTCGTCGGCAACCTTGAGCGTCGGTGTCCGGACAGCGCAGGCGGCAGCGGCCCATTTCTTGCGGTCCAGCATCGACGCCCGCGTCAGAACCGACTGCAGCGCGCTGATGTGCGCGGCGCGGCGCACCTGCTTTTCCCTGCTGATGCCGCTGGCGAGCAGCTTGGTCCAGAGCCCGGCTTCCGCGCCGCAGCGCAGCGTCAGGACGTCCGAGCGAGTCCCGGCCGTCGCGAGGATCTGGAAGATCGTGCACTCGGTCAGCTGTTCGCACCAGTGGAGGCTGGCGCCGCAGATGAGCCTGGCCGCGTACGGGTTCTGCCTTGCCAGTTGCCAGACGAAGCCGAGTCCCGCCGCGATCAGCCGGCCAAGATCGTCGTTCGGCGGGCTCGGCACCGTAAACAGATCGCGATTCGGGTTTTCGGAGAACAGGGCCTCCCAGAAGTCGTCGTCCCGCTCGCGAAACGACAACAGCAGAAACGGCGTCGATGCGAGTCTTTCCACCTCGCCATCCTGCAGCGACGACAGGCGGGCGGCCAGCGCGGGCGGCAAGCCCTGCAGGCATTTGCGGGCTTCCGGGTCGCATCGGACCAGCCTGAGAAAAGCCCGGTTCAGAGAACGGACGTTGTCAAAATCTGCAGCACCTGGTCCCCTGAATTCCACCGCGGCCTCCCGGTTTCTGCGCATTTTTCCCGGGTATACCGAGATACGCTATTGTTGGATTGTTTCCCATCGGCCGATAGTATAGGCTTTTATATCACTGCATATGGGCACAATCTGGCGATTATATACCTGAGAAACCAAGAGCTACCCGAACGGGTAGGGGTGTATGG
>JBBDXW010000053.1:0-95428 GCA_040902105.1 Woeseia sp.
CTCGATCAGCTGGCGATATCGCTGCCCAAACGCATCTTTTCACACAGCCTCGGCCGATTGCAGTCGTAGACGGCGTATTGTTGACTGAACGGAAACACCGGAAACGGCCCCACGATGAGCTTGAAAAGCTTCATGATGATGGGTCCGATTTTGATGATGGCGAAAGTCTAGCGGGGACTCTCTATAGATTCGTCGGGATTGATTTGGGAGGACCCGTCCTTGAGTTCTATTGTTTTAATCCCATTTGCAGGCAATTTGTCGTTCGCAGCATCAGCGCGTTCTGGACACTCGAAAATACCTACAAAAATCTGTATAACTCTTTGATTATACTGGAGGCTAGGGACGGAATCGAACCGACGTACGCGGCTTTGCAGGCCGCTGCATGACCACTCTGCCACCTAGCCGGAGGCCCGCCGAATCTGTCATCCGGCCGAGGAAAACATAGCATACCCATCGTGCAGGCGCCGCAGTATACCGCCCCGCCCTTCGGAATCAATTTGACTGTTGCTCATTCTGTGACGGACTGCATAATCGCGCGATGTGCCCGATGAATCGTTTACGTACTGCTTTTTTGATTCTTGCGACCGGTGCCGCCCTGCATGGCTGCGCGCCCGAGTCTGGAGAAGAACCTGCCAGTCTCGACTGGCAGGCAATCGACGTGCCGGCCGCGCCGGACAGTTCAAGCCCCAACCTCGCCTCGGGACCCGACGGGACCCTGACCTTGAGCTGGCTTGAAGCGCATGACGGCGGTCACAGCCTGAAGTACGCGATCCTGGACGGCGAAATGTGGAGCGCTCCGAGCACGGTCGCGCGCGGCGACAACTGGTTCGTCAACTGGGCCGATTTCCCGTCGGTCGTACCGATTTCAGATTCGCTCCGGGCTGCACACTGGCTGGTGCGGCAACCGGCCGGCGGTTATGCGTACGATGTTCGTTTCTCGCTCTCGGCGGACGGTGGCGGCACATGGTCCGAGCCTGTCATGCCGCACGACGACGGTACGCCGACGGAGCACGGCTTTGTCACGCTCTTTCCGCAAGCCTCCGGTGTCGGTCTTGTCTGGCTCGATGGCCGCAACATGGCGAACGACTGGTCGCCGGACGCTCCGTTACAGGGCATGACTTTGCGAAGCGCCACATACGAGAGTGACCTGGCACGTACACGCGAAATGCAGGTCGATGAATTGATTTGTGATTGCTGCCAGACCGATGTGGCGGTGACCGATGCGGGGCCGGTCGCCGTCTACCGCGATCGAACGCCTGACGAAACAAGGGACATTTCGCTCGCACGATTCGTCGATGGCGAATGGCAATCCGGTCGGCCTGTCGCGAACGACGGATGGACGATCGGCGGATGCCCGGTCAACGGTCCGGCGATCGCCGCCGACGGCACCCGGGTGGCCGTTGCCTGGTTTACCGCGGCCGGTGATGAGCCGAAAGTGCGCGTGGCGCGATCGAGCAATAGTGGCGAGAGTTTCTCGGCGCCGGTTGATGTCACCGATGGTGATGTATTCGGCCGCGTCGGCATCGCGATGCTGAACGGCGGCGATGTCGCGGTCAGCTGGCTGTGCAAGGAATCCGACGACAACGCCAGAGTCTGCCTGCGTCGTGTTGCGTCGGGCGGCCAGGCCGGTCCGGTGCAAATCGTGAGCGGCGATCAGGATGTTTCGCCGTTGAGCGTCCCGCAAGTCGCGAGAAGCGGAGACTTTGTCATCGCGGCGTGGACGGCTCGTGACGACGCCGGCAGCAGGGTGAAAAGCAGCCGCGTTGCGATCGCGTCGTTACCCTAAATCCCCTGGATCGAACCTGCTTCCGGCGCGTATCCCGAATCGGTGCAATGATTCATCCAGTTTCCGGAACCTGTCCATCACTTGCGGAGTCGAGCTGCCAGTGAAGACATTCCGCGATGCGATTCGCAACAGCGACTTCGTCATCACCGCACAATTGCCGCTTACGCCGGGCACGACCGCAACGGATGTCCGGCATTTTGTCGAAACACTGCAACCGGTCGTACACGCGATACAGATCAGTGACAACCCCTCGACCCAGCCCCACATGGCCCCGCTTGCGGCCGCGAGCCTTGCACTGCAGGCGAACGCGGATCCGATCGTTCAGATGAGCTGCCGGGACCGCAATCGCATCGCATTGCAGAGCGACCTGATGGGTGCTGCGGCGCTGGGCGTGACCAGCCTCATTCTGAGCCGCGGCGAAAAACTGCCGGCAGACCATAAACAACGGATCAAAGGCGTGTTCGATATCGGCGCTCAGAGGCTTCTCGCGACGGCACAGGCAATCAGCGCGAACGAGCGCCTTATTCCCTCGCCGGGCTTTTTTCTCGGCTCCAATGTCACCATTATTGCCCCTCCGGACGATTGGTCGGCGGACGGTATCGACAGCAAAGCCGCCGCCGGCGCCAAGTTCGTGCAAACCCAGCCTTGTCTCGACGTCGCGATACTCAAGAAATACATGGCGGCGCTCGTGGCAAGAAAGGCGCTCGAACGGGTCTCGGTCATCGTGCAAGTGCCGCTGCTGGAATCGATGGACACGGTGCGTGAATTGCAAAGCGCGCGGCGGCCGCTGTTGATACCTCGCGCGATGATCAAGCGCCTCGAAGAGGCACACGACTTTGCCGCTGAAGCCGAATCGATCTGTAGCGAAGTATTAAAGGCAGTAACAAAGATTCCCGGGGTGTCCGGGACAAATATCCTTCGCGGCGGCGATCCTGTGGCGGTCGTACGCGTCATCACCGCGGTGATGGTGAAAGATGAACGCGTTTGACCGGGACGGCACGCACGTCACCGCATGCGCGCAATCACCCTCGCGTCCCTGTTGCCGTTGTTGTATTTCGTTCCAGCTGTCGCCGCAATGACCCAGTCGATTCGCGCTGCAACAGTGAAGTCCGGTTCCGGCCACTTCGACCCCGGTCGCGGCTTATAATGGCACGCCCTTTATCAGGAGAAATCCAGTGAGCCTGACTGTAAAAGCCAAACGCGACAGATTCCGCAAGCTGCACGAGCAAGGCTCGTTGATATTGCCGAATCCGTGGGATCTCGGCAGCCTGCGCCGGCTGGAAGCGCTCGGCGCAAAAGCCGTCGCCAGTACCAGTGCGGGCTTCGCCGAATCGCGCGGCCGCAAGGATTATCAGATGACCCGAGACGAGGTGCTGGCACACCTGGCCGAGCTTTGCGCCGCGACCGACCTGCCCCTCAACGCGGACTTCGAATCCGGCTTTGGCAATTCGACGGAAAAGCTCGCGGAAAGTGTCAGGCTTGCGATCGAATCCGGCGTGGCCGGCCTGTCTGTCGAAGACCGCAGCGGCGCCGGCCTGTATCCAAAGGAAATTTCCGTTGCACGCATTCGGGCCGCACGAAAGGCCATCGACGATACCGGGCACGACGTGCTGCTGGTCGCACGCTGTGAAGGGTTCCTGACCGGCACGGCCGATCTGGCAGCCGTTACCGATCGACTGAAAGCCTACGCGGAGGCCGGAGGCGAGGTGTTGTACGCCCCCGGGGTCAGCAAATCCAGAGAGATCAAGTCCATTGTCGATGCCGTCGCACCAAAACCTGTCAACGTGTTGTTGCTCCCGGGCATGCAGGCGCAGGAACTGTTCGCATTGGGTGTCTGCCGCGTCAGCACAGGTTCTTTCCTGACGGACGCTGCGTGGAACGGTCTGGATTCAGCGGCCCGCTCCGTCCTCGAGCACGGACATTTGCCGGGCTGAGACAGGACGGCTACGTTCAGCCGTCAATCAAAAATCTTCGTGGACGAGCAGCGCGAACCACGCTCATTGCGGAATCGTGGCAGAAGCCGAGGAGAGTTCGACGTCGACGCTATCCATAAACTGACTTCCCGCTCGGAACTGTTCATCCCCCTGAGCGATCTCGAAACGCCCTGCCTGGTACTGGATACCGGCCGCATGCGGCGGAATATTGCGCGGCTGAAGGAAAAACTGGCGATGCATGGCGTGCCGCTGCGCCCGCATCTCAAGACCTGCAAGAACATCGACATTGCGCGCCTGCTGATGCCGGGCAACGCGGGGCCGGCAACTGTTTCGACAATGCGCGAGGCGGAGTACTTTGCAACCGCCGGGGTGCGTGACATCGTTTATGCAGTCGGAATTTCTCCGGATAAATTCATGAGGGTTGCGGCGCTCCGGGCGTGGGGCGTGGATCTCAGTGTCATTCTCGACAGTCTCGACCAGGCGCGGGCGCTTGGCGAGTATGTTTCGGCCTACCGCGACCGACTTCCCGCATTGATTGAAATCGATGGCGACGGCAACCGGTCGGGAGTAAAACCCGATGCGACTGTTCTCCTGGATATCGGGCGTCAGATAGACGCCAGCGGCGCGGAACTTCGCGGCGTTCTCACGCACGCGGGCGGATCGTACGGCGCGACGTCTGAAGATGCGCTTCGTGAGGCAGCCGAGCAGGAACGGGCCGCTGTCGTGAAGGCGGCAACACGGCTTCGTGAGGCCGGGCTCTCGTGTCCGGTCGTCAGCGTCGGGTCCTCTCCTACGGCGCATTTTGCCGCCGACCTGACGGGTGTGACAGAGGTACGTGCCGGCGTGTTCGTCTTCTTCGACCTCGTGATGGCCGGGATCGGAGTCTGCTCGATGTCGGATATTGCGATGAGCGTGATGGCGACGGTGATCGGTCACCAGCACGAGCGCGGCTGGATCATCGTGGATGCCGGATGGATGGCGATGTCCCGCGATCGCGGCACCGCGCGGCAAGCCGTGGACCAGGGATACGGCGTCGTGTGCGATGTCGGTGGCCAGGTGCTCGAGGATCTGATCATGACAGAGACCAACCAGGAGCACGGCATCCTGGCTATAAGGCCCGGATCGCACGCTCGCTTACCCAACCTGTCGGTCGGAACCCGCGTTCGCTTGCTGCCGAACCATGCGTGCGCAACCGCCGCGCAACATGACGGTTATCATGTTTTAGAGGATAACGGCTCGGTTGTCAGGGCTTACTGGCCGCGCGTGCGGGGCTGGTAGATCTGCCTTTGTCTCGCGATCAGGGCGCTGCAGATTCCTTGGTGGGGTCGTCGCGAACGATGACCGTGTTTACAACCGGAGTGATCTCGTCTGCCTGAAGGCCGGCACGCCGGGCATGTTCACGGATGGCTTCAGCGTCGGTAGCCTGGTAGATGCAGATGGTCCCCAGGCGGCCGTCGTCCTCTTGCACCACGTAGGAACGAATCCAGCGGACCTTGGTCGGCATTTCTTCTTTGCCGACCTTGGAGGAGCGGGCTGCCGCAGCTTCCAGTTCTGCTGCATCCCGCCAATTACTGCGACGGCGTATTACAAATGTTTGCATAAGAACTTACCCCCGGCAATTCACCAAACTCGCTGTTTGTCAGAGTACAGGATGCACCTGCGGCAGCCTTGCAGCAAGCTGACTATACCTGCGTGAACGTGAACGCTCGATCGTGCTTGCTTTCGAGCAGGTACACGTCGGGGTTCCGCAGTGCTTCCCAGCCGGCATAGCCGAAACCCGGATCGATAGAATGCAGGACGAGACCCAGCGATTGCCCGTGGCCGACCACGACCGGAAGGCGACGACCGCCATTGAGCACTGTTTCGATTGCAGCCCACGCTCGTGCAAGAGTTTCGCGGCCCGATTCTCCTCCGGGAGCGCGTGCATCCGGGTCGTCGAATGAACGCCGGACGAAGTCCCGCCAGTTGGCGATGGGTTCCGGCGATATTCGACGTTCGGCAAGGCGATCGTCGAGATGGACAGGCAAGCCCGTGTGCGTTGCAAACGGCTGGATGGTGGCGCGGGCGCGAGCGTACGGGCTGGACACGATGTGATCGATCGCAAGCGACGACAGGCGTTCCACGAGTTGCAGCGCCTGAACGTGCCCGGTTTCTGTAAGCGGTGCTTCCGGAGTCTGGCCGGAGGACTCGCAGTGACGAACCAGCACGATGCGCGTCATGTGCGCGGTGCGATAACAATTCTTGTCATTGCTCGTTCCTGAGGTGGCCTATGGTTTTGTGGAACGACTCGCCCAGGACCTGAAAGAGATGCAAGGGTGCCATGCCGGGCGGATGGCTGGCTACAGGGCGAGCATCTTCCGCTCGCGCAACCCTTCAAGTGCCGGATCCCGGCGCGCCTGCCATCGCGTACGCCATCCACCTTCCACGGCGCGTTGCAGCGCAGCGGCGGCCGCATCGTACTGGCCGCGCAAGGCCAGCACCAGGGCGCGCTCGTAATCCAGTTCGGGATTGACCAGGCCCTCCCCTTCCAGTCGATCGAACAGCCGCTCGGCATCGTCGAGCAGCGCGACGCCGCGTGCGCGGCCGCCGGTGCGCATCAACGCATCGGCGTAATACAACCCGTGCGGAAATCGCCAGGTCCAGACCAGGGCGTCGGAGACCGACTGCTGCAGGTTGCCGCCGGCGCGTTCGTAGTAAAGCAGCGCCTTCTTCGACTGGCCACAGATCAGTTGCGCGAGCGCCGCGTTGGCGAGCGTTTCGGCGGTGGAGCGCTCGCCTTCCAGGCGGCCCTCCGTAAAGGCGACCAGCTCGGCGTCGCGCTCGGCGGCGACGAGTACGGCCATGCGGGTGCGCACGACCAGCGTGTCACTCGGGGCGATGGCTTCCGCCCGCTGCAAGGATTGTTCGGCCGCGAGCAGATTCTCCCGATCGAGTTGCAGCAGGGCGAGGTTCGCCGGGTAGTAGGCGCGATGCGGATTGATACGGCTCGCGCGCTCCCACCATTCCGCCGCCGCTTCCAGCCGGCCCGACTTGCTCTCGAGCTGCGCCATTCCGGAATGCGCCACCGTAAATTCGGGGGCGATCTCCATGACGCGCTGAAAGTGTTCGCGCGCCGCATCGAGCTCGCCCGACTTCAACAGTGAAAAGCCCAGGTTGCTGCCGATGATGGGCGAAAGCGGATCGGCGTCCCAGGCACGCTGGAATTCCGCGCCCGCGTCACGCAACCGGCCGAGGTCCGTGAGCGTGAGACCGAGCCAGGACCGCGCCGTGGAGTAATCGGGATTGAGCTCCAGCGCGCGGCGCAACGCCCGCTCCGCCCCCGCGGAATCCTCCCGCAGGCGATCGAGGAAGCCGCGCGACGCGTGCGCCTCCGCCAGGCGCGGATCGAGCTCCAGGGCCCGTTCCACCATCGGAGCGGCGTGCGCGATGGCTTCCTCAACCGGGATCTGCCCGTATCCCTCGCCACTGGCGCTCAGGAGTGAGTAGGAATCGGCGAGTCCGCTATACGGCAGGGCGAAGCGGGAATCCCGTTCCGTAGCCTGCTCGAAAAAACGCACCGCGCTGCGCAACGACTCTTCGGTACGCTTGTGAAACTGATGGCGGCCCATCAGGTACAGGTTGTAGGCCTCGATATCGCGCGTGCCAGGAACGACGCGCGGGCGTTTCGCACCGTAGACCTCGACGTCCAGCGCGTCGAACACCGCGCGCGAGATCTCGTCCTGGATCTCGAAGATATCGCCCTGCTCGCGGTCGAACACTTCAGTCCAGCGCTGAAATCCGTCGACGGTGTCGACGAGGCGCACGGCAATGCGCAACCGGCCGTCGCTCATTCGTACGCTGCCTTCAAGCACATTTGCGACGTTCAGTTTCTCGCCGATGGTGCGCACGTCGCTCGTGCCGTCGCGAAACGCGAATGCCGAGCTGCGCGCGGCGACCCGGAGACCTTCGACCCGGGACAGGACGATAAGAAGGTCCTCGGCCAGGCCCTCGCAGAAATATTCGTTTTCGCGATCACCTCCGATATTGCGAAACGGCAGGACCGCGAGCGACCGCTCCGGGGGCGCGGGTCGTGCCGCGGCCTCGGGTGTACGATGTACGCCTCCCGGCGTGATATCGAAAACCCAGGCCAGGACCAGAACGAAGGGGAACGCGAAGAAGGCGACCAATATGACCAGGCGAACGCTCCACTCCGGGAGCATCAGGTTCGGAAAAATAACCGAAGCGACCTCGATGGCGACCCACGAAGCGATGATGTAGAAGGCTGCGACCCGGATGACCTTGCGCCGGCGGAGCTCAAGGTAAAAGCGATCGATTTTTTGCAGAGCCACGGGGCGAGCCATGTCTCATTCTATTCCGGCAGCGCGATCTCCGCATACACCGGGTAGTGATCGGACGGATGCCGGCCATCGCGATTGTCGGATGTCAGCCGGGACGGCTGCGAGACATGATCGAAATGTGTATTGAAGACCCAGGCCGCCCTCCCCGTTCTCTTTTCGATGAATCGCGCCGCACGCTCCGGGATATGCAATCGTCGTCCGCTCAGTACGCGGCCAGACTGAAAAACGGCCGTCCGAGCAGAGCCTGTACGAACACTGCTGCTGTGAACAACAGGTAGGCCGCGCTTGCGGCAATGAGGTATGGGTATCCGCGCCTGCCCGAGTTGCACAGCGCCAGGCCCGCTAGCGGCAGGACCTGCATCGCGTGGGTCGCGAAGAAGTGCGGCACGCGCAGGTCGCCGACCCGCGGCGACCAGCCGACTACCGGCAATCCGCCGGCATCCGTTGCGACATTGCCCACCCAGTGGCCGCCCTGCGTCGACAAGTAGCCCGCGACGATCAGTGTAGCGACCGAGGAGATGATCAATCCGAGCGTCGCCCCTAGGCGCCGCGGATCGTGCCGTAGCCGTCGCCCACACGCCCGCAGCATCCATACGCCGATGACAAACGGCGCTGCCACCAGCACGACCGAGCCGATGCCCATGAACGCATACATGATGGTTTCCGGAACCGTCTGGTCATTGAAATGTGACGCCCTGCCCCGGGCTGCCTCGTCTACAATGGTGTGCGCGCCGGCCTCTACGTGGATCGCCCGCTTCTCGAGCTTGCGACGACGGCCTGGTCGCTGGTCCACGGCCTGGCAATGCTGGTCAGCACCGGCGAGATCAAAAGTACCGGTGCGCCGGACGCCGACCCGGAGCAACTCGCCCGCCGGATGGCGGAGCACCTGCTACAGGGCATTACCGTGCAGGCTCACGCCGGCGGATTTCGTCCCGGCATCGACCCGGACAAGCCCAACCAGCTCGTCGATGATCTCGAAGTCGGCGACTTCGTCGCCGGAACACGCCCGGCGGAATGATCGTCCCCGACGTCAATCTCCTGGACGGCCTGAGCGGCTGCCGGCGGCTTGCCGCTGCCGACGCTTCACGGGACCACCTGGAGCCCCTCGATCCGAAAATCGTCGTCCAGAGCCAACGCGGTGCCGATTCGAAGTCGCCGCATTATGGCGAACGAGGCACAGTCGGTGAAACTGTAGCGCTGATCAGGCCGTTGGCAGAACAGTGTCCACGCCGCTTGTTCGTCTTCGGGCGTGATCCGTATGAGGTCGACGGTGTTGGTATCCAGCAGGACGGAGCCGACCCTGGTTGCGGCTGCATGTCCCAGGCGATAACGGCACAGGGAAATCGTTTCATCGAAGATGAAATTGGAGGTGGTGATCCTGCCGCCGGATTCCCTGAATACCGCGCGGACTGCGGCATGCTCCGGATCTTTGCGGTTGGCATAGGCGAACCAGGCGCTGGTGTCGACGAATAGGCGATCCATCAATCCTCGCCGTCGCCGCCATACAGGTTGCGGTCGTGGGCTCGCCCGTATGAAGCCGGATCCTCGCCGATACCCTCGATTTCTTCGAGCCGGCCTTTTTGACGCGGCGGCTGGGCGAGTGCGGTCTTCAGGATGTCGCGCACCAGATCGGAAATGCTGCGGTTCTCCTGCTCAGCGCGGGCGCGTAGCGCCTGGTATTGCCAATCTTCAAGGATAATCTGTGTTCGATGCATGATGACATATTACATCATACACCTGAGCAATCAAGTCGCGGCCCGGCGCGCTTCTGTCAGTCGACGCGCCAGGCGCGCAAGACACCGTCCATCATCATCGGGATCAGCACTTGTCCGCCACGATACTCGAGGTCGGCGCTGCCCTGGTTGAGGTCGAGCAACTGTTCGGCTTCGCCGGAGGGTTGAACGCGATAGAGCGCGCCGGCGACCCAATCGGTGACCAGATAGTTGCCCTTGTCATCAGACTCGATGCCGTCAAGGTCATTGAGAAACTCGGCATCGGGCGCATCGTAGGTTTCGGCGATAACGCCTTCTTCGAGGTCAACGACGATGAGCCGGTCGTCATGAACCGCCATGCCCTTCGGCCCCTTGAGGCCGGTGACCCACTGCGCCTCGATCACTTCGCCATCGGGCGTGAGTCTGGAGATGTAGCCTTGTCCGCTCTTCTCATCTTCGCCTGCGTTTGAAACATAAAGCACGTTGCGCGCATTGTCGAAGATCACCGACTCCGGCCGGTCGAAGCCTTCGGCCTGCCAGGCTTCCTGCGGCTCGTCAACGGCCGCGGACTGGTCCGGGGTCAGGCGCAAAACGGCGCCTGCGCCGGCGTCCACGAGGACGAGCAATGCGCCGTCGGGGGCTTCGACGATGTCGCGAATCCGGCCGTGATCCTTGAGCAAGCGCTCTTCCCCCTTCACGGTGTCGCCGTCAAGCTCGATGCGCACCAGGGCTCCGGGCATCATGGAGGAGATCAGCAGATCGCCCCGCCAGTTACCGAACAGGTCGCCCTGATAGAAGAGCATGCCTCCCGGGGCGATCACGGGGTCCCAGTAGTAACGCGGTTCGACGAAATCGCCGCCATGCCGCTCGACACCCTCGCCCACCGGGCTTTCATCGTAGTTTTCTCCGTAGCTGACGACAGGCCAGCCGTAGTTCGCGCCCGGCTCGCTCAGGTTCAGCTCGTCGCCGCCCTTCGGCCCATGCTCGATGGTCCAGAGCCGGCCTGTTTCCGGATGGAGAGTGGCGCCCTGGATGTTCCGGTGGCCGAGTGTCCAGATGGAACCGATGGCGCCATCCTGGTTCGCGACTGGATTGTCCTCGGGTATCGAGCCGTCGAGATTGACGCGGATCACCTTGCCGTAGGTGGTGCCGAGGTCCTGGGCGAGCACGCGCTCTGCTGCGGTGAAATGGTCGCCCGTGGTGATGAAGACGTGGCCGTCGCGATCGAACACGATGCGCGAGCCGTAGTGAGCCGGCGTCGGCGACGGCGGCTCCTGCACGAAGACGTCTTCGACGTCCGTGAACTTGGAGCGATCCTCGGACAAGCGCCCGCACGACGCTACGGTCACGGACTTACCACCCTCGAGCGGCCTGGCGTAAGTCCAGTAGATCAGGCGCTCCTTGGCGAAGGTCGGGCCGACTGCGACATCGAGAAGGCCGCCCTGTCCTCCTGCGAGCACTTCAGGAATGCCCGCGACAGGCTCGGAGATTTCTCCGTTTTCGGAGATGACCCTCATCCGTCCCGGGCGCTCGGTGACGACATAGCCGCCATCGGGCAGGACGTCGATACCCCAGGGATTTTCGAGCGGTTCGGCAAAAGTCTCGACTGCCAGTTTGACGCCCGAGTCTGAAGCCGGGGCGCGAGCCTGTTCGGAAAAGGCCGCTTCAAACTCGGGTACGTTCGGCTCGCCCTGCTCCACCGGACGGGCGGATTGCGCGAAGGCCGTCGGAGCGGCAAGGAGGGTTGTCACGGTGACGATCAGCGCCTTGCGGATTCCCGGCCTCATACGTGGCTCCTGTTCGAGGAATGGAAGGTTTAGAGGGACTGATGTGGAAGCAGGAGGTTCCCGTTGCACGACCGGGGCTAGCGAGATCTTACGCGAAATTGCCCGCGAGCTTCGAGTGCGTTACCAGTACGAATCCCAGCGCAGCTTCACGATGACGGCGTTGCCGGTGGGCGGCGCCTGGTTCAAGTCCGCGAGCTGCGGCTCGATGCCGTGATTGAAGACGACAAACAGCTCACGCCCCGGCTCGATGATCCATTGCAGGCGCGCATTGATGCCGAGCTCGTCGTTTATCGAGTCATGCTGCACAAACGTTGACAGGGCGAGATCCGGGGTAAACGAGTAGGCGGCATTGAGCTGCGTGAGGCGGATGATGAAGTCGCCTTGCGGGAGGTAGCCGAAGTTGTTCTCGTTGCTGACACCGAGTTGCAGCTTTCCGTCCGGCGACGTCCATTCGACTTCCACGGACTCGAACTTTATGGTCCCGGTGTAGAAGTCCCCGCCGCCAACGTCCGCATAGACGACCCACGGCCGCGATTCCGGCGAATTCCCGCGGACGGTGACCTCGTTGAAACGGTATTCGCCCGCGGGGATGGTGACGCCCGGCGCCACCGTGAACGGCTCGTTCAGCGCTTCGTAGTCCGCTACGAAGACGGGATCGAAAAACCAGCCGGATTCGGTGGTCATGCGGAACGGTAGCAGCGCCAATTCCTTGCTCTCGGGACTCCCGTTCAGATCGTCCACCTGAATGTACTCGCCGCCGAACTCGAACTGGCGCACCCAATCGAATACGCCCCCCTGTGGGCGCGGCCGGAACAGCGCGATCCCCAGGTACTGGCGCGTGCCCGGGCGCGGCAGGAAGCCGAGTGCAGGATCGAGCGCATCGCCGAACTCGTTGGCCTTGACGAATGCGTACCAGAGGTCGTTGGGGTATTCGACGCTCACGCCGTAGCCGTCCGCCTGCCCGGGCGCCAGGTCGCCGTAGGAATGCGCGTACCAGCCGGACACCGTCAGGTTCCTGTCGCCCTGAAACTCGGACGTCCGCCAGACGCCGTCGAAGCCGGCGAAGGTGTTGTCGTTGAGCCCGTCGGGATCGCCGTGCGTCATGAGCGTGCCGATGCGCAATTTGTCGCTGACATCGTAAGCGGCCCGCGCGACCGCCAAATTGGTCGCCGGTGCGACCTCCGTATCGCTTGTTTCGACATCCAGCGCGCCGAGCGAAAAGTTGCCCACATGGCCGAGCAGTTTCGCACCGGCGTCGATCGGCACGACCTGGCCCTCGACGAGACCGATGCGGCGCGAGAAGTAAGGCACGAACTGCGTGCTCAGGCTGCCGTCGTCGCCGATGTTCAGGCCGTACCCGAACTCGAAAAGATTGGCGCCTTCCAGGAAGAACGGCCTTTTCTCGGGAAAGAACAACGAGAAGCGGCTCAGGTTCACCTGGCCTTCCTCGGCTTCCGCCTCGGCAAAGTCCGGGTTGATGGTCAGTATCCCTTCCAGTTGCGGCGTGAAGTTATACTTAATGCCTACGCCAATGTCCCCCGACCGGTCCGCGCCGGGCGCGCTGTTGTAGCGGGCGAGCGCATACGGCTGCACGGCAAGGCCGAGGCCCTGGTCCAGGGCAGTAAGGCCGCGCAGGACACCCGCGCGGCGCAAGTCGAAAATGCCGGAATCGAGCGTGATGCCCGCCCAGCGCAGCGAGAGCTGATCGCGGGCGACGTAGCGTCCGAGGTTCAGGCCCCAGGCCTCGAGATTCGAGTTGAACTGGATACTCTGCGTCGATATTTCGATCTCGGCGGTCCAGCCGGATGACGTGCGCTCTACGGCGGCATCCCAGATGCCGTTCCAGTTGTCGTCAGTGTTGTCGTTGACGTTCAGCCCGTCCGCGCGCGCGCCGCCGGCATTGACCTGGAACCAGTAGCCGAGCCGGCGGGCGCCGAAAGTATCGAGTACGACGGTGACGTGGTCGTCGGCCTCCTGATCGTCGTCGCGCTGCAGCGTGTGGACGGCGACTGACCCGGGATCCGGGTCGCTGTTCGCAAAGCCGAAATAAAGATGCTGCCCATCGGTCAGCACGCGTACCTCGGTGACATACGGTGTCGGCGCGCCGGGCTGCGGGTCCTGCTGCGTCAGCACGATCACCTCGGCCTCACGCCATGCGGCCTCGTCGAGCCTGCCGTCCAGCGCAACGGCGCCAGGCGGCACTCCCGTCGCCGCCGCAACGCTGGGCGGCTCGCCCATGGCATCCGTCGCGGCCGATAACGCCAGCACGACGAGCCCGGTCCTGTGTAATCCGGATTTACGGGGCAATGGCGTGTTCACCTCCCTTGCCATCGATCGAACGGTCAAACAGAGGTCAATGTTAAGATGCCTGAATCCGGGCAAATGGTTTAGATCGTGGCGCAAACGAAAGACAACCGCTGTCATCGCCGCCGAAGGTTGTTAGATCGCGGGCGCCTGGCAGGCAACGACCGGCAAGCCATTCCGCTAAATGACACGCGAGAAAGCCATGAATGAAAAAGCCGATCGGATTTTGACTACGCACACGGGCAGCTTGCCAAGGCCCGACGAGCTTATCCAGATGATGTGGGCCGCGGGGGACGGGATATCGGTCGACCGGGAGGCGCTCGGGAAGCGCATTGGCGAAGCGGTACGGGAAGCCGTGGAGAAGCAGGTCGCCGCCGGAATCAGCATCATCAATGACGGGGAGATGTCGAAGCCCAGCTATGCAACCTATGTGAAGGATCGACTGCACGGATTCGGCGGCGAGACGATCCACAACTACTATTTTGCGGACCTCGCGGATTTCCCGAGGAGCGCCGAGATCGTCGCTGCCAACCCAGGACGCCGGAAGCGCACCGCACCCGCCTGCAACGGCCCAATCTCGGTCAAGGATCCGGAAGCCGCCGTAACCGACATGCGCAACCTCGAGCTTGCCGCAAGCAACTGCAATGCGGTCGGTATGTTCTCGAGCGCGGCTTCACCGGGAGTCGTTTCGATTTTTTTTGCCAATGAATTCTATGCGACCGACGAGGAGTACGTGTTCGCAATCGCCGAAGCCATGCGGCACGAGTATGAGGCGATTGCCGCGGCCGGCGCGACCGTGCAACTCGACTGCCCGGATCTCGCGATGGGCCGCCATTCCGCGTACGCCGATCTCGATCTGGCACAGTTCCGAGAGAGGGTTGCGTTGAACATCGCGGCCCTCAACCATGGCGTACGCAACATACCGGCCGAGCAGTTGCGCATGCACCTGTGCTGGGGGAATTACCCCGGCCCGCATCATTGCGATGTAGCCATGTCCGAGATCATCGACCTGGTGTGGGCCGCGAAGCCGCGAACCGTGTTGTTCGAGGCGGCCAACCCGCGGCATGCCCACGAATGGACCTTGTTCGAAAACGCCACCCTCCCGGACGACAAGATCATCTGCCCCGGCGTCATCGAATGCCAATCGAATTACATCGAGCATCCAGAGCTGGTCGCACAGCGAATCGAGCGCTATGCGAGTCTGGTCGGCCGCGAGCGCGTCATGGCCGGCGTCGACTGCGGATTCAGCATCCACGTTGGCATGCAGGGTATCGATCCCGCAGTGGTCTGGGCCAAGCTCTCGGCGCTGTCACAGGGCGCGGAAATTGCGACGGAACGACTCTGGCGTTAGGCGTTAGGCCATCCCTTGCTGGTCTTAAGGCCTCTCGCGCTCAGCGCGCGTGCCACCATTCGCGAAGTCGGCTGCAAAGGCCATCGTCGTCGAACTCCAGCAGGAACACGCCGTTCAGCTCGACAGCGGTGCCGCTCGAGGCCAGCGTAAACCGCGCCGACCACTTGGCGACGCCTACCGTTCCAACGAAACCGAGCGCTTCGGCTTCGAAGTCGACGTCCCGCTGATCTTCGGTGACCTTCGACCAGTAGCTCCCGATACCTTCCCGGCCACGGAACGGCACCGCGTACGGCGTTTCAAAGTAGAGCGCCTCCTCGCTGAACAGCTGCGAAGCGGCCTCCACGCTCCTCGCCTCCCAGGCTTTGCCGTAGGCGTGCAGCCAGTTGCGCAGATCGTCAGTATTCATGGTCTGCTACCTTGGCTGGAATGAACGGTTCCTTCGATCAGCATCACGAAATTATCGACAAAGGTTTGGAGGAACGCCTGCGTCGATTCGTCAGTTATCGTGCCATCGCCCTCAAAGAGGCCGTCCCTGTACTGAACGTACGCCTCGGGCGTTCCGAGCAGTGCGGCAACGTGGGTGCTTGCCATGGTGCGCAAGTTCGCCTGCGCGAGCGCCGTGCCGATGCCGCCGGCCGATGTACCGATGATCGCGGCCGATTTACCGAGCCATGAGTTCCAACCCCACGGGCGAGTTCCCCAGTCGAAGGCATTCTTCAGGGCGGCGGGCACGGACCGGTTGTGTTCGGGCGTGACGAAAAGCACGGCCGCACACTCTTCTACTTCTCGCTTGAAGCGCCGAACCGTGGCGGGAGGATCATCTATGTGATCCTCATTGAGCAAAGGCAGGTCGTCGATGCGGATTGCGCGGAACTCGAGCCTGTCCCCTGCCAGCTTCTCGAGCGCCCGCGCCAGCTTGCCGTTATGCGAATCTTTACGGATACTGCCGACGATCACGGCAACTTTGTGCATAACCAGTCTCCCGAATGGAGTGTTGGCCAGTTGGAAGTCAAAGTGTCGCAGCCGGCTGTTCGAACTCCTGGCGCAACTCCCGCGCCGCCTGCACCATTGCAGAGAGCTTGCCGAAGGCGGCTTCCCGCGAGAGATACTTCATGCCGCAGTCTGGTGCAAGCAAGATGTGCTCCGCCGGCACGTGCTCGAGGCCGCGCCGGACCCTGGCCTTGATCGTCTCCACCGATTCGACGTCGTTGCTAGACAGGTCGAGCACTCCCAGCAGGATGTCCTTGCCGGAAAGGGATTCCAGCACGCTGCAGTCGAGACCGGACTGTCCGGTCTCGATCGAGACCTGCCTGCAAGAGGCATTGCCGAGTTCCGGAAGGAACGAATAACCATGCGGTCGTTCGTGTATCAATGCCGCGTAGCCGAAGCAGATGTGCACGCAGGTCTTGCCCGTGATGCCCGCCAGGGCACGATCCAGCGCCGCCAGGCCATACTCCCTCGCCTTGTCAGGTCGCGCCTGCATGTAAGGTTCGTCGAGTTGCACCACGTCGGCGCCCGCCTCGAACAGGTCCCGGACCTCTTCGTTGACGGCAGCGGCATAGGCTAGCGCTGCCTCCGCTTCGGTTTCATAGAAATCGTTCTGCGCCTGCTGAGTCATCGTGAAGGGCCCGGGGATCGTGAACTTGATTTTGCGGCTCGAGTTTTCGCGAAGAAATCTCACGTCTTCCACGCCGACCGGGCGCCGGCGGCGAATGGGGCCGGTAATCCTCGGCACGAAAACGGGTTCGCCGCTGCGATCGAGCGCCCTGCCGGGATTGTTCAGGTCGATGCCGTCCAGTGCTGTCGCGAAGTGGTTCGAATAGCTTTCCCGCCGGATCTCTCCGTCGGAGACGATATCAAGGCCCGCCCGTTCCTGATCCAAAATCGCCAGCCGGGTCGCGTCTTCCTGAGCATCGGAGAGAAAAGCCGGATCGACGCGCCACAGTTCCGCTGCCCGCGTGCGCGGCGGGAACTGTTTCGACAGTTTCTGCCGATCGATGAGCCAGTCCGGCTGCGGATAGCTTCCGACGATCGTGCAGGGAAACAGGGGCAATTTTCCAGTTGTCATCGTGCTAACCCGAGGCCGTCTTTGGCGGCTCCACATGCGAATAATCTATCAGCTTGGATTTGTAGGTCTCACGGGGGAGCGTGCCGTAAGGCACGAGTACAATATCGGTCGTTACCAGGAGCCGTGAGCGTATCTCATCCATGATGCGTTGCCGCAACCCCTCCGGCGACGTCAGGCAGCTTTTGCCGAGCTCGACGACGACCGGCAGCGGCGGCGATTGCAGCACGCCCTCCGACTTCGGCCTGACCTGCAGCATCCCCGAAACGTATGGCATGAACTCTTTCAGTATGCTCCGCAGCGCAGACGGGAACAGGTTCACTCCGCGCACGATCAGCATGTCGTCGGTGCGCCCGATGCAGCGGATTCGCGGTCCGGTCCGCCCCAACGGATTCGGATCCATGTTCACGATCACATGATCGCGGCTCCTGAAACGCAACAGCGGCATCGCATCACGCGCGAGCGCCGTATACACCAGCTCGCCTTCGGCCCGATGCTCCCAGGGTCTTGGCGCGCCGGTTTCAGGATCGATCAACTCGACATGCACAAAGCCCCGCGCCATGAAATGCATGCCCTGCCCATCGTCGTCTTCGGCCCAGGCGGACAAGGAGATGTCGCCGATGCCCATGGACTCGCGCACCTTGCAGCCAAATGCCTCCTCGATGCGCTCGCGGATCAACGGATCGCCCCCACCCGGCTCGCCCGCCGTGATCATGTTCGTGAGGCCCAGCGTCCGCGTGTCGATGCCCCGTTGCTGGCACCAGTCGATGAGGTGAAGCCCGTAAGAAGGCGTGCAACTGATGCCGGTAGCGCCGAGCTGCTGAATAGCTCCGACCAGGCGCTCCGTATTGCCGGTGCCCACCGGAATGACGGTGCAGCCAATCTTGTCGAATCCGTAATACACCGCGCCGGCTACGAATGGACCGGCGTTGAAACCGACGGCGATGCGTTGGCCTGGAAGGAAGCCTGCGGCCGTATAGCCGCGCGCCACGTTCGTCGCATAGATTTCGAGATCCTGCCGTGTCAGTCCGATGTAGCACGGTGCGCCCGTGGTGCCACTCGTGCTGTACACGCGCCGCAGTGCCTCTGGCCGGCAGGCGAGATGGTCCCCAAACGGCGGAACTGACGCTTGTGTCTTTCTAAGCTCGTCCTTCTCCGTGAACGGCAGGCTCGCGATATCGTCCAGCTCACCGACGTCCTCGGAATTGCGGAATTCGGCCGCTTCCAGCTTCTTTTGGTAGAAGGGCGAATTGGCGAGTAAATACTCTATCTGCTTCCGATAGCTCTTTCGGTCGATCGCGAACTGTTCCTCGACCGGGCGGGTTTCGACTGTCTCGTCATACATCATGAAGCGGTTGCGCTAACGATGGTACGCCTCGTTGTTTGGCGAGTGATCGCCGGCGAGCCATCTCTTCAGCTCACTGCGCGCCTTGCCGCGCTGCTCTTTGTTTATCTGCTCGACGTTCTCATGGTCGACCGTGAACTCGACGAGCAGCTTCGCCGGATCCATCACGTACAGCGAATAGCAATAGCCGTGATTCAGGATGTACGTGTCGGGTGGCTTGTATCCCGCGGCGGCCAGCCGGTCGCGGATACCGTCCTGCGCCTCCTGATCCACCTTCATCGCCAGGTGACGGAAAGGCGACAGTGCGAGTTCAGGCCCGAATTCCTTGTGGTCCTCCGGGTCCGCGAACTGGAAGAACGCCAGGCACTCACCGTTGCCGATGTCGAAAAAGCAATGCATGTAGGTGCGTTCCTTGCCGAACAGGTCCGCTTTCTCGCACCACGTAGCGGCCAGCGGAAAACCGATAATCCCTTCGTAGAATGTCCTGACGGCTTCCATGTCAGTCGTGACATGCGCATTATGGTGCAGCCGGCCGGAAGTTTTTGGTTTCGCGTTCACCAGTGTCCTCCCCTGATCGTGTCCTTCCACGATCAGAAATGTTTAATAAAGCTCACTCCATATCGCCGTGGCGGTGCCTTGAAGAGGAAGTGCGCTCCCGGCGCCGGGCCGGGTGAGAACTCACTGTTGTACTCCTCGTCCAGGGCGTTTTTTGCCCACAGCATCAGGGACCAGTTGTCTTCCATGTCCAGGCCTATTCGCACGTCCACCAGGTCCACCGGGCTCCGCACGGAAAGATTGCCCGGATCCCACCACGTGTCACCGATTTTCTGGTAGTCGATGCGAACGACGCCGTCGGTGTTCAGGCCGAAGACCTCGATGGGGTAACGGAAGACGCCGCCCAGGTTTATCGTGTATTCCGATACCAGCGGCGCTTGATTACCGACATCTGCAGGGTCGGCAGCTTGCTTGATTTCGCTGTCGGTATAACCGACACCGAAGTAACCGCTCAAGTAATCGTTGAACTGCGCATTTCCCTCGAGCTCGAATCCCATGTACTCTGTTTCCGGAATGCTGCCGAGATTCTGCGTGCTGGTACCCGGGTCGAAGAAGAAGAAATACGCGCCTTCGAAGTCGGTATAGAACGCACTCAAGGAGGTAAAAATACGGCCGCCAGCGAAGACCGACTTTACCCCCACTTCGTAAGTGTCGGCTATCTGCTCATCGAAAAGATCCTCGATTCCCGGCTCCGGCACTGCCTCGCCTACGCCTGACTGGTTGAACCCGCCGCTACGGAATCCGCGGCTGTAGCCGCCATAGACAGTGACGTCCTCGTTGGGCATGTAGCGCAGCGTAAGCTTCGGCTGCAGATCGCTCCAGGTCTCCTCGCGCACCGTTCCCGGCACGATCTGGATACCGGTGAAATCGCCGTGCGGCGGTTCTGTGAGAGTCGTGTTCTCACGGGTGTCCTCGTCGTAACGCAGCGAGACGGCCGCTTCGAACGTGTCGCTCAGGTCCCAGGCCGCCTCGCCGAAGACCGCCCAGGCGAAGTTGTCCTGTCCATCCGCGAGCAGACCGAGCTGCGGGCTCGGGTCTGTCATGCCGTCGGTGAACACTGAGGGCCTCGGGTCGCGATAGACCGGGAAGACGCCGTTGCCCAGGTCGATCTGGTTGCCGGTCGAGATAAAGCGGTCGGTCGAGATTCCGTAGGCACCAACGATCCAGCGAAAGCGCTGTTCAGTCGGGGAGGCAAAACGGAATTCCTGGCTCCAGGAATCGGTGTCGAGGAACTGGGTCTGGCTCAGGTCCACGACAGCTTCGCCGGTCAGGAACCGGATGAAGTCTCCAAATCCGCTCGTCTCGACGTTCAGGAACGATTCTTCACGCGGCAGGAAACTGAACTGGTCGCCGGTAAGCAACTCTTCAAGATCGTCGTAAGCCGTGATGGACGTGAAAGACCCGTAGTCTCTCTCCCATTCGAGCTTGAGGCTGAACGTCAACATATCACGCTCGTTGACGCCGGGATTGTTGACGCGAACCGGCAGGCTCGTATCGTCGACTTCGGCTGCGATATTGAAGTAAAGGGCCTGCGTATCGAGCGCCGATGCGCTGAACCGCAGATCGGCCGAGAACGCATCGGACGGCTCCCACAGCAGCTTCAACCTTCCCGACACGTCTTTGTAAGGATCGGCTTCCTCGCCCAGGAACGTATTATCGATGTAGCCGTCGGTATCCACGTACGAGCCGGACAAGCGGTACTTCAAAGTATCCGAACTGCCCACCGGACCGCTGACAGTGCCGCGGGCGGTGTAACCGGGACCGGAATCAGCGCCGATTTCGAACTTGCCGGCCATTTCGTCGGTGGGTTGCTGAGTAACGATGGTGATTGCCCCGCCGATTGCGTTTCTCCCGTACAGCGCGCCCTGTGGACCGCGCAGCACCTCGATCTGCTGGATGTCGAACAACTGCTGGTTGAATTGCGCCGGATTGCTCATCAGCACACCGTCCACCAGCACCGCCACGGACATTTCGCTGTTCCGCGCCTGGGATATTCCGCGAACATTGATAAAGGAGTTGCCCGCATTCTGGGTCTGCACCAGGGTGACGTTCGGCGTGAGCCCGATGAAATCGTGCGGCGTCTCGATTCCGGCCGATGCGATCTCTGCCTCGGTAAAGGCTCGAACGGAGACCGGACTTTCCTCCAGCGTTTCAGCCCGCTTGCGGGCCGTAACGACGATTTCTTCGAGTGTCTGCGCCTGCGCCAGAACGTCGGTCCCTGCCAGCGCAGCTGACACCGAAAGCAGGATGACCTTGATCGCCACTTTCATTGTTGCTCCCCCATATGTTCTGCAACGGCATTCGGCAGCATGCTATGATTTTCGCATAGCGAAATCAAATTCGATTAGCGAAAAACAAGGCAAGGGAGGCTTTCGATGGCTGACAGGAAAAAGGCTCGCGCCGCCACGGCGATCTGCAAATTCGACGCAGACAAGATACTGGTACGGGGCCGGAACCTGGTCGATGAGATCATGGGGAACTACTCCTTCTGCGAGCTGTTGATACTGCAGGCGCTCGGCCGGGAACCGACGAAGCTGCAAAGCCGCATCGTCGACGCGGTGCTGGTCACCATCATGGAGCACGGACTGGTCCCGTCGGCCGTCGTTACGCGCCTGACGCACAGCGGCGCGCCGGAGTCGTTCCAGGGAGCGATCGCGGCCGGACTGCTGGGGATCGGGGACCGTTACGCCGGCACCGCCGCGGAATGCGGCGCCATGCTGGAGCGTATCGTTGCGGCGCCCGTCGCAGAACGTCCGGGGAAAGCGCGTGAAGAAGTCGCGGCCTGCAGGGAGATGCGCCAGCCCGTGCCCGGCTTCGGACATCCGGTCCACCAAACCAAAGACCCGCGGGTCGAGCGCCTTCTCGACATCGCAAGGGAGGCCGGCGCCGGCGGGACCTTCATCGATGCAATGGAGCTGCTCGCCGACAGCGTCCGCAAGGAACTGGCGAAACCTTTGGTGACGAACATCAGCGCGGCCATCGCCGCGGTGCTCGGCGAAGCGGAAATACCCGCCCGCATGATGCGGGGAATCGTCCTGACGGCGCGTTGCGCGGGCCTGGTCGGTCACCTGCTCGAGGAAATGGGCACGCCGATCGCCGACGATATGTGGCTCGCGGCGAGAGCGGCCGTCGAGTCCCCGGACTGACCGTCGCAACAATGTGGGTCGACGTCGATGGCGGCAGGCTCCACGTCGAGACGGCGGGTCGCGGATCTCCGATTCTGCTGCTGCACGGTTGGCCGCTGGACCACCGGATATTCGAGCCCCAGATTCGATACCTCGAGCGATTCTTCCATGTCGTCGCGTTCGACCGCCGCGGATTCGGCCGATCGGAGGCGCCTCCCGATCTCTGCCGGGAACTCGACGACATGGACAGGATCCTTGAAGCTCTCGATTTCCCGACCGTGCACCTGCTCGGCATGTCGCAGGGTGCCCGGATCGCGCTGCGTTTCGCGATCAGGAGGCCGCGGCGCATTCGATCGCTGATCGTGCAGGCACCGGCGGTCGACGGAATCGCTCTTGACGAACCCGAATCAGAGCGGATTCCCATCGAGGAATTCGCGAGGCTGGCTCGTGCCGGAAAGATGGACGAGGTGCACAAGCGCTGGCTCGCTCACCCGATGATGGCGCTCGGCCCCGGACACGAGCGGGCGCGGCGCCGGGTCGAGGAAATCGTCGCGGGTTACGAGGGCAAGGACCTGCTCGACTACTCACCGGCACGGCAGGCCTTTCCGCACGACGTACTCGACCGGCTATCGCGATTCGAGCAACGCTGCCTGGTACTGACCGGCGCACGCGAGACCGCGATCCGCCGCGAGCATGCACGGAGGCTGCTCGAATCGCTGCCCCGCGGTGAGGAGATCGTGTTCGAGCACAGCGGTCATCTCAGCAATCTCACCGAGGAGCACGCCTACAACCGGCAGGTCGCGGCCTTCTGCGCAAGGGTTGACGGCGACGAGCAGGACGCGGTCGATTCGGATCGAACGATCAGGAGCTGACGCTCTTGATCGAGTGAACGAGGATCGGGTAGCGCCTGAGCTCGATCTCGATGCTTTTCGCCGCAGCCAGCAACCGGGGCAGCCGGGTCTTGACCATCTCCACCTGGTTCACGCGCGTCGTCGCGGTCGAGCAATTGATCGCCGCGAGAATACGGCCGTCGGCGCCGAACACAGGAACGGAGACGGATACGATGCCGTAGTCCAGCTCATCCTGGATCGATGCATATCCGTCGCGCCTGCAGCGGTTCAGTATCCGGCGGAGCTTCGTCACCGACGTCAAGGTCTTGTTGGTGAGCTTGTGCATTTTGACTTCGGCAAGGTACTTGTCGATGTGCTGCTCCGGCTGGTGCGCCAGCAGCACCCGGCCGAGCGACGTCGGATAGGCGGGAAACCGGGTGCCGAAGCCCGCCACGAGCCGGACCATGCGATTCGTGGACACGTGTACCAGGTACAGGATGTCGAAATGCGAGAGCACCGCGAGAGACGAACTGTCGCCCGTACGGTCCCGAACCTCCTGCAGATAGGGCCGGACCACCTCCTCCAGGTTCATGGATTCCAGGAATGCCGACGCAAAACCCATGACCTCCGGCGTCAGCAGGAACAGCTTGCCCTTTCTGCCGACGTAGCCCAGGTCCACGAGTGTGTTGAGGCAGCGCCGGGCGACAGCAGGGCTGAGCTCGGTCACGACGGCCACCTCGCTCAGTGTCATCTCCGGCCGCTCCTTGGTGAAGGACCGAAGCACCGACAAACCACGGGCAAGCGTCGTCAGGTACTCGCCCTTCTTTATGGGCTTCTCGTCAGCGGCATTCAAATTGATGGCGTCTCCCGGAAAACCCGGCACGTGAGTCCACTGGATGGCGGCATTCTACCAGTACGAATCCCGGCGCTTCGTCGGGGCCTACGGTTGACGGACAAAAGCGAATGCTTCTCATTCAGAAAATCCCTCCGCGGAAGATTCCGACAGGGCCGCATGATCGGGAACAGGCCTTCGGCGGCGTGAACTTACGCTTTCGATTGCCTGTCTCAGGACGAGGTGTGGCTTGGGTGCAGGAACAAGGGATCGGCAGGCATGAATACGAAGGGATATGCGTTGGCTGCAGTGCTGTTCCTGAGTGCTTCGAGCAACCCCGAAGAGGTCCACGCGGCGCCGCAATGGATTGAGGGAACCCACTACTTTCGCATTGTGCCAGCGCAGCCAACGCCTGTTGCCGAAGGCAAAGTAGAGGTGACCGACGTGCTCTCATACGGCTGTCCGGCGTGCAATCAGTTCCTGCCGGTCATGAAGAAGATCGAGTCGAGCCTGCCACCCGACGCCGAGCTCACGCGGGTGCCTGCATCGTTCAATCCCGCGGAGCAGTGGCCGATGTTTCAGCGCGCCTATTACGCCGCCAAGGCGCTGAACGTGGACGAACAGACTCACCTTGCTATGTTCAACGCGGTCTGGACGACCGGCGAGCTGGCAGTAGTCGATCGACGGACCCGCCGGCTCACGAGCCCGCCGCCGAGTATCGAGGACGTAGCGAAATTCTACGCCCGCAACAGCGACGTGACGGAAGAGCAGTTCCTGGCCGCGGCAAAATCCTTCGAAGTCGCCATCGATATGCGACGTGCGGATCACTGGATCAAGGCGTGTGGCGTCGACCGCACGCCGTCGATCGTCGTCAACGGCAAATATCGACTGCATGTAGAGTCCGCCGGAGGCACTGATGAGCTGATCGAGCTCGTGAACTGGCTAATCGCGCGAGAGAGCAGCGCAGCCGATGCCGCGGCGGCTTCATCCGGATCGAGATAGGCCACCTGCCGGGTATGCTGTCCGCCGATCGTCGAGGATCTCCCGTCGAGGATCTCCCGATCCGCATCCGTGCCGGCGTCCCGCCGGTGCGCGGCGACAATGACGGGAAAACCTGATGTCATACTAGTCATATGAGTAGTAAGTGGAGCCGACCATGGGTACGAAGCGAGATGCCGTTCGAGAGAGCGCACAGACGTATCGGATCAAAATGAAGAAGCTGGGATTTCGGCAGGTCAATCTCTGGGTGCCGGATACTCGCTCACCGAATTTCAAGAAGGAGTGCCGCCGTCAGTCACGGCTGGCTGCAGCCGCCGAGCGATCCGAACAGATCGACGGGTTATTGAACGGTGCCGCCGGATCGGTGGAAGGCTGGACGTGAAACGCGGCGATGTCGTCACAGTTGCCGTGAGCCGGGTAAGCCGTGCTTTGTCGGTTTGGCGGGGGATTGCTTAAACGAGAGCGGGACGCTTGGGCGTTGAACACTCCGTCGTCGCGCAGGTCCTCCAGTTATCCAGCGTGGTCGGCCCACCGTCCAGCATCTGCCGGTCGGCATCCGCGCCGGTGTCCCTGCCGGTAACCAGCCGCTCCGCGAGCCGGCTGTAAGACATCCAGCGCCGCCAGACACTGCCTGCGGGCAGCTCGAGATCGTGAAGTGCGGCGCGATGATCGACGAGCGTCACCATGGCCGCGGCCAGCATCGTCAGTCTCCACACCACTGCAAAGATAAAGCGACGCCACCGACTACAGGCTTCGGCTCGCAGAAAGCTGCAGTGAAAATACAGGTGGGAACGTTCGTCGTCGACGAGCTGCTCGAGCAGGGACCGCAAGCGGCTCGCAGGCAGGCGCGTGGCCAGCAAATGGTAGTAGCAGATCCCGACCACTTCGGCGACCAGCAGGACCTTTAGCCGTAGCCCGAGCAGGCGCCGGGCAAAGACGAACAGGTCGGCTGTCCAGTTGCGGCGAATCAGGGAGCCGCCGAGGGTGCGCACACAGATCGCCAGGATTTCGGCATGGCGATGCTCTTCGGCGACGAAAAGCTGCATTGCCTCGGCGTAGTGTCCACCGGCGGTCTTGATTCGGCTGTTGCGCGCCTGCGTGACGATCGTTCCGCCGCCCGATTCACCGAGTTGAAAGATCGCAAGCAAGCGGGCAACGGAATCCGGTACTTCTGAATAGTCCTGTGGATCGTCGAGCACTGGCAAGAGACGCCCGCTTCGCGCCGCAAAAAAATCCCGCCACGCCTGCCAGTTCGCATTCTTGTCGTTCATGTCGCCACCTCATCACCGTGTCCGTGCGTGATTTGTAGCAACGTAATCTGGTCGGCTTCTGGACAGATTGTGCCGAATTGTGGCGCCTGGACAGAACAACAGGAATTTCTGCACACGGCGAAACCCTGTCACTGCGCAAAGGCGCGTGGATCCCCGGCTAGGCAGCAGCCCGCGGCCCCTCGCCCCATCGCTTCTATACGCGATTGTCAGCGTATTCGCTTCGAGGCGTCGCGTGCAGGGCGATTGTATTTTTCGACGTACGAATCGAGCAGCCTGCAAATCATTTTCTGATACGGCGTGTTGTATTCTTTGGCCCTCGCCTTGAAGAATTCAACACTCGATCTGCTCAATGAAATTGTTACCTTTACCGATTCATCGCGGAAGGCGAGTTGATCTGGTGAAGGCAGAAAATCGTCGATAACCTCGACGTCGCCGAGAGAGTGTCGGGGCGCGAGTCCGATGGCGGCGATCAGTTCTTCTGCAGAGGCGGAAACAGCGGGAAGGTGAGAAGCGTCCGCCGACCGAGGTGAGGGTCGCGGCCGGCAGAGGCTCCGGCATCCCCGCCGACTCCACGAGCAAGTAATCGACGCGGCCCTCACGGGCAAGAGCTGGCGTGCCCGGATTACGCAGCGCGTGGCGTCAGCTTGAGGCCGAGCGCTTTCACGACCTTGAGGACGGTGCCCAAGCTCGGATTACCATCGGCCGACAGCGACTTGTAGAGCCCTTCTCGCGTCAGCCCCGTTTCCTTCGCCAGCCGGGCCATCCCGTAGGCACGCGCGACGTTGCCCAGCGCGACAGCGATCAACGCAGGATCGTCGCCGGCGTCCTCCATACATGCGTCCAGGTAGGCGATCATGTCTTCTTCGGATTTGAGGTAATCAGCGGTGTCGTAGCGCGAAAAAACCTCTTTGCGCCGCGATTTGATTTTTTTGGCCATCTCTCAATCTTCCTGCCAAGTCTCGGCGATCTCTATTGCTCGCCTGATGTCGGCTGCCTGCGTCCTCTTCGTCCCGCCGCACAAAAGGAGAGCAATCGTCTTGCCGTGTTCCACGTAATACACGCGATAGCCTGGACCATAATCAATCCGCATCTCGCTTACGCCTGAACCGACCGGTTTCACGTCTCCAGGATTGCCAAGCGCCAGCCGGTCAATGCGCACGATAATGCGCGCCCTCCCGTCGATCCTTCAACTTCGAAAACCAGGTGTGGAAGGTTCTCGATTTAAGGATTGTGAGCATTGGAGTGTAAACCATAGATTACAATATGTAAACCACAGTTAACGTGGCTATGCGGTACTCTCCCGACAGCTCGAATGCCCGCCGTCCGCCTCATTTTCGCCGCCCGCCTTCGCCTTCGCTTTCTTCAAGAGTGCGCAGCGACTCGGTATCGCGAATGCTTCTCACTCAAATAATCCCTCCGCGGGGTCGTCAAATCTCACCATTCGCGGCTGTATGCAGTGATTCTTGTCTATCTGTACGAACGCGCGCCTTTAATTCGTTGATCGCTCCGACAGGCAGTGCGCCAATCGTTCGAAGAACTTGACGCCTGTAGTCTATGGGATACAATCGATCGTGCGTGTACACATGACCAGGGTGTACCGAGACTGGATCAGCGCACTCAAAGATCGCAAGGGTCGGGCGTGAATCCAGGTTCGTGTTGATCGACTTGTCCACGGAAATCCGGGGAAGCACAGAGGCCTTTCTCAACCCAACAGCAAGACATCAAATTGGCAATTGAGCTTGCCCGACACTTGTGAGATCTGCTCTGTGCGCAAGAAAACAGCCAAGTCCCGCTTGAAAACCAAAACCTTCCGTTATGACGTTGCGAAGCAGTTGCGCACGCCGGAAGAAATGGCTGCCTACCTCGATGCCTGGCTCGTCGAGGCGCCCGATGACGCAGCGGGCATCGCTCGCGCACTGGGAGATATTGCGCGCGCCAAAGGCATGTCGCAGGTGGCGCGGGCTACCGGCCTCAGCCGTGAGAGCTTGTACAAGGCTCTGAGCGAGAACGGCAATCCGAGTTTTGCCACCGTGTTAAAGGTTGCCCAGGCCCTGGGACTCCGTTTGCATGCGGAGGCTGCGTAATTCTTCGATGCGGCTGTCGCCTCTCCAACCACGCCAGCACTTGTCAACGATGGATTTTATGTAGCTCCACGCTGGTTACCGATCAGCATGTGCCCGCATGTCGTGCAAACCATTTTCCAGCACCATCGCTCCCTGTCTGCGAGAATCGCCATGGCAAGAAAAGCGTTTTGCGGCTTACGCATCGGCATTTATCTTCTCAGCTAACGCGCTGCTTCCATCAAGAAGCTTTAGGCGGCGAACCTGTCAGCGTCAGGCGAACAAGATCCGGATTGGTCTGACCGCGTCGCAACTCCTGTGCTCGTGTCGTCAGTCACGCGAGGCGGCCAGAATAGCTCGAACGCGACGTTCGAATAAATCAGATGGCAACTTCCCTGCGGCGAACTCTTGCGCGGCTGCAACAAGAGACCGCAAGGCTGCCAGGCCACCGACCCGATGCTCGAGATCCGTTCTTAGTCTTTGATCGTGACCAGGACGAAATGACGCTGATCCGGTTTCTTCGCCACATCCACATCCACATCCACATTCGCATTGTGCCATTTGCCCTCTCCTATCCAGCCGAAACCGCGTTTGTGCATGAACCGCAGCTTCGTCGGTTCGAGAATAATCTCCGACACCGGTGCGGCGATGGATACAAATATTAACGACCCCGCGTAACAACTACGAAACGGCCGCTTCGCCTTCCTGCATCAAAAGATCCCGAATTTCCCCCGGATTTAGCGTCACTGCCCACCGCCACCGTCCGAATCCCCCATGCTCGCTGGCAGCTTGTGTCCATTCGTACCGAGCCGGAACAAATCCTAACTCGAGTCCACCAGTGTCGACTTTCCGATTCATCCGGATGTTCAACGTGTCATTGCAGAGGCCCGCCGTTCCAAAGCCAGGCGGATCGCCTGCAAGAATACCGACGCGTTCGAGGGGCTGGCCAACCGGCAACTGCCGACATTGCACGAGATTCGCGCCCTATCATCGTATCTCTATGCGAAAGCAGGCTACGAGGTTTCGGCGGTGCAGGATCTGATGGCGCACACGGATCCGGACATGACCCGCGCATACCAGAAGGGTCATGCGCGCAAGGTTCGCGTGTGGACATGATGCTGCCATTCAGTGTGGATGACGACGACCGACGTGTCAGAGAACAGCCGCGGGCGTACACGGTCGCCGCGCATAAACTCCGTCAGGAAATATTTTCTGAGAATTCTCTGACGGAAAATCGACGGGTCGCCTAATTTACTGAAAAGTAAGAGAAATTGGAGCGGGAAACGAGGCTCGAACTCGCGACCTCAACCTTGGCAAGGTTGCGCTCTACCAACTGAGCTATTCCCGCTTAGGGGTACTACTGAATCTTTGGCCGCGTCTCCGCGGGGACAGGAAATTCTATCTTGTATCAGCACCCTGTCAAGGAATGAGGAAAATTGCTGAAAGGTCCCTCACCTTCATCGGCTGCGACCTCGATCTTCAGACGATGTCCAGAGCGGCCCATGCACGATCCGCGGTACACGCCGGACTATTGATGTAGCGTGTCAGCGAGCGTAAGCCGGTGAGGGATCGTGAACAGAAAGGCGAAACGGGTCCCGCACTCTGACGCGGCCATACAGGCGGCCGTCTTCGAAGTCTTCCGACCACAACGGATCGAAGCCGCGCTCATCTGCGTACGCCCAAAGATGGGCATCGAACCAGGAAAGTTTGTAGAGCGCTGCACCGCGTAGTGCAGTACGCAGCGTGTTCTCCGTCGGATACACGACAGAGAATTGCGCAAGCATGTCGTCTACTTCCCGATGCGCCTCTTCCACGGAAAGCAGCGAGGCGTCGCCGGCAATGGGCCGAGTGACCGCTGCGACAAATTCGATGAGCGCCTGGTGGGGAACGACTATGGAATCGTCGGCGATCCCTTGCCGCAGAAGCTCCTCGGCGCGCGCTTGTTTGGCTGGAAACCGTGGGTCATACCGGTACACGAGGATGTTAGTGTCAACGAGACCGGTCACGGCGATAGAGTTCGTCCCGCGTCCACCCGCGACTCTTCGAAGGCGCAAATGACTGCGCCTGTTCCCGTTCCCGTTGGTGCTGCGTGGTCTGATCGAAATAGTGCAGACGCTCCTCTGTCGACGCTGCAGCCTTCGCGACACGCGCGGGCACAATGGCTATCGTGTCGCCAGCCGCAACGAGCTCGACTTCATCACCAACCTGGATGCCGTAGATGTCGACCAGACGCTTGGGCAAGGTGATCTGGAACTTTCCGGTTACTCGGGTCATGGAACGGGAGTGTGTGCGACATCAAGGATTCTGTCAAGGATATTTCCTTGATCTTTGTTCAGGCTAAGCCAGGCGCGCTGTGGCGTGCCACAGTCCGGAAACGATCTCCGGTCGAAGCCGCGTCCGCATGGGGGATTCGTTCTCAGCCGCTTCTCGACATCGACGGCCACGCCGCACGCAGGTATACCACCATCGACCACAGCGTCATGCCGGCGGCTATCAGAAGCAGCACGAATCCCACCTCGTAGATGTCGATGCCGAACGCCGGCTGCTGGTAAACCATCAAACCGATGCCGACCATTTGCAGCGTTGTCTTGATCTTGCCGGCCTGCGAAACCGCCACGTTGCGCCGCTCCCCGATGCTCGCCATCCATTCCCGCAATCCGGAGACTGTGATCTCGCGGCCGATAATGACCGCCGCCGTCAGGGCAACCACGACGCGAGGATCGCCCTGCACGAGCAGAACCAGGACCACCGCAACCATCAGCTTGTCCGCCACCGGGTCGAGGAACTCGCCGAACTTCGACGTCTGGCCCAGACGCCGGGCAACGTAGCCGTCCAGCAGATCGGTAATGGCGGCAACCGCGAATACGACGAAAGCAATCGGTCTTGAATACGCGAACGAACTGAAAAAGCAGTACACCACCACCGGTATGGCGGCAATACGAAACCAGGTCAGCGTGTTGGCGAGATTTGCTTTCAACGGAAAATCCGCGTCGCGTCAGTTACTGCTGTAGTTATCGCCATGGGGGTGCAGGTCGTCGTATATGCGTTGCGCCAGGTTCCGGCTGATGCCGTGAACCTTGGCGAGATCGCCGACACCCGCGCTGCGCACGCCCTGCAAACCGCCGAACTGACGCAGCAATTCGCGGCGCCGCTTGGGCCCGAGTCCCGGTATCTGTTCGAGGCTCGACGTTGTCCTTGCCTTCGCGCGACGCTGTCGGTGCCCGGTTATGGCGAAGCGGTGCGCTTCGTCCCGGATCTGCTGTATCAAATGCAGCGCCGGCGAATCTGGCGGCAGTATAGTGGGGGCGTTCCGGCCTGCCAAGAAAAGCTGTTCCTGTCCCGGCGTGCGGGCCCTGCCCTTCGCAACACCGACCACCTGCAGCCAGTCGAGCTCCAGCTCGTCGAGCACCGTCATCGCTTCCGCCAGTTGTCCCTTGCCGCCGTCGACAATCAATATATCCGGCATCGCCACTTCGCCTTTTTTTACTCTTTCATAGCGTCTGCGCAGCGCTTCGGCCATCGCGGCATAGTCGTCGCCCGCCGCCGCGGGGCTCAGATTGAAGCGGCGATAGTCGCTCTTCAACGGCCCCGACTGGTTGAACACGACGCAGGACGCAACGGTTGCTTCGCCCGAGATGTGGCTCACGTCGAAGCATTCGAGGCGCTCCGGTATCGATTCGAGGCCCAGAGCTTCGGCGAGCGCCGCGAACTGGCGCTGGATCGTCGCGTTGCTTGCGATCTGCGACTTCAGGCCCTGGTCGGCATTGGTTTGCGCCATCTGCAGCCAGCGCTGCCGGTCTCCCCGCACCTTGTGCTTGAATCTGACTCTGTGGCCGGAGCGGTCCGCCAGGCTCAGTTCGAGCAATTCCCGATCCTCGATCGCCGCATCCACGACGATTTCGCCCGGTGCTTCGCGGCCCAGGTAATACTGGGACACGAACCCGTTAAGAATTACTTCGATTGCCGGGTCGCCGCCGACCTTTGGAAAATGATTGCGGCTGCCGAGCAGTGCGCCGTTTCGTATGAAGAGCACCGTCACGCAGTGAATACCCGATTTCGATGATGCCGCGATGACATCGAGGTCTTTCGCATTGTTTCGCGAGATCGACTGTTCGGCTTCGACCTTCTTGATGCGTCCGATCTGATCACGGTATCGCGCGGCCAGTTCGTATTCCCGGTTCTCGGCGGCTCGCTCCATTCGCCTGACGAACGTGTCGATAACACTTCTGTTTTTTCCTTCGAGAAACAGGATCGCCGCATCAATGTCCGCCTTGTAGTTTTCCTGATCCACAAGGTCGACGCAGGGCGCCGTGCAGCGTTTGATCTGGTATTGCAGGCAGGGTCGCGTCCGGTTGCTGAAGTAGCTGTCGTCGCAGTTCCGGATCAGGAACAGTTTCTGCAGCTCGTTGACGGTTTTCCGTACAGCGCCGGCATTCGGGTAAGGGCCGAAGTAGCGTCCTTTCCCCGTTCTCGCGCCACGATGGAATTCGATGCGAGGATACGGATGTTCTGTGACGTAAATGTACGGGTAGCTTTTATCGTCGCGCAGTACGACATTGAAACGCGGCTTGTGGCGCTTGATCAGGTTGTATTCGAGGATCAGCGCATCGGCTTCCGTGTTGGTTACCGTCACTTCGACGTCGGCGACCGACTGCAGCATCGCTGCCGTCTTCGCGTCCGTGTGCGCTCTCTGAAAATAGCTCGACACGCGCTTCCGCAGATCGCGCGCCTTGCCAACGTAAATGACTTTGCCGTTCGCGTTCAGCATGCGATAGACGCCCGGCCGGTGCGTCAGGCTGCGCACGAACGTTTTGGGATCGAATTCTGTGTGAGATTCTTCGGTCACTGGCCGGCCTGAGCAAGTAGTTCCCTCGCGCGGGCGAACACCGCGCGGAACATATCCGGTGTCAGCCGGCCGGTGTTTGTGTTGTAACGGCTGCAATGGTAGGAATTCACCAGCGGGAAGCGCTCGTCGATCGTGTGTTCCGCGGCATGACCGAATTTATAGTCCGCCTGTCGCTTGCCGAGCGCCCTTACGACGGCGCGGTGCGCAATGCCGCCAAGGGCCAGTACGACCGATCGTGGCTCGATAAGTTCGAGTTCATTGGCGAGATACCTGTTGCAGGTATTGATCTCGCTGCCCAGCGGCTTGTTGTCGGGCGGCAGGCACTTCACGGAATTGGTGATGCGGCAGTCAAGCAGCCGCAGATCGTCATCGGCCGAAATCGATTCCGGCTGAGTGCCGAAGCCGAACTCGTACAAGGTCCGGTAGAACAGAATCCCGGCGAAATCGCCGGTGAACGGGCGCCCGGTGCGATTGGCGCCGTGCATGCCGGGCGCAAGACCCACGATCACCAGGCGTGCGCTTTTATCGCCGAACGGCGGGACCGGCCGGCACCAGTAGCCCGGATTTTTCACCGCGACGTCATCCAGAAAGGAGGCCAGCCGCGGACAAAGGCGGCAGTCCCGGTCGTACACGGATTTCCGTACCACTGCCTTCGTGTCAGTCGTCCATGTGCCGCACGACAGCCTCACCGAAGCCCCGCGTACCAAGGAGTTTGGCTCCCGGGATGAGTTGCTCGAGTTCGTGCTCGACCTCTCGTTTGCCGTGCGGCCGGTTCTTCCGTTTCGGCTGGTGGATCGCTTCGCGCAGCTTCGCGAGGTCGAACGTCAGTTCCTTGTTCGCAATCGTGTTGGCGATACCTTTAATCACGTACTCCGCCGCCTCGTGCCAGCCGATGTATCGCAGCATCATTTCCGCCGAGAGGATCAGCGAGCCGGGGTTGACGCGGTCCTTGCCGGCAAATCCCGGCGCCGTGCCGTGCGTTGCTTCGAAGACTGCGACGCCGTCGCCGATATTCCCGCCCGGAGCGATGCCGATGCCGCCTACCTGCGCGGCCAGCGCATCCGAAATGTAGTCGCCGTTCAGGTTTAGGGTTGCGATCACGTCGTAGTCCTCCGGGCGCATCAGGATCTGCTGCAGGAAGTTGTCGGCGATGACGTCTTTGACGATGATCTCGTTGCCCGTCACCGGATTGGCGAAACCGAGCCACGGACCGCCGTCTTTTTCCGTGGCGCCGAACTCCTCACGCGCGAGCGCGTAGCCCCACTGGCAGAAGGCGCCCTCCGTGTACTTCATGATGTTGCCTTTGTGCACCAGCGTGACCGAGCTGAAATCCCGGTCGATGCAATACTGGATCGCCTTGCGCACCAGCCGCTGCGAGCCTTCGCGCGACACAGGCTTGATGCCGATGCCGGAGCTCGCGGGAAAACGGATCTTCTTTACGCCCAGTTCCGTTTGCAGGAAGTTGATGAGTTTCTGCACTTCCTGCGAGCCGGTCGGGAACTCGATGCCGGCGTAAATGTCTTCGGTGTTCTCGCGGAAGACGACCATGTCGACCAGCTCGGACTCCTTCATCGGCGTGGAGACGCCGGGAAAATACCGGATCGGACGCACGCAGGCGTACAGGTCGAGCGCCTGGCGTATGGATACGTTCAGCGAGCGGATGCCGCCGCCCACCGGCGTCGTCAGCGGGCCCTTGATGGAAACGACGAAGTTGCGGAACGCATGCAGCGTTTCGTCCGGGAGATGGACATCCTCGCCATAGACGTCGGCCGCCGCCTGGCCGGCGTAGACCTGCATCCACTTGATTTCGCGCCCGGCCCCGTAGGCTCGCGAGACCGCGGCGTCCACGACGTCCTTCATCACCGGGGTCACGTCAATGCCGATGCCGTCGCCGACGACGAATGGGACTATCGGCCGTGCCGGCACGTTGAGGGAATTGTCGCGATTGACGGTTATGGCCTCGCCGCCATCGGGGACCTTGATGTGGTCGTATTGCATTGCGGGTCTCGTGTCGATGATTCTCAGGAAACGGCGCGCATTGTACCGGTATGGTGGTGGATTTGTTCCACGGCGATCGCCCGCTCGCGCGGGCTCCAACAGGGATTCTATTACCGCTGTTGGAGCCCGCGCGAGCGGGCGAAATCGACCTCAAAGGTCATCTATAAGGCGAACGCCTGCGCCGGCGGTCAATCGAGATCCTCATACGCTTCCAGCGTCAGGAACTGCACGAACTGATTCTGTTTCGTGATGTGGTCCATCAATTGTGCGGCGCGCCGGTAATGGCCCTTGTCGAACTGCGAATCACCGACCGAGGTGCGGATGTTGTCCATCTCTTCCCTCAGCAAAGCCTTGAAGTAGCCATACGTAACGTTTCGCCCTTCGTCGAGAACGCCCGTTTCATGATGCACCCACTGCCACACCTGGGCGCGTGAGATCTCTGCCGTAGCGGCATCCTCCATCAGGTTGTTGATGGGCACGCAGCCGTTGCCGCCGAGCCATGCCGCCATGTATTGCACGCCGATATTGATGTTGTCGCGAAGTCCCCGTTCGGTGATCTTGCCCTTGACGACCTGCAACAGGTCCGCCGCTTCGACGTGGTCGTCTTCGCGCAGTCGATCGAGTTGATGCGGGCCCGTCATGTGTGCGTCGAAGATTTCCGTCGCCAGCGGTACCAGCGCCGGATGTGCGACCCAGGTGCCGTCGTGCCCATCCTGCACTTCGCGTTCCTTGTCCGCCCGCACTTTGGCGAGCGCGCGCTGATTGGCCTCAGGATCGTCCTTGATCGGAATCTGCGCCGCCATTCCACCGATTGCGTAGGCGCCGCGTCGATGACAGGTCTTGATGACGAGCCTGGAGTACGAGCGCAGGAAGTGTGTCAGCATGGTCACTTCGCCGCGGTCTGGCAGGACGAATTCCGGGTACTTGTGGAATTTTTTAATGAAGCTGAAGATGTAGTCCCAGCGCCCGCAGTTCTGCCCGACGATGAAATCTTTCAGCTCATAGAGGATCTCATCGATCTCGAACGCGGCGAGGATGGTTTCGATGAGCACGGTGACCTTTATTTCACCCTTGCCGACAATGCCTGCGTCCTCGGCAAACCTGAAGACGTCGTTCCAGATACGTGCTTCCAGGTGCGATTCCAGTTTCGGCAGGTAAAAATACGGCCCGGTACGGCGTTTCTTCAATTCGGCCGCGTTGTGGAACAGGTAAATTCCGAAATCGACCAGCGCCCCGGACACGGCCTTGCCGTCGACCAGGATGTGCTTCTCCGCCAGGTGCCAGCCGCGCGGCCGCACAACCAGGGTCGCGGTTTCCTTGTCCAGCGCGTAGTGCTTCCCCTTCGCCTCGAGTTCGATGCTGCGATTGACGGCATCGCGCAGGTTGATCTGTCCCTGCACGATGTTCGCCCAGGTCGGGGACAGCGAATCTTCGCAGTCCGCCATGAACACCCTGGCGCCCGAGTTCAGCGCGTTGATGATCATTTTGCGGTCGGTCGGCCCGGTGATCTCGACCCGGCGGTCCGTGAGATCGTCCGGCACCTCGCAGACTTTCCAGTCGGACTCGCGAATGTTGCGGGTCTCCTCCAGGAAGTCCGGCATCCGGCCGTCGTCGATCGCCTGTTGCCGCTGCTCGCGTGCTGCCAGCGCCTGTTCGATGCGCGGCGTAAACCTGCGCGCGAGCGCTGCGACGAAGGCGAGTGCATCGTGGCTCAGGATTTCGGCGAAGCCTGGCCCCATCTCGCCCGTCACTTCGATCGCGGCCCGGGCGCTTTTCGCGCTTGCCTGCTCGCTGGTTTCATGCATGCTGGTTTAGTCCTGAATGAGATATTAATTATTTATTTGTCAATCGATTACGTGGTTTAGTTGAGATCGTTTCTGTAGCGGTGTGGCATTCGCCCGCTGTGCGGGCTCCCACGCCGTAGCGCATGAATCGCGCCTTGTTGGAGCCCGCGCAGCGGGCGAATTGCCAGCGTTCGACGCTGCCAGCCGCAATTATACTTCCCCGGTGCCCTTGATTCTTTTCAACAAGCCTTATGGCGTGCTCAGCCAGTTCAGCCGTCCGGACACGCGCCCGACTCTCAAGGACTATGTGACCGATGCAAACGTGTATCCCGCCGGCCGCCTCGACGCCGGCAGCGAAGGCCTCGTTCTTCTCACCGACGACGGCAAGTTGCAGGCGCGGATCAGCCATCCCGGTTCGAAATTGCCAAAAAGTTACTGGGTTCAGGTCGAAGGAGTCGCCGCGGACCGGCATCTCGAAGAGCTGACGCGCGGCGTTGACCTGAAAGACGGCCGGGCTGTCGCTCTAAAGGCCCGATCGATCGACGAACCGGAGAACCTGTGGCCGCGCGACCCGCCCATTCGCGAGCGCAGGAACAACCCGACCTGCTGGCTCGAGCTCATTATCGACGAGGGCCGCAACCGGCAGGTGCGCCGCATGACTGCGGCCGTCGGATTGCCGACGCTACGGCTGGTCCGCCGTGCGGTCGGTCCGTGGTCGATTGCAGAACTCGGATGCGGCGAGACGCGCCGCATCAGTAATGAACAAGCGTGGCAGCGTCTCGAACGTTAGCCAGCCAACCCGTTGCGATGAAGCCCTGCGATGCGCATCGCAACTTCCATCGCCTGTTCGTAATTGAGCCGCGGATCGACCGTCGACTTGTACGCCCTGGCGAGGTCGCTGTCGGTCAGCCCCCTGGCGCCACCGGTGCATTCCGTTACGTTCTCGCCCGTCAGTTCGAGGTGAACGCCGCCCAGGTAACTGCCGAGCGTCTTGTGGATGCGGAACGCCGCATCCATTTCCGACACGACATTGTCGAAGCGGCGAGTCTTGGTGCCGTCGGCGGTGCTCTCCGTGTTGCCGTGCATCGGGTCGCAGATCCACAGCACGGGAGAACCGGTCTCGCGCGCGGCGCGAATGAGCGCCGGCAAACCGTCCTCGATCGATCTGGCGCCGAAGCGGTGAATGAGCGTGAGCCGCCCCGGTTCGTTGTTCGGGTTCAGGATGCGGATCAGGTGCTGCAGCCATTCCTCCGTCATGCCCGGACCGACCTTGATGCCGACCGGATTCGCAATGCCGCGAAAATATTCTACGTGGGCGCCGTCGACCGCAGCCGTACGCATGCCGATCCACGGAAAGTGCGTGGTCAGGTTGTACCAGCGTCCGCGCCGTTCCAGAAACCGTGTCTGCGCCTGCTCGTAGTAAAGGTGCAAGCCTTCATGGCACGCATAAATATCCGCACGCTGGGTTTGATGCAAGGCACGGCCTGATATCGATTCGAGAAAATCGAGCGAGTTCGAAATGGAGCGCACGACCTCGTGATACTCGTCGGCCATCTTCGAATGCCCGACCCAACCGAGATCCCAGTACTCCGGATGGTGCAGATCGGCGAAACCGCCGTCGATCAGCGAGCGCACGAAATTGAGCGTCAACGCGGCGCGCTCATAGCCGCGCAGAATCAGATTGGGATCCGGTACGCGGTCTTTCGCCGTGAACGGATTGCGATTGACGAGGTCGCCGCGAAAACTCGGCAGCGAGGTTCCCTCGCGGGTCTCGGTGTCCGTGGAACGCGGCTTCGCGTACTGGCCGGCCATGCGGCCTACGCGGACCACGGGCTTTTTGAGCCCGTACAACATCACCAGGCTCATTTGCAGCAAAATCTTGAGTTTGGCGACGATGCTGTCGGACGTGCAGTCGTCGAAACTTTCGGCGCAATCGCCGCCCTGCAGGACGAATGCCTCGCCGCGCTGCGCCTTCGCGAGCAGGTCCTTGAGACCGTCGACTTCCCACGACGTTACGAGAGGCGGCAAGCGGCTCAGTTCGGCCACGGCGCGCTCGAGGTCCGGCAAATCCGGATAGGATGGCTGCTGCGCAGCGTCCAGACGCTGCCAGCTTGCGGGGTGCCAGTCGGATCGGGCAACGGCTCTGGTCACGGTTTCTCCTTTGGTGCGCGGACTATGCCACGTGGCGGAAAAGCGGCGCAAAGGTTTCGGGCGTAATCAGGACGTTCGCGCATCGTTCGGTCATACGCTGGTACCGGTCTGGAAAGCACACCGCGACATTGGCACAATGCGCGCCCGCGGGCATCCGCAGCTCTTTCCTCCAGGAGTTCCCATGCAAGACATTCTGGTCCTCGGCGCCGGCAAGATCGGGGCGCTGATCACGGGCCTGTTGGCCGAATGCGGCGACTACCGCGTGCAGCTCGCGGACAGCGTCGAGGGCGCCGCGGCGGGCGTCGCGGAGGCGCATGGACTCGATCCGTCGAGTGCCTTCACCCTTGACGCGAGCGATGAAAAGCAACTGTCTGACCACGTCGGGAAGCACAAGCCCGTTGCCGTTATCTCGGGACTGCCGTTCTATTGCAACGTCGCCGTTGCAAAAGTAGCGCGCGCCGGGAATCTCCACTATTTCGACCTGACCGAAGACGTTGCCGTGACCAATTCCGTGCGCGCGCTGGCCGACGGTGCCAGCACGGCGTTCGTCCCGCAATGCGGGCTTGCGCCGGGCTTCATCAGCATTGCAGCGAATGAGCTGATCAAGCATTTCGACAAGCTTCGGTCTGTGAAACTGCGCGTCGGCGCCCTCCCCCAGCATCCCAACAACGTGTTGAAGTACTCGCTCACATGGTCGACGGACGGCCTCATCAACGAATACGGCAATCCCTGCCAGAGCATCGTCGAAGGCAAGGAAGTCAACGTGCAGCCGCTCGAAGGGCTGGAGGAAATCGAAATCGACGGTACGCTCTATGAAGCCTTCAATACCTCGGGCGGACTCGGATCGCTGGGCGAAACGTACGGCAAGCGCGTCAACACGATGAACTACAAGACGATTCGTTATCCCGGCCATTGCGAACAGATGCGCCTGCTGATGAACGGCTTGAAGCTGAATCGCGACCGCGGCACGCTGAAACGCATCCTCGAGAATTCCGTACCGCAGACGCTACAGGACGTCGTCATCGTTTATGCCGCGGTAACCGGCATGCAGGACGGCGAATTCCGCGAGGAAAACTATGTCAACAAGGTTTATCCGGAAGTCGTCAGCGGCCGGTTGTGGTCTGCAATCCAGATCACGACGGCGGCCGGAGTGTGCAGCGTCATGGACATCGTTCTTTCGGCAAAGCCGCAGCGGCGCGGCTTTATCGCGCAGGAAGAATTCGGGCTGCATGAAATCCTGAGCAATCGCTTCGGCGAGTACTATGAACATGGCGGCAGCAACCAGCTGTCCGCCGAGCTGGTCGCGCGCGGCGAAACCGGCCGGCAGAGAAAGAAACCCGCGAAGGCGCAGTGAGCGAACGAGGAGCGAAGGCAATGAAGGACATACTCGGCAAACTGGGGTTAGGCGATACGAATCCAGGCACCTGGTCAGGTTCGCGCCCAGCAGAATCCCCATCGGCCCGGCTGATCGAGTCCATCAATCCGGCCTCAGGCGACGTGATCGCGAGTGTTCGCTCGACGACCGAGGCTGAATACGACGCCTTGATCGACGATGCACGCGCGGCCTTCCTCGAATGGCGCAAGGTGCCCGCGCCGGTGCGCGGCGAGGCGATCCGCCTGCTGGGCAACGCGCTCCGCGACCACAAGGATGCGCTGGGCAGCCTCGTCAGCCTGGAGAACGGCAAGATCAAGGCCGAGGGCGACGGCGAGGTCCAGGAGATGATCGATATCGCGGATTTCGCGGTCGGCCAGTCGCGCATGCTGTACGGCAGGACCATGCATTCGGAGCGGCCCATGCATCGCATGTACGAGCAGTGGCATCCGCTCGGCATCGTCGGCACGATTTCGGCGTTCAACTTCCCCGTCGCTGTCTGGGCGTGGAACGCATGCATTGCGGCAATCTGCGGCAACGTCAACGTGTGGAAGCCGTCGCCGAAAACGCCGTTGTGCGGAGTCGCGGTGCAAAAGATCTGTAACGAGGCGTTCGCGGACGCGGGATTGCCCGAGATATTTCACCTTTTCAACGACGGTGACAACCGGCTGGCACAGCGCTTCGTCGACGACCGGCGCGTCGATCTGCTTTCCTTTACCGGTTCAACGGCGGTCGGACGCAAGGTCGGCGAGCACGTGGCGGCACGCATGGGCAAGAGCCTGCTCGAACTCGGCGGCAACAACGCCATCATCGTCGACGAGCACGCCAATCTCGACCTCGCGGTGCCCGCCATCGTGTTCGGCGCGGTGGGTACGGCCGGGCAGCGCTGCACCTCGACGCGACGCGTCATCGTGCACGAATCCCGCATGGAGGAACTGAAGGAACGGCTCGTGAAGGCCTACGGCCAGGTACGAATCGGTGACCCGCTGGACCGGAAAACGCTGATGGGCCCGCTGATCGACGAGGCGGCCATAGACAGGGTGACGAAAGCGGTCGAGACCGTGCGCAAGGCAGGCGGTGAAATTCTGTGCGGGGGCAAAGTGCTGGATCGGCCGGGTAATTTTATCGAGCCCGTTATTGCGGTGGCGCAAAACGACTGGGATGTCGTGCAGACCGAAACCTTCGGCCCGATCCTGTACCTCATCGCCGCCCGCAATCTCGACGAAGCGATCGAGATGCACAACGGTGTCGCCCAGGGCCTGTCGTCCGCGATCTTCACCGACAGGCTGCAGCACGCCGAACATTACCTTTCGCAGCTCGGTTCCGACTGCGGCATCGCCAACGTCAATATCGGCACCTCCGGCGCGGAAATCGGCGGCGCCTTCGGCGGCGAAAAGGAAACCGGCGGCGGCCGCGAGTCCGGCTCCGACGCCTGGAAAGCCTACATGCGCCGCCAGACCAACACCATCAACTGGAGCGCCGAACTCCCCCTCGCCCAGGGCATAAACTTCACGCTGTAACAACCGCCCCAGGCAACTCCCACCGCTCCGGCATGCCTGCGCCCCAATGCGAGATCGACCGGAGCTGCGACCACCTGAAAGCCTTGCATCTAGCAGGGGCGCGCCCGGGGGTGTTCGACCGAGCGAGTTTCCCGTGTCTGAGCGAATCGAATACCCCCGGGCGCGCCCCTGCGGTCGCCTGGGCGTGGTCCGACCTATGGGCGCGGTCCGACCAATAAGTCTGCAAGAAGTCCTTCAGCTTCCCGAGATACGCTCGAACCGATTCACATCCCGGTTCTTCCTGGCGTCGCCCTCGGCAAACACCTGCCCGTTCATGGCAATGTAAACGCCGGGCTTGACGACCTGCACCGCCGCGACGGCCATGCCGACGTTGAACACGGCATCGGTGCTCTTGAATCGCGCCGGGCTCAACGCTCCCGTAAGCACGATCGATTTGCCTGAAATGGATCTCAGTGCGGCAGCCGTTTCCGCCATGGTATCGGTGCCATGGGTAATAACGAACAATGAGGCGTCGTCCTGTTCGATGTAGCGCCTGAGTGCAGCGCGATCGTCGTCGGTCAGCTCCAGACTGTCCTTGTGAAAGAGTGCGACGATGTCGTATTCGAAGTCGACCAGTCCATCGGACAGTATGTGTTTCAATTGCGAGTCGCCGACCTCGAACTGGCTCATGGCGTCGAAGTAGATCTTGTCGATCGTACCGCCGGTCGTGATAAATCGAATGAACATTGTCTGTGGCCGGGAGATGGGGCTCGCAGTTTGCCATTTCCGGCCGACCACCAAAAGTACGGGCGGGACCTGCGCGCGGCCCGGCGCTCATCCAATGCAGCGCGCGCCCTGCTATCATGGGCACGTGAACGCAAAAACCCGGAAAGTCAGCCCGCCGCACAGGACAGGCATTCTGCGGGCCCTGGCTGTGCTGGCCGCGGCATTTGCGGCATTTTCGGGGATCTCTCCGGCTCGCGCGGACGGCACTGCGATTGTGCTCGACCTGGAGGGCGCGCTGGGCGTTGCGACCGCCGAGTACATCATCGGCGGCATCGAAGATGCACAGGAACGCCGTGCGAACATCGTCATCATCCGCATGGATACGCCGGGCGGCCTGGTCGAACCGATGCGCGACATTGTGAGCGCGATCCTGGCCTCGAGCGTGCCGGTCGCGACTTACGTATCGCCGGGCGGCGCGCGCGCCGACAGCGCCGGCACTTACATTCTTTTCGCCAGCCATGTCGCTGCAATGGCGCCGACCACGCACGTCGGGGCAGCAACGCCGGTTTCGCTTGGCGGAGGCGATCCGCCGGATTCGTCACCGCCGTTCGAGGAGCAACCTGCCAGGGACGAGGACAGCGATGACGCTGGAGACGGCGGAGCTGCCGACGAACCCGAAGCCGAACCCGATAAAGAGCAGCCACTGCCGGGCAGCGCCATGGAACGAAAGGTGCTGAACGACGCGATTGCGTACATACGCGGCCTCGCGGAGGCGCACGGCCGCAATGCGGACTGGGCGGAAAAAGCAGTGCGCGAAGCGGCCACGCTGACCGCCGAAGCGGCGCTCGAAGAGAATGTGATCGACCTGATCGCGAACGACCGCTCGGAGTTGCTCGCAGCGATCCACGGCCGCGAAGTTACCATCAATAACCAGGCGGTGGCGCTCGACACCGAAGGCCTGGAAATAGAGATCATCGAGCCCAGCTGGCGCATCAAGATACTGACGACGATTTCCAATCCGGAGATCGCGTTGCTGCTGGTGCTGATCGGTATCTATGGACTCATGTTCGAAGGCTACAACCCCGGCGCCATAGTGCCCGGTGTCGTCGGTGTCATTGCGCTGCTGCTGGCCGCCTATGCGCTGCAGGTGATTCCGGTCAACTACGCGGGCCTCGCGCTGATTCTCGTTGGCATCGGTATGATCGTGGCCGAGGCGTTCGTGCCGAGTTTCGGCGCGCTCGGTCTCGGCGGCATCGCCGCATTCATTTTCGGTGCAATTATGATGTTCGACAGCGGTATACCCGGTTACGACATATCGATTGCCTTCGTGGTGGTCTTCGCTGCGGTTACAGCAGCGTTCCTTTTCCTGATGGTGACCTACCTGCTCAAGCTGAGGCGGCGGGGGCCGGTCACCGGAAGAGGTTCGATTATCGGCGGGAAGGGTATCGCGATGGAGGATTTCAACGGCAAGGGCAAAGTGTGGCTCGAGGGAGAGTCCTGGCAGGCCGTCAGCGGCACTCCAATCGCCAAGGATCAGGAGGTTGTCGTTCGCGCGATGGAAGGACTGACGCTGCACGTTGAACCGCTTGCCGAACAAAGCCGCAAAGAAGCAGAAATACGAACCTAGGATCACACCGAGGAATTGCCATGGCATTACCAACGATCGGACTGATCGCCGCAATCGTCATCATCCTTCTTTACAACACCATCAAGGTGTTGAAAGAGTACGAACGCGGCGTCGTGTTTTTCCTCGGCCGTTTCCAACGGGTCAAGGGACCGGGGCTGATTCTGCTGTTGCCCGTGATCCAGACAATGACCAAAGTGGACTTGCGCGTCATCGTTCTCGACGTACCGACCCAGGACGTCATCTCGAGAGACAACGTTTCGGTCAAGGTGAACGCCGTCATTTACTTCCGCATCGTTGATCCTGAAAAAGCCGTGATTCGTGTGGCGAACGTGTTCGAAGCCACGAGCCAGCTTTCGCAGACGACTCTCAGATCCGTACTCGGTCAGCACCAACTGGACGACATGCTCGCCGAGCGCGACAAACTCAATGCCGACATCCAGGCCATCCTCGATCAGCGAACCGATAACTGGGGCATCAAGGTCGCGAACGTCGAAATCAAGCACGTCGATCTTGACCCGAGCATGATCCGCGCGATTGCACAGCAGGCGGAAGCGGAGCGCTCACGGCGCGCGAAAGTGATCAACGCGGAAGGCGAAAAACAGGCCGCCGCTCAGCTCGCCGAGGCCGCCCGCATACTCGGTGGAGAGAAGCAGGCGTTGCAGCTTCGTTACCTGCAGACGCTCAAGGAAGTGGCGAATGAAAGATCCAACACCATCATTTTCCCGCTGCCGCTCGACCTGATCGAACCCCTGCTGGAGTTGCGCAAAGGCACCAGGAAGCCAGACTGATCGTATCGGTGCCCGTATCGGTGCCGGCGTATCAAAGTGTTACGGTAATTTTGGCGCCGCCGAGTGTGGAGGCGGCGATTCGCACGTCGCCGCCGTAGGAGACGGCAATGTCCCGAACCACGGCGAGGCCGATACCGTGGCCCGGCGCCGACTCGTCCAGGCGCATGCCGCGCTCGAGAAGGATGTCGGCCAGTTCGGCCGGAATTCCCGGGCCGTCATCGGCAACAACCAGTTCCAGCCCGGCCCCGGCCGTCGGCCGGATCTGCAACTCGACCCGCGCACGACACCACTTGCAGGCGTTGTCCAGCAGGTTGCCCGCGAGTTCGAGAAAGTCGCCGCGGTCGCCGCGAAACACCACGCCGTCGGCAACATCCAGCGCGATGTCCGGATTCTTGTCCTTGTAGACCTTCAATAACCCATCGACGAGACGCTGCAGTTCCTTCTCGACCGCAACCGCCGCCATGCCGAAACCTTCCGCCGCATAGCTCGCCGGTTTGCGCAGCTGGTAACGGACAATATCGTGCATGCGTTCGACCTGGCCCGAGACTCGCCGGCCGAGTTCCGATTCCGGATGCTCCGCGATGACCGAACGCATCGCCGCCAGGGGCGTTTTGAGGCTGTGCGCGAGGTTGTCCAGTGTGTGCATATATCGTTCCGAGCGCGCGCGCTCGCTGCCGATAAGCAGGTTCACGTTGCGCGCTACGCCGTTCAGTTCCGACGGCAGGTTTTCCGACAACGATTGCCGACGCCCCTCCTCGATCTCCGCGATCTGACTTTCAATCTGCCGCAAGGGGCGAAGGATTACCCGCATGACGAGCGAAATGGAGAACAGCATGACGATCGCCACCGCGGCAAACCAGCCGAGCAGTTGGCGGCGAAACGCCGCGATCTGTGCATAGTACTCATCCAGGCTTTCGGCAACGCTGAACGTATACGGATCGAGGTCGCCGCTCGGCAGTTCCCAGGCGACCGCAAGGCTCAGCGCCATGAGTTCGGTACCGTCGTCGAGCACGATTCCGGCATAGTGGCTTTCGCCCTGAACCGGCGGCGCGGCGTACGGAAGGTCGACACCTAGAGTGGAACGTGATCGCCACACCGTCTCGCCGCGCACGTTGCGCAACTCACCGTAGAGGCCGGAGCGCGGGTTGCCGAAGCGCGGCTCGGGGAGATCGGGCGGCAATTCCAGCTCCCCCTCGTCGTTTGGTTCCGCGGCCGCGAGCAAAGACATAAGATGCCCGTCGAGAATGTGCCTCTGGGCCTGTTCGCCGGTTTCGCGAAATGCGAGGTCCAGTACGACGATCGTGGCGCCGAAGAAAATGAGCAGCAGCAGACTGACCGCAAGCAACAGGCGGACGCTGAGCGACGACATCAGGCGGTCTGATTTCGCTCTAGTGCAAAGCGATATCCGCGCCCCCGCAGCGTCTCGATCGGTTTTATGCGGTTTTCCGGATCCATCTTTTTGCGCAGCCTGCCGATAAAGACTTCGATGACGTTGCTGTCGCGTTCGAAATCCTGGTCGTACAGCCGATCGGTAAGCTCGGCCTTGGATATCACTTCGCCCGCCCGCATCATCAGGTGTTCGATAATGCGGTACTCGAACCCCGTCAGTTCGACGACTTTGCCGTCGACCGTGAGCTCCTGTCGTGCAGTATCGAGTGATACGGGTCCGGCTGACAGCGTCGATGACGCCCAGCCGCCGCTCCTTCGCAACAACGCGTTGACGCGTGCCAGTACTTCTTCGAAATGAAACGGCTTGACGACGTAGTCGTCGGCGCCGGCCGCAAGCCCGTCGACCTTGTCCTGCCAGCGGTCGCGTGCCGTGAGCACGAGGATCGGCCAGGTTTTGCCTTTTTCCCGAACCTGGCGAATGAGTTCGAGGCCGGAAATTTCCGGCAGCCCGAGGTCGACAATCGCGAGGTCCACGGGATATTCGAGCGCAAAGTAGAGCCCTTCCCGGCCGTCGCCGGCGCGCTCGATGCCGAAGCCCTGTTCGGCAAGCTGCCTGCAAAGCGACTCGCGCAGGGTTTGGTCGTCTTCAATTACCAGCAAACGCATGCATCGCTCACTCGGAACGTCGGGTGCGTCCGGGAATCTCGACGGTTTTGACCTTGCCGTCTTCGGTCAGGACCTTGATATGGTGAACTTCGCGTTTCCCGCTGATGCGGGTTTCGGCGCTGACGATGCGGCCGTTGTACTGCCGCCTGACCTGTTCCACGGCTTCGCCGAGCGTCGGACCGTCGTTCTGCACGACCAGCAGGTTTCCCAGGTTTCCGCCGGCCGCGCTGTCCCTGTGCCGGCCGTCGTTAGCAGAGAAACGGTCGCTCGCGGCGGCGGTCGCGCTTACGCACAGCAGAACCGCGGGGAGTAACAATTTCGTCAGCATACGCATTGAATAGTGTGCCTCGAAATGACAGGCGGCAAGTCTGGTGGGTTGCCGGGGCGATTGCAACGAAGGAAGTCCACAACCGCTCCCGGCCCGGAACCGTGCCGGAGACAGGATCAGGTGACGCTCAGGGCACCGGCCGAACGTCGACGCGGATACGGATGCGGTCGCCCGGATCGTACGGCGTGTCGGTGGCGTATTTCCGGCCGTGATAGCTGTAAATAACGCGGTAGCTGTCGACGCGCTGCTCCTCATGAGAGCTGTAACGAGTTTCGCAGCGCTGTACCGGGCGCGTATAGCGGGTGCTTTCATAATACGGCGCCGAACGGCGGGCGGCATCGTTGGCGATGGCGGCGCCGAACAACGTGCCGGCCACGGTTGCGGCATCGTTGCCGCGACCACTGCCGAACTGGTGACCGATCACACCGCCGACGATTGCCCCGACCAGGGTGCTGGCGGCGCTGCCCGGGGGACGATGGTCCACCGTGTACGAGCGATTCTCTTCCCAGCACTCTCTGACCGGCGTCGTGACCGTGACGTAGCGAACGTTCGGCTGGACACTCAATACCTTTGCATAATCGTACACGACGCCGCGCCTGCCATAGTCATCATCGTCATCGGCCCGGACGGGCTTGGCGGCAAGGACCAGCGTCAGCACGGCTGCGCCGGATACGGTTGCAATCCACGGCTTGCGGTTCATTTTGCTACTCCCGGTTCTGGCCATGCGGCCCGAACAAAGCCTTCGAGCCTGGGGCGAACAATAGTGCGGGGGCAATGAACCGTGGCTGAATGCCCGGGTGGGGGTGGCGAGCGGGCGCTCCCGTTTGGCTGGGGGCGTTTCTTTTGGGCGGGTGGCGCGGAGGTCCGGGGGACCCTTTTTCAGTCGCTCCACGAAATTCGCTTGGTGAAAAAGGGTCCCCCGGACCTCCACGCCCGTAGCCTGTGAGGAGGCTAGCTCTTTCCGGGAACTGTGGGAGCGCGCTCGCGGGATTTTGCGGCTTGCCAGTGGCGCTCCAGGGTTTCGAGGTCGAGTTCGGTCATGGTGGCGCCGCTCGTTCTGATGTCCTGCTCCATCTGGCGGAAGCGGCGCTCGAATTTGCGGTTTGCGTTGTTGAGTGCTTCTTCGGGGTCGATTCTGAGGTGCCTTGCGAGATTGGTGACGGCGAAAAGCAGGTCTCCGAGTTCTTCGGACTCTTGCGCCGCGTCGTTGCGGCTCATTGCATCTCTCAGTTCGGCAAGTTCCTCCAGGATTTTGTCGGTCGGGCCTTCGGGGTCGGGCCAGTCGAAGCCCGCAGCGGCGGCGCGTTTTCCGATTTTGTCGGCCCGTTTCAAGGACGGGAGCGCCAGCGCAATGTCATCCAGCACGCTGTCCCTGGAGCGATTGCGCGCCGCGCGCTCGGCCGCTTTTATTCTCTCCCAGCTTCCTTTAACCGCGCCGCGCCTTATGTCCTCGTCGCTGCCGAAGACGTGCGGATGACGGCGCAGCATCTTGTCGGCGATGCCGAGCGCCACGTCGTCGAAGGTGAATGCGCCGGACTCCTTTGCCACCTGCGCATGAAACACGACCTGCAACAGCAGATCGCCGAGTTCATCGCGGATACCGTCGACGTCGTCACGGCGGATGGCGTCGATGACTTCGTACGCTTCTTCGAGAGTGTAAGGCGCAAGCGAGGCGAAGTCCTGTTCGCGGTCCCAGGGGCATCCGGATTCAGGATCTCGAAGCTTCGCCATGATATCAAGTAATTTCTCGATAGGTTTCATAAGTCTTTGTTTTAATGATTCATGTAAAGGATCTCGCGCAGCTTCAGCAGGATGTTCGCGGTGGCGCCCCAGATCCGTTCCTCGGCGAAGCGAAACTCGACGATCGGTACCCGCATGCCGTTGTATTCGCGCTCCGAGGCTCGCTGGTTCGCGGCATCGAGCAGATACGCCAGCGGCACTTCGAAGGTCCGCTCGACCTCCGCGGGGTCGACAACCAGCGCGGTGCCCGGCCGCACGAGCCCGATCACCGCCGTTACGGCGTAACCGGTAATGGTCGGTGTCGGTTCGAGGTAACCGGCAACCTCGACGTCAGCCGGCTGAATGCCGATCTCTTCCCAGGTCTCGCGCAGCGCCGTTGCCTGTATGTCGGCATCGCCGATCTCCATGCGCCCGCCAGGGAAACTGACCTGGCTGGCGTGATAGCGCAATGCCGCCGAGCGGCGGGTCAGCAACACCGACAATGCATCCTCATGTTCGATGAGTGGAATGAGCACGCCCGCGGGCTTGAGGTCGGCGATCAATTTCGCGCGCAGTTCAGGCGGCCATTGCTGCAGCGACGGCGGCATTACGATGCACAGCGGATCGCGCGGCATCGCGGTGTCCGCGAGCCGTTCGCGTATGTCGCGCGCGGACAGCTTATGGGGCGTTGCCGACACTATTGTTTGATGCCGCCTTCGGTAAGCGTTGCAGGATCGAGCAGGCGGTCGAGTTCTGCGTCCGTCAAATCCGTCATCTCACGTGCGACCTCCCTGATCTCTCTTCCGTCGCCGTACGCTTTTTTGGCGATTTCCGCACCTTTCTCGTAGCCGATAACCGGGTTCAGCGCGGTGACGAGGATCGGGTTGCGGCCGACGGCCCGGTTTATGTTGCCCTCATTGACGCGGAAATCCCGGATGGTTTCGCCCGCCAGGCAATTCGCCGAGCTGGCCAGGATCTCGACGCTTTGCAACAGGTTGTAGGCCACCACCGGCAACATGACGTTGAGCTGAAAACTGCCGGACTGCCCGGCGATGGCAATCGTCGCGTCGTTGCCGATGACCTGGGCGCAGACCATGGCAACCGCCTCCGGGATCACCGGATTGACCTTGCCGGGCATGATGCTCGATCCCGGCTGCAGCTCCGGCAACTCGATTTCGCCGATGCCGGCCAGGGGGCCGGAATTCATCCAGCGCAGGTCGTTGACGATTTTCGTCAGCGCAACGGCAAGTGTCCGGAGTTGACCGGATGTTTCCACGGCGGTGTCCTGGCTGCTCATGGCCGCGAACAGCGAGTCGGCCCGCCGGAACTCGATGCCCGTCCGCTCGCTTAGCAGCACCGCGACCTTGCTGCCGAACTTGGGATGCGCATTGATGCCGGTGCCGACCGCGGTGCCGCCCTGCGCGATGGCAGTCAGCCGCTGCAGCGTGTCCCGCAGCCTTTCGCTGCTGCTGGCGATCTGCGACGCCCAGCCGTCCAGTTCCTGTCCCATTGTCACCGGCATTGCGTCCATCAGGTGGGTCCGGCCCGTCTTGACTATCGTCCTCGTCTCGTCCGCTTTCCTGCCCAGCGCTTTCTCAAGCTTTGCGAGTGCCGGCAATAATTCGTCGTGAATAGCAATCGCCGCACTGACGTGCACACACGTGGGAATGACGTCGTTGCTGCTCTGGCTCATGTTGACGTGATCGTTTGCGTGCACCGGGGTGCCAAGGTGACTGCTTGCGAGACGCGCTACGACCTCGTTCGCATTCATGTTCGAACTGGTTCCGGACCCGGTCTGAAACACATCGATCGGGAAATGCGCGTCGTAGTCGCCCGCGGCTACGGCGAGTGCCGCTTTTTGAATCGCGACCGCCTTGTCGCTGGTTATAAGACCGAGTTCCGCGTTGGCGCCGGCAGCGGCCCATTTGACGAGCCCGAGCGCAGCGATGAACCGTCTCGGCATCGGAATGCCGCTGATATGGAAGTTCAATACGGCGCGCTGTGTCTGCGCGCCCCACAATGCGTCTGCCGGGACTTCGAGTTCACCCATGGTGTCGTGTTCGGTGCGAAAGGACTTCTCGCTCATTGCGTATTATTCTCCGCGCGGTTCGGCAGCGAACTGCTCAATGTCTGTTACGGATATCAATGGTGTATGATTCGCGCTTTGTCAGTCCAAGTCCAGCGGGTTGCGAATCCGGACATGGTTGGTCTTATAGTTCGAGTGTGCTCATGAGCCTCAAAGCGTTGTCGCCGGTCGACGGCCGTTATGCCGGCAAGGTCGACGCATTACGCAACCTCTGCAGCGAATACGGACTCATCCGTTTTCGCGTGCTGGTCGAAGTCCGCTGGTTACAGTGGCTCTCGGACGAGCCGTCCGTCGAAGAGCTGGCGCCGTTCTCGATGCCGATGAAAGGCGTTCTGAACCGCATCGCCGACGAGTTTTCCTTTGACGATGCCGAATGGATCAAAAAGGCCGAAGCGAAGACGAATCACGACGTTAAAGCGGTGGAGTACTTCCTCAGAGACCGGATCGGCACCGGCAGCGACGTCGGGAACGCCGGGGATTTCGTGCATTTCGGCTGCACCTCGGACGACGTCAACAACCTCGCTTACGCTTTGATGCTGCGTAGCGCTCGCGACGACGTACTCGTTCCCGCCATGAAAGAACTTGCGGCCAAGCTGCGCGCGGTGGCGGGCGCACATGCAGAATTGTCGATGTTGTCGCGAACTCATGGGCAGCCTGCGAGCCCGACGACCCTGGGCAAGGAGATGGCCAACGTTACCGCCCGGCTTGTGCGCGCACAGAAGCAATTGTCGAACGTAGAGCTTCGCGGCAAGTGGAACGGCGCCGTCGGCAACTTCAACGCTCATGTGGTCGCCTATCCGGAAATCGACTGGCCCGAACTCAGCCGCAAATTTGTCGTATCGCTTGGTCTGGACCCGAACCTTCACACTACACAGATCGAACCGCACGACTGGACTGCGGAATATGCACACGCGCTCGCCCGTTATAACACCGTGTTGCTCGATTTCTGCCGGGACATGTGGGGCTATATTTCACTCGGCTACTTCCGGCAGCGCGTGAATGCCGATGAAGTCGGTTCCTCGACCATGCCGCACAAGGTCAACCCTATCGACTTCGAGAATGCGGAAGGCAACCTGGGAATTTCCTCTGCCCTGCTGAATCACTTTGCCGCAAAATTACCTGTCTCGCGGTGGCAGCGCGACTTGAGCGATTCCACGGTGCAAAGGAATTTCGGCACCGCAATCGCGCACGCGCTGATTTCCATTCAGTCCGTGAAAAAAGGGCTCGACAAACTTCAGGTGGACGCCGACGCTGTGGCGCGTGACGTCGAAGGGGCATGGGAAGTGCTTGGTGAAGCCGTCCAGACCGTGATGCGGCGGTACGGGATACCGGAGCCGTACGAAAAATTGAAATCGCTGACCCGGGGGCAGCCTGTCACGCAGGAAGTCATGCGGGATTTCATCAAGTCCCTGGAGATCCCGGCCGATGCAAAGAAGCGTTTGCTTGCGCTGACACCATCGGGCTACACGGGGGTCGCCGGATTACTCGCCCGGTCCGCCTGAGCGCATCGCGGGATCGCCGAGTCCATAATATGGAACCGTGAGAAGCGTGCTAATCTCCTGTCAGGGAACCGCAACGGGTTGTCAGCGGGCGAGATCGAGGTGGCGACGGGCCGGGTTACCTGTAATCTCCGAAAAACGTGACACAGTTGGCAACGGGTCTGTCGGATCGGCCGTTAAGATTGCACCACTTGCGACGCTTGCGGAACGTTTAAGCGCGGTGAAACCGGGTCATCTGGGAAAAAGTCATTAGCAGAAAAAAAAGCCGAAAAATCCTTCATTGATTTCTCAGCCCCGCGTTACGATACGCTTCCGATTCTGCTAACCCGACCGCTCTCGCGCCGACAATGACGCCAGTATCCGCAACTGTAGCGCACTGCGTTTTTCAGCATACGATCAAGAATGGCAACGAACGGGAAATGATGGAACAAGCTCGAAAAAAAGGTCGACGCTGGGTCATTTCAACGCAGGAAGAAATGCGTCAGGCCGTGATCGACGTTGCAAGCGAGGCCACGCGCCGGATCTCCATCTTTACTCACGACCTCGAGCCCGGCATCTACGACGATCCGGATTTCCTGGAAGTCGTGAAACGACTCGTACTTTCCCAGGCATATGCCCGGATTCGCGTCCTCATTGCCGACCCTGCGCGTGCCGTGAAGAACGGCAACAATTTTGTACACCTGGGCCGGCGGCTCAATACCTACATAGAATTTCGTCACGTACGGGAAGACCTGCGTACCCATACGGAATCTTTCTGTATTGCTGACGACATTGCTCTCGTGTACCGCCTGCAGGCGAGCCGCGGCGAAGGCATAGCCGATACCTACGAGCCCGGAGTCGCGAAGGTTTACGGCAAGCTGTTCGACGAGATCTGGCTGGCCAGCGAAGTGGAAACCGAATTCCGTCAACTCGGCATCTGATTCCAGAGCCGTACACCCGCCGTGTTACCGACCGATCTGACAGTTGCTGCTGTCGTTCCGCTTGACGGCCGCTATCTGATGGTCGAAGAACGTTCATCGGGCGTGGTGGTCGTGACGCAGCCTGGAGGCCATATCGAAGCGAACGAAACGCCGGAACAGGCCGTGGTGCGCGAGACCCTGGAGGAAACCCGCTGTACCGTCAAGGTAGACGAGCTGCTGGGCGTTTACCTCTGGATCCATCCGCAGACGCGCCAGCAGTTCCTGCGCATCGTGTATGTCGCGAACCTGATTGGCGAGGACCGCTCGCGCGCGCTCGACGACGGCATTCATGCAGTGCATTGGTATACGCCGGATGACTTGAACCGCCGCCGCAAATCGCTGCGCTCGCCGCTCGTCATGCGCTCGATTGAAGACTTTGTCGCCGGACAGCGTAAGCCGAGATCGTTTCTTGACGACATGCTGCCTGTGCAACGGAACGTGGACCGGGTACTCGCGAGCGCGTCGTTGATCTGAGCGGGGATCCGACCGTGCCGTCCGGGATGCCCTCGTCTCCCGCGATGATAAAATCCCCGCCATGAGCAACCCAGGCCCGGTATCCGGTTCAGATCTGCGCGACCGACGCGTAATCGTAGGCCTGTCTGGCGGTGTCGATTCCGCCGTCGCGGCGCTGCTTCTGAAGGATCGTGGCGCGGAAGTACACGCCCTGCACATGACCAACTGGGAGGACGACGACGGCTATTGCACCTCGGCCGCCGACTTGCAGGACGCGCGGCGCGTGTGCGAGCAACTGGATATACCGCTGCATCACGTCAATTTTGCGCGGGAATACCGCGATCGTGTTTTCGCGTATTTCCTCAGCGAATACGCCGCCGGGCGCACGCCGAATCCGGACGTGCTGTGCAACCGCGAGATCAAGTTCGGCGCTTTTCGGACTTATGCGAAGCGACTTGGCGGCGAGTGGCTCGCGACCGGGCACTATGCGCGCATCGTAGGACTCAACGGCGAACTTCAGTTGTGGAAAGCCGCGGACAAGGGCAAGGACCAGAGCTACTTCCTGCACGCGGTGGGCAGCGAGGCGCTCGCGGACACCGTATTTCCGCTCGGAGAGATGACAAAAGACGAAGTCCGCGCCGTTGCCAGGGACCGCGGCCTGCCGGTGTTCGACAAGAAGGACAGCACCGGCATCTGTTTTATCGGGAAGCGCCCGTTTCGCGAATTTATCGCTCACTATCTGCCGGCGAAACCGGGCCCGATTCGCACGCCGGACGGCCGCACGCTCGGTGAGCACGGCGGGCTCATGTATTACACACCGGGACAGCGGCAAGGCCTGGGCGTCGGCGGGAGAAAGGACGCCGACGATGCACCCTGGTACGTGGCCGGCAAGGACCTTGGCGAGAACGTCCTCATCGTCGTGCAGGGCGAGCATGCGCTCCTCTACAGCGACGAACTCGATGCAACCGATGCAAGCTGGATCGGTAAACCGCCCGCCGCATTACTGCAAACCGGGTCTTTCTCCTGTCGCGCGAAAATCCGCTATCGGCAGCCGGATCAACGCTGCCATGTGCACAGCAGCAACGAATGCGCCCTGACCGTTTCCTTCGACGAACCGCAACGCGCCATTGCACCGGGACAGTTCGTCGTGTTCTACGAGGGCGAGCGTTGCCTAGGTGGCGCGGTCATCGACCGCGTTCGCTCGCGGGCCCCGAGCCTCAAGGCCGCGATTTGAAACGCCGTTTTCGCTATAATGCCGGCCCGCGCCGCCGTGGCAGTGACCGTCCAATGGGCACTGACGCCTTATTCATGTTCGGTGCCGGACTTGGATTTTTGGACCTTTCATTTTGCCCGTTCGGTGCCGAACGTGACTAATGCGGCCCACGGCTGCTCAGAAAACACACCAGTCGTTCCCGGAGAAAGAATATGAAGGACAGCTTCGGCGCCCGTTCAATGCTTGACGTTGACGGCACGCAATACGAGATATACCGGCTCGACGCCGTCAAGGAGGGTCATGCCGACCGCCTGCCCTACTCGCTCAAGATACTGCTGGAGAATCTGCTGAGGTACGAGGACGGGCGCGACGTCACACGGGACGATATCCTCGCGCTTGCCAACTGGGACCCGAAAGCCGAACCGGACACGGAAATTTCCTTCACGCCGAGCCGCGTGATACTGCAGGACTTCACCGGCGTGCCGGCGGTGGTGGATCTCGCAGCGATGCGCGATGCGGTCGTCAAACTGGGGGGCACGGCGGACCGGATCAATCCGCTCTCGCCGGCGGAACTCGTCATCGATCACTCCGTGCAGGTCGACCGCTACGGCGCCGCCAATTCGCTCGACCTGAACAACAAGATCGAATTCAAACGCAATAAGGAGCGATACACGTTCCTGCGCTGGGGGCAGAGCGCGTTCGAGAACTTCAGGGTCGTGCCGCCGAATACCGGCATCGTGCACCAGGTCAATCTCGAATACCTGGGACGGGTCGTTTTCGACACGCGGCAGGATGGCAAGCGTGCCGCCTACCCGGACACGCTGGTCGGCACCGATTCCCACACCACCATGATCAACGGCCTGGGCATTCTCGGCTGGGGTGTCGGCGGCATCGAGGCCGAGGCTGCGATGCTCGGTCAGCCGATTACGATGCTGATCCCGCAGGTGATCGGCTTCCGCCTGCGGGGCACGATGAAGGAAGGCACTACGGCCACGGACCTCGTGCTGACCGTAACCCAGATGCTGCGTGAAAAAGGCGCCGTCGGCAAGTTCGTCGAGTTCTTCGGCGATGGCCTTGCGGACCTGCCGCTCGCCGACCGCGCCACGCTCGGCAACATGTCGCCGGAGTTCGGCAGCACCTGCGCCATTTTCCCGATCGATGGCGAAACGATCCGTTACCTCCAGCTGACCGGCCGCGATGCCGCGCACATTCGCCTGATCGAGACTTACGCCAGGGAGCAGGGCCTGTGGCGTCACGAGGGTGAGGAACCCGCACAATACAGCGACCTGCTGGAACTGGATCTCGGCACTGTCGAACCCAGCATTGCCGGGCCGAAGCGCCCGCAGGATCGCATCGTTCTGAGCAAAGCCGACCGCCGTTTTCGCGCGCACCTTAAAGACGCGATCGCCGAGCGGGCCGAAGGCGGCACCGCTACCGCAATCCTGGACGGCGCGCCTGTGGAGATCCGGGACGGAGCGGTGCTCATCGCCGCGATCACGAGCTGCACCAATACCTCCAATCCGGCCGTCATGATAGGAGCCGGGCTGCTCGCACGTAACGCAAAGGCGAAAGGCCTGAAATCGAAGCCCTGGGTCAAGACCAGTCTTGCTCCGGGATCGAAAGTCGTCACGGACTATCTGGAAAAAGCGGATCTGCTGGACGATCTCGAGGCGCTGGGTTTCTACACCGTCGGCTATGGCTGCACCACCTGCATCGGCAATTCCGGTCCGCTCCTGCCCGAGATCGCGGACGCGGTAATGAAAGGCAATATCGTCGGCTGCGCCGTGTTGTCGGGCAACCGCAATTTCGAGGGCCGCATTCATCCGATGGTGCAAATGAATTTTCTGGCGTCGCCGCCCCTCGTCGTTGCCTACGCGCTTGCCGGAACCATGGACCTGAACCTGTTCAGCGGTGCGCTCGGTAATGACGCCGAAGGCAAGCCGGTTTATCTGCGGGACATCTGGCCAAGCCAGAAAGAAATCCAGGAGTTCATTGCCCTGAACATCGATTCAGGCATGTTCAAATCGAGTTACGGCAGTGTGTTTGCCGGCGATGAGAACTGGAACAGTCTCGACGTTCCGGGCGGCGAGATTTATAGCTGGGATCCGGACTCGACATACGTCAAGAATCCACCCTATTTTGACGGCATGACACTGGAGACGCAGCCGCTCGAAGATATTCGCAGTGCACGGGTCCTCGCACTTCTCGGGGACTCGGTGACGACAGACCATATTTCTCCCGCCGGCAGCATTGCCGCCGACAGTCCCGCAGCCAGATACCTGCGCGAGCAAGGCGTCGAAACGGTCGACTTCAACTCCTACGGTTCGCGCCGCGGCAATCACGAAGTCATGATGCGCGGGACGTTTGCAAACATCCGCCTGCGCAACCAGCTTGCGCCCGGCACCGAGGGCGGCTGGACGCGGCACCAGCCGAGCGGCGACCAGATGTCGATTTACGACGCATCGCTGCGCTACCAGGAGGACGGTGTCCCGCTGGTGGTTATCGCCGGTAGCGAATACGGTTCCGGCTCATCCCGCGACTGGGCGGCCAAAGGCACGCTTCTGCTCGGCGTCAAGGCAGTCATTGCCGTCAGCTTCGAACGCATCCACCGCTCGAACCTGATCGGGATGGGCGTCTTGCCGTTGCAATTCCTGGATGGCGACAGCGCTGAAAGCCTCGGCCTGACCGGCCAGGAAGTGTTCGACATCAGGGGCCTCGCAAACGCAAAGTCACGCACGGTAGAGGTGACGGCGACCAAGGCGGACGGCACAGAGTCCCGCTTCGAGGCGCGGGTCCGAATCGATACGCCCAAGGAACGCGACTATTTCGAGCACGGCGGGATTCTTCACTACATGTTGCGCCAGCTTGCAAGCCGCGCCGAAGCCGCTTGACCCGGCGTCCGGCGACCGGGAACTGCTAGACTCAGTGACCCGATCAGGGACGCATGGCTAACAGAGTCGTCTGATGATATTCAAGCGCAAGAGTGACGGCAGCGCCGCCGCGCAAAGACCGCTATGGGTCAAGGTCTCGGCCGGCGCCGCGGCAATGCTCGCCGTCCTGCTGATAGGACTCGCTGTGTACTGGTCACGCGAGCCGGAAATTTTCTGGGTCAACGAGCGGCCGGACAACGAGCGTACCGTGGTCGGTTACTCGACCGTGGACTCACTGGTCCGGGTGGCCGAAACCATGCTCGACAAGCCAGGCGGCTATCTGAGCAACGACATCATGCCACCCGGCGTTTTCCTGGATAACATTCCCAACTGGGAATTCGGCGTCCTGCAACAGATGCGCGATCTCGCCCGCGTCATTCGTAACGACTACAGCCGCAGTCAGTCGCAGTCCAAGGAAGATACCGACGTCGCGACCGCCGAGCCGAAATTCTTTTTCGACAACGATTCCTGGATACTCCCGCCATCGGAGTCGGAATATCGGAACGCCATGCAGGGCTTCGAGCGTTATCGTGACAGGCTTTCGGGCATCGGCGGGTCTGACGCCCAGTTCTACGCCCGGGCGGACAATCTCAGGGAATGGCTCGCGCAGGTCGAAAAACGACTTGGCAGCCTGACGCGGCGTCTCGGCGACAGCGTTGCGGCAGACGTCATCAACACGGACCTGGCCGGCGAGCGGTCAGCCGCGGCTACTTCGGAATTGACCGATTACGTCGCTGCCAAGACGTCCTGGTTCGAGATTGACGACGTTTTTTTTGAAGCGCGCGGCACGGCCTGGGCGCTGGTGCATTTTTTCCGCGCAGCCGAATTCGATTTTGCCCAAGTGCTGTCGGACAAGAACGCCGCGGTAAGCGTCCGCCAGATCATTCGCGAACTCGAGGCCAGCGTTCAGCCGCTGCGATCTCCTGTGGTGCTCAACGGAGGCGGTTTCGGTCTTTTCGCAAATCACTCGCTGGTGATGGCGAACTACCTGGCGCGCGCCAACGCAGCCGTGATCAATCTGAGGGAACTGCTGGACCAGGGATGATAGCGGGGCGGTTAATATTTTTTAGTATATGCCCATCCAGCCGGGAACGCGGCGCCAGCTTTCCGTGAGCTTCCTGTCGAGGCGCTCGTAGTCCGGTTCGAACTGCCCGACCAGTTTCCAGAAGCGTTTCGAATGATTCATATGGCGGCCGTGACAGAGCTCGTGGATCATGAGATAGCGCGCGACCTTGGGTTGGAGGAACAGCAGGCATAGATTCAGGCTGATCGTTCCCGTGCCGCTGCGGCTGCCCCAGCAGGTACGTTGCGCCCTGATCTGACTTTTCCTGTACGGAGTATTCATCAGGAACGACAGCGCGCGCAGTCGTGGCTCCAGTTCCTCCTTCGCAACGGCAGCAAGGCAACGGCGCAACGCTTCGACGCACAGTTTCTCGTCCTCGATGCGGCCCGTCAGCACGATTCGACAGCCGCTCAATCCATAGCGAACCGATGTCGCGCCCGGCGTCGACTGGTATCGCACCGTCAGCTTCCTCCCGACGGCGGATAACCAGATGGTATCGGGGAGTGCGAACGGCTCATTCGCGTGATCGACGGCGAACGATTCACGCGCGTCGCGAATCCAGGTGGCGTTGTCCTTGACGAACGCCTCGACTTCGGCGGCTCGGGTCCGGCGCGGAACGACCACTTCCACGCGACCGCCCGGAAATACCTTGATCGTGAGACGTTTGGCCCTGGCGCTCTTGCGCACTGAAAAGCCCGGCACGTTGCCGGGCTCAGGCGCTTCCGGAAAAAGCGTCAGTTGACGTTTGGTCGATCGCACCCGGCTATTCTAGCCGGAATTCCTCCAACCTGAAGCCGTCCCGTAGCGGTGCCCGCCGTAGCGGTGCCGGCACCGGCACCGAGTCAGGGGCGCTCGCCGCTGAAGCGAACCGCGTCGTCCAGGGTCATGACGCCGCTGACGCCGCCGACCTCGGCGGTTTCGCTGATATAGAGTTCAACTTCGCGCTCCAGCCTGATTTCGCCCTGCACCCGTGCCCCGGGGCCGATGACGATGCGCGGCTTGCGGCTGCTGGTACTCCAGTTGCCGCCGTTAGGCTCCTGGACGACGAGATCGCCTGTAAGGGTTGCGTTCCCCGACAAGGTAACGTCACCGTTGACGGTGGTGAGATCGCCGCCGATCCCCGCTCCACTGATTTCAATCTCGCCATTGACGTTACTGACATCGGAGCTGACTGAGGATCCCGGTGTCAGGCTGATTCGACCGTTGACCACGTCAACTTCGCCGTCGATGGTCGAGTTCTCACCGACGCTGATCGAACCGTTGACGCTGCTCAGACCTCGCGCACTCACGCCGGAGCCGACTCGGACGCTGCCGTTCACCGTCTCGGCGACCTCGATTCTCGCGTTATCGTCGATCCGAATCGCGCCGTTGACCGTTTCGAGATCGCCGTTGACGATTGCCTCGCTGCCCACGGTGATGCTGCCGTTCAGGGTCGAATGACCCTTGCTTTCGCTGCCGGCTTCGACCTTGATGCTCTTGTTCAAGTTGAAGCCCTGCGCCGGAGCGACCAGAGCGAGCGCGAGAAATCCCGCGGCTATCGATGCAAGTGTGCGTTTTGTGAGCATTTTGTGGTTCCTCTGAAGCTGGTTCGGACAGTATCCGGGAGGCGGCTGCCCCCTGGTTCCGTCAATGGTTCGGTTATTCATTCAGATGCCTGTCGTCGGCAAAAGGTTGAAAAGCCGGGATCGATGTCTCCCTGCCGCTATGCGGCTCCGGAGGCAGCAGGTACCCTAGGGGCACTTTTTGCCGCCGATACCCTGTCGATGCGAACCGTGCTCGAGGCGCGAAACCTCGTCAAGCAATATCCCGGCGTGCTTGCCGTGGACAACGTCAGTTTCTCGGTCCGCGAGGGGACCTGCTTCGGGCTGCTCGGCCCGAACGGCGCCGGCAAGACGACCACCGTTGAAATAATCGAGGGGGTGACGCCACCGAGTGCCGGCGAAATTTTTTATTTCGGTGAGCCGACCGGCCGCCGCTTTCGTGAAGAGGCAGGCATTCAGTTTCAGCACACGGCACTGCAGGACTTCCTGACCGTGCGGGAGACCATCCGGCTATTTCAGAGCCTGTACGACCGTAAAGCCGATCTTGATCGCATCATCGAGGAGTGCTCGCTCGGTGACCTGGTCGATCGGGACAACCGCAAACTTTCGGGCGGACAGCGCCAGCGCCTGCTGCTTGCGGTCGCGCTCGTCAACCGCCCCAGGCTGATATTTCTCGACGAGCCGACCACCGGGCTCGACCCGCAGGCCAGGCGAAACTTCTGGGAGCTGATGAAACGCATCCGTGCGAAAGGAACAACCCTCGTTCTGACGACGCACTACATGGACGAAGCCCAGGTACTGTGCGACGAGATCGCGATCATGGACGCCGGCAGAATCATCGTTCAGGGTAACCCCGATGCACTGTTGCGACACCAGTACCCCAACGTCGTCATCGAACTGCCCCTGGAGGACGTCAGCGGCGACCTCGAAAGCATCGAACACCGCGTGCTCGAAACCCAGGGCGTCATCGAAGTCTCGACCAACGACGTGAACACGACCCTGCGGGACCTCGCCACCCATGTTACCGGCTTGAACCGCCTCAAAATCCGTCAGCCGAATCTCGAAGATCTCTTTCTGGATCTGACCGGGCATTCCTTGCGGACGTGAGCGAGGCTTCTCCGCTTTTGACGCTGTGCCGTTCATGAATCATGCTGCGTCGGTGGTGCTGATAGAGAGGGCAACTGCCTGATGTTGAAGCGCATTTACGCGATTTTTCACGCGCGAAATCTCGAGTTCGTGCGCGACCGCAGCTCATTGAGCTGGAACATCATCCTGCCGATCGCCCTGATGTTCGGTTTGTCGTTTATCTTCGGTGGGGGCACGCGAGCCCAGTATACGGTCGGAGTGCTGCAGGCAAATGAGGAAATCGAAACCGTCAGCGACCCGTTTCTCGAGACGCGTTTCATCCGGTTCGTGCCGGTACCGGACGTCGACGACGGCATGGCGAAGATCGCGCGCCATCAGCTCGACCTGCTGGTCCGTCTGGAGCCGCCACGCCAGTACTGGATCAATCCGGAATCGTCCAAGGGCTACTTTGTAGAGTTTGCCTTGCTGCAATCCGCCGGCAACCAGAAAATCGAGCAGGCGCAGATCAGCGGAGAGGCGGTTCGCTATGTCGACTGGGTGTTGCCGGGCATCCTCGGCATGAACATGATGTTCAGCTGCTTGTTCGGCGTCGGTTACGTTGTCGTACGTTACCGGAAGAATGGATTTCTCAAGCGGTTGCGTGCGACACCGTTGCGAGCGTTCGAGTTCGTAACGGCCCAGGTTGCATCGAGGCTTTTGCTGATCGTCAGCATTACGGCCTTTGTCTATGCCGGCACCAGTTATTTCCTCGAGACGCGGATGGATGGCAATTATTTCACGCTCCTGACGATCACCGTGATCGGCGCGATCAGTCTGATCTCGATGGGTCTGATGGTTGCGGCGCGCGTCACCAGCGAGGAGCTGGCAGGAGGGCTTCTGAACCTCGTGACGTGGCCCATGGTGATGTTGTCCGGCGTCTGGTTTTCGCTCGAGGGCGCCAATGAGTGGGTGCGGCAGGTCGCGAGAATATTTCCGCTGACACACGTCCTCGATGCGGCGCGCGCTGTCATGATCGACGGCGCCGCATTTCGCGAGGTCCTGCCGCAAGTGGTGGTGCTGTGCATTATGAGTGCGGTGTTTCTCGCGGTGGCCGCCATGATCTTCCGCTGGCGCCCCCGTTAGTGGTTTCGTGTACGGTCACGACGGCATGAGCCTGGACCTGATCGACATCGGCGCGAACCTGACGCACGACAGCTTCGACGCGGATCGGGACGCGGTTATCGAGCGGGCCCTGGCCTGCGGGGTTCGCCGCATGATCGTGACCGGCAGCAGCGAGCAAGGCAGTCGCGATGCCGCAGGCCTCGCCGAAAGCCGGCCTGGCCTCCTGTACGCGACCGCGGGCGTGCATCCCCACCACGCAAGCGAGTACACGCCGGAAGTCAACGATACCTTGCTGCAACTCCTGCAAAGGGACAGCGTGGTAGCGGTCGGCGAATGCGGCCTCGATTATTTCCGTGACTTCTCGCCGCGTCCGGCACAGCGGGACGCGTTTCAGGCGCAGCTCGAACTCGCGGTAGCGTGCAGGCTGCCGGTTTTCCTGCACCAGCGCGACGCACACGCCGACTTCGTCTCGATACTGCGCCCCATGTTGCACCGAATCTCCGGAGGCGTAGCGCATTGCTTCACCGGTGATGCGGCCGCGCTTCGCGAATACCTGGGAATGGGGCTCTATATCGGCGTCACCGGCTGGATCTGTGACGAACGGCGTGGCGAGGCGCTGCGGCGCCTCGCGACGGACATTCCGCTCGACCGCATCATGATCGAGACGGATGCTCCCTACCTGCTGCCGAGGACGCTCGATCCAAAGCCTGCAACGCGACGCAACGAACCGATGTACTTGCGGGAAGTCCTTCGGGTGTTCGCCGAAGCGAGCGGCAGGTCCGAGAAGACCGTTGCGCAAGCAGCGACCGGGAACGCCGAACGCCTGTTCGGCATGTGAGCGTTACGAAAACTGCGCGCAAGGCCGCTCGCGAGCATTTGTCGTTCCTGATGTTATACTGATTTCGATCCCGGCACGTTATGTTACCTTCGGACATGGGGCGAGCGCCTGAGTCACAACAAGAATCGCAACTCATTCATTCATCGCGCGCGGCGTTGCCCGGCCGCATTCGTACGTTTTCCACCGTAGAGAGGCGCGATGGCACTGTTATGGCGCATGACGCTGGGCAGCATCAGGGACCTCACTCCGGTCGTGCTGGTGATCGTTTTTTTCCAGGTTGTCGTGCTGCAGCAGCCGGCGGGCGAGCTGTTAGGGCTGCTTGAGGGTGCTCTCCTCGTCCTGGTCGGTCTCACGCTGTTCGTCTATGGCCTGGAACTGGCCCTCTTTCCACTCGGCGACGCGCTTGCTTATGCGCTGGCGCAGAAAGGCAGCTTCCTGTGGCTCGTCCTCTTCGCGTTTCTGCTGGGATTCGGCTCGACCATTGCGGAACCCGCGTTGACCGCTGTGGCTGCCGAAGCCGCCAAAGCCGCGGCGGACGGAGGTTCCATTGCCGGCACCGTTGCAGCCAAAGCGAAGTATGCGCTTGGGCTACGGCTAATGGTCGGCCTGTCCGTCGGGGTGGCGCTGATCCTCGGAGTCAGCCGCATCATCTTCAACTGGTCGTTACCGTTAATGGTTATCAGCGGCTACGTCATCGTTATTGTCATTACCTTCTTTGCTCCGCCTGAAACAGTCGGTATCGCGTACGACTCCGGCGGCGTTACGACATCGGTCATTACCGTTCCCCTTGTAACCGCCCTCGGCATCGGGCTTGCATCGTCCCTGGCAGGACGAAACCCGATCAGTGACGGTTTCGGCATGATCGCGCTGGTGCTTCTTACGCCGACGATTTTCGTCATGGCCTACGGTACGTTGCTCGCATGGATCCGATAGCGGCCTTTCTTCGCGGCATCTTCGGTACGGCGATGGACGTGCTGCCGGTTGCCATATTCATGCTGTTCTTCTATCGCATCGTACTCGGGCAGAAACTCGTCAACCGGAGGAACGTCCTCGTCGGGCTTGCGTTCGTCGTGTTCGGACTCGCGCTGCTGCTGCAGGGACTGGACAAGGCGTTATTCCCGGTCGGCCGCATGATGGTGGAACGATTGACGGAAATTACCCTCGCCACAGCGGAAATTCCCCACTGGTCGAGTTACTATCTGGTCTATCTGTTTGCGTTTTGCATCGCGTTTGGAGCGGCTATTGCGGAACCCGCCCTGCTGGCCGTAGCGCACAGGGTCAACGAACTCTCGGGCGGCGCGATTCATGCCTGGGGCCTCAGAGTGGCGGCGGCGCTGGGTGTGGCGACGGGAGTCACGCTCGGCTGCATCCAGACCGTTACAGGTGTCCCGTTGCACTGGTTTATTGCCGCGGCCTATACGATCGTCATCATTCAGACTTTCACCTCGCCTCGAGTGATCGTTCCGTTGGCGTACGATACCGGCGGCGTCAGCACCACGGTGGTGACAGTGCCGGTCGTGACCGCGCTCGGGCTCAGCCTGGCCGAACAGGTGCCCGGCCGCACGCCCTTCATTGACGGCTTCGGCCTGATTGCTTTTGCGTGCGTGTTTCCGGCGATTTCCGTGCTCGCGTACGCACAGATCACCGCATTGCTGGAAAAACGTCAGTCCAGGCTACGCATCGCCGCCAGGCAAGCAGACTCTACCAGCAAGGAGAACTAACATGCATTTCAAATTACTAGTTGTATTCGTAGAAGACCGCAAGACGGATCGCCTGATGGACGCCGCCCGCGAAAGCGGCGCGACCGGCTGCACGGTGATCAACCATGCGCGCGGCGAAGGACTGAACAAATCAGCAAGTTTTCTGGGCATGGCGCTGTCCACGCAAAGAGACGTGCTTCTTATGCTGGTGGAGGAACATTTGAGCCGCCGCATTCTGGAGCGTATCAGCGAAGTGGGGGAATTTGACGCCAAACCCGGCACAGGCATTGCTGTGCAGATCGATGTGGAGGATGCGGTCGGCATTGTGCATCAGGCCGAGAAACTGACGGACGTAGTGGAGAGTGAACTGTGAAGAAAGAAGACATAACCGTTCGACAGGTCATGCGGGAAAACGCCACCCTTGTGGACGGCCGCATCGACGTGATGGAAGCGATGCGCATCATGAAACGCGTGGGCGCCACCAGCCTGATTGTCGAGAAGCGCTATGAAGACGACGAATACGGCATGGTGCTCTTCTCCGACATTGCCAAAGAGGTCATTGCAAAGGACCGGGCTCCGGAACGGGTCAACGCTTTCGAGATCATGGCCAAACCGGTCATTTCAGTACGCCCGGGCATGAGCATTCGACACTGCGCGCGACTTTTCGAGCGCTGCGGCATCAGCCACGCCCCGGTGGTCGAGAATGACAAGGTGGTCGGCATCGTCAGTTACTACTTGCTGGTGCTCGGATCGCTGGATCTGGACTAGGAAGAATGGCACTTACTTAAGCCTCATCGCCGGAGAGACGCAGCCCATCCCGGGGCGGATTGACCTTGAGTAAGTGCTATTCGGACCGGGCACCCCTGTGTCGAACCCTTACTGATCTCCGGAGAAATCATGCTCCTCCTTGTCACCGCGATCTCCGTGGTACTGGTCGTTTCCTTTCTCTGCTCATTTTTCGAAGCGATCCTGTTGTCAATCAGCTCTGCACAGGTCGAGACGCTGACACAGAAACATCGCCGCGCCGGGCGGTTGCTGGCCGGCTACAAGCGCAGCATCGACAGGCCGATCGCGGCCATCCTGATACTGAATACGGCGGCTCACACCGTTGGCGCCACCGTTTCCGGCGCCAGCTATTCCGCCCTCTTCGGCACCCAAACCCTGTGGATATTCACGATAGCCTTCACGATTGCCGTATTGCTGTTTACTGAAATCATTCCGAAGACCCTCGGCGTCACCTACGCATCGGTGCTCGCGAGGCCCGCGGCAATCGGCATCTGGTTCATGACCTCTGTCTTGCGCCCGTTTGTCGCCTTGAGCGAAAGTCTCTCGCGAGCGTTGCGGGGCAGGAATGATGTGCCGGTGACATCCATCGAAGAAATTCGCCTGCTGGCTGCCCTGGGCCGTACCGAAGGGGTCGTCGGCGTGCGCACCGCCAATATGATCGTCGGCGCGACGCGTCTGAGGCAACTGACGGCATCCGACGTCACGCTGCCGCGGCAACAGGTCGTTTGCCTGTCCGAGGAGATGAGCCGCGGGCAAGTCGTGGAAACGGCGCGGAACTCAGGCCACAGCCGTTTTCCGTTCAGCCCGGAAAGCGACATTGACCAGGTATCAGGGATCGTAATCGTCAAGGAACTTCTCTACTGGCTGCAGGATAACCCCGGGGATACGATCGATTGGCCGTCGCTCGTTCACGAGCCGATTGTGGTCCCCGAGACCATGTCGCTTCACTCGCTGTTACGAACCTTCCAGGATGCGAGACGCCATATGGCGATCGTCGTGGACGAATACGGCGACGTTGAAGGTATTGTCACGCTGGAAGACGTGCTGGAGGAGATCGTCGGCGAGATCGTCGACGAGAGCGATCGTCCGATCGAGGACATCTGGCCGCAAGAGGACGGATCGCTGCATGTGCGCGCGACCGTCGACCTGAGGAAAGTCTGTACGAAACTGGATCGGCCGTGGCAACCGGAAGACGAAGTGACAACCACCGGCGGCCTCGTCACGGAGCTGCTCGGTCGACTGCCGGAGCGCGGCGACACCGTGGAATGGAACGGCTGCCGGCTCGAAATTCTCGCCGCCGGGGAACGCCGGGCAGAGTTAATCGCCGTCAGCCGGCTGCCGGACATCGGCGGCTGACGGGCCGCAATCAGGGGGACAGTGACCTTTTCCCCGAATTAAAGTCACTGTCCCCTTTTGAGCGAATTAAAGGTCACACTGCTAGATATGCCGATAGCGGAACAGCTTGCCGGACTCCGAGCCCACTGCGTTGTGGCGTATCTGCTCCCAGTGCGGTTTGAACGCCTCGACTTTCATCTTTGCGCTGGCTTTGTCTTTCTCCAGGAACTCCTGCAACAGTTCGTCGAACTTGCACACGAGCCCCGGCACGCCTTTGGTAAAAGACGCGCCATCGAGAAACAGAATACGGCCGGTCACCGGCACCTGCCGCACAATTGCGCGAACGGCGGCGATCCGGTCGTATAGCGCCGGCTGCGGGTTCGCGAAAGTGAACCGCCGTGTATCGCTGATCACGGTCCAGTCCTGCATCTTGTTGCTGCCGAATACGGTGCCGACTACGTCCTTCACATCGATAATGAGCAGGCCGTTCGCGGTGAGCAACAGGTGATCGATCTGGATTTCGCCGTCGTCGCCATTCGGCACGACAAGCCCGTCAATCCTCTCGAACGCAATAGCCGAAAAAATCCTGGAAAGCGAACGGTCTTCTCTGCGCCTGCGGCGATAAAGGAACAGCAACAGCAGTAACAGAAGCAGCGTGATAATCAGCAACAGCAGATGCGTTTCGCTTAGATCGGCAGGAAGGTATTCACTCATCGTACAGGTATTCCGTGTCCGGGCGCTCAGGCAGACTTACTTATCGCCTGCCGGCGCACTTACGTCAAGGCGAAAGCCGCCACGCAAGGCGTCATCGAATGCGCGCAGGTGCGGCGCGATCGGAACATAGCTACTGGGGCGCCCGAGAATTTCACGCAACGAATCGGGCACCGGCAGCGTACGGCCGATCAGCGGTTCCACCGTCTGCTCGAACTTGGCCGGGTGAGCGGTCGCAACGATAATCCAGTCCTTCATTCTTCGTTCTTCGTTGTCAAGCCGCCGATAGACGTAACCTGCCGTCGCCGTGTGCGGGCAGAGGGCGAATCCGAACTCGGAATGGCCTTCGCGGATCTGCTGCTCGATCTGCTCATCCGTTACCGAAATTACACGCATTATCCTGTGAAGCGCTGCTGCGTCGCCGAACATCGTTCGCAGGCGTTCCATATTGCTCGGATTGCCGACATCCATTGCAGAAGCGAGCGTCGGGATGCCGTCCCTCGGCAGCCACTCGCCACTGTCCAGGAAATCCGCAATGACGCGATTCGCGTTCGTCGCCAGGATGACGTCGCCAACCGGAAGCCCCATTTGCCTTGCAAGTATCAGTGCAAGGCCGTTGCCGAGGTTGCCGGTCGGCACGATGAATGACGGTTTGCGGCCGGTCTCACGGTAGCGCGCAAGACTTGCATACGCATAATACGTGCATTGCGGCAGCAACCGGCCGACGTTGATGCTGTTGGCCGAACTGAAACGGTGCCGGCTGCTGAGATCGGGATCAGCCATGGCCTCTTTTACCAGCGCCTGGCAATCGTCGAACGTTCCCTGTACCGCCAGCGACAGCACGTTGTCGCCCCAGCAGGTCAGCTGCCGGGCCTGCCGCTCCGAGACCCGGCCGTCCGGGAACAGCACGACAACGCGAATATCCGGCCGTGCATTGAACGCCGCGGCAACAGCGCCGCCGGTATCGCCGGAGGTCGCAACCAGAATCGTCAAAGGTTTTGTTTCCCCGGTCTGCAGGCGGCTCAGGCAGGCAGCGAGAAACCCCGCCCCGACGTCCTTGAACGCTGCGGTGGGCCCGTGAAACAACTCGAGCAGATGGGCGTGGCCCGCGGCCACCGGCAATTCGGTCAACGGGATTGGAAACGAAAAAGTCTCGCCGATGATCGCTTCGAGATCGGGCTCGAGCGTCGAGCCGTCGAAAAAGGGAGTCAGAAGGACCTTCGCCACGTCGACCACGGACGATGCGTCACCAAAGTCGTCGCTGCTGAACTTCGGCAACCGCTCCGGCACAAACAGGCCGCCGTCTGGCGCAATGCCGGAGACGAGCGCGGCGTCGAGAGAGGACGACTGCCGGTTTCGTGTGCTTGTGAACTTCATTCGCCGTCCTGCACCTGCGCGCCCGGAGAGTTCATCGGGCTGATCCATGATTCGCAGGCCACGCCGGAATTGCGGCAAGCCTGCGCCATCTCTTTCGCGATTGTCGGCGCAAGGCCGTCGCTGCAGAGTGCAAAGATGCTCGGACCGCTTCCGGACAGCGAACAACCGAGCGCGCCGGCATTCAATGCGGCGCGTTTCACGACTTGGAAACACGGCACGGACGCTGCCCGTTGCGGCTCGATGATTACGTCCTGCAGCGACCGCGCAATCAACCGATGATCGTCGCGTTCACAGGCGAGCACGAACGTCGCCAGGTAGCCCTGCTGCGTGAGCCATTGCTCGAGCGAGTAGATACGCGCGAGGTCTCGCCTGGCCTTCGCGGTGTCCACTTTGAGATCCGGATGCACCAGTACGCTGCTCAGGCCCGTCGGCGGTTTAATCCTGACGGTTTCCGGCAGTGACATCGACGGACACAGCACGAGCCCGCCGAGAAGGCTTGGTGCAACATTGTCGGCGTGCAGTCCCCCGCTCGCGAATTTCTCGCCTTCCAGGGCGAACGTCAGCAATTCGCCCGGCTCGAACGGCGACTCCAGCAATGCGTTCGTGGCAACGACCGCCGCCACTGCCGACGCCGCCGAACTTCCCATGCCCGATTGCAGGGGGATACCCTTGTGGAGAACGATTTCGAGCCCGCCGCGGGCTCGAGCGGTTCGCCATAGCGCCGCGGCGGCAATCGAGGCAGTATTCCGCTCCGGCTGCGTCGACAGGTCCGGGTGCGGCTGGCCATCCGGAGCGAGAACCTCGGCAACGACGATGCCGTCATCCTGCCGACGGCGCACCGAGACGCGGTCGCCGACACCCTGCAACGCAAGCCCCAGCATGTCGAAACCGACGCCGACGTTGCCGATGGATGCCGGGGCGAATGCGCTGATAAATCGCTCGCTCACCAGGTGGAATCGCCGATAAATGCCGCCAGCCGCAACAAATCGGCGAAGACACCGCCCGCGGTAAGCTCGGGCCCGGCACCTGGGCCCTGCACCACCATCGGGTTTGCCGAATAACGGTCAGTCACGAACTGCACGATATTGTCGGTCAGATTCATGTTGCCGAACGGGCTTGCCGCTTCGACCATTTCGAGCCCGACCGAGGCATTGCCGTCCGCTGTCAGTTTCGCGACGTAACGAAGGATTCGATTCTGCTCCCGGGCCTTACGGAACAGTGTCTGCATTTCTGCATCGTGTTCAGCGATCCGCTCCATGAATTCATCGAGGCTCACGGTTCGCAGCACCTCCGGCACCAGATTCTGCACCGGAAAATCGCCGATCCCGATCGCCAATCCCATCTCGCGCGCAAGGATCGTCAGCTTGCGCGCGACATCCATACCCGACAGGTCGTCGCGCGGGTCCGGCTCCGTGTAGCCGGATTGCTTCGCGTTCCGGACTATTTCGGAGAACGGGACTGTGCCGTCATACACGTTGAACAGATACGCGAGCGTTCCGGAAAGAATTCCATGAATCGAATGGATCCGGTCACCGGTGTCGATCAGGTCGCGTATCGTCCGAACGATCGGTAACGCCGCGCCGACGGTGGTTTCATAAAAATAGTGCGAGCTTCCCTGCCGGGCGCTCTCACGAAGTTCCTCGTAACCGGCACGGGCGCCGCTGAACGCCTTTTTGTTCGGCGTAACGACGTGGATGCCCTGCCGTAGCCATCCCCCGTACCGTGCGGCAATCTCGTCACTGGCGGTACAGTCGATGATCGCAGCATGCGGGAGGTGATCCGCATCCACATGCCGCTCGAAACGATCGAAATCGAGAGCGACAGCGGAAGACTGCATCTCGCGGCGCCAGTTGCCGAGATCAATGCGCCGGTCGCCGAGCAGCATGGCTTTCGACCGGGCAATCGCCCGAATGCGCAAATCGAGATTGAACTCCTCTTCGAGGCGTGCGCACTGCCGGTGCAGCTGCTCGAGTAAGGCGCTGCCGACCGTCCCGGGCCCGATCAGACCGATCGATATGGTCTTGGCCGACAGGTAGAAACCGGCATGAACCGCGCGTAACGCGCGCGTGACGTCCGCCGTATCGACCACCGCCGAAATATTGCGCTCCGACGATCCCTGCGCGATGGCGCGGACGTTAATCCCTGCCCTGCCCAGGGTGCCGAAGAATTTGCCCGCAATACCGGGCGATCCCGCCATGCCGTCACCGACGACGGCAACGATGCTCTGCGACCCGGTCGTGTCGACGTTTTGAATCTGCCCACTCCCGAGCTCTTCGGCAAACGCATCGCTGATGACCCGTTTTGCCCGATCGGCCAGCTCCTCGGGAACGGCGATACAAATCGAATGCTCGGAACTCGCCTGGGAAATGAGTGTGACCGACACACCCGCCTTTCGTAGCGCAGCGAACAGCCTGTCCGCGGTACCGGGCACGCCGATCATTCCGGAACCTTCGACGTTGACGAGGGCCATCCCGCTGACGGCGGTGATGCCTTTGATCAGTTCCGTCGAGCGCACATCGGTTTTGATGCGGCTCCCCGGCCGTTCCGGGGCGAACGTGTTACGGATCAGTACCGGAATGTCGTTGTCGACCGCCGGTCCGAGCGTTTGCGGATGGATAACCTTGGCGCCGAAGTAGGCGAGTTCCATGGCCTCGTTGTAGGAAAGGCTGTCGATGACCTTCGCCTCCGGCACGCGGTTCGGGTCGGCACTCATGACGCCGTCCACGTCGGTCCAGATCGTGAGTTCCGTCGCATTGGTCAGGGCGGCAAAGATCGAGGCGGAAAAATCGCTGCCGTTGCGCCCGAGCGTGGTCTGCAGACCTTCCTCGTCGGCCGCAATGAACCCGGTCATGACGACGATGCTGCTGCAACCTTCGTTCCGGACATTCTCCCACTTTCCGCGCGAGGCTTCCCACTGCACAGCGGGTCCCAGTTCGCTCTGCCGCACCGTGATGACCCGGCGCGCATCGATCCAGCTGCCGGCGCGCGGAGTGCCCATGCGGCGTTCGAGGTAAGCGGCTAGCAGGCGGGCCGACCAGATTTCGCCGTATCCGGCCACCACGTCGGCACTGCGCTCAGTCGCTGACCTGGCGCGCGCAGCCGACCCGAGGATATCCTCGATGTCTTTCGCGTCGTCACTCCACAGATCGAGCACGGCCACACGCGCCCGGCCGTTAACGAGGTCCTTTGCCGCTGCCGAGTAGCGTGTGCCGATCTCCTGCAGTTCGGCGACGTAGCGTTGATCGTTGCGCACCGCCAGGCTGACGAGACTCAAGAGACGGTCCGTAACGCCGCGCATCGCAGAGACGACGATCCCCAGTCTCTGTTCCGGCTGCTCTTCCACGATGTCCCCGACACGCCTGAAGCAAGACGCATCCGCCAGGCTGCTGCCGCCGAACTTATGAATTTTCCAGGGTGTTTCAGACACGAATGTAACGCCAGCCCCACGCACAAAGCCGCTAATCATAGCGGCAGCATTGAAGGCCGTCGCCTGTTTTATTTGAAATTATTTCGACCTGGCAAAGGATCGGGCAAGGATGCCGGGGGAGTGAAAATGGTGGGGCGTGTAGGATTTGAACCTACGACCAATCGGTTAAAAGCCGAATGCTCTACCACTGAGCTAACGCCCCGAATTACCGCGCGGCATAATACCGGACCGACGACAAATCACAAGCAGACACCACATGGCCGATCGAAAACCGTCAGCCCGCATCATTCATGAACGGCACAGCGTATCGGCGGCGCCTCGCTTGGGGGGAGGGCTTTTCAGGATCGTCAAAAACAGGGATGTTTTTGCGAAGCCCCCATGGATGGGTTCACGGCGTTCCTGAAAAGCCCTCCCCCCAAGTGAGGTGCCGCCTGGCACCGATCACAAACGTTCATGAATGATGCGGGCGGGCGTACCGACTAGTGCCCTTCCTCGGTCATGCGATTCAGCCGTTGCTCGGCCAGTCGCGCGGCCGTCGTGTCGGCGTGCTCCTGCTGCACCCTCGACAGCGCGGTGCGCGCTTCCTCCCAGCGTTGCAGTTCGTAGTTTGCGTACCCGGCCTTGAGCAACGCGTCGGGCACTTTGCGCGAGCGCGGATAGCGGTCGATCACGACTGCGAATTCCTGCAGGGCATCCTCGAACTTGTCGGTGACGTAATAGGATTCGGCCAGCCAGTACTGGGCATTGTCGGCGAGCTGGCTGTCGGGATAACTGGTCAGGAACTGCTTGAACGCCATCGCCGCCGGTTCGTAGCGTTGTTCTTTCAGCAATTCGAAGGCGGCCTGGTAGTTGTCCCGGTCGGAGCCGCCCGGTATCGGTAACTGGCCCGGTGCAAGCGTCCCGCCGTCGAGAACACCGGAGACGCCGAGGCCCTGCAGCCTTTGTTCCAGGGTCTGGATGCGCTGGTCGAGATCCTGGTAGAGATCCCGCTCCCGGTCCCCCGTTTCCTCGGCCTGGTACTCGAGCGTTTCCGTGCGGCCCTGCAACTCGGCCGCCTGACGCTGAAGATTGTCGACCTGCATCGCGATATCGACCAGGCTGCCGCTCGCCAGGACGCGTTCGACGGATATCAGGCGGCGTTCGAGATCGTTGAGTTTCAACACGACCGGATCGTCTGCCGGGTCGGTCATCGCACAGCCAGCCAGCACAATTGCCGGCAACAACGCCAGCGGGGATTTCTTTGCTTTAAACACGCGACTCTCGCTTAGTTGGTGTATTTGATTTCCACGCGACGGTTCTGCGCATACGACTCGTCATCGCTGCCCATCGCGGCGGGACGCTCCTCGCCGAAACTGACCGTAGAAATCTGCTCTGCAGTCGCTCCCTGAATCAACAGCATGCGCCGTACTGCCTGGGAACGCCGCTCTCCAAGCCCGATATTGTACTCTCTCGAGCCGCGTTCATCGGCGTGCCCTTCGAGCCGAACTTTCGTGCGGGTATTGTTGGCGAGGTTCGACGCATGACGGGCCAGCAGGTCCGCATACTCCGGCCGGAGTTCCGACTGGTCAAAATCGAAATAGATGATCATGCCCAGTTCGCCGGCATCGAAATCGTCGCCGAACTCTTCGCCGCGGCCGAACTCGTCATCGTCCATGCCGCTCGAAGTACCTTCCTGACCCGCACCGGCGCTGTCATCGTCCATAGCCTCGGGATCGGGAATCGGCGTAGAGCCGCAACCGGCCAGCACGAGGCACAGCAAACCGATCCCGAGAAACTTGTAACCTGTCATGTCGATATCCTTTGCGAAGTGTTTTCGAAGCGGAACGACTGAGCCGATTCCGACTTATATTTCAACTAATTATAGTACTTCATTAATGTAAAGTCTTGTCACTGGTCAAGGGAGAACGGCGACCATACCGGCTCGCGAACATCGCCTCGGCCCGGTGCGAGCCGCTGTCGCACCAGACCGTCCGCCGATACGGTTTCCAGCACCCCCTTGCCCCCCTGCCGAGTCGCATAAATCAGCGTATCGCTGTTCGGCGCGAAGCTCGGCGACTCGTCCTGCTGGCCGGCCGACAACACCAGCACATCCCGCTGTTCGAGATCCATGACCGCGATCCGGAAATTGCCCCGGTCGTTGTGCACCGTCGCAAGCTTGCCGCCGTCCGGCGACAGCCTTGGTCGCGCATTATAACTGCCTTCGAAGGTGACGCGCTCAGGTGTGCCGCCGTCGACGCCGACACGATACACCTGCGGACCGCCGCTTCGGTCCGAGGTGAAGTAGATTTGCCGGCCGTCGGGCGACCAGCTGCCCTCTGTATCGATCGCCCGATTCGTCGTCAGACGCTTGACGTTCCGCGATGCCAGGTCCATGACGTGAATATCGAGATTGCCGTCCGCGCCTCCCAGCGTCAACGCGAGCAGCCGGCCATCCGGCGAAAAGGACGGCGAGCCGTTGATGCCCGGGCGGTTAGACACCTGGATGCGATTGCCCGTGCGCAATGTTTGCACGAAGATGGACGATGCATTGCCCTCGAACGACACGTATGCGAGACGCCGGCTGTCGGGGGACCACGCCGGCGACATGATCGGGTCGGGCGACTCCATGATCGTGTGCTCGTTTTCGCCGTCCGCATCGGACACGACCAGTGCATAGGTCTGTCCATTGTCTGTCCGCTGTGCCGTGACATACGCAATCTGCGTCGCGAACACGCCCTTGATGCCGGTCAGTTCCTCGTAAATCATATCGGCCGCGCGATGAGCCGCCATGCGCAGCGTGCCGCCGCTCGCAGGCATGCGGTAACCGACGAGCTGTTCTCCGCGAAACACGTCAAAAAGCTGGAACTGCAGGCTGTAGGCGCTTTCGGCGGATTGCGTCAGTTTGCCGACCACGACCGCCTCGACGGCGAGGATGGACCAGTCGTCGAAGTCAATGTCGGCCCCGGCGGTCGGCTTTTGCAGCATGTCGCTCTCATCGATGGGCGCGAACCGGCCGCTGCGCTGCAAATCCGCGGCGATAACACCCGCGACGTCGAGCGGTGCGGAACCCGTGGTGCCTTCCCAGCCGAACGGGACGACGGCGACCGGCGCCTGGTTACCGGCGCCGCGGGTGATCTGGATATCGAGTTCCGCAAGCGCGTCCGCACCGGCAAGAAACGTCACCAGCAAGAGGGAAAAACGCCCTGTGAGGTTTTTTCGCATGGTTGATTTCCGTCGCATCCTTTTCAGATTCCTTGGTGAATGTCCCTGGTATATGTCCCCGGTATGTCCCGGTGGGCCCGTTCCCGCGAGGCCCTATTGTTCAGGTTCGAAGGTGATGCGCAAGTTTCTGTCGAACAGCGCGGGATTCTCCGGTTCCGGCAACGGCGACGCCTTGTAGACCGCCGCCTCTATGGAACGTTGCACGGCAGCGTCTCCATTGCAAGACGCGATGGTCACGCCGACCACCTCGCCGCCCGGAAGCTGCCGCACTTCAACCACGCATTTCAGGCCCGGCACTGCGCTCGCAGGGCGTATCCATGCCTGCTGTATCGATTGCTGGATTGCGAAGCGGTATCGGGCAAGTTCGCCTGAATCCAGAGCGTCGAGCAGACGCTGTTCTTCGGCCAGCTCCGCTTCGAATTGCTGCTGCTGCTCGGCGTCCTCGGCTTCGCGGCGTTTGCGTTCGTTCTCCAGCCGTTGCCGTTCGATGTCCTCGAGGCGTTTTCTTTCGGCCTCCTGACGTTGCCGTTCGAGTTCGGCTTCCTCGCGTTTGCGTTGCTCTTCGGCTTCGCGCTGTCTTCGCTGCTGTTCAGCCTCGTCCCTCTTCTGCCGCTCTTCGGCCTCCTGCTCGAGTCGGCGTTGTTCGACAACCTGTTGCTGCCGGATTCGTTCCTGCTCCTGTTCCAGGTCCTGTTGCCGTTTCAGGCGCTCCGCCTCGATGCGTTGCTGTTCGGCCGGGTCGGGTTCCGGCTCGGGTTCCGGCTCCTGCTCGACGGGCGGCGGCTCCACAACCCGCGGGGCTTGCTGCAGGTCGGATTCACTGACGAGTGTCGCCTGAATGGCAAGCGGCGTCGCGGGACGTGAAGGACGGGAAAAATCGAGCGCGAACACCATTGCCGCGAATATCAGCAGATGCAGCAGAACGGCCAGTAAGACCGGAACAATGTTGTAACTGTCGCGGATCACGCAGTCTGCCGTGTCATTCAGGGACCGGATACGTATCCAACGGGTCCGTAACGAATCCGATACTGTCGGCACCGGCTTGTTGCAACAACACCATCGCCCCGACGACATTGCCGTACGGCACTGCTCGATCGGCCTTGACGAGAATGGGCGTTTCCGGGCGACGTTCGAGGACCACCGAGGTACGCGCGACGATCTCCTTGCTGCTGGCAGGCTTGTCCTCGTCCTCGCCGATGTTGATATACAGGTTGCCATCGACGTCGACACTGACCACGACTGGCGGATGATTCGGCACGTCTTCGATCGGCTCGGCACCCGCCTTGGGCAACTCGACCTTGACACCCTGCGTCAACAGAGGTGCGGTCACCATGAATATGATCAGCAAAACCAGCATCACGTCGATATAGGGCACGACGTTGATCTCGCCCATCAGCTTGCGCTTTTTTAACGGTGATGACATGTCAGCCTGCCTTGCGCTTGGATACCGAATGCCGTTGCAGGATGCTCGAGAACTCTTCCATGAAGCCGTCGTAACGAACTTCGAGACGCCCGACCTTGTCCGCATAGCGGTTATAGGCTACGACCGCCGGAATCGCGGCAAAAAGTCCCATCGCGGTTGCAATGAGCGCTTCGGCGATGCCCGGCGCTACCATGGCGAGCGTGGCCGCCTGCGTGTTGCTGAGCCCGCGGAACGAATTCATGATGCCCCACACAGTGCCGAACAGGCCGACGTACGGGCTGGTCGAGCCGATCGTGGCAAGCGTCGCAAGCCCCTGCTCCAGCCGGTCGACTTCGCGCATCATCCCTACCCGCATCGCGCGCCGGCACTCCTCTACCAGCTTGTCCGGCTGCACGTCATGCTGCTGAATGCCCCGATTGAATTCGCGAAAACCGGATTCGAAAATGCTCGCCATGCCGACACTGCCGCCTTTTTGCCTGTCTGCGGCACGATAAAGTGTCTGCAGGTCGCCGCCCGACCAGAAATTCGCTTCGAACGTGTCGGAGGCGGCCTTGGTGCGCTGGATGAGGCGTCTCTTGGTGAAGATGATGCTCCAGGAAACGAAAGACGCGGCAAGCAACAACAGCATCACCAGCTTGACCGGGATGCTGGCGCCCATGATCAGGTGCAAAAACGACATATCGGGTGTCATTGGTAGTCCTTAAATAGTGTGTCAGGCAGTCGTGCGGGTTTCAGACTGTCGGCGTCGAGATACGCTGCCCGCGTTGTGCCCCGGCAAAGCAACTCGCCATTGAGGTCCTCGCGAAAAATTTTCTGTTCGATCAGAAAACTCGCACGCGCGAGACCGGTCAGGCCGGCAGTGACGATCAGCTTGTCATTGAAACGCGCCGGCGCCAGAAAGTCAGCCTGCGTATCGACGACTACGAAAAATCGCCTTCTTTCATAAAGCAGGACATCCTGTTCGACTCCCAGCGCCCGCAACCATTCCGTGCGCGCACGCTCCATGAACTTGAAGTAATTGGCAAAATAAACCAGCCCCTGAGCGTCGGAGTCTTCGTAATAGACGCGTACCGGCCATGCAAACGGTTGCGTGGATCTCTCACCAGAGCTCTCCAAGGGGCAGTGACTCAGGAGTCGGGAAACAAGGGCAATTCCGGCAGCACCTCGCGCGCCGGCGGCGCCAGGCCGAAATGCAGGTAGGCATTGCGCGTGGCAACGCGGCCGCGCGCAGTACGCATCATGAAACCCTGCTGAATCAGGTACGGTTCAAGCACGTCTTCAATCGTGCCGCGTTCTTCGCCGACCGCGGCCGCAAGGCTCTCGATTCCGACCGGCCCGCCGTCGAACTTGTCGATAATGGTGTGCAGCAGGCGGCGATCCATGGCATCGAAGCCGTTCGGATCCACCGCCAGCATATCCATCGCATTGACGGCAACCTCCTCGGTCACGACGCCGTCCGCCTGCACTTCGGCAAAGTCGCGTACCCGGCGTAACAACCTGTTCACGATTCTCGCAGTGCCGCGCGCGCGGCTCGCGATCTGCAACGCACCGCCCGGCTCCAGCGGTAAATTGAGAATCCCGGCGGAGCGATGCGCGATCGCCGCGAGTTCCTCGGTGGAATAAAATTCAAGTCGCTGCACGATGCCGAAGCGATCGCGAAGCGGCGATGTCAGCAGTCCGGCTCGCGTGGTGGCTCCGACCAGGGTGAATGGCGAAAGATCGAGCTTGATCGAGCGCGCAGCCGGGCCTTCGCCAATCACGATGTCGAGCTGGAAGTCTTCCAGTGCAGGATAAAGCACTTCCTCGACGATCGGACTCAGGCGATGGATTTCATCGACGAACAGCACATCGTTGGGTTCGAGGTTGGTCAGAATCGCCGCTAGGTCGCCCGGGCGTTCAAGCACCGGGCCGGACGTCTGCCGCAGGTTGACGCCCATCTCGAAGGCGATGATGTGCGCGAGCGTCGTTTTACCGAGCCCGGGCGGGCCGAAGATCAGGACGTGGTCGAGTGCTTCGCGCCGGTTTCTTGCTGCAGTGATGAAAATCTCCATCTGCTGCTTGACGCTCGGCTGGCCGACGAATTCGGTTAGCGTCTTCGGCCGGATCGCCCGGTCGAAGACGCGATCGTCGGCGCGCGGCGCGGCGCTGGTCAGGCGATCGCGTTCGATGGCGGTCATCGATTAGCCTGCGGCTTGCCGCAATGCGGAACGGATGATGTCTTCAGCCGATTTGTCTTCAACGTCGAGTTGTCCAAGCAGCCGTTTCACTTCCAGAGGCTTGTAGCCCAGCGCGACCAGCGCGTCAAATGCCTCGCTGCGCGCATCGGTTCGTCCCGGGCGACCCGACGCCGACCTGGGCAACACCGCTTGCTGGTCAACTCGATCGCGCATCTCGATAATGAGGCGCTCCGCTGTCTTGCGCCCCACTCCCGGGATCTTGATCAGCATCGCGCTGTCTTCGTGCAAGACGGTGCGATGAAAATCGGCGACACTCATGCCGGATAGTATTGCCAACGCCATTTTCGCACCGACGCCGCTGACCTTGAGCAATGCGCGGAAAAGCACCTTTTCTTCCTCGCTCGCGAAGCCGAACAGCGATTGTGCGTCCTCCCTGACGTGCAGATGCGTATGCAAAAAAATGTCCGCACCGACTTTCGGCAGATCCAGGAACGTCGACATCGGCGTTTCGATTTCGTAGCCGACGCCGGAACATTCGACGATGATCCTGGGCGGCTGTTTTAAGGCCAGCCTGCCGCGTATGGAACCGATCATCGCAACCCTGCGATGGCGGCTGCGCCGGCCAGGCGCGCATGCAACCGCCGCTGATGACCGTGACAGAGCGCCGCAGCAAGTGCATCCGCGGCATCGGGCGACGGGGCGCCCTGTAAATGCAGCAACACCCTGACCATGTGCTGAACCTGCTCCTTGGTCGCCGCGCCGCTGCCGACCAGCGCTTGTTTGATTTCACGGGGGGCATATTCGTACACGGCGACGTCCAGACCGAAGGTCGCGCACAAGGCCGCAGAGCGGGCCTGGCCGAGCTTAAGCGCGCTCATCGCGTTGCGGTGTACGAAGATACTCTCGATGACCACGGCATCCGGATGGTATTCGGCGGCGATCTCGGCGACCGAGCGAAAGATCAGGCGAAGACGCGCCGCGAAATTGCCGTCGACGCTGCGCACCGAGCCGCTGGCAACATAACAGGCGCGGTCGTCCTCGAAGTCAAGCACGCCGAAGCCCGTAATCCGCGAGCCGGGATCGATGCCTAGTATCCGTTGTCGCTCAGCCAATGCCTGCCTCAAAGCTGCGACAGCAAGTCGTCGCCGATTTCTGCGTTGCTGTAAACATTCTGCACGTCATCGAGATCTTCCAGCATTTCGAGCAGCTTGATCATGGAGCCGGCTTCCTCCAGGCCGAGTTCGATGCTCGTTGCCGCCCACATCGTCAGCTCGGCGCTCTCGGGCGCAAATCCTGCCTGGCGCATGGCGTCGCGCACCGCTTCGAATTCAAGTGGGTCCGTCAGCACCTGGATCGACTTATCTTCGTCGACCACGATGTCCTCGGCGCCCGCTTCAATCGCGGCGGCCAGGATTGCTTCTTCGTCGCTGCCTGGCGGATAGGACAGCAGTCCGGCATGATTGAACAGATAATTCACCGAGCCGTCAGCGCCCAGATTGCCGCCGAATTTGGAGAACGCATGCCGCACGTCTGCGACGGTGCGGTTGCGGTTGTCCGTCATGCAATCAACCATGATCGCGGTGCCCCCGGGACCGTATCCCTCGTAGCGTATTTCCTGATAGGCCGTTCCGTCCATTTCACCGGCGCCGCGCTTGATCGCGCGGTCGATGTTGTCCTTCGGCACGCTGTGTGATCTGGCCTTGTCCACGGCAAGCCGCAAACGCGGATTCGACCCGATGTCGCTGCCGCCGATGCCGGCCGCAATCGTAATCTCACGAATCAGCCTGGTGAAAAGTTTGCCGCGTTTTTTGTCCTGAGCGCCTTTGCGGTGCTGGATGTTCGCCCATTTGCTGTGTCCGGCCATAAACCCCGTTGTCGCCTGTTGTCAAAACCAATCCAGCCCGATGGTTGCCGCAGATCGCCCGTTTTCACGGGCTCCAACGGCGTACGATTCGCCGTCGACGAGAACCCTGTTCGAGCCCGTGAAAACGGGCGATCCGCAAGCGGGCGTATGATAACGGGAATCCGAATTCGACACACCCTCGAAAATTCGACAAATGGTCACAACAGAGCAGGAAAATCCACAGATAAGCAGCGATCAGGTTGACATCGTCGCTGCAACGCGACAGTTCGTCGCGACGCTGCCCGTTCGCGGCACGGCGACCTCGCAAGTGGAAGGCCAGTCGGTTGCCACGATCCTCGAACAGCTCGGACTGCCGCGTACGCTGGTCGCCGCCGCAGAGCTCTATCCGCTCATCCGCGATCGGCTTGTCGCCCTCGACGATCTTGCCTCGACGCCCGTCGCAGAGTTGCGGGACACGCTCGATGGACTGCTGCAACTCGGCCGTTTTTCGCTCCCGCCCGACTGGCAGCCTGGAGAGGCGCTGGCGATCAGCCAGTCCGAAGCGCTGCGACGCATGCTGCTCGCGGTGGTGTCCGATGTCCGGCTGGTGCTGATCCGCATCGCGGAGCAACTGTACCGTCTACGGGAGGCCAAAAAATCCCCACCGCGCGAACAACGCGCCCTTGCCGTCGAATCGCGGGAGATCTATGCGCCGCTCGCGAACCGCCTCGGCGTGTGGCAATTGAAGTGGGAGCTCGAAGACCTTGCGTTTCGCTATCTTGAACCCGAGACCTACACGCGCATTGTCCGCACGCTGAATGAAAAACGCACGGAACGCGAAGCGGCGATCGACGGCGTGAGGAAAACGTTCGCCGCGGAACTGGCTGGCAACGGCGTAAAGGGCGAGGTCAGCGCCCGACCAAAGCACATTTACAGCATCTGGCGAAAGATGCAGCGCAAAGGCAGCGGCCTCGAGCACATATTCGATATCCGGGCGGTGAGAATTCTGGTCGACAGCGTAGGCGACTGTTATGCGGCGCTCGGTATCGTCCACAACCGCTGGTCTTACCTGAGCGGCGAGTTCGACGACTACATCGCCAACCCGAAGGAGAACAGTTACCGCTCGCTGCACACCGCGGTCATCGGCCCGGGTAACCAGGTGGTCGAGGTGCAGATTCGCACGCAGGAGATGCATCGCCAGGCAGAGCTGGGTGTCGCCGCGCACTGGAGATATAAGGAAGGCGGCGGCACCAAGCCGGCTTTCGACCAGAAAATTCAGTTTTTGCGGCAGCTTCTTGAACCGGCGGAGCGCGACGGCGATCTGCTGGAACAGATTCGCGGTGATGTTTTCGAGGACCGCGTGTATGCCCTGAGCCCCAAAGGCGACGTGGTTGAAATGCCGGAGGGATCGACGCCGCTGGATTTCGCCTATCACGTGCATACGCAGGTGGGCCACCGCTGCCGCGGCGCCAAGGTCAACGGCCGAATCGTGCCGCTGACCTATAAAGTACAGAACGGCGACAAGATCGAGATCATCACTGCGAAGGAACCGCAACCGAGCCGCGACTGGCTGAGTCCGCAGAGCGGCTATCTGGCGGCAGCACGCAGCCGCGCCAAGGTAAGGAACTGGTTTCGCCAGCAGGACCGGGAGCAGAACCGCAAACAGGGCCGCGACATTCTCGACCGCGAACTTACCCGCCTCAACGTCCGCGATCTTGCCACCGATGAGATCGCGAACGAGCTGAAGCTCATCAGTACCGAGGAGTTATGCGTTGCGCTGGGGGCCGGAGACGTCGCCTCGAGCGCCGTGGCCAACGCCGTACAGCGGCTGCGCAAGGAAGCGCCCGAGCCGCAATCGCCGGTAAAGCGACGGCGGCAGCGCAAGGCCACCGTCGATGAACAGGTCGAGATCCGCGGCGTCGGCGACCTGTTGTGCAACCTCGCACGCTGCTGCCGCCCTGTGCCTCCGGAAGACATCGTCGGCTACATAACCGTTGGACGCGGCGTCAGCATACATCGGCAGAGTTGCGGAAACTTCGCGAGCCTCTACAGCCGGCATGCGGAACGGGTCATCGACGTCGAATGGCGCGACCCTGCGGATGAAAATTATCCGGCCGAACTCGTGCTGCACGCCTATGACCGGCAGGGATTGCTGCGCGACGTCAGCAGCGTGCTCGCCGATGAGAAGATCAATGTGGACAGCATACACACCAGAACGGACCAGCAACGCATGCAGGCGCAAATGGAGCTGCGCATATTCGTCCCGGGCCTCGCTGCTCTGAGCAGCGTCATCGGCAAGCTGGAGCAATTGCCGAACGTCACCTCGGTGCGCCGCAAAAGCTGAACGCACCGGGAATCGGATGGTTGGGCACTTGCGCGTTTGCGTCCACGTATGGGGCTGTTCCGGCGCGACAGGATAGCCGCAACTGCGTTATGCTTAACCACCCGGTGGCTGGAAAATTCGGATCATGCGTAGTCACGCATGCGCGCCAGGCGGACGGACAACCTCCACAAGCAGCCATGAGCGGCCCCTTTGAGCAGCGATTCAAACTCCGAAAACGACGAAGGCATGCTTGAGCCCGAAGCCGAAGACGAGGCTTTGCGGCTGCCGGACGACGCTTTTCCCGTCGTCGGCATCGGCGCCTCCGCCGGCGGACTGGACGCCTTCATGCAGCTTCTCAAAGCGCTGCCGAAAGACACCGGCATGGCGTTCGTGCTGATTCAGCACCTGAACCCGAAGCATGAGAGCAAGCTGGTCGAGTTGCTGGCAAAAGTCACGGAGCTGCCCGTCCAGTCGGCAACCGATGGAGCGGCAGTCGCTCCGGACCAGGTGTATGTCATTCCGCCCGACACGAACATGGCGATTGTCGAAGGCCGCTTGCGCCTGACGCCTCGCGGCGAGGCGCGCGGTCAGCACCTGCCGCTCGATTACTTTTTTCGTTCGCTGGCGGACGACAGGCACTCCATGGCCATTGGCGTGGTGCTCTCCGGGACCGGGTCCGACGGCACCCTGGGGCTTGCCGAAATCAAAGCCGCGGGCGGTCTCACGTTCGCCCAGGATCAGGAATCCGCGAGATACGACGGGATGCCGAAGAGTGCCGTTCACAGCGGCAGCGTCGATTTCGTTCTGACACCGGAGGAAATCGCCGGCAAACTTGCGCTCATCGGCCGCCATCCCTATCTCGCCTCGCGAGAAGTCAGCGGAGTCGAGCGGTCACTCGCCGATCATGAGGAACCCTTCGGACAAATCGTCCGCCTGCTGCGCTCGGCGTTCGGCGTCGACTTCAGCCTGTACCGGAAGACGACCCTGCGGCGGCGCATCATGCGGCGCATGGTGCTCCACCCCCACGACACCCTTACGGATTACGCGCGGCATCTGAAAGATAACCGTGCCGAGCTGGAGGCGCTCTTCGAGGACATCCTGATCAACGTCACCCGCTTTTTTCGCGATCCGGAAATGTTTGAGGAACTCGCCGAAAGCGTTTTTCCCGAAATACTGAAGAGGAAATCCTCCGGCGCGCCGATTCGAATCTGGACGGCCGGCTGTTCCACGGGGCAGGAAGCCTATTCGCTCGCGATTGCGTTATCGGAGTTTCTGGACGAAAAACCGGACGCGCCGGAAATTCAGATCTTTGCCACCGATTTAAGCGACGCCGTCTCGCTGGTCAAGGCCCGTGCGGGACATTACCCGGAAAGTATCGAGGCCGAAGTTTCCCCGGAGCGCCTGCGCCGGTTTTTCCGCAAGGAAGACGGCGGTTACCGGGTTGTCAAGTACATTCGCGACCTGTGTGTGTTTGCCAAACAGAACATAACGGCGGATCCACCGTTTTCCAGGCTGGATCTGATCAGTTGCCGGAACGTCCTGATATACCTGTCCGCACCGCTGCAAAAGCGTATTGTGCCAACCTTTCATTACGCCCTGAACCCGCACGGCTATCTGCTCCTCGGGTCGGCCGAGACCGTCGGCGGTTTCTCCGACCTCTTCGATACGGTCGACAAACAGCACAAGATCTACAGCAGGAAGGCGACCTCTCATCGCGTCTACCCGCATTTCAGCGCCGACCGCTATGTGTCACGGCTTCCCGACGACCCGGATTCCGTCGCGCCGCCGCCTGGTCCGACGGAATGGCAGAAGGAAGCCGATCGCGTGGTGGTCGGCCAGTACGCTCCCGTCGGGGTGCTGGTGAACGATCGGCTGGAGGTGATGCAATTCCGCGGGCGGACCAGCCCTTATCTGGAGCCGGCGTCGGGGGAGGCGAGCTTCAATCTCCTGAAGATGGCCCGCGAAGGCCTGTTCGGGGAACTGACCCAGGGCATCGCGGAAGCGCGCGAAAAAAAGGCGACCGTGCAAAGACCCGGGGTGCGCGTCCGCAGCGACGGGCACGTGCGGCGCGTCGATCTGAAAATCATACCCCTGCAACTGCCGAATGCCACGGAGGCCTGCTTTCTGGTGTTGTTCGAGGAGCCTCGCCCGCCGGACGGAGGCGCCCTGGCGCCGGGGCAGTTGTCGGATGGCGCCACGCGGACGAGAGCTGCACCACTGTGGCGGAAGTTGGGCAAGCTGTTCCCGGGGGCGGCCGGACGTGCCGGCGATTCTTCCACGAGTACCGCGCCGAACGCTTCGGCGGTATCGCCGGAGCATGAGGAGCTCGAGCAACTCCGGCGCGAACTGACGGCCACGCGCGATCACCAGCAATCGATCATGGAGCAGCAGGAGGCCGCCAACGAGGAGTTGCGGTCAGCCAACGAGGAAGTTCTGTCGTCGAACGAGGAACTGCAGAGCACCAACGAGGAGCTGGAAACCTCGAAAGAAGAACTCCAGTCGCTCAACGAAGAGCTGACGACGGTCAACGAACAACTGCAGAACCGGAATCTGGAGATGAACCGGTTAAATAACGACCTGAGCAACTTCTTTATCAGTACGCAGATCCCCGTGCTGATGTTGGCTGGCAATCTCCGGCTGCGCCGGTTTACCCCGGCCGCGGAGAAGGCCTTCAATCTGCATGCGGCAGACATCGGCCGTCCGCTCGGAGACATCAGGCTTTCCCTCGACGTTCCCGATCTGGAAGCGCTCGTTCTCGGGACGTTGGACACGATGCAGCACCAGGAAAAAGAGGTGCAGGACCGCATGGGGCGGTGGCATTCGCTGCACATCCGCCCTTACCGGACCGTCGAAAACAAAATCGAGGGAGCGGTCGTGGCGCTCCTCGACATCGACGAAATCAAGCGCAGTGAGACGCGGCTGCAGGAGGCCGCCGACTACGCGGAGTCCATCATCAGCACGGTACGGGAACCGATACTCGTGCTGGACGGTGAATTGCGGGTCCAATCGGCAAACGCGACTTTTTACCGGATGTTCGCGGTCGCGCCGGAGGAGACGGACGGCCGGCTGCTTTACGAGTTGGGCGATGGTCAGTGGGATATCCCGCAGTTGCGCAGGCGGCTGGAGCAGATACTTCCCGACGACGAGTTAATCGAAGATTTAGCGGTAGAGCACGATTTCCCTGCGATCGGGCCGAAAACCATGCGGCTCAACGCACGCAAGCTGCAGCAGAAAGGCGGCAAGTCGCAGTTGATACTCCTGGCGATTGAAGACGTGACCGAACGCGCTCGTCTGAAGCAGGAACAATCTGCGCTACTCGAGCGGGAACAGGCGATCAACGAAAAATTGCGCGAAAGCGAGCGCCGCTACCACCACCTGGTCGAGAATCTTCCCGCCGCGGTCTATACCTGCGATGCGGAAGGCCGCGTTACCTTTTACAACGATACCGCGGCTGCTATTTGGGGCCGCGAACCGGAGCTCGGCAAAGAATTGTGGTGCGGGTCCTGGCGCCTTTACCATGCCGACGACGCTCGCCTGCCGCATAACGAGTGCCCCATGGCCGTCGCGATCAAGGAGGGCCGGGCTGCCAGCGGCGAAGTCGTGATCGAACGGCCCGATGGCAGCCGGACCAGCGGCTATGCTAACGCCACTGCCCTCTTCGATGCTTCGGGCGAGGTGACCGGGGCGATCAACCTGGTGGTGGACAATACCGAGCGGAAACTGGCCGAGCAGGCAAAGGCCGATCTCGCCGCCATTGTCGAGTCCTCCGATGACGCCATTGTGAGCAAGAACCTCGAGGGCGTCATACGGAGCTGGAATCGGGGCGCGGAAAGGATGTTCGGCTATAGCGCAGCGGAAGCGATCGGCCAGCCCGTAACCCTGATCGTTCCCCGGGACCTTCTGAGCGAGGAGGAAGAAATTCTCGAAAAGCTGCGGCACGGCGAAGGTATCGATCATTACGAAACCGTGCGGGTCACGAAAGACGGCCGGCGTCTCGATGTGTCGTTGACGATCTCTCCGGTGTACAACGCCGCCAACCAGGTTGTCGGCGCCTCAAAAATTGCTCGCGACATCAGTGACATGAAACGGGCCGCTCGGGCGCTTATCGAAGCCGACCACCGCAAGGACGAGTTTCTGGCCATGCTGGCGCACGAACTCAGAAACCCGCTGGCCGCCGTGAGCAGCGCGGTGGAACTGCTCGGCACGTCCGGCGGGGAGGTGCATCTCGAAGCGGGCCGGCAGATCATCGGTCGCCAGACCAGGCTTCTCATCCGGCTGGTGGACGATCTCCTCGACATGTCACGGGTCACTCGGGGCATCGTGGCGCTGCGTAAAGAGGTCGTGGACGCGGCCACTATTGTCGACCGCGCCGTCGAAACGGTCAGGCCGCTCATGGAAGGGCGGCGCCATGACCTGAAAGTTTCGGTGGGAAGGAAGCCGCTCAGGCTGGAGGGTGACGCCACCCGGCTGGAACAACTGATCGCGAACCTTCTCGCCAATTCGGCCAAATTCACCGCACCGGGCGGCCGCATTGAAGTGAAGGCCAGGCGGCAAAGCGACACGATCGCGATCACGGTGCGCGATAACGGCATCGGCATTCCGGCCGAACTGCTGCCTGATGTGTTCGATCTCTTTGCGCAATCCGAGCGGTCCGCAGACCGGGCTGCCGGGGGCCTCGGAATCGGCCTGACGCTGGTCAAATCGATCGCGGAACTGCACGGCGGCAGCGTCGAGGCCAGCAGCGACGGATTGCGCCAGGGCAGTGAGTTCACCGTGCGTCTGCCGGCGCTCGCCGACGACGACACCCGGGAACCGGCGAAACCTCGACCCGCCCTGGCGGTGGACTCCGCTCCGGCGCGCCGCGTTCTGGTGGTCGACGATCACAAGGACGCAGCCCTGGCGCTCTCGCGCTTGCTTGAGGTCTCCGGACACACGGTGCAACTGGCGTATGACGGCCCGGCGGCCCTGGACGCGGCCGGAACTTTCAAACCGCATGCGATCCTGCTGGACATCGGCCTGCCTGAACTGAACGGCTATGAAGTGGCGAAACGCATGCGGCAGGACCCGGATCTGGAAGATATCCTGCTGATTGCGATCTCCGGGTATTGTCAGGATGAAGATCGCCAACGCTCACACGAAGCGGGGTTTGACCACCACCTGGCGAAACCAACCGACCACAAGACGCTGCTCACGCTGATTGCGGAAGGACGTCCTGCCCCGATTTTGTCGCAGGATTAAGGTCAATCTGCCGTGGGATGGACTGCCGCGTGTCTCGCGGTAAGTAAGTGCCATTCGTTCACTTGTTGATGTTGTTGAGCGCTCTCTTGTCGACGGCAAGTGCGGCTTCGTGCATCGCTTCCGCAAGCGTGGGGTGGGCATGAATGGTCCGCTGCAGGTCTTCGGTGCTGGCCGAGAATTCCATCGCGAGAACAGCTTCCGCAATCAACTCACCGGCCATCGGTCCGATGATATGTACACCCAGGATTTCATCGTCGTCCGTTGCCGAAACGATCTTGACCATGCCGGCGGTCTGTTCCATCGCCTTGCCGCGCCCGCTTGCGGCAAACGGGAATGAGCCTGTCTTGAACGCACGTCCGCTTTCACTGACTTGCTGTTCGGTTTTGCCGACCCACGCGATCTCGGGGGCCGTGTAAATGACCGACGGAATGACGTTGTAATTCATCTCGGCGATTTCACCGGCAATGAGATCCGCGGCCATCACGCCCTCTTCCGATCCCTTGTGCGCCAGCATCGGCCCGCGCACGCAATCGCCAACGGCGAATACGCCTTTGACGCGAGTCCGGCATTCGTTATCGACCGGGATGAAGCCGCGTTCGTCGGCCTGAACGCCGCAATCTTTGCCGAACAGTCCGTCGGTAAAAGGCTTTCGCCCGACCGCAACCACGAGTTTGTCGACCTCGATGGATTGCTTGCCGGATTCGTCCTCGTAGTCCACCTTGACGCTCTTCGACGCTCTGGCGGCTGCCGTTACCCTGGCGCCGAGATGAATCGTCATGCCCTGCCGCTTGAACTGCTTGCTCGCCTCAATGGCGATATCGCGATCGACGCCGGCCAGAAAATCGTCCAGCGCCTCGAGGACCACGACTTCCGATCCAAGACGGCTCCAGACGCTGCCGAGTTCGAGGCCGATCACGCCTGACCCGACGACACCGAGTTTTTTCGGCACTTTGTCGAATTCGAGCGCACCCCAGGAGTCGACGATGTGTTCGCCATCGAACGGTGCAACCTTCAACTGCACAGGGGCCGAGCCGGTCGCAAGGATCACGTAACGAGCTTCGAGCACTTCGGGCTCGCCTGACTTTGGCGTGAACTCGACCTTCCTGTCGGCCAGGAGCTTGCCGTGACCGACCAGACCATCGACCTTATTCGCCTTGAACAGGCCGGCTATTCCACCGGTCAGTTGTCGCACGATGCTTTGCTTGCGCTTCTGCATCGTCGCAAGATCGACTTCCACGCCGGAAAAATTGATGCCGTGCTTGCTGAACTCGTGCTCGGCGCGATGAAACAGTTCGGACGATTCGAGCAGCGCCTTGGAGGGAATACAGCCGGCGTTGAGGCAGGTGCCGCCGAACGCGTTTTTGCCGTCACGATTTTCCCATTCGTCGATGCAGGCGACGTTCATGCCGTGCTGGCTCGCGCGAATCGCCGCTACGTAGCCGGCAGGGCCTGCGCCGATCACGATCACGTCGTAGTTCTTAGCCATTTCGATCACCGCCGATCGCTCGTTCAACGGCGAATCGTGCGCTGTTGGAGCCCGTGAAAACGGGCGAATTACGATTCAGGCACCATCCATTCATGATTGCTCATTCTTGACGTTCAAAACTGCAACAACATACGGGCGGGATCTTCGAGCGAGTTTTTGATGCTGACCAGAAACTGCACGGCCTCCCGGCCGTCGATGATGCGGTGGTCGTAAGTCAGCGCGACGTACATCATCGAGCGCACCGCGATTTCGCCGCCAACCGCCATCGGCCGCTCCTGAATTGCGTGCATCCCGAGGATCGCGCTCTGTGGCGGATTCAGAATCGGCGTCGAGAGAAGCGAGCCGAATATTCCGCCGTTTGTAATCGTAAACGTGCCGCCCGTCAGATCGGCCATGGTCATGCTGTTGTCGCGTGCTTTCTTGCCGAGTGCCGCAATGTCGCTTTCGATCTGTGCAAAACCGAGCTGATCGACGTCTCGCAGAACCGGCACCATCAGGCCGCGCTCGGACGATACGGCAATACCGATGTCGAAGTAGTCGTGATAGACGATGTCGTTGCCTTCAACCGAGGCATTGACGACCGGAAACTTCCTCAATGCGTCTACCGACGCCTTGACAAAAAACGACATGAAGCCGAGCTTGACGCCGTGTTCCTTTTCAAACTGCTCCTTGTATCGATTGCGCAGCGAAATGACTTCGGTGAGATCGATCTCATTGAACGTCGTCAGCATGGCGGCGGTGCTTTGCGCTTCCACCATTCGTTCGGCAATGCGTGCCCTGAGCCTTGTCATGGGCACTCGCTGTTCGGTCCTGGACGGTCCCCGCGCCTCGCGCGATGATGAAACCTCGGGTTCGGGTTCGGGGTCGCCGGGCGCGACGTTCTCGTCGCTGTGACTCTTCAGGTACTCCATCACGTCGGATTTCGTGATGCGGCCGTCGCGACCGCTCCCGGTCACGATCGTCGCCTCGAGATCGTGCTCGTCGAGCAAGCGCCGCACGGCCGGACTCAGCTTGTGTGCGCTCTCGCGGGCCTGTTTCTCGCGATCGTCTGCGGCATCCTCGTCGTCACCGGCTGTGCCCTGCTCCGCATCCGGCGCTGCCTTTTCGCTCACTTTCTCTTTGGCCTGACGACCCTGCTGTTCTGCGCCGCGACTGTCTTCCTCCTCGTCCGCACCGTTGCCGGCAGCAACCGGCGCTTTTCCTTCGCCTTCTTCGAGAATCGCGAGGACGTCGCCGGCAGTTACCGTTGCACCATCCTTGACCTTGATCTCTTTCAGCGTGCCCGAAGCGGGCGCCGGGACCTCCAGGACGACCTTGTCGGTTTCCAGGTCAACCAGGTTCTCGTCCCGCGAAATGGAGTCACCGGCCTTCTTGTGCCAGGCAACAAGCGTTGCGTCGCTCACCGACTCGGGCAATGCGGGAACTTTGATTTCAATACTCATGCATCCGTCCGTTCTTTGCTGTGGCGTTTTTTACTCTTCCGTTTCCCTGGTTTTTTCTTCTTTTCGTCGAGCCCATCGGATTGGCTGGCGGTAATTTCTATGCCCAAAGCTGCCTCGACCAGCTCCTGCTGTTGCTGGACATGCAATTTGACGATGCCGCACGCGGGGGCAGCGGCGCTTGACCGTCCGGCATAATACAGCTGCTGCCCGTCACCGAGGGGTACCTGCAGTCGATGACGAATCTGGTACCACGCGCCCTGATTCTGCGGCTCTTCCTGACACCATACGATATCTTCGGCATGCGGCCAGGATTGTATCTGAGCCGCGTACTGCTCGATCGGAAATGGATATATCTGCTCGAGGCGGATCAGCGCGACGCCGGACACTTCCTGCGACTGACGCGCTTGCAGCAAGTCGTAGTACACCTTACCGCTGCAAAAGACCAGCCGCCGCGTAATATCGCGATCGATTTCCTCGATCTCCGGAATGATCAGTTCGAACCGCCCGTTCGACAGGTCGGACAATGGCGAGACCGACAGTTTATGCCGCAGCAGGCTCTTCGGCATCATTACGATCAGCGGCTTGCGATACGGCCGCAGCATCTGGCGCCGCAACATGTGAAACATCTGCGACGGTGTTGAGGGAATGCAGACCTGAATGTTGTTCTCGGCGCAGAGCTGCAGAAATCGCTCGAGCCGCGCCGAGGAGTGCTCGGGCCCCTGGCCTTCGTACCCGTGCGGCAGAAACAGCGTAAGGCCGCATAAGCGGCCCCATTTAGCCTCGCCGGAACTGATGAACTGGTCGATCACGACCTGCGCGGCATTGGCGAAATCGCCGAATTGCGCCTCCCAGACAACGAGAGAACGCGGCTCGGTGGTGGCGTAACCGTACTCGAATCCCATTACCGCAGCTTCGGAAAGCAGCGAGTCGATGACGCGGAACGACGCCGGCCGATCGGAAATCGTTTGCAGCGGAATGAATTCTTCGCGGTTTCTCTGGTTGTGCAGCACGGCATGGCGGTGGAAAAACGTGCCGCGGGCCGTATCCTGGCCCGTCACGCGGCAGTCGTACCCCTGGTCGATCAGGCCGGCATAAGCCATGGTTTCCGCGAAGCCCCAGTCCATGTCGACCTCGCCTGCGCCCATGCGTGCACGTTCATCGATGATCCGCTTGACCCGTCCGTGCAGCACAAACCCGGGCGGCAACGCCGTGATCTTTTTCGCCAGTTCGGCGACTTTCGCGGTATCGATCGTTGTGTCGACTTCGTCGTCCCATTCGGTATCGAGGTACGGACTCCAGTCGACCGTATACTCGTTGCCAATCAGGCCGAGCGACGACTTCGGCACCGGCTCACCGCGATCGAGCCGGTCGCGATAGTTTTCCTGAAGCGCGACGACGCCTCCACCATCGATGATGCCGCTTTTCACCAGGCTGCCGGCGTAAATCTCCCGCGTTGTCTTTTGATTACGAATCGTGCCGTACATGACCGGCTGGGTGGCGCTCGGCTCGTCCGCCTCGTTGTGTCCGTGACGCCGATAGCACACGAGATCGATCACCACATCTTTCTTGTATCGCTGCCGATACTCGAGCGCGATGCGGGTGACGAAAATTGCCGCTTCGGGATCGTCGCCATTGACGTGAAAGATCGGCGCCTCGATCATCTTCGCAATGTCCGTGCAGTATGGCGTCGAGCGCGCGTCGGACGGCCTGCTGGTAGTAAATCCGATCTGGTTGTTGACGACGATGTGAACGGTGCCGCCCGTTCTGAATCCGTTTGTTTGAGACAACTGAAAGGTTTCGGCAACGACACCCTGCGCGGCGAATGCCGCGTCTCCGTGGATGAGCACCGGCAACACTTGCTGGCGCTCGTAGTCGCCACGGCGTTGTTGCCGCGCGCGTACGGAACCCTCGACCACCGGGTCGACGATTTCCAGGTGCGACGGGTTGAATGCCAGGGCAATATGCACGTTGCCGCCGGGTGTTTTCATGTCGGCGGAAAAGCCCTTGTGGTACTTGACGTCGCCGGAGCGCTTCATGTGATCGGGATCGAGCTTGCCTTCGAATTCTTCAAACAATTCTTCGGGCGACTTGCCGAGGACATTGACCAGCACGTTGATCCGCCCGCGATGCGCCATGCCGATGACGAATTCGCGGATGCCCGATTCCCCGCCCCGCTGGATGAGGTCATCCAGCATCGGGATGAGACTTTCCCCGCCTTCGAGCGAAAAACGTTTCTGGCCGACGAAGCGGGTATGCAGGTAACGCTCGATGCCTTCCGCCGAGGTCAGTTGTTCGAGAATCCAGAGCCGTTCTTCGGTCGATAATCCTTCCGCGACCACGCCCTGTTCGAAGCGCTTTCTCAGCCACAGGCGCTCGCGCGAACGCGACATGTGCGCGAATTCGGCGCCGATCTTGCCGCAGTAAATCCTTTCCAGCAACGCGCGTATATCACGCAACTTCATGCGCCGGTTACCCGTTCCGGCAAGCCCTCCGGTCACAAACTCGAGGTCCATGTCCGACTCGGACAGTCCGAGATAGTCGAGTTTCAGCACGCCCGGCACCGGCCGCTCCATCAGGCCCAGCGGATCGATGTCTGCAATCTGATGGCCGCGCAGGCTGTAAACCTGTATGAGCCTGGAGACCGCAGCCTGCTTTTCGCTGGCGGCCGGCGTGCCGGCCGTTCGCACCGCACCGGCTCGGCGGTTCGTGCGGCTTGCCAGTGGAGCTCTTGCCAGTTCCGAGAGTTGGCGGCGTATCGGCGCGTGGGGGACCTCACCCTGCCGGTCCCCCAGGGTACGAAAATAGCGGCGCCAGCTTGCGGACACGGAATCCGGGTTGGCGAGGAACTGCTCGTACAGGGCTTCGACTGCGGCGGCATTCAGGCCGAACAGCGGCGTCGAAGCATATAGCTCTTTTAGCGAATTGCTCATCTGAAATGAATCACCGAACCGGCGGTTTCGCGATCATTTGACCGCCGGGGGATGGGCTGTTGGAGCCCGCGAGA
>JBBDXW010000053.1:95438-102315 GCA_040902105.1 Woeseia sp.
GGGGGGTGGGGGTGTGGGCCCCGGGTTGCGGGGGCGATTCCCGGGTCGCTTATTCACCCGCTCTCGCGGGCTCCAACAGGGATACCGCGCGTCCCGCGGGCGATCAAGCTTAAGTAAATGCCATTAGTTTAGCGTATGCCTCCCACTTAGGGAATCCGCGGTTGCTTACGTCGTCCCCAGGAGCAGGACGAACTGGTAGCAAACGAGGCAGGCATAGACACTGAAGAACAGAGTCAGGAAGAGGCCCGTTCGTACCCGGTTGAAGAGTCTCGACCGTGAAAGGAACACGAGCATCAGAATGCCGAGTCCGGTAAGGAGCATTTTGGTCGCGGTGAACACGACCGTACCCTGCTCGATGGCAAAAGCCATGAACGGATTGACTTCTGCGGCGCCGCGATTCAGGAGTTGCAGCGTGAGAAAGGCATCGAGGGTGCTGAGCAGCATCGTTCCGGTCGCCAGAAAGAATAGCCACGGATGGTGCCAGTCGATAAACATCGGCTGTTCCTCCGTGTTGCGACGATGCGATCGCCGCCTCGAGCGAAGGAAACCGAAGAATACTGTTTGCCAGCCGAATTCCCGGCGATCCACCACGTCGCGGCTGTCCGCCGCCAACTCCATTTGATTCGAATCGTTCATGCTCTGTCCTTGCCTGTTGCACGCGGTCCTTTCAGTTGGACCGCTTATTTTGATCCTGGTTTTCTTACGCCGCATCGCTGCATCTAGTCACCTTCGGTCATATCTGAATCTTCGGTAGTCAACCGAACAAGCGCAGCGATCAGGGCATCCCGATCCTCCGCGTTCTGCAGGCCTGCGTAGGCCATGAAATTTCCGGGCAGAAACTGCGCCGGCGACGCGAGCCAGGCATCGAGCGCGTGCGGCGTCCAGATAAAGTCCGCCCCGGTGAGCGCCGGCGAATACGGGTAGCCGGGCGCCGCCGCCACCGGCTTGCCGAAGATTTCGTGAAGATTGGGTCCAGCCACCGCCGGACCGTCGCGCTCGAAACTGTGGCAGGCGCGACATTGCATTGCGAGCTTGGCACCGTCGTCGGGATCGGCATTTTTGTATTGCGGCAGTTCGAGGTAATCGGCGGTGGGCAGTACAACCTGGTCGCCAATCGTTGCCGCAGTCAGGATGTCGGATTCTGCGTTGCTATCCATCGTGTCAACATCGGACGCCGGGCGGCCGCACGCAGCGATCACTATTGCAACGGTCGGGAAAAGCAGCGTCCGGGGTGAAATCAATGTGGCAGACCCATTTGTTCTTGTGTTCTTTAGCCGGACAGTCGAACTGTCAATGGCCTGTCCTCAAATTGATTCTCAGCGAGCTTTTGCCAATTAGCAAACAAAAAATAGGAACAGCAAAGGGCGCTGCCGTGCGCGAACTAGCTTCAGCACTTTTGTGAATGGATCCGGTAGGTTAACGACGAGGCTGCCGGTGACCTGCCAGAAGGCGCGCCGGGTGTAGCGAGACATAATCTGCCGGCCATTCGTTGACGCATGATTTCAACGTCTCCAAAGCGCCATTTCCACCCAGAAAGCCGGATTTTGAGGCACACGACGAAGCGTGACTTGACCTACCCTGCTGCTGCATTTGTCACAGAGTGCAGATCGTCATGCAGCAATTGTTACGGCCTGTGTTTCATGTGTCCGTCGCGGCCATCTTGATTTTCGAGATGGCTGCTCTGGTTGCGCGCAGCGCACTCGAGCTCTCATTGATGTACAACGGGTATGGAAGAGCATTTGCCGAGGATCTAAGTTACCTGGTCGTGCCGCCGATCCTGCTTGTGCTGATGTTCCCCTATCTGAAGCGCTGCAAGGGCGCCCTGCTCGGTCTTTTGCGGCGAGCCGACTTGACGTGCCGAGTAGTCGCCCTCTCGATTGTGCTCGGTCTGACGCTGAGGCTCATTTACTGGGCGACGTTGACCGCGCTCATCTGGCTCGGCGTCGTCAGCAACGATGATCCGAACGCCGTCGGCGGGCCGATTATTGGGGTCGAGTGTCCGCCGCGACAAGTACTAATGCTGAGCTTCGTCGTCTCTGCTTTTCTGATCCCGATCATCGAGGAAGTTGGCAATCGTGGATTCGTACTTCATGCACTTCTACCGCGCGGCGTCATACTGTCTGTCATCATTTCTGCGCTGCTTTTTGCGGTAATGCACAAACCTGGAAGCTACGTGTTTGCATTTTTCGGAGGACTCTTTTTCGCCATGCAGGTGTTGAATTATCGAACCCTGTGGGCGCCGATAATTGCACACGCGGCGTATAATGCAGCTGCAGTCGTTGACTCGGAGTGTTTCCGCATTGTATGGAACCCGCCGATCTCAGACCCGACTTTGTCCACTCTCGGAATGCTGTCGGCACCGTTGGCTCTCGTCGGAATCCTTGTAGCAACGTTCCTAGTCAGCAAAACAGCCGCCGGAGCACGTAAAGCACGCCGGCGGCCGTAGCCCGCTCGTCAAAGTGCGTTCGCAACGCGCTCAATGATGTGAGATGTGGCGGATACGAGAGCCTCGTAAATGTTGACCAGATCTCGACCGAGACCTCCCGAGTCCGTGACGCCACCAATGTTGTTACCCGGCGTGCATTGACGGGTACCACCCGCGATAAAATCAAGTTCTGCTGTGTTCAGGTCTCTCATGACATCAACCTCCATGTTGATTCACCAATTTCCGTATGCGCATCCTGCGCAGTTGCAAGATAGTCCTCCGGACGAGCGCGAAGCGATGACGAAAACTCGGTGAAACGGCCGGAAATCCATCACGACGGGTGCCGCCACTCCGTCGATCAGCCGATTGCGTCCTGCAAGCGAAACAGGGCAAGGCGGGCCTGCAGGTAGCGCAGGCGAAGTGAGGCAAAGGGAAACCGCGGCGAGATTCCGCGGGCCATCAGGGGCAGCGATTCCGGCACACAGTCGTTGTTCGCGCCGGTTGTCGCCAGCCAGTCGGCGAGTTGCTTGCCGCTCCAGGTTGCTGTGTTGATGCCGTTGCCGTGATAACCGTAGGCGAACAAAACCGATGGATCCTCGCTCAGCCGACCGATGCTTGGCGTCAGGCGGAGAGTGATGCAGATTAGACCGTGCCAGCTGTATTCAACGGGTATGTTGCGCCATTGAGGCCAAAGCCGGCCGAGGCGCCGCCTGAGATCGCCGAATGTTTTCTCCGCACCCTCGTCGCTGCCGGTTGCGTGACCGCGTCCGCCGAAGAGCATGCGGTTATCCGGAAGCAGCCGATAGTAATTCAGGATATGTTTCGACGTTATCGCCTGATCCTTCGTGCGCCAGCCGTGCATTGCAAGTTCATCCTGAGATAGCGGCCGTGTGACGAGTATCGCGCTGATCATCGGCAATGGGCGGCCATAAAACGCCCGGTGCAGGTGCTCCGGCATGAAGCCGTTGGCCGCAAGGATTACGTTACGGGCCCGCAACGTCCCGCCGGCGGTCGCAAGGACGTGATCGTCACCGCGTTTTGTCCAGGCGAGTACTTCGCTGTGGGGATGCAGGCTGGCACCGTGCCGTTCGGCGGCCGCGGCAAGGCCCAGCAGGTAACGCATCGGATGTATCGAGAATGCGGGGCGCTGTACCACGGCTCCATGCAATTCAGTGGAATCGAAGTACTTCGCGCGAAACGCCGCAGCCGACAAAACGAAGTTATCGACACCCAGCAACTCCCGTTGCATGGTTGCGTGCTCGGCGAGGCCTGCAAACGATTTCCGTGAGGGCGCGACTTCGAGCTCGGCTGCGCCCTGCATGTCGGCATCGATCGCTTCGTCGGCAAGGATTTGTCGCACCAGTTCTACGGCTTCCGTCTGCGATCGATAGAATCTCCGCGTCTCCTCGAGGCCGAACTTTGCCAGCATCTGCTTCAGCGACAGGGACGTGCCGCCGATGCCGCAGAAACCGGCGTTACGACCCGATGCTCCCCATCCCAGGTGGCCCGCTTCCAGAACCCGTGTGTCGGTGTGGTGATCCTTGCAAAGATGGTAGGCGGCACTCAGCCCGGTATAGCCGCCGCCAATGACGGCAACTTCGCATCGTTCATCCCTCACCAGCGCTTTTGCAGCCAGGCGGGTATCGCCGGCACTGGCTTCCCAGTACGACCGCTGTGGGCGGTCGAACCGGTACATATCCTCGTCGTAGATGCGTTTCACGGGCGCCGAAGTCTCCGTCTCAGCGGTGAGCGGCAGACAGGCGACGTAAGCGGGAATCGCCGCGCACGAAATACAAGCCGGCAAGAATGACGAGCAACAGCGGTATCGGCACCAGTACCAGCGTGTACCAGCCATACAGGTGCATCACCGTTCCCGCGAGCAATGAGGTCGCCGCTGACGTACCGAAGACGCTGAATTCATTGACGGCCTGGGCCTTGAAACGTTCGGACATGGAATAAGTGAGTGTCAGCATCGTCGTCCCGCCGACGTAGAGAAAATTCCAGCCGACACCGAGCACCACGAGCGAGAAGGTATAATGCATGACGGACTGCCCCTGCAGGCCGACGACGCAAGCCAACACCAGCGCGGCCGCACCCGTCGTCATCATGCGCGAAATACCGAGCCGTTCCATCAGGAGGCCGGTAAACAACGATGGCAGATACATGCCCAACACATGGCTTCGAATGACGTGTGCGGTTTGTTCGATCGAATAGCCGTCATTGATGTGCATGCTGAGGGGCGTCGCTGTCATGATCAGCGTCATCACGCCATAAGCGGTGGTCCCGCCCAGTACCGCGATGAGGAAAACCGGCTGGCGCACGATTTCACGCAACGGCCGTTGAGCGGATTCGAGCGACTGCTCGCGTTCGACGTGCAGCGGTTCCAGCAAAAGACACAAAGCCGACTGGAGGAAGTACAGCGCCGCGATTACGACGAGCGTACCGGCGAACAGCACCCCTTCAACCGCGTACTGGGCCACCCTGAGCAGCTCGGGGCCAATGAGCGCACCACCGATTGATCCGACCAGTACCAGTGAAATCGCCCGCCCAGCGTAGGCCGGCTCGACGCTCTCGGCCGCGGCATACCGGTACTGCTGCGTGAATGCCATGTTGACGCCGAACAGGGCTGCCGCGACGATGAACCACGCGAAGCTCGAAGACTTCAGCGCAAAGGCGGCCAGCAGCACTGCCGCGACCGCGGACAGCGAGGAAAGCGCAAAGCTGCGCCGCCTGCCGAGCGCGCGCATGAGCATGGTGGCCGGAATCGTAGTCGCCGCGACGCTGATAACCATGATAGAAAGCGGCAGCGTTGCCAGTGCCTGATTGCCCGAAAGCTTAGCGCCGATGATGCCGCCGAGCGTCACCACCACAATCGAACCTGTCGCCGATATGAGCTGACACGCGGTCAGTAGTAAAATGTTCCGAACGGGCATCGGGCCTCGATCACCAGGCAGTTCAGCGGCGCATTTTCACACATCCTGAGTTTACCCAGTGCTTAAAGTTTCAACGGACATTGTCATTCCCGAGCACGAAATCGAGATAAGCGCTGTTCGCGCCCAGGGTGCCGGCGGGCAGAACGTGAACAAGGTGTCGACCGCAGTGCATCTTCGCTTCGACGTCCAGGCTTCGGAAGCGTTGCCCGCCGAGGTGAAACTCCGGCTGCTCGATTCGCCGGACCGGCGCATCACCGGGGACGGCGTCGTCGTGATCAAGGCACAGCGATTTCGCAGTCAGGCGAAGAACCGGGAAGACGCGCTTGCCCGGCTCGCCGATCTCATCCACTCGGCTCTCAGGACCCGGAAAAAGCGCGTGGCGACGAAGCCCAGCGAGGCCGGGCGGCGCAAACGTCTTGAAGAGAAAATCCGGCGCGGGCGGCTGAAGCAGTCCCGCGGCAAAATCACGGACTGACCACGTCCGGCGGCCCTTCCCAGGGAGCCTCTGCACAAGCTCGAGGCCGAATGCTTTGACGGCGCAGGAGTGCCGTCCGGGGGTGTTCCACGCGCTCAGACACGGGAAACTCGCCCGTGGAACACCCCCGAAGGACCCTCCTGCTCGTGCCAAAACGACCGAATTCGACTCCTGCAGAAGCTCCCCGGCCGCTCGGGATACTGGACATTGGCCGACCGAAGTATCAAAATACCTTGGTAACATTATAACGCTCTGGAAGCCGTATGAACGCTAAATCGATCGAGCGAGCGCAGACCGGCGTACGTCTCGAAAAATCTCTCCTGAAAGTGCTCAAGGGGCTCGCAGAGTACTGCGACCTCTCGCTTGGAGACTTGCTGGAAGGGATCGTCCTGCACAGTTTCGAGGGCAAGCCCCCCTTCTCCGACGAAACTATCGCGACCATCCGCGACCTGAAAAAAGTCTACCACTGCTCGTTGACCGCGGCAGACAGCCACGCTCTGCGGGAAGCGTCGCCATGACTGCCAGGGCACGAAGCTGCGCCGTGCGCCGCGGCGATGCAATATCGACCATTCGCGCCTTCGAAGCCGGCGAGATTGATGCAGCCGGTTTCGATCACGAAGCGCATGTGCGAATCGCATGGTCCTACCTGCAGGACTATCCCGCGGCGATCGCGATTGCCCGTTTCACGTCGGCGCTCAAATCCCTGACCACCCGGCTCGCGATGCCACATAAATACCATGAGACGGTGAGCTGGTTTTTCATGATCGTTATTGCCAACCGCATGGCCGACCGGCTGGACGCATCACAGGCACATGACTGGCATACGTTCAAAACGGAAAACAACGACCTGTTCGAGCACGCCTCGGCGCTTTTGCATCGTCATTATTCGTCCGCCTGCCTCGGATCGACGAATGCCAGGCAACGATTCGTCCTGCCGGACCTTGCTCCCTGACACGAGGCTCCGGCAGCCTCTGCACGAGTCGAATTCCTTCGTCTCTGGCACGAGCAGGAGTGCCGTCCGGGGGTGTTCCACGAGCGAGTTTC
>JBBDXW010000054.1:0-101794 GCA_040902105.1 Woeseia sp.
GGTCGGAGTAGGGCCGTCTGACGCGTGGTTCTCAATGGCACAATAGACGGAAGCTTGTCGTTCCCGTTTATTCATCCAGCCATTCAGGCGGCCATCCGTACATACTGGTGATGGAGGCCGCCGGACCCGGTTGAGCTCAATTATTCGTCCTTGCTCTGGCCTCTGGGTTCGCCGTCGTTCCGGCGGGTCCTTATATAAGGAGAGATGAGTCCGCGCGCCGTGGTAGTAGTCGAAGTAACTTGCGAGAATTCGTCTGAGATGAAGCTCGCCCAAGACAATCATGTGATCCAGACACTCCCGGCGAATCGAGCCAATTACACGTTCGGCGTACGGATTCTGCCAGGGTGAACGAGGAGCAGTGCAGATTTCGCGGATTTTGAGGGCTTCAACCTGCCGGCGGAACATCTCGCCGTAGATCGAATCGCGATCCCGGAGGAGGTATGTGGGCGCTTCTTCGGTACCGCAGGCTTCCAGGAGCTGCCGTGCCGTCCAGGCGGCCGTCGGGTGATCGGTAACATTGAAGTGCACTATCCGTCTTCGGTCGTGGCGCAGGATCACTAGCACGAACAGGACTTTGAATGTGGCTGACGGTACGGTGAAGAAATCGAGGGCGATGAGATCCTTCGCGTGGTTATCGAGAAAGGCCCGCCACGATTGAGAGGGTGGGCCACGGCGCTTGACCATGTACTTCGAGACCGTCGCTTCAGAGATGTCGATTCCCAACTTCAACAACTCGCCATGGATCCGCGGTGCGCCCCAAAGCGGATTGGCCCGACACATACGATGTATCAAGTGTCGAATCTCGGAACGAATCTTTGGTCGGCCGCGACCACGGCTCTTCCAGCGCCAGTAATAGCGAAAACCCTGGCGATGCCAGCGAACAACCGTGTCAGGCTGAACGATATGTAATGCTCCTCGCCACTCGGTCCAAATTCTCGACAGCATTACCCAGAACAAACGATCAGCAGTGTCGAGTCGCGGCCGAGGATGGCGGTGCTTCAAGACGGCCAACTGCTGCCGAAGAGCCAGATTCTCGGCAGCAAGGCCTTGTCGAGTACGCGCCGCCGCAAACAGTGTGCAGATGAAGATTCCAAGCCATTTGCGCATTGCCGAAAGGCTAGCCGTAAATGGTGGAATAAGGCAATAGAATCAATGCGGACAAATATTCAGGAGGGACAGGCATCATGAAACAGGCGGCGCGCATACTCCTGATCCAGCGACTCGAGCTTTTTCAGAAGCCCGAAAGCAGGTGCTTGCGACACCAAAAGATAAGGATTTTCCGGATGCTTCTTCGACCTGTTCGATGAGATAGCGACGCTCATAGCAAGCCTGGTTTCAATCAAGCCGAACAAGACATCGATCTCCGCAGACTGCAGAGTTGACCCTGGCAATAGCCGCGAATGAGAGCAGTGGCTGCGGAGAGGATATCCCCAACCTGCAAGAGAGCATGCGCCAGCGTCACGGCCAGCTCGTTGATCACCCGACCACGGCACATATCTCCGAAATCGATGAGCCCCGCGATCGCCGTTGGGTCTGTCTCGTCCACGAGTACGTTGTTCTCGTTTGCATCCTGATGCGTGATGCCGCTGCGAAGGTATTTAAGTCGTGGCGCGATATCGGCTTCATAGCGCTCGAAGACCCGCAAGGCCAGCATGCGGTAATCCGCATTGACGATGTCGCCTGTGAAAGGACAGCAGGCGCTTGCATTATCGAGTGCCCAAAGAAACCCGGGCCGGTTCGCCGCCGGGTGCTCGAAGCTTTGCAACGCCCGTGAAAGACGTCCCATGAAAATGCCCAGCGTTTCGAACAGCTCTGGAAAAGGCGCGGCGCCCACCGAGAAAGGGCGGCCGTCCAGATACGTAAGCAGACGCACCTGGTGGATGCCGGCGATACTGGGCACTTCACAGGATTCCGCGCCGTCCATTGTCGGGACCAGCCTCGGCAGACGAAGATCGGGATCGGCACCGGCAAGGTGCAGGAGCGTAGCGGTCTGCAGATCGATAAGCGCCTTTTCCTCGGCGGCGTTCGCTACTTTCAGGACGAAATTGCCACTCGGGGTTCGCACAAGGGCATTCTGGTCGCGCTCGCTGTCGAGCCTCTTGATTGAGCCAGTTACTCCGAATCGCGTCTTTGCGATCGCACCAAGTTCGGCGTCTGAGAAACATGGCGGAGGGCAGTCGAATACCGACATTGGGCTGCTGTCTGCGACGGAAATGAGCGGCTACCTCAGTACGCGAGATGCCAGAAACCGTACGGTATCGGATGAATGCGGCTAGTCGTGAGACCACTGACTGCAGAGACCACCTGTGGTTTCTGCCCCATCCATCACATAGACCTGTCCGCTCGCGAATGCACCGTCTTCGGAAGCCAGGAAAGCGAATAAGGCTGCAATTTCCTCCGGTTTCGCGTGCCGGCCAAGTGGAATCTTGCGGTTCACGGCGTCGAGCATTGCGTCGGTGTACTCGGCACGTTGCATCGGCGTGAGCACGTAACCGGGAGAAACGGCGTTGACGCGGACGGTGGGCGCCAATTCGAGTGCCATCGCGAGGGTGAGCCCGATCACGCCACCTTTGCTGGCGCTGTAGTCCGCATAGTGGGGATAACCGGTGGACCCACCGGTGGAGGCGGTGTTCAGGATAACTCCGGAACCCTTGTCGACCATGTGGCGTGCGGCGGTCTGTGCCATGTAAAAGACACCCCGCAGATTCACGCCCAGCACCGCATCAAGTTCCTCCGGAGTAATGTCGAGGAAATCGTGCCGTATGCTGATGCCGGCGTTATTGATGAGCACGTCGACGGATCCCATGCGATCGACGGCCTCGGAGAATGCTGCCTTGACCTGCTCGAGGCTCGAGACGTCGGCGGCAATCGCGGCGGTCAGCTTTGGCAGTTCCCGCTCTACTCTCGCTCGTGCCTCGGCACTGCGGTCGATGACGCAAACGGTACAGCCCTCCTCGAGAAAGCGCTGCGCGGTAGCCTGGCCGATGCCACTCGCGCCACCGGTTACGACCACGTTCTTTCCCGTCAAACCTCGCATTGCTCACCTCGAGTCAGTAAATACACGATAAATCTCCTGCAGTCTGGTTGCCATGCACGGCTAAACTGGTTGCGCCACACGTCACCCGGCGTCAACCGGCCACGCCGCCACCGTCCACCGGCAGAACAGCGCCGGTAATGAACGACGCCTCCTCGGACGCGAGAAACAGGGCGGCACGCGCAATCTCGATCGGCTCGCCCATGCGCCCGAGAGGCCGATCGGAGGCGGCTTCTACATAAGCCTCCCAGGTCATGCCTTGATTCCTGGCATCTTCGCGCTCCATTGGCGTCACCGTGTCACCCGTACAGATGCAGTTGACGCGAACGCCCTGCCGGCCGTGATCCATCGCCATCGCCTTGGTCATCACGATCAGGCCGCCCTTGGCGGCACAATAGGCCATCGCGCGTTTGCCACCGGTGTAGCCCCAGCCCGAACTGTTGTTGACGATCGAACCGCCGCCGCCTTTGATCATGTGCGGCAGCGCGTACTTGGACATGAGAAAGCTGCCCTTGAGGCTGGTATCCACCTGCACATCGAACTCTTCCTCGCTGCAGTCGATCGTGTCGTTCGCAACGTAGACGCCGGCGTTGTTGAATAGCACGTCCAATCCGCTGAAAGCCGCGACGGTTTCCTCAACGGCGCGCTCGCAGTCCTTTGCCAGCCGCACATCTGCCTGAATGAACAACCCCTTCGATCCGAGCTTGTCGAGCTCCGCGACCACGTCCTCGCCGCGTTCCCGATCGCGCCCGGTGATTGCTACCTTTGCGCCTTCCTCTGCGAAAAGAAGCGCCGTTGCCCGACCGATGCCGGATGTACCGCCGGTGATCAAAGCTACTTTGTTCGTCAGGCGCATGCGCTTCCCCTTTACCTGTCGAGATTGGGCGAAGAAAGTTTCATCACCGCCTCCCGGAGCACGGGGAATCATACGTTTGTGCAAACTGACTGCAAGGCATCTTCATCATATGCAGTCCGGCACGTCGAACGTCCGGGGAAGTGACGCACGCGGCCCGCGTTTCAGATTATGCACCCCGGTAAGCCGGTTGTTGTAGTTGCGCGGCGGCGGCAGCAAGATGGCGAAGATTTCGCAGCCCGGGGTGACGACTGATGGAAATACCACGATTCGAGATGGAACGGGCGCAGTGCCTTTACGAGAACGAGGTGAAGTTCAACCTCTCGGAAAGCGGGGTGCGGCCTTTGAGCCTGGACGAGCTGTTGCCGGATCCGGATCAGCGCGCGGCGCTTACTGCGGAGCGGCTCTGCTATCCGCACTCCAAGGGCCGGGTGCGTTTGCGTCAGAACATTGCCGCCTTTTATGGCGTCGGAGATGAAGACTCGGTCACCGTTACGAACGGCGGATCGGAGGCCAATTACATGACGCTATGGGGCCTGGTGGATAAGACAGACCGGGTCGCGTTCATGATCCCCAACTACATGCAGGGCTCGGGTATCGGGACGATCTACGGCCGCCGGGTCGATACCTATCGCCTCGTAATGCAGAAAGACCCGACAGGCGCACTCAAGTGGCACCTGGACCTCGACAGCCTGAAGCAGGCGGTCAAGCCGAGCACGAAGGTCATTGTCGTCACGAACCCGAACAATCCGACCGGGGCCGTACTGAACGATGCTGAAATGGATGCGATCGTCACAGCGGCGGACCGGGTGGGGGCATGGCTCGTCGCCGACGAAATTTACCGTGGCGCGGAAGTTGATGGGCCGCTGACGTCGACCTTTGCGGGACGCTACGACAAAGTGGTCGTCACGGCCGGGCTGTCAAAGGCTTTCGGCTTGCCCGGCCTCAGGACTGGTTGGATCGTCGCGCCATCGAAACTGATCCGACATTTGGTGCAGTACCACGACTACCTCACACTGACGCCAGGCTACCTTTCCGATTACCTCGCAGACATCGTAATGGAGCCGGTACGTCGTGACTCGATACTCGAACGCACACGGTCGATCGTTCGCAGCAACCTGCCACATCTGGAAAACTGGCTGGCCGATCACGCAGAGATCCTCGATTTCGCGCGGCCGCAGGCAGGTGCCATCTGCATGATCCGTTATCGGCTGCCGATCGCCTCCGAGCCGCTTTACAGCCGCTTCCGACGGGAACGTTCTGTACTCGTCACGCCGGCCACTCACTTTGGAATCACAGGCAAGTATTTCCGCGTCGGCTTCGGCTACGATCTCGATCACCTGATGGCGGGCTTGAAGGAACTCGATCCGCCGCTGGCGGAACTGCAACAACGTGGCCGAGCCGCCGCCGGGCGGAGGGCCACGGCGTAGCTGGCGATTTTAGCGGCGAGGTCATGAGATCTATCGCGTTACTGGTTGTTGTGGCATCACTTGTGTCGGAACCGGCCGGCGCAGGTGCTGCTCATGCCAGTAACGAGGGCGATTTCCGCATCGAAGAGGCGACCATCGCCGACGTCCATCGGGCAATCGAGAAGGGCCAGGTTACTGCGCGGCAGCTGGTGCTGCAGTCGTTGCAGCGCATCGAAGCTTTCGACAAAGCCGGTCCTGCCCTCAACGCAATCATTACGATCAACCCGCGTGCTTTGGAGCGGGCCGATGAACTCGATGCCCTGTTTGCAGAGGAAGGGCTCGTCGGTGCGCTGCACGGCATCCCGGTCATCGTGAAGGACAACTATGACACCGGTGATATGCCGACCAGTGCGGGCTCGCTGTCGCTGAAGCAATCCTTGCCGCCGGACGATGCTTATCAGGTGCGCAGACTGCGTGAAGAAGGCGCGATCATCATCGCCAAAGCCAATATGTACGAATTTGCTTTTTCGCCCTACGAAACGGTCGGCTCGGCATTACCCGGCTATACCCGTAATCCTTATGCACTGAACCGGGTTACGGCCGGCTCCAGTGGCGGCACGGCAGCTGCGGTCGCGGCGAGTTTTGCCATGGTAGGCCTGGGCACCGATACCGGGAATTCGATTCGGGGTCCGTCTTCCCATACCGCGCTTGTCGGCATTCGTTCAACGATGGGCTTGACCAGCCGCGATGGCATCGTGCCGCTCTATCTCGATCACGACGTTGGCGGACCGATGGCGCGGACTGTTGAGGACGCGGCGCTCGTTCTCAGCGTAATCGCGGGCCACGACCCGGCCGACTCGGTCACCGAGGCGGCCCTCGGTGTGGACCACGGCGACTACAGGCGCTATCTGGAAAGAGGCGGCTTGCGGGGCGCGCGCATCGGCATTTTGCGGCAGCTGTCAAACCGCGACGGCGCAGATGCAGAGGTTCTGGCGCGCTTCGAGCAAGCACTCGAGGCTATGCGAAACGCCGGTGCGGCGGTCGTCGATGCGCTACTGATTCCGGAACTCGCCAAACTCGTGCCGCCCGTTCAAGGCGATGCGCTGACCGTCTGGTGCCCGAGCTTCCGGACGGATCTCGAAGGTTACCTCGCGTCCCTTGGCGCCGCGGCGCCCGTCACGACGCTGCAGCAGATTATCGATTCCGGCCAGTTTCATCCGGACGTCGGGGCGGACCTGGAGTACTTCCAGCGCCAGCCACCACCGGACCAGAACCACGATTGCCGGGCCTCAGTCGGCAACAGGGAATTGCTGCGCAGAAGCGTCCGCGCGCTGCTCAATGAGCATCGGCTGGATGCGCTCGCCTTCCCGACCTGGAGTAATCCGCCCCGGCTCATCGGGGACCTCAACACGCCGCATGGAGACAATAGCCAGCATATTGCCCCGCACGCCGGTTTCCCGGCGATCACCGTGCCGATGGGATATGTCCATGATGGTTTGCCGGTCGGCCTGCAGCTAACAGGAGATGCTTTTAGTGAGCCGGTTCTGATTCGCCTTGCCTATGCGTTCGAGCAGTCGACCCAGCATCGCAGGCCGCCGCCCATCACGCCCGCGCTGGATTGACGGGCTTCGCCATCCCGAAGCTACGGACGCAACAACCAGGGAGCGGGCGAATTGACAGAAAATATCCCGACCTGCAATATGGCATTCCAAATGGCACGACTTAGAATGTAAAGCTGCAGTGGCTGCGGACAAAAGCCTGTTAAACGATAACGTTTATGCTCGGTTGCGTGAGTTAATTCTCTCGAATCAATTGCGCCCGGGCGAAAAGCTCGTGGACAGGGATTTGGCGGCGCGCCTGGACGTCAGCAGGACTCCGGTTCGACACGCCCTTGGCCGGTTGGCGATGATGGGCTTGGTTGATGCACGCAGTCGACGTGGTTACTACGTGGCCCAATATTCGCCGGAACAGATGTCCGACCTGTATGAGTTTCGGAAGATTCTCGAAGTCAATTCTGCCAGGCTCGCCGCACAAAATGCCAAACCTGCTCATCTACGTGAGTTCAACGACATACTCAGTAAATTACAAGAGCTTGCTACAAACCCGGAGCACCGGGCAAGGACAGTTGAAATCGACTTGCAGATTCACGACCTGATTGCGCGCCCAAGCGGAAATTCTGCGTTGCACCAGGCCAGTCGTATTCTGATGGACAAATTGAAATGTTTTATCTGGGTGGATTGGCTGAGTGCCGCTTCGGTGACCGATTTGGCATCGATCGCTTCCGCTCATCGTGATCATCAGGCGTTACTCGATCGCATCATCGAGAAGGACGCGGAGGGCGCCGCCGAACTCATGGGTGTGCATATCGACAAGGCACGGCAAGGGCTGATTAAAATGCTCCAGGACCGAGCGGCTCTTCGAAGCGTCGTTGTTTCCGCTAAGTAGAAATCCTACCGCCCGGCTTCCCTGGTTCAAGCGACCATGAGTACAGCTGAACCTACGGGTACGCTGGACGTCGCGTTGGCACGCACCACCAGGATGCTTAAGCTCGACCCGAGGCTGGCGGCGGAGCAGGCACTCGAGATACTGAAAGCCGTGCCCCGCTATCCTCCGGCCTTACTGTTGCTGGCGGCTGCGCGCCGCCAATCGGGAGATTCGCAAGCGGCGCTGAATTTGATCGAGCCACTGCTAGACGAGCAGCCCACCTGGACTGCGGCCCACTTCGAGTACGGACTTGCGCTTGCAGCCGTCGGCCGTGGAGACAAAGCCATCAATTCTCTACAGCGGACTGTCGAACTGAAGCCCGACCATACCGAGGCGTGGCGCGTTCTTGGCGATCACCTTACGGCCGTTGGCGACAATCAAGCAGCTGACGCCGCCTATACGCGGCACATTTGCTGCTCGACCAAAGCTCCGGTACTACGACAGGCTGCTGCGGCAATGGTCCGCAACGATATTCCGGTCGCGGAGCAGCTTTTGAAGAAGCACCTGGCGAACGTACCAACCGACGTGCCTGCAATTCGCATGCTGGCCGAGGTCGCCGTGCGCTGCGGCCATGATGAGGACGCAGTCAATTTGCTTTTGCGCTGCCTCGAACTGGCGCCGAGTTTTGCAGCGGCCCGCTTCAACTATGCTGTGTTGCTGCATCGACGCAACGATTCCTCTGCCGCCATGGCCGAGTTGCAACTCTTGCTGGCTGCCGAACCTCGGAATCCGAGCTACCGAAATCTTCTTGCGGTAGGTCTCAGCAGAATCGGGGAGTACGAACGGTCCAGCGAGATCTATTCGGAACTGCTTCGCGAGTACGAGGGCAACAGCAAGATCTGGTTGAGTTACGGTCATGTATTGAAGACGGAAGGGCGTCAAGCCGAATGCATCGATGCCTACCGGAAGAGTATCGAACGTGAACCCGCTTTCGGGGAGGCATACTGGAGCCTTGCTAATCTGAAGACGTTTCGGTTTACGGACGCTGATCTGGTGTCGATGCATAGACAATTAAGCGACAGCCGGCTGAGCGATGAGGATCGGGTACACCTGCATTTTGCGCTTGGGAAGGCATACGAAGACAAAAAAGAGTTTGCCCGGTCGTTCGAGCATTACTCGAAGGGCAACCAGTTGTACCGTGTCGGCAACGGCTATGACGCGGACCTGAACACGGCCCGCGTAAAGCGCTTGAAGCAAGTCTTCACCCGGCAAGTGTTCGAGCAGCGTGCGCGTTATGGTTGTGATGCCAAGGCACCAATTTTTATTGTCGGCATGCCACGCTCCGGCTCGACGCTCCTGGAGCAGATTCTGGCTTGTCATACGAAAATCGAAGGAACGTCGGAGTTGCCGGCTATGATTTCGCTGGCGAAGGAGCTGCGGGAAGAGTCCGCTACGGAGGAAATCGCCGCATACGCTGAGAGTCTGGTGTCGAAGAGCGCCAGCGAACTGCGCAAGCTGGGTGAGCGGTATCTCGAACGCACAAAGATCTACCGTAAGACGGATCGCCCCTTTTTCATCGACAAGATGCCCAACAACTTTCTCTACATCGGGCTGATTCAGTTGGCGCTACCGCACGCCAGAATTATCGACGCGCGTCGACATCCGCTGGGTTGTTGTCTCTCCAATTTCAAGCAGTACTATGCACGTGGCCAGAATTTCAGCTACAGCCTGGAGGACTTGGGACGTTTCTACAGAGACTACGTGGAATTGATGGCTCACTTTGAGCAAGTGCTTCCGCCGGGGCGCGTTCACCGCGTGTTCTACGAGCGTACGATCGCAGACACGGAGGCTGTTGTGCGTGAGGTGCTCGAGTATTGCGGACTGGACTTCGAGCCGGCATGCCTGCGATTTTACGAAAGCCAGCGGCCTGTGCGGACCGCGAGTTCCGAGCAAGTAAGGCGCCCGATAAACACCGAGGGGATAGAGCAGTGGTGGCATTACGAGAACTGGCTGAGCCCCCTGAAGCGGGAGCTTGGCGACGTCCTTGAGGTGTACCCGCAGGTACCCGGGCGCCTGTCATGAGCCAGTTCATCCAGATGCCCCGGTCATCCGGGGCAACGGCGTTTCATCTGATGAATTTGCCTGGACATGGACCGGAAGGGAGGGTATCTATCTAAGGGAGTTCCGTTTGGGATTCCAAATCATGACCGGGGGAAAAGCCATGCAACTAGCCGAGCCAAAACTGGCGACATCGAGGCTTGTAAAAAAACCCGTAGCAAAGGCGGTAATGCTCGCATTGCTTAGCCCTGCGGCATTGTCGCAGGCGCTTGCCCAGCAGGAAAGAAGCCTTGAAATCGAAGAAATCGTAGTCACGGCGCAGAAGCGCGACGAGAGCATGCAACGCGTGCCGATCAGCATCGAGGTGCTGAGCAATCAAACCATCCGCGACCTGAACATGCAGGATTTCTTCGACTACTCGAAGATGGTGCCCAGCATACTTTCGACGCCAAATATGGACGAGGGGACCTCGTGGGCTGGCATATCCATGCGTGGCGTCAACTCTGGCTCCCGCGGCCACGCGAGCACCAACTCGCCAACGGTCGGCATGTACCTCGATGAAATGCCGATCACGACTCAACAGGGCAATCTCGATCTGCACTTGTACGACGTATCGCGCATCGAGGTGCTTGCGGGTCCGCAGGGTACTCTGTTCGGCGCCAGTGCTCAGGCGGGAATGATACGGGTTATCAGCAACCGGCCTGAGTTAGACGAATTTTCCGGCAGCGTTGGCGCGGAAGCCAACACGGTTGACTGGGATGACACCGGATATCTGCTCGAAGGATATGTGAATGTGCCGCTTACCGAAAAGTCGGCCGTACGCTTGGTAGGGTGGTCACGCTCGACGGCAGGCTGGATAGACAACGTGCTCCGCAGCCGCACGTATCCGGGCGTAGAAGATGATGCCATTTGCGCGGCGAACGGCGTGGATTGCAGCGCTGACGACATTACGATATCGAACGAAAACAGGGTGAAGGATAATTACAATACGGTCGACACGGTCGGTGGGCGCGCAGCGCTGCGTGTCGATCTCAATGACAATTGGACACTGTCGCCAACAATTATGGCGCAGCAAAGTGAGGCCAGGGGGCATCGGGGAGAGGACATTAGCGATTTCGTTGGTGTTGAGCAGGCGGTGTCGCACATCATGCCCCAGTACACCGACGATAGCTGGTACATGCTCGGCCTGACGATCGAAGGCAAAGTTGGCAACTTCGACCTGGTCTACTCGGGTGGCTACCTCCAGCGCGACGTCGACGGTTCGTACGACTATGCGGACTACGCCTACTGGTATGATGTGGCCTATACGACCGGATATTACACCGACCTGCATTTCCTGGACAGTGGCCCGAGGCCCATAGAGAACCAGTGGTACCCCGGTATCGCCGGTACACGCAACATGCAGGGCTATGCGCAGGAGGTATACGACTGGTATGAGAGGGAGACTCACGAGCTCCGTGTAACCACCGATCCGGAGAAACGCATCCGAGGTATGCTGGGCTTTTTCTGGATGGACAGTTATCACGATTACACGACGCCGTACAGGGCGCCCGGCCTTGCTGATTTCATGGAGCTGGAAGGAGGGGACCCGTTTTTGACCCGGGACACTTTCTACCTGAACAGCATGGATCGTTTCGACAAAGACAAGGCTTTTTTTGGGCAAGTTGACTACGACATCACAGACGATCTCGAGCTGACTGTCGGTGCACGCTTTTTCGAGCCCAAGCAGGACGTCGTTGGCTTCACGGGGTACAGCCTCCAAGCAAACGGAATCTGGAGCAGCTCAGGCGAGGCTCGATGCGATCTGCTGGGTAACGGGCAGACGGACTATCAGGGCAAGCGCAACCTCAAGCCGTGTCTGGCCGTGGACAAGCACATCAGCGAGAGAGAGAGCATCTATCGCGTCAACCTGACCTACCGGGCGTCTGACGATGCCATGTTGTACGGAACCTGGTCCGAAGGCTACCGTCCCGGCGGAATCAATCGAAATCCGGATCAAACCGAATATCTGTCCGAATTCCTGACCAACTACGAAATGGGTTGGAAAACCCAACTCCTGGATGGGCGATTGCAGCTTAACGGAGCTGCATTCTACGATGAGTGGGAAGACTTCCAGATTACGTTCGCCGGGCAGAATAATATCACACAAATTGGCAATGGCCCGTCGGCACAGATCATCGGGTTTGAAGCACAGATTGTCTGGTTACCAACGGATCGTCTCAGGATAGTTGGATCCGCGGCCCGTTACGACGGGGAACTGACGTCCGTTTTCGCGGACTACAATCCGGATGGAAGTATCGAAGAAGTCAAGGCGGCAAAGGGCACTCCGTTACCCGACACCCCGAAATTCAAGGGTAACGTTGTTGGTCGGTATAGCTTCCCGGTGAGCGGTTATGACGCCTACGTGCAGGGTACGCTGATTTATTCCGGGAAGAGGAGATCCGACCTGGAACCGGAGGACTATGAGATCAGGGGCGACTTCCCCTCGATCACGTTACTCGACCTGGCCGCCGGATTTCAGACAGAGTCGTGGTCATTTGATCTGTTCGTGAAAAATGCGACAAATAACGATACTCCGTGGTACGACACAGCGCAGTGCTCATTCTCCACTTGTGGCGCGCAGAGATACATCGTACGCGAGCGACCGATCACGGTCGCCTTGAAAGCCACAAGAAATTTTTTCTGAAGCGCAACTAATGGCGCTTGGAGTATACGAGTACCACAGAACAGGTGACCTCGTTTCAACGATAGGTCGCTGGGCGCGGGCGCAGAGTTATCGCAAGCCAAGGCTCCCGTTTGGGTGGCGCCGTAGAGGGGGATCGGATCGTCAATGCTTCAAGCGTGCCGCTTTCGGCGCGGTTGCCGTGGCAATGACGCTCCGCAATCTCCCGGATACGTTCGATGCGATACAGTATCACACTGAACAAGCAGGTCGTTTGGCGCCAGGCTTCGTTAGTCGGGTCGAGGTTCATGCAGTGCCACGAAAATCAGATCGGTGCCCGCTGCAACGGATATGGCTCGATACGATCCAGTGAACGGTTCTAAGCTTGCTGCGGAGGCTAGGCTATTCAACGTCGGCCCAGGATGTTCCTCTAAATCGATCAATATCAGGACCAATTGAATGAGTGTATGGCAACGGCCAGTGCGAGCCGCGCTGATTGTTAATGCGTTGGTTGCACTATCGGCCTGTTCGACAAAAGGCGGGGACGAACTGGAGGTCCAAGAACGTTGGCTCGCTGGAGACCACCATATTCACAGTCGGTATAGCGTGCTCTACGATGAGGAAGATCCGCCTGCTTACAGCTTCGGCGGAGATGCGATATATCCGATCCCAATGAACGCACTTATGGCGCAGCACTTTGGCCTCGACTGGACAGTTGCTACGGATCATGGCGGTCCGAACCACAGTAAAATAAACTTCGAACGCGCTTACCCGGAGCTCCAGCTGTCGCGCGTGACCGTGCCGGAGGTAATCCAGTTCTACGGCTTGGAATTGAATACGCCTGCAGCGGACCATTCGAGCATCATCGTCCCATATACCACTGACGAGTCGATCGTATTGCGCAACCTCGAATTACGCTTCGACAAGTATGAAAAGTGGACCGAGGAAGAAATGCGGGAGCGCGATCAGGAGGATCGTATGATCGAGGCTTTGCGCGCGATGGACCGGCTTACCGACAAGCCTGTTGTCATCGCGCATCATCCGGGCCGGCTCGCGCCGGGACTCGGTGAATACGGCATAACGGAGCCCCGCGAACTGCGCAACTGGAACAACACAGCACCCGATGTTGCGGTCGGCATGGAAGGCGCGCCCGGACACCAGGCGGGACCCCTTAGAAGTGAAGATCCTGCTCCGCGCGGTTGGTATTTCGGGCACCCGACGATGGGCGGTTTCGACCAGATGACCGCGAAACTGGGCGGGGTTTGGGACTCGATGCTGGGTGAGGGGCGGCGCTGGTGGGTCACGGCCAATTCCGATGCTCACGAGCACTATACGGAAGGCGCAGGTGTCAACTTCTGGCCTGGTGAATATTCGAAGACCTACGTCTTTGCGAAGAAGGATCACGCTTCGATTCTGGAAAGCCTGCGCCGCGGCCGGATTTTCGTCACGACCGGTGACCTCGTTTCCGAACTCCATGTTGAGGTAGTGGACGTCACAGGCGCTTCAGGGCCGGCGCGGATCGGCGGTAGGATCACTTTGGCAAAAGCCGGCGAGATACAAATACGCATTCGGATAAGGGATCCGAGTGGGCCCAACCACAACGGCGACAGCCCGGACGTCAAGCGGATCGACCTGATCGTCGGCGATGTCACAGGGCCGAGTGAGGATCCGACGCTCGACACGAATCCGTCGACCAGCGTTGTAAGGCGTTTTCTCGCGGCTGACTGGCGTACGGACGGTGAGACACTCGACGTGAGCCACACGCTCCGCGTCAGCGCACCCGTATACATACGCGTTCGAGGTACCAATACAAACGAATTGGAACCAAGCATCGATCCTCCCGATGAAGATCCCTGGCCGGACTTATGGTTTTATTCGAATCCAGTGTTCGTAGAGTTCCAGCAATGACCGGACGCCTTGTCTGGTGGTAATGCTGGTCGTGACGGATTTACCCGCGGCCAGCCGCCTGTGCTCTAGAGCGCGGTAGCAGTTGCAACGCCTTCAGCCCACCGAGAAATACCGGCCGAATTGACGGCATGGGAACAAGCAACAAGAGACTAATTGTCTAATGAAGGACTACGACGCAATCGTCATCGGTGCCGGGCACAACGGCCTCACCAACGCGGCTTACCTCGCCAAGTCCGGGCTGAAAGTGCTGTGCGTCGAGAAGAACGAGTACATCGGCGGCGCGACGGTCAGCAGGAACCTGTACAAGGACTGGATCTATTCGAACTGTTCCTATGTGTGCAGTTTACTGCGGCCCGAGATTTACCGGGATCTGGAACTCGCCAGGCATGGTTTGCAGGTGACGCCGCCTTACGGCGGTGGCTGCACTTTCATGGAAAACGGCGATTACCTCGGTAGCTACACCGATCCCCAGGTGAAGCACCGGGAGTATGCTCGGTTTTCTAAGGCCGATGCTGATGCGTACGAGCGCTACTCTGCGGATGTCATGCGCCAGTGCCGGTTCATTCGCGAGTTCCTTTTGCGGACACCGCCGGACCCGGCTTCGTTCAGGCTGCAGGACCTGAAAGAGCTGGCTTATCTTGGCGGCAAGTTTTTCGACATGGGCGAACAGCGTATGTACGAAACCATTCGGTTTTGGACGATGAGCGTGGCCGAGTACCTCGATGAATACTTCGAGACTGACGTGATCAAGACGGCGCTCTCCGGCAGCGGCATCATTGGCACGGCGCTCGGCGTTCATTCGCCCGGGACCTCGTACGTTCTCCTGCACCACTACATGGGTGACGTTGACGGCAATATCGGCGCTTGGGGATTTGCCCGCGGCGGCACCGGCGCAGTGGCGAAGGCCATCAGCGAGGCCTTCTTGGCCTATGGCGGCGAGCTCCGCACGGAGGCCGGCGTCGAGCAGATTACGGTGAAGAACCGCAAGGTGACCGGCGTTGCGCTGTCGAACGGCGAAGAGATCAGCGCCAGCACCGTGGTGTCGGCGCTGGACGTCAAGAATACCTTCCTGCGCTGCATGGACAGGAAAGATCTTGATAAGGATTTCTATCGCCGCGTCAAGAACTTCAAGATTCGCGGCTCATCGGGCAAGCTGAACATCGCACTGTCCGGGCTGCCGTCGTTCCCGGCGTTGCCCAGGGACAGCACCTGCATCAATGGCTTCATGCATTTCACCGACTCGATGGAGCGCATGGAGCGTGCCTACGACGACTGGAAGGAAGGCACCTGGTCGAAGGACCCGTACGTGGACATGATGATGCCGACGCTCACGGATCCGACCATGGCGCCGCCGGGCAAGCATTTCATGAGCTGTTTCGTGCAGTACTGCCCGGCGCAGATCGAGGGACGCGACTGGACCGACGAGGAGCGCAAGCAGTTCGGGCAGACGGTTATCGACCAGATCGCGAATTACAGCCCGGACTTCAAGAGCCTTATCGAGCACGTCGAAATCCGCACACCAGCTGTCATCGAGGATGAAATCGGCATCACCGAAGGCAACATCTTCCACGGTGAGCTGACCATGGACCAGCTCATGTTCAACCGGCCGATTCCCGGGTACGCGCAATATCGCGGTCCGGTTGGCGGCCTGTACATGTGTGGATCGAGCACGCATCCCGGCGGCGGCATTATGGCTGCGCCCGGTTGCAATGCAGCGCGCGAGATTCTCCTGGATCTCAAGCGACCGGACATTACCCCGGTCAACTTTGGCGACGACTGATGGCTGGCAAGTATGATGCCATTGTCATAGGTGCGGGGCACAACGGTCTTGTATGTGCCGCGTTGCTGGCAAAGGCGGGCAACGAAACCCTGGTGCTGGAGGCGAATGAGCGGGTTGGTGGGGCTGCTGTAACGCGATCGTTCACCGAGGGCTACTCGGTATCAGCGATCGCCCACTTGTTGTACCAGTTGCAGCCGCAGATTGAGGACGATCTGGAGCTGAAGGGCGGCCTGACGACGGAAAAACTCGGCACGGTTGCGCTGTCCAGGGACGGCAATCACGTTCGTATCGGCAGCGACGACGACGTTTCCGGCGTGAGCGTTGAGGACAAGGCCAGCTATCGGCATTTTCGCAAGCGCATGACACGTTTCGCCGACCTGCTGAATACCTATCTCAATAAGACCGCGCCGCGGCTCGCAAGTGGCGCGAGCAAGTCAGACAAGCTGACTCTCGCGCGGCTGGGCTTCGATGTTCGTCGGCTGGGTCGCCGGGAGATGCGGGAGTTCCTGCGGCTCATCGGCATGAACATCCGCGACGAGGTGTTCGAACATTTTGAGAGCGCACTCCTGCGCGGCGCCATTAGCCTCGACGCGACGCTGGGTACGCGTCTTGGCCCCCGCTCCCCGAATACGATTCTGACCTATCTTTACCGGCTTGCCGGCACGCACGCCAGTCTCAGGCTGCCGACCGGCGGCATGAGCGCCGTGTCCGAAGCGCTGGCCCACTCAGCACGGGAGAATGGCGCAATCATACACACTGGCGTGAAGGTTTCGCGCATCATCGTAGAGAATGGACATGTCGCCGGCGTTGAAACGGAATCCGGCGATATCTTTTCGAGCAGTCTGGTGGTTTCGAATGCCGACCCGAAGTCCACAATGATGAAGCTTGTCGGGAGCAAAAATCTGGAGACGGGTTTCACGCGGCGTGTCCATCAAATTCGGATGTGCGGCAGTGCAGCTAAGCTGCACTTGGCGCTCGATGGCCTCCCGAGCATCGCGGGCGTCGAGGGCAGCGAATTCGGCGCCCGCTTCCTGATTGCGCCCGATGATGCCTATGTCGAACGAGCATTCAATTACGTCAAGTACGGCGAAACTTCCGTGAAGCCGGTGTTTGAAATCACCTTTCCGAGTTTCCGCGACAGTACGCTCGCTCCCGCCGGCAAGCACGTCATGTCGGCAATTATCCAGTATGTGCCGTATGAGCTGCGTAGCGGCTGGTCCGTCGACACTCGTGAGGCGTTTCGGAAGGTCGCGGTGGAAACCTTGTCGGATTACATGCCAGAGGTTGAGCAGAGGATCACGGGATGGGAGCTGTTGACTCCTGCGGACATAGAAGAGCAATTCCACATCACCGGCGGCCATTGGCACCATGGTGAACTGGCACTGGATCAGTTTTTGTTTACTCGGCCAATCGGTGGGGCGCACCAGTATGCGATGCCTGTCGGCGGCCTGTATCTCTGTGGAGCGGGGACCCATCCGGGCGGAGGCGTCAGCGGCGCGGCCGGTCGAAACGCGGCCCGGGTCATCCTGACGCGGGAGAACACGGTATGACGGTTACCGAAGTGGAGCAAGGCAGGATCCGGTCGCCATTTTATCCGCGGCAAGCCAGGATTGATCGTCTCAACCTTTGGCACGACTGGAAGGGCTATTTAAGTGCCGATGGCTTTTATGATACAGCTCTCGAATACTTTGCCGTGCGAAACAGCACCGGCGTTTTCGATATTTCTCCAATGTCCAAGTATCGAATTTCCGGTCCGGACAGCCTGGCTTTCGTCGACCGGCTGGTCACTCGCGACATGCGCAAGCTGGCACCGGGTCGCGTGGCGTATGCCGTCTGGTGTGACGACGAGGGTCAGGTGATCGACGACGGCACGATCTTTCACTTGCAGGAGGGGGTGTATCGCATTTGTTCCCAGGAGCGCCACATGTCCTGGTTCAAAGCCGCGGCGCTCGGCATGGCAGTTACGATCGTCGACGAGACTGCCGAAGTCTGCGGACTTGCGGTGCAGGGGCCCACGTCCTTCAGCGTCCTTGATGCAATGGAGCTCGATGGCATTGAAAACCTGAGGCCGTTCGGCTTAACCACGTTCGATTTTCAGGGCGCCGAACTCATGGTTTCGCGAACCGGTTTCACCGGAGACCTGGGATACGAAATGTGGATCACGCCGGGCAAGGCTTTCGATCTCTGGGATGCTCTGTTCGAAGCCGGCAAGCTGTTTGGAATTCGGGCGATCGGTACGCATGCGCTGGATCAGTCGCGGATTGAGGCTGGCTTCATTCAGGCTTACATCGACTTCCTGCCGGCTTGCGTCACAGTCAGGCCAGGTCGATCCCGTTCTCCGCTGGAGCTGGGGCTGGAGTGGCTGGTGGACTTAAAGAAGCCCAATTTTAACGGCCGTCACGCGCTGGCTGAGGAAAAACTCACCGGCTCGACTTGGCGGCTGGTAAAGCTCGATATAGAGGGCAACAAACCAGCCCATCACTCCTACATCTATCCGCGCAAGGGCAAAAGCGAGGCGTGTGGCTTTATCACCAGTGCAGCCTGGTCGCCAGTCTGCAAGCAGAATATCGCACTCGGCACGGTGCGTACGCCTCGTGGCAACGTCGGGGACACGCTTTATGTAGAGATCTATTACCAACGCGAAATGCACTGGTCGAAGGTAATCGCCGAAGCCACCGTTGTCGCCAAACCATTCTGGGATCCGCCTCGCAGACGTGCAACGCCACCGGAACGGTTCTGATCCGACTTCGTTTGCAAAGCATCGAGCAATCTCCAGCGGTGAGCGGCGCTTCCTGCCTCACATCGATGAGAGCCCTCTATACGATTGTCGCACTCCTGGCCCTCTGTCCGACGGCTCAGGCGGCGTCCATAACCACGCCGCAGGTTGCGCTGACCGGCGTACCGTTCGAAGTGACAGTCGTCGGTGTCGAGCCCGGTGGCCACTACAGGATCGACGCATCCGGCGCACGATACAAAGCTGACGCGGACGGTGCAGGCACGGCGCGATTCCTCAATGTGGTATTTACCGAAACTGGCACCGGCCAGATCGCACTGACAGGCGGGGGAACGTCGGCATCAGCCGAGCTGCGGGTGATTCCCGGCTGGATATCCATCATGCCGGCGGTACTTGCCATCGTCGTCGCGCTCATGCTTCGTAACGTGATTCCCGCGCTGCTGCTGGGCATCTGGCTTGGGACCTCCGCGCTGCGCTCTTTCACGCCTGCTGGCATATTCACAGGGTTACTGGACAGCTTTCAAATTTCCGTTACCGAAGCGCTTGCAGATCGAGATCACGCGGCAATTATTCTTTTCTCGCTGATGATTGGCAGCATGGTCGGCATCATCACGCGTAACGGAGGCATGGCCAGCATCGTCCGCCTAATGGTAAGCCGCGCGAAAACTCCTGTCGCCGGCCAGGTATCCGTCTGGCTAATGGGGGTGATGATCTTCTTCGACGACTACAGCAATACCCTGGTCGTCGGGAATACTGCGCGTCCGATGACGGATCACCTCAGGATTTCTCGCGAAAAGCTTGCCTACATCGTCGATTCAACCGCGGCCCCGGTCGTTTGCATTGCCCTGATCACCACATGGATCGGCTACGAGGTCGGCCTCATCAACGATGCATTAAGCGATCTGCCGGGCGTCACTACGCCGGCTTATACTGTTTTCCTTCACTCGATACCGTACAGCTTCTATCCGATCCTCGCGGTCCTGTTCGTGCTGCTCGTTGCATTGACCGGACGTGACTTCGGGCCCATGCTCAAGGCGGAACGGCGAGCACGGCAAGGGCAGGTGGCGCCGCTTGCCGGCAACGAAACGCAGGCGATCCAGGGGGAAAGTCTCGAGCCCAAACCCGACATTCCGTACCGTGCTTTCAATGCATTCCTTCCGCTGCTGGTCCTGATCGGAGCTCTGCTCGCGGGTCTTTACGTAACCGGCGAGGGGGACACCCTTGCGGACATTATTGGTACGGCGGACGCCTACAAGGCAATGATGTGGGCATCGCTGCTCGGTGCCATGTCGGCGGCAGTCCTGACAATCGCGCAGGGCATTCTTAATGCCCAGGAAACGGTCGACGCTTGGTACAGCGGCGTGCGGGCCATGTTTTTTGCAATGATCATTCTCATCCTGGCCTGGGCCCTGTCCGCCATCACCGAAGACCTGGACACGGCCGGTTATCTCGTCACTCTCCTAGCGGATTCGATGCCGGTGGCTCTCGTACCAGCTGTGGTGTTCATGCTGTCCGCCGTAACGGCGTTCACGACCGGCACGAGTTGGGGCACGATGGGAATCTTGATGCCGCTGGTGATTCCGCTCGCATGGGCTGTGATGACCGTCAACGGAATGACTGGTCCCGACGACATGCACATTCTTTATTCAGCCATTGCCTGCAACCTGGCCGGCGCAGTGTGGGGTGACCACTGCTCACCGATCTCGGACACCACCGTACTTTCGTCGATGGCCAGTGGTTGTGATCATGTCGAGCACGTTCGCACACAGTTACCATACGCCGGACTCGTTGGAGCCGTCGCGATCGCCATTGGTACGATTCCTGGCGGCTATGGAATTCCGCCGTGGATCTCACTCATCACCGGCATCGCGATACTCGCAGTCGTGCTGCGCCTCTTCGGTGGCCGGGCTTGAGTCGGGCCGGATCGGAAGGACCGGCAACCGGACAAGTTTCTGGCAAGCGCATTTCCTCGAAGAGCGGGGCTCTACGTGACGATTGCCGATGCGTTAAAAAATCAAGGGAAATCGAGAGAAATTGGAGAGGCCCGTGGGCGAGTTGTCACATCAAGTCACAACGACTCCGCACTTGTTCCGGCTAATGAGGGCGGCGAAGACCACGCGCACGGACCTTCCTGTCCTGTACGAGCGGATACGTAATGTCGGAAAAAGCAATAGCATGCGAGTAGACCTCGCGTCGCCGGAGAGCTCTTAGCGATGCCCATGCCTTATATAAGTATCTTTGACATCTTTAAGATCGGCGTCGGTCCCTCCAGTTCCCATACGGTCGGACCGATGAAGGCTGCGCGCGCGTTCGTGACGGGGCTCGCCGACGAGGACCTTCCAGTCTTTCGGATCGAGGTCAGTTTGCACGGATCCCTGGCCTATACCGGAAAAGGACACGGCACGGATTCGGCCGTTTTGCTGGGGTTGTCCGGCGCAGAACCCGCAACACTGGATCCGGACGACGTCGACGACTGTCTGCGGACCATACACAGGGATAACAAGCTCCTCATCCCCTCGATTGGCAAGATCGATTTCAATCCCGGCAGTCATTTGCAGTTCGACCTCGAAAGAGAGCTGCCGAGGCATACCAACGGAATGCATTTTTCGGCCTACGATGCTTCGGGGGAGTTACTGCGGGAGGAAGACTGGTACTCGATCGGCGGCGGCTTCATTGTACGCGGCGATGAATCCGAGCCGGCTGCTCAGGAAGGGGAACCGCCGCTGCCGTTTGCGAATGCCGCGGAGCTCTTGCAGCTCGCTGGGCAGAACGATCTGACCATCGCCGAGCTCGTGTTGCGTAATGAACAATTCTGGCGCAGCCCGGACGAGGTTGAACAGCGAATGCACGACACCTGGCAGGCAATGCGAGTTTGCGTGCAGCGCGGCCTGAACAAAGAAGGCGTCCTGCCGGGTCGCATGATGGTCACGCGTCGCGCACCCACGCTATACCGGCGACTGAAGGAAAAAGGCCAGCGCCCCGGGCTCGACGCCATGGACTGGGTCAACGCGTTCGCCATTGCCGTCAACGAGGAGAACGCTGCAGGCGGTCGCGTCGTCACCTCGCCGACCAATGGGGCTGCGGGGGTAATCCCCGCGGTCATGCATTACTACAGCGAACTCGTGCCGGGATTCGAGCCGGCCGGCGTGTGGCGATTCCTGCTTACCGCGGGTGCGATCGGCATCCTGTACAAGATCAACGCCTCGATCTCGGGCGCCGAGATGGGCTGTCAGGGGGAGGTCGGGGTCGCCTGCTCGATGGCCGCTGCCGGGCTTGCGGCCGCCTTCAACGGGACAAACGCTCAGATCGAGAATGCCGCGGAGATCGGCATGGAGCACAACCTCGGCCTCACCTGCGACCCCATCGGGGGGCTAGTGCAGATTCCCTGCATCGAGCGAAACGCCATGGGTGCGGTGAAGGCCATCAACGCCGCGCGGCTCGCCCTGCAAGGGGACGGGTCGCACAAGGTCTCGCTCGACCAGGTCATTGCAACGATGCGCCAGACTGGGCTCGACATGTCCACAATCTACAAGGAAACCTCTCGCGGTGGCCTCGCCGTGAATGTGCCGGAGTGCTGAGGCAGGGGCCGCGTTCGCATTTCTGGGAGCGAACTCGGCTTCCGGCTTGTAATCCGCCAGGATGTTGGAACGGCATTCGCGGCAAAAAAGCCGGTCCATAGGTGGCCGGCGACGAATAGACCTTTAGGTCGGCTGCACCGGCTACGTAGCGAAACGTATCCCGATGACGGCCGGCGAACGTGGCGTAAGCGGCGCCATGCGGCCTCCTGCTTGTGAGCAATGGCAATGCCTGAGATCCCGTATTTTGCCATCCACTTCGTACTGAGCGAGTCCGCACTCGCAACGTCCTTTAAACATTTTTCGCTCCTATATAACACCACTAGCCGTTTAGGTGTCCGGAGATTGCGAATGCTCGCAAGGAGCAACCACTGCAACGGGCAGCGCGCCGTACTCAAAGCCGGTCCCTCACCATGTAATACACCATCCCCAGCGCAACCATTGGTTTGCTAAGCACGTACGCTCCCGGCACTTTCACAGGTTTGACTTTCGCGAACAGGTCGAAGCGTTCAAGAGTGCCACCGATGGCGTCCGCCATTATTCGGCCGACCAGGTGGGTGACGTTAACGCCGTGGCCCGAGTAGCCTTGCGAATAGAAAACATTCAGCGAAATCCTGCCGAGCTGCGGCACCCGGTTGATCGGCACCCGATTGTCCCACCCCAGGCATAGTCGATGCGCACGTTCTCGAGACGTGAATAAACTCTTAACATTATCCTGCGTAACTTTCGTTTTATGACGCTCGCGTCATCGCCAAAGTAGTTGCAGCGTCCGTCGCAAAGCAGGCGCTTGTCGGCGCTGAGCCGGAAGTACTCGAGCACGAACTTCGGATCGCAGACTGCGAGATCCTTTGGATTGATCGCGGCGACGTGGTCCTCCGAGGGTAACTCGGTGGCGATGATGAAGCGGGTCACGGGAAACATGATGCCCCGCAGCTTGCGTTCGAGCCGGTGATACGCATTACCCGCGATGACGACGGCATCGGCGGTAATGGACCCGTCCTTCGTTACGACTTCGGCTTTACTGCCTCTTCGTATTTCGAGGACGGGCGAGCGTTCATAGATCGTCGCTCCGAGAGATTGCGCCGCCCGCGCTTCGCCGACGCACAGGTTCAAAGGATGCAGGTGACCGTTCCCCATGTTCAGGAGCGCGCCGATGTAGGCATCGGTGCCAATCGCTTCGCCCGTCTCCTGCCTGGACAAAATCCAGAATTCGTGAGGAAAACGTGCTCTTTGAAGCCGCTCGTGCTGGGCGTCGAGATCCCGGAGGTGTCGTGTCTTGATGGCCACGTCGAGATAGCAGAACTTCAGATCGCATTGAATGCCGTAGGTGCGCACCCGCTATTGAATGATCTCGTGTCCGGCCCAGCGAAGCTTACTGAACAATTCTTCGCCACCCCTGCCCCAGCGTTTGGCGACTTGCCCTTCGCCGGAGATACCGCAGATCATCTGGCCGCCGTTTCGTCCCGAGGCCCCCCAGCCGACCCGGTTGGCCTCCACGACATGCACGTCAAAGCCGCGTTCGGAGAGGTGCAATGCGGTCGAGATGCCGGTAAACCCTCCGCAAATGACGCAGACATCTGCTGTGCGCGCCCCCGCAATGGCGAATAGTCATTGACATCATTGACCGTCGCCGCGTAATACGAGTCGGTATGTGGTTGCGATGGCATCGTCTAGCGCCGCAGGCCAAGTCCGCAGATCCGGCCGTTGTGTGCGGCGCTAACTACCGAATCGTAGCCGTCCAGGCGCGTGTACCCGTTTTTTATTGGCCATTGGTCCTGCAAACTAATTGAAGCAACTTGTCGGAACTTCCGTGCCTATACGCTTGAGAAGTGCGCTTTGCTGTGTTATCGGCCCCGGCCAAAATCAACGCAATGATGACGGGAATTGCGTTTCTGACGTTTTTCGTTGCGAACATCCTCGTCGGTTGGATCGGCGGCTGTTATGAGAAGGCAGGCCCGGCTCTGTTCTGACTCTTGCACGCCGGAATCGCCGCAGGCGGCGGAATTTCGATATGGCTCTTTGGAGGCTACCTCGGCCGCCTGCTTGCCGGCAGCGAGACTCGACCTTTGCGCACATCGGCAATGACAATCGAGGTGGAGATCTGAGGTAACATTGCTTATTGCACGACGTCCGCCTCGAACGATCTGAAAATGCGGGAAACATGGATATCGAGACCCCACTGCGCGAGCTCGGAGCAGTCGATATTGTGCGCTGCCACTGATGAACGACATCATCAGTCGGCACTACGACTCGGGCAGCACAGTCATCCGCGCGATGGCAGCCAAGCTCGTCGCCGGCGGAAAGATCATGCCGCACGTCGACCTGCATCCATCCTTCCATGCCGGGCATCGAATCCACGTGCCCATCACCACCAACCCCCGCGTGCGCTTCATGATCGACGGCCAGCCGTACCAGTTCAATGTCGGTGAAAGCTTACGAGATCAACAACCAGAAGACGCATTCGGTGATGGACAAGGGCAGCGAGGATCGCATTACCTTCATCTTCGACTACGTTCCGCGCGACTTTGGTTGAGATGTAGGAGTTGGCATCGCGTGCGATCTGCCACGCTCGGTCACTCACCCGCAATGCGGACTTGTGCATCTGATGCAAGAATACTTCGCAGATCGCCTAGCTTCGAGGCGTAGTTCTTCCAGTAGCGCACCGCGCTTTCGTAGATTGGTTGGCGCACCTGCTCGGCGCTGGCCGAATTGACAGGCCGGGCGCTTTCATGGAAACGCAAGCAGCTCTCCTCGAACGGCAGGCCGCAGTGCGCGAGCAGTCGCCGCACCTGGCCTTCCAGATCGGCGACGACGTCCTCATAGCAGACCGTCAGGATCCGGCCGGGCATCACTTTGTTCCAGTGGCGCATAACCCGTAGGTACTCCAGGTAGTATTCACCCAACTCCGCCAAGTCATAACTCTGATTCTTGCCTCGCGCGAACAGTTGCCGGTAGTTCGCAACACATGCATCGAGCGGCTCTCGGCGGACGTCGATAAATACCGCCTCCGGGAGGATCAGCCGAATGAAACCCAAGTGTCCAAAGTTGGCTGGCATTTTGTCCGTAAAGAAGCGCGTGCCGTCACTGCGATGTGCGCCCGACCACTGCAAGTACTTTTCGCCCAGCGCCAGGCAGTCCTCCGGCGACAACTCGCACATGGCCTCTGGATAGCGTACGTGATCGGCTCGGTCGGACCCGAACATCGTCTTCGTCAGCGCGGTGATGTACGAGAGCTCTCCACAGCCTTCCACGTCGCTGTGGCTTGCGAGTATTTGCTCGACCAACGTCGACCCGGAACGCGGCAGGCCCGTAACGAATATCGGCCTCATTGTCCGATCATGTGATGCATTGGCGGCGCGCGCGATGAGTTGCTCATCGAAGATTCGGATCCTCGCGTCGTGCTGGACCTCGAGCTCAACGGGGTCGTAGGAGACCTTGCGACGCTTGGCACAATTGCCGGCTTCGTAGTGGCGCCATGCACTTTCGTAGTCTTCCTTGCTCTCACAGTCGCGCGCCAAAGCGAATTGCATCGATATCCATGAGTCCGAACCATTCGCGATCTTCTCGAGTTTCCGACGCATTGACGTCCGCTCCTGCGGTGTCAGCGTGACGCCGGGCATTGAAGCGAGGTACCACCAGCAGTCGCCTGTTTCGGGGCTGGCTGCCGTGCACCGGCGGTACGCGGCGATCGCTTCCTCGCGACCTCCGTGAATCCTGAACATATGGCCGCAGCCGAGCAGCGCTTGCGGATGTTCGGGCTGCAATGCAAGTACTTTCTCGTACGCTGAAAGCGCCGCGGCCGATCGGCCGACGATCGACAGCGTATCGGCGAGCGCCAGGTGCAGCCCTACGTCATCGGACCGCGTGGCGGCTGCTTTTTCCAGCAACTCGGCCGCCTCGTGAAAGCGGCTGCGCTCCACGAAAAGATGAGTCAGGTCCGTATATGCCGGGACGAAGTCCGGCCGAAGCGAGATAATGCGCCGCAGGAGCCCTTCTGCGGCTGTATCCCGCTGCCTGTCCGACGAGATCCCGGCCAGCAGCCGTAGCGCGTGAACATCCCTCGGTGCCTTCGTCAGAATCTCGCCGCAGATCCGCTCCGCGCACCCCAGTTCGCCCGCGAGTCGAAGACGAGCCGCCTCGGCCAGCTTGCGGCCCCCGGGGGACAACTCAAGGAAACGGCTGCGGGCCACCTCCGCCTCGCGATGTCGTCCGCTGCGCTCGAGCGCCGTCGCCAGGCCGAAAAACGCGGGCGCCTGGTGCGGAGCGAGGGCGGTCGCGGCCTCGAACGAGCCGACCGCCAGCTCCGGGTGTCCCGTGGCCAAGTATAACGCACCGAGATCCTCGTGCGGCTTGGCGAAACGAGGCTCGAGCTTGATTGCCCGAATCAGCTGCTCGCGCGCCGCCTCGTACTCGCCCTTCTTCAACAGTATCGCGCCGCCTACAGCGACCAGGTTGACGTCGTCGGGTCGTTCCTCGAGCCCCTGCCGGCATAGCGTGATCGCTTCGTCGATTCGGCCGGCCCCGGCGAGGGCTAGCGCTGACTCGAGCACTGCTTTCGCAGACTTCGGGGGGGGCGCGGCCATCATTCCGCTGTTCGATCGAGGCCCGCTCGCTCGATCACAGCGGGAATCGCCGCGAGATTGCGTGTGGCTATCAGGTGTACGCCGGACGCGCCGGGTATCATCGTGAGTTCGCGCACCAGCTCGGCGGCGATCTCGATTCCTGCGAGGGACGGATCCGCAGCCTGCTCGAGGCGCGTGATCATCGCAATCGGGATTTGGAAGTTGCGGCGGTTCGCGACCAGCCAGCGCGCATCGTCGGCGGATTCCGGTATCGCGATGGACACGATCATGCTGACGCGCTGCAGGATCCGCGCGGCCACGAGGTGTCGGAACCAGTCGCGCAACATGGCCGAATCCATGCAGACGTTGCTAATCATGAACTGCGCGCCAGCCTCGATCTTGCGCAGGAGTTTTTCCGGTTTCCAGTCCGGCTCCGGACGATGCGGCGTCACGATGCTGCCAACGTAGAAATCCGGCATCGCCGGTAGAGCCTCGTCAGTTCTAACCTTCGTCGCCGTCGCAATCAGTTTCCTTGCGTCGAGGTCGAACACGGCTTTTGGCCTGGGGTTGCATCCGTCCGGCACGCGGTTGCCTCGGACGAGCAGGAGGCTGGTCACGCCCAAGGCGCCGGCACCCAGTACATCGCCCAGTAATGCGATCCGGTTCCGGTTCCGACAGCTCAACTGCATGATCGGGTCGATGTCGTTGTCGAGCAGAAGTGCCGCAGCGGCCAGGGTCGACATGTGCAGCTGTCCAAACTGGTTGTCTGTGAGCAAGACACCGTCGACATGGCGTTTGAGCAGCGACGCCTGCTCCGCAATTGTGCTGGAGCTGGAATCGGGTTTGAGAAAAAGCTCGGCAGACACACAGAAGTCGCGCGTGCGTGCGGCCTGTTGGAAACTATTCACCGTCACATCCGGGCTGGTAGTGAGGGCGATTTATCAAGCTCATAACCTCCCTTATGCATGACGATCACACAGTATGGAATTTTGTTGCGATGTCGGTCAATTCTCTCATCTGAAGTGATGTCAGCGCGGTCGTAAAAGGCTTCGTGGCGGAAAAACCCGTCGATGTGGCCGCAACCGGGAGCGATAAACCGATATGTTGCCGTCAGTGAATATACCGCTCTTTCGCGGGTTGTTGACAGCTATAAATCCGACCGGTGCATGTCGCGGACAATTCGTGAAAAGATACTTGAAAACGACGTACAAGCGACTTCCGATTGCAAGGATTCGTGGAATGCCCAGTATGGAGGAATTCGCGCTTCGCGAAGACCGGTGATCATGAATTGCACCTATCGACATGCAGAAGACCGTGGGCACGTCGAACGGGCACACTTGCGCAGCCGCGCGGCGTTGTGGGCATTTAATCAATAGTATCTCTAGGGTTAGGATGGTGACACAGCAAAACCTGATACGTATATTACACGACAGGGCGAGAGCCACGGCGGTGTCTAAATGCTCTATTTCGCCACGCAGACCGGGCAGCAGCACGTCGACTGGAATACGGTCGACATCGATTTCGAGGGCCGCGGCACCAACAGAGGCCTGCGCGGCATCGCCTTGGTGAAGACATCTACATCGCGGCGAGCGACGAATTGTTCTGCTTCGATCGCCGCTTCAAGATCCGGGGTTCCTGTCGCAATCGTTATCTGAAGCACTGCCACGAGATCTGCCGCATGGAGCGGATGCTGTTTTTAACCTCGACGGTCCACGACAGCCTGCTCGTATTCGATCTCCCGACAGCCACCGCTTCCAGGGGGGCTTTCACCTGCAGCGCCAGGGCGATGCCTGGTCCGGCTTCACCTTTGATCCACAGTCGGATTGCGGCCCCGCGCCGTCCAACAACTTCCACATCAATATGGTGCATGTCGACGAGAAAGGTATCTTTCTGAGCGGTATGCGTACGGAGGCGCTGCTGCACCTGAACTACAGGATGGCAGTCAGCGAAGTTTGCACGCTGCCGGCGGGCGTCCATAACGCCCGGCGGTGGAGGGACAACATCCTGTTCAACGACACGGCCAGCGATTTCGTACGAAATGTCCGCAGCGACGGCCGCCAGCAGGCATTCCGGATCTGGCGCTACGACGAGTCGGAGATCGAGCGCAGGCATAGACGATTCGAAGATCGCACGCCAGGCATTCGGCCGCGGGCTGTGCACGGTCGGTGATCGGCTGATCGTCGGCGGGTCGTCACCCTCCACAGTCAGTCTACGACCTCGAGGCGAACACTGTCGTCGGCACCGTCAATCTGACGATGGACATACGCAATGCGATCCACGGCCTCGAAGTCTGGCCGTACGACTAAGGAAGCCTGGCAGGAGTCTGAATTGCGGGCATTCAGGGGCGATCGTCCGCAATGCGGGTTTCTACAGGATCGAGCACCGGCTTCAGCACCTGCAACAGCTCCGCCAGGTGTGGCTCGTATCGCCGCCACAGATCGACCGAGCTCGAATAGATCGGCTGCCTGACCTGCTCCGAGCTCGCCGTCTTGATCGCTCGTTCGGTCTCGTGGAACCGCAGGCAGCCCGGCTCGAACGGCAGCCCGCAGAAGTCCAGGATGCGACGGACCTGGGTCTCGAGATCGGCAACGACGTCCTCGTAGCGTACGTCGAGCACGAAGTCCGGCAGCACAGCGTGCCAGTAGTCCATCAGTCGCTGGTACTGCAAGTAATACTCGGCGAGCTCCGTCAGATCGTAAGTGAAGGGTTGGCCGCTGGCGAACAGCTGCTTGTAGCTGCCCAGGCAGCTGTCGACCGGATGGCGCCTGGCGTTAATGATCCTGGCGTTGGGTATCGCGAGCTTCAGAAGCCCCACGAACACGAAGTTGTTCGGATTCTTATCGATGAAGAAGGGCGCGCCGCGGCGGTGCTTTTCCGTTCGCTCTAGGTATTCCCTGCCAATCCGGGCCCAGCCATCCGGTCCCATGCCGCCCAACGACTCCGGGAAACGGTCTCTCTTCCGTGATCGGTAAGCGCGCACAACCTTGGAGAGATCGCTCAGCTCATGTGTGGCTTCGGCCCGATTGTGCGAGGCGAGGATTTGCTCAATGAGTGTCGATCCGGACCGCGGCAGGCCGACGATGAAGATGGGGGTGGGTTCCAGCGGCGGTGCGGTCGTCCGCGCGACTCGCTTTTCGTCGAAGAACTCGATTACGCGATCGTATCTTGTTTCCGTCTCGACGGGGTCATAGGATTCCTGTTTCCGGCGAATCGTGTTACAGCGTTCGAAGTGCCAGAAGGCCCGGTCGTACTCGTGGCGTGCCTCGTATTCCAGGCCCAGCGCGTTGTGGATCTGGCACAGCGATTCCTCGGGCAGGTCACCGTCGCGCACCAGCTCGTTCATCGTATCCACTTCCGCATCCGAGAAGCGGAAGGTCTTCAGGTTTGCGAGACTCCAGTAAGCTTCCGCGTAGTCCGGCTTGGCTGCGATGGAGGCACGGTACTGCAAAATGGCTTCCTCCTGTTCACCTATTGTTTTCAGATGATGGGCCATGCCACACATCGCGGCCGCCTTGTTCGGTGACAGTTCCAGCGCTCTGCGATAAGCTGCGATTGACTCTTCGTGTCGTCCGGCGACGCCGACGGCCCCGGCGTAGATCATGTGCGATTCGGCCTTATCCGGATCGAGCTCGAGCAGGCGCCTGGCGCTGGCTGTCGCGTCGTCGTATTTCTCGAGCTCCTGCTGGACATTCACGAGATCGACCCAGGCGCGCGCATAGCCGGGCGCGAGTTGCGTAGCTCGGCGCAGGAATACTTCCGCTTCCCTGTGGCGCTTGTTGAGTGAAGCGATGCCGGCCAGCATCCGTGCGGCCTCGACGTGCCCCGGATCCTTCCTCAGTATTCGCCGGACGATGTCCTCTGCCTGGTTGACGTCGCCGGCGCGCTGCAGCGACTCGGCGCGCCGGATTTCATCGGCGAACTTGCGGCGCGATCCGGGGTCGGGCGCCAGCTGTCGCGCCCTGTCGATTTTCTCGAGCGTCGTCGGTCGGCCAGGGTCCAGGCCGAGCGCCTTTTCGTAAGCAAGCGCTGCCTCTCCCGGTCGGCCGGTCGCCAGCAACAAATCCCCGTACACGTCGTGCGCTACCGCAAAATCGGGAAAGCAACACAGCGCCTCGGCGACGTGGCGATCGGCGAGATCAAAGCGACGCGAGGCCAGGTAGGCCTTCGCAGCAAGGCACATTATGTTTGCGTCGTACGGAAAACGCTGCAACGCCTCTTCGCACAGGCGGGCAGCTGCAGCGTAATCGCCGGCGCGAAGCCGGTAAATTGCTTCACCGAAGGACTTTCTGTGGCGTACGAGGTCGGTTGCCATTTGCCCAAATTTCAGCATATCGCTGGTCCACCCGCCACGCGCTTGTCTGGACTTTATGGGGGAGCGCACCGCGCGCATAATTGCGAGCTTGAACTATTCATGACGCTTTAGATGTTTGTTATACCAGTTGATCATTCTTTCCAGACGGTCCTGTAGGCAAGGTACTTGCCATCGGGGCTGAATCGCGGGTGACTCTCGCCACTGTCCTCCGAGTAGGTTATCTGGATCCGATCGGTTCCATGCCAGTTGACCATGAACAGATCAGAGGACGACTCATCTTTGTCGACGTTGGACATGCCCACGCTGTATGCGGTCCATTCGCGTCTGGAGAAATTGCGATATCGCCAACGTCCTTGATGCGATGCACGTCTTCGGGACGAAACGGGCGGCGATCGACATCTTGCGCCAACACCCATCCCGGTATCACACCCGCGACCATCAAACATACCATCGGGATGGAACCGATTAGTTGTTTCGTGAGGAGTCGTATGATCGCCAACCTGATTCTTCCATACAATTTTGAATTCTGCCGTTGCGTGTGCGCCGCCTTGCTATGTTACATCTGGGCTATTACATCTGGTTGGGAGCGGGGTATAGCTGAAATCCCGCAACGCCGGTTGGATACGCTGGTGCATCGCCTTCCGTTTGCCCATACTTTTCGACGTGCCGGATGGCTTCCCCCATGATCTCAAGTCCTAGACGAAGCACGGACTCGTCCATATTCAATGCGGGATACATGCGGATCGTGTCCTCTTTATTGGAAATCCCCCACGCGCCGTTCTCGAGCATCTTTCCGCGCACGGCCAGCGACGGGCGGTGACCGCTTTATCGATCCTGCGGGCTTTGCGGCTACTGATCGTAGCAGCCGCAATCGCACACAAGAACAAGAAGCGGACAGAGAGCACGCACTCGAAGATATGTAACGGCGACGAAACGCAGCGTGTCTGCGCAGGACATCCCGTCAGCCATCCAAGCGATCACGCAGGAATCGCTGACTGCGATGGGCGCCAAATCATGGAAGATTATTCGCGGTTCGTGCCGTCTGTCAACGTCGTTACCTATGGTGGTAGTTCTAGCATGTCGTGTTTCGCGGCGCTATTACGGGCAGTGGTTACATCGGACAGGCTACTTCGTCGGTCTATCTTGACGAAATTTCCGTCACGCAGACGGGCTCGCAACCAGCGATTCGCGCCGTGGACATTGCGCGAGGCAACGACCCGGTCCCGGTACGCTTCTGCCTCCTGACAGGCGCTCGAACACCGGCACGCCGCTGGCAAACAGCACTTCGGCTTCCTTGATCAGCGCGGTCATTGACACCACCACGCCGTTGCCGATGAGGCAGCGAACGAGTTTCGCCTGACGAATGACCTGCGACCTCCCGGGAGGACAGGTGAAGAGCAACAGTTCATCCCGAAGATTTCCTGAGCTATCATCTCGACCGCGACCGGATGTTGTATGGACTCTATACGCAAGGCGTGCGTCAAGGGGGGGGTAAAAGGAGGGCGGATGAAAAATGGGAATTTGCTGAACAGGGGGGGGGCGTCGTGGCACCGGATGGATCCGGCATGGGTATCGAGGTGGACTGGGATAGCCTGGCCACAGCAGACTTTCATGACTACGAAATACCAGTCTCGCCGGAGCGAAAATGATGCAACGCAATCCAATCGCGGCGTCAATCTCGATTCTACTTATGGCGGCCGTTACATGCAGCGCCCAGGAGAGTGATGTGCCGACCCCCGTAGCAGAAGAAGACAAGCCGTTCCTGCTGACATACCCGAACCTGGAAAATTCTGACGGAGAGGTCGTGCTGACGAACCAACACGTCGTCCTGCAGCGGCTCGTTGTCGGCCCTGGGGAATAGGAGGGTGCCCATAGTCATCCTGGCAATCAGATCTTCGTTCACATCAAGGGCGGGGAATGGTCCGGCCGTCTCGGCGGTGAAATCGAGTACTCGGACATTATGAGCCCGGACGGGGAGGTGGACTGGATGGATGCGATTCCGCTCAGTGCGGAACATAATTTCGGCAATACCGGTGATGACCCGATCGACTTGATTTACGTCACTCTCAAAGACGATGCACCTATTGCTCCGGAGGTCGAGCATACACCGCAGGTCTATCCCAACATCCCTCTGGAACTAGTGTTGGAGAATCACCGGATGATCGTGCAACGGGCGCAGATCGAGCCCGGTGAATGGACCGGCATCCACAGTCACCCCGGCAACCAGGTCTACATCCACGTCAAGGGCGGCACGTGGTCGGAGCGCCACGGAAACGCGCAACCCGCGCCGGCGTACATGGCGGCCGGCTCGGTAGGCTGGCTGGACGCCGTCCATATCAGTGAAGGGCATAGTGTGGGTAACACCGGTGACACTACCCTCGACTTTGTCTTGGTTACGATTAAGTAGCCTGTCAGGTGCGAATTCCTATTCAGGCGGCAATTGGCAGCTGGTAGAGACCACGGCAGTACAACTGCCACCCGAAGATCCGACTGCAACATGCTTCAGCGCCGCCAAGGCAACAGGCGCGATCCGGCCAGACCGCCTAGGCACTCATTTCGTCCATACATTCATCGAAGGCTTCCATGAACTCGTCCGCGTTTTCCTGGGTGAATACGAGCGGCGGCCGGATCTTGAGGACGTTATGGAACTTTCCCGAATGAGACACCAGGAATCCCTTTTCTTTCAGCCGGTTGGATAAGGCCATCGTCAGCTCGGCATCCGGCTCCTTGTCGGTGCCGGCCTTGATCATTTCAATCCCGATAAAGAGGTCGCTGCCACGCACATCTCCGATGGCATCGTATCTGGCAACCCGGTTCTTGAGACTGGCGGTCAACCGCTGGCCGACTTCGACCGCATTCCTGAGAAGATCGAGACGTTCTATTTCATCCAGCACGGCCATACCGACGGCGGCCTGCAAGCGAGTTGCCGCACAGGTATTGAAATAGTCCTTTTCGGCTCGAAAGGCATCGACGAATTCCTTTCTCGCTGCAGTGGCTACGGCGAGATTGTCGAAACCGATGCGGATGTCTAGGAACAGGTTCTGAGCACCGCCGGCGTTGTCGACTTGCTCGAATCCGACACGATACTGCCGGCATGACCGATCTGCACGCGCACTACAACCTGGATCTCACCGGCAAGGGTCGTGTGGAGGAAGTTGTCTACAAGGGCATCGTTTTTCTGGCAAACGGCGTGACCTCTACCTGGTCAGCCGGTGAATATTATCCAGAGCGTGTCATGGAGCAACGAGAGCGTATTGATGCCAGTGAATCCATCGGGCCGCGACTATTCGCGTCGAACCCCTACTTCGGCGCGTTCCGTTGCGAACACAGCATCAGGACGGCAGCGGACGATTGCATCGGCTGGCCCAACGACATCACCGAAGAGGAAATTCGTCGGGAGGTGGATTATTGGGCGGAGCGAGGCGTCTTGAGTATCAAGATCAAGCAGGCCACGCCAAGTGAGATGAAGGTTCTCATCGAGCAAGCGCAAGCATGGCATGACGGCCACAGCTCACCTGGTCAACTACGATGTGGAATACAATGTGGAGCTATGGGACGCCATTCTTATGGGTCTGGACTGTGTCGAACACCAGCTCACCCTCGGCAGTGGTGGTCCGCGCAGCGCCGAGATGCAGCAAATGGTCGATCTGATGCTGGCGCATGATGTTTATTACGATGCCAACCTGCAAATGTATGGCGGTATCTACGAGCGTCGGGCGCACGAGGACGAAATGTTGTGGACCGATGAAGCCAATACGTCACACCGTACACACGGGCCTTACTCGAGCAACGCGGACCGCCACCGCCGGAATCTGATTCGCAGGAATTTGCGCAGCGCGTGCGTGAGCTGAAGTCGCTGTTCGATGCGGGCGGCGCACATCTGCTGGTCGTTGGCACAGACGAACCGATCTATACGAGCCTCTGCCGGGCTTCGCCTACCATCGCGAATTGCTTGCCATGACCTATGGGGGAATCCCGCCAGTGGCCAGGGGTTACCTGGGTCGCCTGTTCGGCGAAAGCTCCACGAGACCGTTGCGTCCGTCGGCGATAACAATCGAAGTGGAATCGTGACAACCGCGTAATCGCTTGGTTCTTGTGCTCGTGTAGTCGTCGCGGAACAACATTCCCGGTTCCTTGCATGACCTTCCCTTAGGTGAATAACTATGCAAGAGTAAAGCTGGACCCTCCGGGCCGCCTACCGTCCCGAAAATGTCGCCCTTTTGTGTAGAGGTTAGAGATGAAAGCAAAAACATCACGGGATCGGGACGAAACGACCAGTATGCACAGGCTGGATATCACGCGCCGCGATTTCGTAGGCGGCGCGATGCTGGGCGCCGGCGCCATGCTGCTGGACATGGCTGCCCCCGGTAAGATCCATGCCGCGGAGTCGGCGCCACGTGCCTTCAAGATGATGCTTGGAAAGGAATGGACCGGCCCCGGCGGCGTAGGCGACTACCGGCTGTCCAACGGCAATACTCATGAGGTCGTCAATGCCGCACATTCCGTGGCTCGGGGCGACTGGGTTGCCGATTTCCCCGCTGTCACCAACGCCGGCGAGTTCGACCTGATCATCGTCGGCGGCGGCTTTGCCGGACTGATGGCGGCACATACTTTCAACCGCGACGGGCAAGGGACTTGCCTGTTGCTCGATAACCACCCGATCTTCGGCGGCGAGGCCAAGCAGAACGAGATTGTCGTCGATGGCTACCACCTGCAAGCGCCGCAGGGGTCGAACGGATTTACCTGGCCGCCCTATCATCGGGCCTGGCAGGAGTTCGGCCTACCGGAGAACTTCGACGATCTGCAATGGCAACGCGAGGCATCAGGAATCTCAAAACCGCTGCGCATCCCGGACGACAGCTTCGACTCCATGGGTGCGAGCATGAGGGAGGCCGATACCGGCTTTTTCTACAAGGATCCCTCTGCCTCGAACGGACACCGCTGGGTGAAGGATCCGTGGGCGAACGGCTTCCGTGATGCGCCGATACCGGAGATCGCCAAGCGTGAGCTGATGACGATGCAGCATTTCGAGTGGCGTGGTCCTGTGCCCGACGATTGGGCTCGCTGGCTCGACAGCATGACCTACAAGGAGTTCCTGGAGAAATACGTGGGCATCACCCGCAAGGAAGTTTTCGACTACCTTGACCCGATGATTGCCTCGTCGTTCCCGGGCCTGGGGAGCGATGTAATCTCGGCTTACCACGGAAAGTATTTCCCGGGCCCGGGTGCCATCTTGCGGCTAGTGGACAACCGAGAAACCATGGACTGGGAAGAAGAGGGCTCGATCTACGTAAGCTTCCCCGGTGGGAATGCAGGCATCGCGCGACACATCGTCAAGACAATCCTCCCTGACGCCATCGAGGGCGAGCACGATCTGAGCGGCGTCGTCTATGGCCGCGTGAACTGGGATGCGCTGGATCGCGGTCGACAGAAGGTAAGGATGCGGCTTGCCTCGACGGTCGTCCGCGTGGAGCACCTGGGTTCGCCGTCGTCGGCCTCCGCAGTAGAGGTCATCTACCTGAAGGATGGCCGGCCCTACCGTGTCAGGGCAAAGGCCGTCGTAATGGCCAGCGGACAGTGGATCAACAAGCACGTCCTGCGTGACAAGCCCGAATCGTTTGCGGCGGCGATGAACGAGTTCCACCACGGTCCGATGCTGACCGTTAACGTCGCAGTCCGACACTGGCGCTATCTGGAGAATCTCGGCATCAGCTGTGCGCGCTGGTTCGATCGTGAGGGGTTCGGCTGGTACACGGGACTGCGAGCGCCAATGGTTGTCGACGGCAATCATATGCCGATCGACCCCGGTAAACCGACAATTTTGACTTTCTATATTCCCTTCACGTCGACTGTTTCACAGACTGGCCTGTCGCTGCCCGAACAGTCACTGGCGGCGCGGCATGCGTTGTTTGCGCTGAGTTATGCAGAGATCGAGCGCAGGATCCGTGAGCAGATGACGATGATGTTCGGCGACTACGGTTTCGATGCGGATCGTGACATAGCCGGCATCATTACGAATCGATGGGGTCACGCGTACGTTGTGCCGCAGCCCGGCTTCTACTTTGGTGCCGGGGGCAATCCCGCGCCGCGCGATGTCGTACGAGACGGGTATGGCAGGATTTATTTCGGCCACTCCGAGCTTTCCGGTTTCCAGTTGTGGACGACGGGCGTTGACGAAGGTGAACGCGCTGCGAAGCAAGCTATGGAGCTGATCTGATCGGCAGCGATATCCATGTGCCTCAAACCTTGACCCTTCAGCTTGGCCGGGAATGACGAAGATGTCATCGGCCTGACTTTGTATGCAGCCCGATTCTGCTTCTTGTCGCGTGCGTCGGTAGCGCTCAGGACACTAAGGTAAAGAATAGGATGACAGAAGACGACAAGCAGGTCCTGCTGACATACCCGAACCTAAAAGACTCAGATGGGGAGGTTGTGCTAACCAACGAACACGTCGTGTTGCAGCGCCTCGTTGTGGGTCCCGGGGAATGGGAGGGCATACAAGGTCATCCCGGCAACCAGGTCTATATCCATATCAAAGGCGGCACTTGGTCGGAACGCCGCGACGTCGTGCAATTCTCGCCATTGCCATTTTCGGAAGCCGGTTCTGTGGGTTGGATTGATGCCACTGATATTGACGAGAGCCATGACGTAGGCAATACCGGTGACACACCAACGAGTTTGTCCTGGTTAGAATCAAGTAGCCGTTTTCAGACGCTTCAAAGCAGCTACTAACGTTCACCTGCATCGAACGGCTTGCTGCCCAAACGTCAGCCAACCGATCCTCGTTGCGGGCATCCCGGGATCGGGTGATCGACAGGGTACGCTCGCCGCATGGGGCTATGAACTATTCATTCATTTCGTCCATGCATTCATCGAACGCTTCCAGGAACTCGTTCGCGTTCTCCTGGCTGAAGACGAGCGGCGGCCGAATCTTCAGAACGTTATGAAACTTTCCGGAGTGTGAGACCAGAAATCCCCTGTCTTTCAGATGGTTGGATAAGACAATTGTTCTCTCGGCGTCGGGCTCCTTGGCGGTGCCGGCCTTGATCATTTCAATCCCGATAAAGAGGCCGCTGCCACGCACATCTCCGATGACATCGTACCTGGCAACCCGCTTCTTGAGATCTGCGTTCAATCGCTGGCCGACTTCGGCCGCATTCCTGAGAAGGTCGAGACGTTCGATTTCGTCCAGCACGGCCATGCCGACGGCGGCCTGCAGGGGAGTCGCTGCGCAGGTATTGAAATAGTCCTTTTCGGCTCGAAAGGCATCGACGAATTCCTTTCTCGCTGCAGTGGCTGCGAGCGGCAGGCCATTTCCCATGGGCTTTCCCGTCACGACGATGTCTGGCCGGAAGCCGGCATGTTCATAACCCCACCAGGAGCCGGTCCGGCCGTATCCTGATTGCACTTCGTCGGCAATGACCAGCGCGCCCGCCGCGTGAACCAGGTCGGTGACTTTTTCCATGAAGCCGGCAGGAATGTCGGGCAGGCCCTCATTGGCAAAGATAGGACACATGATAAGTGCGGCCACCCCGGCACCCTTCTTGTCGAGACTCTCGATGGCTGCCGCGACGCGGGCGAGATAGGCGTCGCACAGCGCGTCCTCGTCGAGGCCTTCTACCACGGGCCTGAAGCGTTCAGGAAACGGGAAAGCACGAACGTCACCGTCTTCGCGCGGCTTGCGACCCAGGTCGCTCAACGAATTGACCAGTTCGCTGTTGCCATGATAAGCGGCGTCCGTGCAGACGAGGCCGCGTTTCCCCGTGACGACGCGAGCCATTTGAATGGCGACTTCGTTTGCCTCGGTGCCACTGCAGCTGAACACTACGCTTTCGATCCCGTCATGATAGAGCCCGGCCAGTCGTTCGGCGAAAGCCACGATACCTTGATGAAGATATCGGCTGTGCACGTTGACGGTGGCCTGTTGCTGCGCCATCGCCTGCACGATCGCCGGATTGGCGTGTCCTACGCAAGGCACATTGTTGTACATGTCGACGTAGCATCGTCCGTCCGCGTCGTACAAATACACGCCTTCGCCTCGAACGATTTCAAGAGGCGTGTCATAAAACAGTTCTGCGCCGGCCCCCAGGGCAAGATCCCGGCGGCGCTGTAGGGGGTTCTCTGGCATGATTCCTCCTTGTCGACTACACCCAAAAGCTCTGCATCTCACCTGCGCGCAAGATACCGGTACACGGGCCAAGAAACAGCCACCATCGCGACTGCGTACAGTGCAGTCTCTCGCTCGACGTACGCCTGGAACAACGTGATCAGCGTCCATCCAGCCAGGCACACGTAGGTGCTGTACGGATGACCCCATGCAATGTACGGTCGTTCGGTATCGGGCTCGCGCTTGCGCAAGATGAGAATGCCGGCGATCAATGCGAGGTAAAGTGGTACGAAGAAAAACACGGATAGCAGCAGCAGAAACTCGAAACCGCCGACCAGTATCAGGCCAACCGCCACCAGCCAGGTGACCAGAATGGCGAATGCCGGATTGCCGCCCTTGCCGGTATCCTGCGCCCGCCGCGCCATGAAACCGTCTACCGCAAGGGCCTGTAGAATACGCGGCCCACTCATGTATTCGAGGTTCTGGTGGCTCAGCAATATCAGGATCGCCGCAATCACGATGACGGTGCCGGCCGCCGGATGGACGGCGAGCTCGAGAGCACGTGCCAGCGCCAGATCGCTGTTGGCAAGGCTCGCCGGTCCCACACTTTTTACGAGGGCGAGATTGAGCAGCATATACAGGAATATGACGACGACCATGCCCTTGATGCAGGATCGAGCCACTGCGCCGGCGCCGCCCTTGATCTCACCGCTGAAGTACGACGCATATAACCAACCATCGTAGGTAAAAATGATCGCTGCAATCACGGCGCCCCAGTCCCCGAGCGTATTGCTCGCGGACGCCGTATTCGGGACGCCGGTTGCCGGCGGATCGGCCAGGAACAGCACCAGTGACAGCCCGATAATCACCAGCCCGATCAATGACGTCGCGGACTCCTGGATCAGCGCGCCGAGTCCGACGCCACGCAGCTGGACGACGGCGAACATCGTCGTCACCATAATGGCGAGCGAGGTATGCCAGGCCGCCGCGTCAGGAAACAGAATGGCAACAAGTTCAATAATTACCACCGCCTTCAGAGCGAGATCAGCCGCGTAGGTCAGCCAGTCGGCCCAGCCGATGACAAATCCGGCATACGGCCCGTACGCGCGACGTACCAGCGAATAGAAACCGCCGGAGCGCGGCGTCATGCCGACCAACTCGGCGGACACGGCCGTGCTCAGCAGCACGAACAGGCCGACAAGCAGCCACAGCCCGAGGTACAGGTACGGCTCGGTTATGACCTCGGCGATTTCACCGGGCCCGCGCAGAATGCCGAGGCCGATGACACCGCCGACGGTAACGACGATTACGAACCGGCCGGGCAGTACTCGTGTCAGGTGTTTCGCTGTCACCTGTCACCCCTGGGTCTGGAGCCGGTATTGATCGAACAAGCATTCTGGCCGTGTCTGCGCGACGGGGACCGCTTATACAAGCATCTTTCCATGAATTGCCCGCACCGTCCACCGCCCCCGGGATCGGGTCTGCCGATACCCCATGCGATTTTCATGATATGGAACGTCAGCAAGACCGGAGAGATATGCGAAGGTAAGATAATAAATGCGCCCATCCTATTCCGCAGCGCCCAATACCGGTGAAGCGTTGGGGTCTTTTCGAGCGATGAAAAAATACGATGCTATCGTTGTCGGGGCAGGACACAACGGCCTGACGAACGCGGCGTACCTGGCAAAATCCGGATTGGACGTGCTGTGCCTCGAGCAGAACGACTACATCGGGGGCGCGACCGTCAGCCGCAGCCTCTACAAGGACTGGATCTACTCCAACTGTTCCTACGTCTGCAGTCTGCTTCGTCCAGAGATCTATCGGGATCTGGATCTGGCTCGTCACGGACTCCAGGTTACGCCGTACGGCGGCGACACGGTATTCATGGAGAACGGCGACTACTTCGGCAACTATGCCGACCCGGAAGTGCGCTATCGTGAGTATGCACGTTTCTCGAAGACGGACGCGGACGCGTATGCCCGTTATTCGACGGACACGATGCGCCAGTGCCGTTTCATCCGTGAATTCCTCCTGCGGACACCGCCCGATCCCACGTCGTTCAAATTGCGCGATATGAAGGAGCTGGTCCATCTCGGCTCGAAGTTCTTCGAGATGGGCGAACAGTGTATGTACGATACGATTCGCTTCTGGACCATGAGCATCGCCGAGTATCTCGATGAATATTTCGAGACCGGCGTGATCAAGGCAGCGCTTTCCGCCGGCGGCATACAGGGAACTGCGCTCGGCATCTACTCGCCGGGTACCGCATATGTGCTGCTGCACCACTACATGGGGGAGGTCGATGGCAATATGGGAGCCTGGGGCTACGCGCGCGGCGGCATGGGTGCGGTCGCAGAAGCACTGAGCCGATCGTTTCGTTCTTACGGCGGCGAAATCAGGACTGAAGCGCGGGTCGAGCGGATTCTCGTGAAGAATGGCAAGGTCTCCGGTGTTGCATTGTTGACCGGAGAAGAGATCGACGCCCGCATCGTCGTTTCCGCGATGGATATCAAGAACACCTTCCTGCGGTGCATGGACAAGAATGACCTCGATGAGGAGTTCTACAATCGCGTAAAGCATTTCAAGATTCGAGGCTCGTCCGGCAAGCTGAACATCGCCCTGGACGGGCTGCCGACGTTTCCGGCGCTTCCCGAGAACAGTCCGCTGCTCGACGGCGACATGCACTTCGTCGACTCGATGGAACGCATGGAACGAGCCTACGACGACTGGAAGGAGGGTACCTGGTCGAAGGATCCCTATGTTGATGTGTTGATACCCACCATCAGCGATCCGACAATGGCACCTCCCGGGAAGCACTTCATGAGCTGTTTCATCCAGTACTGTCCGGCGAAGATCGAGGGCCGCGACTGGACTGACGAGGAGCGGCAGCAGTTCGGCCAGACGGTCATCGACCAGATCTCCGAATACAGCCCGGATTTCAAGAACCTGATCGAGCACGTCGAGATTCGCACACCGGCGGTGATCGAGGACGAGATCGGTATCACCGAAGGCAATATCTTCCACGGCGAGCTGACGCTGGATCAGCTCATGTTCAACCGGCCGATACCCGGCTATGCGCAATATCGCGGCCCGATCGGCGGCCTGTACCTGTGCGGCTCGAGCAACCATCCCGGCGGCGGCGTGATGGGCGCACCGGGCTGTAATGCCGCACGGGAGATACTCATGGATCTCAAGCGGCCGGACATCACGCCGGTCAATTTCGGTGACGACTGACGGGCGTGCGCCGCGATGATATCGCGCCGCAACGCCCCGTTTTGCCGATGCCGATGCTGGCAAGCCATGGCAACCCGACGGCCATGACGTCGCCTGCGGTCAGGATGCCAATCAAGTCGACTCCAACGGCCGCAATTTGCTCAGCATGGCGGGAGTCCGGGACCTCGGTCGGGCGCGCGCGAACTCGCGAGCGAGACCTATAACGGTCGCTTGTTGCTGTGTCAGGAAGGCGGCTACGCCGTCACCGACACGGCCTTCCGCATGTATGCGGTCGCCGAGGGAGTGATGGGCACCGACGAACCCATGCGTGACCCCCTGGCATACGATGCGGCGATCGAAAGGCCGGGCTAGGCACTTGCAGAGATCGCCCGCATCAAGGACTGTTAGCATGAACTCGCAAGAGGTGTTGGCCCCGTAAAGTCACGTTGGTCCTTGGGAGCCCGAGCGTACCCGGGAGGCGGGCGGCTTGCATTACAATACGGATCACCCAGCAGTATCCGACGGAGGCAACAATGAACTCTAAAGACCGTAAGCTCGGCATGGATCGGGACATCACGCGCCGCGATTTCCTGCAAGGTACGAGTATCGCGATCACCGGCTCGCTCCTGTCGAATTCCGTGGCGGCAACGCTCGAGGACATGGCGAACGCCAGCGCACAGATGGCGTCGGGATACTATCCTCCGACGCGCAGCGGCATGCGCGGCAGCCATCCCGGTTCGTTCGAGCTCGCGCACCGCATCCGCGACGGCGAGCGCTGGGACGATCCCGCCGATTCCGTCGATACCGGCGAGGAATACGACCTCGTGGTCGTTGGCGGTGGCGTGAGCGGGCTGTCCGCGGCCTATTTCTACCAGAAGGATGTCGGCGACGGTGCACGAATCCTGATCGTCGATAATCACGACGATTTCGGCGGACACGCAAAGCGCAACGAGTTTCACCACAAGGGGCGCATGCTGGTTGACCTCGGCGGAACCGAGTATATCGAGGATCCTGCCAATTACCCACCGCATGCCCGTGAGCTGATCGAGGACCTCGGCATTGATGTCGGCCAGGCCAATTCCGTCTTCGATCACGATCTCTATCCGTCGCTCAACTTGCGCGGCAGCATCTTTTTCGACAGGGAGACCTTCGGCGCAGACAGCACGGTCGTCGGTCGTGAAGGGCTCGTGCCGGGTAATTACCAGTATGCCTACGTCACACTGCCGGCAGAACTCGAGGAGCGGACGGGAGACGCCGAGCATGTTGCGGCGTTCATCGAGCGAACGCCGCTCTCGAGTCGGGCCAGAGCCGAGATCGTCGAGCTGTTTTGCGGCAACACAGATTACCTGACCGGCAAAACTGCCGCTGAGAAAGTCGCAGTGCTGGAATCGATGAGTTACATCGATCTCCTTGCCCAAATTGTCGGAGCGAGCGAGGAAACCAGGAACTTTTTTCGCATGTGGCGAGCCAGTTACATGGGCGACGGGACGGACCTCGGTTCGGCCATCGGCGCGATGCGTTACGGCCTGCCGGGCGCCAAAGGACTCGGGCTCCAGGAATACTCCCGAACATACCGGACGCACAATTACCGGGAGGATTTTCACTTCCCGGACGGCAATGCGTCGATTGCGCGATTGCTTGTACGCCGGCTGATCCCCGAGGTCGCGCCAGGCCATACAATGCACGACATCATCGCGGCGAAGTTTGATTACGGCGCACTGGATCAGGCGGATTCACCTGTCAGGATCCGGCTCAATTCCACGGCGGTACAGGTTCGGCATCTCAATGAGCACAAGGTCGAAATCACTTATGTCGAGGGCAACAAGGCCAGGCGGGTTCGCGCGAAGCATTGTATTCTCGCCTGCTATCATGCGATCGTCCCGCGCATCTGTCCCGAGCTACCCGAGCGGCAGAAGGATGCGCTCGGCAAGACGATCCGCATGCCGCTCGTGTCGATTAACGTGCTCGTCGACAACTGGAGAGCGTTCAAGAAACTCGGCATCTTCTCCGCCTATTGCCCGGGCAGCTATTTCTGCGACATGCGACTCACATACCCGCTTCGTTTCGACGATTACGCGTCCGCACGGTCCCCGGACGAGCCGACGACCGTGCACCTTTACCGCATACCGCTGCCTGGCGGCGATCTGCCGCCGCGAGAGCAGTACCGGCTGGGCCGGCACGACCTCCTCGCGACGTCTTTCGAGACCTTCGAACGCAATATACGGGAGCAGCTCGGCAGAATCCTGAAAGAGGGCGGCTTCGAACCCGCCCGCGACATCAAAGCCATCACCGTGAATCGCTGGCCGCACGGGTACGCGATGGGATACGACTACGAAAGCGAGACGCTGATGTGGGGCGGCGCGAGCGACCATTGGCCGGATGAGAAGAAACTCTGGCTTACTGGGCGTCAGCGTTTCGGTCGCATCGCATTTGCCAATACCGATGCCGCCGCGACGGCCATGACGGAGGCTGCCGTGGAGCAAGGCTATCGGGCGACACGAGAACTGTTGAGCTGGTAGCGCAGCCCGGCAAAATCCGCTGTTTTTCCTGCGCGCTTTGCCTGGTGCTTCGTTCACCTGGCGAACGGATGCCCGCGGAGCTGCGAACGAGCCTGACATCCTTGCCGGCGCCGCGTGCGCGGAGGCGGCCAAAGCGCTGCTGGATACATAGCGATCGACGAATGAGTTCCTGGCTGCAGCGAGCGGTCCGCCGTGCAGAGCGCGTTCGCGCCGGGAGGGCGTTTCGTCGCCTACCAGTTCACTGATCGCGTGGCCGAGTACGCCAAACCGTTCATGGGGTCGCCCGAAGTCGAGATCGAATTCGTCAACGTGCCGCCCATTCGGCTGTTCATCTGGCGCAAGGACGATAGCTCGCAACCCGTGAGTCACCGCAACGGGGCAATCGCCCGCGGCTAGCATCGATCACCGATCAGCGCGCGACCAGCCAAACGCGTTCATCATGATGTCGAAGATGACGTTCTGCTCGATCACACCGGACACCTTCTCCGAGCCCGCACCGATCGAGTAGAGCGCCACGTCTTCGCCGCCGTGGGTTTCGTCGTAGCTGGTCGTGCCGTCGATCTCGTCATACGGCACCGTCAACGTCGACTGGTAGACGGCGTGGATGCCGGTCTCCGGCACCTGTCGCTCGCGGCCGCTGACCGAGTTCGTGCCATTGGCATAGCCCAGCGTGGTGTAGGGCTTGCCGTCGGTGGCGAGCGATGGGCTGTCGAGCGGCTTGCCGCTGGCGTCGTTCTCAACGACGAGGCCGAGGATCGGGTTGCCGCGGGTCGGATAGCCGGAAATCGTGAAGACGTGCGAATGATCGGCGGTGACCAGGATCAGGGTGTCTGCAAGGTCGACTTTTTGCAAGGCTACGTCCACTGCATTGGCAAATTGCTGCGCCTCGAGTAGCGCGTACCCGGGCTTGCTGTCGTGGTGACCGTGATCGATGCGGCCGCCTTCGACCATCAGGAAGTAACCGGGGCCGTCGGCCAGTCGGTCGATGGCCGTAGCCGTCATTTCGGAGATGGTCGGTTCGGTCGTATCGTCGGCACGTTCGGCGACGTAGGTCATGTGACTGTCGCTGAACAGCCCGAGGACGTCGACGCTCGGGGGCAGTCGGCGGAGCTCGGCCGCCGTGTCGACGTAGTGCCGGTCGCGTGCAGCCTGTAGCCATTCCTGTACCAGGTTCGCGTCCGGGTCACGGCGCTCGCCACCGTGGTTGCGGCCGAGAAACTCTCGCCGGCCGCCCCCCAGCACCACGTCCAGGGCGCCGGGTGCGCTGCTGACGAGTTGCCGTGCGATATCACGGCAGCCGGCAGTGATGTCGACTTCCGTTATAAAGCGGTCGCTTTCCCAGTCGCGCTCCGGCGAGTGGGCGTAGAGTGCGGCCGGAGTTGCGTGCGTGATCCGGGCAGTAGTGACGATGCCGACGTCGTGGCCGCGGGCGTGGGCGATTTCGGCGATGGTTACGAGCGGGTGCACGAGCCCCTCTTCGCAGTTGCGTTTGTGCGCCTGCGGGCCGACGGCAATGACACCCGCGCGCGTCTTCTGCCCGGTGTACATCGCGGTCGCGGTGCCGGCGGAATCGGCCACCTGCGTATCGGTGTTGTAGGTTTTCACCAGCGCGAGTCGGGGAAACTTTTCGAACGGCAGCGAGTACTCCTCGCCGGCGAGCCCTGCCTGCTGGCCGGCGAAAATCCGGGCGGCGGTGACGGTCGACGGACCCATGCCGTCGCCGATGAACAGGATGACGTTTCGTGCGCGTGGCGCATCGCTCATCGGTTGCTGAGGCGCGCACGCGGCGAGCGCGGCAAGAACGAGCACTGGCAGGCCGAGCACTTGGGGCATGGACAAAGCTTCTCCTTTCCGGAATTGAGCATGCGACGCAATTCCGTGAAGTCAAGGTTAGAATTTACTCGCCGAGGGGCGAGAAGGGGAATATGCGCAATCCATCGCACATGTCGCGCTGGTCGTACAGGTAGTTCTGATCGTGCATCGCATAGCCGATGATCCAGTGATTGCCGGGATTCGGCACCGGGCGCGCAAACCAGTTGATCGGCGGTTCTCCCTCTGCCGGGCGCACGAGCAGGGCGTCACGTTGAGGTGCGACATCGCAATAGGCGGGCTTCCCGGCCTGGGCGGGGCATTCCGTCGCGCTCGAGATGAACACGAGCAGCGCAACGGCCCGGACGGACAATGCTATCAGTTGCCTTTCCACGATCGCCTCCTGCCGTTCAAGGCGTCTTACCGCAAATCCCTGATCACCCGCTTTGCGCCATTGTGACCGGGCGCGCCGGTGACCGCTCCGCCGGGGTGTGCGCCGGAACCGCACAGATACAAGCTCTTCACCGGGGTTCGGTATTTGGCGGCGCTCGGGTGCGGGCGAAGGCTGAATATCTGGTCCAGGTCGTGGCGGCCGTGGAAAATGTCGCCTTCGGTCAGGGCGAACACGCGTTCGAGATCTTTCGGCGTGAGCACCTGTCTTCCTACGATCAGCGATTTGATGTTCGGCATGTAACGGGCGAGATAATCGACGATGTCGTCGGCGACCCGGCCACGAATCTCGTCCCACTGCTGGTCGTCTGCAAGCTCGAATGGATAGTACTTGCACAGGACACTCATGACATGATGTCCGTCCGGTGCCAGGCTGTCGTCCAGCGTCGAGGGAATCACGATGTCGAGCCGCGGCTCATCCGGCAGGCGACCTGCTTTGGCCGTATGGTAGTTCTGCTCCATCACTTCCATCGGCGGGTATATCACGATGGAGGATTGATGCTGGGGACGAATCTCCGTGCCGGGGTAATCGCGAAGCTCAGGCAGCCCGCTCAATGCCAGGTTCATGCGGAGTGAAGCATGCCCCATGCGCAAATGGCGGATGTCTTCGGCGAAAGCGGCCGGCAAGTGTTCGGTGCCGACCAGCTTGAGAAAAGTCCGCTTGGGATCGGCATTGGAAAGTATGGCCCTGGCGGAGATTATTTCGCCGCTTTCAAGGCGCACGCCCCGGGCTCGTCCGTCTTCCACCACGATCTTTGCAACGGCCGCGTCTGTGCGGATTTCTACACCCTTTGACCGTGCAAACGACGCCATTGCCTGGGTGATCGCACCCATGCCGCCCCTGGCAAGACCCCAACCGCGGTGCTCACCGTCGGATTCCCCGAGTGCATGGTGAAAGAAGGGAATCGCCGAGCCGGGGTGATAGAAGCTCGCGTTATTGCCCGACACGCAGTGCGAAGCGTACATCGATCGCACCATCGGACTTTCGAACCAGCGACCGATAATGTCCGCGGCGCTGCTCGTAAACATCTGCAGCAGGCGGTGCCGCTGCTCCACGGACAGGCCGTGGATGTCACGGCCCGCCTTGAGCAGGCCGGCACAATCCAAAACCCCGGCGCGCAGCGACGGCGGCTCCCGCAGCCACTGGTTGCGGACGACGGCTCCAATCTCCCACAGCATTGCCTCGAAGCGCTGCATGGCATCGTAGTCGCGCCCGGAAAAGCGGCCGATTTCCGCACGATCGTTGGCCTCTTCTCCGGTCAGAAAGAGATGATCCTCCCGGCAGATCTCGAGGTCCCCCTTGAGGTGAATGAGTTCGTAACCGTGTTTGTGCAACTCCAGGTCGCGGATGATCTCGGAACGCAGCAGGCTGACGACGTAGGAAGCGATCGAGTTCCGGTAACCCCGATGGAATTCCTCCGTTACTGCGGCACCGCCAACGATGTGGCGGCGCTCCAGCACCAGCGTTCGCAGGCCGGCACGACCGAGGTAGCCGGCCGCGGCCAGGCCGTTGTGACCGGCGCCAATGACGATGGCGTCGAAGTCATAACCCATGGGAGTCACACTCCGCGAGGACCCACCGCTTGATGTCCTCGAAAAACTGCGAGCCGGCGTGCTCCGGCCGTTCATGAAACCAGCCGATGATCGCCATCCCGCGAACGAGCATGAAGACGGGTAGCAGCTCGATGTCCCGCGCCGCCAGACGCCGGTGCTCGCAATATCCCCGGAGCAGAGCGGTGCGCAGGGCTTCGTAGTCGCGGGCAAAGCGATCTTCGACTAACGCCGCCGCGAGATCGTACAGGTGCCATCCATAAGCCGAATCGTCGAAATCGATCAACGCCATGTCGCCGTCGTCGTAAATAATGTTGTCGGGATGCAGGTCGGCGTGAATCAGGCTGAAATTGTCCGCTCGCTCCCCATAAGCGCCGAGTATGGGGCGAATTGCTTCTCTCGCCCGCCGCAACCGCGCCCGTTCGGCGCGGGTCAGGCTCGCATGTTCCCAGAATCGGCCCCAGGAGGGTGCGTCTCCCAGCAGGCCGTCAAGATCGAGCCGGCGCCGTGTAAAGCCTGGTGGCTCTGGCCAGCCTGTTGCATGGTTGTGCATCGCAGCGGCGAGCTCCCCGATCCTGCGAAAGATCTGGACTCTCTCGTCGCCGCAGCAATTCGACCTCAGGTAGTCACTGAGCGGTGTGCCTTCGGCCCACTTCGTCATGCCGGCGCACCGTTGCTCGCCCGCGCCAGGGATATCGATCAGCACAAAATGCTGTCCCTGCTGTGTCAGCAGTGGTTCCGGAGCCGATATGCCTGCCTCTCTCAACGCACCGGTCCATCTGCGTTCCGACTCGAGTGCCGCGATGGAATTGTAGCCGGGCCGGTGTAGCCGGAGAACGTAATCGGTATTGCTACAGCGATCCGCGACTCGATAGGTCACATTCTCGGAAAGCGAAACAAGCTGGATATCTGCCGGATCGACCGCAAAGCTCTCGAGCGCCTTCAACGCAGCAGGCGTGTAACGGGAATGCAGCAGAGCCTTGTCCAACTATCTTTCCACTTTGCTCATCGACGGTCGGTCTTACCGCAGTAGACACTCATGAAGCTTCAGCAAGTGCCGGGATCGTCCTCTTCAACGTCAGGTACATATAAAGATATACAAGCATGGCGGTGATAGAAGCCGTTGCGCACATTATAAACACACCGTCATAGCCGAACCCGTACGCCAGTACCGTGGCCGCGATATTTGGGCCGAGAAAATTACCTAAGCCCTGTGCGGCAGGAATCATCGCTGGAAATCTCCCGGAATGGTCGACGTTCGCGATTGTTGCCTGCTGGTAGATATCGACGAAAATCCAGCAGAAGTTGAAGAAAAACATGCTGATCGCAACGGTAGGGTTAGTAATGTCAAAAACAAGCATCAGGACGATGCTGGCCTGGAATACCAGCGTGACGAGCAACGGTCGCGCCAGTCCGTAGCGGTTACTGAGCAGGACGGCGAATAGACAGCCAATCACCGAGAAAACCGATGAGATCCACAGCATGCCTGCCACCCATTCCGGCGAAGCGTCGGAGCCTACGGTGGACAACTCTATGTAGGTCCAGTACGCGCCGATGTTGATATACGTAAGCACAATCGCCGTCAACACAAGCACCGGGACATAGACCGGCACGTGCCGGTGCTCCGTATGGTGCCGACCACCGGAGTTCTCAACGTCGATCGCGACGTCGAGCGCCCTGTCGACAGGGCGTCTGGGTAGCCATGATATGAATAGCAGGCCGACGACGTAGATGGCGATCAGGGTTACATATATGCCTTCTATGGAAAGGAGTGGCAGCAGCTTGAGCTCGGCGCCCTGAGAACCGGCGAAGGCAAACAACTCCAGGCCAAAGGCGAATGCTGGCCGGGAATGACCACCGATGGTTGCGACTGCAACACCTGTGTAAACTCCGCTGCCGATGCCCGCTGCCAGCCGGAGCCAGACTGTAACTTCGTAGGTCGGATAAACGATGCAAAGCGCATTCGCAACAATGGCAAACAACGCTGCACTTGCTGCCAGGTAACGGCGATCAACACGAGCTACGAATAGCGCAGAGATTACGGCACCGATCGCAAGCCCACCAAGGTCGGCACCGGCCACCCGGCCAACGTCGACCTCGGAAAATTGCAGATTGTTGACCCACGAGGTACTGATGACGGGGATACCGACCATTACCGCGTAGCCGCCCAGAGCCATGTAAATGCCGATGGTCAGAGAGCGCCAGCCGTCGAACTCTGTGTGATGATGCAGCAGCCTGCTATCGTCGCCGGTCATCCTGATTTGCCCCCGAATGTTTCTTGGTTACATCGAAAGTGCGGTAGGCTCGTCGGCCGGTTTCCGAAACTTCCACCTGTACTGATTCGATTTGCTCAAAGACTATCTGAAGATTAAACATTGGAAACTTGTAGCGTAGATAGCTGACGGGACCGCCCTCGCGTATAGGCAATCGTAAGCAACCTGCAGGACATCGAGTCTGCTCCCGCGCGGGCAAAAATAGGGTATGCTGATCGGGTGCGGCAAGAAGCCCTCGGGGCGATAGGCAAAAAAGGAGCCTGAGCCATGAAAAACATACTGACCTGCCTCGTTGTCACGCTGATCTCATTTCCGGCAACGGCTGAGCAGCATAGCCCGGTGGAAGCGGAGGTCCGTACAGCGATCAAGGCGTTCAACGATGCGTACGCCGGTGATGACGTAGATGCATATTTCAATCACTATGACGCCAACGCGATGGTGTATTTCTATGGTGCCCGGCAGGACCTAGCGGCCTACCACGAAGAGTGGGCAGAGATGGTCGAGGCCGGTGGTGGAGTCGAGAAAAACGAGCTGTCGGATGTTCAGGTGCAGGTGATGCCCACTGGCGATGTCGCCGTTGCCAGCTACTTCGTCGACTATCGTTTGCGCGAACCGGACGGTAACGTCTCCGTGGCGAAGGCCTTCGAGTCCGAGGTCTGGCAAAAGATCGGCGACGACTGGAAGATAGTCAACTTGCACTATTCCGAGATTCCGGGCGACCAGTAGACGGGACATTCAGGTTCGGTATTCGACGACCGTGGAATGGATCATTTCCATGCCGCGCTGGTCGTCGGCTGTGATGTCGCGCCACCTGCAGGTAGTGTCGTCAGGTAAATGCCGCCGAGAATGACCGCGAGGGGCAGAAAAGGCTCGAATGGCCAGAATGGCAGATACAATTCGAGGATTTCCGTGAAGTCATAGCCGTACAAGCTCGCGGATGCGATCGTCTTCCATGCCGAGCCGAAGATGGAAATCACCAGGCCGATGCCGATCAATGCGACCCCGGCCATGCGGAAAGGCGGCGAGCCGTGCCCCCCTGCGGCCTCCGCTTTACCGGCTGCGACGCTTCGCGTCCTGCCCCATGCGGTTGCACGCAGCGTCCAGGCTGCAAGCCCGCTCGCATAAAACACATAGTCGAGAAGCACCGGGTCGGGATAATGGAACAGGGACCACCAATAGGTGCTGAACGTGTACGCCCAGAGAAAATGGATTCCGCCCAGATGCAGTATCCGCCACTTCCCGGGACTTACATGTTTGCGCCCTCGGGGAAAAGAAGTCACGGTCATGGCCAGAAGGAACGTGTAGCCGATGACGCCTTCGATCGCATCCCTCAGCACGTAAACCTTCGCGACGTAGTACCCGGTGTGCCCGACGACCAGCCAGAGGATGAACAGGGCCTGCCACGCCATTGCGGCGGCGAAGCCCAAGCCCAGGTACTTTCTGTTTCGGAGGAGCCAGCGGGCGAATGATCCGGGAAACAGGACCTGTATCGACGAGGCGGCGAAGACCAGCAAGAGAAGCGGTACGGCGCAGCGAACGGAGAATTGCACCAGCGAAGAAACGCCTTCACCGGACGACAGGTCAGCGGTAACGGCCGCAACGAGCACGGCTATCGATATCGGCGCGGTGACGGTCCAGAAAAGATACCAGCCGTTAATGGCCGGAGCTTTCAAGAGTTGGTGCTTGCGTTCATCCATAGGGCCAAATGGTATAGATACGAATTTTACGCACATCCCGCCGGATAGGCTCGATAATACCAGCCCCTCTACAGCAGGTCCTTAAGCTTGTAGTACAACATTCCCAGCGCGATGAGCTGGTTGCCCACCCATCGTGATCCCGGCAGGCGAAGGTGCTTGACAGTCGCGAACAGGTCGAATCGCTCCATCGTCCCAGCAATCGCGTCAGCCATGACTTCGCCCATCAGGTGCGTGCCGTTGACGCCATGTCCGGAGTAGCCTTGGCAGTAGTAGACGTCGCCACGGATGCGGCCCACCGTCGGCACGCGGTTCAGCACGATGCCGATTTTGCCGCCCCATTCGTATTCGACCCGCACGTTCTCGAGTTGGGGGTAGATCCTGAGCAGGCGGGGCCTGATGTATGCCGCGATGCTCGACGGATCGCGGCCGGAGTAGTTGCAGGTACCGCCGAACAGCAGACGCCTGTCGGCGGACAGGCGAAAATAGTCCACGACGTAATTGAGGTCGCAAACGGCCACGTCCAGCGGATTGATGCTGCGTGCGACCGCCGTCGAAAGCGGCTCCGTGGCGATCATGTAGCTGCCGGCCGGGAAGATCAGGTTCGAAAGGTGTTCGGGCTCGAGGCGACTGTGCGCGTTTCCGGCCAACAGTACCGCATCGGCCCGGACACTGCCGGTCGCCGTCTGTACAGTCGGGCGAGCACCGTGCCCGATGCCGGTCACGGGCGACTGCTCAAAGATGCGCACGCCGAGCCCGTGCGCCGCCCGGGCTTCTCCGATGCAAAGGTTGAGGGGGTGCAGATGGCCGTCCCGGAAGCACGCAAACGCGCCGAAAAAAGCATCGGTTCCGAGGATCTCGGCAGTCTGGTCGCGGTCCCAGACCTCGTATCGATAGGGAAAATTGCGTACCGACCGTTCCTCGGCCGATTCGAGGATATCGGCGACCTGGCGAGGCTTCCTGGCAACCTCGACGTACCCGTCCTTCAGGTCGCAGTCGATCCCGTAGCGCGCGACGCGCTCCCGGATGATGGTATTGCCGCGCCAGCGCATGTCCCATAACTGGTCGGCGATGCCAGGGCCGTGCTTCTCTGCGATCCGGGACAATCCGCTGATGCCGTTGATGAGCTGGCCGCCGTTGCGCCCCGAGGCGCCCCAGCCGATACGGTTCGCTTCCAGCAACGCGACCGAGTACCCGCGCTCGGCGAGCGTAAGCGCCGACGCTATCCCGGTGAAGCCGCCGCCGACGACGCAGACGTCCGCCAGCTGGCTGCCCTCGAGTATCGGGTAGTCGGTTTTCTCGTTGGCGGTGGCCGCGTAGTAGGAGCGGGCGTGCTCCTGCTTCTGCTCGTCCGCGCGCATCGCTTGCAACTCTCGTTTCAGGACGACTTACCGATCACGAGCACGAACATTGCGAGAGGTCTCCCCGAATTTCGCTCCATCACCCAGCGGCCTTCTCGAACTGCTCCAGATCGTCGTTGATTTCGCCCCATGACGCCTTGAACAAGGGGTGATACGAACTTCGGCCGATCATACTGGCCGCCCGAAGCCGCGGGAATCCATGCCTACACGCGTGGAGGCGGCACACCCCTTTGTTCCCTAATCTCACGCCACTCCCGAAGGGGTCGACATGTTCGGAGGCATATGACCGAGTCTGAAGCGCTCGCCTGGCTTGCCGAGCAACGAATCGCATGGGTCGAGACTGCCGTGCCGGATATGGCCGGCGTCTCCCGCGGCAAGCTGCTCCCCGTGTCTCAATTCGAGGGAATGCGATTCAAGCTGCCGATTGCGGTGTTCGGCCAGACGGTTCACGGCACCTATTACATGCCGAGGGACAACATCGTGGACCGCGACATGGTTATCGCACCCGATCTGCACACGCTGCGGCGCATGCCCTGGACATCCGAGCCAACCGCATCCGTCATGATGGACTGTTACACGGCGGATGGACAGAGCGTCGATATGGCGCCGCGGGCCGTACTCAAGAACGTGATCGGCCAATTCGAATCGCGGCGCTGGCACCCGATCATCGCCCCCGAGGTCGAGTTCTATTTGGCGGCGGTATGCACGGAGAGCCGAAGCCAGGCCGGATTTCGCGCTCAGGTGGACCGGGACTTCGAGCGGCTGGCCGACCCGTATGGGACGGATCGCCTGCACGATCTCGACGGATTCTTCATGCGCCTCACGGAGTGCTGCCGGGCGCAGGATATCCCCTTGGGTGCCGTCTCTCAGGAGCTCGGCGCCGGGCAGTTCGAGGTCAATTTCATGCATGGCCCTCCGCTGAAAGCAGCCGACGATGTATTTCACTTCAAGATGACCGTGAAGCAGCTTGCCAAGGTGCATGGCATGCGCGCGACATTTCTCGCCAAGCTCGGCAGCGAAAAGCCGGGAAGCTCACTTCACGTGCACCAGAGCGTTTATGACGACCAAGGCACCAACATCTTCTCGGGCAGCGACGGGGCGCCGACCGATGCCTTCTATGGTTACCTCGGCGGACTTCAGAAACACATGGCGGATTTCCTGCTGCTTTTTGCCCCGTACCCGAACTCCTACCGTCGTTTGCTGAGCCACTGGTCGTCCCCGACCAATCTCGAGTGGGGCGTCGACAATCGGACAGTCGGCCTGAGGGTGCCTGATTCGGAACCGGCCGCCCGGCGGATCGAAAACCGACTGGCTGGCAGCGACGTCAATCCCTACCTGGCGATTGCGGGTACGCTGGCCTGCGGGTTTCTGGGCATGACGGAAAAAGCGGCGTGCAGGCCCCCGATGCCGGGCTCGGCATGGGACGCCCCGTTCGCTCTGCATCGTCACCTTTACGAGGCGCTGGAGGCACTTCGTCTAAGCGCGTCGGTACGCAAGATGCTCGGTCAGGTATTCGTGCGCCAGTATGTCGCCGTCAAGGAGCGGGAGTGGCACGAATCGGATCAGCGGGTGCCGCCCTGGGAGCTGGAAGAGCTTTCGGTTGTCATCTGACACTCGGTTCCGGCGGCGACTGCATCATTGGCCTCCCGCATATGCATCCGCGTCGACGTTCTTCTGCCGACTGTGCCCCGGTGGTGAGTAGCTGCCGCGTATGATCCTGGCCGCAAACAGTCCCAGCGTGACGTACAGGAAAAACCAGCTGAGTGCCAGTATGGCTTCGCCCGTGAACCAGTCGATCGATCCGTCAGGGGACAGCTGTCCCTTGGCTTCCTGGAAGGGACGAACGTAGTAGACGATAATGAGCACCGGCATGACAATGCCATAGACAATCAGAACGCCGGCGGTGATGAGCGAGGTACGCGTCCTGTTCCGGCTCACTTCCTCTGCCGGGATTTCGTGGAGTTTCGCCAGGCGCCTTGCCTCTTCATCCGTCACCGTCGTATAGCGCGACACGACCATGGTGACGACGAGGCTGACGACAGTGCCGATAATGACCGGGTTCAAATACGACGGAAACTCGACAACACCGATGAACTCGAAGAATTTCGGCACCACGTTGAAAAAGAGCCCGGACAGCATGCCCCAAAATGCGGCCGATTCCGTAATCCGCGTGCTCCATATGCTCATGAGCCCTACGGGTCCCCATGACGATGCGAATACCGTCGCAATGAAGGTCGTCAGCCAGAAAATGTTGGGTGGAAATATCAACGCGGCGACCAACGCCACCGAGCCGATGGCCAGCATCATCAAGCGGCTGAAACGCAGTGTTTTTCGTTCGTCGCCCGTTTGGTGTATCCCGATATCGTTGCTCGCGCTGAAGCCCACGAGCGACAGAAATGTGGACGCCGACGACAAAATGGCAGCCATGATGCCGGCGAGCATCAATGCGCCGAGGATGTCGGGCATCATCGTCAAAGAAGCCCAGATGGTGGCACTTTCGGGTACGTCGATATCCGGCGTCCCCAGATTGATGACGCCCCCCAATCCGTACACCATGACCTGCAACAGGCCCACGAACAGGCAAGCGAGGATGGCAGAGCGAAGAACGACATGTTCGTTCCTGGCCATCAAATGGCGACTGGACTGCCACGGACTCACGCAGTAGACCAGTGCCCAGCTCGCATCGATGGCGATCGTCCAGATCAGATAGTCCGTTGGCGTCGACCACTCGGTGCCGGGACCGACGATCCCGTGCCAGGACATCAGGTCCTCCTTGCCCTCGAGCACGGCGAGGTCCCGAATCACGCTCGACACTCCACCGAGATCGCTGACGACGTAGTACGCGGCTCCTGCGCTGGCGAAGGTGACTAGCAGGAACATCAGGGTGTCGGTCAGAATGACTCCGCGTGATCCCGAATACATCGTGAAAGTCGTGTAGCTGAGCCAGGCGACGATCAACGCTTCCACGTAACTGAGGCCGGTAAGCTGCGTCAGCAGGATACCGGCACCCTGGGTGACCGCGAGCAAATAGCCGCCGAGGGCGAGAATAATCGTTACTCCCGCGAGACCCTGGACGCGCGGGCTGTTGAACCGATCGCCAAAAAAGGCAGCGACCGTGATCGCCCAACTCCTGCGGAGATACCGCCCGAAGAAGATGGCGCCGATGACCTAGCCAATCGTCGCGTCCTGGGGGAATATCACATACGGGCCGGCCTGACCCGCGTATGCGAACCCGGCCTCCCCCAGGAACATGGTCGAACTCATGACGCTGGCGACCAGCGTCCCGAGAATGAGCAACGTCGGTGCCCGGCGACCGGCGACATAGTAGTCGTCCAGCCCCTTGACTCCCCGGCCGGCATAGTTGCCGACGGCAATGTAAACGAGAATGCTAACAGCGATCGTTGCCGTGTAGATGTCCAGGTTCTGGCTCCGATCTATGGTTTGTGGCGTTACCTTTCCTGCCGCCGAGGAAGGGTCGTGAAAGGCAGCTTATTTCTGTTTTAGACTGTTTCGCATGTTAGCGTACACGGCGCCGCCTGTCTTGCGACGGACAGGCAGGTCCCCCGCAGACGAAACGGAACGACAATGCGCTGCCGCCAGGCCGGTCATTTTGCAGCTATCATTGAACCGGTGGTGTCGGTCGAGGAGGACTGCTGTGCTGGATAAAACCGTCAACGATTGGCACGCTGAGGCGGCGGGTCTCGTCATAGAGGGCCGTGCGTTCATCAACGGCCGGTATTAGTGGGCGCTGTCCGGGGAGACGCGCCCGACAATGAATCCCGGCAACGGCTCGAAACTCGCGGACGTGGCGAATTGCGGACCGGAAGATGCCGATCTTGCCGTCGAGGTTGCGCGGGCAGCGTTCGAAAGTGGCGTGTGGGTCGAGATGGCACCCGCTGATCGTAAGATGGTCCTCGTACGCTGGGCGGAACTGATCGAGCAAAACGCTAACGAGATCGCGTTGCTAGAGAGTCTCGACGTCGGCAAGCCGATTGCCGACACGACCGGTGTCGATATTCCGTCCGCCATTCGCACGATTCGGTGGAGCGGCGAGGCCATCGACAAGGTCTACGGCGAGATTTCACCGACACCCAAAAATTGTCTGGCGCTGATCCAGCACCTGCCGCTCGGAGTGGTCGGCGCCATCGTACCCTGGAACTTCCCGTTGTCGACCACGGCATGGAAGCTGGCACCTTCCTTGGCAACGGGCAATTCGGTGATACTCAAACCGGCTTCAAGCACACCGTTGAGCGCACTTCGGATCGCGGGGCTCGCGAGTGAGGCAGGGCTGCCCGACGGAGTGTTGCAGGTATTGCCCGGTCCAGGCGGCTGCCTCGGCCGTCACCTGGTGCTGCACCCGGATATCGACGGGCTGACGTTTACCGGGTCGACCGAGGTGGGCAAGCAGCTCATGCGCTACTCGGGCGAATCCAACCTGAAGCGAACGTTCCTCGAACTGGGCGGCAAAAGCCCGAACATCGTGTTTGCTGATGCCAACCTCGAGAAGGCCGCGACGTTTGCTGCCATCGCCGTCTTCTACAACGGCGGGCAGACCTGTACCGCGGGTACCCGATTGATCGTCGAGGAGCGTATCAGGGAGCAGTTCGTCGAAATGGTGAAGGCGCAAAGCCGCAACTGGATGCCCGGTGATCCGCTGGACCCGGCCACGGTGATGGGTCCGATGATCGATGCGACGCAGCTGAAAGCGGTGGCCGACTACGTGGCCATCGGCAGAAACGAGGGCGCGTCGCTGGTCTCCGGTGGCAGGCAAACGCTGCCGGAGTCCGGCGGCTTCTACTATGAGCCGACGATATTCCAGGCAGTGAGCAAGGATATGCGCATTGCCAGGGAGGAGATCTTCGGTCCTGTCCTGTCAGTCATCGGATTCCAAGAAGCCGGGGAAGCCGTGTCGATCGCCAACGACTCGATCTACGGGTTGGCAGGCGCCGTCTGGAGCAACGATATCAACACGGCCCACAAGGTTGCAGCAGCCGTCCGCGTCGGCACCATGGGAATCAACAATTACTTCGGCGGAGATATCACGGTGCCGTTCGGCGGTTTCAAGCAGAGCGGCAACGGGCGCGACAAGTCGATGCACGCATTCGACGATTACACCGAACTCAAGACGACATGGATCGAATTTGGATAGCGGACCGGATTCAGCCAGCAGGAATCTATACCGAGCTGCGTGATAATCGTAACAACAAGTGAGGGGCGATGACCATGAAAGAAGACAGCGATACGTCGCGGGATCCGGGCACGAGCAGCGAGGAGCGCGCCAAACCGGGCTTGAGTCGTCGTGACTTCGCCAAGTCCACCGTCGCCGCTGGCGCCGCCGCCGCATTTGCGATGCCCGACGTTGGTAACGCCGCGTCACAGTCGGCCGAGGCGACGCAAGCCACAGGGGCCGCTGCGAACAATGACTCTTCGCAGGAATGGTGGACAGGCCACACCATTCCGGCTGAATACTATTACGAGGAGGAACATTACAGGAAGGACGAACGCTACATTGCCGAGAACTTCTGGTTGCTCGCCGACCACGCTAGCCGGATTCCGGACACCGGCGATTACTTCGTGTTCAAGTTCGGCCTCGGCGAGAGTGTCATCGTCCTGCGCGACGAGTCAGGAAACATCCGGGCATTCAACAACGTCTGCCGCCATCGCGGATCACGCCTGTGCCGGCACGACGGAGATCCCCGACCGGAGGACGAGCGGCTTTCGGTCCGCCAACTAGGGGAGAGTGGCAACGCGCAGGTGATTCGCTGCCCGTATCACGCCTGGATGTACGATCTGGACGGCAGCCTCATCGAAGCATACGATGCCCACGAAGACTTCGACATGAACGCCAACGGCCTGGTTCCGTGCTACATGCGCGTGGAGGAAGGCCATATATTTCTGAACTTCTCCCGCAGCGAAACGCCGCCGAATTTTGATGCGATCACTACTTACGGGTTCAGGAACGTCGCTGCACGATATCGGCTGGCAGACCTGAAGGTCGGCGCCCGACGGCAGTATCCGATCAGGGCCAACTGGAAGCTGGCGCTGGAGAATTTTCTGGAGTGTTACCACTGCGGCCCTGCGCACCAGAACCTCGTGACCACCCATAATTGGGACTACAGCCTGTCGAATGCGCGCCAGCAGCGTCACGACAGCCGAGTCGCCGACTGGCTCGGGCCGGAGCTCGCCGCGGACAAGGGAACGAGTTCCGGAGGGCCGTACGACGGCGAGCTGAATCTGGGATTCCTGACCGGGTCGCTGGACGGCAAGCCGCTGGTGCCTTTGCTTCCGGGCATCAAGGACTGGACACACGGCACAGCGCTCGGCATAACCGGTTATTCGACCGGCTACTGGCAGGCTTACGACGACCACGTGGCAGTCGTTCGGTTCACGCCGCGAGGCGCCGAGCTGACGGACAGCGAAATATTCTGGTTGGTTCATCCTGAAGCCGAAGCAGGCAGGGACTACGATGCGGATAGGCTAATGGCGCTATGGGATATCACCATCAAGGAAGACACCTGGATCGTCGAGAACAATCACGTGGGCATCAAATCGGGCGGTTACCGGTCCGGTCGTTACTCCGTTCACGAGGAAGAGCCGTCAGGCTTTGCCGCCTGGTACATGCGGGAGATCGTGAAGGACTGAGCCCCGGTACGCAGCCCCGTGATCGGATTATCCGCTGCCAGAAGGGCGCCGAGGTGTACCGCGTCGATCTGCGTCTTTGCCGCCGTGCTGGTCTTTTCTGCCTGCGCGCAGGTAAAAGGCGCGCCATCGCTGCCGGACACGGTGCCGTCCGCCAACCTCCTGGCGACGAGCGCCTCGGTTGGGGACGGCGTCTATTCCATCGAGCAAAGCCGGCGCGGCGAGGCGCACTACCTCGAGCATTGCAAGCGTTGTCACCTGCGAGACCTGTCCGGGGATTATGGTGAGGATGCGCCGGCGCTGGTGGGTGAGGAGTTTCTGTCCAACTGGGCCAACTGGACGCTGGGCGACCTGTTCGACTTCATGCAGACCGAGATGCCGCCGAAGCGCCAGGACCGGCGCGATCTGACTGCGGATACGTATGCCGACATACTGGCCTTTATCCTGGAGCGAAACGGATTCCCGGCGGGAGCGGCCGAGCTGCCGCCCGGATTCGAGCCGCTGAGCGAGATCGGAATGGGCTCGAGCCCATAGCGCGACCAGGCGACGGTTCGCATGCCGGGCTTTGCTCCGTCACATCGGGCCCCGAGCCCGGCACTGGCTAAAAGCCCGCAACGCCGGTCGGGAAGGCTGGCGCGTCGCCCTCCGTGTGGCCGTGCTTTTCGACATACCGGATGGCGTCCTCCATGACTTCGAGTCCTTCACGAAGCACGGCTTCGTCCATGTTCAGCGCGGGATACATGCGAATAGTGTCCTGGCGATCGCAAATCGCCCACACGCCGTTCTCGAGCATCTTTCCGCGCACGGCCCGTGCCGTCCACCAGTCCTTTTCATCGGCGCCTGCGGACTCGGGTTTGCCGAAACTGACGCCGAGCAGCAGGCCGTTGCCGCGCGCCTCGCGCACGATGCCGAATGCTTCCCATTGACGCATGATGCCGGCGGCGATATTTCCGAGTCGTTTCGCATGCGCCACGACATGATCCCGCTCGAAAATCTCCAGCGTCCTGATCGCTGCCGCACAGCCGGCCGGCGTACCTGCAAAGGTCGAGCCGGATGCGAAGCTGGTGTTGTTGCCCATGATGTCGTCGCGTGCCGAGATGCCGGCGAGTGGTGCAATGCCGCCGGACAGATTTTTTCCGTATACCAGGACGTCGGGAACGACCTCGTAGTGCTCGATGCCCCACATTCGGCCCGTGCGACCGACGCCCGTCAGTACCTCGTCGACGATCATCAACCAGTCGTTCTTGTCGCAGATATCGCGAATCCCTTTCAGAAAGCGTGTTGACGGAATCCAGTTGCCGCCTTCGGCAAGGCCTGGCTCGACCAGAATTCCGGCGATGTTGTCGCGAGCAGCAATGCAGGACGGAATATGGTTGTCGAGGTACCAAAGGCAATACTCGGTGTATTGATCCCGGCTCATTCCGGCGGGGACGTGCTCGCTGTACGGGTAGGGCGCCTTGATAACGCCACCACCCCAGCCTTCGAGGTAGGTTCCGAAGCGGCCGTCGAGCCCGCTCAGGACCTTCGTCCCAAGACCCATGCCGTGATAGGAAGAAGCGAACGTGATGACATACCGGCGCTTCGTATGCGTCAGCGCCAAATGAACGGCGGCCTCGGCTGCCTCCGTACCGGATACCTCGTAATTCGTCCGTGGCAACGCTTCGGCCGGCATGACGGGCGCAAGCTCTTCGGCCAGGTCGTAGCGCAACGGATGGTCATAATGGAAGCCGAACCGCCGATTGGCTTCTTCTACAGCCTCGAGTATCTCCGGGTGGCAGTTGCCAAGCGGATTTGTAGCCCAACCGTTCTGGAAATCGATGTAGCGCTTGCCGTCGAGGTCCCAGACGAAGTCGCCCTGTGCCTTGTCGATGACGATCTGCCGCACGGTACGGAATCCACGGCGTCCGGCTCGCTCCATCTCGGCGTCGAACCTCAAACCGTTCTTGAATAGCGGTATGCCCCGTCGCAGAGCTGCGAGGGTTTTGGGGCCCGGAAAGCCGTTGGACATGATATCTAATCTCGCAGACCTTACGTTTCGTGAACGTCGAACTCGTTGCGCATCGGTCACTCGTAGCCATGATCGATCTCGCTGACTTTGCGCCTGATGATCGTAGCAGTGAATCCACACGCAAGAAAGTTATGCATCGGGTTTCCATATCTGGGTACCGGGATTCAGTCATGCTCGTCTCCGTTTCCTTGCCTACACGCCAGTAAAGCAAAACAAGTTAGGCCCGTTAAGGAATGAAAAGCCGGACATTACACATTGCTAAATTTATGTTGCAATCGACCCAGCGTTGAGTTATTCCGTAAGTAAACCTGTGGCTGCGGGTAAGCGGTAAAAGGGGGGAGTATGCGATCGACATCTATACGAGCCATTACACCGGTGACCGCAGCAGTTACTGCAGCGCTCTATCCGGGTCCTGCACCGATTGCGCAACAGGCGGACGATGCGCACGTACTCGACGAGATCATTGTCACGGCGACGAAACGCAGCTCGTCGGTGCAGGATATCCCGGGAGCGGTGCAGGCAATCACGCAGGAATCGCTGAGCGCGATGGGCGCCAAGACCATGGAGGACTATTCGCGTTTCGTGCCGTCCATCAACGTCGTTACCTACGGCGGTAGTTCAAGCACGGTCGTATTCCGCGGCGCGATCACGGGCGGTAGCTACATCGGGCAGTCCACCTCGTCCGTCTATCTCGACGAGATCTCCGTCACCCAGACCGGTTCGCAACCGACGATTCGCGCCGTTGACATCGCGCGCGTCGAGGCGCTGTCCGGCCCGCAGGGTACATTGTACGGCTCGGATGCACAGGCCGGCACCATGCGGATCGTCACGAATCAGCCGGTCATGAATGCGTTCGAAGCGGTATTCGACGGCGAGGTTCGAGCCGGCGACGAAAGCGATCTGAGTTACCGCGGTTCGCTCGTGTTCAATATCCCGCTGGTCGAAGACCGGCTGGCGTTGCGCGTTGTCGGATTTCAGGATCGCGATGGCGGATTCATCGACAACGTGTTCGGTCGAACGGCCGATTGGCACGGATTGACGGATCGCGACGGGGACGGCGTGATCGACAACCGGGCACCGGCCGGATTCGGCACGCTGGACAATTCCGCAGTCGTCGAAAAGAACTGGAACGAGAACGAAGTCCAGGGCGGCCGGATGCACCTGCGTTGGGAGATGAACGACAGGTGGGCTACGACCGCCTCGTACCATTACCAGAAATCCGAACAGGGCGCGGGCAACGTCATGGATCCCTTCGTGGGCGATCTTCAGGTGGTCCGTTTTCACGACGATTTTCGCGACGAAAAGTTCTATATGAGCTCGCTGACGCTCGAAGGCGACATGGAGTTTGCCCAGCTGGTAGCGGCCGTGTCCTATTACGATCGTGAAGTTCTTAGCGTCGAGGACGTGACCACCTACGTCCATTACTGGACGGCGGCGTATTGTCATGATTCGGCCTATACCCAAGCCGACTATCCGTACTACTGGGCGAACCCGGAGACGGGTAACATCGTCTGGTGGCCGGTTTATTGCACGGGGCCGACGGTGGACGCCGATGCTTTCAACGCTGACTTTAGTCCCAGTAACGACGACAAGCTCACGTTTGAAGTGCGGCTGCAAGACGAGGGCGAGCTTTTCGACTGGATCGTCGGTGCCTACTACGAGGAAAGCAAGGATTCGTATTCTGATGCATTTGCGATACCGACAACGGGCGGCAGGGACGTGCTGGGCGCGGACAATCTCTATGCCGACTCCGTTTCACGAGACTTCTGGGAGTGGTACTGGTCGAAGGATTTCAGCGATATGACCGAAAGCTGGCTTTCGCTGCACCATACCGACTGGGAGCAGAAGGCGGTATTCGGCGAGGCGACCTGGCACATCAACGATCACCTGGACCTGACCCTGGGGGGGCGTTACTTCGATCGAAGCAATACAAACTACTATGGCGTCAACCATCCGGGCCGGGTTTATCATTTCGAAGGCGAGCCGGCCGGCGGCAGTGATCGCGAGTATCGCCTGGCGAACGAGCTGCGTCCACCCGGGAGGACGGGTGAGGAAACCCAGTTCATTCCCAAGGTCAGCCTGAGTTATCAGTTCGATCGCGACCGGATGGTGTATGGGCTGTACACGCAGGGCAAGCGCCAAGGGGGCATTAACCGCAGCCGGGGCGAGCCTTTCTTCCCGAATACGTACGAATCCGACCTTATGAACAACTACGAGGTGGGGTACAAATCCTACTTTGCCGATGGCAAGGGCCGGTTCAACCTGACCGCGTATTACATGCTGTGGGAGGATTACCAGCTCCAGGTCGTCGATCCATCGCAGACCCCATGCATCGATCCCGATACGGGCCTGCCGGATCCGAGTCTTGCGGTGCCGGGCGTTTGCGGGCAGCCATGGCAGTCCGTTATCGGCAACCTCGGTGAGGCACACATTCAGGGCGTCAACGTCGAGCTCGACTACTCGCCCAACGAGAACTGGATGTTCGGCCTGAACTTCGAGGACATGGAGGCCGAGACGGATACGGCGCACGACCTGGACGGCGACGACATTCCCAACCTGACCAAGGGCATGCGGCTGCCGCTCGTCCCGACCTACAAGGCCTCGGCGTGGATCGAGTATCGCCAGCCGACGCGCCTGCTGGGGGCGACCGAGATGTCCGTGCGTACACAGTGGTCGACGGCGGGGGACAGCCTCAACCGGCTCGAGCCGTTGTCACCCGTGGATGAGCCAAACGCCCAGTTCGGGAACCCCGGCTACACGATCGGCGACCTGCGCGCCGGGATCGTGGGTGAGGATTGGCAATTCGACGTTTTCGTCAATAATCTCACCGACGAACGCGCGTGGTACACGATCGGCAGCGGCCAGTATCTATGGGCCGCCGCGCAGACGGTGGAAGGCCGAGCGCACCACCAGAACGTCTATGTCAATCGGCCGATAGAGTTCGGCGTGCGGTATATGAAGCGCTGGGGAGATTGAGGAATACTGACTCGTCGGATCTCACCTTCCGAGGCGCCGCGCTCGATGATGAACCGCTTCGCGTGTTGAGAGAGTGCGGGCTGGCGTAGCCGTGCTGCGCGAAGCGGCAATTCACCCGTACCCGATCCGGCTCGCGATATCGACGCAACCTTCGCCAATCGCTGGTTCCACGGCTACGCGGGCGCCGACAAATGACCTGTTTGATCCCTACCGGGGCTATGACGAGGTCCCGTGGGTGCTGGGCCGCAAGCGCTTCGGGCGGACTGCCATCGCCAATTCCGACGCTGTCGCGACCTGCCTTACTCAGGCGGCCTTCGACCAGGCGCATCGTGCGGTCCAGGAGCTGATAAACGACGTCATCCGGCCCGGCTTCCAGTATCACTGGACCGAGCGAATATGACTGAACCGCGGTCCGATTTGGAATTTGCAACATCGAAGTCAAGCGTCGAGAACTAATCTGCACCGGAAGGAGGTCGACAAATGACGGAACGAACCAAAGACAAAGAAACCACTAGTGACCTGAATAAGGAAAGTGAAACCGAGACGCAAGAAAAACTGAGCCGTCGCGCATTCGCAATGAAGTCCGTGGCGGCCGGTGCCGCGGCAGTAACTATTCCCGGCGTCGTGTACGCGGGCCAGCAATCGGGCGCAGACACCGGCGCCGTCGCGCAACCCGGGAAATCGGGCGCTGCCGGCAAGGTGGAACACCTGGAAGGCACCACCATTCCTGCAGAGTACTACTACAAGATGGAGCACTACCGTAAGGACGAAGCGTACATCGCCGAGAACTGGTGGCTGCTGGCCGATCACGTCAGCCGGGTCGCCGAGCCGGGCGACTTCTTCGTGTTCAAGTTCGGTATCGGCGAGAGCGCCATCGTCGTGCGCAACGAATCCGGCGAAATCAACGCGTTCCACAACGTCTGCCGGCATCGCGGTTCGCGCCTGTGCCGGCACAGCGAAGCCCCCGATCGCGACGACGAGCGGGTGTCCGTCAAGCAATTGGGCGAGAGCGGCAGTGCGCAGGTATTTCGCTGCCCGTATCACGCCTGGATGTACGATCTCGATGGCAACCTGATCAAGGCCTACAATATGTCCGACGGTTTCGACATGACCGCCAACGGTCTCGTCAAGTGCCATATGCTGGTCAAGGACGGTCACATCTTCCTGAACTTCTCCCGCGCGGAGGAGCCGCCGCCGTTCGACGACCCGTTCAGCTACGGTTTTGACAGGATCGGCGGCCGCTACCGCATGGAAAACCTGAAAGTCGGCAACCGCAAGTCCTACCAGCTCAAGGCCAACTGGAAACTCGGCCTGGAGAACTTCATGGAGTGCTATCACTGCGGTCCGGTGCACAACAACTTGGTGGCAACGCACAACTGGGACTACTCGCTCTCAGAGTCGCGCAGGAAACGCTGGGACGACCGGGTCGCCGACTGGATCGGGCCGGAGATGGCCGCGGATCGAGGAACCGGGACCGGCGGGCCGTACGACGGTGAGCTGAATCCCGGCTTCCTAACGGGTTCCATCGACGGCACGCCTTTGGCGCCGTTCCTGCCTGGTATCGAGAAATGGTCGCACGACACGGACATCGCGATCACCTATTTCGATACGGGGTACTGGCAGACTTACGATGATCATATCGTGGTTGCGCGATTTACGCCGCGCGGTCCCGAGATGACCGACGTCGAGATACTGTGGCTGGTGCATCCCGATGCGGAAGCCGGTAAGGATTTCGATCCGGAGAAACTGGCCGAGCTATGGCACATCACAATCCTCGAAGACGCCTGGATCGTCGAGAACAACCATGTGGGCGTGAAGTCGATGGGTTATCGGCCCGGCATCTACTCGACCAACGAAGGCGAGCCGTCGAACTTCGCTGCCTGGTACATGCGGGAAATCGTCAACGCCTGAACGCAACGGGATCCCTGCGGATCGCGGATCCGGATGTTTCGACGAGGTGAGTTTTTGCAGCAGGCCGTGCACATCGAGATCCCCAATCCCGGTTCGCCGGGACGTGGCTCGCGATTCCAGCGCCTGCACGCCCGCTGGATCGGGGTCCCTGTATGCCTGCTTGTGCTGTTCTCCAACAGTCCGGTCTCCGCGGACAAGCACCCGCGGACCGCGGTCGAGCTCTTGACGGCCTATTCCGGAAAGAGCGCCGTGCAGTACGAGGAGGCATTCGAGTTTTCCGCCGAGGGGAGAATCACACGCATCGATCTGCATGCCGTCGGGACCGATCTTACGACCGCGCGGTATTCCGGCCGCGAACCACCGCTGAAAGAGGTCAATACCATCCTGCGGATCACTACCGCTGACGGCCACGAGGGTGTCTCGGGCGTGGATTCCTATCATCAGGGCGGGTTCAGCGACGAACTCCTCAGGGAATTGCAGGCCGTCGCCGGGGAATTCGTCCGTCTTGGCTCCCTGGATCCGGTCGTCGTCGGCAACGTGCTCGGAGAGCGCCGGCCCGCGTTGAGCGATGCGGCCAGGGCGAGTATTGACATCGCGCTATGGGACCTCGCGGCGCGCAAGGCCGACCTGCCGCTTTACCAGATGATCGGTGCGAAACGCGATGCCATTGAGGCCTACGCGAGCCTGCCGTTCTACGAGACATTGCCGGAGTATGTCGAGGCAGTGCACGAGTACGCGAAACTCGGGTTCCGGACGTTCAAGTTCCACGTCTGGGGTTCTATCGAAGAAGACCTCGAGCTCGTGGCTTTGATCCAGCAGACATTCGCAGAAGATCCCTACGAATTCATGGTCGATCTGGAAAGCGTCTACGACCTTCGGGACGCGCAGAAACTTGGCGAGAAGCTGGACGAGGGCTTGTTTATCTGGTTCGAGGCCCCGGTGGACGACGCACTACTGTCCCAGTACGCGATGCTCAGAGACAGGCTGGCCGTCAAGATCATTCCGGCGGGCTATACTTATTATTCGCCGGCGTACGTCAGGCAAGGCATAACAGAAGGCGCCTGGGATGCAGGCCGGTTCGACGTGACCACCGTGGGCGGCATCTCGAACTCGCTCGAACTGCTGAAGATTGCGAACGATGCACGCACCCCGATCGAGATCCAGAGCTGGGGGCATACGCTGACCCAGATCGCGAACCTTTACCTGATGCTGGCCAACGAGTTGACTGTGTATTTCGAGGCACCGATGCCGAAGGACGCCTTCGAGTTCGGCATGCGCAATGGCAACCTGCTGGACCGCGGGCGAGCGAGGGTGCCCGGTGGACCCGGCCTGGGCGTCGAGGTGGCATGGGACACGCTGGATACGGCAGATTTCCATGTGCACCGTGCCCTCGACCATTCGGAGTTTTCGGAGTGATCCAATGACACACAGAGCTATTGTTTCGGTCCTGATTCTTCTATTCTCCGCAGGCTTTTGCCAGGCGCAGGGCAACAAAGTGGCGCAAGATGTATCGGAAGACGACAAGCCATTTCTGCTGAACTACCCGAACATCGAGGACTCGGATGGCAGGGTGGTGCTAACGAACGATATTGTCGTCCTGCAGCGACTCGTCGTCCCCGCCGGAATGTGGGAAGGTCATCACAGTCATCCCGGCAACCAGATCTACGTCCACATTCATGGCGGTTACTGGTCCGGGCGCCTCGGCGGTGAAATCGTTTACGCCGACGAATACAGTGAGGACGGCGCAGTTGGCTGGATGGATGTGATTCCGATGAGCGCGGGTCACGATTCCGGTAACACCGGGGATACGGACATCGACCTGATCTACGTGACCCTGAAGACCGATGCGCCGGTGTCGCCGGGCGCCCGGCATGCGCCGCAGGCCTTCCCGAACGTGGAAACGGAGTTGTTGCTGGATAATGACCGGATGATCGTGCAGCGGGTCCGGCTCAATCCGGGCGAGTGGACGGGCGAGCACGGCCGACCCGGCAACCAGGTTTACGTCGTCGTCGAGGGCGGCACCTGGGCTGAGCGTCGCGGTAGCGCGCAGTCCGATCCGTCGACATGGCCGGCGGGAGCGGTCGGCTGGCTGGACGCCATCGATTCTGGCGAGGCGTATCAGATCGGCAATGTCGGTGAAACGACGATTGGGTACGTTTTGGTAACGATCAAGTAGCGACGTACGTCGCCGCGACCTGTCGCTTCCGGTCGATTGGCGAAAGAGGAAAGTCTCGAGCACGCCGGGGAGCTTCGCTTGCTTGCCCTAACAGTCAACCCAGTGCCCTGCCAGGAGTATCCATGGCCATAGAATGCACCTTGAACGGCGAGCCGGCCTCGCTCGACGTCGACCCACAAATGCCCCTGCTCTGGGCGATCCGTGACATCGTGGGTCTCACGGGTACCAAGTATGGCTGCGGCAAGGCCCTCTGCGGCGCCTGCACGGTGCATCTGGACGGCCAGCCCGTGCGTTCCTGCGTCCTGCCGGTGTCGGCGGCTGCCGGGCGCTCGGTACTGACCATCGAGGGATTGTCCGCGGACGGTAACCACCCGGTGCAGCGCGCCTGGCGCGAACTGAACGTGCCCCAGTGCGGCTATTGCCAGTCCGGACAGATCATGAGCGCGGCGGCACTCCTGGAGCGCAACCCCAGGCCGAGCGATGACGAGATCGCGACGGCAATGGAGGGCAACCTCTGCCGTTGCGGCACCTACACGCGCATCCGGGCAGCGATCCATCTTGCTTCGGGAGGTGAGTCATGACGTCGATCGCGAAGCTTTCGCGTCGACAATTCCTGCAAGTGGCAGGCGTCGCAGGCGGCGGCCTGGTGCTCGCGCTGAACTTCGGCTGCCAGCATCCGGAGGAGGTTGCCGGGGCCAACTTTTCGCCGAACGTTTACGTGAACATTCGCAACGACGGTATCGTTGAAATCTACTGCCACCGGTCTGAAATGGGTCAGGGTGTTCGCACCTCGCTGGTGCAGGTGATCGCAGACGAGCTCGAAGCCGATTGGAGCAAGATCGAATTGCTACAGGCACCAGGGGATCCGAAATACGGCGACCAGAACACGGACGGATCTACCAGCATCCGCCAACACTTCGATCTCTTGCGTACCGCCGGCGCGTCGGCGAGGGAAATGCTGATCGCGGCGGCCGCCGCCATGTGGAGCGTGCCGGCGCGCGAGCTCATCGGGAGCAGCCACGCGGTACATCACGCGGCAAGCGGCCGTTCCGCGGAGTACGGCAAACTCGTCGCCGCGGCGGCCGACATCGCGCTACCCGATGACGTGAAGTTCAAGAACCCTTCCGACTATCGCTACATCGGCAAACCTGTGGACTTGATCGACGGCGTTGCGATGACGACGGGCACGGCGATGTTCGGTATCGACACGGTTGTAGCTGGAATGCTGTACGCCTCGATTGCCAGGTGCCCGGTGGTAGGGGGCACCGTGAAATCGCTCGACGACTCGGCCGCGCGAGCTGTGAGCGGTGTTGAAGCGGTGGTCCGCATGCCGGATGGCACGTCGCCGCCCCTGCACCATCCTTTGGGAGGTGTAGCCGTCGTGGCCGGCAATACGTGGTCTGCGGATCGGGGTCGCGCGGCACTCGAGATTGAGTGGGATCTTGGCCTCAACGGCGAATACGACTCCCCGACGTACCGCAGGCAGCTGGTCGACACCTCGCATGCCAGCGGCACAACGGTCCTGAGTCGGGGCGACGTCGATGCCGCCTTCGCGGAAGCGACGACGATGATCGAGGCCGATTACTACGCCCCGCATCTGGTGCACGCCACCATGGAGCCACCGGCCGCCGTGGCGCGGATGACCGACGAAGGCGGCGTCGAAATATGGGCGGCGACCCAGGATCCTCAGGGCGTGCAGGAGCACGTCGCCGGGCTGCTCGGCATCGACAAGTCGCAGGTCGAGGTGCACGTGACGCTGCTCGGCGGCGGGTTCGGACGCAAGTCGAAAGCCGACTTTTCGGCAGAGGCGGCCTGGCTCGCCCGCGAGACCGACAAGCCGGTCAAGGTCACCTGGACGCGCGAAGACGACATCCGGCACGGCTACTATCACGCGGTCAGTGCGCAATACCTCAAAGCTGCGCTCAACGAGCGCGGCGAAACGACGGCCTGGCTGCATCGCAGCGTCTTTCCGTCGATCGACTCGATGTTCAGTGCTGAAGTCAGTGGCCCGGCGAACTGGGAGCTGGAACTCGGCATGATCGACAACCCCTTCGCGATTCCGAACATGCGCCTCGAATCGGGCGAGGCGAAGGCGCACGTGCGCATCGGCTGGTTGCGGTCGGTCAACAACGTCTATCACGCGTTCGCGGTGTGCGGCTTCGCCGACGAGTTGGCCCATGCTGCGGGTGTCGACCCGAAAGAGTATCTGCTGCGTCTCGCCGGCCCGCCGAGGCGCGTCAATCCGGCGGACGACGGCGCAGAGTATTCCAACTACGGCCAGGAACTGGATGAGTACCCGATCGACACGGGTCGCTATGCGGCCGTCGTCAACGAGGTCGCAGAGATGGCGGGTTGGGGCAGGGAGCTCCCGGACGGCGAGGGCCTCGGTATCGCGGTGCACCGGTCCTTCCTGACGACCGTGGGTACCGTTGCCCACGTGCGCGTCGACGAGGCAGGCAAGCTTCACGTCGAGGAACTCTGGTTCGCAGTAGACGCCGGCCGGGTGGTCAACCCCGATCGTGTCGTTGCGCAAATGGAAGGCGCGGGGATCTTCGGCATGAGCCTCGCGCTGCACGGCGAGATCACGGCGCAGGGTGGAGCGATCGTGCAGGCCAACTACGACTCCTATCCCATCGTTCGGATAAGCGAAGCGCCAAAAGCCATCAACGTCCAAATCATGAACACGGACGCGCCGCCAGGCGGCGTCGGTGAGCCCGGCGTACCGCCGGTGGCGCCCGCGATCTTCAACGCGTATTTCGCGGCGACCGGCAAGCGGCTGCGGGAAATGCCGCTGAGAGAGGCGGAACTGGCCTAGAGGAAGACCGCCGGATCCACGTCGGAAACTTGGTGAGAAGCTGGACGTCAGCCGATCGCGTAGCCGATCGACTGCATGGCCGACCGGACTTCTTCGAGGGCCCGGGGCTCTTCGATCGTCGCCGGTACCCGATATTCCTCGCAATTCGCGATCTTGCGCATGGTGCCACGTAATATCTTGCCCGATCGGGTCTTTGGCAAGCGGCCGACGATGGCCGCTTTCTTGAAAGCGGCGACCGGGCCAATGCTTTCCCGCACCATTTGCACCACTTCGCTGATGACCTCCTCCTGGACTCTGTTCACGCCGGCTTTGAGCACCAGCAACCCGACCGGCAATTGGCCCTTGAGCTCGTCGGCAACGCCGACGACGGCACACTCGGCAACGTCCGGATGTGCCGCGAGCACCTCCTCGATCGCGCCGGTCGACAACCGGTGGCCCGCGACATTTATGATATCGTCGGTACGTGACATGACGAATACGTAGCCGTCGTCATCCATGTAACCCGCGTCGCCGGTTTCGTAGTAGCCCGGAAAGCGGTCGAGGTAGGATGACTTGTAGCGGTCCTCCGCCTGCCAGAGCGTGGGAAAGGTGCCGGGTGGCAGGGGTAGCCTGCAGGCAAGGGCGCCAACGGTGCCGGTGCCGACGCGCGCGCCATCAGCACCGAGCACAGTGACCTCCCAGCCGGGCACCGGGCAGCCGGCGGAGCCTGGTTTGACGGGCAAAGTTTCGATGCCGAGGCAATTCGCGGCGATCGCCCATCCGGTCTCCGTCTGCCACCAATGATCGATGACCGGTACCCCGAGCTCTTCTTCCGCCCAGCGGAGCGTCGCCGGATCGCAGCGCTCTCCGGCCAGAAACAGCGCACGAAGATGCCCGAGATCGTAGTCGGCAATCAAGGTGCCTTCGGGATCCTGCTGCTTGATTGCACGAATGGCGGTCGGCGCCGTGAACATTGAGGCGACGTTGTGCTCCGATGCGACGCGCCAGAATGCGCCTGCATCCGGTGTGCCTACAGGTTTGCCTTCGTAGAGCACGGTGGTGTTGCCGTTGAGAAGAGGCCCATAGACGATGTACGAGTGGCCGACGATCCAGCCGATGTCCGATGCGGCCCAGTAGACTTCACCCGGCTCGACCGCGTAGATATTCTTCATCGACCAGGCGAGCGCAACCGCATGGCCGCCATTGTCGCGCACGACCCCTTTCGGCTGGCCCGTCGTGCCCGAGGTATACAGGATATACAAGGGGTCGGTCGCATCGACCATGACACAGTCGTGCGGCTGCGCGCAGGCGACGGCCTCATGCCAATCGATATCCCTGCCGGTAATGAGCTGTGCCTTTTCCTCGGCGCGTTGCAGGATGATGCAGACATCCGGCTTGTGACTCGCACGTTCTATCGCCCGGTCCAGCAATGGCTTGTAGGGTACGATCCGATTGGGTTCCACGCCGCAGGACGCGGAGACCACAGCCTTCGGTGTGGCATGGTCGATCCGGGTCGCCAGCTCGTCCGCGGCGAAGCCGCCGAATACGACCGAGTGCACGGCCCCGATGCGCGCGCAGCCGAGAATCGCGATGATCGCCTCGGGCACTGCTGGCATGTAGACGATCACGCGGTCGCCTTTGCGAACACCATTGGCCGCGAGCACGCCGGCAAAGATCGCCGATGCATCCCGCAAGTCACGATAGGTGATCGTCCGCTTCGACCTGGTCAGGGGACTGTCGTGTATCAGGGCCGCCTGGTCGGCGCGACCACTCTCGACATGTCGATCGAGGGCGTTGTAACAGGTATTCAACCTGGCGCCGGAGAACCAGCGATAGAACGGTGCATCGCGCTCGTCCAGGACGAGGTCCCACCGCCTGTCCCAGTCTATGGCTTCGGCCGCCTCAGCCCAGTATTCCCCGGGGCGCTCGATCGAGCGACGATGACAGATTCTGTAACTGTTCACGTTGCGTGAATTGGCTGACTCGGCACGCCAAGTCTCATGTACGTGGCCAACCGTTCTTGTGACTCTGGTGCTGATCGATCGTAGCAGTTCACCGCTATCGCCGGAAGCAGGCGACAGCCGTTGTTTCATATACTGAACCTGGAGAAGGAACTCGCGCTGCATGGGGGCCACTCTTGGAGCAATGCTTCCCCACGATGCTACAATGCGCTGGAGTCGACGAGCGAACAAGAAGGGGGGGTGCCGTGCGCGTTTCGTTCGCGAAGGTTCTCGGAATTTTGCTCGCTTTTCCGGTGGCGGCGTTCGCCGTCGAGCCGGAGACGGCCGGGCGCGTCATGCTCGGCCAGCCTACCCCCGCCTGGTTCCTGATCAAGGGTTCGAGCGGCAGCTACCTCTATGACGGTGACACCGGGGATATGCAGGGACTCATCTCGCACGACTGGTACACGCCGGCAATCGAGCCGAACATCGACAAGGGGGAGTTCTACCTCGCAGAATCGTTTTACTCCCGCGGCGTTCGCGGCACACGCACCGATGTCGTCACGATCGTCGACCTAGAGACGCTGTCGACCAGGTCCGAAATCGCAATTCCTGCCAAGACTGCGCCGGCGGCGCTCCGGCATTACATCGGCCTGCTGGGCGACCGCCGGCACCTGGCGGTGTTCAACATGACGCCTGCGCAGTCCGTATCGATCGTGGATGTCGTCGACTTGCGCTTCGTCGGCGAGGTCTCGACGCCAGGGTGCGCAATTATCATGCCGACTGGCGATCGGGCGTTTGCCATGATCTGCGGCGATGGCACGCTCCAGCTCATCGGGCTGGACGAGGAAGGCAAAGAGGCATCACGCAACCGCAGCAAATCCTTTTTTGTGGTCGAGGAAGACCCGGTAATTGCCTTGCCGCTCGAGACGGAGGATGGCTGGCTGCTCGTGACGCACGACGGCAGAGCGTTCGACGTAAACGTCAAAGAGCAGGAGATACGTGTCGGGCTGCCGTGGTGGCTGATAAGCGAGGAAGATCGATCCGAGCGATGGCGGCCCGGAGGGGCTCAGCCGCTCACCTTGCATCGACGCACAAACCTGCTGTACGTGCTCATGCACCAGGGTGCTGTCGATACGCACGGGGAGCCGGGCACCGAAATTCGTATCATTGATACCGCGCGCCGGCGGGCGATCGGCCGCCTGGATCTCGAGAGCCCGGCAAACCATATTCTGGTCAGTGATGAAGCGCAACCCAAGCTCTACGTCTTCGGCGGAGATGGCAAGTTGCACATCCATGATGCGCTTACGCTCGCCAGACTCCGAACGATAGACGAGCCGGGCCCAGGCCCTTCGCTGTTGCAGGGATTGTGAGAGGTGGATCCGCTTTTCATCAAAACCGCTTCAATCGGGTTTGCAACGCTGCTGCTACTTGCGGCACGTCATAAACTGGTGAAGTTTGCGGCTTTCAGGGAAACACTTCACGAGTACCGGCTGCTGCCACCGACAATCGTGACACCGGCGGCCTGTGCAATCATCTGTGCCGAGTTTCTCATTGCCCTCGGCTGGCTCATGACGTTGGCGGGCGCTGCTCCAGCAATGATTGCAGCCGGCTCAACAGTCGGACTGCTTTGGACCTACACCTTCGCGATCGCCGCCAACCTGTGGCGGGGGCGCCGTTACGTGAGCTGCGGCTGCAGCCTTTCCGAGGGCACAGGCGAATACCTCTCATGGGGTCTGGTCATCCGCAATGGCATGCTCATATGCGTGGCCTTGATCACCATGCTGCCTGCGCTGCCTCGAGCGATGCGCAACGGCGGCTATGCAACGATCTTCGTCGCGTTGCTCGCCTCGGCGCTGCTGTATACGGCCGGCGCACAGCTGTTGCGGAATGCCGCGGCGATCGGCACATGGAGGCACAGCCGTGAGTGAGACACTACTGGTCTCCAACGCTATTCTGTGGTGCCTCGTGATCGCACTCGCCGTCATCGTCGTGGCGCTGGCCAGGCAGGTCGGGGTCCTCCACGAGCGCGTGGCGCCGGCGGGTGCCCTGATGCCGACCAACGGCCCCAAGGTTGGGGAGCTGACGGCAGCGCAGGTATATACCGATCTGCAGGGTGCGGCTGTAACCATTGGCGGCGCGAGCGCGGAGGGGACTGCAACGCTCGTTCTCTGGGTTTCCCCGACGTGTCCGGTCTGCCGAATGCTCCTGCCGACGGCTATATCGCTCGCAAAGCGCGAACGGCTACGGCTCGTATTGGCCAGTGACGGTGAGAACATTGCACAGCATCGGGCGTATGTCGCGGACCTGGCGCTCGATTCCTGCCCCTATATCGTGTCGCAGGCGCTCGGTATGGATTATGCGGTCAGCAAGCTGCCGTTTGCGGTTTTGATCGGTATCGACGGAGTTCTCGCCAGCAAAGGCCTCGTGAATACGCGAGAGCATCTCGAGAGCCTGTGCGAGTCGATGGGTTCGGGCATTGCCAGCCTCCAGGATTATGCGCGGCTCCACCGGGAGGTGAACGACGATCTGCGCGCAGAGGGCGTCGCAAAGGAAAATACTGCATGAAGCCTCCTTATCGATCACGTCTGCTCCGTTCTTTCGATGAAATGACGGCGACCCACAGCCGTTTGCTTGCACGGCGAACGTCGCGTCGCAGCTTCATCGCCCGGGTTGGCGCCCTGTTCGTTGGTGCCGCCACGGTGCCGCTGTTGCCGGTTGCGCGCTCGTTCGCCGCGGACCGTGTAGAGGAGATCGGCGATCCGGAGAGTTGCGATTACTGGCGCTACTGTGCAATCGACGGGACACTCTGCAGCTGCTGTGGCGGTCGGTACGACGCCTGCCCGCCGGGCGCCGAAGTATCGCCGGTCACCTGGGTCGGCACCTGCCGCAACCCGGTCGACGACAAAGATTATCTGATCTCTTACAACGACTGCTGCGGCAAGTCCATCTGCAACCGCTGCAGTTGCTACAACACGCAACGTGAGCGGCCGGTGTATTACCCGGCGAAGAGCGGCTTGGTATTGTGGTGCTTTGGTACCGAGAGCCACGCCTATCACTGCACGCTCGCCGTGGTGCTCGGTGAGGCAGGCGCGGAATAATCATGTCTCCTCGCCTGTGGATGGCTGTTGCTCTGTTCTTTGCAGGCGCGGCGCAGGCTGCATCGGCCGACCCGAAGGCCGACTACCTGCTGCACTGCGGCGGCTGCCATCGCCCGGATGCATCCGGCGTGTCGCCCTCAGTGCCGCCTCTCGCCGGCACGCTCGGCCGCATCGTCGCAACAGCGGAAGGGCGAGATTACATCGTGCGGGTGCCAGGCGCCTCACAGACTCCGCTATCCGATGATGCGCTCGCGGCGGTGATGAACTGGGTGCTTCGTAATTTCAACGCAGACACCTTGCCGGCCGATTTCGAGTCACTGACCGGGCGGGAGGTCGGGCGGTCGCGGCGGAACGTACTCGCCGATCCACAGAAGATGCGCGAATCGCTCTGGCCGGACTATTGAGATCCGGTCGGTCGGGCAATTGTATTCCGGGCTCTGCCGACCAAGCGTCTCCAGGTGACTGTTGAAACCATAGCCGACTGCGACAACGACACGTCGGAGTTAAGGCCGGGTCGACTTCGCGTCAGTAATGCCGCGGAGGAGTTTCAGACCTGTGGTCAGGAATGTAGAAAGGCTTTGCGTGCGTTCTGCATCGAGCCCAGGTCGCGTGCCACTGCAACTCACGCTGGTACTCGATTCGCGCCCACATGCCTTGTGAGAGCCGACCGCCCCTCAGCTCGAGTTCGGCCAGTGCGATGTTGACCTTGAGTATGGGCGACCATGTGGCGGCCTTGACTTCGCCGATCTTCATGCCGTTTTGCCGATCGTAAACGAGAGAGCTGTTGACCGGCTTGTTGCCGTCGATGACGATTTTGGTCAGGCGCCGCTCGGCTGGAAGCGCATGCTCGGCGAGCAGAGCTCGTCGGCCAGTAAAATGGCCTTTCTCCAAGTTGACGGCCCAGCCGAGCCCGACCTCGTACGGTGAACGATCGTAGCCGCTGCGAATGGTCGAGCCAGCGGTATTGAAGTCGAAGCCGGGCATGATAAAGCCGGCCTCGATTCGCACCATTTCGAGCGCAGAGAGCCCCATCGGACAAACGTCATAACGCCCGCGTACTGCGAAGATCGCATCCCAGATTTCGAGCGCACCTGTGCGATTCATCCACAGCTCGTAACCGAGGTCACCTGTGTAGCCGGTGCGCGAAACGGTGACAGGAACGCGTCCGCATTGTCGTGTCGCGACGTCAAAAGGCTTCAAGTTCTGCAGGTCTCCTATTCCCGCGGCGTCCAGCACCGAGTACGAGGTCGGGCCCTGGACGGCGAGCGCAGCCACGTCTGCTGTCTCGACTTCGATTCCAACGTCGAATCCGGTCGATGAGATTCGCAGCCAGTCGAGCTGGTGGTGCTGCGAGCAGAGACGATAGTCGTTCTCGCCGAACTGGAACAGCGTACCGTCATCGATGACCTTGCCGTCGTCGTTGCACCACACTACGTAGGTGACCCGGCCGGGTCGCAATTTGGAGATATCACGGGTGACGAGCCGATCGAGAAAGGCACAGGCGCCCCTACCCGTGATGCGGTATTTTTCCATGGGCGTGAGATCCATCACCGAGCAGCCGCTGCGAACTGCGAAGTATTCGGTCGAGAGCTTGTCGACCACTCGTGCGACCTTGTAAGTGTTCCAGGACATCCAATCCTCGGTCGTCGAGAGGGCGACGAACCGGTCATGGAACGGCGTGCGTTGCAACGCCTGCCGAAAGTGTTCCGGGGCTATCGTCATCACGTTTTTCCCAGCTCGAGGATACGCCGTGCCGCATTTCGACCGGGCAGGCCGGTAAGCCCGCCGCCCGGGTGGGATCCCGAGCCGCAGAGGAAAAGGCCGCCGATCGGTGTGTCGTACTGGGCAGCGCCATAAAGGGGACGCAGCATGAAAGACTGGTGGATCGAGAGTTCCCCATGATGCCAGTGACCACGCATTGCCCCGTAGTCCGCCTCGATATCGCGCGGCGACAGGAATTGGTGTTCGACGATCAGCGACTCGATGCCGGGCGCGTACTCGTCGAGCAAGGCGATGACTCTCTTCGTGAATGCGGACTTACGAGCTTCCGAATCCTCCCGGAGATCATAAGGAACGAAGGCGACGTTCACCGACATCACGTGATGGCCGGCCGGCGCCAGGTCCGTGTCCCCGAGGCTCGGTATTGCGATGTCGAGGACGGGTTGCTCCGGGTACTCCCCGTATTTGGACGCGTTGAACGCATGCTCGACGTACCGCAGGGAGGGCGCGACGAGCAGGCGATTGCCGAGCTCCGGCTCGGGCAATCCGCGAAATGCCGGCTTGTCCCGCAGGGCCAGCAACAGCTTCGCCACGACGCCCGAGCCCCGGATCTGGCCTACACGGTTGCCGAACATCGCGTCGAGCTGCGGGAGGCCGACCAGTTCCGTGAACGTGGAGCGCGGATCCACGCCGGAGACGGTCAGGTCCGCTGCCAGCTTTTCCCCGCTGGCCAGCTCCGCGCCCGTTGCACGGCCAGCTTCGACCAGGATCCTGCGGACGGCAGCACGATGCCGTATCGTCGCGCCGGCTGCTTCCGCGGCACTCGCCAGCGCCTGCATCGAGCCGGAGGACGGGATTGAAAGCGGGCCGTTCAACGCGCCCTGCAGCCACTGCAGCCAGGTGAGCACCGTGCCTGGCGTACGTGGGCACATGGCACTCCCCAGTATGGCTTCGGCCGCGATCGCGCCCTTCAGGCGGTCGTCGACGAAGGTATCGCTCAGGACGTCATGCATGTTGATCCCGGCAACCCGCAGCAGTTCGTACATCGAATCTCGCCCCAGCTTCACGCGCAGATTCCAGCCGAGGCGCATCAGCGTCCACTTGTCTCGAAACGGCGTTTCTTTGAGGCGTGGCGGACTGCTGTCGAACAGTGGCTGCATGGCCCTGGCAAACGACAGGTACCGATTTCGGAAAGGCGGGTATGAATCCGCATCCGCTCGCGGCACGTCCTGGCCCGAGATACCCGCGTTGCCGAACGACAGGTGCCGGCCGTTCCCTGCAAGAGAGGTCGTGTTGATTGGCGCGCCCGGCGCATAGCCATGCCGATCGAGTTCGAGCTCGCGGCGTATGCCGGGCGCAAACGGATAGGCCACGTGGACGAGGCCGGGGAAGTGATAGCCTCCGCGAATGCTCCGGGTCCCCGCCATGCCGCCGGGTCCGGGGGCGGACTCGAGGACCAGCGTTTTCTTTCCGGCGCGGGCCAGGTAGGCGGCACAAACCAGGCCGTTGTGGCCGGCGCCGACCACAATAGCGTCGAGATGTTCAGTCATCGCTGAATTCTTCCGGTGTCGTGTCGTTCTTGCGCAGGTCGTGAAGAATTTCCCGCGCCGCATTAGTGCCGGGTGCCCCCATGACACCCCCGCCCGGATGAGTCGAGGACCCGCACATGTACATGCCCCTGACCGGCCCGCGGTATTGTGCGTAACCCGGAAAAGGTCGATTGAACAACAACTGGTCAAAGGTGAGCTCGCCCTGGAAGATATTGCCTTCCGTCAGCCCGACCTCGTCTTCGAGTTCCCGGGGCGTGCGCACCTCGGCGTGCAGCAGCAGGCTCTTGAAGTCGGGACTGTAATCCGCGATCTGGTCGAGGACGACCCGGCCGAAGCGATCTCGCTTTTCGTCCGTCCAGCCGCCTTCCGGTTCCACCGGACAGTACTGGACGAATACCGTCATCATATGCTTGCCGGGCGGTGCCAGCGTGGGGTCGTACTGGGAAGGAATCAGCATGTCGCAGTACGGATCTTCCGACCAGCGGTCGTCTTTCCAGTCGTCGTACGCCTTCTCGAGGCGCATCAGGGTGTCCGTGAAATGCATGTGCCCGCGTGTCAGCGGTGAGCCTTCGGGCAGCGCCGGGAAGCTCGGCAGCCCGTCCAGGGCGATGTTCAGCTTGCCGGACGACCCCCGGATCTTGAATTGCCGCGCTCGCTTCAGGAGCAGTGGTGGCACGTCGGTTTCGTCGAACAGCTTCGTGTAGGTCCTTCGCGCATCCAGGTTCGATACTACGACTCGTGCCGTTATCGCCTCACCGGAAGACAGCACCACTCCCCGGGCACGCTTGCCCGATACGAGAATGCGGGTCACTTCGGCGCCGGTGCGGATTTCGCCACCATACGACCGAAACGCCGATGCTAATGCGCCCGAAATCGCACCCATGCCGCCCCGCGCGAACCCCCACGCGCCGATGTTACCGTCGACTTCTCCCATCGCATGGTGCAAAAGGACATAGGCCGTACCGGGTGAGTAGACACCAAGACCCGTCCCGATGATGCTGCCGCCGGAGTAATGCGCGAGGATCGTCTCATTCTCGAAATAGTTTTCGAGGTATTCGGCGATCGCCATGGTAAAGAAGCGAATGAACTCGTAAAGGTGCGCTTCGCTGAGCTCGTGAAACTTCTTCAGCAACCAGGCGAATTCAAAGGCATCCCGGGGGCGCAGGGATCCGGGATCCGGCGGCGTCCGCAACAGAAAGCTCCGGATCAGCTTGCACCAGCGCAGGACATCGGCATCGAAGCGGATGGCCGCATCCGCGTCGCGATGACTGTGGCGCATGAGCTCCCGGCGCCGAACGTTCGGATTGGAGTAGCTGCCGAAGTAATCTCCGTTTTGCTTGAAGGTCATGCTGCTCACGAGCGGTATGACTTTCAGGCCGTGGCGGCCGAGGTCGAGGGCGTTGTAGATTTCCGGGCGGAACAGGCTGCAGACATAGGAACAGTTCGAGTATTTCCAGCCCTTGTGCAGCTCACGGCTGACCGTTGCGCCGCCGATATACGGATTTCTTTCCGCGACGAGCACGCGCAGTCCGGCCCGGGCCAGAAAGGCGGCATTTGTCAGGCCGTTATGGCCGGCGCCGATGACGACCGCATCATACTGGTTCATTCGGGAGAGAGGATCTCTTTTATTCACGGGGCCGCGGCCGCGGCAGTGTAGCGCAGCTTACCGGACGGTGTCCGTTGAGCGTATAGGCGCGGTGGTTCGGGCCTACCGGATACTTAGAATAGCCGGAGGAGGGTGCCTGTGAAACACAGCGACCGACAGTTGGGCATGCATACAACCATTTCGCGCCGGGATTTCCTGAACGGCGTGAGCCTCGCGGTCGGCGCCTCGCTGATCCCCGCCAATGTCGCGGCCGCCAACCTCGCTGATCAGGAGCTCTCAGGCTACTATCCGCCAGCCCTGACCGGCATGCGCGGCTCGCACGCCGGCTCTTTCGAGGTTGCACACAGCCTCCGCGACGGAGCCAGCTGGGTCGGCGAAGACACGGGGGAACGATACGACCTGGCGGTCGTCGGCGGCGGCATCAGCGGTTTGTCCGCGGCCTACTTCCATCGCCAGGCAGCTGGCGCTGCAGCGAAGATACTGATCCTCGATAATCACGACGACTTCGGCGGTCACGCCAAGCGTAACGAATTCCGGATCGGAGATCGGCTGCTGATCGGCTACGGCGGTACGATGCTGCTCGAGCAGCCGGCTGGCTATCCGGAAATTGCGAAAAGGCTCATTCGGGATATCGGCATAGACACGCAGCGCTTCTATAAGGCGTTCGACCGGGACCTGTATCCTTCACTTAAACTGACCCGGGGCACCTGGTTTAGCCAGGAAACCTTCGGTGCCGATCACCTGGCTGTCGGTGAGCTCACGGAGCCGCAGATACTTGAGCAAGTCCCGCTCTCGGAGACCGCAAAAGCGGATCTCGCGCGCCTGCTGGCCGACGACCGGCACTATCTCGACGGACTGGATCGAGACGACTGGTTCGACTACCTCGCGAATACGGATTACGAGACCTATCTCCGGGAGCGTGCGGGAATCGGCCGTGAGGCATTGAAAGTCCTGGCCGACCGGCCCCGTGGCGTCTGGGCCGTGGGCATCGACGCGTTACCGTCCAGCACCGCCTGGAGCAGCGGCTATCCGGGCTTCGGCAACCTGCAGCTCGGTATCGATGCTTATGCCCGCGAAGAGTCCGAACCCAACATCTTTCACTTTCCCGACGGCAATGCCTCGGTTGCCCGACTCCTCGTGCGGCACATGATCCCGCCAGCAGCCCCGGGAGACGACATGGAGGATATCGTAACCGCTCGCTTCAACTACGGAAGACTGGACGACCCGGAGTCGTCCGTGCGCATTCGGCTGAACAGTACCGTTGTGCGTGTACGCCATGCCAATGACAAGTTGACCAACCCGGTGCGCGTTACCTACGTGCGAGACGGCGTTGCGCGCACCGTCAGCGCAAACCGGGTCGTGCTCGCATGCTACCACGGCATCATTCCGCGCCTTTGCCCAGAGATGCCGGCCGGTCAGCGTGCGCTGTTGTCCAACTCCTTGCGCGCACCGCTCGTGTACACGAACGTCCTGATTCGCGACTGGACCAGCTTTGCGAGGCTCGGTTTACACTATATTGATTGTCCCGGCAGCTATCATCACCGGGTAATGCTCGACTACCCGGTGAGTATGGGCGATTACCGATGTCCGCAGACCCCAGCGGAGCCGATCGTCCTGCATCTGGATCGGATACCGGGACAGCCGGGGCTGAGCGCCCGCGAGCAGTTCGCCGCGGGCAAGCGGGAATTGCTGCGGACGCCGTTCGAAACTTTCGAACGCAACATACGGGCACAGCTCGGCAGAATTCTCGGCGATGCAGGTTTCGATCCGGCTCGGGACATCGCGGCGATCACGGTCAACCGATGGCCGCATGGCTATGCCTACGGTTACGATCCGGCTGCCGACCGGGTGGCCTTCGAGCCGGGACACTGGCCCAGGGAAAAGCGCTACTGGCGGAAGGCCAGCGAGCGGTTCGGCAACATCACGATTGCCGCAACGGATGCGGCATCGAATGCCATGACCGAGTCCGCAATCGAGGAGGCGTATCGCGCGGTCGACGAGCTGTCGCTGTGACGCAGACCGAATACACGACGTGTACGCGGACTGTCTGAACGACGGCGTTACTTCCCTTGTGACGCCAATGAAGTCTGCTTCAGTTGTTCGCACCTGTATTGAGCGGGTGTCTGGCCAACGTGCTTCTTGAAGGCCGAGTAGAACGCCGAAATGGAGTTGAAGCCGACCGTATAGGCAATGTTCAGGATTGCCTGACTCAGGCCGTCGACGCCCGTCATCAGTTCCGTGGCGCAATGGACACGATACTTGTTCAGGTAATCGAAAAAGCTCATGTTGAACCCGGAATTGATGACCTGGGACAGGTGATTCACGGAGCAACCGACGGCCTCAGCGAGGCTCGGCAGCGTCAGCCCGGGTTGAAGGAACAGCTTTTCTGATCGCATGACGTCGTCCAGCCGGTTCTTGTATTCGAGTAGCCTTTGATCGTCCAGGCCCGATTTCGCATACTTGCATTGTGCCGGCTGCGTCACGGGACCGGACGGGAGACGTGCCTGCCGTGCCTCAGCTACGTCGTAGTAGTCGGTGATCATCAAAGCTGCATCATCCCGGAGAGTGATGAACTCGGCGCCGTGGTAGGTTTCGTCGTGGGTGCTGTTTCCGTCGTCCCGTGGGATCATCCGGTACTGGTAGGCGATCGCATTTCGGCTTGTCAACACCCGGCCTGTGAGCTCATACCGGTGCTGAAACGCCGCGAAGAAGCGTTCCAGGTTCGCAATCAGCTCGTCTTGCGTCCATTCGACATTCTGCCCAATGTCGCAATACCGCCCGTTTCGAGCAAGGTGAGACGCAACCTCTTCCGGATCACGATGATTCCACGCGTCGAAATAGCTGTTTACGAACTCCGCCCTGTGCATGTGAACTCTCCCCGAACGCCGCCAGCTCGATTATACACCCGGTGTGGCTGAAGGTTTTATGCCATTGGGGCGCTGGAGGCTGTGCTCCGCCACGATGCCGGCGGGCTGCGGGGCAAAGTATTTCTTCATTCTGTCTTCCTGGACAGGGGACAGTGCGATCGGGCGGTCGAAGTCATTGAGTCACGACAGGAGCCCAAGGAATCGATCCACGGTTCTGCCTACTCGTTGATCAGGGAGGCAGTCTTTACGTGCTGGGAAGATGTTTAACTCGCTGCAGGGCTGATCAATAGTCGGGCGGCGGCGTCGCGCGTGCGCGTTCCGGCATCCAGAACGGCTTATTTATGCGTTTGCACCGGGCGATACGCCGGTAGGGACGCAGTTCTTTTTCGTAATAGATTTCCGCCCACAAGTCACCGTCCATATGCTCGGTCTTGATCATGGCGAGGGCGAGATTGGCTTTTACAGCCGGAGACCACATAGCAGAGGTAACGTAGCCGATTTCACGGGTGCATCGCCTGGTCGGGTAAATGTAGGCTCCAGCGGCCGGCTTGTTGCCCTCCACGTCGAGCCTGGTCAACGTGTACCTGGGGCCGCGCTGTTTCTCGCGCCACAGAGCACTGCGGCCGTTGAAGTGCGGCTTGTCGAAATCGACCAGCCAGCCGAGATTGAGCTCGAACGGCGTCTGGTCATGCTCAAAGTGCACGGTTCGCAGCGCTTCGTTGAATTCCATGGCCGGCATGATGAATGCCGCCTCCAGTCTCGCCATGTTGGTAGCGGCTTCGCCGTACGGCTGGATGCCGTAATCTTCCCCGGCCGCGTACAGCTCGTCCCAAACTTGCAGAGCGAGTTCGGCGTGAAGCCAGAGTTCATAACCGAGGTCGCCGGTGAATCCCGTCCGCGAGATCATCAGTTCATCACCATGAAAGGGGAACCGCATGACGTCGAACGGTTTCGCGGATCCGATGCCTTTGAATCCCATTCGTTTCAGCACGGCACAGGAAGTAGGACCCTGCAGCGAGAGGCCACCCAGCGCGTCGCTGATGTCGGTGACGGTTACATCATCGAAGCCGAACGTGCTCTTCTCGAGCCAGGCGATGCAGGAGCTGCCGCAGGTCAGCATGAAGCGATCGTCGGCAAGCCGGAAAATCGTGCCGTCATCGATCATTCTTCCTTCATCCGTGCACCAGACGCTGTATCCGACGCGATGCAGTCCGATCTTTCGAACATCGCGCGTTACCAGGCGGTTGAGCATTGGTTCGGCGTCGCGGCCTCTGATCTCGTATTTCTGCATCGGGCAAATGTCATACGTCCCGCAGGAGTTCCGTACGCAGAAGTATTCGTATACCGGATCGTAGTAATACGGTGCGAACTTGTAGCCGTTCCAGGACGCCCATGCGTCGCGAATGTTCAGGGCTGCCTGGCGCGAGTGGAACGGCGAAAGCTTCAGGCGCTCGCCCGCGTATGCGTCGGCCGTATGCTCGTCATTCATCGTAGAAGTCGTCCTTCGGTACGGTATTCGGGCGGCGCAGGTCTATGAGTATCTCCCGCGCTGCGTTCGCACCACAGGCGGAGGAGACACCTCCGCCGGGGTGTGTCGACGATCCACACATATACAGGTTCCTGACCGGCATACGATACTGGCCGTATCCGGGGAACGGGCGGTTGAAGAACAGCTGATCGATGGTCAGCTCGCCTTGGAAGATATTGCCTTCAGTCAGGCCGATCTCCGACTCGATTTCATGCGGTGTCCGGACTTCCATGTGGACGATCAGGTTCCTGAAGCCAGGGCTGTAGCGCTCGATCTTGTCGATCACGGTCTGGCCGAACCGTTCCCGTTTCTCGGGCGACCACAAACCGTCGGACAGGCTGCTCGGGCAGTACTGGATGAAATTCGACATCCAATGGCAGCCGGGCGGCGCGACCGTTGGATCCGAGCCCGACGGAATGACCGACTCGATGAACGGATTGTCCGACCAGCGCCCGCGTTTCCAGCAATCGTAGGCGCGCTCCATCGTTTCCAGCGATCCGTTGAAAGTCTGACCGCCGCGATTGATGTAGCGATCGTCCGGTACGCCGGAGAATCGCGGCAGGCCGGACAAAGCGATGTTTACCTTGCCGGATGACCCGCGAATCTTGAAGTTACAAGCTTTTTCGAAGATACCTTCCGGAAGATCGGCCTTATCCATGATCCGGGTAAAGGTACGTTTGGCGTCGAGGTTCGAGACGACGATGCGAGCGCGTAATTCGTCGCCGTTCTCGAGCATCACACCCACCGCCTTCCGGTTCTCGACCAGCACCTTCCGAACACCGGCTTGGGTACATATTTCACCGCCGTGCGACCTGACTGCGCAGGCAAGGGCCGTGGAGATCGCGCCCATGCCGCCGCGCGCGAGTCCCCATGCGCCAATGTTGCCGTCCACATCGCCCATCGCGTGGTGCAACAGAATATACGCGGACCCCGGCGAGTACACGCCGAGCGCTGTGCCGATGATTCCCGGACTGGCCATTGCAGCCTTGATCAATTCGTTTTCGAAGTAGTCGTCCAGAAAGTCTGCCGCGCTTATGGTGAAGAAGCGCACGTATTCGTAAATCTCCCTCTCGCCCAGCGACCAGAACTGCTTCGCGAGATACAGAAATTCCAGGATATCTTTCGGCCGAAACGAGGTCGGCTCCGGCGGCGTCCGCATCAGGGTCTTGCGGATGAGCTGCGAATAGCGCGTGAGATCTGCATGGAAGCGATGCATTGCATCGGCGTCATGGGGTGAATGGCGTTTCAGCTCGAGGTAGGCTGCGTCCGGGTTGTGATAAGCGAACAGCCTTCCATCGCCGTCCCCGAAACTGATCGTTCCCAGGTAGGGCACCAGGATCAGCCCGTGTCTGCTCAGATCGAGGTCGCGATGAATCGCCTGGCGCAACATGCTGCAGACGTACGAGCAATTCGAGTAGACCCAGCCCGGGTGCAGCTCCCGGGAAACCGCGGCACCACCGATATAGGCGTTCTTTTCCAGGACGACGACATTCAGCCCGGCTTTCGCGAGGTAGGCGGCGTTTGTGAGCCCATTGTGCCCGGCGCCGATCACGATCGCGTCGTAGCGGTTCACCGGAGGATCTCCCGCGCGGCATTGTGTCCGGCCACCCCGGTAATATCGCCTCCCGGATGACACCCTGCGCCGCACAGAAACAGATTTGGCAGCGGCGTCCGATACTGCGCAGCGCCGTAGGTCGGCCGCATCATCAGCATCTGGTCGACTGCAAACTCCGTATGATGCCAATGGCCGCCTGTTACCCGATATTCCCGCTCCAGGTCGGCGGGTGTCAGGAATTCGCTGTGCAGGATCTGCTCACGAATGCCGGGGGCATAGCGCCCGATCGAATCGATCGACCGTTCGCGGGCTGTGTTGCGGGCGGCCTCGTTCCAGCCAGTCTTTAGGCGATAGGGGATGTACATGACGTGCGCCGACAAGACGTGCTTGTCTGCAGGCGCGAGTGATGCATCGCGGATGCTGGGAACGACGATTTCCAGAACCGGGCTGGCAGGGCACCCGCCGTACTTGGCGTCATCGAACGCAAACTCCATCGCATCCAGTTCCGGCGCAATGATCAACCGGCCATCGGGACGCTCCAGCCCGGAAAACTGCGGCAGGCCATCCAGTGCCAGGTGCAGTTTTGCGACGTAGCCGTCACAGCGCAGCCTGCGGATGCGGTTCGTGAAACCAATGTCGAGATATTCGGCACCGACGAGCTCAAGAAAGGTGCGCCTGGGGTCGACGGCGGAAATCACGCGATCAGCCCTGAGCTTTTCTCCATCGCCCAGTTGAACGCCGTTCGTCGCAAGGCCGCTTTTGCCGCCATTGATCAGGATGCGGCTCACGCGCGCCCCGTATCGGATTTCAGCACCGAAACCCTGGGCAGAAATCGACAGCGCATCGACGAGCCCGGGTACGCCACCAGTCGGAATGATATGCCCGGGCGTTGCCTGACCGGCTATTCGGTACAGCATCGTCAGCACAGCACTGTTCGGCGACCTTGGTGCGATCTTCGAGCCGATCAGCCCGTCCCAGCTGAACGCTGTCTTGACAAGGTTGTTCTCGAAGTATTCATCCATGAGGTCGCGGGCGGGGAGGGACACAATGCGGAGAAACTCGTGCAGGTCCCTCTTGCCCATGCGGCGCAGGTTGAAGCCGATCTGCGCGAACGTCAGTACGTCTCCAATCGAGTTGTTGCCCATTGGCGGCATCGTCTTGAACCAGAACGGCTCGAGGGCCTTCGCAAAGCGGGACATCAGCGCCTGGAATCGTGTGTTGGCGTCCGTATCCCTCGTGTCGGCGCCCTTCAGCAAGCCGTCTTCCAGGATGACGTGGTTCCCTTCGGTGCTCAAGCCGACCGTCGGCAATGCCCGACCGTCCGTAGTAAAGCCCTTTGCCGCGAGATTCAGATCGTCGACAATCGTTCTCGAGAAATGGCTGACCGAATGCGCAATTGATACACTGAATCCGTCGCAGAATTCACGGCGCGCGGCTAATCCGCCCGGGGACTTTGCGGCCTCCAGGACGAGCACGCGCTGTCCGCTCTTGGCGAGGTAGGCGGCGCAGACCAGGCCATTGTGTCCGGCCCCGATGACGATCGAGTCGTAGCGATCCAAGCGTGTACCCTTGTTTTTTCGGCCATTCCCGGGCGAAAGCTAGTTGAAGCAAGCCGGCGGGACTTCCGTGCCTATACGCTTGAGAAGCACTTTGCACTGTTATTCAATGGCGACCGATGAACGTCGCCCGACAGACCGGAATTGCGCCCTGGACGCAGGATACCCTGAGGCAGGGCTTTGCCCTGCTGGCGGCGGGTCGGACCACCGAGGCATCCGAATGCTGGCGGTCCGGAAGCAACCGGAAAACGTCGCTCTCCTCGTAAACTAGGCGAACAACCAGATGTTCCTGGGAACGCTGGAGGAGGTCGAGCGGACCCTGCGCAGGGCGCTCGCCTTGCAGCCGGGCAATCTAAATGCCCACTGGGTACTTTCGGATGTGCGTCGGGCCAGGGACCGTGATCACATCCGGGAACTCGAACGGCTGATACAAGGAGAAGAGCGCAATCCGCGCGCGCTCGCGTTTCTCTGCTATGCCCTCGGCAAGGAGCTGGAGGATCTCGAGGATTGGGACGCGGCTTTCGAGGCCTTCACTCGCGGCGCGAAGACAAGGCGCAGCATCGTCGATTACGATGAGCAGTCGGAAGTCGAGATGTACCAGGCGTTCGGCAAGGTTTTCCGAAAGCATCTTTGTCGGCTTGGGCCATCGACAGTTCCTGCGTGTATGCCGAAGCCAATTATTCGGCGCGTGAACTGGTCCATAACGACGAGAACAGGTGCCGGAATTTGCGTCACTAGCGTGGAAGGCTTCAGCACGGCAGCAGCGCAGACCAGCCGGCCGGGACGAATGAAGAGTGTGCCAAGACCGGCGAAAGAGCGATCGAGCAGGCCGAGGTTTCGGTGCTCGTTCCGACCTCTAATCAAGGATAATAAGTTGGTGTTTAACCAGAAGCGACTCGGCAATGACGGCGCGGGCACCGCCCAGACCGATCATCTTGGCGATAGTGGCAATTAGGTGGATCACAGAATGGCACGATCGCGCATGACGCCGGCATCGTAACAAGCGGATTTCCCATTACAAGACTGTAATTTTGTCCCGAGTTATGCGACGAACAGGAATTCGCCACCCACCCATGCTTCTAAGCAAGCGATGCCTTGCGCAGCGGCAGCGCACGAATTCGCTTGCCGGTGGCCGCGAACACCGCATTGTAAATTGCCGGCGCCACCGGTGGTACGCCGGGCTCGCCGATGCCGCCCGGCCGCGCGGTCGACGGGACGATGTGCACGTTGATCGCGCGCGGCGCTTCGTTCATGCGGACGACAGGATAAGTATCGAAGTTTCCCTCGACGATGGCGCCGCCGGATGCGGTTATTTCACCGTGCAGCGCGAGGCTCATGCCGAAGATGTCGGCGCCCTCCATCTGGGCAACGACACGGTCCGGATTGATGATAGTGCCGGCGTCGACCGCGGTCCACAGTTCGTCGACTTGCAGCGCACCGTCGTCCTTGACGCTGACTTCCGCGACCGTCGCTACATTGGCGAGGAAGGACCGGTGGACGGCGATGCCGAGACCCTGTCCCCGCGGCAATTTCCTGCCCCAGCCGGCCATATTCGCGGCCTTCTCCACCACTGCCTTTAGTCGGGCCGTGTCGATCGGATGCGCGTCGAGACCCAGTCCGTAATTGCCGTACTCCGCGCCGTCGTCGGCCGGATCGACAGCCGGTCCGGCCCGATGAGATCGAGCAGGAACGCCTTCGGATCGCGGCCGGCGAGATGGGCCAGCTCGTCGGCGAAGCTGCCGGCGGCAAAGGCGTGATAGACGTTTGCCACCGAACGCAGCGAGCCGATGCGTACGTGTCCTCTGGCCTTGCCCGTTTCCAGCCGCATGCTGGGAACTGCGAACGGGTTGTCGACGAAGCCGAGTTCCAGTTCCTGGTTGGAGGGTCCGTCGCTGGCGGCATCGAACGTCGAGTTGATCGAGGGAAACACGGTGCGGTGCAGCCACGCGGAAACCTTGCCTTCGGCATCAATGCCGCCCTCGAGGTGCTGCAGCTCACCGAGTGAAAATAGCCGTGACGGATATCGTCCTCCCGCGTCCACGTGACCTTGACCGGTGCGCCGGTCTTTCTGGCAAGCAATGCCGCCTCGACGATGAAGTCCGGCTTCGATCTGCGACCGAATCCGCCGCCCAGCAACGTGACGTTCACAGTCACCCGTTCGGGTTCGATGCCGAGCGCTTCGGCCACCGTGCTGCGCGCCGTCTGCGGGTCCTGGGTGCAGGCCCAGACCTCGCAGGTGCCGTCCGGATAGACACGGGCGACCGCCGCCGGCGGTTCCATCGGCGCCTGGGACAGATGCGGCGCGTAGTAGGTCGCTTCAAGCGTCTTGGCGGCTGTCTTCAACGCCATCACGATGCCCCGCGGTCGACGATCACGGTGCCGTCCGTCGTGGCGGCGTTTTCCAGCTGACGGCGGTAGTCGTCGGAATCGTAGCCGGCGTTGGCGCCGAATCGCCATTCGATCTTGAGCGCTGCACGTCCCTGCTGCGCGGACCAGGTGTTTTTCGCTACGACTGCAACGCCGCCCAGCGGATTGAACTCCGGCGGTGAAGTCGCATCTCCCATGGAGATGACGTCGACGACGCCGGGGGCGGCGCGTGCCGCGGAATCGTCGAGGGATGCCACGCTGCCACCGAGCACGGGACAGCGTTCGATCGAGGCGTGCAGCATGTCGGGGAATGCCGTATCGATGCCGAACTGCGCCGTGCCGGTCGTCATCGCAAACGCATCGACGAGGCCAATCGGCTTGCCGATATAGCGATACTCCTCGCGTGATTTGAATGCGACCTCCTCTGGAACCTCGACGTCGGCGGCGCGCGCGGCCAGCGCCCCGTATCCGAGCGATCGCCCGCTGGCCGAATGGTGCACCGCGTGAGCCCGCGCCGTGCATTCTGCCGGAGGGACCGCCCAGGCAGCTCCTGCCGCAGCGATAAGCATTTCCCGCGTCGTCGCGCCTGCAGTGCGCAGCATGTCGAAGTGATTGCGGATGCTGGTCGAACCGTCGGTGTTCTGGTCACCGTACTTCGGATCTCCGGTTGCCTGCAGCAGGGCGACGCGATTCCACTCGGCTTCCATTTCGTCCGCGAGGATCTGCATCAGACAGGTGCGGATTCCCTGGCCCATCTCGGAACGATGGCAAACGATCTCGACATCGCCGCTTTCATGGATGCTCACGTACACGTTCGGCGAAAATCCTTTCTCCGAACGGCCGATGGCCGCTGCGTAAGCACTGCTGTTGGCAGCCAGTATCAGGCCGCCACCTACGATACCGGTGTCGCGCAGGAACTGCCGTCGCGACATGAGTCGAATGATCGAAGCTGCGCGATTCACGAATGGCGCGCTCCGAGTTGACGTATGGCGGCGCGGATACGGGGGTAGGTACCGCAACGGCAGATGTTGCCGCTCATGGCTTCGTCGATCTGGTCATCCGTCGGCTCCGGGTTCTTCTCGAGGAGTGCCGCAGCGCTCATGATCTGGCCGGGTTGGCAGTAGCCGCATTGCGGCACGTTCAGCTCGCGCCATGCGACCTGCACCGGGTGATTGCCGTCATGCGACAGACCTTCGATCGTGGTCACCGACTTGCCCGCCGCGGCGGAGACGGCGTAGACACAGGAGCGAACCGGCTCGCCGTCCACGTGCACCGTGCAAGCACCGCAGAGGCCACGGCCGCAGCCGAACTTGGTGCCGGTCAGGCCGGCAACATCGCGCAGCGCCCACGACAGGGGCATGCGCGGATCGACGTCGAGCGAGAGTCGTTCCCCGTTTACAGTCAGTTCCGTACTCATCTGGAGCTTCCAATTGTCGCGGCGGACTGCGTCGACCGGAACCAATCTTGAACCATCTTCGACGCGAATGTCATCATTTGGCAGTTGGCGCAGATTCGTCGAGGGACGGACCAGCAGCATCGTGTTGTCCGTGCAACTGAGGGAGCAGGACGCTGCAGCGATCTCCTCCCTAGCCGAATCGTCGGCGTGGAATATTGACCCTCTTCGGGGGAGTGATCGGCTTCGAAAAATGACCTGTGTTTGGCCAATTACGACTCAAGCTGCGACAGGCAGCTGATATAGGCCTCTGCAGTGACTCTGCCAACGGTAAGAATGTAGATCTACAATTTTTGACTGCGACTTCAAGTTTTTTGCAGTCGGTTGCCAGCTCAGGCGAAGGCCCTTTGGGACCGGGTTGCCACGTCGCCGCGGTGAGAACAGGTGCCGATATTTGCGCTTCACCAACGTGCGTGGAAGGCGAGAAGGGTGGAAGGCTTTAGCGTAACAAGTGGATTCTGCATTAGAAGGCTATGATTTTGTACCGGGTTATGCGAAAAATAGTAATTCGCCACACAGGGCATTCTTCAGCAGTAACATCGTCTGCGAAAAGCACGACAGATATGCCGTCCGACGGTACGTTGTTTAGGGCAAGCAAACCAGGGGGGGAGAACTGATGAGTGATATAACAAGGCGGGACTTTATAAACGGCACGCTGATGGTGGCGGGCAGTTCCATGCTGCCGTTCGAGGTTGCCGGCCAGGCGGCCATGGCGGCCACGGCTCCGTCGTATTACCCTCCTGCGCGCACCGGGCTCAGGGGAAGTCACCCGGGATCATTCGAGCATGCCCATAGCCTCGCGTGGAATGGGCGTTCGGATTGGGGTTCGACCACTGAACTGGCAGAGGTATACGATCTGGTCGTCGTTGGCGGCGGGCTTAGCGGGCTGGCGGCTGCATATTTCTTTCAGCAGAAGCACGGCAGCGACAAGAAGGTGCTCATTCTGGATAACCATGACGATTTCGGGGGGCATGCCAAACGCAACGAACACACGATAGATGGAATCATGCGTCTGGGCCAAGGCGGGTCAGAGTCTTTCGAAGACCCTTATGGTTGGAGTAAGACCATGCTCGACTTCATAAGCGGCCTGGGTATCGACATGAATTTATTCCAAGCAGCGTATGACGTTGACTTCTACAAAAGGCATGACCTCGGTGCCGCCACCTATTTCAACAAGCGCGTATTTGGCGAAGACAAAGTAGTGCAGCACCCCTTTTGTGATTATCCGGGATTCGTAGAAGGACTCCTGCGGCCAACGCTATCGTATGAAGAGGCTGTACAACAAACGCCATTGAGCGAGGCCGGCAAAGAACAATTGCTGCGGGCCTTAAAAGGCGGTCAGCATGTCCTGAATTTATCAAAAGAAGAATTGCGGGAATACGTTCGTACTCATTCCTATTTTGACTATCTAAAAAATACTCTGGAGATTGATGATCCCCTGGTCCTGAGGATGGCCAGGCACACTGCCATAGACTATGCGGGGCATGGAACGGACATAATGAGCATATACGAGGCCGCGGCATCAGGATCGCTGGGTTCGGATCCTTACGAAGCATGGGGAGGCGCGCTGGACGAAGGGGCCTACCAGGAATACGTAAACAAGGACGGCGGTACCTACTCTGTAAAACATCCCTTTATTGAACACTTCCCCGACGGTAACGCCAGCGTCGCACGCATATTGGTGAAGAGGATGATTCCCCAGGTCGGACCCGGAGAGAAGCCCGAAGAAATTGTAGTGTCCAGGTTCAATTATGGCGAGTTGGACAAACCCAGCAATATTGTTCGTCTTCGGTTAAACAGTACTGTCGTGAAAGTGGCGCACGACGGCGACCCTAACAGTGCGAGCGATGTTCTTGTCAACTACATCAATGACAACAAATCGTACCAGGTAAAAGGTAAGGGCGTCGTGATGGCCGGCTACAACATGATGATTCCTTACATCATCCCGGATCTTCCCGAAGAGCAGGACGCCGCGCTGAGAAAATTGTCGAAGGTTCCATTGCAATATACCACCGTGGGTCTGAGGAACTGGAGGGCAGTCAAGGAAGCAGGGATCGGCATGGCAATGTGTCCCGGTAACATACACCAGGTGGTAGGGATGGATTACCCGGTGAGCATGGGTGGCTATGAGTTTACGAAGACGCCCGACGATCCTTGTGTGCTTCACATGAGATGTTGCCCGGTGGGAGAAACCGCTGGTGCACCTGCTTTGGAACAGTTCCGTGAAGCACGGCACAGGATGTTGAGTATGCAGTTTAAAGACTACGAAGAAGAGATTAGAGAACATCTTTGCGGCATGTTCTCTAAAGACCTGTTTGATTTCGACAGAGATGTCGCGAGCATTTCGGTGAATCGTTGGTCCCATGCGTACGGCTTTGGCAATCCGGGGCCTGTCGGGCGACAACGGTTCGGCAGAATTGCGATTGCCAACAGCGACGCCATCGAAAGCAGCTTGATGCAAAGCGCCGTCGGGCAGGCATGGAGGGCGGTACAGGAATTGGGGTAATAAAAGAACTAATAGTATCTCCGTCCGCCCGGTAGGGCGGGATAGCGAGCATGCACGAGATGTCCCAGGAACGCGGAGCGGTGTTAACACATCGACGTGAGGAGGTTCGAATTGCAGACGTTAATGGGGTTCCCAGGATTCACCCGGACGATCGCGGCCTTGCTTTGCCTACTGGTTATGCAGTCTGATGCTCTCGCGGCGTCCCGTGAGAAACCTGTGAATGCGATTGAGCTCCTGGCGGCGTATACAGGTGAGAGCGCCACCGAGTACGAGGAATTCTTCCGATACTCGGAGGACGCGAGAATTGTAGCTGTCGAGATTCATGCGGTCGGAGTGAACAGCACGACAGCCCGATATTCCGGTCAGGAACACGCCTGGCATGAGGTCAACAATATCTTGCGGATCACGACCGCGGACGAATTCGAGGGCCTGTCCGGCGTGGATTCCTACTACGCCGGAAACTTCAGCGACGAACAGCTGCGCGAGTTGCAGAGCATCGCCGCCGACCTCCGTAACCTCCGGTCTCTGGACCCGGTCGAGGTATGCTGGAGCGCACGCGGCCGGACCTGTTTGTGGCGAATGCGTACTCAGGCCGCGATAGGCAGCTGGTATAGACCTCGGCAATGACTGCGCCAGTGGTATGAATCCAGGTCTGCAGCCTTCGGTCGTATCTTCCCGGTCCTTTCAATGGGTGTGTCACCGTCCAACGCGTAATGGCACCGCTGGTAGTTATAGAAGTCTTTAAAGCCAAGAAGCTTGCTCTCTAAGTCGCGAGCAGTCCAAAACGGTACGAGGTCGAGGAACTCGCGTCTGATTGTCCCGATGAGTCGCTCGACGAAGGGATGGGAAATCGGTACGTAGGGTAAGGTTTTCACTTCGGTTACTTCGAGTATTCGAAGGTTGGCTTTCCACTGGTGGAACCGGAACAGCGGATCATGGTCGCTACTGACGTATTTTGGTGAGCCGGCGCCGCGGATCGCACAGTTGAACATTCGACACAGTGATGGTCCATCCACTGCCCCTGCGTGAATGCCAAAGCCAATGATTTGACGTTTGAACTGATCCATGACAACGAAAACCCAGTGGCTCTTGAGAATAAGTGACTCACAGCGAAACAGATCGACGCTCCACAGACTGTCTTTTGTATGACCCAGTACTGTTAGCCAAGAAGGTCCGTATCCGCCAGGCTCCGGACGATAGTTCTTTGCCAAAACGCGCCGTACCACGTCCTTGTCAACTTCAATGTCGAACACCAGACAAAGTTGTTGCGCGATTCGGCGGCAGCCCCAACTCGGATTGCGGCGTTTGGTTTCGACAATGGCTGCGATGAGCGCCGGTGAAGGTCCTTTCGGACCGGGTTTACTACGACGTTTCGGCGCAAACAGCTGTCGGTATTTTCTTTTCACCAGCGCTGCGTGGAAAGCGAGGAGGGTGGATGGTTTCACAACGATGGCAATGCGGAAAAATCGACCCGGACGGATGAAGAGTGTGCACAGGCCGGCTACGATACGATCCATCGGTCGGAAGTTGGGCGCGCGCTCACGGCCTCGGTTCAGGACCGTCAATTGGTGCTTCAGGAGCAGGGACTCTGCGACCACAGCGCGGGCACCGCCCGGGCGAGTCATTTTCGCGATGGTGGCAAGTAGATGTATGAACAGGATGGCTAGATCACGCATTGTGCCGCCATCGTAACAATCGTTACCGGCATGACAAGACTTGGAATTTGCACGGTTTTATGCGACAGAATAGGAATTCGCCACACACACGGCGGTCTCGACGAGACTTCGTCGGGTGTATCCGGATTCTCTCTGCCAAGCGTGTCGTCCGACACGATCGATACGACGAATGTTTTTATCTCGTTGGTTGCTGTCGATCCCTGCATCGTCGCTGGTTTTCGCATTGCGCCCGGGTGGGATGAGTATTCGGGTCGGAACAGGGCCGTCTGACGCATGGTTCTCAATGGCAAAATAGACGGAAGCTCGGTCGTAAGCACCGTCCGCCCGCACCGAGGCCAGTCTACGATGAATCGGCGCCAACAGATCTCGGACGGGTGTCGAATCGCGTTTGCAGTGCGTCGTTAATTTCGATGAGAGGATCTCGGCGGTGGTCGCGTCGACCACGAGATGTAACTTGCGCCAGGTACGGCGATTGCGCCCGTCGGCCGGAGCAGTCGAGCTGCGGTGAGCTTTCAAGCCTGTGCTATCAATGAGGACATGTACGGGGCCATCAGCGTTGCCCGCATTGCGCCCGTGTAACTTCAGGGTTGAGGAGCGGCGAGACAGCGTGGTGTGATCGGGAATATCTATGTCGAGCTGCAGGAGCCTGGCGACGGATCGAAGGAAACCTTCGGTTTGCCGCAAGGCCAAGCCGTAGACCGCACGGACGGTCAAGGCCGTCTCGATGGCCGTGTCTGAGTACTGGCGTTGGCCACCGGGTTTTGCGCCCACCGACGGATGCCAGCCGCGAAGTGCATCCTCTGAGAACCAGATCGTCAGTTCACCGCGTTTGCATAGCCCGGCCTCGCATTCACGCCAATTCCGGACATGATACCGTTTCTTCGTGTGTTTCAGCTGGTTACGCTGCGGGTGGTTCTGTGGCACTGCGTTCTCCGTGGATGGGAGGATCGCGCAATCGTAAATCGGTAGGCGGAGCCATGCACCAAGGTCCAATGATTTCATTGATTAGATTATTCATGGCTCAACATTTCATCTCTTAGAGTGTGGGGGTCCGCCTGGCCCCAAACGAACGCCTGAGCGTAAATTATTGTAAACAATTTTATCCAGCCGACAGGGATGAGCGCCGGGTGCTTCGACCACCAGAACTTTGTCGGCGATGGACTCGAAATCCGCGCGGAAATGCACGCTGCTTTTGACTGCTACAATTCGCTGCTCTGTCGGCTCGATCCCAATGTGGGTGAAGATCGCCTGATCCAGACACTGGCATCGGACAGAGCCAATGACAACACGTACATCAGCAGTCGTATCCAGTACCCGCAATACCGCCATCGGACCCAGGCTGGCGGTCATACCACCATACATAGGACCTGTTAACATGAACTCACCATTACTGAGAGCCTCTACACGGAATCGACCCGCATATGGGTACTGAGCATCTTGCCCTGATTTTCCGCCCAGCAGTGTCGAGAACTCCGCGTTCTTGCCCAATTCATGGGCTTGTGCTGCAACTTCCACATCATTCAGTAGTGCCAAAACAACGCCTTGGGCGTTGCCCCGCACCAGTGCACTTAGTAAGCCAGTGGTATCTGAAGATGCGCCGGCTCCCGGATTGTCCTGGGCGTCGGCTATGACAAGAGGCCTTGGTCCTCTGTGGGCCGCTGCCTCGATGACGGCTGCTTCAAGTGACTGAAGGACATCTTCAAAGTCGTTTTCGGCATCGATCAGAGTCTGCAGCAATGTATCTGCGGCCTTATCTGCATCGTCCTGTGTTCCGGCATAAGCAACAACCGATGGACCCGCATGATAAATATCCGCCGGGGGAAACCCCATGGCAATGTCAGCCGAAAAGAATGTCTCGTTACTCAAATACTCTAGGCTGGCATATATAGACTGGCAGGGTTCCGATCCCGTGTGTTGAGAGGTCAATGGCACCAGGAAGGGCACTTGCCGAAAGGCTTTATACAATGGTTCCGATGTCAGCAGCCGTTCCATGGATATAAAGGATCTTGCCCCGGTATCAACCAAATCAATGTGCGGATAGGTGCGAAAGATGTTAATGGAGGATGCATGCCTGATGATCTCTGGCGTTATATTTGCATGCAGATCAAAACTTACAGCAACAGGCAGGTCCGGTCCCATCAGGTCGCGAATGCGGCGAAGAAGTTCGCCTTCACCATCCTCAAAGGCTTGTGTAACCATGGCCCCATGCAGTTCAAGATAGATGCCGTCAAGTTCACCGGCATCTCGAATGCCCTCCACAATTTGACTGGCGATCCGCTCGAACGCGTCGTTAGTTACATAGGATGATGGTTCTGCTGCACACCAGAGTATCGGTATAATTTCATAACCGCCTTTCTCCATGGCCGCATTGGTAAAACCCGTGAGAGAAACCTTGAGGCCGGACAATTCGCGTATGACTTCATCATTCTTTAGCAAGCCGGGCCATGCATCAGCTTTTTCAAACTCTGAAAAAGTGGCGTGGCTTGGTGCGAAAGTATTTGTTTCGTGCTGAAAGCCGGCGACAGCGATACGTTTCAAGGATTTATGTTCACTCTTCATTTATTTTCCTGCTGTCGTTCCACCATCAACAGGCAATGCAACACCCGTTACAAACCGCGCTTCGGAAGAGGCTAGATATCGAACAGCAAAAGCAACCTCGCTTGTCGATGCAATGCGCTTTAAGGGTGCATAGTCGATCATCTATTGCCAGGCAGCTTCCGGATCAGGCTTCCTTTTGACAGATAAGCGGATCATGTCTGTATCGACATATCCAGGGCAAACGCAGTTGACCCGCACACCATCAGGTGCAACTTCCAGGGCCATGGCCTTGGACATCATGACAATACCACCCTTTGAGCCGCAATAAACAACAATCCCCGGCACACAATGAGGCCAGCATCCGAAGCGATGTTGACGATGTTACCTTTGGACTTGCGCAATTCGGGAAGTGCCGCCTAGCTAACAAAGAATAATCCTTTTAGGTTGACATCCACGTGATCGTCCCACATCTGTTCGTCACAATCCTCGATGGGTCTGCCGGCACCGATACCGGCGCTGTTCACCAAGATATCGAGTCCACCCAGGGCATCAACGGTTGTCTTAACCAATAATTGACAGCCTGCGACGGTTGCGATATCGCCGGGGCTTGCAACCAGCTGATCATTGTGTCCCAGTTTTCTCATAGGGGTGTCCACAGTTTCAGGAGTTCTGCCATTGATGGCAATTCGCGCCCCTGACTCAATAAAGGCTTCGGCAATACCACAGCAATGCCGCGGCTGCTGCCGGTTATTGAGACCCGTTTATTTTTAAAATCCATATTGATTCCTTTTCATATTAATCACATCAAAACTGCCCAGTACCCAGGCAAATCACCAACAGGTTTGCACTCAGCTGTATCCGATCACGGCGCCACCAATGCGAGTGAACCCGCCAAGACAATCTTCACCATGAGAGACGAAACACTGACTTGGAAGTTTTCAAACGTATAATCACATGATTATCGAATACCGGAAAGACAACAGAGGTGGACCCCATTCACTGGACAGGCTGGCAGCAAAGTGGAGTGCCCCCGGTCTCAT
>JBBDXW010000055.1:0-56506 GCA_040902105.1 Woeseia sp.
GGGAAACTCGCTCGTGGAACACCCCCGGACGGTACTCCTGCTTGTGCCAGGGACGAACGCATTCCACTTGTGCAGAGACGCCCTACACCTGAAACAGGTTGGACTGCCTCGCTGCATTCTGTCGCCGCCACGCATCCGAAACCGCCAGTGCGCTCATGTTGAATATTCCCTTCGCCGTGGCAGTTTGCGTGACGATGTGCGCCGGCCTCGCCGTGCCGGAAAGAATCGGCCCTATCAGCAGCGCATCGTGAATCGAACGAGTCAGTTCCATGGAGATGTTCGCCGTGTCGAGGTCCGGCATAATCAGCAGATTTGCAGCTCCCTTCAGGGTGGAGAAGGGGTTGATCGTGTCGCGCACCGCCTGGTTCAGTGCCGTGGCTGCGTGCATCTCGCCGTCGACTTCAAGATCGGGCGCGCGCTGATGCAGCATTTGCACTGCGTGGCGCATTTTCCTCGCGCCGTGGGCGCGGGACGAACCAAAATTCGAATGCGACAGCAGCGCGACTTTCGGCCTGATGCCGAAGTTGCTGATCCGTTCAGCGCATGCAAGCGTCGTGTCGACTATCTGCTCGGCCGTCGGCTCAATGGCGATGTGGGCGTCGGCGATGAACAGCGGACCCTGAGGCAGAATCAGCACGCTCATCGATGAAATTCTCCGTCCCGCTGTCTCGGGGCCGATGATCTCGATAATGTGTCTCAGATGGCGGTCGAATCGGCCGACCTTGCCGCAGATCATCGCATCGGCGTCGTTCAGTGCCACGAGGCACGCCGCGATTACGGTGCTGTTGGTTCGCATCAGTTCTTTTGCCGCATCGACGGAAACGCCCCGGCGCGAAACGCGTGAGTGGTAAAACTGCCAGTACTCGCGATACCGTGGGTCGTCCTGCGGGTCGACCAGCTCAAAATCGGCACCCGGCCGCAGCCGCAGCCCGAGTGCCTGAATCTTGCTTGCGACCACCGCGGCGCGGCCGATCACAATCGGACTGGCAATGCCTTCGTCCACGGCCGTCTGCACCGTGCGCAGTACGACTTCGTCTTCCCCATCCGCATAAGCAAGCCTTTGCCGATCTCTTTTGGCAACTTCGATAACCGGTTGCATGAACAGGGCCGTACGATGGCTGAAACTCCTCAGCTTCTGCCGGTACGCATCCAGGTCCGGGATTGGCCGGGCAGCGACGCCGCTGTCCATGGCAGCCTTCGCTGCCGCGAACGAAACCTCCACCATGAGTCTGGGGTCGAACGGCTTCGGTATCAGGTAATCGGCGCCGAAGCGCAGCGCTTCGCCCCGGTAGACACTGGCGACCTCGTCTGTGGACTCGCGCAGTGCGAGTTCGGCGATCGCATCGACACACGCAAGCTCCATTTCATGATTGATGGCGGTTGCACCGACGTCGAGTGCGCCGCGGAACAGGAATGGGAAACACAGGACATTGTTTACCTGGTTCGGATAGTCGGATCGTCCCGTCGCCATAATCGCATCCGGACGCGCTTCCTTCGCAATCTCCGGGAGAATTTCCGGAGTCGGATTTGCCAGTGCAAGGATCAACGGTCTGTCGGCCATTTTTCGGACCATGTCTGCGTTCAGTACGTCCGGCGCCGAGAGTCCGAGAAAAATATCCGCGTCCGCGATTGCGTCGTCCAGCGTGCGCATCTTCGTCTGGCGCGCATAACGCGCCTTGTACGGGTTCATGTCTTCCTTGCGGCCGTCGTACACGACGCCCTGCAAATCGACCAGCGTTATGTTTTCTCTGGGCAGTCCGATGCGTACCAGCAGGTCGAGGCAGGCGAGACTTGCGGCGCCACCGCCCGTGGACACCAGGCGTACATCTTCGATGTTCTTTTCTACCAGCTTAAGGCCGTTCTTGATAGCGGCCGCGGAAACGATGGCAGTCCCGTGCTGGTCGTCGTGAAAGACCGGTATGTTCATGCGTGCGCGAAGCTTTTCTTCGACCTCGAAACATTCCGGCGCCTTGATATCTTCAAGGTTGATGCCGCCGAACGTCGGCTCCAGACGTGCAATGACCTCGACCAGCATATCCGGATCGGTTTCGGCAATTTCGAGGTCGAACACGTCGATACCCGCAAACCGCTTGAAAATCACAGCCTTGCCTTCCATGACCGGCTTTGCCGCGAGCGGCCCGATGGCGCCAAGCCCGAGGACTGCCGTCCCATTGGATATGACGGCCACCAGGTTGCCGCGCGCCGTATACAGGGCCGCGTCGTCCGGATTCGACTTGATACGCAGGCACGGCCAGGCGACGCCTGGGGAGTAGGCCTGCGCCAGGTCGAGCTGGTTCGCCAGCGGTTTGGTCGGCGTCACCGCGAGTTTGCCGGGCGTCGGCAGGCGGTGATATCGCAGCGCGCTTTCTTCGAAAGGATCGGACATGCACGTAGCTTACCTTGAATCAATCACGGTCGTACGCTGCCGTCAGCCGAGTGTCGCGTCCAGGAACATCATCGCGGAAAAACCGCCGAGCAAGGAGAACGTCGCGAGATTCTGGTAGCCGCCGCGATGGGTTTCCGGAATTATTTCGTCACTGATGACGAACAACATCGCACCCGCCGCAAAGCCGAGGATCCACGGCATCAACGGTTCCGCAACGGAAACGGCAATGCTTCCGGCCAGGCCGCCGACAGGCTCCACGAGGCCGGTCAGGCAGGCGGCAAGAAACGCCTGTGTGCGTGTGTAGCGGATTGCGAGCAACGATGCGGCGACCGCCAGGCCTTCCGGAATGTTCTGCAACCCGATACCGGTTGCCAGGGCGACGCCATTTCCGATGTTGCCTCCCGCAAAGCCGACACCGACAGCCATGCCTTCCGGGAAATTGTGTAGCGTTATTGCGATCACGAACAACCAGATACGGCTGAGCGTTTCCGTATCCGGTCCTTCGCGGCCCTTAAAAAAATGCTCGTGCGGTACGTAGCGGTGAACAAGCTGCAGCACAACTGCGCCGAGAAGAAATCCGCCGATAACGGTAGCGACGGCGCGCCCCTTGCTTTCGTGCAGAATTTCACCGTAGCCGATTGCCGGCAGCAACAGCGAAAAAAAGGTCGCGGCAAGCATGACACCGGCGGCAGAACTGAGGAGAATATTCTCGGTGCGTTCCGAAAGTCGCCGCACAAGGAATATCGCCAGTGCGCCGGCGCCGGTACCGAGACCCGCGAGCAGGCTTCCCACAAAGCCGAGCCAGATTACGTTCGTTTCCACTATTGGTGCCCCCGGCTGCGGACCGCCGCAGACGCTCGAACAGGTCGGACCGGGATCGACGCATCATAGTATGGCAATGGCAGGGTTTTGAAGGTCGCGTGCGACCGGAACGATGCAACGATGCGCAATTTCCCGACTCCTTGCTTTTTCGACCACATCTACCGATGAAACGTGAACTAATGACTGGCGACGTAGTGACTATTTCCATTAAAACGTAGAAAATTCATGCTATCTGGCGACCGAATAACCGCAAGGTCAATCTATAAAGAGTAGCCGAAATGCCCACGTCCGATGACGAGACAGGCTTGAGCCGTACCGTGGCAAGTACGGCGACGCTGAAGCTCGCAAACCTGCATTCGCTGGACCCGTTTTATACGCCCCTGGAAGAGCGCTTCGAACGTATTACGCGACTGGCGCGGCGCGCGCTTAACGTGCCCATCGCCGCGATCACCGTCGTACAGGGCGACCGGCAGTGGTTCAAGTCGGTGTCCGGATGGCAGGTCACGGAGCTGCCGATGAGTAAGAGCCTGTGCGCGGAAGTAGTCCGGGAAGGCAAGCAGATGATCGTCTCCGACACGCTCGAAGATCTTTACATGATGAGCAACCCGGTCGTCTGTGATAAGCCGAAGATTCGTTTTTACGCCGGCTTTCCGATCCGGGATTCGGAGGGCAGGACAAGCGGCACGTTCTGCGTCATGGACGTGAAACCGCGAAAGCCCGACGCCAGTTTCGGCATCACGCTTGCAGACCTTGGCGACATGGCGCAACGAGAGTTGTTTACCGTCGAGCTCGGCAATGCACAGTCGGCACTCGTGACGAAACTGGGCGAGGCCAGGCGACAGGCGATGTTCGACCCGTTGACCCGCCTCTGGAACCGCCGCGGAGCTACCAACTTGTTGAACTCTGCGCTGAAAGACGCGGGCAAGTACAATCACTCCGTCGGCATCTGCCTTGCGGATATCGATAACTTCAAGCAGGTGAACGATCAGTTCGGCCACCAGGTCGGCGACCAGGTCCTGCGTCGCGTTGCCAGTTCGATTGTTGCATCGGTCCGGCCGCAGGATATCGTCTGTCGCTACGGTGGCGAAGAATTTCTCGTCATCGTTCACGACATAGATGAAAAGGGCTGCGTTGCCATCGGCGAGCGGATCTGCGCCGGCATGCGGGACCTTCCGATACAGACGCGCGATGGATCGGTTGCGGCCACGATCAGCATCGGTGTAGCGATGCGCAACCGCGGTGACCCGTTATCGCCGGAACAGCTGATCGCACTTGCCGATGCGGCGCTTTACCAGAGCAAGCGCGCCGGACGTGACCGGGTCACGGTCGGCCGTGCGTGAACAGGTGCCGGACTTGGATTTTTGGACATTTCGCAGTGGGTTGATTCGGATTGCGTGTCCAAATGAAATGTCCAAAAATCCAAGTCCGGCACCTGACGTGCGGCGAAATGTCCGAAAATCCAAGTCCGGCACCTGACGCCGGCACGGCACCTGACGCCCCCGCGATCACTCCTTTATGTGATGGTCGAACCAGGCCACGATTCGCTCCAGGTAGTCCTTGCTGTACTTCTGGTCCCAGCCGCCGTGGTGGGAGTTTGGATAAACCACCAGTTGCGTGTCGATGCCGCGGTGCCGCAATGTCTGGTAGAACAGTTCGGCATTCAGTATAGGGACGTTCCAGTCTTCACGGCCGCCGAGGAAAATCGTCGGGGTGACGACGCGGCCGGCGCGCATCAGCGGCGACAGCCGGTCGTACTTGTCGCGGTTGTGCTGGGGCAGTCCGAGTTCCCAGTTGTACCACTTCTGGTAGATGTCGTGGCCGTAATTCGCGGCGATCATGCTGTGCCCGGCCCCGGAGGCGGCCGCCTTGAAGCGGTCGCTCTCGGTAATGACCACGTTGGTCATGTAGCCGCCGTAGGAGTATCCCGTGACAGCCAGTTTTTCGGGATCGGCATAGCCGAGTTCGATGACGCGATCGATGGCGCCGATGACATCGGGGTAGTCGGTGATACCCCAGGTCTGGTAGATGGCGCGCACGAACGCCTGTCCCCGGCCGGTCGAGCCGCGTGGATTCGGTTCGACGACGAGATAACCATTGGCCGCGAAAAACTGCGAGCCGAAATCGTAGCCGTAACTGAACTGGCCAACCGGCCCGCCGTGAATCTTCAGTATCGCGGGGTAACGCCGGCCCGGCTCGAAGCCCGGCGGTCTCGTGACAAACGCTTCTACAACCGTGCCATCCGCCACCGTATACGACACTTTCTCCTTGCTGCCGGTCGTCCGCGCCGCGAAATACTCCTTGTTGACATCCGTCAGTCGATCGATCCGTCCATTGTTGCTTCGATAGAGCTCCGCGGCATCGTTCATGTTCTGGATTCTGGCAACCGCCCTGCCCGAGCTGTCGATGTCGAACGCGGAAACGTTGCGTTCGCCCTCGATCAGGCGCTCGATGACGCCGTCGCGCAGCCGCACGCGAGCAAGATGTCGGCCACCGTGATTGTCGAACAGGAAATAGATCCATCTTCCGTCTTCCGAAAACTCGAAGGACGCCACCCACCGGTCGAGTTCGGCAGTCAGGTATTTCGCCTCACCGCCGGTCGCGGACATGAGGGCTAACTGATGGATACCGTAAACACCGTCCTCGGCGCTCAGGTATGCAATGGACTTGCCGTCCGGACTCCATTTCGGCGAACTCTTGACGCGCTTGTCATTCGTCAAGCGGGCGAGAGGTCGCGAATCGCCGGCCGCGCCGGCGGAAACCGTCCACAGATCGCTTTCGTAACCGAGGTCCGGATCGTCTTCGCGATTACTGACGAAAACGAGTTGCAGTCCGTCTGCAGACCATGCTGCTTCCCCCTCCGTGTAACGGCCGGTCGTTACCCGTTCGAGTTTCTCCGTTGCGATGTCGTAGACATACAGATGGTACGAGGGCCACTCCGTCTGGTATCCGTCGCCCTCATCCTCCTTGAACTGCTGTCGGGTAATGACCCACGGCTCCTTGACGGCGGCGTCCCCCGCGTCCTTTTTATCCGCACCTTTTGCCGCTTCGTCGTCGAACGACAACAACAGGCGCGACTCGTCCGGGGAGAACTGCAGCGTGTCGACGCCCTGTTCGAGGTGTGTCAGCTGCACGGCTTCGCCGAAAGAATCGAGCGGAAGCTTCCAGAGCTGGCTTGTGCCGGTGCGGTCGGAGAGAAAATAGAGGACATTGCCGTCGCGGGACCAGCGAGGTTCGGACGCAGACGACCCTCCTGTCGTAACAGGCCGGGAATCGCCGCCGCCGACGGGAACGACGTAGATCCGGCCTTCGAGCACGTACGCGACCTGCCTGCCATCCGTCGATAATTGCGGTTCGCCGACGGACTTCAGTTTCCCGAAGTCGTCGATGACCACCGGCGGTGCCGCGTTTGCGCTCTCGGCATGTGCCGGTCCGGTCGAGCCGGCCGCCAGCGAAAGTCCGGACAGCACGGCCAGGACGGAAAGAAAGTATTTTTGCATTGCGGTTCCCCCTGCCTCGACCGTACCGCCAATGAGTTTGCCGGGACAGCAGGTTTGCATATTGTGAATTCGGCGGCATGCATCGGCTGCTGCATGGTCCAATACCGGATGCGAAACATTGGCCCGGTGCACCGCGGCCGCCGCAAGCCCATAACAACGACACCGGCGAGGTGCGAACATGCAGCTTCAGAACCCGAGGATTCCGCGCCCGATCGTTTCCATTGGCGCCATCGTTGCCATTGCGCTGACCGGGACGTTGGCGACCGGCTGCTCTCCACCGGATCGGCCGGCAGAAGCGCCACTGCAGGATGACAAGCCCGGGAGCCTCCTCATTCGCGACGTGCAAATCGTCGATGGCACCGGTGCGGCCGCGTTCGCAGGCGATGTCCGGATCTCGGGCAACAGCATCGCGGAAGTCGGCGATCTCGAGGCCAGCGACCGCGATGTCCTGTTCGAGGGCCGCGGACTGACGCTCGCGCCCGGATTTATCGATACGCACAGTCACGCCGAACGCGACCTTCTGGATCAGCCCGACGCGCTCCCCGCGGTGAGCCAGGGAATCACAACGGTCATTGCCGGCCAGGATGGCGGATCCGAGCTTCCGCTCGCCGGCTTCTTCGCCGAAGTCGAGGCAACGCCCGTCGCGATCAACATCGCCTCCTATGTCGGACACAACACGCTTCGCTCCAAAGTGCTCAGCAAGGATTACCGGCGCAAGGCGACTGAAGCCGAGGTCGAGGCCATGGCCGCAATCCTTGAGCAGGAGCTCGCCAGCGGTGCGCTCGGCCTGTCGAGCGGACTTGAGTACGAGCCCGGAATCTACTCCGATCCGGCGGAGGTCCTGGCGCTGGCGAAGCTGACGGCCGCAAGCGGCGGCCGTTACATAAGCCACGTTCGCAGCGAAGACCGCTGGTTCGAACAGGCGCTTGACGAAATCATCAACATCGGCCGCGTGACCGGCATGCCGGTGCAGGTGTCGCACATCAAGCTGGCCATGAAGCGGCTGTGGGGCGAGACGCCGCGCATCATCGCCATGCTCGATACGGCGCGCGCCGAAGGCGTGCAGGTCACCGCCGACATCTATCCTTACGAATACTGGCAGTCGAACCTGATGGTGCTGTTGCCGGAGCGCGATTACACAGACCGCGCTGCCGTTGCAGAAGCACTGGACCAGATCGCGCCTCCTGACGGCCTGTGGATGACGCAATTCGATCCGCAGCCGGAGTACGTGGGCAAAACCCTGACCGAGATCGCCGCGCTCCGCGACGTCGATGCCGTAACGGCATTCATGCAACTCGCGGAGGAATCCGAACGAATGGAAGAGCAAACCGGGAATGGCGCCGATTCCATCATCGGTACCAGCATGCGCGAGGAAGATATACGCAACATGCTGCTCTGGCCCGAAACGAACGTGTGCACCGACGGCGCGTTCGAGGATTTGCACCCGCGTGCGCGGGGCGCGTTTACCCGCGTGCTGGGGCGATACGTGCGCGAGGAAAAGCTTCTGAGCCTCGAGCAAGCGGTGCACAAGATGACCGGGCTTGCGGCCGCCCACATGGGCTTCGACGACCGCGGCACCATTCGCGCCGGCGCGCGTGCCGACCTCGTGCTGTTCGATCCCGACACCGTGATCGATCGCGCGACGCCGGAGTCGCCGGAATTGCTGTCGGACGGCATCGCGACGGTGTGGGTCGGCGGCCAGAGCGTCTTTGATGACGGTCGCGCGACCGGTGCGCGCCCGGGAGTGGTGATCAGGCGCTCGCAAAAGAGAGTACCTGAATGACCGTGCGGGAAATTGCAACGCCGTACCTGATCTTTTTCGGCGCGGTTGACAATCCGCGCGATGCCAAGACCGGTCTGGGACTCGTGGACTGGCGGCCGGCGCTTTGCGTCGGCCAGTTGCGATACCCGCGCTGCGGCGCGGATTCCGGTTTGCCGGACATGACCGCCGCCGAGGCGCGCGCCGCGGGCGCGCGAAGCCTGGTCGTCGGCGTTGCATCGTTCGGCGGGCGCTTCGAGCCCGCATGGCTCGATACCTTTGAGGAAGCGATGCGAGCGGGGCTCGACATCGTGAGCGGCATGCATGCGCGGCTCGCATCCGAGCGCCGGCTCGTACGCATTGCCGAACAAACCGGCCGGCGGCTGATCGATGTCCGGCAGCCGCCAGACGGCATACCCGTCGGCAGCGGCCGGCGCCGGACGGGGCAAAGGGTATTGACGGTCGGCACGGACTGTTGCGTCGGCAAAAAATATACGGCCCTTGCGATACATCGCGAACTGCTGTCGCGCGGTAAACGCGCAACGTTTCGCGCCACCGGGCAGACCGGCATCATGATTGCCGGCAGCGGTATTCCGGTGGATGCGGTCGTGTCGGACTTCCTCTCGGGTGCTGCCGAGCTGTTATCGCCGGACAACGATGTCGCGCACTGGGACGTGATCGAGGGGCAAGGCTCGCTGTTCCACCCTGCGTACGCCGCCGTCACGCTGGGGCTTTTACACGGTTCGCAGGCGGATGCGCTGGTGCTGTGCCACGATGCCTCGCGTTCGACGATCGACGGATATCCGGATTACCCGATCGTGGCGTTGCCGCAGTGCATCGATCGTTATCTCGTCGCCGCCCGCCTGACCAATGCGGCTGTACGATTTGCCGGGATCAGTCTCAACACAGCGAAGCTGGACGCGTCCGAACGGACGGCCGCAATGAAACGCGCCGGAGCACAAACCGGCCTGCCGGTTGTCGACCCTATTGCGACAGGCGTGGTGCCGCTGGTCGACGCGTTGCTGAATTGAGCCCTGCGGAAGATTCGCCGTCGAGGTCGCCCGCAATGGCGGGCTCCTACAAAGCGCGATTTATCCGGCTTGGCTAATCCCCTTGCAGGAGCCCGCCATTGCGGGCGACCTCGACGATTCCGGAAACCCAGTCAAAAACGAAACACCACCCCCAGCGAGGTCTGCAATTGCCAGTAGACGTCACCTTTGGCCACGATCGCGCAGACATTTTCCTCCGGGCCCGTTTCGCAAAAGAGTGCAGTGTCCGAATGCAGCAAAGTGCCGAGCAGGCGGCCCTCCAGTCTCAGGCCGAGCCTGTCCATCGGCTGCAGTTGCCAGCCTGCGCCGATGCCGAAGGAAAAGAAATTCTCGGTGTCGAACGTCAACGGGCCCGGATCGAAGCGGGTAACGCCTACGGTCGCGGCCATAAAAGGCCTGGCCCGGTACCCGTCCGCCACGTAAGTCCCGCCGATCTGCAAATACTGCACGTCGATATCCACGAGCGGCTGCGCTGGCGACACGTCCGATGTATCCGCCTCGCTCTGCTGCTGTGCGTAAAAAATCTCCCACTGCGTATTCGCAGACTCGCGAATATTGAAGATCAGACCGAAGTGCGCGGCGTCGTCGACTTCGACCGACAGGCTGTCATCTTCGTCCGTGAACTCGCCGCCGAAGGTGTAGCCGCCGAAGGGCGTCAGTGAGACTTGCGGAATTTCGCTTGCGGCGGGCTCCTGGCCGTGAGCGACACCCGCAAGCAACAGAATCGCGGCCACCCTGACCGCTTTGCCAAAACCCGACGCTGCATTCTTAACGTCCATATCAAGCTTGCCCCATTGTTGTGAGTGGTTGCCGTCCAATGCGGCTTGCCGAAAGGTCCGCCAACCGGGCTGCACATTTTAAACGATGCACGCTTACCCCGCATAAATCGTTTCGCTATTGAACAGGACACTTGCGACGACTTGCCGGCTCCGGGCTCCGCGCGGGACAATCCGCCTTCGCCTTCCACTCGGCCGGTAGACATGGACAACAAAACAATTCACGAACTCGTGTTTTTCGACGAAAATATTCCTCAGTTCAGCGAGGAGCCTGTTCCCGCGGAAAAATGCGTCTTCGGCCGGCCCCTGCAGCGAACCTGGAATCACTTCACGAGTGTTGACGAGAAATTTTTCGCCGGCGAATGGGAGGCGGAACCCGGCTGCTGGAAGGTCAATTATACCGAGAATGAATTCTGCCAGATACTGTACGGGCGATCGCTCCTGCGCGATCTGGATGGGAACGAGCATCCGCTCGAGCCCGGGGATAATTTTACCATCCCCGCGGGTTTTGCCGGCGAATGGGAGGTGCTCGAAACGACGAAGAAAATTTACGTCATTTATCAGCCCTGATCGCTCAGTCGAGGAACAGGTCGGCGACCTTGTCCGCAAGGGGTTGGACTTCCGGGCTGCGGCGGTTGCTCAGGACGATAACTGTAAGCCGCTCGTCCGGAAATCGCTGTATGAAATTCCGAAACCCCACGGTGCTGCCCTCGTGATGCATCCGCGGGTGCCCGGCGTATTCGTCGATGCGCCAGCCAAACCCGTAATCTTCGAGAAAGGGTGTAAACGCCTGTCGCTTGAGGCCTTCGTCGATCATGTCGTTCGCGTATAAGGCCTCGTCCCACCGGGTCAGGTCCACGACCGAGCTGTAGATCCCGCCGTCGCCCAGCACGGCACTCCAGGGGCTTTGGTCGCTGAGCTCCGCGCCGTCATCGGTCACGTGGTAGCCGTACGCGCGGTTCGACACGCTCGATACGCCGTTCTGGTAGGCCGCTGTATTCCGCATGCCGAGCGGGTCGAAAATGTTCTCCTCGAGAAACGCAGGGTAAGGCTGACCGGAAACCTGCTCGACGATCATCGCGAGTACCGCGTAGCCTGAATTGCTGTAGCGATGCTCAGTGCCGGGATCGAAATAGGTATGGTCCTGCCGGCGCATCAGGTCCAGCACGCCTGCGTCGAGCACCTGTACCGGCGAGTCCTCGGGGACGAACGGCTCGTAATCGATGATGCCCGACGTATGCTGCAACAGGTTCGTAATCGTAATACCGCTGCCGTACTCCGGGAAATCCGGAAACAGGTCCGTCAGCGAATCGTCGAGACCAAGCTCGCCGCGGTCCACCAGCATCAGTATACACATCGCGGTGAACTGCTTGCTGACCGAGGCCAACCGAAAATTGGTATCCGCCGTAACCGGGATCTGTTTTTCGATATTCGCCATGCCGTAGCTGCGGGTCATGACCGGCTGTCCATCTTTAATGACGCGGACCACCGCTCCGGGCGTCTGCTCCCCCTGGTAGGCGGCAAACATCCTGTCCGTTTCTTCTTCGTAATTCACAGTACGTTCCGCTGTGCAGGCCGCAAGCGATGAAAGCGCGACAAGCATCGCGCAATGATACTTTTTCAAGGCGGATCCCCGCTTCGCCGTGTCCCGACCCGCGATCATACCGGATTCGGAAAAGGGGACCGGAAAAGGGGACACCGGGAAAGGGGACAGTGACCCTAATTGCGGGATTTGGGGACAGTGACCTTAGTTGGGGAAAAGGTCACTGCCCCCTTTTGCGGTCGGGGAAAAGGTCACTGTCCCCTTTCGCGCCAATTAAGGTCACTGTCCCCTTTTCGGCAGGTATCCGCTGAAGGAAAATTTGACCGGGCCGGTCATGACTGCCGAACCGTCCGGAAGGATTTCGATGTCCAGATTTCCGCCGGGCAGCTCGACCGTCATGCGACGCGAGTCCGTCAGGCCGCGTGCGAGGGCCGCAAACACCGCGACGCAGGCGCCGCTCCCGCAGGCCATCGTCAGTCCCGCGCCGCGCTCGTACACCCTCAGGCGCATGCGCGATTCCGAGAGCACCTGTGCGACCCCGACGTTCACCTGCTCCGGGAAAAGCGGGTCGCTCTGAAGCGGCGGCCCCAGCGCTTCGAGGTCGACATCGTCGACGTCGTCGACGAAAAAGACGATGTGTGGATTGCCGATGTTGAGGGCTACCGGATCTTTCAGGGGGCCGCGTTGCAGGTCGAGATGACAGGTATCGAGCTCGCGGCTTAGCGGTATGTCGCGCCAGTCCATGCTGATTCGGCCCATTCCGGTGCTTACCCGCTGCGGGCCGGCCCGACGGCACTGCAGGACGCCGACACGCGTCTCCAGCAGCAGGTCGTCGCTTCCCTGTTCCTCGAGCAGAAGCCAGGCGACACAGCGGGTCGCATTGCCGCAGGCCTGGGCTTCGCGGCCGTCAACGTTCCAGAAACGGGCAAACGCAACGGCGTCGTCGGCCTTACCTGCGGCGGAAGGTCTTTCGATCACGACGATCTGGTCCGCGCCGACTCCGCTTTGCGCATCACAAAGTCGAAGTATCTCTTCCTTGCCAGGCTGCCAGGGATCGTTGCGTCCGTCCACGATGACGAAATGATTGCGCAGTCCGTGCATTTTCAGAAATGGCCGGCCGCCCGGGAGCATCTCGAGTAATGATCTGCGACTGGAACGCTCAATCGACATGCTTTACCCTCGTTCGCCAAACAACGCACAACGACCGCGGTCATTCTAGTCGAATTCCCGACGGACGCCTCCTGAGGAAAAAATGATGCCTGCATACCGCAATTCGCCCACCCTCTGCATGGCGCTGCTGTTTGCGCTGTCCGCCGCGCCCGCCTCAGCGGACGGCAGATTCTCGGCACTCGATATTTTCCAGCTGGAGTACGCGTCCGATCCGCAGATTTCGCCGGACGGCCGCAAGGTGGTGTATGTGCGGAAGTCGAACGACATCATGTCGGATTCGACCCGAAGCAACCTCTGGATCGTGGACAGCAACGGTGGGAATCACCGGCCGCTGCTCTCCGGCCGCAACGATTATACGTCGCCGCGCTGGTCGCCGGATGGAAGTCGTCTGGCCTACCTGTCGGATGCGGAGGGCAGTCAGCAACTGTACGTCCGCTGGATGGATACCGGCCAGACCGCGCTCGTCACCAATTTGCAGAAATCGCCGCAGGCCCTCGCATGGGCGCCTGACGGGTCTTCGCTTGCGTTCAGCATGCAGGTTCCGGCCAAGGCAGAGCCGTTTGCGAAGCCTCCGGAAAAGCCCAAGGGAGCAGACTGGGCGGAGCCCGTCAAAGTCATAGAGCGCGTTTTCTATCGCTTCGACGGCGCCGGTTATCTCGAGCCGGGCTACTCGCACATCTTCGTCGTGCCGTCCGATGGCGGCACGCCGCGCCAGCTGACGGGCGGCGACTACAACCACAGCGGGCCGCTGTCGTTCACGCCGGACGGCGGCGCGATCGTCTTTTCCGCGAATCGCGAGGAGGACTGGGAACACGACCCGCAAGAAGCTGAAATCTACCGCATCGCGCTCGCCGACGGAGAACTCACCCAGCTGACAGATCGTGACGGGCCGGACGGCCAGCCGGTCGTGTCACCGAATGGACGCCTCATTGCCTATGTCGGTTTCGACGAGCGGAAAAGGGGATACGAGAACTCCATCCTTTATGTGATGAACCTGGATGGATCGAATTCGCGCGCATTGAGCGCCGATCTCGACCGTGCCGTTGGCGATCCGCAATGGCACGGCAACAGCAACGGCGTGTTCATCAGCTACGACGATCACGGCATGCGCAGACTGGCGCTTGTCGGCCTGAACGGAAGCGTCGCGACCTACGAGCATAATCTGAGCGGCGAATCGCTGGGACGACCGTACACAAGCGGCAGCTACAGCGTCGCGGAGAACGGAAGCTATGCCTACACCGAGGGCGATGCCTCGACGCCCGCCGACGTCGCAGTGGCACGCAACGGCAAGGATTCGCGCCAACTGACGTCGCTCAACGAGGATCTCCTCGGACAGCGGGACATGGCCCGCATAGAAACAATCTCCTGGGAGTCCTCGCACGACGAGCGCACGATCGAAGGCTGGGCTGCCTATCCGCCGGACTACGAGAGCGATCGAAAGTATCCGCTGATCCTCGAAATCCACGGTGGCCCCTACGCTGCATACGGGCCGAACTTCGCAGCTGAAATCCAGCGCTACGCGGCGGAGGGCTATGTCGTGCTCTATGTGAACCCGCGCGGCAGCACGAGTTACGGCGCGGACTTTGCGCACCAGATTCAGTACGCGTATCCGGGCAACGATTACGACGACCTGATGTCGGGCGTCGACGCGCTGATCGAAAACGGTGTTGCCGACCCCGAACAGCTCTATGTGACGGGCGGCTCCGGCGGCGGGGTGCTGACGGCATGGATCGTCGGCAAGACTGAACGCTTTCGCGCGGCGGTCGTGGTCAAGCCGGTCATCAACTGGCTCAGCTTCGTGCTCACGGCGGACATGTACCCGTTTTTTCGCATGGCGTGGTTCTCGGAGGATCCCTGGGTCGATCCTGACCAGTACTGGGCCGTATCGCCCTTGTCACTGGTCGGCAACGTCGTGACGCCGACGGCACTTATGACCGGCGAAGCCGATTACCGGACGCCGATCTCCGAGTCGGAACAGTTCTACCAGGCGCTGAAGCTCCGCAAAATAGACACGGCATTGATACGTGTGCCGGATGCGCCGCACTTCATCGCCGGGCGGCCGTCCCACATGATCGCGAAAACGGACAACATCATGGCCTGGTTCAGGCGCTACGCCGGCGAGAAAACCGCTACGACCCGATAGCGACGTCGGGAATAACCCGAATCGCGGGTTGCAGGTGGGCGAATCAACCGTATCAGTGCGTGTCGGCGACGACGCGTGCCTGTTGAAGTTCTTCCCGCAGGCGCTCTGTCTCCTCAGCGCGGGCGGACGAGAAACGCGCCAGCATCAGGTACAGGGCGGGCGTCAGGTACAGCGTGAAAATCGCGGCCAGACCCAGGCCGCCGAATACGACCCAGCCGATCGACGAACGCGCTTCCGCGCCGGCACCGCCGCTCAGGATAAGCGGCAAGCCGCCGACCACGGTGGCGATCATGGTCATCGTTACGGGCCTCAGTCGAACGGCGGCGCCGACCTCGATCGCTTCCCGTATCCCATAGCCGCGATCCCTGAGCTGGTCGGCAAACTCGACCAGCAACACGCTGTTCTTGGCCATCAGCCCAATCAGGAGAACCAGGCCGATCTGCGAGTAGATGTTGACCGACGTCCCGGTGATAAAAAGCGCCAGTATCGCGGCGGCGACGCCGAACGGCACCACCAGCATGACGACCACCGAGCTCGTAAACCCTTCGAATTGCGCGCAGAGCACGAGAAAAATCACGGCCAGCGCGATGGCATAGGTAATTGCGACCTCTCGCGACGTTTCTTCCAGCGTCGCGGCCTCGCCGAGCAGGATCATTTCGATGTTGTCCGGCAATACTTCATCGGCGAGTTGCCGCAGGTCGTCGACCGCCGCCTGCAGCGGATAACTCCCCGTCAGTTCAATGCCGATTTCGATGGCGCGGCGCTGCGCCTGTCGATCCAGTTGCGCAGCAACGCCCTCTTCTTTCAGCGTGACGACACTGGACAGCGGTAACAATCCGCCGGATTCCGTGCTTACGTAAAGATTGACGAGGTCCGACGGGTCGTTGATCTCGCCGCTCGAAGATTCGAGGAGTATCGGCACCGCCTCATCCTCGATATTGAGATCGATAAGGTCATCCCCGTCGATCATCGCCCGCAGCGTCGTAGCAAGATTCTCCAGATCGACGCCCAGGTCGGCGGCGCGGCGCCGGTCTATTTCCACGGACAGTTGCGGCTGCGTCGGATCGTAGGATATTTCGGGCTGCGACAGATTCGGCAGGCGCTCTTCGATCGCCCGCACGAACTCCTGGGCGGCTTCGAAGATCAACGGGTATTCGTTGCCGGTAAGCGCGACTTCCAGTTCGCCGCCGGCACGGCGCAGATTGAGGCTGTTGCTGCTGGAAATCGAAACCCTGGCGCCCGGAATTCGGGACAAGGGTTCTTCGAGGGATGCGCTGATCTCCTGCTGGCTCCTGTCGCGCAAGTCCCAGTCAACCAGGGGCACGTTCACGCGACTGCGGTTCGGGTCCCATGAACCGACGATGGTAAACAGAGACTTCGCTTCTCCGTTGTCGACGAGCGGCTGCAGAATCTCTTCGATCGTGCGCGTCTGCCGGTCCATGTACCCGATGCCGACACCGTCCGGGCCGGACGCTTCGACCTGGATCGATCCACGATCCTCCGGCGGCATGAGTTCCTGATCCAGCGTCTGGAAAAGCGGTATGGCGCCGGCAGCCAGAACGAGAGAGACGACAAGCGGTACGAACGGATGATTGAGGGTTACTGCGAGCGAGCGTTCGTAGAACGATTTCAAGCGGGCGCCGAGACGACCCAGAAAGAGCCGAATCCGGTTTTCGGCTCTGTCTTCGGGGAGCCGCGACGCGGCGGCTGGCACGAGCGATAACGAGACAAAGCAGGAAATCGCGACCGAAACGGCCAGCACCGCGCCGAATTCGCGGAACAGCCTGCCGGCGGTACCCGGCAGGAATGCGATCGGTATGAATACGGACACCAGTACCGCGGTCGTCGTCACCACCGCGAAGAATACCTGGCGCGTCCCGAGAACCGCGGCCGCGCGCGCACCCAGGCCTTGCGCGCGTCTTCGCTGAATGTTTTCGAGCACGACGATGGCGTCGTCGACCACCAGTCCGGTGCCGAGCACCAGGGCCAGCAGCGTCAGAATATTGATGGAAAAGCCGGCGATCCAGATCGCAGCGACGGTGCCGATCAGGGACACCGGAATCGCCATGGTCGGTATCAGCGTTGCGCGGATCGATCCCATGAACAGCCAGATCGTCGCAACGACTATGGTTACTGCGAAAAACAGCGTGAGCAGCACCTCGGAAACGGAACTGCGAATGAAAATTGCATTGTCATCGGTGACGATCAGTTCGAGGTCGTCAAAACGATTGTTGATGCGCTCGATAGCTGTGTGAACGGCATCGGAAATTTCGATCGTATTCGACTCCGCCTGGCGCACCACTCCGAGCCCGATGACGTTGCGCCCGTCGAGCCGGGTGTAGGCTTCCGCGTCTTCCGGCCCGAAGTACACGCTGGCAACATCGCCGATCCGCACCGTGCCCCGGATAATGATGGACGCGACCTGTTCGGCGGTGACGACGGAAGCATCTGCCCGAACGATCAATTCCTGATCCTCGGAGCGAAAACTGCCGGCAGGGACGTCAAACGGCGCGAGCATCAATGCATCGGCCACGTCGGTGACCGAAAGCCCGTAGCTCGTCAGGCGCAACGGGTCGACGACCACTCGCAGCATGCGTTGCCGGTCGCCGAAAAGCTGAACGTCGGCAACGCCTTCGATGGAAACCAGTTCCGGAATGATGTCCTTCTCGACGATTCGGGTGACATCTTCCTCGACCAGCGAGTCGGTAAGAACGGCGATGTTCACGATCGAGTCCGAATCGTCGTCGGCCTTGACGACGTCGACCTGCTCAACGCGTTCCGGCAATTCCCGCATGATGCGGCTGACCGCTTCGCGCACGTCCGAGGCGGCGCTGTCCAGGTCGACACCGGGCCGGAACTCGATCCGCATGCGTCCTTCATTTTCCTCGGACGCCGAATCGATGTTCTGGATTCCGGACACGCGGGCGACGGCGCCTTCGATGATGCTGATCACCTCCGCATCCATCGTTTCCGGCGACGCGCCCGGGTACTCGGCACGAACGCTCACGATGGGGAGGTCGACGTCCGGCAACTCGCGAATTTCGACCGCCAGTATCGCCGCCAGTCCTGCGAGCAGGATCAACAGGTTCAATACCAGCACCAGCACCGGCCGGCGGATACTGAGGCTCGGGAGGTCGTTGACGTTGTTTTCGAGCTCGGCGCGCTCGATGGAACCGTTGAGCGACTCGTCCGGCAGCCCCTCCCGTTTGCCCGACTCCTCCATGTCAGTCCGAGGCCGCCGGCACCATGGTGCCGGTACCGCCTTCCAGCGCGCGATCTGCAAGGCTCGCGGGCTCGTAGCTCACGTCGATGCCCTCGCGCATGCGCTGCACGCCCTCGACGATTATAAGGTCGCCTTCCTCGAGATCGGCGTCCACGAGTATCCGGCCTTGCTGCCGCTGGATGATCGTGACCGGAACACGATGCGCCCGCCGCTCGACGACGGACCAGACGTGCGCGCCTTCCGCTCCCCACTGCACGCCGGTTTCCGGAATCACCGGGTACGGCGTCCCTTGCAGATTCATGGCGACCCTGAAACTCATCCCCGGCCGCAAGCTGTCCGCTTCGTTTTCGACCCAGGCACGCGCGACGAAGGTCCGCGTCACCGGATCGATGCGGCTGCCGATATCGACGATCAGGCCGTAGGCCGTCGGTTCACGGCTTTGCCAGGTCGCGACCTCGACTTCAGCGCCCACCTCGAGATCGCCGATCAGGATTTCCGGAACCTCGAAACTGACCAGCAACGCGCTGCGGTTGTCCAGCGTCGTAATCATCGTGTCCGGATTGACCCGGTCGCCCGGATCGACGTCGGTTATTCCGACGAAACCGCTGAACGGTGCCTCGATAGTGCGGTAGTCGAGCGCGATCCTGGCCCGGTCGAGTTCGATGCCCGCCGCCTCGACCGCCGCGCGGGCGGCATCGAGCGTTGTCGGCAAAACTGCACCGGTGTCTCCGGCACGTTGATACCGGTCGTACAGACGCGTTGCGTCTGCCAGGCGTACTTCCGCAAGCTCTACCGCAAGTTTTTCATCGCGCTGATCGAGGGCGATCAGTACATCGCCTTCCTCGACCGGATGGCCCGGTTCGAAATTTACGGCCACGACTTCGCCGGAGGTCGCGGGATGGATCGCAATGGACTGCACGGCGCGCGACGTGCCGACCGCTTCGACCCGCGTGTCCTCGCTGCTGTACTGCAGCGGCTCCACAATGACGCGTACGCTCCGTTCGGCCTGTCCGGGATCGGCCGTTTTCTGTTCGGAACATGCCAACAGCGCGAGCCCGCAAAAAGTTGCAGCTGTAAGCGTAACGAATGACCGTCCTTTCATCCAAAAATCCCGTCAGGTATGCATAAATCCATGGAAAAGCAGTTATTTCAGTGTGGTTTGAGTACGTCCGCGCCCGCAATCGTCGAGAAAATACCGGTCCGCCGGGGGCTGGTCAGACCTGGCATTCTGACAGGCGAATGAGCAATTTTACTGCACTTGGTCACAGTTGACTGCAAAGTTTCGTCAATTTTGGCCGCGGCGGTCGCCCGCAATGGCGGGTGCGGTGCCGCACCGCTTGCGGGCGACCCTCCGTCAATTGCCGCACCCTCCGCAAATCGCTACATTGCACCTCAATCAATTCGACACGGACGCACGCCTGCAAATGACCGAATCACTGTTTAGAGACGACTCCTATCTCAAGGGTTGCGACGCTACGGTCGTGAGTGTCGATGGCGAATCGATCGTGCTCGACCGCACGGTCTTTTATCCGATGGGCGGCGGCCAGCCCGGCGATACCGGCGGCATACGCTGGGACGGCAACAGTTTGCCGGTGGTCGATACGCGCTACGGCGACGGCGGAGCCATCCGGCACATCGTCGCCCCGGGTACCCCGTTTCCGTCGCCAGGCCAGGGCGTGCATGCATCGGTCGATTGGGAACGGCGCTATCGTCACATGCGCATGCACACGGCATTGCACCTGCTTGGCGCCGTTTTGCGTTACGGTGTCACCGGCGGCAACATCGGAGCCGATCGCAGTCGACTGGATTTCGACATGGAGGACACCGTCGATAAGGATTCCGTGACCGCAGCCGTGCAAGCGCTGGTCGATGCAAATCACCCCATCCGTTGCCGCTGGATCAGTGACGCGGAACTCGAGGCTCAGCCTGAACTGGTGCGTACGATGTCCGTGCAGCCGCCGAAGGGCGCCGGCAAGGTACGCTTGCTGGAAATCGAAAACGTCGACCTGCAGCCCTGCGGCGGGACGCACCTGAAATCGACCGGTGAAGTCGGTCGCGCGTGGGTGGCCAAAGTGGAGAAAAAAGGTAAACGCAACCGGCGGGTTTATATCGAACTCGCGTGATGCAGAGAGGGGTCGCCCGCAATGGCGGCCTCCTACAAAAAGTAGCGGGGACACATTGTGGAGCCCGCCATTGCGGGCGACCCGCGAATATTCAGGCCGCGACGCGGCCCAGCACGTCCGGCGGCACGTAATCGAAGATGAAGCTGATGCGGTCTTCCCCGCCCTTGTTGGCGACGCTGTGGGTCAGCTGGTTGTTGAGTTCGTAAGCCTGCCCGACGTCGAAGCGGTACGGCCTGCCGTCGATGATGAAACGCACCCTTGGATTGGTCGTGATCGGCACGTGGATACGATGCCCGTGATGAAACGACTGATGCGAGTCCCGGTGCGGACGTATCTTGCCTCCCACCAGCAGTTTCGCGGCCATCGCCCGGATGATCGTGCCGCCTTTCGGGTAACAGCGATCGATGATGTCGTGCATCACCGGAATGGCAACATCAGCGAGGCGATCCCAGCCCGGCTCCTTGCGGATTTCGATGTCGGGCCAGCCGCTGCCGTCGGTGAACACGAGCACGATCGACTGCGTCTGCCGATGCACCTCGTAGGATTCCTGCCGCACCTGTTCCTCGTGCCAGGCGGCTTCGTCCTGGTCGAGAATCGCCTGGCGCAGCAGGTCGACATCGACCGGCCCGAGTTCTCGCATGGGTTTTTCGATGTCCACGGGGTCGCTCGTCGGCAAGTTACTCGAAATATTTGCGGTATGTAATGCCGAAGGACAACGGGCGATTGATCGACAGGCGCGTCTGCGCCCAGCGATCGTTGAAGAACTGCTGCGCTCTTTCGTCGAATGCATTTTCGACGAACAGCGCCGCGCTCCAGCCGTCGGCGTCGATGCCGAAACGAACGTCGGTGATGTTGTAGGGATCGTGCACCCGCACGGGATTGGCGAAAACGATTGACTGGATGCCTTCCAGCGAACTCGTCGCTTCCCCGTTGTAATTGTGATCGACGCGCACAAACGGAGTTCCGCCCAGCATTTCGGCGGTCCAGGTGTACTGGACCGACAGGCTGCCTTTCCAGTCGGGCATGATCGGCAGCCGCGTACCCGCAGTCACCGACGTCGGGTTGGGACTGCCTTCAAACAACGTCGCGTCCTTGGATATTTCTGCCTCGTTCCAGCCAATCGTCGCTCCGATGTCCCAGCCATCGGCCGGCAGCCAGCTCAGGTGAGCTTCGACGCCGTCAAGCTCGGCTTCCGGGAAATTGACGATGCCGAGCGTGAAAATGTTCGGATCGTTTGCCTGCAGCTGAATGCGTTCCCAGATCATGTGATAGACGGTGGCGTTGAGCCTGAAACGGCCGTCGGCCCAGGTCGACTTGATACCGAGTTCATGATTCTTCATCGTGTCGGAGGTATAGGTATGCAGCGGCTGACCGGGGCCGAATATCGAGGTCGCGCGCGCCGCATTGGCGCCGCCGCGGCGGAAGCCCTCCGAATACGTCGCATACACCATCGTGTCGTCGTTGATGTGATAGTCGAACGTGACTTTCGGTACGAAGTCCGACTCCGACGATGTGCCGACGGCGTCGGCGAAACAGAAATTGACAGCGCAATCGGGTTCGTTGCCCAACGTAAACAGCGATCCCTGCTTCAAGGTGCGGTCCAGTTCGAGGTCGAAAAAGCGGCCGCCCACGGTAATGTTGAAATTCTCCGTCACTTCGAAGCCGACTTCGCCGAATATCGCCGTCTGCTCGATGGTCGAATCGTAGACACCGGTAAACCAGTTGCCGCCGGAAGGCGGCGCCGGCACCGGGAAGCTCGGGTCGTAGTAATAGGCGAGATAGTTCAGGTAAGCAAACGCCGGCGACCCGTCGAACTGGTGGTTGGCGCCGTAGAATTTGGTATGGCCTTCTTCGCGATTGTAGAAGAATCCGACGATGCCGTTCCAGCGACTGGTCGAATCGGCGGGTGTGCTCAGCCGCGCTTCGAACGTGTAGCGATCTTCTTTCTCGTTATTGAAAGCAAAGGCCTGGGGGTCGCCACCGAAATCGTAGATCGTCGTGTCGTAGGCGGTGTTAAGGTCGTCAATATAGTCGGCAAGTTGATTAAACGCGAAGTGGTACGAAGTCGCATCCGCTTCGTAAAGCGTCTCGCGAGTAAAAAATGAGCCGGTCACCAGCAGATCCGCGAAGCCGAGGCTCCCTTCCGCCGTCAGTGCGAGCTGATACCACTCGTCATCCCAGCGGTCCGTGCCGAAGCGAACCTGTTCCAGGTCGCCGATGCTGCGTCCGGCATAGAACTGGTCGGCAATATCGGTGTCGCCGAAGCCGTCCAGTTCTTTTTTCTGCCAGATCACCGATGCATCGACAAGCCAGTTGTCGTCGATCAACGTGCGCAGCGCCACGCGCGCGCCGCTGTTCGTCGACGAATTCACGTCTTCCCCGGCGAATTCGGCGTTATCGAAAGTACCGCCCGGGCTTGTCGAAAGGATGTTGTCGATGTACCCGGCTTCCTCCTCGACGAAGCCGACCAGGCGCAGGCCGACTTTGCCTTCGACCAGCGGAACATTGACCATGCCGCTGACACCGAAACCGGTGTCTCCTTCGGACACTTGGGTGACACCGAGATCGACCCAGCTCGAGAATGCCGTGCTGTCCGGCTTGTTGGTGATGACGCGCAGCGACCCGCATTGCGATGCATCGCCGAACAGGGTGCCCTGCGGCCCGCTCAACCCCTCGACGCGTTCGATGTCAATCAGGCGCGCGTCGGGATTGCGGCCCGCCGCAGTGATCGGCTGTTCGTCGAGATAGATGGAGGTTGTGGTGCTGCCGCCAAAAGACAAACCGGAGATCGTGCAACCGCGCATCAGGACCGTGGTACCGCCGGGTTCACGCCGGCTGAAAGCCAGGCCCGGAATCTGGCCGACGTAGTCGTCGAGTTTTTTGAATCCCTGCCGGACGATGTCCTGTTCGCCAAACGCGGTAACTGCGATCGGCACGTCCTGCACGTTCATCTCGCGCTTGGTCGCGGTAACGATGATCTCGTCGAGTGCCTGCTGTTGCGCCTCGGCGACCTGCGTTCCGGCACATGCGGCCGACACCGCCACGGCAAGCGCACTGCGGTTAAAGTACGGCGAGAAATCCTTGCCTGGCATCATGCTCCCCCTGTTTGAGCAGCTTATTTATCCCACAATGATCCCACATTATGGAACTTGCCGTGTGGACAATGCACTTGGCCTTGTCGAAGCTACGTTTCATTCTAATCCCGAGTTGAATTGCAATGCCAGAGTACTTCCGCATATATGGCCATGTTCACGGGTATAGCCGCAGTTTTTGAGGCCCCATGACGGTATTGATCGCGACCTCCGTGGTACGGGGCAGCCGCCAGGGTGAAAGCCACGGCGGCGTATATCTTGTCGACCTCGAGCGAGAGCGCGTGGTACAGACCGTCGACTGGAACACTGCCGACATCGACTGGCGGGGACGCGGCTGGGATCGCGGCCTTCGCGGCATCGCGTTTGACGGCGACAGGGTGTTTATCGCAGCGAGTGACGAACTGTTCGTCTACGACCGGCGCTTCGTGAGGCTCGCGTCGTACCGCTCGCCCTACCTGAAACATTGTCACGAGATCAGTCGCTTCAAAAGGCGTATCTACCTGACCTCGACGGGCTTCGACTCGCTGCTGGGCTTCGATCTCGACCAGAATCGTTTTTCCTGGGGATTGCACGTCCGCGGCTCGAATGGCGGTTTGCAGTGTTCGGCGTTCGATCCGCAGGCCGATCCGGCGAACAATAGCGGCCCGGCTCCGTCCAATGCGCTGCACCTGAACAGCGTGCAGTGCCTCGAGCGTGGCCTGTATTTCAGCGGTCTCAGGACGGGAGGGCTGCTGAAATTCGACGGCAAGACCGTCCGCAGTGTCGCAAGCCTGCCGGAGGGTACGCATAACGCGAAGCCGTTTCGCGACGGTGTACTGTTCAACGACAGCAACTCCGATGTCGTGCGTTTTGTGGCACCGGGCATGCAACGCGCGTTCCCCGTGCCGCGGTACGAGTCGGGACAGCTTACGCATACGGTGCTTGGCGATCCGCGAATCGCACGCCAGGCATTCGCACGGGGCCTGTGCGTATTGAACGACGATCTGATTGCCGCGGGATCGTCGCCGTCGACGATCGCGTTGCACGACCTGGCGCGAGTGAAGACGGTATTGACGATTACATTGTCGCTCGACGTGCGTAACGCGATTCACGGTCTGGAGGTCTGGCCGTTCGATTGAGGGATCATCGTTGTGGCCTCTTCAGATCGCCCGTTTTCACGGGCTCCAACAGCGCCAATAGAATCGCTGTTGGAGCCCGCGAGAGCGGGCGATATCGGGAGCCCGTGAAAACGGGCAATTACCCGAGATATCGTTCGTAGCGCTCCAGCGAAGGCGCCAGTACCTCCTTCAGCTCATCGAGCTTGTCGTCATAGCGCTTCCAGAAGCCGATCGATCTCGCATGAATCGGCTGCCTTACCTGCTCCGAACTTGCCGTCCGCACCGGGCGGTCCGTTTCGTAGAACCTCAGGCAGGCCTCCTCGAACGGCAACCCGCAATGCTCCAGCAATCGCCGTACCTCGACGTCGAAATTTCCGACAACCGCTTCATACTGGACGGTAATGACCTTGCCGGGCAGCACCGCATGCCAGTGATCCATCATGCGTTCGTATTCGAGAAAATACTCGCCGATGTCGATCAGGTCATAGGTAAAAGTCTGGCCTTTGGCAAAGAGCTGCCGGTAGCAACTGAGACAGGCATCCAGGGGATGGCGCCTGGCGTCGACGATCGTCGCGTTCGGCAGTATCAGGTGCAGAAATCCGACCGTGGGGAAATTGTTCGGCATCTTGTCGATGAAACGCGGCTTACCTTCCGTGCGATGCATCTGCGCCAGCTCGAGGTACTGCTGCCCGAGCGCCTGAAAATGTTCGGCCGCCAGTTCGCGCACGGCCTCCGGGTAGTTGATTCCGTCAGCCCTGTTCCGGTTGAGCGAGGTCGCGACGCGGCCCACGTAGGGCAATTCGGAGGTCCCCTCCACCTGGCTGTGACTCGCGAGAATCTGTTCGATCAGCGTCGACCCGGAACGCGGCAGCCCGACAATGAAAATCGGCGATTGGAAATCCGGCAATGGATCCGGGTTGCCGGCCGCCTCCTTGTCGCGCAGAAATCCGGCGCTGAATACGTCGATGACGGCATCGTGCATGACTTCGGTCTGCACCGGGTCGTACTTCTCGAGCATTCGCTGCGTTGCATTGCCTTTAGCGTAAAATTCCCAGGCACTGTCGAAGTCTCCTCGATCTTCGTGCGCCTTGGCGAGCGCGTACAGAAAGTTCACTCGCGACTGATCGGTCAATTCCTTGTTGGCAAGGCTTTTTTCCATCGCCGCGATGTCGTCGTCCGTCAACCGGTAGGTCTTGAGATTCGCAAGACTCCAGTAACTCTCCCCGTTGTCCGGGCGCAGGCGTATACACTCCCTGTACGCCGCGATCGCTTCGTCCTGTCGTCCTACCGTCTTCAATACATGGCCGAGTCCCAGCGTCGCGCCGGGAAACTTTGGTTGCAGTTCCAGCGCTTTCTCGTAGGACTCGATCGCGCGGTAGGTCAATGCGGCTGGCGCAAGAGCGCCCGCGAGCTGAAAATGCGCCTGCGCATTGTCCGGCTCGAGTTCGATCACTCGTTCGAAGCACTCGATCGACTCCTCGAACCGGTTCTGCTCCTTCAGCACGCGGCCGAGCTCGGTGATGGCGCCTGCGAAGTCCGGTGCAAGCTTTACGGCACGCCGATAGAGACGTTCCGCGTCGGTGTTACGACCTGCGCTGACGGCAATCCGGCCGAGCATGCGCAGCGCATCGACGTTGTTCGGATTGTCGCGCACGACTTCGCGGTAAAGGCGTTCGGCTTCCTCAAGGCGCCCTTCCTTGTGGTGTTCCGCGGCGTGCGCAAGTTTCTTGCGTTCCGGGTTGAGGCTGAAAGACTTCTCGAACGACTCGTCCGCCTCCTTGCCAAACCCCAGCTGTGCCAGTGCCTTGCCGAGATTGAACCAGGCCAGTTCCAGTTCCGGATCGAGCCTTACCGCATTACGCAGAACATCGGCAGCTTCCGCAGGACGCTTCAAGCTCAGCAACACCAGTCCGAGATCCTCGTGCGGTTTGGCGAACGTCGGCGCCAGCCGGATCGTCTGACGCAACGACTGCTCGGCCTCTTCGAGCCGATTCAGCTTGATCAATACGGCGCCCCGTAGCCCGAGCACGTTGACGTCGTTAGGATGCTTCTGCAGCAGCGCGAGGCACAAGCCTTCGGCGTGACCGAACTCGCCACGGCTGACCAGCTCCAGAACCTCGTCGAACCGGACTTTTGGTGATGAAAGTTTCGCCATGTGACATCGAGTATGCGTTATCGCGGATTTCTGGAAAACTGTGAACTAGCATAGAATGCCGAAAAAACAATCGATACTTTTTGTCTTGCCCGGGAATGACTCAATGACAATGAACACACTTCGCCGATCGTTGCGGTGCGCGCTGTTCGTGGCTGCAGGCTGCACAGCCGCTTGCAGCGACCGTGCGCCGCAAGAGCCGGCTACCGCAGCTGGCGATCCCTCGGCGACACAATCGGGCACTCAATCGACCGCACAGAATGCCGACGTCGTGTTGCGTAACGGCAGCGTGTACACGGTCGATGGAAATCGTTCCTGGGCAAGGGCGGTTGCCGTGCGCGACGGGCGCATCGCCTATGTCGGCTCCGATGAAGGGGCAGAGAGGCTGGTCGGGCCGTCGACGCAGGTCGTCGACCTCGGCAACCGCATGCTGCTGCCGGGCTTTCAGGACGTGCACATCCATCCGATCGGCGGCGGCATCGAAGCAGCGGCGTGCGACCTCAATGGACTCACCACACTCGACCAGTATCTCGAGGCGATCAAGACCTATGCCGTGGAAAACCCCGATGAAGAATGGATCGTCGGCGGCGGCTGGTCCATGGCGGTGTTTGGTCCCGGGGCGAACGCAAGCCGCAAGCTGCTCGACGAAATCGTTCCGGACAGGCCGGTGCTCCTCAGTTCGGCCGACGGTCATTCCGCCTGGGTCAACAGCAACGCCCTGGAAGTCGCCGGCATTACCTCGGAAACGCCCGACCCGGTCGACGGCATCATCGATCGCGAACCGGGCAGCCGCAACCCGCTCGGCAGCCTGCAGGAGGGCGCCATCTCACTGGTCCGCGGTCATGCTCCGCCGGTCGACCTCGAGACGCGCATGGCAGGTCTGCAATATTCGATCGAAATGCTGAACAACTACGGCATCACGTCGATCCAGGACGCGAACGTCGATGAAGAGGACCTGAAAGCCTATCGCGCGCTGGACGATCGCGGCGAGCTGAGCCTGCGGGTCGTGGGATCGCAATGGTGGGATCGCGAGCTCGGCACTGAGCAGATCGAGAAGTTCAAGTTATTGCGCGAGCAATACACCCAGGGTCGCGTCCGGGCGACGACGGTCAAGATCATGCAGGATGGGGTCATGGAAAATTTCACGGCCGCGATGCTCGAGCCGTATGTCGGCAAAGGGGATACGCGCGGCATACCGATGGTCGAGCCGGAGGCGTTGAAGACCGCGGTGACCGCGCTCGATGCCGAGGGCTTCCAGGTGCATTTTCACGCGATCGGCGACGGTGCGATCCGGCAGGCCCTCGATTCCGTCGAGGCCGCAGTCGAACAGAACGGCAACCTGGGGCACAGGCATCACATATCGCATCTCGAACTGATCGATCCGGAAGACGTGCCGCGCTTTCGCACGCTCGGCGTCGTCGCGAACTTCCAGCCGTATTGGGCCTATGCCGACAGCTACATAACCGACCTGACGGTACCTTTCGTCGGCCCGGAACGGAGCCGGTGGCTTTACCCGATCGCCAGCATTCACCGAAGCGGCGGCATGATCGCATTCGGCAGCGACTGGTCGGTGTCGACGGCAAACCCGTTCGACGAGATGGAAACCGCGATTACGCGCATGGGATCCGCGGGCGAGACGGACGAACCGTTCCTGCCGGACGAACGTATCGATCTGCCGCTGGCGCTGGCGGCTTTCACGATCAATGCCGCCTATGTGAATACGAGCGAAAACGATACGGGATCGGTCGAAGTCGGGAAATACGCCGATCTGATCGTACTGGACAGGAACCTGTTCGACATCGTTCCCCGGGAAATCTCGGAGACAAGTGTGCTGATGACGATGATCGGGGGACAGGTGGTGCACGGAGACCTGGCGGAGTTTTGACTCGGGATCGCCCGCTTTCGCGGGCTCCAACAGCGGCGATCGAAACTCTGTTGGAGCCCGTGACAACGGGCGAATATCGACGCTGGGATCGCCCGCTTTCGCGGGCTCCAACGACGGCGATCGAAACTCTGTTGGAGCCCGCGAGAGCGGGCGATTCACGACTTTTTGCATTTCCCTGACCGCACCGCATAATGCCCGGATTCTTGCGGTCCACAACGCGGCGGGCTCTCCGGCATGGCCGATGAAAAGAAACGTTTCCTGTTCGTCTCGATCGGTGCGCTGATCAGCGACATCGCGTGGCAGATCGTCAAGGAAGGCCACGACGTCAAATACTTCATCGAGAGCGAATCCGAGAAGAGCATCGGCGACGGCTTTATACCGAAAGTCAACTCATGGGAAAAGCACGTCAAGTGGGCAGACGTGATCGTGTTCGACGACGTGCTGGGGCTCGGGGAAAAAGCACAGAAACTGCGCGAGGCCGGCAAGCACGTGGTGGGCGGCACGGCGTACACGGACCGGCTGGAAGACGACCGCTCGTTCGGGCAGGAAGAACTGAAGCGACACGGCGTTTCCATCATTCCGTTTCAGGAATTCACGGACTTCGATTCTGCAATCCGGTACGTCGAGGAAAATCCATCGGCCTACGTCATCAAGCCGAGCGGCGAGGCGCAGAACATCAAACGCCTGCTGTTCGTCGGCAGGGAAGACGACGGCAAGGACGTCGTTCACGTGTTGCAGTCTTACAAAGCCGTATATTCGGACACGGTCAAGGTGTTCCAGCTGCAAAGACGGGTCCGCGGCGTCGAGGTTGCGGTGGGCGCGTTTTTCAACGGCAAGGAATTCATGCAGCCGATCAACGTCAATTTCGAACACAAGCTGCTGTTCCCCGGAGATATCGGGCCGTCCACGGGCGAGATGGGCACCTGCATGTACTGGAGCGGACCGAATCGCATTTTCAAGGCGACGCTGGCGAAACTGGAGGAGCGCCTGGCGGAGGAAGGCTACGTCGGCTATATCGACGTCAACTGCATCGTCAACGGACAGGGTATCTATCCGCTGGAGTTCACGGCGCGATTCGGCTATCCGACGATCAGCATCCAGGCGGATAGCCTGTCCATGCCGCTGGCGGATTTCATCTCGGGCATGGCGGATGGCTCACTGAAGACCTTCAAGTTCAAACGCGGCTTCCAGATCGGTGTGCGCATCGTTGTGCCGCCGTTTCCCTACAACGATCCGAAAACATTCGAAGCAAATTCAAAAGACCGGGTGGTCATATTCCGCCGGCCGAATTACGAAGGCATCCACATCGAAGACGTCAAGCTGGTGAAGGGCGAATGGCTCATCACCGGAAACACGGGTGTCGTACTCATCGTAACCGGTCAGGGCATTTCGGTGAAACAGGCTCAGTCGCAGGCTTATCAGCGCGTCAGCAACATCCTCATCCCGAACATGTATTACCGCAAAGACATCGGCGACCGCTGGTTCGAAGATCATGACAAGCTGCACACGTGGGGGTATTTGCGGGAGAGTTGAGTGAAAACGACGGCCACGTGACTTACCTACCAAAGACCGGGCAAGGCTGATTCGGTTGCTTATAGCCACTCTTGAGGCTGATGACGGCGGTGCAGCGAATGTTCATGCTCGCCGTCAGACCGCCGATATAACCGGCTTGTTCGTCATGCGAGGAGGTACGAGATATGCGCCATCCGATAAAAGAGTTGCCACTGGTCGAGGACTACGGGGAGGGGTTCCGCAGCCGCCTGGTCGAGTGGGGTGGCATGAGATGCAGAGAGAAGAAAACCCGTGAGCAAATCTCGCAATGTCGGGCTGCAACGTTCAGTGGCTAAGCGGCCTGACAAGGCGCTGCACGAATGACGTTGAGGGTTGCAGCGAGCCGACTCGCCTGCCTCGTACTGATTGCCACGCTGATGTCCTGTGCTGATCGGTCCCCGAATGAGATGCCCTCGATCTCCGAACCCGTCGACGCGGATTGCATGCTGCCCCCGGCTCCGGAGATCCTTCTGGATGAGGACGGCGCCCTGCTTCAGGTCTGGTCGTTCCCCCTCGAGGACGTTCACTCCCGTCCTGTACTCCCCGATGACTTGGGCCTGCTCGCTTACCGGGCAGCGATCCGCGCGGATGGGGCCGACGTGCGGCGCCCGGTGTCTGACGAGCCTCCCGCGCGAACCCCGGCCGAGGCCGAGATCTGGGACGACGAGAATTACAACAATGATCTGGCCTTCAGCGGTGAAGTGGGCTCGATTGATGCGATCACCTGCCTGGATGCCCTGCTCTTCGCTGCGCAGAACGCTCGCATCTCCCAGCTTGAGCGCCCGACCGAGTTCCTCGCGTCCGTGTTGCGCAGGGATGGGTCGAAGGACGTGATCGTCGTGTTCGGGGCCGGCAACGAGATGTTTCCGCCGAAATCCGTTTATGGCTTCGACATCGTCGACGAGTACCTGGCGCAGGATTGGCGCTTCTGGTATGCATTACACAATCATACCCTCCAAGAGAAGGGTGAGTTGCTGGCCCTGGGCACACCAGTGCCCAGCACGTCGGATGTCCAACTCGTCCGGAGCCTGGCGGAAGACAGGGGGCTCGAGAGTGTGCGGGTGACGAACGGCTTCTACACGTTCAACGCGACAGTCGATGACCTATCGGAGTTTCGCGCTCGGTAATTGTCCGCACCAAGATATATGCTGCTCAACGAAATGTCAGAGCACAACAATTGCTTTATGCACGGGACAACGGTGGCGAGAGTAGAGCGCGTGCTGATCGTCGGGGGTGGAATCGGGGGGCTCTCTCTCGCGATCGCTCTGCGCCAACGAGGTCTGTCGGCCGACATCGTCGAGCGCGCCGATGCGGGCGCGGCGAGCGGGGCCGGCCTTTATCTTTATGACTGAATTAACGCGGTAGCAGGCTACATGAAGAAGCTCCTCATCCTCCTTGCAATCATTGCGGCGTACGCCGGTGTCTATCGAAGTTCCGACTTTTCAGATCTCGACCGCACTACCGCCGTACCGGCAGATTCGGGCAACAACACACCGGAAGTAATCTCGGACCGGGAGAGCGGCAACCAAGTCGCCGGAAATGGCGCTGTCGTGCGGATTCTCCCGGATGACAACGACGGCAGCCGCCATCAGAGATTCATACTCCGGCTCGAATCCGGACAGACGCTGTTGATCGCGCACAATATCGACGTCGCTCCGCGGGTTGCAGACCTGAAAATCGGCGACAACGTGTCCTTCAATGGCGAATACGAGTGGAACGCCGAGGGAGGCGTGATCCATTGGACGCACCACGATCCGGCCGGCAGCCATTCTACCGGGTGGCTGAAGCACGGCGGCCGCACCTACAAATAGACTCCGTGCGCTGACTCGACGATCCGGCAACGCCAGGCGAACTCCCGCAGGACTATACTCGCAGCCTCGGCAAACCTGTGTACCGGAGGCCTTGTGGCGCAACGTGGGGACACTTCGCTGGTCGTCTGCGCGCTGTGGATGATCGTCATCAGCGTGCTGTTGTTCTTCCTGCCCGCGATCAACGGACTGATCGGCGGTGCGGTAGGCGGGTATAAGGCAGGTTCAGCGAAGCGCGGCCTCGGGGCCGCGATCCTGCCGGCCATCGCGGCGGGTATCGGCATCTGGTTGCTGCTCGCGGTATTCAACGCGCCCGTGCTGGGGTTTTTCGCCGGCCTCGCCTTCGGCCTGTGGGCATTCATCTCCAGCATCGGCTTGTTGATTGGTGCGCTGGTCGGCGGAGCCATTGCTCCCGATCGTCCGGATTCGATGCGTTAGGAACAGCGTTCGACGTATCATCGGCACCTTCATTCAATCGAGGATTGCCTCATGGCGCTAACGGCAGAAGAATTCGAGGAACTCACGGAGAGTTTCGACTACAACGATTCCGACAAAGACGGAATGATTGAATTTCCCGAATTCGTCAATATGCTGAGCGCACTTGAAGCAAACGTCGGGACGGCAGAAGCGCGAGTCGGATTTCGCGAAATCGACAGCGACGACGACGGCTCCATCGACCTGGATGAGTTTATCGAGTGGTGGAGCGACCGATAGCTGTCTTTGAGCCGGACGTTCCCGGTATTACTTCTTTCGCGGACCGCGGCGACGCGCGCTCAATCGGTCGCCCAGCTCCGAGATTTTCCCGGATATCTCCTCTGCGATTTCCTCGGCCTGCTCTCTGAGCTTCCTGCTTGCCTGTTGCCCGCGTTCGCGAAGTTCGTCCAGCTTGTGCTCGAACCCATCGCGCGACTCCGCAAGCTTTTCCAGCTCTTTCTGCCATTCGGCACGCGCCTCGACTCTCTTTCGTGCGACTTTCCTGCGCAACGACTTGAGGTTCTCGGCAGCCGCGGCAAATTGTTCCTGGAGCCGCTCGAGCGACGCGTTATGCTCCATCTGACGCAGGCGAGCATTGACCTCGGACTCGGCCTCGACCCAATCCGCGATCGCGTCGCCGCCGTCGAAGCCGCGCCCTTGCGCACGGAAATAGGCTGCCTCGGCGACCATTTTCTGCCGTTCCTCGGCACTGAGTTTGGTAACTGACATGGGTTTACCCTCCTTATGGGTTGCGTTAACACCGCTGCGGTATCGCAGATAAGTACGGCATTCGTAATAGCGCGTACGCAAAGCTTACCGCAAACACCGGTCAGCCGGTCACCGTGCCGGCGCCTTTCGCGTTCTGGCGCCGTCAATCGTATCGGCCATACGTATTCTCCGAAGCAGTGTAACCACTTGAACTAATCGGCAGGGTACGGCCGTTCGCGCGTTGAACTGCATGCGCAATCGGCCAGCCGGCGATTCTGGCGGCCGACTGCGAATCCCTGCAAGATAGTGCTCCCGCAGCAACCTGGCCCGGTATGGACGAACCGCTTCTGCATCGGCTCGCCGTCGCTCTAGGCGTCGGCCTCATCGTCGGCGTCGAGCGCGGCTGGCGCAGCCGGCTGGAAGCCGGCGGCCAACGTCCCGCCGGCGTGCGGACGTTCTCACTGGTGGGCCTGCTCGGCGGCGTGCTCGCATCGCTCGGAGACAACGACACCTCCGCCGTCCTGGCTGCCGGCATACTCGCGGTCGGAGGTTTCGGGATCGTCACGTACGTGTTGACCGCGCGCGAAACTCGCGACCTCGGCATGACCACCGAGCTGGCGTTGATCGTGACTTTCGGCCTCGGCGCCCTGTCGGTGCTCGGCGCGCCGTTCGAGGCCACCGCTGCCGCGATCGTGATGGCGCTTGTACTCGGCTTGAAGAGCGAGTTTCACGAGGCAATTCTCGGACTGGAGCGTCACGAACTGCTTGCAACGTTGCAATTGCTGCTGATCGCGGTCGTCCTCGTGCCATTGCTGCCCTCGCGTCCGATGGGACCGTGGGACGCGGTGAACCCGCGTACGGTCGGCATGCTGGTGTTGCTGATCGCGGGCTTCTCGTACATCGGCTACTTCGCGGTCCGCGCATTCGGTTCGCGGCTCGGCCTCATGCTGACGGCGTTGTTCGGCGGATTGAGTTCGTCGACCGCGGTCACGGTCGCGTATGCGCGCCGCTCGCTCTCCGCAGACTCGCACCGGGCCTTGTTCGGCGCAGGCATCGCGCTCGCGGCCGCAATGATGGTGCCCAGGCTGTCGATCGAGATTGCGGTCGTCAACCCGGCGCTGCTGCAGGGCCTCTGGCCAACCTTTGTCACCCTGGCGCTCGTCCCGCTGGCCGGTGTCGCGTGGGTCACCTATCGAAACGCGCACGTGGACATGCCGCACGACGTGCAGCTCAGCAATCCACTCCAGCTGCGAACAGCTGTCGTTTTCGGCCTGCTGTTGTCGGTGCTGTTCATCGCGGGCCATTTGATCCAGCAAAGTCTCGGCGATGCAGGCATGTACGCAATGGCGGCCGTCGCCGGCCTGGTCGATGTCGATGCGATTTCGCTCTCTCTCGCCCAGGCGGCAAGCAAGGACTTCGAGGCATCGACCGCGGAGCGCGCCATCGTCATCGCGATGCTGGTGAACACGGCTTCCAAAGCCGTTCTTGCTGCGACGCTAGGCGGCATGCCGATGCTGCGTTCCGCGACGGCGGTACTCGCGGTGGCGCTGGTCGCCGGCGCGACCGTGGCGTTTCTCACCCTCGGCTGAACCGGGTCTCAAGCTCTACTCGCGCCGTGCCGTAATCGTTTCTCCGTCCGCCGTTCGGATGACCAACGCGCCGTCGTCGGTGATATCGAAGTGGCTTGCGGCGCCGAGCAGCCGCAGGAATTCCCGCTCCTGGCCATCGAGTGCGGGCGCGCAGGCCATCAGCGTCCCCCGGGCCTGCCCCACCGCCAATCCCTCACCGGACAGCGTCCATGTCGCCCCATAACTGTTGCAACTCGCACGACCGGCCAGACTGCCGTCTGCGCCGAAATTGAGCGTCGCGCGCGAGCTGTCGATGATGCCTTTGCCGGCGATGTCCTCGACTACCCATTCGCCGTCCTGTAACAACGACGCGGGTGACCCACCGCAGCCTTGCAGGGTCTGGCCGTCAATCGAGACGGTTACGCCGTTCGGATGCGGCATGCCGGTCATGGAGTCCCGGCAGATGCGATCGACCACGTCGACGCGCAGATCCTGTGCTTCGGTGACTGAAACGTAGCTGCGGCCATCCCCCGATGCCCCCGATGGCGAGGGTTCGGGGACCGGCACGACGGTCTCATCGTCGCCGTAATTCCATTTCAGGGTCATGTTCTGCGCGTCGATCGTCAGGAGCCAGCCGGGTTCGTTGCCGCGCGCAGTGAAAAGCGATTCGTCCGCGCTGCCCGGCGCAACGTTGCCGGTGTCGGAGGGCGCTCGCACCAGCAGCAGGGTGCCCAGGTCGATCGACATTTCGTCAGCATCGATCGAATTTGCCGTGTCGGTTGTCCAGATCAGGCGGCCGTCCGCATCGCGGATCTCGCCGCGGACAGCGTATCGGCTGCCTGGTTCCAGATCGTCGCCTGGTACGGTCAGCTCGAACGGAACCGGCACCTGCCGATTGCCGAGTTCGACGCTTGTTTCCACGATGACCGGCGCAGCAGCATCGGCACGGGAAATATCGCTCAACGTCACCCGGGCGATGCTGCCGGGCGGCAAGGCGATGCGTTCGCGGTACGTGAGCGATCCGGTGATGCTGGTCTGTTGCATGCTGCTTCCAGCGTCCTCCGCATGATCGGAGTGCGGTTCCATGCAGCCGGCCACGAGAACGAAGGAAAGAATTGCGGCAGTGCGTGAGGCGTGGAGCATGACGCGGTACCTCCCCTGACACCGGGATTGCAGGTTGGCGCGGCCGGCAGTCTGCCGTCGCTGACGTCGGTCGTGGGCATCATACGCCATGCCGGATGTGCCGAAACCGGGCCTCACAGTTATTTCACGGGGATTCGACGAGAATTGGAAACGGTGGGTGTCCCGGATTGGCGGCGTATACTCTTCCTCGATGGCCGAGCTGAGAACCCTGAAGACCGATGCGAGCGTTGCGGCGTTTGACGTCGACGTGGTGTGCTGACGTGCTGCTGACGTGCGCGCCTGGAGCGCAGCTGCGACCGTTCGTCAGATGCGTGTGGCTGTCCGATCAGAGCGCCCCACAGGAGCCGCTCGAAGCGCATCGCGAAAATGTCCTGCCGACGGGCGACATGCACCTGGTTTTTCGCCTGTCGGAACGTCCGGTGGTGCTCTTCGATCGCAGTGCCGAAGCACCGGAGCTTGTTCTCGGTCACGCCGTCGTCGGCGGGCCACGCTCCGGTTACTATACGAAGGACGTCTCGCTACCCGCTCGTTCGGTTGGCGTTCAACTCCGGCCCGGTGCCGCCGAGGCATTATTCGGCATGCCCGCCAGCGAATTCACAGAGCGCCATGTGCGGCTGGAGGATCTGTGGGGCAGGTCCGCCTCGCTCATACGCGACCGACTCATCGAGGCTTCCGACCCGCAACGGCAGCTCCGCGTGCTCGAGGCGATCCTCTCCAAGCGCCTGCCGCAGCCAAGAGCGCTCCATCCCGCGGTGGCCGGCGCACTGCAACAATTCGCGTCGACCCGCAGCGTCCGTGAGGCGGTCCGGCGAAGCGGCTACAGTCACCGCGGGTTTGTGGCCCTGTTCCGCCGCTCCGTGGGGTTGGCGCCCAAGCGGTACGCGCGCGTGTTGCGCTTCCAGAACGTGCTGGCCGAATGCGCCGCGAACCGGGATGTCGCCTGGGCCGACCTGGCGATGAAAGCGGGTTACAGCGACCAGGCGCACTTCAATCGCGAGTTTCGCGAGTTTGCGGGCGTTACGCCGGAAAGCTATCGTCGTGTCGCCCCCCGGGCTTCGCATCACGTTCCCGTGCCGCCAGATTTCCGCTGAGGTTCGCTATGGAGCCTCGGCAAGTCGCATTCGTTGGCCTCTGGCACGAGCAGGAGTACCGTCCGGGGGTGTTCCACAAAGCGAGTTCGCGAAGCGGTGTTTGAGCGACTGGAATACCCCCGGACGGTACTCCTGCGGCGTCAAAAGTAATCTCCCGAGCTTGTGCCAACTCCCCAGGGTCATTTTTATTCAAGACGAGGCGCCCGGATGCCAATAAGATCGTTCCCTGTCGATCCGGCCCAGTCCATAGAATTCAGGAGCGCCCGACCATGGTTCACGAAATGTTCGCCTATCTTTGTGTGCACGACGGCGCCAAGGCTATCGAGTTCTATACGAAAGCCTTCGGCGCTACCGAGAAATTCCGCCTCGTCGAGAGCGGCGGCCGCATCGGTCACGCCGAACTCGACTTCAACGGCACCACGCTGATGCTGTCGGAGGAGTATCCCGAGTACGGCATCAACGGTCCGAGGAAGATCGGCGGCACACCGGTCACCATTCATCTCCATGTCGACAACGCCGATGACGTCATCGAGCGCGCCGTGAGTGCGGGCGCGACGCTGGAAAGGGCGGCGCAAGACCAGTTCTACGGGGAGCGCTCAGGGACTTTTCACGATCCCTTCGGTCACCGCTGGAATATCGGTCATCACATCGAGGAAATGTCTGCAGAAGAGATGCAGCGGCGCTATGCCGAGATCACGAGGGGGCAGTAAGCGCGTCCGCGGATGTCGCTCGAAGGCCGGGCGGCGGTCTGCGGCCTGCGCTTACTCCACTATCGCCTGGTACACGAGCGCACGCACTTTGAGCTGATCGTCGATATCGCCCGCGGGAATCAGCTGCGTCATGTAAACGACGACCAGCGCCTCGCCGGGATCGACCCAGTAGACGCTGTGGTATGCGCCACCCCAGCCGTACTCGCCGACGGAGCCCGGCACGCCGCGCACGCCCAGGTCCTCGACCACGGAAAAACCGAGCCCGAAGCCTTCGCCGTCCTCAAAGGTCACGGCTCCGAGGTGGTCGACCGTCATCAGCTCCACGGTTTTCGGTCCCAGAATCCGGCGGCCGTCGAGTTCGCCGCCGTTCAGCGTCATCTGCAGGAAGCGCGCGTAGTCAGACGCGGTCGAGAGCAGCCCGGCCCCGCCGGAGAAGCTCTTGCGCGGCCCGTCGAGGTACGCGCCCTGGCCGGCGGAGCCCGCGTCCGGCGCCCGGACGACGCCGTCGGGCGCGAACGAGTACACCGCGGCGAGGCGATCGCGCTTCGACTTCGGCAGGTAGAAATGCGTGTCAGTCATCCCGAGCGGCTGCAGAATGCGCTCGTTCACGAACTCGTCGAGCCGTTGTCCCGACACGCGCTCGATGAGCGCTCCCAGGATATCGATACTGTAGCCGTAGACCCAGGCTTCCCCTGGCTGCGCATCCGCCGGCAACTTTGCCATGCGTGCGACCGTCTCGGCGATCGGTTCGTCGCGGTCGGCGAAGTACCAGCCCTGGATGCCGGCTTCGCGCCACCGGTCGCTCGCGATGCCGGTGCCGTAGGCGAAACCGGACGTGTGCGTCAGCAGGTCGCGAATCGTGATCGGCCGCTCGGCCGCCACAACGTCGTAACCGCCGCCGGCGCGAGGCACGGCGACCGTCGTCTCGAGGAACCCCGGCAGGTACTTGCCCACGGGATCGGAGATCAGCAACTCGCCTTCTTCCTGCAGCACCAGCACGCCCGTGCTGACGATAGCCTTCGTCTGGGACGCGATCCTGAAGATCGTGTCGTCGCGCATCGGCGAATCCGCCTCCGGATCGCGATCGCCGAAGGCTTCGTGGTAGACGACCTTGCCGCGTCGCGCGACCAGCGCGACGGCGCCTGAGAGTCTGCCGTTGTCGACGTACTCCTGCAATTCTGCCGAAAGCCTCTCGAGCCGTTCCGATGACATCCCGACGTCTTCGGGCTGCGCCGCATCAAGCGCCGCCGCATGGGCGACCGCGAACAGGGTAAGCAATGGAACGATCAGAATGTGTGCGAAACGCAGTGTCACGAGTTTTTTCTCCTTGCGGAACCTGCCCATTTCAGCGAAAACCATTGCAGGATCGTCAACCCGACCCCGATCGGGTCGGTCAGGCCATGCGGAGTGCCGAATCGCCCTGAAACACCAAACCATCGGGGTCTGACAGGTAGCTGCTGATGTTGCCCGCAAAAACGATGGCGGTCCATATCGCAGCCAGGATTGCCCCGACGGGCCGCCAGTGGCGAAGCAGTGCATAAAGCACGAACAGTGAAATGACTGTTTTCAGGATCAGGTACCAGAAATCGCCGCCCAGTCCCGCACCGTTCAGCGGTGGCCTGTTCGGAACGAGGCGCTTTCGCGACGCGGGCTCATTCACGCTGGCGCCGCGCGAGGAATCCGTCCCCGACTGAGCGCGCACGTATACAGGGATCTCAGGTCTCGAGCCGACGAAGCGAAACGGTGCCGCCGTAGCGCACATGCGGACAGGTCGCCGCGATCGACGCGGCCTCGTCGAGATCCTTTGCACGAATGACAAAGTACCCCCCAATGGTCCCTTCCGCAGCCATTGGAATTGCCGCTGCCGGTTCACGACCCGGGGCGATGAGCAAACCGTCGTCCGCAAGCTTCTCGCCGGTTACATATTTTCCCGCCGCCGCAACTTCGCGGGCCCACTCGGAGTACTCACCGATGCGCTCCGCCATGCGGCCCGCTTCCGGGTACTGGTAGGAATCGTTCTCGTACAACAGCATCGCAAACTGGCTCAGGTCGTCGGGCGGCGTTGCTGCAGGCAGGCCGTCGGTTCGCTGTCCGGCCAAAAAGCCGGCCAGCAGCGCCGCGACGGCAATGACCGCCGTAATTGCGTAGTGTCTGTTCATCTTTGCATCCCCTCTGGCTCCAGTTCGAATAAGTCCGTTGGTCTTGAGCGCCCGTACGACGCGTTCCTCGAGCTCCGCAGGCGCTTCCGCCTGCGCCTGAAGGTCGCGCAGTCGGCGCAATCCCGGCGCGTTCATGTTGCAGTCCCTCCGTCGGCGATCGGCACAGCCGATCCATCGAGTCGGTGCCGCAGTTCGCGGCGTGCCCGCGCGAGCTGGCTTTTCGACGTACCCGGCACGATTCCCAGCGCCCGCGCGATCTCGACATGTGTGAAGCCTTCCACGTCGTGCAACACCAGCACTTCGCGGTAACCCGGCGGAAGGCGCTCGATGGCCCGTTCGATATCGAGCAAGGTAAAGGATGTCGTCTCGATCTCCGGCTCCTCTCGTTCCACATCGACCGGCAGCGTCACGATGTCGGCGTTCGTGCTCCATGTCTCGCGACAACAGCGAATGAGAATCCCCGTGAGCCAGGTGAGCAGCGCCGATCGCCATTCAAACTGCGAAACGGCCCGCGCGGCGCGAAGCCACGTCTCCTGCAACACGTCTTCTGCCTTCGAGGGACCTGCCAGGCGATACGCCATCCGGTAGAGCGCCGGGGTGTGCCGCCGATACAGAACCCGAAACTCGTCTTCTCCGCGCTCACGCAGGAAATCCCGCACAAGCTCGCGATCGGAACGGCCGGCGCCGCGCGAATCCGCGTCGAATTCGTTCATATCCGGCTCAGGTTTACAGACTTCACGTATCTCATTGATGCGTGAGTGCGGTTTACAGCGAAGAAGGTTGCACGCCGTGTGAACGATTTGAACCGTCCAGCGGCTTTCTCAGCCCTGAAGCGCTCATGGCAAGTACGCATCGCAAAGAAACGAGACGGCGGTAGCGCGTCGGCGAGATGACGCATTCGCCTCGGCGGTTTGTTATCTTTCCTCTTTTTATTCGCAGGCGCATCGCAATGCCTGAATCGAACACGCTCGACGGCGACAACCTTACACCCGCCGCACGAGGCTTCTCAATGCCGCCGGAATGGGCGCCGCATCAGGCCACATGGATCTCCTGGCCGCACAAACGCGAAAGCTGGCCCGGAAAATTCGAGACGGTGGAACCGGTAATGGCCAGTGCGGTATCCGCATTGTCAGGAAGCGAGACGGTCAGAATCAATGTACTCGGCCAGCAGCATGAGGAGCACGTGCGGACGTTGCTTGACGGCCGCGTCAGGCGGGACCGCATCGTGTTTCACCGCTTTCCGACGAATGACGCCTGGTGCCGCGACCACGGCGCCATTTTTGTAACGCGCGAGGATGGCGCAGCAACCGAGCGCGCATTGGCTCTCGATTTTCGCTTCAACGCGTGGGGCGGCAAGTACCCGCCATTCGATCTGGATGATTCCATTGCGGCAAAAATGGCCCAGGCGCTCGGCATCCGGTCTTACCCGGTGGACATGGTGCTCGAAGGCGGGTCGATCGACGTCAACGGACGCGGCGCGTTGCTGACGACCGAGCAATGCCTGCTGCATCCGAATCGCAATCCCGATCTCGCCAGGACTGCGATCGAGCGGAATCTGCGGGATACGCTCGGCGTGCAGCAAATCATCTGGCTCGGCGATGGTATCGCCGGTGACGACACCGACGGGCACGTCGACGATCTCACCCGCTTCGTGGCTGACGATACCGTGGTGACGGTCGTCGAGACGAATGGCACCGACGAGAATTACGCTGCGCTCGCGGAAAACCGCGAACGCCTGAACGAGGTCCGGCTCGCCGATGGCCGCCGGCTCAAGGTCATCGAACTTGCGATGCCGCGGCCGCTGGAGTTCAGGGGCGACCGGTTGCCGGCCAGCTATGCGAATTTCTATGTGGGCAACACGGTGGTGCTGATGCCCGCCTTCGACGATCCCGCCGACGAACCCAACCGGCAAGCGCTGGCGCGCTGCTTTCCCGGGCGCGAGGTCGTCGCCATTGATTGCACCGACCTGGTGCTCGGTCTCGGCACATTTCATTGTCTCACCCAGCAGGTACCCGTGTTTTAATGTTCACTTTAGAGCTCAGGGGATTCGGCCAATGACCGCGATTCGCGACTTTGTCCATCATCACTACCGCCACTTCAACGCCGCGGCGTTGATCGATGCCGCCGACGGCTACGTTCGCCATCTCGACGGCGGCGGCGTCATGTTCATGACGCTGGCGGGCGCGATGAGCACGGCGGAGCTCGGGCTGTCGCTTGCCGAAATGATCCGCCGCAACAAGGTCCAGGCGATCTGTTGCACGGGAGCGAATCTGGAGGAAGATGTATTCAACCTGGTCGCCCACGATCATTACGTGCGCGTCCCGCATTACCGCCAGTTGACGGCCGGGGACGAAGAGGCACTGCTCGCGCGGCACCTCAACCGGGTCACGGACACCTGCATTCCGGAAGAAGAAGCGATCCGGCGCATCGAGCACGCGATTCTCGACGTCTGGCTCGAAGCGGACAGGAACGGTCAATGCGACTTCCCCCACGAGTTTCTCTACCAGGTACTGCGCTCCGGCAAGCTTAAGAAACACTACCAGATCGATCCAAGGGACAGCTGGCTCATCGCCGCGAGCGAGCGGGACCTGCCGATCATTGTCCCCGGCTGGGAAGACTCGACGCTCGGCAACATCTACGCATCGCATTGCATCACCGGCGAGATTGCCAACGTGCATACCGTGCGCAGCGGCATCGAGTACATGATTTATCTCGCGGACTGGTACGAGAAGACCTCCGCCACATCCTCAATCGGCTTTTTCCAGATCGGCGGCGGCATCGCCGGGGATTTTCCCATTTGCGTGGTGCCGATGCTGCAGCAGGATCTGCGTAAGGCAGACACCCCGCGCTGGGGATATTTTTGCCAGATCAGCGACTCGACGACGAGCTACGGATCCTATTCCGGCGCAGTACCGAACGAAAAAATTACCTGGGGCAAGCTGTCCGCAGATACGCCCAAGTACATCATCGAGTCTGATGCGACCATCGTCGCTCCGTTGATTTTCGCCTGTGTGCTCGATGAATAAGGCTGCAGCCGACCGCGCCCTTGGCGCCGCCGACTGGTCGCTCGACGACGCCAGCGAGCTTTATCGCATGGCCGCGTGGAGCGATGGCTTCTTCAGGATCAACGAGCGCGGCCATATCGCCGTGCATCCGTTTGAAGACGGCGATCTCTCAATCGATATCATGGACGTCATCGAAGAGGCCGGGCGCCGCGACATCGCATTCCCCCTGTTGCTGCGTTTCCAGGACGTGCTTCGAGCCCGCGTGCAACGGTTGAACCTCGCCTTTTCGGCCGCCATTGAAGAAGCCTCCTATCGGAACGTCTACCGCAGTGTTTACCCGATCAAGGTAAACCAGTTGCACGAAGTCGTCGAAGAGGTCCTGGATGCCGGGAAGCCGTTCGAGCTGGGACTCGAATGCGGTTCCAAGGCGGAGCTGGTTGCCGCCCTGCCGCATTTGTTGCAGGACGAGACGCTGCTGATCTGCAACGGGGTCAAGGACCGCACGATGTTGTCGCTGATCCTCTCGGCGCAAGGGCTCGGCAAGAACGTCATTCCCGTGATGGAAAAGTTCGCCGAGTTCGAACATCTGATGGCGCTGGTCGACGAGCACGACGGTGCGACCCGCTTCGGCGTGCGCATTCGCCTGCGTACGGCCGGCTCCGGCCGATGGGCGGATTCCGGCGGCTACCGGTCGAAGTTCGGCGTGTCGCTGCCGGAGCTGCTCGAACTGGTCGACAAGCTCGAGGCGTCACGACGCACCGCTTCGTTTGTTTTGCTGCATTTCCACCTTGGCAGCCAGATCGCCGATATTCAAACGCTGAAGCAAGCGGTGAAGGAAATGGCGCAGATATATGCCGAACTCAGGGTACGCGGCTTGCCGATCCGCTACTTCGACGTGGGCGGCGGCCTCGGCGTCAATTACTCCGGCGGCTATGACGAAGGCAGCATCAACTACAGCCTGCAGGAGTACGCCAACGCGGTGGTCTACTCGGTGATGGAAGTATGCGACGCCAAAGCCGTGCCGCATCCCATTCTCATCTCGGAGAGCGGCCGCGCCATCACCGCGCATCACTCGGTCCTGGTTGTGGAGACCCTTGGAGCGTTTCGCAAGGACCGCATCGCGGAAGGCTTCAACCTGCCGGCGGATGCCGAGCCGATGGTGCGTAATCTCAGCGGTATCTTCGGGCGGCTCGAATCGAAATCGGCGAAGAAGATCAGCGTCAGCCAGTTGCTGGAGGCGTATCACGACGTTGTTGAAATACACCGCGAGGCCGCGACGCTGTTCGGCATCGGCTATCTGTCGCTCGAACAGAATGCGCTCGTCGAGCGCCTGTACTGGAGCAGTTGCTCGGCGATTCTGCGACGCCTGCGCCTGGCAGAGCCGGATCCGGTGCCGGTTGAATTCCGCGAACTCGAAGACAAGCTGGTCGATCAGTACCTCTGTGACTTTTCCGTGTTTCAATCCATGCTCGATCACTGGGCGATCGATCAGCCGTTTCCGATCGTGCCCCTGCAACGCCTCGACCGTCGCCCGACCCGGCGCGCGTTGCTGGTCGACCTGACCTGCGATTCGGACGGCAAAGTAAGTCAGTACGTTTCATCGAACGCCGACAAGAAGTTTCTCGAACTGCACCCGCTCGAGCCCGACGAGCGATATTTCCTCGGGTTTTTTCTCATGGGCGCGTATCAGGATATTATGGGCGATGCGCACAACCTTTTCGGGCGCGTTCCCGAAGTCCATGTTTACGCCGACGGCGAGGAAGACGGCAATTTCTGGATCGAAAAAGTCATTCCCGGAACGGAAGTGCAGGAGATGCTGGCGCAGGTCCAGTATTTTCCGAATGACCTGCAACGGCGCATGAACGAGATCATCAAGCTGAAAATCGAGTCGGGAGATCTCAGGCCGACACGCGGAATGGCAATACTCGACCAGTACATGAACTGTTTCCGCGACGGTACTTATTACGATCCGCGCGGCCGCATGAGCGGAGTGCCAAAGACATGACCGACAACAGCCACGCGCGCGGCGTCAAGGTAGGCCTCGTGCAGATGCAGTGCTCCGACAATCCGGAAGATAACATGCAAAAGGCGTTGCGCATGACGGAGGATGCTGCGCGACGGGGCGCGGAGGTCATCTGCCTGCCGGAATTGTTTCGCTCACGCTATTTTTGCCAGAGCGAGGACGACGCGTTTTTCGACCTGGCGGAGTCGATCCCGGGGCCGTCTACCGAAGCGTTCGCGGTCATCGCCGCCAGGCACGACGTTTCAATCATCGTGAGCCTGTTTGAAAAAAGGGCGCCGGGCCTTTATCACAACACCACTGCCGTCCTTGACCGACAGCGCGGCTATATCGGCAAGTACCGCAAGATGCACATACCCGACGATCCGCGGTATTACGAGAAGTACTATTTCACGCCGGGCGACCTGGGCTTCCAGAGCTTCGGCACGGAGCGCGCGGACCTCGGCGTGCTGATCTGCTGGGACCAGTGGTACCCGGAAGCGGCGCGGCTTACCGCCATGAAAGGCGCAGAAATTCTTTTCTATCCGACCGCGATCGGCTGGCACCCGGAAGAGAAAGCTGAAGTTGGCAAGCAACAGCACGAAGCCTGGGAAACGATGCAGCGCTCACATGCAATTGCCAATGGTTGCTTCGTCGTTGCGGTCAACCGGATCGGCTTCGAGCCGGACCCGGCCGGAAACGGCGGTATCGAGTTCTGGGGACAGAGTTTCATGGTCGCGCCGGACGGCCGTGTCCTGTGCCGTGCGCCCGCAGACGAGGAATGCGTGCTGGTCACCGACATAAACTTGAACGAACTGGCCCGCTCCCGCCACGGCTGGCCGTTCTTTCGCGACCGCCGCATCGACGCTTACGGCGGCATCAGCGAGCGTTTCCTCGATTCGGACTGAGAGCGGTCGTGTACAGTGCCGGACTTGGATCTTTGGACATTTCGCAGCCCTATTGCGTTACTTCTTCCGGCAGAGCAGAAGCGAAATGTCCAAAGATCCAAGTCCGGCACTGGCTCCCCGCCATTGCGGGCGACCCTCGCGCTATGCCGAAGGCACAACCCCGAGCGCGCGTGCAACGTGGAGCACCGCCGCATCGTATTCCCGCTTCCGGACCTCCGGCAGGAACGATGCCTCGAACGAATTGCGCGCGAGCGTCACGATGTCTTTCGAAGATAATCCAAGCGCTTCGGCAACCTGCACATAATTGTCGTTCACGTACCCGCCAAAGTAAGCCGGATCGTCGGAATTGACGGTGACCTTGAGTCCCGCTTGCAACATGCGTGCAAGCGGATGCGCCTTGAGGTCCCTGACGACCGCCAGCCGCAGGTTCGACAGCGGGCATACCGTCAAAGGAATCGCGCGTACGCAAAGTTCCGTGACCAATTGCGCATCCTCCATGCAGCGGTTGCCGTGATCGATGCGGTCGACCTGCAGAAGTTGTAACGCTTCCCGAACGTATTCGGGCGGTCCCTCCTCGCCGGCATGAGCCACGGCCTTTAGACCGGCCGAGCGCGCTTTCTCGAAAACCGACTGAAAGTTGCGTGGCGGATGGCCAACCTCGCTGGAATCGAGCCCGACGCCGGTGAGGCGATCGAGATACGGCCGGAGTCCGTCAAACGTCGCAAGCGCGGCTTCTTCAGGCAGATGTCTCAGGAAACAGGGAATGAGGTAGACGCTCATTCCAAGCTCCGACGCATCGTCGACCGCCTGCAGGAAACCGCCCATTACGGTCTCGATAGCAACGCCGCGTTCCGTGTGCGCCTGCGGATCGAAGAACGCCTCCACGTGGCGCACGTTATCGGCGCACGCCCGTCGCAGATACGCCATCGCCAGTTCGTGAAAGTCACGCTCGGTTTGCAGAACGGCAGTGCCGGCGTAATAAATATCCAGGAAATCCTGCAGACGCGAAAAGTCGTACGCCAGACGCACAGCCTCGACCGATTCGAAGGGCAGATCGACTCGGTTCCGCCGCGCCAGATCAAACAGCATCCCCGGTTCCAGCGTGCCTTCCAGATGCACGTGCAGCTCGGCTTTAGGCAGCTCTGCAACCAGTGTGTTCAACATCAGTCGCGGCCCGCTCATGCAACCTGCAGTCCAACTGCGAACGACGCCTCGTAGCCTTCGGCTTTTTGCAACGGCGCGAGCACGAGCTGCTCGCCGCCGCGCCGAAAGATACCGTCATCCTGATTTCGTCTTGTCCGCCGGCCCTTCGCCTCGTACGGCGCGGCTGCGTGGACAAGATCGGTCAACGCATCGTCAAAATACAGTTGCGACGTGAACTCGAGACCCCTGCGAGCCGCAGGTTCTGTGCGTATCTTGAAGTGAATGTGCACCGTGCGGCCCGGATACCAGCCGGGATACACGGTGACAAAGCGGACCTCGCCAGCGGCATCGGTTATCTGGTGACCGCGCAGGAATTTCTGGCCGACGGTGTTGAATCCCGGGTCCTGCACGTCCGAGTAGACGCCCAGCGCATCGCAGTGCCAGAGATCCACCCGGGCATCCGCGAGCGGCTCGCAGTTCCCGTCACTCAATCGCGAAATACGCAGCGTGAGCACCAGCGGCATGCCGGCCCTTGTCTGGCCATCGGCCGGGTCTGACCGAATGTCCGATCGATGCAAGCGTTCATCCACGAAATAGGGACCTTCGGTCTGTTCCGGCCGGACGATGCACAAGGCGTCGCGCGTTTCTGCAAAAGCACGCGTCGGATGCACGCCGATACCCGTCAGCAAGACGCCGCCGACAGCGCCGAGCAGCGTCGAAACGTCACGGCGGGAAAGCAGGCGGCCGACAGGCGCGTCATCGTGAGTCATTGCAACCAGTCCTTCGAATGCCGGGCCAAACAACGCAGCAGACGGTCACATTAATACACCATTTCCCCGGAAACCACGGAAGTTTGCAAGTACAATTTGCCCGGGAAAAACGTAGACAGTCGAGAACAAGGTCAGGACATCGCGACCCGCATATCGTGCGAAGTCCGCAGGCGCACCGAGGGCAAATACAGAACAATGGCACTTCATCCGGATTTTCCTTCCTCGCCGTACGAAATACCAAAGCCCGACCAGCGCTGGTTTCCCGCATCCGAGGACCTGCGCAACACCGCGTACGAAAACCTGCTGCCGCCACGGGTGGCAAACATCCGCGGTGCAGAATCTTTTCCGTGTCTTTATACAGGAGCAATTCGATAATGAAGTGGACGGCAAGCGTTTTCGTTGGACTGACACTCTCGATGGCGGGTCCGGCGGTTCGGGCGGAGCGTACAATCGCTTTTGAGTCCTGGTCCGTGCCGCCCTCCGGTACGATCGCGGTCGCGGTGTCGCAGGGCGTTCCGGACGAGGGTGTGTTCGCGGATGTCGATGAAGTAACCGACGGCGCGCTGCGGCGTGCCGTCGACGCTGTCGCCTTTGAGGGCGAACGCGATGAACAACTGGATCTGCCCGGAGTCGCGCCCTTCGACCGGATCATCCTGGTCGGTACCGGGGCCGACGAAACAACGTCCCGCCTGCTCGAAGATATCGGCGGCCGGGTCGGCCAGGCCGCCGCGCAAAGCCCCGCGGAACGCATCGAAATCCTGTGGGACGGAGAACGCGATGCAGCGGCGCATCTCGCCTTCGGCGCCGCGCTCGGGCAGTACCGCTTCATGAAATATCGCACGCGTGAGGCCGATGCTCCGGTGGTGGGCGAAGGCGAGATCGTCATTCGCACGCCCGAGGGCGCCGCCGCCGCAGAAGTGTACGAGGAGCAATGGGCGCCGGTCGCCTGGGCCGTCAGGTTCGTCCGCAACGTGATCACCGAGCCGGCCCTCGAAATTTATCCCGAGAGCTTCGTGCAACAGGCAAGGCTTGCCTTCGACGGCCTTGCCAACGTTCGCATAGTGCTGGACGTGCCGGCGATGGAAAAGCTCGGCATGGGCGGCATCCTGGCCTGCTGGTGGTCCGCTACGACGGCGCTCCCGGAGACGAGGCGCCGCTTGCCTTCGTCGGCAAGGGCATCACTTTTGACTCGGGCGATATCTCCCTCAAAGACGGTGACGGTACAAATCGCTCGATGAAGTGAACTCTTGAGCCGCATAGTCACGTTTGACGTTAATCACGTACGGCGTTAATATACGCCATGATCAGATCGTTCAAGTGCTCTGACACTGAAGCGCTCTCCAAAGGCATCCGCGTCAGGCAGTTTGCAAGTATTGCTGCAGTGGCACGGCGAAAGCTGAGGCAAGTCGAAATCGCCGGCCGACTCGACGATCTGAAAGTGCCACCGGGTAATCGCCTTGAGGCTCTCAAAGGCAAACGCTCGGGGCAATACAGTATTCGTATCAATGATCAGTGGCGCGTTTGCTTTCGGTGGACCGAGGGAGGCGCAGAAGATGTGGAGATCGTTGATTATCACTGAGGTGAATCCCGTTATGAGCAAGTTTAACCCCGTTACCCCTGGCGAGCTTCTGCTGGAGGAGTTCCTCAGACCCATGGAGCTTAGTCAGTATCGTTTGGCTAAAGAGATCGATGTGCCGGCGCAGCGGATTAGCGAGATTGTTGCCGGCAGGCGAGCGATCACGGCCGATACCGACTTGCGGTTGTGCCGGTTCTTCGGCCTATCCAGCGGCTACTGGCTGCGCGCTCAGGCTGCGCACGATACGGAGGTTGCTGAGCGTGAACTTCGACCTGTGCTGAGAAAAATCAAACCTTGGGTAGCAAATGCGGACCAACAAGGCGCTGCATCGGACGCCGCCAGGCGCCGCCGCTGAGCTTATCGTTATATGGACGAGTTGCGGGCCGATGGCGGTGGAGCAGCGCGATGAAATCGCGAGATCCGCTTCAGGCTTTGATGAACAGGCTCATCTTCCACCCTGACGGCAGCAACCATCGTTCCGTGACCAAGGAGGTCGTGCACCTGATTGAGGCCGGCGTGGCCGGGCAACGGCCGAAGCACAAGCTTTCGCCCCCGCTCAAGCTCAAGGGCGGACCTGTCACAATCGAGGAAATCGAAGCGGCGATTGCGGAAGGGCGCGATTGATCCGTGGTATTGATTGACGCTAACGTGCTGGCCATCCTTTTTCTCGTCGGACCCTCGACAGAGGCTGCGCGAGCACTGCTCGACAACGACGACGATTGGCGTTCGGGAGCTTACACATTGATCGAACTCTCCAATGTTTTGACAAGGAGCATGCGGGTACGTGGGTTGGCGCTGGCCAAGGCAAAATCGCTATTCTCGGAAGCACAAGAACTGATCGAACCAGGGCTTGTTGTCGTCGTTAACACCGATGCCATGACCCTCGCGCACAAAGTATCGCATCTCGGCCTATGACGCGCGTTTCATTGTGGCGGCCCGCGACCTGGGCGTGAAGCTGGTGACCGAAGACACCAGATTGCGCCGCGCCGCGCCTGCGCTGACACGATCCATCGAACAGGCCTTAGGCAGCTGACGTGGCAAGAATCCATCCCGCCTACGAACTTTCCGACGCCGAAAAACGCGACCTCACGCAACTGATCCAGACCGGCAAACCGCTGCCGGAGAAATACCGCTTCGTCCTGTTCGAGGACAAGCGCGAGGTCGAACTGGTATGGAACGGCAAGAGCCGTGACGTGTGCACCACCGTGCTGCCGTTCCAGACACTGGAGCACGTCGACGAGCCGCGCGCAGAAACGAAGACGCAGCACGACCTGTTCGACGCTCGCGGCCGGCAGATGCAGGCTGCGCGAACACGATCTATCTCCCCGAAAAGCCATCTGAAATCCGCAAGTCATATTTGATAGACCTTGGCCGCCACACCCGCCTGGCCTTCGGCTTGCCCGACGGAGAGTTTGTCGAGTATGGCTATGGGGAATGGCGGTGGTACGCCAGGATGGAAGATCAATGGTGGCGGGCGCCGGCCGTTCTGTTCTGGCCGACTCAGGGCACCCTGGGAAGACGGGAATGGCGGGGGCCTGGCGCAGAGGCTCGTCTCCTGGACGAGTACGATGGCTTGATCGTTCTCGACGTGCCTGCCGAGGCGCGCAAGGTAGATGCCCTCGTCGCCGAACTCGATCGCGCGTTCGACAGTCGATCGGAGCAGCGGGTTCGCAATCGAATCTACGGCCTGGATTTTGTGCCTTACGACCGTCCTTACTGGGTCTTTAACAACAGCAATCACGCGGTCAAGGACTGGCTGCAGGAACTGGGCTACGAAGTAACGGGCTCCGGTGTCTTTGCAGAATGGAAATACGAGGAGTAGCGGAGTGGCAGTCCTCGCCGGATCGCCGTTCCGGCGTGCAGAGCTTACAAACGTTTCTTCATGCGCTTTCGAGGAAATGTTTCCGCGGAAGTTTTTACGGCTGACCAATTCCGCTGGTCATGACGCTGCCCGCGCCTTCGCACGGTGCGGCGACCTGCATGCCGTATGTGTTACCTTGTTCCAGCACGCTCGTATAAACAACGATTGTCAAGATCAACCGCCCGTGCATTTCTACCATGAGATCCTTGCTTTTCAGTCGCAGTTTTTTCCTGCTCTGGCAGGGGCAACTCGTAAGCCAGCTGGGCGGACAGGCATTTCTCGTGGCCACGATGTACTGGACCATGGAAACGACGGGTTCGGCGAGTTTCATCGGCATCGTGATGATGTTGTCGACGCTGCCGATGGTCGTGCTGGGCCCCTTCGGCGGCACTCTGGCGGATTGGTATTCCCGTAAAACTATCATTATTGCGTCCGATGTGATCTGCGGGATCAGCGTCCTCTCACTCGCCGGATTGATGTTCTTTTTTCCGGAGGCTCCGGCGGCCGGCTTTTTGTGCCTTTGCGTCGTCACGGCTATCGTTGGCTGCGTAAGGGCTTTTTTCCAGCCGGCAATCAGCGCCGCAATTCCCGATCTGGTGGATGCCGAGCGGATGCCGGCCGCCAACTCGATGATGCAGTTTTCGGCGCAGGCCAGCACCTTCGTCGGACAAGGGCTTGGCGGCATGCTGTACCGGCTGCTCGGCGCGCCGGCGCTGTTTCTCATCGACGGGCTGACTTACCTGTTGTCGGCACTCAGTGAGGCATTCATCGAGTTGCCGGTTGTGGAACGGAAACCCGCGGCGAGCCCGCGAGCCGCCTTTGCCGCTTTTTGGGCGGACACGAAAGCCGGCTTCGAGTATGTGTGGCAGAACAGGGGCATGCGCTTCCTGCTTCTGACATCGTCATCGATCAATTTCTTCGTCGTGCCCGTGTTCGTTCTTCTGCCTTTTTACGCGGAAGATCACCTGGGCGCGGGTGCCGCGTGGTACGGGTTTTTACTGGCTGCGCTGAGCGGCGGCGCCATTCTCGGATACATTGCGGGGGGTGTCGTCCCGCGGGGCGGGCGCAGCCGCGGCGCATTGCTGATCGGCAGTTTCCTCGGAGTCGCCGTGCTAATCGGCGCCCTGGGTTTCACATCTTCCAGGTTTACGGCGCTGGGCTTGCTGATCGCTATCGGTGTCTTAAGCGGCCTTATCAACGTCCACGCAATTACGCTCTTTCAGACCCGCTCGCTGCCCGCCCTGCGCGGACGCGTGATGTCGCTCGTAATCACGCTGGCTACTGCGGTAGCACCTTTGGGAATGCTGCTGGGAGGAATACTCGGTGACGCAACGGGCAAGAACCTGCCTCTGATTTACGGAACCTGCGGTGCCGGAGCCGCGATCGTTCTGATCGCCGCCTCGTCAAGCACGGCTTTCCGGTCGTTCCTGGCCGCGCCGCTGCGACCGCCCGGAACGGAGCAAACCGCAGCCACCTCGTAAGAATTTCGCCATGCGTCGCGCCGGTCGATGCGAAAACCAGGGTGCCTCCGGGGCGGGACGAAATTACCAACGACTATTCATGTATTTTCGAGGAAAAGTTTCCGCGGAAAGACGAGCCGGATCACCGCGGACACTCCTAATCGATAATGGTCACGATGTCGTCAATATGCGCAAAGCACGTTCTCAACTCGAAGACAGTTACCTCTGCCTTGCCGCCATCCTGCTCTAAGGTTATGCAAACACAATCTATCCCCGGAAAAGCCATCTGAAATCCGCACGGCGTATCTGGTGGACCTCGGCCGCCACACCCGCCTGGCCTTCGGACTGCCTGACGGAGGGTTTGTCGAGTATGGCTATGGCGAATGGCAGTGGTACAAGGAGTGGCTGCGGGAATTAGGCTACGAAGTTTCGGGCTCCGGCATCTTTGCGGAATGGAAATACGAAGAGTAGCGAAGTGGCAGAGCTCGCCTGCATCGCGGTTGCGGCACGCAGAACTTGCAAACGTTTCTTCATGGGCTTTCGAGGAAATGTTTCCGCGGAATTTTCTATAGCTGATCGATGCCGGCGGACTTGACGCTGGTGCTCGTCACGTCTTCTCGTCTGGACGTGAGAAAGGGTGGCGGCAGCATCGTCTCGGTACATTCGATGCTCAGGTTCTCGGCCGAGCCGTGACCGTAAAAGTCGAGCATGATCTCGTCGAGACACTCGACGTTCGTCAACCCGTCAGGCAAGTGTGCCATGTGGCGAACCACAACTTGCCTGCTCCTGGACAAGTGACGAGCGACTTCCTCGCCCCACGCGGGCGGTGTCACCGGGTCCATGTAACCCGAGATAATCAGGGTCGGAATATCGGAAGCGACCGGTTCGTGGTAAACCTCCGGGAGTTCCGCTTTCGGCCAGTGCTCGCAGGCCCGCCGTTGTTGAACGACCCGATAATCCTTAAAAAACGTTCCTACCGAAAGCCGGCTGGCCTCATTCGGCTCAATACGGATGACATCTTCCGAACAGGTTACCGACAGATACAGGCCGTCGGCGATGAATCCCGGCACGGCGGGCGTCTCAGGGATGACCCGTTCAAGAAACGGTGAGAAATCGCCCTCCGATGCCCGGTGCACGAGGAAGGGAATCTCTCGTGCTCCCTGCGGCGTGTACATCATGCTGCGGAGCTTCTCCGCAAAAACCAGGCGTTCAATGTCGAGCATCTGACTCTGCTCTTCCAGCCGGGCGAAACTGACGCGCGCAGGTGCGTCATCGAGCCGCTCGAGCAGTTCGGCCCATTCGCTGCGGATATCCGGAAAGGCGCTGCTGCAGGACAAATCTGCTTCGCACTGGTCCAGCAACAGATCCATGACTCGCTGGCCCGAAGCAGCATGATAAAGTGGCATCTTTGCGTCCACAGATATCACACCCCACAGGACCGTGCTACGAACGCGCTCAGGGAACATCCGCATATACACGAGCGCAAGGCGCGTGCCGTAAGACAGACCAAACAGGTCGATCCGGTCGTAGCCGAGCGTCTCTCTCACCTGATCGAGGTCATTGGCGGCGACGGAGGTGGTATACAGAGTAAGGTCTGCCTTCTTCTCCAGCTCCTCCCGGCACGCCAGTACCGCCTTTACGGGATACATCTCCTGCAGGTAGCTTTGCGGCTCGCCGTCGTATTGCTCCAGGTCCGGGCAGTGAAGCGGATTGGATGCGCCCGTCCCCCGCTGATCCACGAGCACGATGTCGCGATCCTGGCGATAACCTGCGCCGAAGGTCGCATAGAAATGAGCTGCGTGAGTTGCGGCCACGCCGGGACCGCCATCAAGATGGAACAGGGGAGCGCTTCGCTGTTTCTCATCGCGTGCGGGCAGAACGACAATATTCAGGCCAATGTTACGCCCTGAACGGGTTTGCCGATTCTCGTAGACCGTGAGTTTGCCGCACAGCAATTCTTCCTCGATTCCTGCGATCCGACACGGGTGCAACAGTCCCTCATTCGCCGACAGCTCGCTGCCATCGTCTGCGTAAGCGCCGCGGAGCGCCAGTAACAGGATCGCTGCAGTGCAAAAGAACCCCAGGGAGCTTCTGCACAGGTCCTGATTCAAGTGCTGTAGGAGCCCGCCATTGCGGGCGACCTGTGCGGCATTTGGCGAAGGCGGTGGTCGCCCGCAATGGCGGGCTCCTACACCGCTTGAATCAGGACTTGACATCGTCGTGCGCTCAGATCCAGACGTCGTTTTGAGCGGTGCGTTCGCTTTCCTCGTGGCCCGTATTTTTCACGCCGCGAGGTTCAATGAGGAGAATGTTGACGTCATCTTCTGCAAATGGCTTGTGCTCCACGCCCTTCGGAACGACGTACATTTCGCCTTTGCCCAGGTTGACGTGGCCGTCCCTGAAATCGATTCTCAGATTCCCATCCAGAACGATGAATGTCTCGTCGGTGTCCTTGTGATCATGCCAGATGAACTCGCCTTTGATCTTGACGACCTTGAACTGATAGTCGTTCATCTCGGCGATGACTTTTGGAGCCCAATGGTCATCGACGAGGCCGAGCTTCTTGGAGAAATTGATCGCCTTGTATTTCATGGGCACTCCTTGCAGGAGGCCGCCATTGCGGGCGACCACCGCCTTCGCCAAATGCCGCGCAGGTCGCCCGCAATGGCGGGCTCCTACAACTCGCCGTCAGTGATGGTAACTACATCGTCGCTGTAGTGTCCGTTGAAGCGGGTGCGGCCGGAGAGACTGTATGCTCCGATGCTGCCGAATTCCAGGTAGTCGCCGGGCCTGATCTCGTCGGGGAGCTCGACTTCTCCGGGCAGCACGTCCGTTCCATCGCACGTCGGGCCGTACAGCTTGAACCGGTGCAGGTTGCCGCGCAGTTCGCTTCCGTCCCGGTATGCTCTGACCGGGTAACGGTCGTGGCCGCGAAACCGCAGTTCCCAGAAAATTCCGTACATGCCGTCGTTGACATATAAGCGTTCGTCCTTGCGCAGTAGCACCTCGACGACCGCCGACAGTCCCGGCGCTGCCAGGGCGCGACCCGGCTCCCCGAGGATCTCGCCGTCTTCCGACAGCGGCAGCGTCGCCGCCGATTCCGAGATCCGCTCGAAATAGTCGGAGAGCGGCGGCACCGGAAAACCCGGATACGATTTTGCAAACCCTCCGCCGATGTCGACCAGCCGCACGCGGAAGGGCAACTCTCGCAATACGCCTGCCGCCAGTTCGATCGCATACGAATAGGCTTCGGGGTCGATCACCGCGGAACCGACGTTGAACGCGAGCGCGGGCTCCGCGCCCTGCTCCGTGATGTGCTGCAGCAAATCCGGCACTTCGGCCGGCGGCGCGCCGAATTTCGACGACAGGTCCTGCATCGCCGATTGATGGTGCGCTGCCATCCTGGCGAACACGACCGCGCGGCTCATGTCGATTTCATCCGCCAGCGGTTTCAGGCCGCTCGAATGGTCGATCATGAAATGCCGTACCCCGAACACACGTTGTGCTTCGCGCGCCGCACCGCGCAGCCGCACCGGCACCATGAAGTAGGCGGTGGCGTCCTTGCACACCGATCGAACCTGCGCGATTTCCGGCACGGACGCACAATCGAAATGCCTGATGCCCGCCGTATAGAGCAAACGGATCACCTCAGGATGATCGTTGGCCTTGACCGCGTAGAGAACTCGTCCAGGAAATCCCGCGAGGAACTCCTTCGCCGTTTGTCTGTAAGTCCGTTGATAGATGCAGTAAACCGGTGCTGCAGGCCGCCGGCTGCGCAGCATGCTTGCGACGCTTGCGAAGTGCGGGGTGGTCATGCGGGTTGCTTCATTTTGTATCTGGTCCGCGTGCGGGCGA
>JBBDXW010000055.1:56606-95483 GCA_040902105.1 Woeseia sp.
TGCGGGCGACTCCGTTCACAATCATGGCGAGCCGTGTTTATCCATGAACGCCCGAAGAAACGACGCAAGGTTGTCGCCGAGCGCATCACACAGGTATCCGCCTTCCTGCACGATCAATGTCGGCAGCTGTAACGTCGCAATCATCGCCGCGATACGCGCAAAACCGCCCGTCGTGATCGCAAATCCATGGAACGGATCGCCTTCGAACGCGTCGAGCCCCAGCGCGACCACCAGTGCTCCCGGCGAAAACGCGCGGACGCGCATGAGCGCCCGCTCCAGCGCCTGCAGATAATCGTCGTCATTCGTGCCGCGCGGCAGCGGCAGGTTGTAATTGACGCCAAGCCCGGCGCCCCTTCCGCGCTCCGCCGCGTGACCCCAGAAGAACGGATAAAAGCGCATCGGGTCGGCGTGAATCGATATCGTCAGTACATCCGCACGATCGTAAAAAATCTCTTGCGTGCCGTTACCGTGATGGACGTCCACATCGAGGATCGCAACACGCGCGTAACGCGAACGCAGAACTTCCGCCCCGATCGCGGTGTTGTTCAGATAGCAGAAACCGCCCGCGAGGTCTTTCGACGCGTGGTGACCCGGCGGCCTCGCAAGCGCATAGCAGGAACTTTCGCCCTGCAGAATTTCGTTCGCTGCCTGCACCGCGGTCATCGCGCTCCAGCGCGCGCTGCCCCAGGTGTCCGCTGAAATCGGGCAGGCGCTGTCGCAGACGTGATAGCCCACCTGCCCCACCGCGGACATTGGATAGGTTCCGCCGCGGCGGTCCGGATGTATGTTCGGCATCACCTCCGCCGAAGCATCGGGAATGCGCTGCCAGCGTGCGTAAATGTGCTGCAGGAACTGGAGATATTCCGGCGTGTGCACCGCGGCGATCGGTCCGTCGCCGAAGTCGTCCGGCTCCTTGTGCGTGAGCCCGGCCGACAGTGCCGCCGCCAGCAGGCGATCGGCGCGCTCCGGCACTTCCGGATTCGGCTGCGGCGCGCCCGATGACAGGAAAGTTTTCGGATAGTGCTTCTTCTGCGCCGCGGAAAAGATGACGTTCACAGGCCAGTCCCTTTGGCGTACGGGCCGCGAGCGAGCCGTTCAAACGCCGGCCCTACGGCCTGGTAAATGCATTCGTCGTCGGACTCCGACAGCCCGATCGCCCGGTAGAATTCCTGCGAGGCCGTATTCGCTTTGCCGACCGACAATCTCAGCCAGGTTGCGCCGCGTGCTTTTGCGAGCCGGACAGTTTCCGCGATGAGCCGGCGCCCGAGGCCGCTGCCGCGCGTCTCGTCCGCCACGAAAAGGTCCTGCACGTAGACGCCCACCTCGCCGCGCCATGAGGAAAAACTGTAGAAGAACAGGGAAAGGCCGAGCGGCGCGCCCGCACGCTCTGCAATGAGCGCCTGGAATGCCGGTTGTTCACCGGACCCGTGACGCAGAAAATTCTCGGGTTTGCTGGTGACTTTCTGGCGCAGGCCGGTGGCCTTTGCGAGACCGACGATCAGCGCGTGAATCCTTTCGGCATCCTGCGCCGTCGCCAGTCGGATGACGATGTCGGCTGCGTTGTCAACGCTAGCATTCGTCATGAATCGCGCCGTGTAGGAGCCCTGCCATTGCGGGCGACCTGGAAAAGGGGACAGTGACCTTTTTCCTCCTCGAGGCTCACAATCTTCCCCGCACGTCGCCGAAAAAGGTCACTGTCCCCTTTTCCAGGTCGCCCGCAAATGGCGGCTCCTACAGCACCCTCTGCAGAACCAGAGATCAAAAATTCACCTTGTCTGCGCCCTTCAACTCGAGAATCTCGCGGGCCTCGGCAGGCGTTGCGATCTCGTAGCCGAGCTCGTCCAGGATCGCGCGAATTTTTGTCACCTGTTCCGCGTTGTTCTTCGCGAGCTGCCTGCGCCCGATCAGCAGGCTGTCTTCCAGCCCGACGCGAACGTTACCGCCGAGAATGGCGCCCATCGTCGCCAGCGGAATCTGCAGGCGGCCGGCACAAAGAACCGAGAAGCGATAGTCATCGCCGAGCAGTCGGTCCGCGGTCGCCTTCATGTGCATGAGGTTTTCCGGCGCGGCATCGATGCCGCCGAGCACGCCCAGTACGAACTGCACGAACAGCGGCCTCCGGATCAGGCCCTCGCGCAGGTAAAAGGCAAGCGTCTGGATATGTCCGACGTCATAACATTCGAATTCGAAGCGCGTGCCGTAGCCGTCGCCCAGTTGATGAAAGATCTGCTCGATGTCGGCGAACGTGTTCCTGAATGCGACCTCCCGGGTTGCGTCGAGCAGTTTCGGTTCCCAGTCGTACTTCCATTCCGCATAGCGTTTCTTCATCGGGAACAGGCCGAAGTTCATCGTGCCCATGTTGAGCGACGCCATCTCCGGCTGCGCGAGGTTCGGCGCGGCGAGCCGTTCCTCCAGGGTCATCAGCGAACTGCCGCCGGTCGTGATGTTGATGACGGCATCGCACTCATTCTTTATGCGCGGCAGAAACTGCATGAATACGGCCGGGTCGGCGGTGGGCTGGCCTGTCTCGGGATTGCGCGCGTGCAAGTGAAGGATAGCCGCGCCCGCGCCGGCCGCCTCGACCGCCTGCCGGGCAATCTCGTCCGGCGTCACCGGAAGATACGGGCTCATCGTCGGCGTGTGAATAGAGCCCGTGACCGCGCAGGTGATGATGACCTTGCGGCTCATCAGGCTGCAACTTCCTTGTTGACCGGGAGGCGGGCGGATTTGGCAAAAGCATCGAGACTCGCGATAAGCAGTTCCATGAGTTCGCCGATCTGCGCATCGGTGATGATCAGTGGCGGGCAGACCATGAAATGATCGCCGACGATCCCGCCGCGCGTGCGTCGCGAATAGATGATGAGTCCGCGCCGGTACGCTTCGTCGACCAGCGCGAGATGCGCATTCAGCGCAGGATCGAGCGGCTGCATCGACTCACGGTCCTTTACCAGCTCGAACGCGAGTAACAGTCCCTTTCCTCTCACATCGCCGATGAAAGGGTATCGGTTCATGAGACCGCTCAGATGCGCGCGCAGCTTGCGCCCCTGCCGTTCCGCGTTCTCGACCAGCTTGTGGTCGAGCAATTCCTGCAACACGGCGAGCCCGGCGGAGCATGCGAGCGGATTGCCTGCATAGGTGTAGCCGTGCGCGAAACCGCCGCCGTTCAGCACCGCAGTGACGATGCGACGGTGCGCAGCCATCGCGCCGAGCGGCGCGTAACCGGCACCGAAGCCCTTGGCTACGGCGACGATGTCGGGCTTCAGGTCCCACCACTCCGAAGCGAGAAAGCGGCCGGTGCGTCCGGCGCCGGTCATGACCTCGTCCGCGATCAGCAGGATGCCGTACTCCTTGCAGATCTCCTGGATCCGCGCGAACCAGGAGTCCGGCGGGACCAGCGCGCCCGTCGAGGCGCCGCCGACCGGTTCCATGATGAACGCGAGAACCGTTTCCGGATCCTGGCGGATGATTTCATCGCGCAGGTACTCGGCATAGCGCAGCCCGCGCGCTTCGTGACTCATCTTGTCGCGATCGAGATAACAGGTCGCCGCCGGAATCTTCGGCATCACCCGGATCATGTCGCGAAACGGCTCGACGAACTGCTGCATGCCGGTCACCGCCGCCGCGCCAAGCGTAGAGCCGTGATACGACGGAAAAAGCGAAATGACTTTCCAGCGGCGCACCTGCCCTGTGACCACCGCATACTGACGCGCCAGCTTGAGGCAGCTTTCGATCGCTTCGGAGCCGCCTGAGACGAAAAAGATGCGGTCGAGGCCGGGAGGCATCAGCGATGCCATCCGCGACGCAAGATCCTCGGCCGGATCGTTTTCGAAATGCAGCCGGTAGGCGAACGTCGATTTGTCCATCTGCCGTTTCATCGCGGCAAGGACGCGCGGATTGGAGTGACCGATGTTCGACACCATCGCGCCGCTCGAACCGTCGAGGTAGCGCTTGCCGTGGACATCCCAGAGATAAATGCCTTCGGCGCGGTCGAGCCGCGGACGGCGGCTGTCCTGCTGGTAAAAGAGATGGCTCTCGGTGATCTCTTCCGCTTGGCGCATAGACGTCTACTCAGTTCGGCTGACGGCAAATCATACGCCGGTTACCGCGCCCCCGGGGGCTAGGGAAGCTCTGCACAAGTCATGATCGAAGCGACTGTAGGACCCCGCCATGCGGGCGACCCATCCGCTTCGCCAGTCGCCGCGCGGGTCGCCCGCAATGGCGGGCTCCTACAGTGACTTGTGCAGAGTTTCCGTAGTGCTGCCGCTATTTCAGGTACCTGCCGTACCACGCCAGGTAGCGTTCAAGTTTGTCGTGCTGAAAGCTTACGCGCGTCAGCGAATGATACTGGTCGGGGTAAATGATCAGTTCCGTCGGCACGTCGAGGCTTTTCAGTGCCTGGTACATCTGCTCCGACGCCGCGAGCGGCACGTTGAAGTCGGCCGCGCCGCACATGAACAGGGTGGGCGTCGAAATGCGATCTGCTTCCAGGAACGGGTACGAAAGCCGCAACCACGCATCCGTGTTTTCCCAGGGCCGTCCGAGTTCCTGCTCCCAGGCGCGCACGTACTGGTCGATGCCATAACCGCCCAGCATGTTCGACATGCCGGCGCCGCTGATCGCGGCCTTGAAGCGTTTTGTCGACGCAATCATATAATTCGTCAGAATGCCGCCGTAACTCCAGCCGCCGACGCCGAGTTGCTCCGGATCGGCAAGGCCCGAGTCGATCAGGTGATCGACCGCGGCATTGATATCGGGCACGTCTGCAAAACCCCAGTCGGCGAACAGCATTTTCTGAAACGCGTAACCTCGTCCCGAGCTGCCGCGCGGATTCACGCCGGCGACCACGTAGCCGCTGGCGGCGAACAACTGCCACTCGAAATCGAATTCGTGCTGGTACTGGCTGACCGGCCCGCCATGAATGCCCAGGATCAGCGGCAGCGGACTCGTGGCACTGCGCGTGGCGGGCCACATGACCATGCCGTGGATTTCGACCTCGTCCGCGCTCCTGAAGCGGATGGTTTCGGCTGTCGACAGGTCGACTTCCTTTAACCAGGCATCATTCTGACGCGACAATTGCTGCAGTTTGCCGCGTTCGAGTTTCCATACTTCGGCCGGTCGATCGCTACTGCTCGCAACGACTGCCATTCGGCCCGCCGGTTTGAAATCGAACTCGTAGACAACCTGCTCCGGCTCCGTCAGGCGTTCGACCCGGCCGTCGCGCAAGCGCACTTCAGCCAGCTGCACGCTCTGGTCGTCTTCCAAAAGGAAATATATCGAGCGACCGTCGCGCGACCAGCGCGGGCTCAGGGTGTTGCGGTCGAGCGCCTCCGTCGGCAGGCTGGCGGCCCCGTCACCGATGCCAACCGTGCCGACCTGCAACAAGCCGTACCAGATGTCTTCCTGCGCCCCGCCGTGCAGGTAGGCGATGCGCTTGCCGTCGGCGCTCCAGTCCGGCGGTCCGCTGCCCCAGCTGCCGTCGGCGTCGCCGTCGGAACCGGTATTTTGCGTTACCTGCGTGGCGCCGGCGCCCCGTTCCGCATCGATGACGTAAACGTCCCAGTTATCGTGCCGGTCCATGTCGTCACCGCGCTTGGTGACGAACGCGATCTGCGTTCCGTCCGGCGACCATGACGGTTGGAGCTCGTCGTAATCGCCGTCTGTCAGTGCCTCGACAGAACCGCTCTCAACGTCGAGCACAAACAGGTGCGAGCGCGCGGTGCCCAGATAACCGGTGATGTCTTCCTTGAAGTAGAGACGGTCGACGACGATCGGTTGTGGTTTTCCGTCGGCATCTTTCTTATCGGCAACTTCGGCGACCAGCACGATGCGCTTGCCGTCGGGCGACCAGGCGAAGTCGGACACGCCATCCGCGGCCGTCGTGATCTGTTTTGCTTCGCCGCCGCGCATATCGAGCAGCCAGATCTGATCGCCTTCGTCTTCCTTGCCGCGATCCGACAGGAACGCGAGCTGCTGCCCGTCAGGACTCCAGCGTGCATGATGTTCCGATTTCGGCGTGCGTGTCAGTTGCAGGGAGACTTCGCCGTCCCAGTTGCTCATCCAGAGGTCACTGACCTCTTCGTCCTGTTCGCGATCCGGCGTCGTGACGGTGTATGCAACCCACTCTCCGTCCGGGGATATCTGCGCCTCGCTGACCGCGCGAATTCGATACATGTCGTCGAGTTCGGGCGGGCGGCCTGACGCCCATTCCGGCAGCAGGCCCGCCGCGAGCGTCAACAGGGCGAAGGTCATGCGCATGGTCAATTTCCGGGGGGCGGATTCTTGTCGCGTAACTTTAGCAAGCAGCGCCGGGAGGTTGGCGTGAATTCCATATTCTGACGAGCGAGTTCGGCGGGTCGCCCGCAATGGCGGGCTCCCACAGGACACGATTCATCGATATTGGCATTCCGTCGACAAGAACCCTGCAGGAGCCCGCCATTGCGGGCGACCTGCGTTGCGCTTCAGGCCATCTCGTCGGCGCGAATGAAAAGCCATAGCGCGGCGCTCAGGAATGCAAACAGGGTCCCGGTCACCATCGCCGCGGTCCAGCCGAGCGTGGCGGCGGTGAACGGCACCAGCAACGCATTGACGAAACCCACGGCGTTGCCGCCGGTGTTCATCACGCCGCAGGCTGCCGCCGCGTTTCGTCCGCCAATACCGATACCGGCTGCCCAGAACGCGGCTTCGGTGATCTGGTTGCACAAAAAGCTCATCGCCAGGCAGCCAACGGCAACGTAAGCGCTCATCGTGATGGAACCGAACAGCAGGAATACGCCCGACGCGGCGACGCCGGCCATCGCGGGCCACGCACATCCACGGCGGAGTCCGGCACGGCGGCACAGGAAATCACAGAGGAATCCGCCAAGCGTTGCACCCACTGCGGCTGCGATCCACTGAACGGACGTGAAAAAACCGGCTTGTTGACTTTCGAATCCGCGGACCTCGACCAGGTAATAAAAAACCCAGTTGAACATCAGGTAAAAAATGTAATTCATGCAGAAGTAACTGAGCGTCAGCAGCAGCACATTGCGATCTCTGAGGACGCGCTGCCAGCCGGGCCTGTCGCCGCCGGGGTTGGCAGCGACCGCTACCGGGCGGTTTGCGACGATCAGCGCCGCTTCGGCTTCGTTGACGGATGGATGCTCCGACGGGTTGTCGCGCACGTACCACCACCACAGAAACGCACCTATGAAACCGAGCGGAGCCAGCAATACGAAAGACTGCCGCCAGCCCACCTCGGCCATCATCCAGACCAGCAGCGGCGCCGACGCCGCGGTGCCGAGCGTCAAGCCCGTACTCGACAGGCCGTTCGGCAAAGCCCAGCTGCCGATCGGAAACCAGCGTTCGACGACGCCGCCGGTGAGCGGATAGATCGGCGCGTGCGCAGCACCGACGAGAAAACGCACGACAATCAGTGCGACCACGGTCATGGTCGTTCCTGCGACGCCGCCGCCCGGAACCGCGCTCGTCAGTATCGTCAACAGTCCCCACAGGACCATGATGATCATCATCGCGCGCCTCGGCCCCAGCCTGACGCCGAACACGCCGCCCGGGAACTGGAAGATCGTGTAGCCGGCGGTGAAGGCCGCGAGGATGTAGCCAAGCTGCTGCTCGGTAAGGCCGAGGTCCGTCATCATCTCGGGACCGGCGGTCGAGACGTTGTAGCGCAGGACGTACGAGATGAAGCTCGCCAGCACCAGCAGCGCGAGTACGCGCCAGCGAACCGCGCTGGGACGGCTCAACGGGGAGTTCAGTACCGCCTCAGTTTGCGACATCGGTCTGCGGCGTCGCGCAAGTAGTGAACGTTGGAGTGATTATTGTTTTCATTAATGTCCCCCAGTTTTCGGTCCGTCCGTCGCGGTCGCCCGCAATGGCGGGCTCCTACAGCGGATTGCCATTCCGGAAGATCGTGCCCTGTAGGAGCCCGCCCCGCGGGCGACCACCCTTCTCAAATCGGATAACGTTCGAGCACCGGACCCAGCGCTTCTTTCAGCGGCCCGAGGTGTTTTTCGTAGTTGCGCCAGTGCTCCAATCCCTCTTTATATACAGGTTTTCGTACCTGCTCGGCGCTCGGCGTGCGGATCGCGCGGTCCGTTTCATAAAAGCGCAGGCATTGTTCTTCGAAGTCCAGCCCGCAGTAATCCAGTACGGCTCGTATTTGCGCCTCGGTATCGTCCACCATGTCCTCATACTGAACGCGATGTACCCGCCCTGGCAGTACTTCTTCCCAGTGGTCCATCAGCCTGACATAGTCCCGGTAATAGCGACCCAGGTTCGTCAGATCGTAAGTAAAAGTCTGTCCGCGCGCGAACAGCTGTTTGAAACAGGAGAAACACCCGGCCATGGGATGTCGCCTGGCGTCGATGATCTTCGCGTTCGGCAAGATCAGGTGGATGAGCCCGATGTGCTGAAAATTATTCGGCATTTTGTCGATGAAGAAGGGCTTGCCGCGGCGCTGGACCTGCGTGGTCGACATATAACTCTCGCCCAGTTCGCGGACTTGTTCCGCGGACAGGTCTGCAAGAATTTCCGGATAGTTCGATGCCGGATTCTTGCGTGACTTCTGCCCGAGCCGCCGTGAGATGGCGATGATGTCCGGCAATTCGGCGGTGCCCTCGACCTGGCTGTGGCTCGCGAGAATCTGTTCCAGCAGCGTCGAGCCCGCACGCGGCAGGCTGACGATAAAGATGGGACCCTGTGCCGGGCAGCCCCACCCTCGCCGTGCCGCGAAAAATTCCCTGTCCAGGGTTCTTATCTGTCGCGCCGCGTTGACCGCGTTTGCCCTCGCATTGTAACGCTGCAGCTTGTAGCGAATCTCGTTGCCGCGGCGGTAATGCTCGAACGATTCATCGAAGTTGCCGCGATCTTCGAATGCCTTGCCCAACGCGAATGCAAAATGCGCCCGGTTGTCCGGATCGCCGCCTTCCGGCAGCAGCTGCTTTCGCATCTCTTCGATGTCTTCGTCCGTGAAGCGAAACGTCTTCAGGTTGGCGAGACTCCAGTAAGCTTCTCCGGCGGCAGGATTGAGTTCGATACTCTTGCGGTACGCGCTGATGCCCTCGTCCAGCCTGCCGACGGTTTTGAGCGTGTGCCCATAGTTGAGATGTGCCGTGGCCTGGACGGAATAATTCTCGAGGATGCGCTCGTACAGTTCCAGCGCCGGCACGTGATCGCCTTTGCGCACCAGTATCGTGCCTTTCAGGATCAGGTAGTTCGGGTTATTCGGCTCCACGGCGAGCAGTCTGTCGATCTGTGCCAGCGCCTCGTCGAGTTCGTAACGCCGGAACAGCACGAGCGCATACCCGTGTCGCGCCAGGTGAAACGAAGGCGCCAGCTGCAGACAGCGCTCCAGCAGGTTCTTCGCGTCGTCCAATTGTCCGAGCTTGATGCCGATCGCTGCGAGCATGCGAATTGCGACGACGTCGACGGGGTCCTTTTTCAGGACATCGCGGGTCAACCTCTCGGCAATCGCCAGTTTCCCCTGTTGCAGGGCGCTTGCCGCTTCGACCATTTCCGGGTGGCGTGTGGAGACGGCGAGATGTCGCTCGTACGCCTGGTCGGCGGCCGCGTCCTCACCTGCCGCACTGAGCTGGTCTCCGAGAGTACGCCAGGCGCCGCCGTGTTTCGGATCGATCTGCACCGCCTTTCGCAGTGCGTCAATGGCGTTTTCGCCGCGGCCCGCCGCGCCAAGACACAGCCCCAGTTCGTGCAGCACGCCAGCAGAGTCACCGTGCCGGCCGGCGAGCGGTTCGATGATGGACAGCGCTTTCACCGGATTGCCCTGCAGGCGGAATGCGGTGCCAAGAACCTGCTGTGCCGCGTCCATTTCCGGATAGAACTTCAGGATTTCCCGCGCCTGTTCCTCAGCCAGCACCGGGTCTTCCTGCAACAGATTTACCGCATGTGACAAGGCGGCTTTCAAGTCGCCGCGAAATTCAGGATTGGCCGTGGGCATCGTTTGTGCGATCGATGGTCGTGGTCTGCATTAGAGCTGCCGTTCGCTTCGCCCGGCGCGAAATGTTGCTGCGCGTGAAAGATTCATATAGTGAAACGTCACTTCTGCGGCCGACGTATATGTCCCTCAGGTATATACTGCTTTCCGAAATTGACTGCTATGATCAAGTCGAACGTCGCTGTTGATCATAACGTCAATGGCGCTGCAGGACGAAGCTAACGCGAGCGTCGCGATAGCCGTAAAGTCAAAGTTATTGCGGGGGACGCATACATGAAGCAATTCCAACGTACGCCGCTGGCCCGGGCGGTGTCCGCTGCGCTGACCGGTTCCGCACTGGTGACGACGGCCATGATGCCGGCTCAGGCGCAAGAAGCACAGCAGGGCAGAGCTCTCGAAGAGATCGTCGTCACGGCGCAAAAGCGCACCGAAAACCTCCAGGACGTTCCCGTTTCCGTTCACGTCCTCGGCAATCAACAGCTCGAAGATCTGAACGTCAACGGTTTCGAGGACTACATTGAATTCCTGCCGACGGTTTCCTATACCTCGGGCGGTCCTGGATACGGCATTCTTTATATGCGCGGTATTTCGAGCGGCGGCGACGGCGTGCATTCCGGATCCATGCCGAGCGTCGGCGTGTATCTCGATGAACAGCCGGTCACGACGATCGGGCAGGTCCTGGACGTTCATATCTACGACGTCGCGCGCATCGAAACGCTCGCCGGGCCGCAAGGCACGCTGTTCGGCCAGGGCAGCCAGGCCGGAACGCTTCGCATCATCACCAACAAGCCGGTGATGGAGGAGTACCAGGCAGGCTACGACCTTGGCATCAATACGGTGAAAGACGGTGACCTGGGCTACTCCCTTGAGGGCATGGTCAACGTACCGTTTGGCGAGAGAACCGCGCTGCGTCTCGTGGGCTGGCACGAATCGGACGGCGGCTACATCGACAACATTCCGGCCTCCGTTACCTACGTCGGCAGCGGAATAACGATCGATAACTCCGAGCTCGTCGAAGACGATTTCAACACGGTTGATACGAGCGGGGCCCGCGCGCTGTTGAAGATAGACCTGAATGACAACTGGAGCGTCACGCCCGGCGCCATGTACCAGGAACAGGAGGCGAACGGCGTCTGGTCGCACGATCCGGAGGACCTGGGCGACCTGAAGGCACAGGCTTTCTTCCCGGAGCACCAGGATGAAGACTGGATCCAGTCGACGCTGACCGTTGAAGGCAGCATCCTCGACACGATGGATTTCGTGTATGCCGCGTCACATCTCGACCGCGACGTCTTCGCTACCGACGACTACGTGGGCTATGCCGAGTACATAGAGAGCCTCTATGACCCCGGTTCGTGCTATCACTACGACGCACTCGGCAATTGCACCGATTCTTCCCAGTACATACAGAGCGACGAGCGCTTCACCCGCCTGAGCCACGAAGTGCGGCTGCAATCGGCGGGAGAAGGCCGGCTTCGCTGGATCGTCGGCGCGTTCTACCAGAAGCAGGTGCACGATTTCGACCTGCAATGGATCGTGCCGGGCATGCCGGACGCCAGTAACGCCGGGGTTCCGGAATCGGTGATCGAGAACGGCAACACCGTCTGGCAGACCTACCAGATACGGACCGACCGCGATGAAGCGTATTTCGGCGAAGCCACGTACGATTTTACCGACACAATAAGCGTCACTGCCGGTATCAGGCATTTCAAGTACGACAACCGGCTGTACGGTTTCAACGGCTTCCTGGGTCACTGCACCGGCTTCTATGACGCCGACGGCAATTTCGTCGAAGACCGCGATAACGGCACCCCGCAGTACCCGTGTTTCGACACGCGGATCCTGGACGATGACACGACCGGCAGCGGCAACAGCTGGAAAGGGACCTTCAACTACCAGTTGAACGACGACACGTTGCTGTATGCGACCTACTCCGAAGGTTTCCGCTCCGGCGGCGTCAATCGCGCGCGGGTTCCGAATATCGAGAAATACAGGCCGGACTGGGTCAACAACCACGAGATCGGCTGGAAGACGACCCTGCTGGACGGCCAGCTGCGTTTCAATGGCGCGGCGTACATGCTCGACTGGGAAGATTTCCAGTATTCGTTCCTGGACTTCGCCATTTCGAACCTGACGATCATCGGTAACGTGGGCCAGGCGCGCACGGTGGGAGCCGAGTTCGACGTGTCCTGGCTGGCTACCGACAGCCTCAATCTGTCGTTCGCCGGTTCGTACAATAAGGCCGAACTCGAGGAGCCGTACTGGATCAGCGAAGCGGATGAGCTAGGCGGGCTGCCCCCCGACGCGCCAAAGGGCACTGAGATGCCGTTCGTGCCGGAATTCCAGTTCACGACGATCGGGCGTTACAACCTGGATTTCGGCGCGTTCCCGGGTTATCTGCAGGCGGCTGTCTCCTACACCGGCGCGAGCTGGAACTTCCTCGAAGTCGAGGACCGATTGAGACAGGACGCCTATACGCTGCTGAATCTCTCGACTGGCATCGAGACCGAGAACTGGACGCTCGACCTGTTCATAAACAACGCGACCGACGAACGAGCGCAGATCAGCGTCTACGAGCCCAGCTATGCAAGCCTGCTGGATTCGACGACAGTGACCAACCGGCCGCGAACCATCGGCATCCGCTTTGGACAGAAGTTCTATTGAGCGAACCTGACTCGCCCTGACATCGGGGTGGCTCGTGATGCGCGACCGCATGGCCATGGATTCCCATGGCCATGTTTTTTTGTGGCAGGCAGAATGTGTCGGTTACCTGAGGAGTGATCTCGTGAAGCAAAACTGGCCGACCCTCCTGCTTATCGTGGCGCTGCTGACGGCATTGTTAGAGGCGTCGCTCGCCTCTGCGGAGCGCGCCCCAGTGCTGAACCAGATCAAGGTGCCGCACGATTACTATTTTCGTGAAATGTACCTGCCGCAGGCTACGACCGGTCCGACATCGCCTGCGTGGTCGCCGGACGGAAAATCGCTCGTGTATTCGATGCAGGGCAGTTTGTGGCGGCAGGCGCTCGATTCCGACACGGCCGTGCAGCTCACGGCCGGAGCCGCGTACGATTACCAGCCGGACTGGTCACCGGACGGCAGGCGCATCGTATTTACGCGGTACAAGAGCGATGCTATGGAACTGCAGGTGCTCGACGTCGATTCCGGCAACGTCATTCAGCTCACCCATGATGGGGCGGTAAATCTCGAGCCGCGCTGGTCGCCGGACGGATCGCGTATTGCATTCGTGTCGACGAGCGGCACCGGGCGCTTTCACGTTTTTCTCGGCACTTTCGAGGATGGCGCGCTCAAGGCGTCGCCCCTCGTGGAAGAACGCGAAAGCGAGATCGAACGTTACTACTACAGTTCGTTCGATCACGAACTGAGCCCGTCATGGTCGCCGGACGGCAGTGAGATCCTGTACGTCAGCAATCCGGAGACACCGTATGGCACTGGCGGCATCTGGCGGCATCCGCTGGATACTGCGGCCGAACCGGTGCTGGTTCGCAGCGAGGAGACGAGCTGGCGGGCGCGGCCGGACTGGTCGCCGGACGGCAAGCGCGTTATCTATGCCTCGTACCTCGGGCGCCAGTGGCATCAACTGTGGGCATTGTCGGTCGATGGCAAGGCGGAACCGTTTCCGCTGACTTATGGCGAGTTCGATATCGCATCGCCGCGCTGGTCGCCGGACGGACGGAAGATTGCCTATGTCGCAAACGAATCCGGTAACACCGAATTGCGGATACAGAATGCGGTCGGCGGCAAGACCGTGAAGCTCGAAGCGATGGAGCGCGTATTCCTCCGGCCGATGGGTGAGCTGGTCATTACTGTCGATGGTGCAAACGGGGAACCGGTGCCCGCACGGGTTTCGGTTGTTGCCGCGGACGGCCGCAGCTATGCGCCGGATGCGAACTGGATGCATGCGGACGATAGCTACGACCGCAAGGTTGCGGCCTTCGAAACGCGTTACTTCCACAGCGGCGGAAATACCACGCTCACCGTCCCCGCGGGCCCCACAAAAGTAACTGTCTGGCGTGGCCTCGAACATGAAGTCGAAAACCGTCTGGTAACGGTGCAGGCGGATCAGCAAAGCACGCTGCCGATCCGCTTGCAGGCACTTCCGTTGCCGGATGAATGGCAGACGTGGAAAAGTGCCGACGTCCACGTACACATGAACTACGGCGGCACCTATCGCAACACGCCGGAGCGGCTCGTGCGCCAGGCGGAAGCGGAAGACCTCGACCTGGTTTTCAATCTGATCGTCAACAAGGAGCAGCGCATTCCGGATATCGCCTGGTTTTCGACCGCCCCGGACGATGCATCGAATCGCAAAGTGGTGTTGCAGCACGCACAGGAATACCACACGAGTTACTGGGGCCACATGGGCATGCTTGGTCTCGCCGAGCACCTGTTGATACCCGATTACTCGTCTTACCCGGGCACCGCGGCGGCGAGCCTCTATCCGGACAATGCCGTCGCGTCGCGGATGGCGCATGCGCAGAATGCGGCGGTCGGGTACGTGCATCCGTTTGCGTGGCCGCCGCCCGATCCGGCGAAGGACGACAGCCTGACCAACGCATTGCCGGTGGACGTGGCACTCGGCAACGTCGATTACTACGAGGTGGTCGGCTTTGCCGACCACCGGGCCTCGGCCGCGGTGTGGTATCGGCTTCTCAACTGCGGTTTTCGCGTAGCGGCGGCCGGCGGCACCGACGCGATGGCGAACTATGCGTCGCTGCGCGGACCGGTGGGCGTCAACCGTACGTACGTGAACGTGGAAGGCCGGGGGCGAGAGGCGGCGGCGCGGCGCGATGCGTGGCTTGCCGGCCTGAAGCTCGGGCATACGATGGCTACGAACGGACCGCTGCTGGACCTGATCGTCAACGATAAAGGTCCGGGTGATGAAATCGAACTTGGCGCGGGCGAACACGAACTCGAGTATTCCGGCTTCCTGCGCTCGGTCGTGCCCGTCGATCATCTGGAACTGGTGTACAACGGCGAGGTGGTGAAAAGCATCGATCCCGGTGGAGACCGCAAGTCCGCCGACCTGAGCGGCAGCGTGCGCGTGGAGGAAAGCGGCTGGCTGCTGTTGCGCGCCTGGAACGACGGCTCGCATCCGATGGTGTTCGATCTTTATCCGTATGCGACGACCACGCCGGTGTACATCACCATCGGCGGAGAAACGCCGCGATCGACGGTGGATGCGGATTATTTCATCGCCTGGATCGAACGCATTCGAGAGTCGGCGGCAGATCACCCGGATTACAATACCGACGCGGAACGCGATGCCGTGCTGGAGAATCTGGACGGCGCCGAGCGTGTGTTTGAAGGGCGGCGTGGCAGGTAGGCTGTAGAACCGGCGACGACCTTATCCCTGGAGGAAACAATCTCATGGACCGACGCATGTTCCTGACGGCCACCGGGCTTTACCTTGCCGGAAGCACGGTCGCGCGCGCTGCGACAGATTCACCGTTCGCGGATATCGAGGCCGGCCTCGGTGGGCGAGTCGGCGTAATGGCGATCGACACCGGCGACGGCTTGGAGATCTCGCATCGCGCCGATGAGCGGTTCGCCATGTGCTCGACCTTCAAATGGATCCTGGCTGCGTTTGTTTTATCGCAGGTGGACCAGGACGAGGTTGCGCTGGATGAGCGTCTCAGCTACGGAACCGAAGATCTCCTCGACTATGCGCCTGTCGCGAAGAAGCATGTCGAGGCGGGCTGGTTGACCGTCGAAGCGCTTTGCCAGGCGGCCGTCGCGATCAGCGACAACACGGCCGCGAACCTGCTGCTGAACCGCGTTGGCGGGCCCGCGGAGTTGACCGCGTTTCTGCGGCAAAGTGGCGACACCGTTACCCGTCTCGACCGGAATGAGCCGACCCTGAATACCAACGTCGCCGGCGACGAGCGCGATACGACCTCGCCACGCGCGATGGCCGGTACGATGAACAGAATCCTGCTCGGCGACCTGCTGTCCATGCCATCTCGAGACCGGTTGATTCGTTGGCTCAAGGAGACCACCACGGGACTCGATCGGCTGCGCGCCGGACTGCCGTCCGACTGGGTCGCCGGCGACAAAACAGGCACCGGCGCAAACGGCGCAGCAAACGACGTCGCAATCGCCTGGCCGCCGAACCGCAAACCGGTCCTGATCGCGGCCTATCTTTCCGAAGCCGACGCGACCCCCGAAGCCCGGAACGCCGCCCACGCCAGGATCGCAACGGCCATCGCCCAAAGCATGGCCTGATCCCCAATTCGGGACACCCACCGAATTTCCCGGGTCCAGTTCGGGACATCCACCGAATCATTTCTGCACGGAAATTTTAGCTTGCGCCCGTAATCCGTTGGATGTCCTGGAAACAGGCTGGAAATCTCGACGCAAGAGTCTTGAGGATGTCCCGAAATTCTCCGCCGAAATCGACCCCCCAGAAAATTAGTGGGTGTCCCGAAATCGCCCCGGAAAATTAGTGGGTGTCCCGAAATCGACCATCCCATCTGTTGCGGTGCAGCAATCTGCGACCCCGGCGCACCTGAGCAATTTCGGTCGAACCTTATTGTTTGATGGGTGTCCTAAATTGCAGCTACCGGTCCGCCGTTGAGGGTGATGTGCGGCTGTATCGCCACGGGCCGGGTCGGCGAATTCTACTGTTGAATCCAGGCAGCCCGGCACGGCTCACCGTGTCCGTGCGAGTTGTCGATCTGGCTAGCCATATTTCCCCGGCCCAGTTCGTCATCCTGCGCCATTCGCTTTCCGAACCATTCCCTATGAGTAAAGGAGATTTCCATGAGATCAGCGTTATTTGCGTGTGCATTTTTTATGTCGATGGCTGGCGCCGTCCAGGCGGCCGACAACGGTATTTACGTGGGGGGTGGAGTAACCCGCACCAGCATCGATACGGGGAGTGATTTCGTCGAAGCTGCGCCTGACTTCAGCCTCGACGACGAGGACAACGGCTTCAAGGTCATTGCCGGCATGCGCCCACTCGACTGGCTCGGTTTCGAAGCCAACTACGTGGATTTCGGGAATATCGAGGTAAACAACACGGGTGCGACCCTGCCCAGTGGTCAGTTCGAGCTGACAGGTATCGATGCGTTTGCGGTCGGTTACTTATCGGCCCCGATCGTCGACATCTTCGGCAAAGTTGGGGCCATTCGCTGGGACAGTGATTCGGCGGTCACGGGCGGGGCCGGCAACCTGGACTTCAGCGACAGCGATTCCGGCACCGACTTCGCTTACGGGGCGGGTGTCCAGGCGCGTCTGGGGAGCCTCGGGGCACGCCTCGAATACGAGCGCTTCGAAGTCGACGGCACGGAAGAAGTCGCAATGATTACGCTGGGAGTGACCTACACGTTTCTTTAGCAGGCGGCATCACGGCGGGCTCTCGGGCGCCCGCCGCGAACAATCGGTGGATGCCCCTAAGTCTTGCTAAGTCTTGATTGCCGCGCATATTGCTGCCGCCAATTTACGGGTACTCTTGAATGTTCAGCCTGTTTTGCTATCCGTAACAACCGGTTGTAATCTTGATTCACATTCCTGCAGCTGTTTAGTGAAGCAGAGCCAGGCCCTTATCCAATCTGACAGGTCGCGTTTGCGACGAAGGAGCCAACAGTGAGCGTTGCGAAAGTATCGGAAATTACCTCCTCATCGAAGAAGAGTTTCGAGGACGCTATCCAGACAGGAATTGCGCGATTCGCCAAAACAGTGGACAAGGTGCAGGGCGCATGGGTCTCGGAACAAAAAGTCACGGTGTCCGGCAACAAAATTGACGAGTACCGGGTAACACTCAGGGTCACATTTGTGCTGAAAGACTGACGCCAAAGTGGCGCAGGTACGCGGCTACAGTGAGCCGGCGCCATGTTCGATCAACCGCACCCGGAACGAGCGCGCGCTTGGAATCGCCTCCGTGATCCAGACAGTGTCTGCGTCAGCAGGATCTTGCTGCATTTACCTGTTAGGCGCTGCGGACCCTCAACTTGTCCGGTCATTCCAGACCAGCAGTCCTTCAGTGCGCTGCTCAAAGAATCAGGACACTTCCCATCGCCAGCGCCTGTTATCCCACCGTCCGGACTACAGATGACGTTACCATCACTGTCGTAAAGCTCGCTGGGGACGTCGCAGCACGACGGTGGCACATAGAACACCACGCGGCCCCGGTAGTTGTACCTCCAGATCGACCCTGGAGGGTTGCTCTTTGGACCGGCTTCATACTGATCTATGAGCTGCGTAACAAAGGGGGGCCAATCTTCACCGGCCCTGGGGACGCATCCGATAACAGCACCAAGTAGAATGAATAACGCGAAGGGAAAACGCTGCACGAAACGACTCCTTGACGCCTAACGAGCCTGTCCGGCAGTAGTTACGGGGGACGAGTTGGCGCGCACGAGAGTGCGATGCTTTTGTCTCGAATGCCGAAAAGTTCGTCGTAGATCAGACTGGAGCACGTTTATATTCGATGGTTTCAAATCAAGTACCGCTCTATGGCCAGGGCACCATGGAATATACCAAGTATGATTATTCTTTCGTCTGCTATCTTGCAGACGATACGGTAGTGGCCGTACAGCAGTATCCGAACTTCTTCTGCGCACCTAGCTTGGCCATCGGCATCGCCTACTCATACCATATCTCGATTTCATAACGATCGGGATCGGCAACATACGCAAACGGAAAGCCGGATGTGCGTAAGCCCATGAGTGTTAACCATTTTTTGAACCTGATTTGCACCCGTCGGTGGAGGCATCATGCCTCGTGCGACCCGCATCCTCCATGACGATTTCGTCGGGGCAGTGGCGTATGATGCGACCGGATTTACAGGTTTTCTTGTTAAAGGAGATCGCGATGTTCGGACTGACACCGTTGGGAGTGATCCATACCGCCATCAGCCTGATTGCAGTTGCCGCGGGAGTCGTCTGCTTTGTTCGTTACGGCGGGATTTCCTTGCGCAACACCACCGGCAAGTCCTACGTCATCATGACTGTGCTCACCTGCCTGACCGGATTCGGCATATTTCAGCATGGCGGTTTTGGCATACCGCACGTGTTGGGCATTGTCACGCTTGTCGTGCTGGCGCTTGCCGTCGTTGCCGAACACACCCGTTTGTTCGGGACGGCGTCGCGCTATGTCGAGACCGTAAGCTACTCGGCCACGTTCTTTTTCCATATGATTCCCGGCGTCACCGAAACCTTTACCCGGCTGCCCGCGGGCGCTCCGTTGTTCGAAAGCCCGGATGCACCGGCATTGCAATCCACGATTGGGGTTATCTTCGTCCTGTTCATCGCGGGCAGCGCGTATCAGATGTGGCGTCTGCGTGCAGGACAACGTTCGGTCGCGATCGCTGCCTGAGCGATACAAACGCGACCCACGAAACTTCTCCGACCGGTGCAGAGCGGCTTCAAAGAAGCGCCAACGGCGCTGCAACGTCCCTGTCGCTTTCAATCCGCCGTGGGATCTTCATACGGCACATTCGTTCGCGGTGCATCTGGCGCCTGCGCGTCCAGCGACTGCCGGTATCGGATGCAGCCCCGCATGAACTCCGGCCATTCGGGAACCACAGGAAATGGATCTGTTTTGTCGGGCAGCAGTCCCCAAAGGGCAGGATGGTGCCAGCAAAGTTCGTGCCTGCTGCTGTCACGATGCTTGCGGATGGCTTGCCGCATCTTCCTGACTTCGTTCACCAGCTCCTCGCGTGTCATCCGATCGAGGTCTTCGTCCATCGCTGCTCTCCGCTGCCTGATACTGAGCGTGGTCACCGCACCCACGTGAACTCATGAGTTGCGTCAGAGCTCGGGGGCTCTGCCGATGTAGAGCATAAGTCAAACAACGGATTCAGTCAGTGCAGCACGCAGTTCCGCCGCCCGCTTCCTGAGTTCTTCCAGGGGCGCGTGCGGATAGTCCTCTTCACGAAATATCCGCGTTGGGACGCTAATCGAATACCGCGGCACCAAGTGAACGTGATAATGAGAAATGGTCTGGCCCGCGCGAAGTCCGTTGTTCTGAAACATGTTAAGGCCGACGGCCCCGAACGCGGCAATCATCCCGTGCGCGAGTCGCTGGGCTTCCGCATACAAATCCCGCATCAGGCCTTCGTCCAGATCGAGAATCGTCTCCAGATGGCGATTTGGCACCAGCAGGGTCGCGCCTCGTTCGTACTGGGTACGATTCAGAAATGCCGAGACGGAACTGCCGCGGATCACGAAGGCACACGGTTCGGCGTCCGACAAATAATCGCAAAAGGCGCAGCCGGTACTTACCGGGATCTCGAACACTTCGGATTCCCTGCTACTGAATGAGTACTGGCGGACGCGCTCATCACCGATCAACAACAATCGTCGCACCGTCGATGAACGCCGGCACGACATCCAGCACATCCTGCCGAGTGATATCGCCAAGCATCCGATCGAGCGTCTCGGGCGTCAGGATATCGCCGTACCACAGCCACTGTTCGGCAAGCTTCGACGACAACTCCGCGTTGCTTTGCGCGGCACTGCGGGCGCGTCCGACGAAGTGGCGTTTCGCTTCCTCGACCTCTTCGACTGTGGGCGGTTCCTTAAGTAATCGCCGAAGTTCCGCTTTCATCAGTTTCTTCAACGCACCGAGTTTTTCAGGGTCTACACCCACGGCGAGGGTAACCCAGCCGTTCTCGCCATCGGAGCGATAGCGGCTGTCGACGTAGTACGCCAGCCCACGATTCGCGATCGCTTCCTTGCCCAGCCGGCCCTCGTAGTCGTGACTCAATATGTACAAGAGTATCTGCCAGGCGAGCAGTTCGTCATCCGACGGTCCGGGCGCCGCCACCATATAGCCGAGTTGCGCCTGCGCAACGGGAACGTCGAGATGCACCTCGATGTCGTTGTCTTCGATCCGGGTGCGCGTCTTGTTTCCCCCGCTCGAGGCCTCGAGGCCACCGAAGTGCCGCTCGAGGACACGGAACGTGTCTTCCGTGTCGACGTCGCCGCTGACGACGATCAGCGCCGGGTTCGCCGACGCCTGTCCTCTGCCCGTTTTCCCGTTCATGAGCTCGACGAACGTCTGTTCGAGACGCGTTTCCGGATCGGCCGACCATTCATGCCTGCCGGCGGCCCCATTCCCGGCCGCATCTAAGGCCTCGCGTACCTCACGAATCGAGCTTTGCAACTCCTCCGGACGGAATCGCGACGACACGGATGAGAACCCGTGCACCGGATCGTTTTCTGCCGCGCTGTCGACCGTCGTTCCGCGCAGCACCACCTGCAGATACGCAGACGGCGATACGTCCGACGGCTGCACGATCACAGGGATGCCGCCGCGCAACGTCCGCAGCACGGGCGAAGCCACCGGCTCGGCATCCGGCGGCGCCGGCGGCCGGCTTTCCACCGCCGTCGTTGGCGATACCGTTGCAGCCTTGACGTCGGGTATTGCCGATTCGTTTTCCGGCAGGTACCAGCCGATGGTTCGCCGCTCGGGAAGCAACCAGGCGCGTGCAACGCGCTGCACATCGGCCGCAGTGACCGCTGCAACAAGCTCCGGTAACTCGAGCAGCGTGTAAAACGCCTGCAGGCCGTCGAAGAACGCAAGCTGGTGCGCCGCGTCCTCGGTCGTCGCCACGTCATAGACCAGCTGGTCCCGCACGTCGGCGATTGCTGCGGCGAGGATACCTTCGTCGGTCTGCTCGTCGCGTAACGTCGCGAGTCGCTGCTCGAGCGCCTGCTCAAGCGCCGACTCGTCCGCATCGCTCGCAATCGTGCCGCCGATGATAAAGACGTAGTCCTGCGCCGAGGGTGGGTACCAGGTCGTCACCTCGCCGGCCACACCGTCCAGAATCGAGCCTTCGTCGACCGGTGTGCCCCAGTCGTTCTGCCGGAAATTGACTCCCGAACTCGCCCCCAGAACCTCCTGCAGTACCAGGAAGGCGGGGAAATCCGCGTGATTCGCCGACGGCGCGCGATAAGCGATCATGAAGCGCGGGGCGTCGGTATTGCCGTGCAGGCGCACGCGGCGTTCGCCTTCCTGCAGCGGCTCGACGGTACGCGGCAGCGGTGTGGCTGCCCTCCCCTCGATGTTGCCAAACAGTTCCCCGATACGCGCGCGCACCTGTTCCCGGTCGATGTCCCCGGCAACCGCGACTACGGCATTCGCCGGTTGATAGTGTCGCTCGTAAAACGCAACGACTTCCGCATGCGTGAGATTCTCGACGTCGCTCTCCCAGCCGATCGTATTATTGCGATACGGATGTGCAAAAAACGACGCGAACATGACCGCGTCGATCAGCATCGAGGTCGGATAGTTCTCGTACATGTGCATCTCTGCAAGCACGGCGCCACGTTCCGCTTCGATGTTCTCCGGTGATATCCGCAGGCCTGTCATGCGGTCTGCTTCAATGCGCAATAACAGATCGAGCTGCTCTTTCGGCACTGTGGCGAAGTACGTCGTCTGGTCGGTCCAGGTATAGCCGTGCCATTCGCCGCCTATGGCGTAGATGGAACTGACGAGGCCGGTGTCCGGAAAATTCCCGGAATCGCGAAACGCCATATGTTCGAGAAAATGTGCGATTCCGGTCTGTCCGTAAGATTCGTCGCGGGCGCCGACGCGATAGAGCATTTGCACACTGGCGACCGGGAAGTTGCGATCCTCAAGAAGAATCACCGTCAAACCGTTATCGAGCCGTTCGACCGAGGCGTTGCGCAGGTCGATTGCGGCCGAGGCGATACCGCAGCATGCAAGCATGAGCGACATTGCCGCAACGACTCCGCATATCCGCCTTTTTTTCACGAGCTTCTCCGCTGTGCGGTTTCGGGCTTGCATTCTAACGACCGGAGCGCCGGCCAGTAAGGCACACCCCACCATATAAAGTGTCGTGATAACGTTAGCGCCGGACAGCGTGGACTGGGTCTGACCGAGGCCTTACACTCGAACGCCCGAAACCACTGAGGACTGACCGGCGATGGAATGGATGAGGCGGACTATGGTGGCTCTTGCGGCATTCTGCCTGGCGCAGTCTGCGGTGGCGCAGGAATCCTCTCACGATGCGCTCGCAAGGGATATTCTCGCCGAGCTCATTGCGGCCAATACCGCGCCAGGCGGCGGCAATGACATGCGGATCGCCGTCTCGGGACTGGTCGCTCGCCTCAAGAATGCCGGTTTCAGCGACGATGATATTCACGTCATCGGCGAAACCGACAAACTCGCCAACCTCGTCGTTCGCTATCGCGGCAGCAGTGCAACATCGCGGCCGATCCTGATGATGGCACATCTTGACGTCGTCGAGGCATTGCGCGAGGACTGGACCGTCGATCCATTTTTCATGAGCGAGAAGGACGGCTATTTCTACGGTCGGGGCACGACCGACAACAAGGCGGGCGCCGCCATCATGGTTGCAAATTTCATTCGTATGAAGCGCGAAGGTTACGAACCCGGGCGCGACCTGATCATGATGCTGACCGCCGACGAAGAAACCACCGGCCGTGGCGCGCAATTACTGGTCAGCGAGCACAAGGAGCTTGTCGATGCGGAATTCGCGCTCAACACCGACGCCGGAATGATCATCCTGGAAGAAGACGATCCGCGTGCGTTCATCGTGCAGACCAGCGAAAAGGTTTACGTGAGTTTCACGCTCGAAGCGACCGACCCCGGCGGCCACAGTTCGGTGCCGCGGGCCGACAGCGCCATCTCGAGACTGTCGCGCTCGCTGGTCGATCTGCAGCAGTTTCGCTTCCCGATCGATCTGAACGAAACGTCCCGAGCGTTCTTTCGCCTGTATGCGCCGATCGCCCCGGAAGAAGTGCAGCCGGTCATGGAAGGTCTCCTGCAGAATCCCGAGGATCCGCAGTTGTCGGCGAAACTCGTCAACTGGCCGTATTACAACTCGCTGGCACGCACCACCTGCGTTGCGACGCAACTCGAAGGCGGCCATGCGGAGAACGCCCTGCCGCAATCGGCCAGGGCCACGGTCAACTGCCGGGTATTGCCGCAATCGTCGGCGGAGGAAGCACGCAACGTCCTGACCGCGATGGGCGCCAAGAACGGCGTGACGGTCGCGCAGATTGCGCCTGCAAAACCGAGCCCGCCGTCGCCGCTCGTGCCTTCGATTCTCGATCCGGTCGAGGAAGCGGCGAATTCGATGTGGCCCGGAATCACGCTGATCCCGGAAATGAGCACCGGCGCCACGGACGGCCTGTTCGTGCGTAACGCCGGCATTCCCGTATACGGAGTATCCGCAATTGCCGAAGACCCGAACGATTTTCGCGCGCACGGACAGGACGAGCGCATACGCGCCGAGTCCTACTATGATGCTCTCGAGTACTGGTATCGGCTGGTGAAGGCATTGTCGCAACCCTGATGAATGTGCGGTGCCTCCGCAACGGCCCGGAGAGTCACTGAGTTGAGTCTCTTCAAGTTGCGTCCGTGAGATGCGCAGGTGAAATTTTTCACCGTCCGGATGTTGCATTCACGATCGTTCCTGCCGTTGCTCTTGCTCTGCATGGCATTGCCGGCTCACGCGGTTGAATCGCTGCGCGGCAAGGTTGCCGAAATCACAGGCGAAGACTGGACAATTTCCGGGCTCGAAGTCAGCGTCGCTCTGGGCGAGTCGTCGTTGCACGGCGACCTTCGCATTGCCGTGCTCGAGGTACCTGCAGCGGGGCTTTTATTCGCCGACGTGCGAGTCGACTGCGGCAGGATCGAGCTTTCCGGGACCGAGTTCGGCTGTCTCGCCGCCCAATTCACAGCCGAGCTGCCCGGCACCGGCCGCGAGACTTTTCCTGGCGAGGCGATCTACGATCGCAAAACGGGCAGCACGCGCTTCGATCTGCGTAGTATCCCCGTGGCCCACGGGCTGGTACGCCTGCGCGGAGGCGTGACGGAGACTTCGGTCGATATCGAATTTTCCGGTAACGAGCTGCAGCTGGCGGAACTCGCCGCCATCGCCGAAGGATTCGGGGCCGCTCCTCAGGCTCTGGCCGCTGCCGGTGCCGCAAATCTTTCGGGAACCCTGCAAATCCGAAACGACGGCGCATCTCGTGCGTCACTGAAGGCTGAGCTGAAGGATGCATCCATATCGAACGAAGCCGGCACGCTGGTCACCGATGCGATGCACGCGTTCGTCGAGATCACAGCCGGTATGGTCGAAAACCGCTGGCAGTTCACCGGGGACATGTCGGCGGATGCGGGCGAAGCGTACATCGAGCCGGTCTACGCCAACCTCACTGAGAATGGACTGACGTTCAGTGCGACAGGCCATGCGGCAGCGGATTTCAGCGACGCCTGTTTCGAGACCATTGCCCTGACGCAGGGATCGCTGATCGAGGCAGCGGGCAATTTGCGCATTCGCCCAGGCGCGGACGACGCCGACGGCATCAGCCTCAGCGGCTCTATCGAACTCACGGACTCATCGGTGAACGCGATTTATTCGGGACTGTTGCAGGTGCTTCTCGCCGGCACGATCGTGGGCGACCTCGACACCTCAGGCACGATCGACGGCACCGTCAGTTTCGATGACAACGAAGTATCCGCCGTCGATCTTTCGCTCCGGGATCTGAGCGCTGACGACAAACAGGGGCGTTTCGGGATCTACGGACTGGACGGTGTTATCCGCTGGCCAGGGACGGATGGCGAAGCTGAGAACGCAGAGCCCAGCAGTCTGCACTGGGAAAGCGCGAGCGCCTACAACATTCCGTTGGGCGCAGGCGAAATCGAGGCGCAGCTTGGCGACGACGATCTCCGCCTTTTGAATGTGGTGCGCGTGCCGACAATGGGCGGCGCGCTCGTGCTGAACCGCCTGTTGCTCACAAATTACGGCAAGGAGGATGCGAGTGGCCTGCTGGATGCCGAGCTCGAGCCGATTCAACTCGGCGCTTTGACCGGTGCGTTCGGCTGGCCCGCGTTTTCCGGCTCATTGTCCGGCCAGCTGCCGTTGCTGCAATACGATGGCGGGGTCGTGACCGTCGGCGGGAGCCTCACCGCGAAAGCGTTCGACGGGGATATCGAGTTCGCCAACCTGCGGGTCGAGCAGCCGTTTGGGCTGGTGCCGAAGCTCAATGGCGACCTGCGCCTGCGGCAACTGGACCTAGAGCAGGTGACCGACACCTTTTCGTTCGGCCTGATTCAGGGACGGTTAAGCGGGGACGTGACAGGCTTGGAGATGCATTCGTGGCGGCCGGTGGCGATGGACCTGCACCTTTACACACCGCCAGACGACTCGTCGCGGCGCCGCATCAGCCAGCGCGCCGTCGAGAACCTGGCAAGTGTCGGCGGAGGCGGGGCCGCGGCGGCGCTGTCGTCCGGGTTCCTGAAGTTTTTCGAGGAGTTTTCGTATCGGAGGATCGGCATACGCTGCGTTCTGCAAAACGGCACCTGCGCGATGAGCGGTGCGGGACCGGCCGGTGAAGGCGAGTTCGGGCGGGGCTACTACATAGTGAAAGGCAGCGGCCTGCCGCGCATCGATGTCGTCGGGTACCGGCATCAGGTAAGCTGGACGGCGCTCGTGAACCAGCTGGTCAACATTACGCAAAGCGGCGCACCGACTGTAAACTAGTGCACCGCCTCGCAATTTCAAGAACGAACAACGGGGAGTTTCGATGATGAACAAGGTGGCGCTCGCCTGTGCAACGTTTCTGGTCGCTTTTGCGGCTGCCTGCGTAACGATCAACGTGTACTTTCCCGAGGCTGCAGCCGAACAGGCAGCCGATCGCATCATCGACAAGGTGCGCGGCGAACCGGCCAGTATGGACAACCCGGACGATACCGGCGCGTCACTGCGGTCGAGAGAGCCCCGGCCGGAACCTGTGATGATCGCTGCGGCAAGACACTTCGTAAACTTCGTGATTGCCGATGCCAATGCACAAGGCGCAGTCGACTTCGACAAACCGTCGCCGGAAAAAGCGGCGCTGGAAAATTCACTGGCAAACCGCTTTCCGCAACTGAAACCCTATTTCGATTCCGGCGCGATCGGCGTGAACGATGTTGGATCAATAGAAATTCGCGACCGCAATCTGGTGCCGCTCAAGGACAGGAACACGCTCCTGCAACTGGTAAACGCGCAGAATAACGACTGGAATGCCCTTTACGCCGAGATTGCGCGCGCTAACGGCCATCCCGAGTGGGAAGAGGACATCCGCCAGACCTTCGCGAGCCGCTGGATCGCCAAGGCGGACGCCGGCTGGTGGTACAAGGACGGGGGAAGCTGGAAGCAGAAATAGCCGCGGCCAAGCCGCATCCGCTTCGCCAGTCGCCGCGCGGGTCGCCCGCAATGGCGGGCTCCTACAGTGACTTGTGCAGAGACTCTGCGTTGTCGACGTTTCCTTCCAGCATCGTCGCGTTCTGGAAATTCATCAACACTGCCGTTTTGTTGCCGTTCTTTGCCTGGGTGTGATCTTCCCGCCACGCACTCCTGGAAGCATTCTTTTCAGTAAGAAGCAAGGCTGGAACGTAAACCCCTATTCCGAAATAATGTCGCCAACTCTGGCCGCCGACGGTTCCACTTGACGACATTTCCAGAATCGCTGGACCCTCACGCCATCGCCGTGATGATCATGGTTGTGGTCGCGCTCGCTCTCTTCAGCAGCTCGCGCATTTCCATGGAATCGTCCGGTCTCGCCGTTCTGACTGCCATGGTCGTCGGGTTGCAAATATTTCCTTACAGCGGCGACTACGGCACACTGAGTTATAACGATATTCTCAGCGGCTTCGCCAATCCGGCGCTCATTACGATCGCCGCACTCCTCATTTGCTCCAAGGCGCTCGAGGTTACCGGCGCCCTGCATACCACTACGCGGATGCTTGCCAGCCTGTGGATCAAGAACCCTCGTGGCGCATTGCTCCTGACGATGTTCATCGTCGCCATCGCGAGCATGTTCATGAACAACACGCCTCTTGTAGCGATGACCTTGCCGGTCCTCGTCGCAGTGTGCATACGCACGCAAACGCCGGTAACCCGGGTGCTGATGCCCGTCGGCTTCGCCACCGTTATTGGCGGCATGGCAACAACCATCGGCACGTCGACAAACCTGCTGGTCGTTGACCTGGCTGAACGTTTGGGCATGCCGCGCTTCGAAATGTTCGACTTCGCCTTGCCGGTAGTGCTGGCGGGTTCCGTAAGCATCGTATTCGTGTGGCTGATAGCGCCGTGGGTCCTGCCTGACCGATCGACTCCCATGACCGACGCGGCGCCGCGGATTTTCCGCGGAGTTCTGCACGTAACCCCGGAGAGTCCGACAGCCGGCCGCACGGTGTCGGAAATACTGGCGAAAACCCACAGCCGCCTGCAGCTGGAAAGAATCGAGCGCGGCTCGGACCTTTTTATTGCTCGCCTGCCGACCACGGTTCTGCGCGCCGGCGATCGGCTGTATGTCAGGGGACAATCGCAGCAACTCAAGGAATTCGAGGCGCAGCTCGGCACGCCGTTGTGGCATTCGGACGGCGCGACCAGCGACTCCGCGAAAGAGTGGGTCGAAGAAAAGACGCAACAGCGCCTGGCGGAAATCGTGATCACCTCGGCGTCCGCTCTGAATGGCCAGACGCTGGGGCAGTCGACCCTGCTCCAGCAGTACGGATTGTCGCCCATCGCGGTGCATGCGCCGAAGGGCCGGGCGCGAGACAATCCGGAGGAACTGCGCAAGCTCGAGGAGCTTAAACTGCGTGTCGGCGACGTCGTGCTGGTTCAGGGTGACTCGAGCGGCATAAACCACCTCAAACGAACCGGACAGGTTCTCATCCTGGACAGCGCCATCGACTTGCCGCACACATCGAAGGCAGGCATGGCCTCGGCAATCATGATCGGCGTCATTGTTGTCGCCGCCGTTGGCTTCCTGCCGATTCTCGCCAGCGCACTGGCCGGCGTGGTGCTTTGCATCGCAACCCGTTGCATCCAGTGGCGTCAACTGCGCGCCGCGATCGACGCCAACCTGGTCATCATGATCGTCGCATCACTGGCGCTGGGCGACGCCCTCGTGAAGACGGGCGCTACGGCGTACCTTGCCGGGCAGTTCGTGTCGTTCGCCGGTGACTTGCCGCCGGGGGTCATAATATCCCTGGTGTTGCTCTCGGCAGCGCTGTTGACCGAGGTCGCCACGAACAACGCCGTCGCAGTCTTGCTCACACCGCTGGCTTTTTCCATCGCCGCGGGATTGGGTATGGACCCTGCGCCGTTCGTTCTCGCGGTCATGTTCGGCGCCAACATGAGCTACATCACTCCGTTCGGTTACCAGACGAACATCATGGTAATGAATGCAGGCGGCTACAGGTTCACCGACTTCGTACGGCTCGGTACGCCACTGCAAATCTGTATGTGGGCGCTCCTATCGTGGCTTCTCGCTATGGGCGTGGGTGTGGACTCATAGGGCCGGAACGCTGGAATGTGAACGCCTATTCCTAAATAATGCCGCGAACTCCGACTGCCGGCTGCCTCGTTTGACGACATTTCCCGAATCGCTGGAACCTCACGGCCTCGCCGTCATGCTCCTGGTTCTTGTCGCGCTTCTGCTCTTCAGCAGCTCGCGGATCTCCATGGAATCGTCCGGTCTTGTCGTCCTGACGGCAATGGTCGTTGGCTTCGAATTATTCCCGTACAGAGGCGCTTCGGGTGAACTCGACGCCGGCGACATCCTCGCCGGCTTCTCCAATCCTGCCCTGATTACGATTATCGCGCTCCTGATTTGCTCCAAGGCGCTGGAAGTCACAGGGGCGCTGCATACCACCACGCGCCTGCTTGCCGGCCTGTGGCGCCGAAATCCGCGGGGCGCATTACTGATAACGATGTTCGTGGCCGCGATCGGCAGCATGTTCATGAACAACACGCCCCTCGTAGCGATGATTTTGCCGGTCCTGATTGCAGTGTGCATACGAACGCAAACGCCGGTGACCGGCGTGCTGATGCCCGTAGGTTACGCCACCATTATCGGCGGCATGGCAACGACCATCGGAACATCGACCAACCTGCTGGTCGTCGACCTCTCGGAACGCATGGGCATGCCACGCTTCGAAATGTTCGATTTCGCCATTCCGGTCATCCTGGCGGGTTCCGCAAGTATCGTATTCGTGTGGCTGATAGCACCCTGGATTCTGCCGGGCAGATCGACACCCATGACGGACGCCGCGCCGAGGATTTTCCGTGCCGTACTGCACGTAACGCCCGAGAGCCCCGCAGCCGGGCTCACCGTGTCTGAAATACTGTCGAAAACCCACGGTCGCATGCAGCTGGAAAGAATCGAGCGCGGGGCAGACCTGTTTATCGCCCGGCTGCCGACCACGGTTCTGCGCAGCGGTGACCGGTTGTATGTCCGGGGGCAATCGCAGCAACTCAAGGAATTCGAATCGCAGCTCGGCGCGCCGTTGTGGACCCCGGACGGCACCGACAGCGAATCCGCCAAGCTGTGGGTCGAAGAAAAGACGCAACAGCGCCTGGCGGAAATCGTGATCACGTCGGCTTCCGCTTTGAACGGTCAGACGCTCGGCCAGTCGACGCTGCTCTTGCAGTACGGCTTGTCGCCGATCGCCGTGCACGCGCCGAAGGGCCGCGCCCGAGACGACCCTGAGGAACTGCGCAAGCTGGAAGACCTCAAGCTGCGCGCTGGCGATGTCGTCCTCGTGCAGGGCGACTCGAGCGGCATAAACCACCTGAAGCAAACCGGCCAGGTCCTGGTGCTGGACAGCGCCATCGACTTGCCGCATACATCGAAGGCAGGCACGGCAACGGCCATCACGGTCGGCGTCATTCTGGTCGCCGCTGTCGGCCTGATGCCGATCCTTGTCAGCGCAATGGCAGGCGTCGTGCTTTGCATTGCCACCCGTTGCATCCAGTGGCGTCAACTCCGCGCCGCGATCGATACCAATCTGGTTGTGATGATCGTCGCAGCGCTGGCCATGGGTGAGGGTTTGATCAGGACGGGCGCTACAGCCTGGCTTGCAGGACAATTCGTGGCGGTCGCAGGCGGCCTGTCGCCGCAGATCTTCCTTTCGCTTCTGATGTTGGCATCTGCGCTGTTGACCGAGATCGTCACCAACAACGCCGTGGCGGTCCTGATCACACCGATTGCTTTCTCCATAGCCTCGGGCTTGGGTGTGGATCCCACCCCTTTCGTTCTCGCGGTCATGTTCGGCGCCAACATGAGCTACATCACGCCGTTCGGTTACCAGACGAACCTGATGGTCATGAATGCGGGCGGCTACCTTTTCACCGACTTCGTGCGGCTTGGTTTCCCGCTGCAGATGTTCATCTGGGTCTTGTTATCGTGGCTGCTCGCCATGGGCGTGGGTCTCGACTAGGGAGCCTCTGCACAAGTGCCCGGGCTTGTGCAGCACCGGCGTTCAATTTCCTGCGGCGGTTTTGTCCCGTTACGGTAATATCGGCGCGAGGATGCGGGGGTTGCTTTGGAAGAACTGATAATGGAATCGGTTGAATTCAGCCAGCTCGTGCTGGCCTACGTCAATCGACCCGCGTTCATCTCCCAGGCGATCGTCATTATTGCGCTGTTCGTGACGTCGTATGGTCTGTCGTGGTGGGCGAAGCCCCGTCTCGAGGCGAAGTCACGGGAAATAAAAGGTTGGCCGGCGGTGCTGCGGCTGATCACGATCCTGTTGCAGCGCCTCGTCTGGATCATCTTTGTCGGTTTCCTGACCATCGCTTTCGTTCTGGTGCAAAGCGCCGGATGGCCGGCCCGCAGCCAGTTGCTGTCCACGGTGTTATTGCTGGCGCTCGCCTGGCTGGTCATTTCCGTCGTCTCACAGGCAATACACAGCCGGGCGCTCGGCCGGGTATTCGCGATCGTTGTCTGGATCTACGTCACCGCGACAATTCTTGGAATCACAGAGAATGTCGCGGCCGTGCTCGACAGCCTCGGATTCCAGATCGGGAACTTCAGACTGTCGCTGCTGTGGTTCCTGAAAGCCATCCTCTTTCTCGGAATACTGTTCTGGCTGGCACTCAGCATCGGCAATTTTCTCGACCAGCGCATTCAGCGGTCGCAGGAGCTTACGCCGTCGCTACGCGTGCTGGCCGGAAAGGTGGTGCGGATTACGCTGATCGTGATTGCCGCGGTCGCGTGGCTTTCGGCAATCGACGTCAACCTCACGGTCATCACCGTATTTTCCGGCGCCATCGGCGTTGGTATCGGTTTCGGTTTGCAGAAGGTCGTGTCGAATCTGTTCTCCGGCGTGATCATACTGCTCGACCGTTCGATCAAGCCCGGCGACACGATCTCGGTCGGGGAGACATTCGGCTGGATTCGAGAACTCCGCGCGCGCTTCGTCTCCGTCGTGACCCGCGACGGGCGCGAATACCTGATCCCGAACGAGGATTTCATTACTCACGAGGTGATCAACTGGTCGTATTCCGACGACCTGGTGCGCATAGACGTGCCGTTCCACGCCTCCTACGACGCCGATCCGCACACGATCAGCGCCGTCGCAATCGAAGCGGCGGGCACCGTGCCCCGCGTGGTGGAGGCGCAGGTGCCGGTCTGCTGGCTGACTGCGTTCGGCGAGTCGTCCCTCGAGTTCCTGCTGCGCTTCTGGATCCGCGACCCGCAGAACGGCCTGACCAACGTCCGCGGAGCGGTCCTGCTGGCAGTATGGGATGCATTCAAGTCCAACGGCATCGGCATCCCCTACCCGCATCGCGAGGTGATCATGAAGACGCCTGTCGAAGTCCGCGGAAGGTCGCCCGCCGCCATGGAAACTCTGCACAAGCCGCTGTAGGAGCCCGCCATTGCATCGCACTCGCCCGCAATGGCGGGCTCCTACAGTCGCTTCGATCAGGGCTTGTGCAGGGGCCCTTCCCGCTTTAGCGGGCAATATAGTCGGCGAGATCCTCTGCGTATTGCTGGTAGAGGCCGTAGTTGTGGGCCACCGTGTCGTTGATGTCCTTCTGTATCCATGCGGTCCGCAGGGACTCTCGTACCCACTGGTGTTCGGCCCAGTTGCCGTCTGCGGTTTTCACGACTTCGATTTCCGCCGTCTGCATCCCCGCGAAGTCCGTTACGCTGCCCATTATCTGCCCGAAATCGCTCATGGACATCTGCTCTTCGTCCTCCGCTTTTTTTGCGATCTCCTGAAGGCGTTTGTCCTTCTCGGCCTGCATCTCGCGCGCCCGCGCCATGACGCGAATGAACGCCTGAACCTGCGACTCCGTTACCTTGCCGTCCGGTGGCGGCGTGTACGTATCCTGCTCCGCCAGTGCCAGCAGTTCCCCCTGCCGGCTCATGGTACCGAACACTCCACCGCTCACGGCATCCGACGAGTCGGCACCGGACAACACGCCCACGCCGCCGGGATACATCATTCGTCCCAACATGGTCGAAAACAGGGCCACCGCAACAATGCACGCAAGAAGCGACACGATGTAATGCGCCGCACGGTTCGAATCGGGCACCTCAAGATAGATCGGAATGATCTTCCACAGCAGGACCAGCGCATAAATGAAAAGTCCGAACGCCAGCAGTGCACCTATCCACGGCAGGCCGGAGAGCGCCTGGCCGACATAACCCGGCACGAAGGCCAGCGTCGTCGCAGCGAGGCCGAGAGCGAAGCTGCTCTTGCCGCGGAACGCTCCCGCAAGTGCACTGTAGATCAATGCAATCAGTGCGGCGATGACTGCGCCCATGCAGATTTGCAGCAACATCGACCCAAGCGTTGGCCGGCCGAATCCAAGTATCGACGTGCCGCTGCCCAGAAACCCAAGGAGATAAGCGATGACCGCGGCCGCAACGATCAGCGGACCGGTCAGCAGGAACGCCGTCTTCTTCCAGTCGCCTGCCTCGGGAAGGTAGGCTCGCCAGGCGGGTTCGGGATCGAGCAATGCACCGCGAACGAGTGCCAACGTGCGTTTCAGGTCAAACATCGGCGTTCTCCCATTGAAATTGTTATGCCGGCGGAGGCGCGCGCCGCACCGGAAAGTCGTCAGGCAGCGAGTCGAAAGTAAGGCTGCGGCCTATTCTGGCACCTGAGGTTGAGGATTTTCTACTGGCATTTGCGCGGCCTTGAACGGCACGCAGACGGGCAGGACGGGCGCCGGCAGGCGCTGACCGGGAGGGCCCGGATCTTCCAGTCGGATCAACAGGATACGGGGTCCGTCCAGCGGTGCCGATGGGGGGACAACGGCCGGCCGCCGGCGGACCCCGGAGCGTTTCGCACCTGCTTTATCAAAGTTGACGAATCGTGTCGGCTTCCATCTCGGTGCCGTTCCGCTCCTGCTCGATTTCGCCGGTGAGTTCGACTGCGACCTCGGGCGTCACTTCGAGCCCACCCCATTCGTCGTCGTCGATTTCCACGACGATCGTGCCGGAGTCGTCCCTGAACTCGTAGTTCTCGTCTCCCAGGGCTTTGACAATATAGCCCTGCAATTTTACCTGAGTGTCATCCGGCAGTTCGCTCGTCTCCGCGACAGTCACCAGTTTCAGGTTGTCCGGGCCCGCGAAGCCGCCGCTCTGGGCTTCGGCGTTCGCCGCAATGGACAGCGCCCCCACGGAAAGCGCGCCCAGCGCGAAGAGAGGTAGTGAATGTTTCATGGCATGCATCCTTTGTTGTTGCGAAGGTTCCAATGTATGCGTGTAACCTTAAAGACAGATGAAGAGAATCGGGTGCGCCTTACCTCAAGGAAAACTTGACCTCCACCACGAGCCCGGGTGCGCCGTCATCGCGCGACAGGAACCTGAGTACCGCCCCGTGCACATCGGCGATTTTCTGGCAGATGGCGAGCCCGAGGCCGAAGCCCTCGCTTTTACTGTCGAGCCGCATAAAGCCGCGCAACATCTGCCGCCGCGTGTCCTCGGAAATCCCCGGGCCTGTGTCACTGACCCGCAGGCGAAACTGCACGTCATCCGGAGCGCCTGCCTGTGGGACGGCCCGTTCGAGACGCACATCGACCGCGGTGCCGGCGGGACAATGATTGAGGACGTTGTTCAGCAGGTTCTGTAACAGGATATCGAGCAAGGTGGTATCGCCTGCCACCGTCGCCGGCGACAACTCCCTTTCCAGGACCATGCCTGCCCGGGCGAACTTCTCGCTGAAGCGATCGACAACCCTTCCGTACAGTGCTGCAAGGTCGACCGTCTGGAACTGATTTCGCCATTGACCCTGTTCCAGGCGTGCCAGCGTCAGCAGCTGCTCCACCAGGCGCGCCAGGCGATCGACCTCCTCCTTTATTGCGCGGGTGTCGGGCTCGGAACCGGCAAGTTCGAGTTTCAGTGTCGTCAACGGTGTTCGCAACTCATGCGCGACGTCGCTTGCGAACTGCCGCTCGCGCTGCAGCACGCCATCGATGCCGCTCATCATGCGATTCAAGGCATCGCGCAGTATGCGGATCTCCTTCGCAGGTGTCTTCAGTTCGACCGGCGCCAACGAATTCGCGCTGCGCGTTTCGAGCTGGCGCACCAGCCGGGTCAGCGGCCAGGTGACAAAACTGATCAACACACCGAGCAAAAGAAGATTGACCGCGCCGCCGACGAGCGCAGGAGTCACTATGTCTTCCAGGATTTCCTTTCGCACTTCGAGGAACAGGTCGTCGCGCCGCAGTATCTGCACCACAACGTCGTCTTCTTCCGACTGATACCCGGTCCAGTTATGACCGTCGAAGCTGCGGCGAACGGAGCGGTCGCCCGTCGACTCGAGTTCGAGATCGTGCGACATGTTGCTTGCGCTGCGCCCGCTGCGGCTGTCGTACACACTTACCCAGCGCGTGTCTTCGTCGTCCCGCTCGAAGGCATCGCGCAAAAGAGCACGCAGCTCTTTGGCATCGAGCAGCTCGCGTTCGGCCGAGAGCAGCTCCGCAAGAAACTCGCTTTGACTTTCCAGATCGTCATCAAGTACATCGCGAAACTCCGCATCGGCGACCTTGTACGTAGCGGCTATGCCGCCGACAGCGGCCACCACGATGGAAAGCGCCAGTAGCAGCGCGAGATGCGAGAGCCGGAACGTCACTCGCCCACCAGCCTGTAACCGAAGCCGCGGACGGTCTCGATGCGATTCTTTCCGAGCAGTCTGCGCAAGCCGTACACGTGCACCTCGAGTGTGTTCGAATCGACCCCGTCTCCGAGCCCGTACAGTTGCTGCATCAGGCGCTCCCTGCTGACAGGTTTCTCGCCGGCCTGGATGAGCACGGCCAGAATCTGGTGTTCCTTCGGTGACAGGCTGATGGGTTCGTCGCCCAGGAAAAACTGGTGCGAATCCGCGGCAAAGCTCAGGTTGCCGACCGCGAACCGCGGCTGTGCGCGGCCCGATTTCCGGCGCAGGAGAACGCGTATCCGGGCAAGCAGTTCCTCGGGTTCAAACGGCTTCACGAGATAATCGTCGGCGCCGGTATCGAGCCCTTTCACCCTGTCATCGAGCCCGTCCCTCGCCGTGACGATTAGCACGGGCGTATTACAGTTGTCCGCGCGCAATGACTGCAGCCAGTCGACGCCGTCACCGTCGGGCAATCCAAGGTCGAGCAACATCACGTCGTAGTCCGCGGTCGCAAAATGACTTTTCGCAGATTCCAGGTTACGCACCCAATGCACCCGATAGTGCTGCTTCAACAGTTTAAACAGAGCGTTGCCAAGATTGAGATCGTCTTCCACCAGCAGAAGAAACATCGGGCTACCTTCCATTTCCGAAGTATCGGGATTCCGGCTTAAGCAAACCTTAAGCGCGTTTTGCCCGGAGAAAAAGGTCTTCATCCCAGTTTAAGTTTTCATCGTCAGACTGCTGCAGTCGAATAAAACGGAGAAACACCATGTACCGAATGTTAACCCCTGTGTTCCTGGCCGTGATTTCCGGCTGTGTCGTGCAGTCCGGCCCGACCGGCAGCTCCGGCGGTGCTGAGACGGGTACCGCCATTACTGTCAAGGAACGCTATATCACAGAGCTCGAGCCGGAGGCGAATATCGACTCAGTCGCGGTTGCGGCCGGGCACCCGGGCCAGCCCGCGCTGCTGTTCGCAACAGCAAAGGAGACCGACGTCGTCAAGGTCTTCAATGCTTCAACGGGCCAGGAACTCGAGGAACTGGGCGACAGCGGCACAGCGCCGGATCGCTATCGGCGGCCAAACGGCGTCGCTGTCATCGACGATCTCCTGATCGTGGTCGAGCGTGACAATCGGCGCGTCAGCGTTCGTACTATTCCCGGCTACGAAGTGCTTGCGACGTTTGGCGGGGACGTCCTCGAAAACCCCTACGGCTTGTGGGTGCATTCTTTCGGAGACGGTCAGTATCGCGTGTACGTCACCGATGCCTACGAGTTGCAGGATGAGAGCGTGCCGCCGAACGAGGAGCTTGGAGAGCGAGTCAAGAGCTGGCGACTCAGTGTTGAACGCGACGAAGGCGGTGCTCCGGCAACCGTCGAGAGCCGCTTCGAGCGGGCCTTTGGCGACACCACCAGCCCCGGCGCATTACGCGTCGTCGAATCGATTTTCGGCGACCCGGTCCACGACCGCCTGTTGATCGCAGAGGAGGACGAAGACCCCGTAACGGGACTCGTCATCAAGGTTTACGACTTGCAGGGTCGGTTTACCGGCGACCAGGTCGGCAAGGGTGTTTTCGAGGCCCAGGCTGAGGGTATCGCCTTGTACGCCTGCAACGACGGCTCGGGCTATTGGCTGTCTACCGATCAGGCCGATGACCGCACCGTCTACCACATTTTCGACCGCCGGACACTGCAACATGCGGGAGCATTCATGGGCGAGACGACGGCGAATACGGACGGCGTGTGGCTGGCGGCGGACGGCGTGCCCGGCTTTGAGAACGGCGCATTTTTTGCTGTGCATGACGACCAGGCCGTATCCGCGTTCGACTGGGCGGAAATTGTTGCCGCGCTTGGGCTCAAAAGCTGCGGCACATAACGCGACGGCGGCGCATTTTTTTGTACTGCATTGCTATACTGGCGATCGGGCCGATAACAAGGAATAACAGGAATGAAATGCCTCCGCTCCGCCTTGCTCTTTGCATTTGCTTCTCCCGTTTTGCTCTGCTCGACCATCGTGGCTCAGGAAGACGTGCACCTGAATCGCACCATCGAAACGATAGCCGACGGCAAGCCTGCCTTCGGCATATTCAGTGGTGATTTTTCGCTGGCCAACGCCCGCGCCCTTGCGAACTCCGATCTCGATTTCATCTTCATCGACATGGAGCACACGCCGTACGACATGGAGACGCTGCAAACCTTTCTGCTTGGAATGACGAACAAGAAGCGCATTCTCGAAAAAGGCAATTTGCAGATGGACGTGACGCCTCTTGTGAGGATCCCGATGAACGGCAGGGAGAACCTGCAGTGGCTGGTGAAACAGGCGCTCGACGTTGGAGCGTTCGGCATCGTGTTTCCTTATGTCGAGACGAGCGAGGAGACGGAAAACGCGATCAGTTCGATGCGCTATCCGCAGCGCCGCGGTGACGCCGCCATGGAGCCTGCCGGAGCGCGCGGCGCGTCGCCCGGAATTGCGAGCTGGTTCTGGGGCGCGTCCGACTATTTCGACCGGGCGGACGTCTGGCCGCTCGATCCCACGGGCGATTTACTGGCGGTGATACAGATCGAATCGAAAAAGGCCGTCGAGAACGTGGAAGAAATCGCCTCGGTGCCGGGAATTGGAGCCATTTTCATCGGGCCTAGCGATCTGTCCATCTCCTATGGCGTTCCCGGACAACGCGATCATCCGGAAGTCGCAGCCGGAATGAAAAAAGTGCTCGATGTCTGCAAGCGGCGCAACATTCCCTGCGGCCTGACCACGAGCGCCGATAGCGTCGAACAGTATCTCGAGGAAGGATATTCCTTCGTCACCGTCGGTTACTGGAACGACGCCGGCATATCCGGGGAAGTGGCTGAAGCACTGGAAATCGCCCGCGAGGCGTCCGGGCGAAATACCGAATGATCTAGTGTACCCCGTCGTAAATAATCGACCCTTCTCGCGAGCGACTTTTCGTGGCTGGAAGCTCTGCACAAGTCTTGATCGAAGCGACTGTAGGAGCCCGCCATGCGGGCGAGTTCGCCAACGTTCATCG
>JBBDXW010000056.1:0-94493 GCA_040902105.1 Woeseia sp.
AATTAACTCCTTCCAGTGTGACAGTGATCTGTCCACTGAAGTGGGTCAAGCCCAGTTCCTTTCGTGACGACGCGGTGAACCCTCCGCACCTCCGCGGAGGGATGTCTTGAATGAGAAGCATTCGCAAATACGTAGGCTTTGCCCTTGATCGCTGCCGAGCAAGGGTGCATTGGTTTATGACTTTTGCAATTTGTACAGCCACACTGTGCGAATTGGCTAAATATTAAACCTTCCCTTCGGTTTAAGAATCGGCTATTTTGCACAGCATGGCTGTACAAAACGCGAATAAGCTAAACCGGCTGGAGCGCGAGCTGCCGGAAGGTCTCATCGTGGGCGCGTCCTGGCTGGAAGAGCGCGGCTACTCCCGGTCCCTACGCAGTCAGTATGTCGCGGCCGGCTGGCTCGAGCAGCCGGCGCGCGGCGTGTTCAGGCGGGCTCGCGGATCCCTGCAATGGGAGGAGGTCGCAATCTCCCTCCAGACTCTGCTGCGCCTTCCCGTATCCGTCGGCGGCCGCACGGCACTGGAGCTGCAGGGCTACGCTCATTACCTCTCTTATTCTCAACCGGCGGTCCATCTTTACAGCGATGCGAAGCTACCCGGCTGGCTGGACAAACTCCCGGTAGAACCGAAATTCATACGTCACAACCGCACCCGATTCCTGCCAGCATTCCCCTCTACATACGAAACGCTTCATCCGACCCGGGGCAAGGACAGTGAGATGGACGCCGCATTGCCCGGCGAGCTCCGCGCCCTCCGCTGGGGGCAGTGGAGCTGGCCGCTGCTCGTCTCGACGCCTGAGCGAGCCATTCTGGAATTGTTGGATGAGTTGCCGGGCCAGGAGACCTTCCACCATGCCGATGTTCTGATGGAGGGATTGGCGAATCTGAGTCCGCGCCGTCTGCAATCCCTTCTCGAGCAGGCACGCAGTGTGAAGGTGAAGCGGCTCTTTTTCTTCTTTGCGGATCGGCACCGGCACGCCTGGCTGAACCGGCTCGACCGTGGCGCCATCGACCTTGGCAAGGGCAAGCGCATGCTCGTGAAAGGGGGCAAGCTCGATCGGAAGTATCAGATAACGGTGCCAGAGGACATGCATGCCGTTCAGTGACGTCTATCGCAGGCAGGTCAGTCTTCTGGTGCGGACGATACCGCACGTGGCCGAAGAGAACTGCTTCGCCCTGAAAGGCGGGACAGCCATCAACCTGTTTTACCGGGACATGCAGCGCCTCTCGGTCGATATTGACCTTACATACTTGCCCATTGCCGACCGTAAGGAATCACTGGCTGACATAGAGGCTGCGCTAAAGCGTATCGGCAGCAGGATTAAGAAGGCCGACAAACGCATCACCGTCAATGAATCTGCTCCGGGAACGCAGGACACAATCAACAAGCTCGTCGTCCGCACACCCGATCGGGTCCAGATCAAGATCGAAGTGACACCGGTCCTTCGGGGCTGTGTCTACGATCCGAAGATCATGTCCGTTTCAGCGAGGACCGAGGATGCGTTCGGCTTTGCGGAAACGAACGTGCTTTCCTTCCCTGATCTCTTTGCCGGAAAGATCGTGGCGGCATTGGATCGGCAACATCCGCGCGACTTATTCGATGTGCACCAGCTTCTCGAAAACGAGGGTGTCAGCGCAGAGCTGCGCACGGCGTTGATCGTCTACCTCATCAGCCATGATCGGTCTCCGCACAGTCTGTTGTCGGCAACCCGCAGGGATTTAGCGCACGACTACGAGCAGAACTTCCGCGGGATGGCCGAAACGGACGTCGCTATCGAGGTCCTGCAGAATACTCATACGGCTACTGCGCGGAACGTCTTGCGGGAGATGCCGGAGGACCATCAACGGTTTCTTGTTTCGTTTTACCGGCGCGAACCGGACTGGAGTTTACTGGGAGTGGACGGCGCCCAAGATCTGCCGGCGGTCAAATGGCGAGAAGCCAACTTGGACAAGGCGGGAGAGGAAACACGCAATAGCATCGCAGATGCGCTGGAGTCACTCTTCGCGACTCCCACGAGTTCGGGCTGAGGCGAACGTGCCAAGGACGCACCGTGGAATCGCAAAAGTTGTGCTTGCGGCGAGCGGCCGGTATCGACGCGACAAGTCCAGATTCGCGACATGCACGAAGGCTTCCAGCCAAGCCACCCGGAGTGCAAAGCAGTTGTTGCAGAAAATGCAATAACTGCATCTGAGCTTTGCCCACCCGTTCCCTCATGCTGCCGAACGGCTGGCCCAAAGTAGTAGGCCTATGATGTATATCAATCGATATACGTTATAGGTCATACGTACATCCGGGCCAGGCATTTTCCTGTTCTGTAAAAGGGCGGCGAGACCAGGACAATGATCACCGCCAATACCGCCATACCGCGACTTACGACGCAGCCAGCCACCCGACAACTTTCCCCGCCATGGCCGTCCGACCGGCCGACGCTCTCAAGTAACCGCCCCTGTTCCCTGACCGACACCGGCCGCCCGGCATCGCCGCACTTCGCTTACGTCCCGGGCCTGCAGATCCGGGAAGAGGGCGAGCACTACCTCCCCGATCTGCCCCGACGGGCTGACGAAAAGGAGTACCAGGCCGACCCTGGGCTGTCCGATGCCGCCCGGGCGCACGCCGGGAACGTCCGCCGGGCACTTGCGCTGCTCGATGACGCCATCAACCTGGTGGGGGTGCTGCTGGCCGCGGTCGAGCAGGACGCCGACGCCCGCGGCGCGCAGGCCAGGACCGTGCTGGAGATGGCGGTCGAGCGTATTCATGAGGCGCACAGGTGCGTCGGGGATTTCGAGGAAGTGATCTGAGCCGCCGGGCGAGTTGACGCGTTGGGTGACGGGAATGGCCGTCGCGGCTCGTGGGAGCGTGTCGCGGCGGACTTCGATTGGTGACGACGCGACGAACCCTCCGCACCTCAGCGGAGGGATTTCTTGAAGGATAAGCATTCGCAAGTAGATGGCGACTTCTCCGGCCGCTGCGGAACATCTAAAGATTGCTTAGCAGTTCGCAAGACGCCGTCGTGGTCGGGAGGCCGCGACGGCGCTTTTCTGTTTCTGGACGAAACGCAAAGTTTTGCCTCTGGCTACGAGACGGCAGTCAGACAAAATCTTTGATCACAGTCGGCATACCTGCACCGGGAAGTTGTCATGTACTTGCTCTACGTCGATGAAAGCGGCGATGTCGGCATAGACGGCAGTCCGGGCCGGTACTTCGCCTTGAGCGGGTTTGTTGTGCATGAACTCAGGTGGCACGATACGCTGGAAGCCATCCTCGACTTCCGAAGACTCCTTCGCGACACGTACGGCATGAAGCTTCGCGAGGAGCTTCATGCCGGGAATATGTTGCACAAACCTGACGAACTGGCCCGAATTCCCAAGTCGATTCGACTCAGGATACTTCGAGAGGCATTGGACTTTCAAAGCGCGCTCGCCGACGTGAGCATTGTCAACATCGTCGTCGACAAGCTGGGGAAGCCTTTGGACTTCGACGTCTTCGACGTCGCGTGGGTCACGCTGATTCAGCGGTTCCACAACACGATCTCGTACAAAAATTTTCCGGGACCGCAAAATCCGGATGACAGAGGGCTGCTCGTCGTAGATCAAACCGAGGAGAGGAAACTACGGGGCATATCCCGGCGCATGCGCCGATACAATCCAGTGCCCAGCATGTTCGGACCCGGCGCGCGGCCGATTCCGATTACCACGCTGGTCGAGGACGCCGTGCACAGGAACTCCCTTCATTCGTACTTCATTCAGCTGGCGGACGTGAACGCCTATTTCCTGTATCAAAGATTCCAGCCGTGCGGCTATGTGAAGAGAAAGGGCGGGAGGAACTATTTCAATCGTCTTCGCCCGGTCCTGTGCACAGTTGCCAGTCGGTCGGACGCAGACGGAATTGTGAGGCGGTAAAAGAAAGGGCCTGTTTCCAGGCCCGGTGGATCCTACTGTCGGGTCTAGCCCGAGGTCAGATCCAGTGCAGAGTATAGCAGGAGGCTTCCCTGGCCAGAAAGCATGAACGCGTCGGACTGCAGGCAACGCCGCAACAACCCGCGCTTCGGCATCGAATTTATTCTCGATCTTGATGGGCAACTGTTGCAAAAAATGCAACAGCTCGATCGGGCGGCATCTTGAGGCGACATCAACGGCTGATTCTCCGACCCCGTGCCATTGGTCGCAGGAACCAGCTGTTTCCACGCGGCCCTCATCAGGGTATATTCGCTATTCGCGAATCGCGAATACCGAATGTGCCACCATGCTGAAACCGCAAGACATTGTAATTATTGGCAAAATCCTGTCAAAGGGCGACGACAACCGTGCGCAGAGCCACATTGCCGCAGAACTTCAAATGAGTCCGTCCGAGGTCAACTCGGGTATGAAGCGAGCCGTGAAGTCAGGCCTGCTACGCCAGGAAGGTTCCCGGTACGAGCCGGTGAAAGCCGCCATCAGCGAATTTCTGCTGCACGGACTGAAGTACGCCTTCCCGGCGGAACGGGGCCAACCGACGCGGGGTCTTGCGACGAGCTACGCAGCCGCGCCCTTGAACGAGCACATCGCCATGGGCAGCGATTTGCCTCCGGTCTGGCCGCATCCCCAGGGAGATACGCGAGGGTATGAGTTGAAACCCCTGTACCGCTCCGTGCCCGCCGCCGCAAAGGCAGATCCGATGCTCTACCAGTTTCTCGCTGTCGCGGATGCCTTACGCGATGGCGCCGTCAGAGACAGGAAGATCGCGAAGCAGGCGTTGAAGGTCCTGTTGCAGAGGCGATGACTACTCGCGCCCGCGGGAACCTCGATCAGCTTACTGCCGTTTGCACGTTGCTCGAACCGCTGCTCGACAGGTTCGTACTCGTGGGCGGTTGCGCAACTGGCCTGCTCATCACCGACCCTGGCGCTGCCGATGTTCGAGCGACCCTGGATGTCGACTTGATCGTCGATGTCCTTTCCAAGGGCGACTATGCAAAACTCGAAGGGGAGATGAGGAAACTCGGATTCCAGCCGTCCATGTCCGATGATGTCATCTGCCGCTGGCAGCACGGAAAATATTTGGTCGACGTCATGCCAACCGATGAGACCGTACTGGGCTTTTCGAATCCTTGGTACAAGCCGGCGATTGCCAATGCCATGGTCGCATCGATTTCGGGCCGTTTGAGCGTTCGACACGTGTCCGCGCCTTACTTCGTGGCTACGAAAATGGTGGCATTTGAAGGACGCGGCGGCGGGGATTACGGTGCCAGCCACGACCTTGACGATTTGATCGCAGTCATCGACGGCCGCGAGGAGCTAAGAGACGAGATCGAGTCCTGTGATGCGGATCTGATCAAGTACATCGCGGGGACGGTAAGGAAGTACTACGACGATGACGATTTCCAGGATACGTTGGCCTGACATTTGCCGCCGGACGAAGCGGGACAGGCCCGTCTTCCGATCCTGCGGGAGCGGCTTGACTCTATCGGGAACTTGGCGCCAGGTCCCAGATGAGCGGGTCAGGTGCCATTCTCGCAGGGCCTGCTCGAGATGGTACGCGGGCAAGACAAGACACAAGCCGTCAGCGGTGTGGGCGACGAAGCGTACTTTCACAACAATTCGGATCGGTACGCAGAGCTGTACGTCAACGTCGGCGAGCGCGTACTAACGCTGCAGGCGAGCGGTGAGGTCACGATCGAATCGTTTAAGCCCAATGTCCTGGATCTGGCGAAGGCGATCGTCGCCTCCCGATCAGTCGGCCGCTGACCCCGCAGACCGAAGTCGCTCGCGCTGCGCCGCCATGTCCGCCTCCAGCGTAGCGACGATGGGCGCGAACTCAGGCCGCTCGCGCAACCTGGCCAGCGCCGGGTCGTGCGGCAGGTAGATGCGCCAGTACACGCGCCAGCCGGCGTCGACGGCCTCGCCAAGTGCGGCGAGCGCCTTCTCGTCGTTGCCGAGCATCGCATGGATGCGGACGTCGTTCATCCAGTAGCCGCGGCTGCTCAGGCGTGGCCTGGTCGTAAGGTGCGCGAGGCAGCGTTCGAGCAGGCGCCGGCCGCGCGCCGTCTCGCCGGTCGCGAGCAAGACGTACCCTAAGTCGATGGCGGCGTAATAGTTGCTGGCGTCGATGGGGGCATCGGCTTCGTCGCGGAAGGCGGGGTAGGCTTCGTGGTAGCGGGCGATGGCCGCGTTGCCTTTGCCGCTGTCGAGGTCGTCGAGCGCGATGGTCCAGAGAGCGAAGGCATCGCTCGGCACTTCGGCCAGGATCGCCTCGGCGTCGACCAGCGCGCCGGCGCGGTCACCGCGGTTCCACTTCATATAGATCGTGGCGGAATTGATGAAGTAGCCGCTGCCGGGAATGGCGCGCGCCGTCTCTACCCAGCGTTCGGCATCCGCGTCGCCGCCGAGGTCGGACCAGAGTGCCGCGAGGTAGGAGGGATAGAGCGGGTTGCCGGGGTCGAGCTCGGCCGCTTGCTGTATGTGCCGCACGGCCTCGTCGAGGCGTCCGTCGACGAACCACGCCAGGTCGCCCAGGGAATAGTGGGTGAACGCGAAGTGCGGGTCGATGCGCAGGCTAGCTTCGTAGCTTTCGCGTGCCTCATGGAAGCGGCCGAGGCTTTGCAGGGTGTCGCCGAGCTTCGCGCGGATGATGCTCGACAGCGGGTCGAGGCGCGCCGCCTCGCGGAGCTGCTCGAGCGCCTCTTCGGCGCGGCCGTGGTAGATGAGGAACTCGCCGTACCACTGATGGCCAGTGGCGTAGCCGTGCGCGAGCTCGAGGCCTTTTCTATAGAGTGCTTCACGCTCCGCGGGGTCGGTGCCGAGCACGGCCATGACCACATAGGCCTCGCCGAGCCGGTCGTCGATGACGAGTGCCTTGTCGATGAGTGGCATCGCGCGCTTCCGTTGCTGCCCGGTGGGCAGGTCGCTGTACATGATCTGCACGGCGTAGGTTTCCGCGAGGCCGACGTAGGCGAGGGCGTAGCCGGGGTCGAGTTCGATGGCCCGCTCGAAGTGCCGCTCGGCTTCGGCGAGCGAGGCGGTGGTGCGTTTCGTCATCGCCTGGCGGCCGAGAAAGTAGGCTTCGAGCGCCGGGAGGTTGTCGGTGGGCGCGGCTTCGAGCTGCTGCCGCTCCTCGGGCGAGAGGGCGGCTTTGAGCGATTTCGCGATCGCGAACGAGATCTCGTTCTGGATGGCGAAGATGTTGGCGGTGGTCAGCTCGCGGTCGTAGGTCTGGGCCCAGAGGTGGGCGTCCGTCGCCACGTCGATGAGCTGCACGTTGATGCGCACGCTGTCGCCGGCGCGCTGCACGCCGCCCTCGAGGATGTGCTTCACGCCGAGGAGCGCGCCGATCTCCTTCGTGCTCTGCCTCGTTCCGCGGAAGCGCTCGACGGAGGTGCGCGAGATCACGGTGAGCGAACCGATGCGCGCCAGCTGCGTGAGGATGTCGTCGTGGATGCCGTCGACGAAGAAGACGTCCTCCTCGCGGGCGCTGCGGTTGGCGAAGGGGAGGACGGCGATGGAGCGGTCAGTGATGGTCGGACGGTCGGGCAGCAGGTAGCCCGCGGACATGACGGCGATGACCACGACGAGCAACAGGATGATCAGGACGTCGATCTTCCGTCCGGTCGTACGCGTCGCGGCCTCGTCGCGGTCGAGTGCGCTGTCGCGCTTAAGTCCTCCGGGCGTGATCTCGTAGGCCCAGGAGAAGACCAGGAACACGGGAAAGCCGAGCACGAGGACGATCAGCACCAGCCGCAGCGACGAGGCCGGCAACTCCAGTGCCTCGAAGAGCAGGGCGGCGACTTGCAGGACGAGCCACGAGCCCACGCAGTACAGCACCGCGGCCCGGACGACGTTGCGGCGCTTCAGTTCCTCGAAAAACGACATGGCCCTTGTGAACCCGCCCGAGAATGGGCCGGATCATGGGGCAAAGGCGCGGATTTGTCGATTGGCGGGGAACGGATTTCGCTGAGCGGGAGATTGGGGCGATTCGGCTCGTCGGATGCCGAGCTGTTGGCCGCTAGTTCCCTTCTGTTGAACGCTGTCGAATCGCGGTCGCCTCGCCCGACTACTTAGCGTCACGCGGCTTGTCAGGCACTATCGATGCATGAAGGCCTTACGCTTGTAAATGTTGGAGGCCACTATGATTACGCTCTATGCCTTCGGACGCGTTCATCCCGGTATGGTTGGTGAGGCGCGCGACCTGCGCGCGCAATGGGCGCTCGAGGAAACCGGGTTGCCCTATCGCGTCCACGCCCTCGACTACATCGCCGGCGAGCTCGAGGGTCCGGCCTACAGCCGGCTCAGCTATTTCCACCAGGTGCCGGTGATCGACGATGACGGCTTCATCGTCGGCGAGTCCGGCGCGGTGCTGCTCTACATCGCCGAGAAGGCGGGCAAGCTGATCCCCGCTGACTTCGCCGGACGCACGCGGGTCGTGCAATGGTGCTTCGCCGCGCTCGCCACCGTCGAGCGGCCGCTGTTCGAGATCCAGATGATCGACGGCGGCATGGGCGGCGAGGGGGCTCGCGAGCGGCGGGCGGCGCTGGTCAAGGAAGCCGGCCGCCGGGCGCTCCCCGGGCTGGAGCGCCGGCTCGACGGCCGCGAATGGATCGCCTGCGAGAGTTTCACGGTCGCCGACATTCTCCTCGCCACCGTCCTGCGGCAAGTCCGCAACACCGACCTCCTCGAGCCGTATCCGCGGCTGAAAGCCTATTACGCGAGGGCCCTGGCGCGCCCTGCGTGGCAGCGCACGCTGAGCCTCTGCGCCGAGCGGCAGGGAGTGCCCGTTGCGGACATTCGTTGAGGATTCGCATCGCCGACTGACAATTCATTCAGGCCAAGCCGCTTCGCGGTTGGTTTAAGTCCAGTGTCAGGCCTGCAAAGGAGCCTGCGATGAAGGTAGAGATCACAAAGCACAGTTGCAGAGACGGAAATGCTAATTCGCAAACCGTTGCAGATGTGTTTGAGGCTTTCATCGCCGATATCACTATTCTGGCCGAACACGAGACCGCCGCACCGCCAACGTTCTCAAGTGTCCCGCCTGTTCCCTGACCGACACCGCAACGTTTCCGCAGCGGGATGATTCTCAACGAAGGGGAAAGATTCTCGTCATTCAATTTCGCGTCGACACCGGCAGTTGGTTACGGCACGGCAGTCGAAAACACTCGGACGCTTTTTCCAGAAGTCTAGAGATATCAACCGCTGATATGTTATGGTATGCGCAGCCGCTCTGGAATTGACGTACTCCTTGATCTCCACGGCCAGTTGATCACAGCAGCGGGTACTGGATCAAATGCCGGCTTCGCGCAGTGTCTCGCAGATGAGTCCTGCAACCTCCTCGGGAGACATCCCGGCAACCGGCTTCACAGCGGCTTAGCCTTGCGACGGGGCCGCTTTCGCGTGATCAGTAGCTCGTCCCGAGGGCTCGCGGGGTATAACGACAGCGCTTTCGTAAGCAGGGTACGCAGCTCGTCGCGCAGGGCATAGCGCGGATTGAACTCGTATTCCCGGGTCGTGCCGACGGCGCGGCTGACGAGCACGCCCGCCCGCTCGAGCGCGTCGAGTGCCTTCTGTATCGGGTTGAGAGGCGCGTCGTAGAATCTTGCGATCTCGCGCGCATAGCCCTTGTCGCGTGCGATCAGGTAGATCAGCACCCGTTCCTTGTTCGTGCTGCCGAATAGCTCGCTTAACATGTAAGACCTATAATGTATGTCAGCCGATATAATTTATAGGTCATGCGCGTGTCCGGTTCAAGTCATTTTTTCCGTTTCAAAGAAGGGCCGTCCGACCGGCCGCAGCACTGCCGACGCTCTCAGGAATAGCCGTCGCGGCTCGTCGGAGCGGGTCGCGGCGGTGATCTGGGGCACAGCCCGGTGCGGAGGCCGCAAAACTGCGCGATACCCGCAAAAATGACCGTTCAGCAAATCGGCCCCACAGGGTAACTTCACGAATCGCGGAGTTTGGAAAGCGCCGCGTGGTCGGCAAGGCTCCGTTTCCTGAACTCGCACGAGTTCATGCCTTTACGATATGTCCATTCTGACATATACTGGACCTCCATGTGAGTCCGAAGAACAAGCTGCTTGTATGGATGCACGGCGAAGTGAAAACACCGCCCTTTTCTCGGCGTGCAAGGCTGGAAGCGGGGTTTCAACTCCGGCTCCTTCAAAAGGGCGAGAGCATCGGATTGCCCCATTCCAGGCCGATGCCATCGATCGGAGCGAGATGTCACGAACTCAGGATTCACGACGCCGACCAAAGCTGGCGGATTGTGTACCGGATCGACGCGGATGCGATTGTAATCGCCGAGGTATTCTCCAAGAAAACCGGGAAGACTCCGAAATCAGTTCTAGACGTTTGCAAGCGACGATTCAGAGATTACGACCATGGATAAGCGCAAAAAAGCCAAGCTGGCAAAACGAGGCTGGAAAACGGGAACCGTTGAGGAATTCCTCGATCTTTCTGCCGAGGAGTCGGCTTATCTCGAGATGAAACTGGCGCTGAGCGAGAAGCTAAGAGAAAAACGAACGCACAAAAAGCTAACTCAGGCCGAATTCGCGCGGGCTATCCGGTCGAGCCAATCAAGAGTCGCAAAGATGGAGGCCGGGGACCCGACCGTATCCATCGACTTGCTGGTCAGATCCTTGCTGGCCCTCGGCGTCTCGAAAAGAGAACTTGGGCGCGTAATTTCGTAGAGGACCGGTCAACGCTCGACTTGCGACGCAGCCGAGCCAACGACAGGCGAGTCGCGACGGAATTTTCTGATCCGCGTTTCATGACGAAATGGAGAGATTTGGACCTGCTCTTCTCCCCCCAACAAAGGAAAATGGCGGTTTACAAGAAGCGGCCAGCACCGTGGAGGCGCGAGAATCGATGCCGGGCGAGCTTCGATGTTCGAGTCACCGAGGCTTACACTGTATCTCGGCACTTTGAACGAGTGTCCGAGGCTTGTGTGACAGCCAACTGCTGCCGTCCGCTTGCATACGCAGTCCACGCGCCAGATACTGGCGCAACTGAGAGCAGCCCGTCGAGATGCCGCCGAAGGTGCGAGAACTGGTAGCTGAGTTGGAGCGAGCAGGGTTCCAGAACCGGGGTGGAAGAGGCAGCCATCGGAATTACGTTCATCCGGCCTTGTCGAAGCCGGTTACCATTTCAGGAAAGCTCGGGGCTGACGCAAAGCAATATCAGATCCGGGCGGTACGCAATGCGCTTGCAGAGCTTCAAAAATGAAAACTAGTGCCAGATACGCGAAAATTGTCGAATGGTCAGACGAGGACAACTGCTACATCGGCAGTGCGCCCGGCCTGATCTGGGGCGGTTGCCATGGTGACGACGAACAGGCCGTGTTCGAGGAGCTTTGCCAGGTTGTGGAGGAAGCAATCGAGATTTATGAAGCGGAAGGTAAGCCCCTTCCGGCACCGACATCGGGCCGTGACTTTGTCAACCGGATGCAGAGCGTCGCGTGACAGCAGCCGGTCAGACGCTGGCCTTCTCTCTCTCTGCGGCCACATTGATCTGGCCGGTTCGCAGTAATTCGCTGGTAGAAGCCGACTTGAACAAGCAGCTGATCGATGCCGGAGCTAAACTGGTGCGAAGCCTGGATAAGAAGGGCCTGAGTCCCGACGCCGCGTTCTGGCTCTACTCCTCCGACAATAAAGCTTGGCGTCTGTTTTTGGTTGAGGCCAAACTCGGAGAGGTTGGTCCAAAGGGTGTATACCGCCAGAAGGTCATTAAAGAGCTGCCCGAAGAATCCCAGGTTCTCAGCCTTTCTGATATCGGTTTGCTTCGATCAGACGCGCCATTCGTTCAGCGGTTGCGAACCGCATTCAGAAAGGGTCGCAACGTTTCTGGCACGCGGTTAATGAACAACGTGGTGAATGGAAAACTGATAGAGGATGCCTATATCTACAGGATTGCATAGGCACAGCAGCTCAACGGTGTTGCGATTGATGATGCCGCCGCCGCGACGAGTCCCAATGTCTGTTCAACCGCTGTGCCGCCGGATAGCTTGGGCGGAGGCGCATCCTGGAAAATTGATCATGAGCACTACGAGCATTATCGTCGAGGTTGACTCCGAGCTTGCGGAGGCCGCCAGTATGCTGGCGGCGCGGAGAGTACTCCCGTGAGTCGTCTTGTGTCAGAACAACTTGAGGCACTTGTCCGGCAGGATCGCGCGTACGAGGTTGCCAAACGTCGGGCACTGGGCAGACTGAGCCGCCCTGTCGAGCTTAAGTGGAGCAACTCTCGGTGCCGGGACGAGCTGCACGAGCGCGATTAAAGTAATTGGTCCCACGGCGAAAGTTGGAGCGACGACCTGCTGAGGTAAGCAGCTATTTGCATGTCCTCGTCACCAACCTACATTCGCTATTCGCTATTCGCGAATGCCAAGCGTCCCAACATGCGGTACTACAACCCCGAGGTGCTGTCGGAGCCCGGACAGCACGCCGATTCCGCTACAAGACGGGAAGCTTCGCAGTAATGAAGTCGCTGCGCGTTCAGCCGGGTGGCAACGGCTTGCCTGTCTTTTTGTAGAACTCGATTATTTCCTTGTTTTCGATTAATCCTTCCCGCTCAACCCACCGAAACAACTTCTCCCAATCGATGTTGTCGCGCTGATGCTCGGCGACAAGCACGGCTTGCTCGAGTGACTGCCTGTCGTGCCAGGCTGCAGCCGCTATCAAGCGGTCCATGACTGAGTGTGTCGGCGTGATGATGCGGAGCTTTCCCGGCCCGACGTCAAGCAAGGCGCATTCGGATGGGTCGGTGTACGTGCCGCCAAAGCTCAGTGGGGCCGGCGGAAATTCGAGGTACCAGCGGCATGCAGGATGTTCGAAAACGGAAAGTCGCGGCCGTCCTTTATGCCGGAACCCGAGCGGCTCGAGAGCGGGCTTGAGTTCGTTGACGAGGGCGGCGGTTACGAAGTCGAGATCCTCGGAAAGGTAGCGATTCTCCGAATAGATGGATACGGCGGCGCCACCGGAGAGCGTTGCCGTTATTCCGGCTTTCTCGAGCGCCTCCGAGACCAGGGCCGCCAGCTCGGGGAGGCTCGTCTGTTCGCTGATCTTGTGACGGCTCATCGCTTACCGAACCGTCGCGGGCGCCGCCTTTGCCGAAAGTATTTTTCGGCGGTTTCGCTCGGGAGCATCTCGAGCACTTCCCGCAGGAACCGGCGCAGCGCGTCCGTGACGGGGCTCTTCTTGATGTAGTACATGCGGGTGTTGCCCTCGCCGCGACTGACCAGCAATCCGGCGTCCTCGAATTTCCTGAGCTGGTTCTGCGCCTGGTTGAGAGAAATGCCGAACGTCCTGGCTATTTCGGAGGCGTAGCCCTTATCGTAGTTCTCAAGGTACAGGAGCACCTGGCCGGCGGACTGGCTGCCGAAAATGCCGATCAGCGGGCGCTCTATCTGCAGTCTGGCCATCGCTTTCTCACCCAAAACTTGGGTGATTATACCCAATTATTGGGTGGAGTCACCCATGTTTTGGGTGGGATGGCCAGCATCAATCAAGGAGCGGTTCGAGGCGGTCAGTCCCAGGGCCACTACGCCGGCAATCAGCGGAAGTTTCTGGTGGGGTGCCGCCCAACAAGACGCTCCCGGCACAGAGAGTCCCTTCTGCTCTGGAGATATCAGCTGTTGATATGTTAGCGTATGCGCAGCCACCGGCAAGTAAGGAAATGAGCAGGAAAATCGTCATCGGTATCATGCCGCAGGACAGAATCCGCGCCCGGATGCTGCATATTGCTCGCGGCAAGTACAAACCGTGAGCCCAAGATCTGGTTCACCTCAATGCGCTCCCTGGCAGAAGTTCTGAGTGACGAGAATCGCGCCCTACTGCGTGTCATCAGCGAGCAGCAGCCCGAATCAATCGCCGCGCTGGCGGAAGTCACCGGCCGCAAACCGAGCAACCTGTCGCGGACGCTGAATACGATGTCCCATTACGGGCTTGTCGAGATGCGGCGGGAGAAACGGTATGTGCGGCCGATCGCGAAGGCCACGCAGTTTCGAATCGTCGCGTCTTGAGGAGAGGACGATGCTGGAGCTTGGGACGGAAGGTCCAGCCGCGACCAGAATCTGTTCCTGGCGTATCTCGAGCTGAAGGGGCGGGGGGACAAAGGCGAAGAACCGGCTCGTAAGGCCGCGACGGCGTTTCCGCGGGGGGAAAACTATCGTTTCTCCGAAGATCTCGATTTCACGCTGACGGATGAATCCCAACTCGAAGAAGCTTTTCGATAAAATGTCCCCGGAGGCAGCAGCGGGCGGGAGATACAGAGTCTTTCGCCGCCGGCTCGGGATCAACGGATGTCGTGATGGAAAAGGTGCCCGTCCAATCGAAGGGTATCGACTGGGTCGCTTATGACGAGGAGGCGCAGACCCTCTACGTGCACTTCGGCTCGTCCCGGACCTATCGATACTTCGACGTGCCGCCCTCGGTTTACGCCTGGCTGCTGCGCGCGCCGTCCAAGGGCAAGTTCGTCAACCGGCTGGTGAAAGACCGCTACCGTTACGAGCGCTTCGAACCCGATTCGAGCCGGGAGGCCGACGCCGACCTGCTCGCGCTGCTCGAGCAGTCGCTGAACGAACCTCGGTAAGTTCGGGCAGCACGCCCGTCTCGCTACGCTGCGCAGTCGTCCCGACAAACGGGCTGCCGGATCCGTCCAACGGTGTGCGCCGGTCAACCCCGGGTGCTTTTCAGCCTGGACAACAGCGCAAAGTCGGAGTCGGTCGTCTCCAGGTCCGCCGAATGGTGGCGAGCACAAGCGGCGATCAGCAGATCGGTTGCCGGGATCGTTACAGCGGCGGCGCGTGCGCGGCGCGCAAGTTCGAAGGCGTTAGTCCACACCGCGTGAGTGATCGGCAGTTCGGGGAGCAGACGTTCGAACTCCCGAATCACTTTCTTTTCCCTGTTGCCGCCGGCCCCGTTCCACAGTTCCAGCCGGATGATCGGACACCAGCAGGCTTCGCCGGCTCGCAGCGCTTTCTCCACCCGTGCGCGCGCCGCCGGATCACCATCGGGCCGCAGCATGTGAATCCACGAGGAGGTGTCGACCAGGATCATGATCAACCGCGCCGTCGTTGCGATTGAAGCTCTTCGGCCGAGATCAGGTCGTCGCAGGTGCCGGCGTGCTTCACGAGTTCTGCAAGGCGCCGCCGCCGGTTGTAGTCCACGATTGCGGCCACGATCGCCTCGCGCTTGGTCTTCGCTCGGGTGAAGCGGATGACATCCTTCAGCTCGTCATCTGGAATATCGACAGTGGTTTTCATGATTCCAATTCCTATGGGAAGGGAATCCAAAATAACCGAATGGGGATTCTCTTGCAACGGCGATGGAGGTGGAGCAGCAAAATAGACCGGCCAGCCATTCGAGGCGGGTGGATTCGGCCGCTTCCCCCGCGCCGTGAGAATGCATGACCGCTTCAGACAAGCGTTTACCCGCGCCGCCCAAGCGCTGCCCAGTAAGCGCCGCTTCCCAACAGGGCGACCGTCAGTAGTCGCTCGAGTCGCTCGCGACGGCCAGCACCAGTCCTGCAATGACAACACCGACGCCGACGGTCTTGAGGAGCGAGTGCCGCTTCACTTCCAGCTCGGCAATGTCCTCGGCGGCGATGCGGTGCAAGATTCCCCTGGAATCGGTGCCGGCAAGCCTTTCCGCCGTCCACTCGACGAACGACAGTTCAAGGTGGCTGCCATCGCGGAGCGATACCGCCACGGTCTCGCCAACCTCCACCGGCAATGGCGCCTCCGACGCCGGCCGTTCGACGGTGTGCATCGTCGTGCAAGCGGATGCAGCCAATAGCGTTACGCCACAGAAATTCACGATCAGCGAGCGCGGCCCGAGCCACGAAGGCCGCCGCAGGATACTCGTCCGGTTCAGGAACTCTCCGAGCTTGCTCATGATCCACCCCCGTCGCGTCGTACCGAGCAGGACCGGAACCGGTCCGACAGTTTCAGGGTCGCCGACCGGTATCCGGAGCCCGCAGAGCATACACCCGCGGACGGGTTCGCGTTGCAGCAAGAGCCATGATCAAGACTCGATCTGATCGCGTGCGGAGCGCAGCTCACCGAAAAGCCGGATCAAGTCGGGGAGCTGGTAACTGGCGTTGAGCCCGCTCGGATTCGGCAACACCCACAGCCCGGTTGCGCCCAGCCGCTCCGGCTGCTCGCCGATCCTCGCCCCGCGCCGTCCGAACGCCGTCCGGTAAGCGCCGATCCCCAGCACGGCGAGCCAGCGCGGCGCGTATCGCTGCACCTTGCGCTCCAGTTCGTGACGCCCTTCGGCGAGCTCGGCGTTATCGAGCTCGGCGGCAGCCGCCGTCGTTCGCATCACCAGATTCGTGATGCCACAGCCCGCATCGAGCAGCAGATGCTCTTCCGAAGGGTGAAGCCGGCGATCGGTGAACCCTGCCCCGTGGAGGGCGGGCCAGAACCGGTTACCGGGACGGGCGAAATGATGTCCAGTTGCGCCGGAGTACAGGCCGGGGTTGATGCCGCAGAACAGGACGTCGAGGTCGGGAGCGATCACGTCGGGCACGGTTCGTCCGCTGGCCGCCTTCAGTTCCTCCTTTGTGGGTCGTCGCATGCGCCGATAATATCAATGCAGGTGCTCCGCCCGATCAGGCCTCGCGCCCGGCGAGTGGGACCCGGGCCGGTGGGTGCTGCAGATGCGACGCATCGGCATTGACAGGTTCCACTTCGGTTCCGATTACAATGTGCTGACGTCCGCCGAAGCGGTCTCGTTCATCGAACAGCGAGGTCGTCGTCGGTCAAGGCTGAGTCGATCAAGGAGTTTCCAAGGTGTTGAAGACATACCAGGGCAGCTGCCATTGCGGAACCGTCCGCTTCGAGGCAGAGCTGGATCTCACCCAGGCTTCGTACCGCTGCAACTGTTCCATTTGCCGGCGGAACCGTTTCTGGCCGGCTGTGGCAAAGGACGGTCAGTTTCGACTTGTATCGGGCGCCGGCATGCTCACCGAATACCTGTTCAACACGAGGAAGAATCAGCATTTCTTCTGCAAAGTATGTGGTGTCCGTCCGTTTGGCATCGGCAATGACACGCCCATCGGGAAGATGTATGGCGTTAATATCGGCTGCCTGGAGGACGTCACCGAGGAAGAGTTGTCGAGCATTCCGATTACCTGCGTCGACGGCATGAACGACCAGTGGGGACAACGCCCCCGGTTCTTCTCGCACCTGTAATGTCGGCACGCCAGGGAAGAACCGGCATCCTGTTGAACGCCGCTACGGCGGCTGACGACAATTCCGCGGGCCGGTCACGGACGCCTCCCGGATGAGCGCGGCCGCCGTCGACGGCGCGCCGTACCGCGCGTGGCAGAACAAACGGGCGATCTGGTCCTGGTCGCTGTACGACTTCGCGAACTCCGCGTTTACCACGCTGGTGGTCACCTTCGTCTACGCGACGTATTTCACGCAGGCGATTGCGGACGATCCGGTTCACGGCACGGCGCTCTGGTCGCGCGGCGTCACGATCACGGCCCTCATCGTCGCGTTCTGTTCGCCCGTGCTCGGCGCGATCGCCGATCGCGGCGGCTACCGCAAGCTGTTCGTTATCGTGTCGACGCTGATCTGCGTCATCGCGACGGCGGCGCTGTACACCGTATTGCCGGGGCAGTTCATCGCCGCGCTGGTGCTCGTGGTGATTGCGAACGTCGCATACGAATTCGCCACCGTGTTCTACAACGCGTTCCTGCCCGACCTGGCGCCGCGAGGCCGGATAGGAACGGTATCGGGCCTCGCCTGGGGGCTCGGCTATGTCGGTGGGTTGCTCGCGCTGGCCTTCGCGCTGCTGGCGCTGGTGCAACCCGAAACGCCCTGGTTCGGTTTCTCGACGGAAGACGGCGAGAACATCCGCGCGACCAACCTCGTCGTTGCGGTCTGGTTTCTCGTGTTCAGCGTGCCGTTTTTGCTGTGGGTGCCGGAAGACAAGTCGAGGGTGTCGGCTTCGGGTCGTGTGTTCATGGATGCCTTCGCGCAGTTCAGGCACACACTCATCGAGATACGCAAGTATCGGCAAATGGTGCGTTTCCTGGTTGCCCGCCTCGTGTACAACGACGGCCTGGTCACGGTGTTCGCGTTCGGCGGCATCTACGCCGCGGGGACGTTCGGCTTCAGCTTCGAAGAGGTGCTGTTGTTCGGCATCGTCATCAATGTCGCGGCCGGCCTCGGCGCCGCGGCCATGGGGGTTCTCGACGACAGAATCGGCGGCAAGCGCACGATCGTGATCTCGCTGCTCGGCCTGGTCGCGGCATCCCTGCTCGCGGTCCTCGCTACGAGCCCGATGTGGTTCTGGATCGCGGGCATATTCCTCGGCGTGTTCGTCGGGCCGAACCAGGCGGCGAGCCGCTCGCTGATGGGGCGATTCGTGCCGCATGAGATGGAAAACGAGTTCTTCGGTTTCTTCGCTTTCTCCGGCAAGCTCACGGCCTTCATCGGCCCGTTTCTGCTCGGCGTGCTGACCGAGGTTTCCGGCTCACAGCGCCTCGGCATATCGATCGTGGTGGTGCTGTTCGTACTCGGGCTCGTGCTGTTGCTGCCGGTCGACGAGCGCGCCGGCAGCCAGGCCAGAACGCCGTAACGGTCTGGAGAGGTGCGCAGTCGCTAGACGCCCGAAGTGACCGTCTGTGGGGATAGCATGACTTCGGTTCAACAACATTACGACCGGCACCTCGGCCCGGTCTACGTCTGGATGGCCGGCGGCATCGAGCCCGCATTCGAGCGCGGCGCGGCGGAGCTCGATGCCATCGGCGCGCATCCATCGAATGGCGGTCTCGCGGTGGATCTGGGCGCTGGCTTCGGCATGCACGCCATCCCGCTCGCGCGCCGGGGCTTCGACGTCGTTGCCATCGATTCTTCTGCCGTGATGCTCGACGAGTTGTCCCGCCGGGCGGGCTCGTTGCCGGTCCGGGCGATCCGCGATGACCTGCTGTCGTTTCCGCAGTACCTGTCTTTGAGACCGGAGCTCGTGCTCTGCATGGGCGACACCCTGGTCCATCTTCCGGATGAAAAGTATGTCGCGCGGCTCATCGCCACGGTTCGCGAGTCGCTCGGGGAGGGCGGCCGCTTCGTGGTCACGATCCGCGACTACTCGACGCCACTCACCGGGGAGCAGCGCTTCATCCCGGTGCGCAGCGACGAGAACCGGGTCTTCGTTTGCTTCCTCGAGTACACGGATACTCGCGTGAGGGTCAACGACATCCTGCACGAGCGCGAAGGCTCGCAGTGGAAGATGAGCGTCAGCGCCTACGACAAGCTGCGTATCAGGCCGGAGTGGCTGGACGATCTCCTGCGCCGGAGCGGCTTTGCGGTCACTCTTGACGTCAACGTATCCGGTATGGTGCGCTTCGTCGCTCTACGTACATGAACGGAGCCGGGACAGTCTGGCACGAGCCCACTGAAACCAGAGTCGTCGGCGACGGAGCTGCTTTGGCCGGTAGAACACAGGACGATCAATGACACCCAGGGCGCCGGCAAGACAGGCGCGAAAACCACGCAGGACGAAAGAAGAGCTTGTCTTCCGGCCGCTCACCCCACGCCTCATGAACGACCTGGGCGAGGTTCTGCGCGGCAGCTGGGGCGCCGGTTGCTGGTGCATGCACCCGCGCCTGACCGACCCTCAGATGCGCGCACTGCCCGGTTCGGGAACCGAAACCGAACGCCGGCGGCAGGCGATGACGAAACTCGCGCGCCGCAGGCGCGCTCCGGGTCTGCTCGCGTTCGACGGAGACGCGGTCGTCGGCTGGGTGGCCGTCGCGCCGCGTACGGAACTCGCGCGCATCGACAAATCCCGCGCGACGCCTCGCGTCGATGACGAAGACGTATGGGTCATCCCCTGCGTCACCGTGCGCAAGACGGCCCGCGGCCGGGGCATAACATGCGCGTTGATTCGTGCGGCCGTGGAGTACGCGCGCGAGCACGGCGCCCGTGCGGTTGAAGCATATCCCCGCGCGGGTGCCGCGCGAACGGTCGACGACAATGCCTGGTTCGGCACCGAGGCCATGTTCCGTCGCGCCGGGTTCCGGGTTATCCGCCAGCCGCTTGAGGACCTGCCGCGTAACTGGGTCCCGCGCGCCACCATGCGGATCGAAGCGGCAGACTGACGCGACCCGATCGCGGACGGCACAGAGTTCACCGAATAACCGAACCAGGGCCGGAAGCCGGCAATTTGAAGGGGTTGACGGTGTGGCAGGCGTGGTGCCGATGCGGGCGGGGGTCGCCCGCAATGGCGGGCTCCTACAGGGGGCGTTTCAGGGCGGCGAGGCGGTCGATGACGGGGCCGATCTCCGGCTTGTGTTCGCGCAGTTCTTCGATATCCATCCCCGAGAGCTCGTAGGGCAGGATCAGCCAGTCGCCCGTTTCGTGGATGTAGTAATCGGGCGGCCGTACGGTTTTTTCGTGCGGGCGGTACCAGACGGTCGCGATGCGAATGTCATGCGGAAGATTGCGGCGAGCCTTTGCCGCCAACTGCTCGATGACGGCGTTGACACTCGAGCCCGTACTGTAGACGTCGTCGACGATCAGCAACGCGTGTTCCGCGCCCAGTTTTTCGAGCAGGTACTGCAGGCCGTGCACGCGAATTCCATCCGCCTTGTCGACCATCTGTGTATAGCCAGGCAAGCCGGTGTAGGAGGTACGGATCGCGATGTGGTCCGTGTGGATGCCGAAATGTTCCAGACCCTCCTGTACGGCAATACCGACGGCGCTGCCGCCCCGCCACAGGCCGACGAGGAAATCGGGACGGAATCCTGCGTCGCGAATGTTCATCGCGAGCTGGAACGAATCGAGCAGCAGGTCGTTCGCGGCGACGAATGTTTTTTTCATTGCATGGCCCTGGCTGGTCCTGGAAACGCAATTGATGCGCCGATGTGCTGTAGTATTGCAACGGCTCTGAAGGCTCGCAATTATAAGGGCACAGTCGGGAACAGGATGCAATGAACAAGACCGTTTTAACGGCGCAGGAACTGCTCGAAGATTCGTTTCGGCTCGGCGTCAAGATTCTCGAGAGCGGCTTCGAGCCGACGCTCATTGTTGCGATATGGCGCGGCGGCACGCCGGTCGGCATGGCCGTGCAGGAGATCCTCACGTATTGCGGCGTCGATGCCGACCACATTGCCATCAGGACATCGTCGTACGTCGGCGTCGACCAGCGCGGCGCCGTCGCCGTACATGGACTCAATTACATCATCAAGAAGATCTGCCACGACGATCGCTTGCTGATCGTCGACGACGTGTTCGATACCGGCAACACGATCGCCGCCGTCCTCGAGGAGATCCGCCGGCGCGCGCGCGGCAACACGCCCGGGGACATCCGCATCGCCGTGCCCTGGTACAAGCCTTCGCGTAACCAGACCACGATCAAGCCCGATTATTACCTGAAGGAAACGGCGGAGTGGCTCGTGTTTCCGCACGAGCTCGACGCCCTGACGCCGGAAGAAATGCTGCTTGTCCGCCCGCAGTTGCACAAGATAATCCACGGCAGCTGACTGCGGCCAGGCGCCTGGAAGTCCCGTCATGAAAACCGTTTGCGTTTACTGCGGCTCGAGAGTCGGCGTCCGTGAGGCGTATGCCGATGCGGCGCGCGATCTCGCTCGACATCTCGCCGCGAATGGCGTCGGCATCGTTTACGGAGGCGCCTCCAGGGGGCTCATGGGGATACTCGCCGACGAGATGCTTGCCAATGGCGGCAGCGCGATCGGCGTGATACCTGCTGCCTTGCAAGCCAGGGAAATCGCGCACACGAACCTGACCGAGCTGCACGTCGTCAACTCGATGCATGAACGCAAGGCGCTGATGGCGGAATTGTCGGAAGGTTTTGTCGCGTTGCCGGGCGGCTTCGGCACGCTCGAGGAAATCGTGGAGATGCTGACCTGGGCGCAGCTGCAGTTTCACGCAAAGCCCTGCGGGCTGCTCAACGCGGAGGGATACTTCGACCGATTGCTGGCGTGGTTCGATCACGCGGAGGCTGAAGGATTCCTCCGGCCGCAGCACCGAAAGATGCTGCTGGTCGCGAGCGACGCGCCGGAACTCATGGCGCGATTCGAGGAGTACCAGGCGCCGGCCGTGCAGAAGTGGGCGCGGTGAAATGCCGGCTCTTTTCGACGTCGAAATGATTATCGGCGGAAGCTTGTGGAATAATCCCGCCGGGGCCCTTCCAGGTATATCCATGTCATCTGTCAATGCCGATCCGCTGCGGGTCATCGCGGCGGAACCGCCGCCCTTTTCGGGGCGGGACGCAATCGCTATTGCATCGAACCATTACGGTCTTTCCGTTTCGGCAAGGGAACTCATCAGTGAACGGGACCGGAACTTTCACTTGGCCGCGGGGGATGGCCGCGAATTCGTCCTGAAGATCACGAGTAGCGCGGAGGACCCGCTCGTCACCGACTTCCAGATTCAGGCCCTCAGGTATATCGAGGCGCACGCCGGGGAACGGGGCACGGACATCGCCACGCCGCGAATCGTGCCTGCGCTTGACGGCCGGATGTCGCTCGAGCTGGATTCGGCGGCAGGCACCCATGTCGCGCGACTGGTGACCTACCTTCCAGGGGTATTACTCGTGGGCAAACCGTTGTCTCCGGCACTGTGCCGGAACTTCGGCGTGTATGCAGCAAAGCTCGGCCGTGCGCTGCAGGGCTTCGAGCATCCCGGGTCGAACCAGAGCCTGATCTGGAACATGAACGACGCCTCGCGTGTGCGCGAAATCTCACACCACATTCCGGACCGCCCGTTGCGCGATCTTGTTACCGCATGCCTCGATCGCTTCGAGGCGGAGCTGCTGCGGTCGTTTCCTTCCCTGCGCTGGCAGGTCATCCACAACGACCTGAATCCGGAAAACGTGCTGCTCGATCCGCGCGACGATACAAGGGTGGTCGGCGTGATCGATTTCGGCGATATGGTGCGGTGTCCCCTGGTCGTCGACGTCGCCGTTGCGGCATCGTACGTGCGCGATTTCCACGGAGATCCGCTGGCGCGGATCGCCGCTTTTCTCGAGGCTTACCACTCCGTAACGCCGCTCGAACGCCGGGAAATCGACCTGATCTTCGATCTGATTTGCGTCAGGCTTGCGACGACGGTCGCGGTCCTGCACTGGCGAATCGCGCAACGCGGCGCGGACGATCCGTACCTGAACAATTCAGTGTCAGCCGAATCGACGGCGGGGAAGTTTCTGGCAAGTCTGCGCGAGATCCCGCGCGAGCACGCGCGGCAAACGTTCAGGCAGGTGTGCGCATCCGCGGATGCAGCGACGGCGCGCGGCGCCTGGTAGGAAGTTGAAAAAGGGCTTTCCTGCCCTTTTTCAAGCCCCGCGGCCGGTTTCCCGAAAATAAAGGTCAACCGCTGTTGTAAGGATCGAAGCCGCCTGATTTGTCTCGTGATTTGTCTGTCGAGGGCTTGCCCGACTTCCCGGGCGTCGCCGGCTTCGCGGTTTTCGGCTTTTCCTTGCCGAGAATCTTTCGCAGCACCTGGGTACTGACGAGCGACAGTTCCTCACCGGCTTTCGCCGCTTTGGAACTCGCGGGCTCCAGAGTGACGTCCGGGGGCCGCGTGGTCCGCGCAGTCTTCGGCAGGTCGTGATTGCTGTCGAGAATCGCCTGCAGGTCGGCGTCGCTGATGATCTCGAACAGCCCGGTTGCCGGGTCCCGCGCCAGAACGCCTTGTGCCTCGCCCGTCACGACGCGCTCGATTGCGCTGCGCGTATCGTCGTCGGTCGCTGCCAGGATCTTTTGCAATTCGCTGGTGGAAACCAGCTCGAGTTCGGCCGTTTCGATCGTTTCCGCCCAGACGGAGCGGCCGCGCTCGTCGGTCGTGACCTTGCCGGGCCGCCGGATGCGAACCGTCGCTACGTAGTCGTCGGCCATAGGCTCTCCTTAAGCGTATCCGGCATCGTCGTACCCGCACTTTAGCAGGCCCGGGGACCCGTGTATCCTGACTGCGATGGTGGACACAGCGACCTCTCCCTTCTCGCGGCTCCTGAACCGGTTCGCTCCGATCGAACCGCGGGAAATCCCTGCGGTCGTGGCCGCGTTCTTCCTGTTTTTCCTGATGTGGGCCGGCTACTTCTCCATCCGACCGGTGCGCGAAACCATTGGCACGCTGCTCGGCCGCGATGCGGTCGCCGATCTGTGGATACTGACGGCGATCTTTTCGGTGCTGATTATTCCGATCTTCGGCACGATCGTCGCGCGATTCAGACGCAGTGTGTTCCTGCCTTCTATCTACGGCTTCGTCGCCGTGGTGCTCGTGCTCGCAGGGTTCGGGATGCGAGGCGAGTTCAACCCGCTGCTCGGCAAATTCTTTTACGTGTTCATCAGCGTATTGAACCTGTTCCTGATCTCGATGTTCTGGAGCTTCATGCTCGAGCTGTTCGATAAGGGTCAGGCCAAGCGCGTGTTCGGCGTGATCTTCGCGGGCGGTAGCGCCGGCGCGCTCGTCGGCCCGTTCATCTCGGATATGAGTGTCGGCTTCATCGGCAACAGCGGCGTGCTGTTCCTCGGCGCTTCGCTGTTCGCAGGAGCAATCATCTGCCAGCGGCTGCTCCTAGCCATCTGGTCGGACAGGCCGGTCGCGGCGTCCACGGCGGCGAGCGACGACCGGCCGATCGGCGGCAACGTGTTCGCAGGCGTCACGCTGATCTTGCGTTCGCGCTACCTGCTCGGCATTGCGCTCTTCATCGTGGGAATCTCGACAGTCAATACGCTGCTCTATTTCGAGCAGCTGCGGCTCGTGGAAATCACCTTCGCCGACACCACGGAAAGAACGCGCATCTTTGCCCGCCTCGACTGGATCGTGCAGAGCCTCACTGTGCTGTCGCAAATCTTTCTCACAGGGCGCATCGCAACGCGCTTCGGCGTCACTGCTTTGCTGACTCTGGTACCGCTGGTTATGATCTTCGGCTTCCTTGCGCTGGCGGCCACCGGGACGTTCGCGGCGCTGGCGGTAGTGTTCGTCATTCGTCGCTGGGGCGAATACGCCTTTGTGAGGCCCGGTCGGGAAATGCTCTGGAGCCCGCTCGACAGAGAGACGAAGTACAAGGCGAAAAACACTCTGGACGTGCCCGTTTATCGCGGTGCCGACGCAGTCGTGGCGCAGGTGAACAGCGGCATTCAGGCAGCCGGCCTCAGCGCGGCCGGCATGATGGCGCTCGGAGCCGGCGTGGCCGCGCTCTGGGGCCTCTTGGGGTGGTGGCTCGGCCGGCGCTTCGAATCAGGCAAGGTGACGGGCGGGCTCGCGCCTGTCGCACAGGAGTCGAAAGCAAAAGAACATGGATAGAAGCGCGTGGATTTGCGATGCCGTCAGGACGCCTGTGGGGCGTTACGGCGGCTCGCTCGCGCCGGTGCGGACCGACGATCTCGCGGCGGTACCGTTGCGTGCAGTGCTGCAGAGGAATCCGGCTTTGGCGCCCGATGCGATCGACGACGTGATACTCGGTTGCGCGAACCAGGCGGGCGAGGACAATCGCAACGTAGCACGCATGGCGCTGTTGCTCGCCGGCCTGCCGGACGTTGTGCCCGGCGCGACCGTCAATCGTCTTTGCGGATCGGGGATGAATGCCGTCGGCAATGCCGCGCATGCGATCAAGGCAGGCGAGGCGAGCGTGATTCTTGCGGGCGGCGTCGAATCGATGTCACGGGCGCCGTTCGTGATGGCGAAATCGACCGCTCCGTTCGATCGCAACGCGGAAATGTACGACACGACGCTCGGCTGGCGCTTCGTCAACCGCAAGCTCGAGCAACAGTACGGTGTCGACTCGATGGCAGAGACTGCGGAGAACGTCGCCGCGGACTACTCGATCTCTCGCGAAGACCAGGATCGATTTGCGTTGCGCAGCCAGCAGAGGGCGTCGGCCGCGATGTCCGCGGGCCGACTGGCCGAAGAAATCGTGCCGGTGCCTGTGGAACAGAGGCGCGGCGACGCGATCCAGATCGACACCGACGAACACCCGCGCGCCGATTCCAGCATCGAAGCGCTGGCGAAGTTGCGTCCGATCGTGCGCGCGGACGGAACGGTTACCGCCGGCAACGCTTCCGGCATCAACGACGGCGCATGTGCGTTGCTGATCGCGTCGGACAGGGCGATGAAAGATCACAAGCTGGCGCCGCTGGCTAGAGTCGTCGCATGGGCCGCGGCGGGCGTAGCGCCGCGCGTGATGGGGATCGGTCCCGTGCCGGCCTCGCAGAAGGTGCTGCGAATCGCGAACCTGGACATCGGGCAGATGGACGTCATCGAGCTCAACGAGGCGTTCGCCGCACAGGGACTTGCCGTGCTGCGCACGCTTGGCCTGCCCGACGATGCCGGCCACGTCAATCCGAACGGCGGCGCGATCGCGCTCGGTCATCCGCTCGGCATGTCGGGCGCGCGCCTCGTGACGACCGCGGCGTACGAACTCCGGCGCAGAAAGGGCCGCTACGCTCTTTGCACGATGTGCATCGGCGTCGGCCAGGGTATTGCAATGATCATTGAGAATGCCGCGTGACGAAACGCGCAACAGGCAAGGACAACGACCTGGTCGCAATGGCGGAACGCATTCGCGCGCGCCGCACGGTCAAGCTGTTTCTCGAACGCCCGGTCAGCCGGAAACTGATCCTTGACGCGATCGAAGCCGCACGCTGGGCGCCGAACCATCACGTCACCGAGCCGTGGCATTTTTATGTGCTTGGCCCGGACGCCATTCGAGGCAGCATCGAGCTTACGCGTACCGTCGCCACGGAACGCAAGGGCGCGGCTGTCGCCGATTTCAAGGCCGCAGCCGCGGCCGCGATCCCGGGATGGCTGGTCGTGACCTGCAGCCGGTCGGAAGATGCCCTGCGCCAGCAGGAGGACTACGGCAGTTGCTGCTGCGCCATCCAGAACCTCATGCTTTACCTGTCCGCCGCGGGCGCCGCATCGAAATGGTCGACCGGGCCGGTAACGAAGGATCCGCGCTTCGACGAACTCCTGGGCATCGATTCGAACAAGGAACTCGTGGTCGGGCTGATCTGGTACGGCTACCCGAAGATCACGCCCGTGCAATCGCGCAAGGACGTGACCACCATCGTGACGGAAACCCTGTAGGAGCCCGCCATTGCGGGCTCCTACAGCGCGTTCTGTCCGCCGATCAGCAGGCCGCGCAATTCATTCAGGCCGAGCCAGTAGGACAACTCACGCGGATGACCGATATCCCAGATCGCAATATCCGCGCGTTTGCCCTCCTCGAGCGTGCCGCGGTCCGCGAGACCGAGTGCGCGCGCGGCTTCGCGTGTGACGCCGGCCAGGCACTCTTCCGGCGTGAGTTTGAACAGGCTGCCCGCGAGTACCATCGTTGCGCGAATGGAGCAGACGGGCGAGGTCCCGGGATTGCAGTCGGTCGCGATTGCGATCGGTACCTTCAGTTCGCGAAGGGCCTTGACGGGCGGCCGGCGCGTCTCGCCCAGCACCAGGAACGCGCCGGGCAACAACACGGCGACGGTGCCGGCCGCGGCGAGCGAGCGCAGGCCGCTGTCGCTTGAATACTCGAGATGATCGGCCGACAAGGCGCGAAAGCGTGCCGCGAGGTCTGCACCCATGCCGGCGCTCAACTGGTCGGCGTGCAATTTGACCGGCAGGTTCAACGCTACCGCGCGTTCAAACACCTTCGAGATCTGCGCCGGCGAGAACGCTATGCGTTCGCAGAAGGCGTCCACCGCATCGACCAGTCCCTCGTCGTTGGCGGCCGGCAGCACGACGTCGCACAGGTAGTCGATGTAATCGTCGGGCCGGCCCTTGTATTCGGGCGGCAGCGTATGCGCTCCCAGGAAGGTACATCGCACCGTAACGCCGAAGCGGTCGCCAAGCGCTCTCGCCGTGCGCAACATCCTGAGTTCCGTCTCGAGGTCGAGACCGTAGCCCGATTTTATTTCGACGGTGGCGACACCTTCGCGTTTCAGTGCCAGAAGCCGTGCCGAGGAGCCGTCGCGCAATTCATCGGCGGACGCCTGGCGGGTCGCGTTGACGGTGGACATGATGCCGCCGCCCGCGCGCGCGATGTCCTCGTAACTCACGCCCTGCAAACGCCGTTCGTGTTCGGCCGCGCGGTTGCCGCTGAATACCAGGTGCGTATGGCAGTCGATCAGCGCCGGCGTCGCCCAGCGTCCGCCAAGCGATTGCGTCTCCCGGACGTCCGCTTCCGGTAGTGCAGACTGCGCGCCGATCCAGGCGATGTCGCCGTTTGCGATAGCGATCGCCGCGTTCTCGATGCAGCCGTACGGTTCGCCGTCCGGCCGCATCGTGGCGACGTTGACGTCGCTCAGCAGGCTGTCCCAGTTCGTCATCCGTCCGGCCATCCGACCTTCATTCACCGTTCCCGAAAGCGCCGCATTGCAATGGACCGTAGCATGCACTAGCCTGTATATACAACCTGTCCGCCCGTTGAAATCAGCCGGTTGCAAAGTGTCCTCCGTGAAGCGTATCCGATGACCTCAATCCACGCCCGCAAAGCCTTACTCGCCGACGGCTGGGCCGAGCGGGTCCGGCTAAAGGTGGCGAACGGCCTGATCGAGTCGATCGAAAAGGGCGTGAGCGCAAGTGACGACGACCATCGCGTCGGCATCGTCATTCCCGGACTTTGCAACGCGCACAGCCATGCTTTCCAGAGGGCGCTGGCCGGCCATACCGAGCAGCGTTCAGACGGGCACAAGGACAATTTCTGGAGCTGGCGTACCCGCATGTACCGCCTGGCCGCGCTGATCGATGCGGATGCGTTGACGGCAATCGCCCGGCAGCTGTATGCGGAAATGCTGAGTTCCGGCTATACCGCGGTGGCCGAGTTTCATTATTTGCTGAATGAGCCTTCGGCTGCCAAAAAGGCTGGCGCCGCGGGCGATGCAATGCTCGAGGCACTGATCGCGGCGGCAAACGACAGCGGCATTCGCCTGACCTACGTGCCGGTGCTTTACGAGCGGGCCGGTTTCGATCAGCCCGAACCGAACGCCGATCAGCGCCGCTTCGCAACCACACTGCCGCAGTTCGAGGAACACTATGGTCGCGCACGCGATGCGGCCGGCGGACGGTTCACGGTCGGCATCGGCGCACACAGTCTTCGCGCGGTTACCGCGCCGTCCCTGGCGCGGGTGGTCAAGCTGGCAAAAGCGGATGGCGTTCCGATGCACATCCATGTCGCCGAACAGCAGCGTGAAGTCGATCAATCTCTTGCAGCGCTTAAAAAAAGGCCCGTGCGGTGGCTCCTGGACGAATTCGACCTCGACCAGCAGTGGTGCCTGGTGCACGCCACGCACATGGACGCCGAAGAGTGCGAAGCGCTTGCAAACTCGGGCGCCGTCGTCTGCCTTTGCCCGAGCACGGAGGCAAATCTCGGCGACGGCCTGTTTCCGCTGGAGCGATTCCTCGAGTCGAACGGGCGCATTGCGATCGGCTCGGACAGCCACGTTTCGATCAATCCGTTCGAAGAGCTGCGCTGGCTCGAGTACGGCCAGCGCCTCGTCGCGCAAAAAAGAAACGTGGCCGCGATTCGCGATCGCCACACCGGACGCAGCCTGTTCGAGAGAGCCGTGGCCGGCGGCGCGCTTGCCGGCGGGCGACAGGACGGCCAATTGAAGAAGGGGGCGAACGCCGACCTGGTCGTGCTCGATGACGACAGTCCGATGCTCCTCGGGCACGACTCGCAATCGCTGCTCGACGCGCTGGTGTTCTCCGGGTTCACACTGCCGATCGACCGCGTCATGACAGGCGGTGAGTGGCGCGTCGTCGACGGGTTGCAAAAGGGACGCGAGCGCGCGCGCAGGGAATATGCGCGCGTGATCGGTAAACTGCAGCGCGACCTCGGGCGCGACCGGGCGGATGAGGCGGAGGCATGAACGTGCACGCCAAACCCCGCTACCAGCAATTGAAGGAACTGATCATCGAGCAGATTTCGAACGGCGACTTGCGGCCGCGAGACCGCGTGCCGTCGGAAAACGAACTGGTGGGCTCCACCGGGGTGTCACGCATGACCGCAAACCGAGCGATGCGCGAGCTCACCGATGAAGGATATGTCGAACGCGTCGCCGGAGTCGGCACGTTCGTCGCCGATCTCAAAGCGGCATCGCACGTGCTCGAAGTGCGGAACATCGCCGACGAGATTGCGCATCGCGGCCATACGCACACCGCTGTCGTCCTGTCGCGGGCGGCGGAGCGCGCGGATGCCGAGGTCGCGAATGCGCTGCGCGTGGAGGAGGGGGAGAAGGTTTTCCATCTGGTGATCGTGCATAAAGAGAACGGTGCGCCGATTCAGCATGAAAACCGCTACGTGCTGGCGGCCTTCGCGCCGGACTGTCTCGAACAGGATTTCACCCGGATCACGCCGAGTGCCCATCTCTCCGCGATCTCGCCGCTGCAGGAAGCCGAGCAGATCGTGCAAGCCGTGATGCCGGACCGGCCCGTGCGGAAGAATCTGCAAATGAACGAAGGCGAACCCTGCCTGCTGGTGAGGCGCCTGACCTGGGCGCAGGGGCGTCCGGTCAGTTTCGCGCGGCTTTACCATCCGGGAGAACGCTTCGAACTGGCCGGACGCTACGCCCCGCCCGGAATGCGCCGCAGCCGGCGTGACTCGATAACGAAGGTTGAAAGCGAATGAACGACACCACCGCACGCCGCATCAAGGCGCCTGTCGGCAACACTTTGCAGGCGAAAAGCTGGCTGACCGAGGCGCCTCTGCGCATGCTCATGAACAACCTGGACCCCGACGTTGCGGAACGGCCCGAAGACCTCGTCGTGTACGGCGGCATCGGCAAGGCCGCGCGCAACTGGGAATGCTTCGATGCGATTGTCGCGAGCCTGAAAGAACTCGAAGACGACGAAACGCTGCTCGTGCAGTCCGGCAAACCGGTCGGCGTCTGCCGCACGCACAAGGATGCGCCGCGGGTGCTCATCGCCAACTCGAACCTGGTGCCGGCCTGGGCGACCTGGGAGCATTTTCGCGAGCTCGACCGCAAAGGGCTCATGATGTTCGGCCAGATGACCGCGGGTTCGTGGATCTACATCGGCAGCCAGGGCATCGTGCAGGGAACTTACGAAACCTTTGTCGAGATGGGACGGCAGCACTTCGGCGGCGATCTCGCGGGTCGCTGGATCCTGACCGCCGGTCTCGGCGGCATGGGCGGCGCGCAGCCGTTGGCGGCAACGATGGCCGGCGCATCGATGCTCGCTGTCGAATGCCAGTCGGATCGCATCGACAAGCGCCTGCAAACCGGCTACCTCGATACCCGTGCGGAGAATCTCGACGATGCTCTCGAGCTCATCAGGAAATCCGTTGCAGGCCGCAAACCCTTGTCCGTCGGGCTGCTCGGCAACGCCGCGGAGGTGCTCCCCGAACTGTTGCGCCGCGGCGTCCGGCCCGACGCCGTTACGGACCAGACGTCCGCGCACGATCCGGCGAACGGCTACCTGCCGGCCGGCTGGAGCGTGCGGCAGTGGCTGGAGCGGCGCCGCGACGACCCGGATGCGGTGGCCAAAGCAGCGGTCAAGTCAATGTCGGTCCACGTCAGGGCGATGCTCGCGTTTCACGAAGCGGGCATTCCCACGTTCGACTACGGCAACAACATTCGCCAGGCGGCGTTCGACGACGGCGTCAAAAATGCCTTCGATTTTCCGGGATTTGTGCCGGCATACGTCCGTCCGTTGTTCTGCCGCGGCGTCGGGCCTTTCCGCTGGGTGGCGTTGTCCGGAGATCCCGAAGACATCTACAAGACCGACCGGAAGGTCAAAGAGCTGATTCCGGACGATGCGCACCTGCACCACTGGCTCGATGCGGCGCGCGAGAAAATACAGTTCCAGGGCCTCCCGGCGCGCATCTGCTGGGTTGGCCTCGGCCAGCGCGACCGGCTCGGGCTTGCGTTCAACGAGATGGTGCGCACGGGCGAGCTCAAGGCGCCGGTCGTGATCGGCCGCGACCACCTGGACAGCGGTTCCGTCGCGAGTCCGAACCGCGAAACCGAAGCGATGAAGGACGGCTCCGACGCGGTGTCCGACTGGCCGCTGCTGAACGCGCTCCTCAATACGGCAAGCGGCGCCACCTGGGTATCCTTCCATCACGGCGGGGGCGTCGGCATGGGTTACTCGCAACACGCCGGGCTGGCGATCGTTTGCGACGGCAGCGAGGACGCCGATCGACGCCTCCGCCGCGTGCTGTGGAACGATCCTGCGACCGGCGTCATGCGTCACGCGGATGCAGGCTACGACGATGCGATACGCTGTGCATCGGAACTGGGCCTCAACCTGCCTATGATACGACCGGTCAACGGGAAGAAGGGCGCCAAATGAACCTGCATATCGACGGCCGGCCGATCCGGCTTCATGACTTGCGCGAGGCGTGGCAGCATCCGGTGCGCATGAGCCTGGAGGCCTCCGCCAGCGAGCGTATAGCGGCCTCGGCCAGGGTCATCACGGACGTCGTCAAAAGCGGCAAGCAGGTTTACGGAGTCAACACGGGTTTTGGCCAGCTTGCCCAGACGCGCGTGAGCGACGACGATCTCGTTCGCCTGCAGGAGAATCTCATTCGCTCGCATTCCGTAGGCGTCGGCGAATTGCTGCCCGACGACTGCGTGCGGCTGACGATGATCATGAAGGTCATTGCGCTCGCGCAAGGGTACTCCGGCGTGAGACTGGAACTCGTCGAAGCATTGTGCGGGCTGATCAACAACAACATCTGTCCTGCCATCCCCTCGAAAGGGTCCGTCGGCGCGTCGGGCGATCTTGCGCCGCTCGCCCATCTGGCGGGTACGCTGCTTGGCCATGGCAAGGTCAGTGTCGGCGGCAAGCCTCATACGGCTGCGGATGCACTGAAACGCGCGGGGCTGGTGCCGCTGCAGCTGGCGCCGAAGGAAGGCCTTGCCCTGTTGAACGGCACGCAGGTATCCACGGCGCTGGCGTTGAGCGCGCTGTTTCGCGCCGAGCACCTGCTGGCCGCTTCGGTCATGGCCGGCGCGATGTCGGCTGACGCGATCAAGGGCAGCGACACGCCGTTCGACGACCGAATTCAACGGGTTCGCGGCCACCAGGGCCAGATCGACATCGCGGCATTGTTGCGCGGGTTCATGGCCGGGAGCGAAATTCGCGCGTCGCACATCGAATGCAGCCGGGTACAGGATCCGTATTCCATCCGTTGCCAGCCGCAGGTCGCCGGCGCCTGTCTCGACGTCCTGCGTCACGTAAGCCAGTTGCTGGAGACGGAAGCGAACGCGGTAACGGACAATCCGCTCGTTTTCACGGAGACGGGGGCGGTGTTGTCCGGCGGGAACTTTCATGCAGAGCCGGTGGCATTCGCAGCCGACTACCTGGCGCTTGCAATCGCCGAGATCGGATCCTTGTCCGAACGGCGCATCGCCTTGCTGATCGATTCGCATCTAAGCGGCTTGCCGGCGTTCCTCGTCGAGGAAAGCGGCCTGAACTCGGGATTCATGATGGCGCAGGTTACCGCGGCGGCGCTGGTGTCCGAGAACAAGTCGCTCGCGCATCCCGCGAGCGTCGACAGCATTCCGACGTCCGCCAACCAGGAAGATCATGTAAGCATGGCAACGTTTGCTGCGATGCGGCTGCACACGATGCTCGACAACGTTGCGAATATCGTCGCCATCGAATTGCTGGCGGCGGCGCAGGGAATCGAGTTTCACCATCCGAAGAAGAGCTCGGACCTGCTGGAGCAGGTTTTGAGCGAGATCCGGGACGTCTCCGATCGTTATACTGAAGATCGTTCGCTGTCCGCCGATATCGCGCGACTGGCGCACCTGGTCAACGAGGGTTACTTCTACGGCTTCGCTTCCGCGTCGCTGCCGAGCGGCACACGATGACTATCACCTTTTCGCGGCACCAGGGGACCGCACCGGTTCTTATCAGTATTCCGCACGACGGTCGCAGAATGCCACCGCGCATAGCGGCGCGCATGACCGATGCAGGTCTCGCGCTGCCGGATACTGACTGGTACGTGCGCCGCTTGTACGAATTCGCGAAATTGTCCGGCGCGACCGTCGTCGCCGCGAAATATTCCCGCTACGTTATCGACCTGAACCGCTCTGCAGACGATGGCGTGCTGTACGAGGGCCAGGTGTCGACCGGGCTTTGCCCGCTGAAGACGTTCGCCGGCGATGCCATCTACAGAGAGGGTGAGACGGTCAGCGACAGGCAGAAGAAACGCCGCATCGAGAGGTACTGGCAGCCTTACCATGCCGAGCTTGCAGACACGATCGCGCACATAAAGGAGCAGTTCGGTTACGCCTTGCTGTGGGATGCGCATTCGATCCGCGGAGCGGTGCCGTCGCTTTTTGAAGGCGAGTTACCGGACCTGAATATCGGCACCAACGACGGGCAAAGCTGCCCGAAAACCATTGAAGGCGCCGTCGCGAAGGTCGCCGCCGGGTCGCCTTATTCGCTGGTGATAAACGGTCGCTTCAAGGGCGGGTTTATCACACGTCACTACGGCGACCCGAAAAACAATGTGTTCGCATTGCAGCTCGAACTGGCGCAGCGCTGTTACATGAACGAAACGACATTGCGTTATGATCAAAAGCGCGCCGCAACGCTGTGCACGGCATTGAGCGAGATGCTGGCGGCGTTTCAGGAAAGCGCGGCGTCGATGGCCGGCGCAGGCGGCTGACCGTTCGGGTCCCAGGCTGGGAGGACAGTGCATGACAGGCACGCCAGACAAAAAAAAGAGCAATAAAAAGAGCGGTATCCACGCCCTGTACGCCGACGATCGGCGAAAAGCGGATCGCCTGTTGTGGGGACGAACGAGCGATCCCGTTTCGCGGCGCGGCTTTCTCAAAGGCAGCGGGCTCGCCGCCATGTCCGCGGCGCTCGGTGCGTCCATTCCGTTCGCGAAGTACATGCCTGGGGGGCTCATCCCCGCGGCATTCGCACAAAGCGACGCGTCCTTCGAACTGGCCGGCAAGTCCGGACTGACGGTGCTGAACGACCGGCCGATCAACATCGAGACGCCGGCGCATCTGCTCGACGACAGGGTGACGCCCGTCGAAAGACTTTTCGTGCGCAACAACGGGACACCGCCGAAGGTTGCGGGGATGGATGCGGATGCCTGGGAATTCGAGCTGGGCGGCGAGTCCTGTGTGAAACCGGGGAAACTGACCCTGGCCGACCTGAAGTCGCGGTTCGATCATCATACCTTGCAGCTGCAGATTGAATGCGGCGGCAACGGGCGTTCCGAATTCTATCCGCCGGCCAACGGCAACCCGTGGACGAACGGCGCCATCGGCTGCCCTGAATGGACCGGCGCGCGGCTCGCAGACGTACTCGATTCCTGCGGCATCAGGGACGACGCGGTGTACGTCGCATACGAGGGCGCCGATCTGCACTTGTCCGGCGACCCGTCGAAGAGCCCGATCTCGCGGGGCGTGCCGCTGGCCAAAGCACTCGAAAAGGAGTCGCTGCTCGCATGGACAATGAACGGCGAACCGCTGCCCCTGTTGCACGGACAGCCGCTGCGTCTGGTCTGCGCCGGCTGGCCGGCGTCGGTCAGCGGCAAGTGGGTGAAGCGGATTCTGATTCGCGATCGCGTTCATGACGGCGAGAAAATGACGGGGCAATCGTATCGTCTGCCATGTGAGCCGATAGCGCCCGGCAGTGAGGTCGCCGACGAAAACATGTGCATCATCGAATCGATGCCCGTGCGCTCGGTCATCACGTTTCCCCGCTCGGGTGCCACGCAGCCGATTGACAGAACTCTCGAGTTACGCGGTCATGCTTGGGCCGGCGATCTGACCGTCAAAAGACTGTATACGTCGATCGACTTCGGCGTAACCTGGCAGAAGGCACAGCTCGAACGCGCGGCAAATCGGCTGGCGTGGCAACACTGGAGGCAGGCGGTCGACTTTCCACAACCAGGCTACTACGAAGTCTGGGCGCGCGCCGAAGACAGCAGAGGGCGCTCACAACCGATGGTGCTCCCCGCCTGGAACCCGCACGGCTACCTGAACAATGCCTGTCACCGCATTGCGGTAAGCGTGGCCTGAGATGGTCCGGCGGTTCCTGGTCGTTTTCCTGACGCTGTTCGCCGCTGGTGCGGCGGCGGCGCCGCAAATCGACGCAGCCACGGGCCTTGCCATCGCCTCCGGCTGGGAGCTGGTCCGGGCGCATTGCGGCGGTTGTCATTCGCACAAAACGGTGACCAACCAGCGTGCCGACCGGCAGACCTGGCTCGACATGATCCGCTGGATGCAGGCAACACAAAACCTGTGGCAGTTCGACCCGGACACGGAAAACGCAATCCTGGACTACCTCGCCGCCAACTACCCGCCCCAGGCCAACCGCCGCCGCGCCCCGATCCCGCCGACGCTGATGCCTCCCGTGCCTGCCACCGGAGAACGCTGAGCCGGGGGCTGGCTGCGGTCGCCCGCAACGGCGGGCTCCTACAACGCACGATCAGCGCACGATTCCTTCGTCGCGAAGAACGGTGTAGGAGCCCGCCATTGCGGGCGACCGACAATTCCTTTACCCCGCGTGTCCCCTCGATCGACTTGATTGCGTCTGTCTATGTGGGACCACGGCGCGACTTATTGCAATTGACGACCATGTCAGAGGCAGACGTCGTCCGCAGTCCTGAACGGTCGTGCGGGAATATCGATAGAGGAGGGATCGGAAAATGAAAAGCAAATGTTTTCTCAAGCGAGTATCAATCACCGGCTTAACGGCCTTGCTGGGATTCGCTCTCCTTATGTCGGCCTGCAGCAATGCCGAGGATCAAGACTCCTCAACAGCGGCGAAGCAAGCTGCAAGCTCTGGCGTCGAGATCGATCCCTGCGCGCTGGTGACTGACGCAGAAGCCGGAGAGGCGTTAGGGGGTACCGTTGAAACAACGGAGAGACCGCCGGAAGCGAATCATCCGAACCTGGCTACCTGTCGTTACGTCGCGCCGATCGGACAAAAGGTCGGAGTCCTGGTGGTCATGGTGCATAGCCAGGAGATGTCGAGTTACGGCTTCCAGACCGCAAGGGAACAACCGTTCGATGTTCAGTCGGTGTCCGGCGTCGGCGACGATGCTTTCTGGATAGGAGATGTGAACACGCTGTATGTTCTGCAAGGCGGTCTTTTCCTGTCGATTGGCGGCGATGTCGCGCTCGGTCAGATGCAGACTCTCGCTACGAAAGCCCTGGAGCGGGCTCACTTGGAGGAGGACACACCATGAGAGTCATACTGACTGTATTGGCTATTCTTCTGACGATCCCGGTGACGCAGGCGCGCGATCAGTTTTCCGATCCGCTGCGCCGGGCGCAACGCGGGGCGAACGCGCAGGACACGCTGCTCGCGGCGCTCGGCGAGGCGACGCTTGCGTGCCTCGGTACGGTTTCGACAACGGCTTATCGAGTGAACTCGGCGCGCGTGCTCGAGCGGAGCTTCGATGCCTGCACCACGCGCGACACGCGTGCATTGGAGCAGATCGATCGGCTGCTCGGCGTGCAGCATTCGCGCGAAGCCCGGCAGGACCGGTTGTCTGAACGTTACGCACAGGTGTGGAAAAAGGCCGCGCGTGTTTTTCCGTCGCGAGCGATCGAGGAGTGTCCCGACTGGGAGCTTTTGCACGTGATCGATGAGCCGACTCTCGAGCGAGTCGCCTCCTTTGCCTCCAAAGAAGGCGCGGCAAAGATCGGCAAGGAATACCGCTGGTACAAGGTCTCGTCGGAACAGTGCGGCTCGAACGGCTTTTGCGCAGTGTTTCAGGCCATGCTGTGCGGCGCAGGATTCAGCAACCAGTTCATCGTCTGGACGGACCCGTTCTCTTCCAGCGTGGTCGTCGATCCCGCGTGGTGGCTGACGACCTACGAGTACGGGTCGGACCGGGACCCGGAGAATCCATTCAAGGCTCCGGGATACTATCACCCTATGTCCTACTACGGCGATCCGCCCGGATCGATGTACGCCGCAATCCAGCGCGAAGGCGAGGCATGTTCGCGGTGGAGCGAAACGGCCCAGAAACACTATACGGACCGTACGCTTCAAGCCCTCGATTGCGGCGGCGGGTGGGAGTGCGCATGCTACTGCTATTGATGCCTGTGCCGTTCGCGATCCGCCGGCGCGCAGGCAGGCACAAGCGTGCACGCTGCAGATCGCTTGTGGCGATCGCGATCTTGACGTCGGCACTCGCCCTGCACACGGGAACGGCACGTGCCGACCTGCTCGATGACGTATTGAGCATCCTGAGCACTGCCGGCGTCGTCGATCCCGCGGTCGTCGAGGCGAAGCCGATGATCCAGTGCCTGGTCGACGGCAAATCGGTCGAAGTCTGTGCCGAGTTCGCCGCGGGGCAGGCACAGGGGTTCGTGCCGAACGATCCCAAGATCCAGAAGGTCGTCGACGTCTTCTACGCCGTCAAGGCCAATGACTGGCTCGAGGTATTCCTGCTTGCCGGCGAACAGGTCGTCTGCAGCCTGGTGCCGGGCGGCGCGGTAAAAGACCTGTTCTGCGGAGAAATTTTCGACGTTGCGGAGCCGGTCATTACCTCCGCCTACGAAGCGGTCATGGATGGCAACGTGCTGAAGCTGGTGTCCGCCATCGGCGTGGAGTATGCCTGCGCTCTCCTGCCGAGCGCCCCGCTCGCGAGCGAGCTGTGCGGCGTTCTCGGCGAGATCGTGGCAGGGATCGCGAAGGGCGTCGAGGCCGCCGTTGGCGCGCTGGGCAGTCTTGTGGAGGACATCGCCGGACAGACCCAGCACATGTCGGTCGAGCAGTACTACGTCAAGTACTGGCGGCCATGGCTCGAATACGCCGTGGTCAAGCAGCTTCACTTCGGTGAGCCGGCCTACCTCTACGCGGGCAAGTATGCCTCGAGCAGTACTTCATGCGCGGAGTATTTCGATTCACACAAAATGAGCGCATCAAACGCAGACAAGGTCTGCGGCATTATGAAGACCCATTTCCTCGAGGAAGTCGCCGAGGCGGCCAAGGTCTTCCAGGCATTTCCCTCCACCTTTTTCGCAGGCTGGGCCGCGCCGCGAATTCCCGGCTGGGCGGCGGCGTATTATCACAAGCTTGACGAGTTCTCGAACACCGTCGCGGGCACGCAATGGAACGGGCAACCGCTGGCGAAGAGCCTTCTGTATTCCGACGCGCCATTCAAGAATTTCTGGTCGCAGTGTGACAAACAAAAACCCTTGATCCTGCCGGGAATACCAGGGCCGAACCAAGGAGTGCACAACGCAGACAAGGTGATGATGGGCACGGCTATCAGCTGGGCCTGCACTCGTGCGGGGCAGCTCCTGGCTGACGCGCTCCAGCAGCAGAAAGCCAAGATCGACGGCCTGGGTGGCCAACTGACGGCGCTCGGCTGCGCGAAGTCGACGCCGCTCCCGGCGGTCCGGTACTCCTGCCCGAGTTACGATTCCTTCCGCAAGTGCAGTGCAATTTACCCCAGTGAAAGCGCCTCCGTCAGCGACAACCTGTGCTGGATTCAGCGGCATACGGCAGACCCGCTCCTTGCCAAGGAGATCGTAGCCGAACTGGGCTCCAAACGTTGCGGGGCGATGCCGCAATCCGTGAACGTGCAGTGCTCGCGTCCCTGGAAGAAAACCCTATGCGAAAGCCTGGTCGCCGCATTGAGCGAGGGACCGCCCGGCAAGTCCGCCGTCACGTGCTTCGGGAGGGTGGATTCGTCCTTCGTCGCTGCCAGCCAGCAGGCGCAGTCGATTATCAAGAGCATGAATACAAAACCGGGCGGGATGGGAGCCGTCGATCCGGCGACAGGTACGACACAGGGCCAGGTGCTCATCACCCAGGCCTATTGCGCAACGGCACCGAAAGGCGCCTGGGACCCTCTGCGGATCGCCTGCAAGGATGAGTCCGCCAAAAAGGAACTCGACGCAAAGTTGCCGACTTGCCTGCCCGACTCAAACAAGGACGGCGCCGATGCGCCCTGCTACGACGGCCCCACGACGCTCGCCAGCGATGCAAACCCGTCTTCGGTTGCCAAGCCGGCCGTGCCGTTCCCCCACGGCGGCAGTCCGCGGATCGTCGACGTCGAGTTCGATTTCTTCGAGCGCGCAGGACCGACATGGACGCCGGTGGACACACCTTCGGTCGGTGCAATGGTGGCCATTCGCTGCATTTACGAGTACGCGCACACGCGAACCCCGGTCCCGGCACCGGAGTGGTCGGTTGGATTCATGGAGGGCGCGCAGAACGTCCTCGCCAAGGCAGTCGGTCCCGGGCCCGTCGACCGCGCGGGCCGCGTAACACGAACCTGGTACGGCACGCTCCTGACGCCGGGGCCAGTAGAGCTCGGCTGCGTCGCCGACGTCGACGGCGAGCTTGCCGGCGCTGGTGAAAGCGCCAATCGCGTCCTGAAGGCGCTGGATGTGCCCGGTCCCGTGCGTGCGCGATCGACGCCAGCCGCCGATCGCGGACCTCGTATCGCTCAGGTCACACCGCGGCAGGCAGCGCTGGCGCGCGGCGGGCCTCCGGCCCTTGATTTGCAGTTCACAGACTTGGCCGGCATCAAGCGCACGACGGATGCCGCCGGGATGAGGCGCGCGCAGCCTTTGCAGTCCGCGACAGTCGGCCAATCACTCGCAATCGACTGCAGCTATATCGTGAGTATGGACGCGCCGAACGGCGAGCCGGTGACCCTCGAGCCCTGGCAGGTGTCGATCGAACGTGACGGCCGCGCCTTGAAGAGTGTCGAAGGTGCCACCGAGGTTGTGAGCAGCGGCGGCGTCTCGATGCCCGGCCGACTGGTCGAGCGCTGGACTCCGTCCGAGCCGGGCGACTACCGTTTCCACTGCCGGCTCGACACGGGCGGCGCGATCGTCGAGACCGACGAGGCGAACAACGAGATGGAACTGACGATCGCGGTGTCGGGCTCGACACGGGCGCGTTGACCGTCTCGCAATGCGGACGCAGCAAATCAGTGCGTCACTTCCAGTTGCTTGTACAGGAAAGCACGGGCGAGCCGCCAGTCGCGTTTGACCGTGCGTTCGGAAACCTCGAGCAGGCGCGCCGTGTCCTCGACCGACAGCCCGGCAAAGAAACGCAGCTCGATCACCTGCCCGAGACGCGCATCCATCCTTTCGAGCTGTGCGAGCGCCGCATCGAGCGCGAACAACTGGTCGGCCTGCTCATCGATCGCAACGTTCTTCTCATCGAGGTCCACGCGATCGAGACGTCCCTCGCGCTTTTGCGCCAGATGCCGCCGCGCCCGATCCACGATGATCTGGCGCATGGCGCGCGCCGCGACGCAGAAGAAATGGCGGCGGTGCTCCCAGTCGGGCCGCTCGCACGCGGCAAGCTTGAGATAGGCCTCATGCACGAGCGCAGTCGTGTTCAACGTGCGCGCGTGTCCAGCGCGATTGAGGTGACGGTGCGCCTGCCCCCTGAGCTCGTCGTATACGAGCGCGAACAGTTGATCGAGCGAAGCCCGATCGCCGTCGCGAACGGCCGCAAGCAAGTGCGTGATCGGCGCCGTCATTACTCGCTTGCCGCCGCCGCTTGGGCCAACCGTCGTTGCAAGCCGTCGAACTCCTCCGACGCCTGCTGTGCCATGTAATGCCCGGGTCCGCGCAATGCGGCGAACACAGTGTGCGAAGACTGCAGGTGCGGCAGCGCTTCGGCGTCGCGCGACAGGCGCGCCAGCGCCATGCCGAGCCAGAGCTGGCTTTCGGCGACGCGCACGTCGTCGCCTTCGATCCTCGCGCGGATATCCTCGAAGGCGGATTCGAGCAGCGGAAGGGATTCGGTGGCGCGCCCCGCAAGCACCAGCGTAGCGCCGAGTCCCACGCGCGTTTCGGCCAGGCGCGGGTGATCTTCCGGCAGCCGCGCCGCAAAGATCGCGAGCGCTTGCCGGAACTCCTGCTCCGCGGCAGGCAGCCGGTCCGTCAAGCGGTGCAGGATTGCAAGGTGCAGCAGCGAGACGGCGACGTCGGTGTGCTCCTCGCCGAGCAACTGCCGTCGCAGGACCAGCGTATCCTCGAGAATCCTCCCGGCCTCGTCGTATTGCCGCAACTCACGCAGAATGGCGCCGAGATTGCTCATGCCGGTCGCCACGAGCGGGTGCTGCTCGCCGAAGGCCTCGCGGTAGATGCCGAGCGCCTCGCGCTGACGAGCCACCGCGCCCGTGAGATCGCCCGCCTGGTAGTCAAGGCCAGCAAGATTGGTGAGCGTATCGGCAACTCGTGCATGCTTTGCGCCCAGGACGCGCCGCCGCAGCTCGAGCGCGCGTTCGTACAGTTCGGCCGCCTCGGCTCTGCGGTTCTGCCGCTGCAGTATCAGCGCAATCTGGTCCAGTGATCGCGCCACATCCGGGTGGTCTTCTCCCAGTACCTGCGTACGGATTGCCAATGCTTCGCGCTGATAAGGCTCGGCTTCCTGCGGGCGCCCCTCGCGCACCTTCAGGACTGCAATGACTTCGAGGGTGTTTGCCACTGACGGGTGCTGCGATCCCAGGACTTCACGCTCCCTGCGAAGTGCTTCCGCCAGCAGGCGGTCCGCTTCACCGTAGTTCTGCAGGTCCATCTCGAGGGTACCCAGGGATTGGAGGGTGCCGGCCACCTCCCGGGAGTTCGCACCGTGCAGCTCTGTGTTCAGTTCGAGCAATTCCCGGCGCAGGTCAAGGGATTCCTCGTAGCGGCCCTGGTTAAAACGCAGATGCGCGAGCGCGTCGATGCTGTAGCTCAAGACGAGCGGGTCATCGAGACGCCTGCTCGCGGCGAGCGCGCGGTCGACTACCGCTTGTGCGTCGTCGTACCGGCTCATATCCGTGAGCACGTAGCCGAGCGAGTTCTGCACTTTGGTGGTGCGGACGTCGTTTACACCAAACGCCGCCAATGCTTCGCTCTCCGCCTGCACGAGCAGCGCCTCCGCCCGATCGAACACGCCGAGGCTGTGATAAAGATCACCGAGCGTCAGCAGCAGGTCCACGCGCACGTCCGGGTCCGTGCGCAGCCCGCCTATGCGCGCTGCGCCGGTGTCGAGCAGTTCGCGTGCAGTTACGACGCGGCCGCGCACCTGTTCGGGATCCACGGAGGAAAAAAGGTCCTTCAGGAACGCCGACATTTCGGTGGCGCGCGAGGCTTCACGCTGCGCTTGTTGTGCCTGCCAGAGCGTGCCGGCGACGCCGAGAGCGAGCAGTGCGAGCGCTACTGCTGTGGCCGCTGCCCCGGCTCGATGACGCCGCAGGTATTTGCCGAGCCGGTACCGTGCCGTGTCCGGACGGGCCAGAACCGGGCGATGCTCGAGGTGCCGGCGGACGTCCGCCGCCATCGCGTCGACGGTGGCATAGCGACGCTGCGGCTCCCGGGCGAGCGCGCAGTGCACGATCGTCTCGAGGTCGCCGCGGATCTGCCGGTGCAGCACAACCGGCAGGTCGTCACGTTCACCGAGCGGCAGGATTTCCGAGTCGAGCACGCGCAGCACGTCGGTCAGCGCATGCGAGTCGAGTTCGCGGATTCGTTTGCCCGACAGCAGCTCGTAGAGCACCGCACCCAGCCCATAGACGTCGGTGGCAGTGGTGGCAGGTTCGCCCCGCACCTGCTCCGGTGCCGCGTATTCGGGCGTGAGCAACAGCATGCCGGTGCGTGTCAGTCCTGCTTCCTCGGTTGCGTCATCGAGCAGCCTCGCGACGCCGAAGTCGAGCAAGCGGATGCGCCCGTCCGCCGTGACCAGGATGTTCGCGGGCTTCAGGTCACGATGGACCACGAGTTGCCGATGCGCGTACTGCACGGCGTCGCAGACGTCGAGGAACAGGCGCAGGCGTTGCGGCAATTCGAGCGCCTGGCGCACTGCCCAGTCGGTCACGGGCTCGCCCTCGACCAGCTCCATCACGAAATACGGCTGGCCCTCGCTGGTAAAACCGCCGTCGAGAAGGCGAGCAATTCCGGGATGTTGAAGGCGGGCGAGTATCTGCCGCTCGCGCAGGAAGCGCTTTTCGAGCGCGCCCGACACGAGGCCGCCACGCACGATCTTGAGTGCCGCGTGCTGCTCGTAAGCCCGGTCCGCGCGTTCGGCCAGGAAGACAACGCCCATACCGCCATGGCCGAGCTCACGAATGAGACGCCAGGATCCGACCAGCGTCCCCGGCTGGAATGCGCCCGGGGGCGGGTCGTCGGGCATCGCGGCCACGACCGCATCGAGCGGCGCATCGAGAATGCCGCCGGCCGAGGCATCGGCTCGAAGCAACTCTACGACCTTGAGCCGCAGCTCGTCGTCTTTGCATTCGTGGTCGAGGAAGGAGGCAAGCTCGCCGTCACGGAGCTCGACGGCCCGCTCAAACAGCGATTTCGCGCGAGACCAGATAGCGGCCGACCTGTCGTTAGCGTCCATGTACGAAGCGCAGCTCCCGCTTGAAATCATGGATTAACATTCGACGGCTTCTTCTATGTTATTAATCATGCGATTGTCCGCCGTTCCTCGCTCAATGCAAGAGGTGTGATCCGGTGAGGAACGCCGGTCGTCCGTGAGGCCCCTTGAGCCGCCGTCGTTTCATGCGGCTTCGCTATTGCGTTAAGATGCCTCATGCCCGCCACGCAAAAGGAAACCGATTGATGCGTAACGCTATCCGGAGTTTTTATCTGGCCGTCACCGCGGCTGTCGTACTGCTGCCGGTGAACGCCCTCGCGGCTACTGCCGCAGAACTCGACGCCTCCGTGGAGGAGACGAAACAACTGTTCGCGGAGCAGGTCGACGGCGCCCAGGAGTTCCTCGATCAGGCGGCGGGCTACCTGGTCTTCCCGCGCGTCATCAAGGTCGGCATTGGCGTCGGCGGAGAAACCGGCGAGGGCGCGTTGGTCGTAGGCGGGCAGACGGTCGGCTACTATCGCACGGCAAGCGGTTCCATCGGATTTCAGCTCGGCGCGCAGGCGAAGTCGATCGTGATCGCATTCATGACGAAAGAGTCGCTGGACAAGTTCCAGAACAGCGCAGGATGGAAAGTCGGCGTCGACGGCTCCGTTGCCTTGATCGATATCGGCGCCGGTAAGGCGATCGACACGACCAGCATCAACGACCCCGTGGTCGGATTCGTCTTTGGCGCAAAGGGATTGATGTACAACCTGACGCTCGAAGGATCGAAGATTACCAGGATTGACAAGAGCTGATGATGAAAGCGGCGGCGTATGCGCTTCGTTTTCCAACGGGACAGTGAGCAAGAAGAACGCGAACGAAGTGCCGCCTGACTTGCGTGACCGCAGCGAGAACGAAGCGCGCAAGAAAAAGAAGGAGAAGCGCCCGTTTATGCATGGCACGCGCGAGCATGTGACGGCCATGTACGGGTTGGGGCGCACGCTGGTCGAGGAACCTCGGTCGTTTCCTGGCTGCTTGAAGGCGCACCTGCTGAAATGGGCACGCGCCGCGTGGAATGCCCGGGGCGGCGGCTTCTATGCCTGCGGCTTTGTCGTGACCTTCGTCTTTCTGGAAATCAAGCTGCTTGTCACGGAGCTGTTTACCAGCAGCGGCGCCGCCGGTTTCGTCTTTGCGCAGATATTGCAGCTCGTTCTCAGGTTCACCGTCGATTCACTGGTGAATACCTTGCTGGCGCTGATATGGCCTGCGCTTGTCCTGGGTCTGTCGGTGGAGTGGGGCGCGCTCGGACTCGTCGCCGGCTACTTTGCTTTCAGCCGCTTCCTCAAGGAACCTCTCAGGCGACTGCTGTTCGACGACGAAGGCAGCATCGAGCAATGAGAACAATGTTTCACTGTTCCGGGTCGAGTTCGACCTCACGACGCCGTTGCGGAGCCGCCACCGACCTGGTGATCGCCTGCAGCCACTTGCGAGTATGCGGCGGTAGAAGGTTCATCATTTCACCTCCAGCAGATCCTCTCCCACAATCACCTCGCCGTTGTAGTGCTTTCGCACGCCTTCGATCCAAAGGTCGGTTTTGTCGAAAGCCGGCAGGCCGGTCGGTACGAAGTGGGTCAGCACGAGCTGTTTGACGCCGGCTTCTGCCGCCACTTGTCCAACCTCTTCGATCGGCGTGTGAGCTTCGACGATGTGTCGCTTGAGCGCCTCATTGCCCGGGTCGGTGGTATTTACGATTGCGTCGACGCCATGAATGTTCAGGACTTCATGAACCAGGACGTCTGCACCTTTCGCCAGCCTGATCAGGTTCTCGCTGCGTGACGTGTCGCCGGAAAAGACGATCGAGCGTCCTGGAGCATCGAAGCGGAAGGCATACGAGGGTTTGGCCGCACCGTGCGGCACTTCGGTGACGGTGACTTTGACGTTCTCGTCCTGGTAGATGAGGCCCTCGCCCTCGATGTCGTGGGCGCGAATAAGGCCGGCCAGCGATGGGCGGCCTTCATCCGTCATCCTGAGTTGGATATCCCGGTTCATATAGTCGAGGTAGGACAGTGTCATCTTCTCGAGCGGCGGTGGCCCATACGTGTCCACCGGCGTTTTCAACCCGCTCGCCCAGGCGCGCAGCAGCAAGGCCCCGTAATCGGCGCTGTGGTCCGAGTGATTGTGGGTTATGAAAACCGCTCGCAGCGCTCGTGCCGGCGCGCCCGCGAGGGCCATTTGCCGACTTACTCCGTTTCCGGCATCGATGATGTAGACACTGCCATTCACGATCAGCGCATTGGAGGGTTGTGCGCGGGCTTTCTTGATCGATGGACCGCCGGCTGTCCCCAGGAGTATGAGTCGTGTTGCGGGTTCGTCAGGTTGCTGCGCGCGCGGAGCGGACGCGCCGATTGCAAGAAGGATGACGGCTGCCGCCCGGAGAGTCCGTTTCATTGAGTCCCGCATACCTTCAGTGGTTTGCATCATCCAACGCATGAACGTAGCCGAGCTTTGACGTACCCGGCGATTTCTCGCAGCGATGATACTACGCCCGACTTGAATAACCGGCGCCGATGGTGCGCTAATGTGCGACGACGACCGGAGGCAGTGCTCATGACGATCGCATACGGCACGCGACAACCCTGTGACGAAGGCGCGGCCGACAGCGGTAAGGCAGCCATTCCCTGTCCGGAGCGCGACAAACCCTGGGTCCTTGCGACGGCGATTCTCGGTTCGAGCCTGGCCTTCATCGAAGGCTCCGTCGTCAACCTCGCCTTGCCGGCTCTGCAAACGGATTTCAGGACGACCTCGACAGAGCTGCAATGGGTGGTCAATGCCTATCTGCTGGTGCTCGGGTCGTTCATGCTGATCGGCGGTTCGCTCGGCGACCGCTTCGGTCTGCGGCGAATCTTTCTTATCGGCACCGCTGTCTTCGGCGCCGGCGCGTTGGCTTCGGCCGTCGCTCCGTCGCTGCCGCTGCTAATCGTCGCACGCATAGTGCAGGGCCTGGGTGGCGCACTGCTGGTGCCGACCAGCCTCGCCCTGGTCGGCAGCCATTTTCCCGAACAGGAACGCGGCCGTGCCATCGGCACCTGGGCGGGAGCGTCCGCGCTGACCACGGCAATCGGTCCCGTACTCGGCGGCTGGCTTGTCGATCGTTGGGGCTGGCCGTCGGTGTTTCTCCTGGTCGCACCGCTTGCGTTGCTCACCATTGTCGTTTGCCGGTGGCGCGTGCCCGTGAGCCCGGTGAAGTCGAGCGAGCGGCTCGATTACCCGGGCGCGTTGCTGTTGGCGATATCCCTGGCCTTGCTGATATACGCCCTGGTCTCGTCGCCGGCGCCGCTTGTGCGAGTGGCGCTGATCGTGCTTGCCGTAATGGCGGGCGCTGCCTTCCTGTGGCGCGAGAAACGCATCGAAAAACCGATGCTGCCGCTGCGCCTGTTCCGCTCGCGCCCTTTCAGCGGCGCTAACCTGATGACGCTGCTCCTTTATTGCGCCTTGAGCGGGGCGCTCTATTTCCTGCCATTCAACCTGATCCAGGTGCAGGGGTACTCGGCGATGCAGGCCGGCGCCGCGTTCCTGCCGTTTACGCTGATCCTGGGACTTGGCTCTACCTTCGCCGGCGACATGATCCGCAAGTTCGATCCGCGCAAGATCCTGACGGTGGGTCCCGTCGTCGCGGCCATGGGCTTCATGGCGCTTGCCATTCCGGGCGAGAATGCGTCGTTCGTCGGCGGTTTTCTGCCCGGGATCGTGCTCATTGGCGTCGGCATGACCTTGAGCGTGGCGCCGCTGACGACGGTGGTCATGGGCTCGGTAGCCGATGACGAGGCCGGTATCGCATCGGGAGTGAACAACACTGCCGCGCGCATTGCCGGCGTATTTGCCGTGGCCGTTCTGACTGCGGTTGCCGTCTGGCAGTTTGCCGGGGTTCTCGAAACACGATTGCAGGAACAGGGCGTACCCGCGGAGCTCGTGGCAGAACTCAGGAGCAACGCCTCGGACCTTGCGGAGGCGAAAGCGCCTGACGCAACAGCACCGGGAATGGTCGCGACGGTGTCGGACGCGGTTGCTTCCGCCTACGTTGGGACGTTCCGCCTGGTTGTCGTTATCTGCGGCATTCTTGCCTTTTTGAGCGGCGCGATCGCGTGGTTTTCGCTGGGGAAGGCTAAGGTTGCACCGTCAGCGTAGCGTTGGTGACGAGGTATCTTTGGGCGGTCGCCCGCAATGGCGGGCTCCTACAGGGAGGCGTTCCTGGCAGGACGACGGAAAAGAACCCTGTAGGAGCCCGCCATTGCGGGCGACCGCCGCATCGATTCAGCCATGGCGCTTCACAATCAGCGAAATCGGCAAACCGACGCAAAGCACCATCACGGACATACCGATAGCGACCGCCGCCGGCGTGTACGCAAGCGGGTGCGGAAACGCGGACAGCGGCAGGACGACGAAATTCATGAACAGGTACACCGCGACCCCGTAAAGAATGCCCATGACGATCGGCCGCTCCGTGAGGACAGCGAGCCTGCGGCTTGCTGCGTAATAGATTGCGCAGATGACGAACATCATCAGGAAATGCAGCAGAACGCCCAGGCCTGCGGTGGCCGCTCCGTGTGCGTATGCGCCGTTGCCGAGCAGGCCGGAGGCGATGGATTGCATGATCCGCACCGGCTCGATGCCGCGCATTGCATTGATGGCGATCGCGGCCACCAGGTCCATCGCTCCTGCGAGCAGGCCGCCATAGAGCACGGTGCGATTGCGCATCGGTGTCGGGGTTGCAAGAGTTTCTGTTGCCATGATGTCTCCTTGTCAATCGGCAGGTCAATCGGGCGACCTGGCCGGGCCAGCAGCCTGTCAGCCGAGCGCACGAATTACAACCGTGATGTGTATTTTTTGGTCGTCACCGGTTGCTGCTATGGACTAGACTGTAGAGACCGGCTTGGACCGAAAGTTGACAGAAAGTTGGGAGGACATTCAACCGACCGTCCGGTTCCGGTTGACAGACTCCACAGCCGCCGCGATCGGTCCGGATTGTCGTCGTAAATTACCCAACAGAGAGACACGGCAATGAACCTGATAGACCTATTGGAAGGCGCGGGCGGGAGCGAAAGCATCGGCAAACTGGCAGCACAATTCGGCCTGAACACGGCGGACGCGAGCAAACTGATCGGCGCACTGTCACCGGCACTGGTGCAGGGTATGCAGAGACAGGCGGAATCGGAAGACAACCGGGCCGGGCTGGAACGCGCGCTCGCGAGCGGCAAGCACCAGCGCTACCTGGACGAGCCGGACCGGCTCGCCGATGAAGAGACTCGCCGGGACGGCAACGATATCCTCGGCCACCTGTTCGGCAGCAAGGACGTAAGCCGCAACGTTGCCGCCCGTGCTGCAAAAGACACGGGCATTGATGCCTCGCTGATCAAGAAGGCGTTGCCGATTGTGGCGGGGCTGGCGATGGGCGCGATGGGCCGCAAGGCGAATGCCGATGACGGTTCCGGCGGCGGCCTGAGCGCGCTGACGGGAATGTTCGCCGGAAGTGACGGCAAGTTCGATCTTGACGACCTTCGAAACGTGGCGGGGAAGTTTTTTTAGCTTCACGAGAAGTTTGCGATTACCTTTCAGTAGTCCGCACTTCGAAAACCGTTGCAAAGGCGCCCGCATCGCGGGCGCCACGGTTTCGTGCCTGACATGAAGAGGGCAGCGCCTGTTATTTTTACGCTGGGTCACTCGACCCGGACTTTCGACGAGCTGGTGGAGATCCTGCGGGCGCACGCTGTGCGACGATTGGTCGACGTGCGAACGGTCCCACGCTCGCGGCACAATCCGCAGTTCAACCGGGCAACGCTCAGCAAGGCATTGCACAGCCGGCGGCTCAACTACCGGCATATGAAGGCCCTGGGCGGACTCCGCCGGGCGCGGCCGGATTCGATCAACGCCGGCTGGCGCAACGCTTCGTTCCGCGGCTTTGCCGACTACATGCAAACGGAACCCTTCCGGCAGGCACTGGATGAGCTCGTGACACTGGCGGAGCAGAAGCCGACCGCGATCATGTGTGCCGAAGCGGTACCCTGGCGTTGCCATCGATCGCTGATCGGCGACGCGCTGACCGTGCGCGGCTACGAGGTTCGGGACATCATGAGCGCCACGAACGCCAGGCTGCACGTCCTCAATCCTATGGCCAGAGTCCACGAACAGCAGCTTACATACCCGGACAGTTCTTCCGGCACGGTCACCTGAGGCGGTTGCGTGGCGATCGCCGGCCGCGAGCACGTTACAATCTGGCGCCCTCTGACCATACATCGGAGCAGATCGTGTCAGCCGCTGAAGAGATGGATATTTCGATACGACCAGTCGCAGCCGCCGATGCCGCGGCAGTTACGCGCATCTACAACTACTACATCGCCGAGACGTGCGTTACTTTCGAGACAGATCCTGTGTCCGGGCAGGAGATGGCTCGACGCATCTCCGAAGTCGTCGGCGCCGCATTGCCCTGGCTCGTTGCGGAAGGACCGGATGGAATTGCCGGTTACGCATATGCATCCCGGTGGCACGGGCGGTGCGGCTATCGCTTTTCCGTTGAATCCACCGTGTACCTGGACGTCAACTGCACCGGACGAGGTGTGGGGAAACAGCTTTATACGGCGCTGATGGACGCAATTCGCGCCATGTCCATGCATGCCGTCATCGGCGGCATCGCACTGCCGAATGAGCAAAGCATCAGGCTGCACGAGCGGCTTGGCTTCAGGAAAGTCGCCCACTTCGAGCAGGTGGCCTTCAAGCAAGAGCGCTGGATCGACGTTGGCTATTGGCAGTTGTTGTTCTGAAGCTCTGCAGAAGCTCGGGCGCAGGTTGCTTTCGACGCCGCAGGAGCGCCAGCTGCCGGAGGGCGGCGATATTTACGAGGGCGGTAACGTGCTGCCGTAGGGCCGCGTGATGATCTCCAGCAGATGCCCGTTCGGGTCGCTGAAGTACAGGCCGCGTCCGCCATAGTGCCGGTTGATCTCGCCCGCCTGGGTTCGAGCCGGGTCCGCCCAGTACTCGAGGTTTTGCTCGCGGATACGGGCGAAGATTTCATCGAACTCGGTCTCGCTGATGAGAAAGGCGTAGTGCTGCGAGGCGATCTTTTCGTTCGCGGTATCACCAAAGTCAAGGCTCACGCCGTTGTCCATCGCGACCACCCGGAAGGGGCCGAAGCGGGTCGCTTCGGGCAGCCCGAGAATGTCGGTGAGAAATTTCGCGGATACCTCTTTGTTACGTACCCACAGGATTGTGTGATTGAGTTGCACAGTCATCGAATTTCAACTCCGTGGAATTCGGATGCCTTCGACTACGGCCGGCCGCGCCAGGAAGGAATCGAGCGCCCGCGTCACATTCGGAAAATCGCCGATGCCCACAAGCTCCGCCGCATCGTAGTAACCGATCAGGTTGCGGATCCAGGGGAACGTGGAGATGTCGGCGATCGTGTATTCGTCGTCCATGATCCAGGTTCGCCCCTCGAGCCGCTGATCGAGCACGCGCAGCAGGCGTCTCGATTCGTCGACATAGCGGTCACGCGGGCGCTTGTCCTCGTAGTTGCGACCTGCAAATTTATGAAAAAATCCCACCTGGCCGAACATCGGACCGACAAAGCTCATCTGGAACATCAACCATTGAATCACCTCGTAGCGGCTCGCCGCGTCCCGAGGTATCAACTGGCCGGTCTTTTCGGCGAGATAAAGGAGGATCGCGCCGGATTCGAACAGGGGCAGCGGCCGTCCGTCCGGGCCGTTCGGATCGATGATCGCAGGGATTTTGCTGTGGGGACTCAGCGCCGTGAATTCCGGGGAATGCTGGTCCCGGCGGTCGAAGCGAACGGCGTGCGGCTCGTAAGGCAGACCCGTTTCCTCGAGCATGATCGAGACCTTGACGCCGTTCGGCGTCGGCATCGAATAGAGCTGGATGCGATCGGCGTACTTTGCCGGCCATTTCCGGACAACCGGAAAAGAAGACAGATCGGTGATCTCGCTCATGATTCCTCAAAACGCCGGAAGCAGCGGCTTCATTACCATGGTAATCACAGCGCCGACAGGCGCAAGAAGCGCGACGACCCCCACCGAGCCCAGCTTCGGTACAACTGCTCGTAGGCGTTCCGTAACCGGCCATTCCAGGACGTGACTGTCTTCTGGACGCGGCTGCTTTACTCGTGCTCGAGATCGCTGGCCCGAACAAAGCGCAGCTCCGGCGTCGCGTCTTTCCTCGACTCCCAACGCTAAGTCGCCCCGACCCTTAGTGCCGCGGGGATATCGATACCGCGCAACCGGCGGGCGGCCAGCGCGAACGAGACAGTCGCCGCTGCAAGTGCCGTGCCGCCTGCGATGGCATAGCTGCGCCACCCCACGACGAGCGGCACATGGAACAAGTCGTTGTCGAGATTCCACACGATCAATTGGCCCAGACCGAGGCCGACGACGGATCCCAGGGGCAGCGCCGCCACGACGGCCACGACCAGTTCGCCGGCCAGCATGAACACGATCGTCCCAGTGTCGAAGCCGAGAGCGCGCATGATCGCCAGCTCGCGGACCCGCTCCGACAATGCGACGCGGACGGTCGCGTCGACGATCGCGAAGGCGGCGATGCCGGCAAAGGCGACGAAGAACGAAACAATGATCGTCAGCGTCCGCGCCATGGTCTCCCGAAAAGCCGTCACCGCTGCCAGACGCGGCACAAAACCGGCGACAATGGGAGAGTCCTTAAGCGCGCGATGGAAGCGGGGACCGTCGTCACCGGCAAGCTTCACCTCGGCGCCGGTGACGATCGATCCGTCTCCCAACAGGCGGTCGAGAGCGGCAAGCTCCATGTACGCGCCCATCCCGATATATTGCTCGACGAGCGCCGTAACAGGGAGCTCGAACGAGCGCCCCGTGGCGCTGTCGACGGTCACGCGATCGCCCACGCGGGCATGAAGGATCGTCGCGAGCCTGCGCGAAAGCGCGATCCCGTGGCCGGGAACGGGAATCGGCACAAGCGCCAGATCAAGCAGGCGATGGAGGGTGCCGCCAGCCGGCAAGCCGGTGAGCACGACGTGTCTGGACGCGCCGGCGACGCTCAGCCGCGCCGGCATGTCGCGGCGGCCGTCGACGGCGCGCACGCCCGGCCACCGTGCGATATCGGCGAGCACCGCGGCGGGCACCGGCGCCGCGAAGACGATCGTCGCATCCTGACGTTGGGCCCGCGCGTAGAAGACATCGACCATCTCGTCGAGCGCGTCGAAGCTGAAGAGCGTGGCGATCTGCAATCCCACGGCAAAGGCGATCGTCGCCGTCGTGAGCACGGGGCGTAGAGGGCGCCTGCCGAGTTGCCGAAGGACCATGGCCGCCGGCGCGGTCAGGCGCCGCGCCAGGCGACCGCCCGCGCTTCTCCGGTAGGCGACCGGCAATGCCGGAAGCATCGCGACGGCGGGCCGAAGCGCCGCGGCGCGTCCCGCCGGATGCAACGCAGCCAAAGTGGCTGCACACGCCAGCACGGCGACGACACCGGCGACGGCAGGCATGTCGGGCCCATAGTGCAGGAATGGGAAGTGAAAGAACTCGGCATAGATCCTGGTCATGCCATAACCGAGCGCGATCCCGACGGGCAGCCCGAGCACGGTTGCGGCACCGGCAAGCGCGAGGGCGAATTTCACGTAGTGCCAGCCGATCGTACGGCCAGCGAAGCCCAATGCCTTGATGATGCCTATCTGCACCCGCTGCAGCGCGATGATCCGCAACATCGATGCGTGAAGCAGAAAGACGGCGACACCCAGGAAGATGGCCGGCACAAGGACGCCGATGGCGCCCAGCTCCTTCAGCTGGTTCGAGACGAACGCGTGCGAGTATTGCTGCGTGCGATCATGGATATCGGTGCCGCCATAGGGCGCCAGCAGCCGGTCCAGCGTCTCGGTCACGCCGGCGGCGGAGGCGCCCAGACTGAGCCGGACGGCGAGATCGTTGAACTGATCTGGCAGGCCGAGGTCCGCCGCCAGCTCCAGGCGCTCCATCCAGACAATGCCGAAGCGATGGTTGTCGGGGACGATCTGTCCTGGTCCCACCGCATAGATATATTCGGGAGAGAGTGCGATGCCGGCAACCGTGAGGACTCTTCTGTGTCCGCCGATTGTCATCGTCAGCCGACTGCCGGGACGCAGACCATGGGCAGCCGCGAAGCTCTCACTGATTATGACCTCCCTCGGACGATCGGGGGGACTATCGGCCCCACCATGATCGGGGGCCGGGCTCCGGCCTTGTCGCAGTGCGAGGGCGTTGACCTGCGAATCGCCATTCTCGGGCAGCGACATCAGCCGGCCGGTGATCGGCTCGTCGAAGCCGTCGATTGAAATCGCCCCATGGCCGGCGATTCGAGCCGCAACCGCCGCCACCCCGGGAATCCCGCGGATGGTCTCGGCAAGCGACAGCGGCGCATGCGGAACCGAGGCGAACAGGTCGGCAAATCCATAGCGCCGGTAGTAGTCCTCACGCGTGGCGTCGAGCGACCGCTGAACGCTGAACGACATGCTCATGGCGGCCGCAGCGCAGGCGAGGACGAGAACGATGCTCGACGCCTGGCCGCGGAAAGTCCAAAGATCGCGGACCAGTTTGCGGTCGAGGATGTGCATTGGGGCCGCTACCACGAGAGGTCCTGTGCCCGGGCTCGAGCTGCATTGCTCTCGGCTCGCACGACCTTACCGTCGGCCAGGTGAACGACGCGGTCCGCCATGTCGGCAATGACGGCGTTGTGGGTAACCAGGACGGTAGGAGTCGCAAACTGACGGTTCACCTGATCGAGCGCCTCGAGCACGAGCACGCCTGTCTTGCAGTCGAGCGCGCCCGTGGGCTCGTCGCACAGGAGCAGACTCGGCTGCTTGACGATGGCCCGGGCGACGGCGACGCGCTGCTGCTCGCCGCCGGAAAGCTCTGCTGGAAAGCGGTCGCGCAAACCGGCGATGCCTACGAGTGCAAGCGCGTCTTCCGGGGCCAGCGCCTGCTCGGTGCCGATGGCCCCGAGTGCCACGTTCTCGCCGGCCGTCAGGCTCGGGATGAGGTTGTAGGATTGAAAGACGAATCCGACGTGACGGCGCCGGTAAAGGGTCAGTGCCGGCTCGTCGAGCGCCGCGAGATCGGTCTCTCCAAACAGGAGTCGGCCGCTGGTCGCACGATCGAGTCCGCCGACGAGATTGAGCAGCGTCGATTTGCCACTCCCGGACGGGCCGAGCAGGACGACGAGGTCGCCCCGCGCCAGGTCGAAATCGACCCCCCGAAGGGCGTGGACGGGACCACCGGCGGATTCATAGGTCTTGACCAGATCTCTGGCCGTCAGCACCGGCGACCGCGGCATGGCGGAATGACCGGAAGAGCGGGGGCCTTCGGCACCGATCAAATCAGGCCCCAGAGCGGGATTCCGACGAACCAGAGTATGTAGGTCAGGGCGATGGCCATGAGCCCGTCGATGCGGCGTGGCTCGTCTCGGCGTCTCAGATATCGCTCCAGCACGATGACCTGGGCAATCGCATAGGGCACGATGAGCAGCACGATCGCCGCCAGCGTGCTGACGCCGACCAATGAAGGCAATAGAGCAACCGCCGTCACCGCCGCCACGGCGGTCATTGCCTGGGCGACCCTGACGGCTGCGCGCGGGCCGAGCCGGACGGCGATCGTGCCTTTGCCTACCGCGCGATCCGCCGAATAGTCGGGAATCCCAGAAAGTGTGATGGCCGGCAGGATCGCAAAAAAGAGCGGCACCGCGACGAGCCAGGGCCATGGGTTCGTCCATGTTCCGCCCTGGAAGGCGTAGCCGCAAAGAATGACACCCAGACTGTGAGTCACGCCGACATCGATCTCGCCCAGTCCGCGCCAGCAGAGCTTGAGCGGCGGCACGGTGTAGCCGATCGCCAGCACGCCAAGCGAGGCGAGAATGAGCAGGCTGGGGAAAGGCGGTATCACCATGGCCAGAGCGACAGCGCTTGCCAGAAAGGAGCCGAGTGCCAGCAGCACGGCGACCTGCATGCTTGCAAAACTGATGCTGCCGTCGACGAGGACACGCGAGCCGCCGTTGAAGGGACCATAGTGCCGGTTGCGCATGTCGCTCTCGAAATCGAACTCGTCGTTCGTGAAAACGGTTGCGAGCTCCAGGAAGAACAGGCAGGCGAGACCGAGCCAGAAGGCCAGCCACGAAAAATGGCCCGTGGCATGCCAGGCGCCCGCTGCGCCGATCGCGTAGGCCGTCCAGGCCATCGGGTGGAACTGCAGGCGGAAACTCGCCACCCATGCTGCGAAACGCTCGCGCAGGCGCTGAACGGTCGTCAATGCCCCGTGGCGCAGCGCAAGGCCCTCGCGGAACGCCTCTTCGATCCACCGGGCGCGGCATTCGGCGCTCGCCGTCTTGACGGGGCCGAAAACGGTGCTGCGCACCGGCTCTATGCCGCAAAAGCCGAGAGTCGCGCGGCCAAGGGCGTTCAGCCCCGGCGCGCGATAGATCCAGCGATAGACCCAGGGCGGCGTGTCCATCGTCGTCAAAAGATGAGCGGTCTTGCCGACAAGGAGCTTGTCCCAGCCTTCGCCGTCTTCGCGGTCGGCGAAGGCGAAACCCGGCATGAGCACACGATCGAGAAAGCCTTTGAGGCAGGCCGGCATCGTGCCCCACCAGGTGGGGAAGACGAAGACGAGATGCTCCGCCCAGGCGACAAGTCCGACGGCATCGGAGATGCCGGGCTCCAGCGGCTGATCGCAGGGCGAAGGCGCCAGGACATTCGGCTCGAAATCGAGGTCCGAGACTGTGAGGCGCCGTACCTCGGCCCCGGCGTTCTGTGCGCCTGCCGCATATGCATCCGCCAACGCCTCGCAGAGGCTGCCCCGGCGAGGGTGACCAAGAATGACGAGAACCTTCGGTGGCCCGGACCCGGGTGCGGGACCGGCTCGTTTGCCAGGAGTGGCTTGCTCGGGCGTCAGCGAACCTTCCGCACCACGCGAGCCCGTCATACGCGGGAGAATCTTTGGCATTTTCCTCGAGAGGATTGCAGCTGGATCATCGACACTTCATCACGGGCCATGAATGACTTCCGCTCACGATCGGGTGGACTCGACGGACCGCACCAAGTTCCGATGGCGTGGTGTGTCAACTCCTGTCTGCTCTCAACGTGCTCCAGGAGCGCGGTTCCACTGGCCCCGCCAGTAGTCACTGCTTAAGGTGTGTGTGTGGTGGTCATATTCGTGAATCAACCAAACAGATCGATGACTTCAGGGCGCTCACCATCTGAGAAGCCTTCGAATCGGGGCAGGTCATCAGTTATCAAAGCCATTCTGATTGCCGATCAGCGATAAATCTAGCGCGTCTGGAAGATTGGATTTTGCTGTATCAGCTCACTGACCCAGTCGACGAAGATGCGCACCTTCGCCGAGAGGTGACGGCTTTGCGGATACATCACCGATATGGGGAATTGCTCCGCCGTCCAGTCAGTGAGCACCTGCGTGAGCTGCCCCGACTCCAGGTACGGTCCCGCCAAGTAGTTCGCAACCTTCACGATTCCGAAACTCATGAGACCGGCGACGATATAGGCGTCGTGATCGTTCACCGCGAGGACGCCATCGAGTGTGAGCTGGACCTTCTGCTCGCCTCGCGCGAATTCCCAGTCCATGACTCGTCCGGTGCGATTTGAAACGTAGTTGACGCATCGGTGTGCGGACAGGTCCTCGGGCCGGCGCGGGATTCCATGCTCGCGCAGGTACGCAGGGCTCGCACAGCAGACGAAGCTCATCGTACCGACTCGTCGTGCGACCAGGCTCGAGTCCGCCTGCTTGCCGACGCGCACCACACAATCGATTCCCTCCTCCAACAGATGCACCGGTCGAAGCCCTGTCCTCAGTTCCAACCGCAGATCGGGATAGCGGGCGAGGAACGGCGGCAGTTGTGGAATGATGAAAAGTCTCGCGAGCGCACCGGGCATATCGACGCGCAGGTTCCCCTTCGGCGCGACGCGCGATTGCATGATTGACGCCTCTGCGTCGTCGAGATCCGCAAGTATGTGCGCGCAGCGCTCGTAGAACGCGACACCGTCCGGAGTGACGCTCACACGTCGCGTGGTGCGCTGGAGCAATCGCACCCCAAGGTGCTTCTCGAGGCTCTGCACCAGGTCACTCACGGTCGTCTTCGACATCTGCAGCGAATCGGCCGCTTTCGTGAATCCGCCCAGTTCGACGACGCGAGCGAATGCCTGCAGTGCCCTCAGTCGATCCATTGTCCGCGCTCCCGGACAGTGATTCCGCTTTTTGCCGGTTTATCCCTGTCTTGCTGCGAATGATACTGCAGCCACCCATAGATAAACGCTTCAAGGAGTCATGCAATGAACGTCAAAACCCTACGCTCGCTAGCCGCAGCCTTAGTGGTCACTTCGCTAACCCAACCCGCAATCGCGGAATCCCTGGGCGAACATCCGGCCGTGCTCGTCGCGCAGACGTGGAGCAGCCGCGGCGTCGATCCCAATACATTGGGAATTATTCCCAATACATTCATCGTCCTGCATCCCGCGGGTCCCATCTGGGCAGCCGCGACGGCAAAGGCCAACAACGCCGTGCGCGATCCACTACCGCGCGCGGTAGGGAGGGCAAGTGCGTCGAGTAAGTGACGCTGCAGGGCGGCGCGGGCGAGTGCTCGCGCCGGCCCGTTCAGGAGTGATGGAGATGTGTTCGACCAAGCCGGCTCGCCGGCGTCCCCCAGGATGCGCTCACGAGGATGCCGATGACGCCGGGCATGGTAAAGAAGCGGTCGCCGCGGATGATGCCGTCGAAGGTAGAGGCGATCAGGCGAAAATCACGACTCCTGTGAGCGTGCGCGCCCCAGAACACGCCGGTTGCAATGTCGCCCACAAACAGAATTACCGAGGCGATGTGCACAAACTTCCATAGGAGGTAGCTCATATTCGTGACTCACAATCGATGGTCAGAGGCCCGGGCGGTCTGGCGTCGCCTACTCGACCTTTGTGGAAATCCACCAGGTCGTGCCTCCCGCGTCTTTCACGCCTCCCCGTTTGTCTTCATCTTCCTTCTTCACCGGTTCCTGCACCGATGTGGCTCCCGCCTCGAGGGCGCGTTTGTACGTCGCATCGACATCCTTGACGTAGACATGCACGTAGGAAGGAACGGGCGGCCAGCCATCCCCGCCATCCGCGAGCATAACTACCGTGTCGTCAATCCGAACCTCGGCGTGGAGGAGTTTACCGTGGTCGTCCGGAAAACGGCGCAGTTCAGTAGCGCCGAAGACCTTCTTGAGGAAATCGATGGTGTCGTTCGCGCCATCGACGATGAGATAGGGCGAGACAGTACTGTATTTGCCGGGTTTGTAAGATGTGCTCATCGGTCCTCCGTTTGGCATTTTCTGTGGCGCACTCCTGGTGACTTACTTGTAGTCATTGACGAGTTCACCATGCGACGAGCCTTCGAATTGCGGCAGGTCATCGGTTATTTCGTAGTAGTCCGCTTTCTCGCCGACGAAGATGTGCCCGATCGTCTTCAACCCTGTCGGCCCGTCGAGCGTCCCGGCAATGATTCCGGTAGCGTCCAAGTCAAAGGGCTCCCAAAACAGGCTGGAGCCACACGCACGGCAGAATCCACGCCGCGCCACTTCGGACGTCTTGTACCACGCGAGGCCCGTGTCTTTTGTGATGGTGATATTTACTTTTCGCGCTTTTGAATGCGGGCCAAAGTTGCCGTGCAGGCGTCGGCACATGCCGCAGTGACAATTGACCACGTCGCGCAGTGGCCCTCTGACTTCGTAGCGCACGGCACCGCAAAGGCAGCCGCCGGTGGTGAGTTTGTTTCTATCAGTCATATCCGCTCCATCAATGCACTTAACGCCTGAATTAAGCCGAGATGTCTGTTTCCGTGCCATCGGTTCTCGATCCGGTCCACCGGTTCAAGCTATGGCAGTAGGCGACATCATCGCCAGCGGTGATTTTGAGGTCGCCAATTTCATATCCGATCGGACCGCTCCACGCGCGCTAGCGCGTCCCGTGTTATGACTGGTTAGAAGCCGATTGCTCCAAGCGCTCGGCGAGCCAGACTTTGATGATGGACTGCCGGGTAACGCCAAGTCGCTTTGCCTCTTTATCCAAGCGATAAATCATCCAACTCGGAAAGTCCACGTTCACGCGCTTTTGAGTTTGGAGCGGGCGCTTTGCTTTTGACAAATCAAGGACATCCGTGACGTCTTTGCCCTCATCAAATTTACGGTCAAATGCTTTAGCTTTCATACAAGGTCACCTCTTCATCTCGAGATCTACGCACCGAAATGATTCGAATGTTGTCACCACGATACGTGATGACGGCCGACCAGTGCTTGGCGGCGACAGCGCCAATTACAACGAAGCGCGGCTCATCCTCCGTTTTTGCGGGAATCTCCAACAGATCCGGGTCTTCCCACAGAGTCTGGGCCTCGATGAAGTCGATGCCGTGCTTCGTTTTGTTGGGCTGGCTCTTTGCTTCGTCGAACTCAAACATGGTATAGAAACTATACAATAATAATGGGATTTGCGTCGCCCGGTTTCTAACCGTCTGAATTAGCTAAGCCGTGCCTGCGACACGCGACCTATCCTTCGCATGAATCAGTTGAGAGCCGATCAGCGGCGCGGTAAGTGGCATCTTTCACGACCACGCCACCGACGACGCCGCAAAAGCAAGGGTTTCGCGCTCGCTTTCCAGCGTCGTTGTCGCTAAGGAAGCCGCCACCGTTGATTGGCGTCTGTTCGTCCCGTCCGGCGGCGGCCGCCACGACGCGATAGGGGTCGCGGCCTTCGATCGCAAACATGTCGACGCCGCCTTGTGGACGATGGGTCGTGAAATCATCGAAGATTTTGACTATCGTCTCATCCGCATATGGCAATCGGTACAGACCTTGGCTTTCAGTGGGCGCAGAGGGCGCCTCTTGCGCTATGGATGCACTTGACGACGTCAAACACGCGTAGATGATCGCGACTAATCTGGTGTTCATCGCTTTTGTTCATCGATCTATGGCTTGAGATCGATCGCTGCCTTGAGGCTGCCGTCCATGTACATGGGCACCGATTCGTGTACGTGGGTGATCAGCCACCGACCTTTGATCTTGCGGAAGCAGAGGGTCTCGCGAAACCAGATGTCTGTTTCCGTGCCATCGGTTCTCGATCCGGTCCACCGGTTCAAGCTATGGCAGTAGGCGACATCATCGCCAGCGGTGATTTTGAGGTCGCCAATCTCGTAGCCGATCGGACCGCTCCACGTTTCGAACCAGCCTGTCAGATCCTCTTCGAGAGGCGACTGCTGGAGCGGCGTTTCGACGAAATAACCCACGGAGTCTTCGGTGAAACCGGGTAGCACTCCCTTCGCGTTCTTGTTGCGTATTGCGTTCGCCCGCGCTTGCATCGTCCGGATAATCCGGGCTTCGTCGTATGCTTTGGTGTTTTCGGTGGTCGTAGCGGCATCTTTGCCTGCGGACGTCGTGTGTTGCATGACGTTACTCCTTGAAGCAGTGGGGGATAAATCACGGACGAGAGTGGCTGTGACTACCAATAGTCGTTCGAGGAAACACAAAATAGACAGGGGCGGGGAAGCCCGTCGCCAGGGTACATTCACATTCAAGTCTGCAAAATCGAAGACGGGAACTGATGTGTCCGGCGTCCGGTGCAGCGCTTGGTCAGGTCTCATCACCCCGAGGCTTTGGGCCGTCAAATCTTGGTAAGGTGTCTGTGGTCCCGAACCAAGGGATACGGCTGGAATACCAGATGTGATATTGAGGTTGCACCTGGCCGCTGTCATCGAGACTACCTACGTTCACTTCGACTGTCGTAGCGTTATGGGAATCACGATAAGCGATTTGCGTGCCACAGTTGCTACAGAACTCGCGGTGCCCGTGCTTCGACGATTGGTAACGCGCAGGTACTCCGCGCGTATACGAAAAGTCCTGAGCCCGGAACGAGACCCAGGCAAGGACTGGAGCACCAGTCGACCGTTGGCACAGTTTGCAGTGGCAATAACCGGCGTCTATCGGCTGTTTCGCCGAGGAGAATCGGATAGCCTCACAAAGACATCCGCCGTTGAAAGCCATCGTTACGCCCACCGGAGACCTGACATCGGGCTTGTTAGCCCCATGCCCACGTCAGGCGGCGCCCCATTTGTTTTCCTCGCAGAAGCGCTCACCCGGATATCTCGCGCTGCCAATAGAAACCTTCGGCTAACCATGCAAGCGTGCCGCATTTGCGACACGAGAATAGCTTGCTCTTCGCGCGCTCGGAAGAAATGCGCCAATTGAACACCCTGCCGGCGCAAGCCGGACAGCGCACAACGGACGTAAGCACGTGATAGGAGATTGCACCGCCAACAGTGATGAGCACGAACACAGCGACAACCCATCCGTTTCCCCAGCTCGAAGTCGCGAACGCCGCGACGATAATCAGCAGGCCGCTGATTGCGCCCGCCACGCGAAATATGAGTGTGAAACGATCTCGAGTCTTCAAATGCACTGGCTCGCTAATATTCACGGCCGGGCGCCCATTAGCCGCCTGACGTCCGCATAGGCGCGCAGAAGTCTGCGACACATCGCCCGTCTCGTGGCAGGTCTTCAAAGCTCTCGAGCCCGTCGAAATGATCGATTGGAAGCTGCGCCACAACCTCCGGTTCGGTCAGTCGCACGTTGACCGCAATGCGACGCCGCCCCTCTTTGTTCGGCTCCAGGGCTCGCCAATAGGCAACGCAGCCGCAAACGGGGCAGAAATGAAACTCGAGCGCGTTGCCTCGGATGTATGCGTGCGTCGGACCCGCGACACTGATGCCTTCGCCCTCAAAGTCATAGGCCCACAGTACGCCGTAGCGGCGACATACGGTGCAATTGCACGCTGTAACTGACTCGGGCATGCCTTCAAAACGCCATTGAACGGCTCCGCAGTGGCAGGCACCCTCGATCATTTTAGTATCCACTTCGATTTGCCGCGTTCCGCTCGGCCAGTACGTTGAGGTGCTCGCATCGGTGTGCGCGGTCCGTGTAAACGATTTAGCTCAGCGGCGCCTGGCGGCGTCCGATGCAGCGCGTTGTTGGGCCGCATTTGCTACCCAAGGTTTGATTTTTCTCAGCACAGGTCGGAGTTTACGCTCAGCAACCGGGCTGTGGATGATACGTTTTATTCACTTTTGAGCATCATAGTAGTGATTGTCCCCTTCATCCGTGTACTCGCCCAGCAAAGCCAGGCCTGCGCCCCCCAAAGTCGCCCTGTAATCCTCGGCCCCCAGTGACAGCGACCGGCGGCCGGTCAAAACATCCGTCCAGGCACACGCGTCCGCCGGGGACGTAAACAGGAAGCGACCGCCGGGCTTTAACGCCTGCGCTACCCTGCGAATAAGATCACGTTGCGCATCGGCAGGCAGGAGAAATATCAGGCCGACAGCGAGAACTCCGTCGAAGGTGCGGTCAAAGAAGCTTGAGCCCTCGACGCCTTCGCAGATGACATGCGCGTGTGGGAAGCGGCTGCGAAACGCCGCCGTCAGAGTTGGTGAGGCATCAATCCCATAGATGTTGAATCCGTCATCGACCAGTGCCATCGAGAGCGGCACTCCATGGCCACAACCGAGGTCGAGAATTGACGCGCCCGGCGATAGCGCGCGAGCCCACCTTAGAATTGTCGTGACGCCGATGTTCGACTGCTCACGCCGTTCCATGAACTTCGTGGCGACAGCCTCGTAGCCGTTTGAAGGGTCGTCCCTGGCCGTCGCGTGTTGCCGTTTCACCGTCCGCTGCAACCGGTCGTCAGACGACAAGCTGCGCGAGTTCACCGGGCTCCTCGAACAGCCGCCCAGCGCCAGCTGCGCAGAGTTCCTCTTGCGAACCATATCCCCATATGACACCTGCAGGAAGAACGCGGTTGCGGAGCGCGCCATGAACGTCATGATGGCGATCACCGACCATAATTGTATTCGACGGGTCTAGCCTGGAACTCGCGAACACGTAAGCGATGAGTTCCGCTTTGTCGGAGCGCTCGCCTTGCAACTCGCTTCCATAGATCACCGTGAAATACCTTGCGAGTCCGAAGTGATCAAGAATGCGTTCGGCAAAAACTCGTGGCTTTGAGGTCGCGACAAATAACCGTGCATTGCGCGCTACCAGCGCCTCGAGTACTGACGGGATTCCTTCGTAAACTATGTTTTCGAACATGCCTAGCGTGAAAATCAAGTTCTACCTTTAGACGTCCGCCTAAGGCGTGTGCCGCGCTCTGCAGGGTCTGCAACGTAACCGAAGGATTATGCGGGTCCAGGAGCCTGTCCAAGGCTGACCGACTCGTCTCCATCCGGCGGGCCATTTCGGCTTTGCTGAGATTGTCCTCCGACATCTTCTTAGCAAGCTGGTACGCGATGAATCGCTTTATGGCGACCGCAGTTACTTCCTCAAAAAGCCCTTCCTCTTTGAGAAAATCATCAAAAGTACTTCCCACATTTCTCTTGGCCATGTCTACGATCTCAATTTAGTCAGTCTGCGCTTTGCAATCGATAGTTCCCTGGTCGGGGTTCTCGGATTTCTTCACAAACCCGTGCAGTAGGACAATAGTCGTACCACAAACGGTAAAGAACGTCCGTGCGATCCCGGAAGGAATACTTGACCTCAACTCCCAAAGTTCGTCACCCATTTTTCGGGCCAGCGGCATTCCAACCGGCCCACGAAGCGGGCTCGGCTTGAACGAATTGTTAGGCGGCTACTCTCGTAATCCCCAGGGCCGCCGTGTTTACGGATGAACCTTTGCGTAGAGAACGATGCCTATTACCAGAAACACCTGAAGAAGAAGGCCAATCAACTCCCACTGCGGGAACGAGAATCTTAGCGCAAGCGAGCACATGAAGACTGCAGATAGAAGCACCTTGGAGCCGGCGGACGCATCGGTGGCAAGTACGAACCATCCCGTAGCGACCGAAGCAACAAGAAGAGAAATGAGCGCGTACGGCATAGAGGTAGAAGTTTACTCTTCCAGGTATGTGCTATGTCTGATGCCGCCTTACGTTCCGGTTCAGCGGCCGCGCGAGGCTCTGTCCAGCGCGCAGCAAGCGCATAATGAAATGACGCGATTGCTGCGCGCCTGCGATGACCTATCACGGTCCGCTGCAACGGTTGTTCGGCGATTGGCACAACGCCAAAGCATCAGGCATCAGACCAAACCGCAAGCTCATTGCCACTTGGATCAGCGAAATGAAATCGCCGACCTCCCGGAAAAGAAAACGGCTCCCTAACAATCTTACCACCCGCTGCCCGCACAGCAACAAGGCTCTCATTCAGGTCGCGTGAATAGAGAATCACCAGCGGACCACCAGTCCGAACCTCGTTTGCCTGATGCAGGCCACCAACTTCACGATCCCCACCCTGGATCCCGGCATAAGCGGGACCGTAGTCATTGAACTTCCATCCGAACGCGTCGGCATAGAACCGTTTAGCCGCGTCCAGATCCCGGACGGTGAACTCAATGTAGTCGATAGCGTGATGAAGATGCACGAGTCACTCCGCAGCAAGCGTGGATGTCGCCGAACAGTGATTAGACCGCGTTCCGCGACATTGAATTGTCGTGCGCGCTTGATAACTCTGCACTGGTGACATCGCCAACCGCCCTGCATTTATTTTTATTTCAACATGTTAACCGGATTCGTCCGTAGGCGTCACGTAATATCGCGGCTGGCTCATGTACCGCACCGCGATGAGCGTGGTGCGGCATCGCGCCATGGCGCTCATACAAATGTTATGCAATTGCGGTGGAGCTAGTGGTAGCGCGGATGACTTGATGCGCGGTTTTGGCGCCGGATTCGGTGTGCGCAGTTCTTTCTCGTTTGCCGTCCGAGCGAGACGGTTAGAGTTCAGCGGTTATTGACGGTACCGCGGTCGCCCGCAATGGCGGGCTCCTACAGCGTGAGATTACTCAGGTCGTTTCGAGAATTTTGCCCTGTTCCTTCGCGCGTTGGTCGAACTGCTGTTGCCATTCGGAGCGGTGGACCGCCGGCGCGACCTGTACCGCAGTGACTTTGTACTCCGGGCAATTGGTGGCCCAGTCGCTGTACTCGGTCGTCACGACATTCGCGCCGGTTTGCGGGTCGTGGAACGTCGTGTAGACAACGCCCGGCTGCACCCGCTCCGTGACCCTCGCTTCCAGCGTGACCTCGCCCTTGCGGCTCGACAACGACACGCGATCGCCTTCCCTGATGCCGCGCAGTTCCGCATCGGACGGGTGAATCTCGAGCAGGTCCTCGTGATACCACACGATGTTATCGGTGCGGCGCGTCTGCGCGCCGACGTTGTACTGCGTCAGCGTTCTGCCGGTCGTGAGTAACAGCGGGAATTTTCGAGTCGTGCGTTCCTCCGTCGGCACGTACGCGGTCTCGATGAATAATCCCTTGCCGCGCACGAAATTGTCGATGTGCATGATCGGCGTGCCCATCGGCGCTTTTTCGTTGCATGGCCATTGCACACTGCCGACCTCGTCCAGAAACTTGAACGACACGCCGCTGAAGGTCGGTGTCAGCGCCGCGATCTCGTCCATGATCTCCGACTCGTTGTTGTAGTTCATCGGGTAGCCAAGCGCTTGCGCAAGTTCCTGCGTAACGAGCCACTCGCCCTTGCCCTGCCGCGGTTTCATCACGGGGCGCACGCGATTGATGCGGCGCTCGGCGTTGATGAACGTGCCGTCCTTCTCGAGGAACGACGTGCCCGGCAGGAACACGTGTGCGAACTTGGCCGTTTCGTTCAGGAACAGGTCCTGTACGACCACACATTCCAGGCTGCCCAATGCCGCTTCGACATGCTTGGTATTCGGGTCCGACTGGGCAAGATCCTCGCCCTGGATATACATGCCTTTATAGACGCCTGCGATGGCCGCATCGAACATGTTCGGAATGCGGTAGCCGGGTTCCGAGTCGAGTTCGACGCCCCACATTTTCTCGAACGAACCGCGCACGGCGTCGTCCGCTACCGGGCGATAGCCGGAAAGCTGGTGCGGGAACGAACCCATGTCGCAGGAACCCTGCACGTTATTCTGACCGCGGAGCGGATTTACGCCGCGGCCCGTGAAGCCCAGGTTGCCGGTGGCCATTGCCAGGTTGGCCATGCCCATGACCATGGTCGAGCCCTGGCTGTGCTCGGTGACGCCGAGACCGTAATAAATCGCGCCGTTTTCCGCCTGCCCGTAAAGTCGCGCCGCGCCGCGTATGTCTTCGGCCGGCACGCCGGAGATTTCGCTGACGGTTTCCGGCGAATTTTCCGACTGCAGTATGAATTCTTTCCAGGCCGCAAACGCTTCCGTATCACAGCGTTCCGCGACATAAGCTTCGTCGACCAGGCCTTCGCTGACGATGACATGCGCGAATGCGTTGATCATCGGCACGTTCGTGCCCGGCAACAGCGGCAGATGAAAGTCCGCTTTGATGCGCGGCGAGCGCACCAGGCCGATCTTCCGCGGATCGACAACAATGAGCTTCGCGCCCTCGCGCAGCCTGCGTTTCATCTGCGAGGCAAAAACCGGATGCCCTTCAGTAGGATTGGCGCCGATCACGACAATCACGTCCGCATCCATGACGCTGTCGAACGGTTGCGTTCCGGCCGAGGTGCCGAGCGTCTTCTTCAGGCCGTATCCGGTCGGCGAATGACATACCCTGGCGCAGGTATCGACGTTGTTGTTGCCGAACGCGGCGCGCACCAGTTTCTGCACGACGAATACTTCTTCGTTGGTGCAGCGGGACGAGGTGATGCCGCCCACCGATTTGCGGCCGTACTTCGCCTGAATCTCCTTGAAGCGCCGGGCGCTGTATTGAATGGCTTCGTCCCAGGTCACTTTGCGCCACGGGTCGTGGATGCTTTCGCGGATCAGCGGGTCGAGCACTCTTTCCTTGTGCGACGCGTAACCCCACGCAAACCGGCCCTTGACGCAACTGTGACCGTGATTCGCGTGCCCGTCCTTGTACGGCGTCATGCGCACGACCTGGTCGCCCTTCATTTCCGCCTTGAACGAACAACCGACGCCGCAGTAGGCGCAGGTAGTCAGCACGCTGTGCTCCGGCTGCCCGTTATCGATAATGGATTTCTCCATCAGCGTTGCGGTGGGGCAGGCCTGGACGCAGGCGCCGCAGGAGACGCATTCGGAATCGAGAAAACTCTCGCCCATGCTTGCGGAGACTTTGGATTTGAATCCGCGGCCTTCGATCGTCAGTGCGAACGTGCCCTGCACCTCGTCGCAGGCGCGGACGCAGCGCGAGCAGACGATGCACTTGGTCGGATCGAACGTAAAATAGGGATTACTCTCGTCAATCGCCTCGAAGAGGTGATTGTCGCCGTCGAAGCCGTAGCGCACTTCGCGCAGGCCCACGGCGCCCGCCATGTCCTGCAACTCGCAATCGCCGTTGGCCGAGCAGGTCAGGCAGTCGAGCGGATGATCGGAGATGTACAGTTCCATGACGTTGCGCCGCAACTTCGCAAGCGCGGGTGTCTGGGTGCGTATCTTCATGCCGGCTTCGACCGGAGTCGTGCAGGATGCCGGATAGCCCTTGCGGCCCTCGATTTCCACCAGGCACAGGCGGCAGGAGCCGAACGGTTTCAGGCTGTCGGTGGCGCACAGTTTCGGGACGTCGACGCCGGATTCCCGCGCGGCCCGCAGGACGGTGGTGCCCGCACGGACTTTCGCCGGCAATCCGTCGATTTCCACCGCCACCAGGTCTTCGCGAGGACTCAGCGGGGTGCCGTAATCCGGTTCTTTCAAGAGGGTCATTTGTTCACTCCTGCCGAAGCTTGGACAGCAGAACTGCCCTCGAAATCCTTCGGAAAATACTTCACTGCGCTTCTTACCGGGAATGGCGTCAATCCGCCCATGGCGCACAGGGACCCGTCGACCATGGTATCGCAGAGTTCCTGCAGCAATTCGAGGTTCGCGTCGCGATTCTCGTTGGCGACGATGCGGTCGATGACCTCGACGCCGCGAACGGAGCCGATGCGGCAGGGCGTGCACTTGCCGCAGGATTCGAGGGCGCAGAATTCCATCGCGAACCGTGCCTGTGCCGCCATGTTGACGCTGTCGTCGAACACCACGACGCCGCCGTGGCCGATCAGGCCGTCGAGTGCGGCGAAGGCCTCGTAATCGAGCGGGGTATCGAGCAGATGCTGCGGGAAGTAGGCGCCGAGCGGGCCGCCGATCTGCACCGCCCGGATGTCGCGTCCACTGAACGTGCCGCCGCCCCAGTCTTCGATCAGTTCGCGCAAAGTGAGACCGAAGGCGATCTCGACGAGCCCGCCGCGGCGGATGTTGCCGGCGAGCTGGAACGCGAGTGTACCTTTCGAGCGACCCGTGCCGAGAGCGGCGTACGCCTCGCTGCCGCGGACCAGGATTTCCGGAACCGAGGCAAGCGTTACGACGTTGTTCACCACGGTCGGCTTGCCGAACAGGCCGGCGATGGCCGGGAGCGGCGGCTTGTAGCGAATCAGTCCCGCTTTGCCTTCCAGGCTTTCGAGCATCGCGGTCTCCTCGCCGCAGACGTAAGAGCCCGCGCCGAGATGCAGGTCGATGTCGAAGTCGAAGCCCGAGCCCTGGATGTTTTTGCCGAGCCAGCCGCTTTCTCTCGCAACCGCAAGCGCCTTGAGAAAAACCGTGCGTGCGAGCGGGTACTCGGATCGAAGATAGACATAACCGCGATTGGCGCCGACGGCGAAACCCGCGATCAGCATGCCCTCGATCAAGGTCAGCGGATCGCCCTCCATCAGCATCCGGTCCGAGAAGGTGCCGCTGTCGCCCTCGTCGGCGTTGCATGCGATGTATTTCTGCTCGCCGGCGGCGTCGGCGACGGTCTGCCATTTGATGCCGGTCGGAAATCCCGCGCCGCCGCGGCCGCGCAGGCCCGACGCCTTCAGTTCCTGCAATACGCCGGCAGCGCCGAGCTCGAAGGCCTTTTCGAGTCCGGCAAAGCCGCCGTTCCCGCGATATTCCTCGATGGAGAGCGGATCGATCAGGCCGCAGCGCCTGAATGTCCAGCGATCCTGTTTCTCAAGATACGGAATCGCCGACGTGGCTCCCATTTTAAGCGGATGTTGGCCGCCGGAGAGGAAGTCGGCCTGGAACAGACTCGCCACATCGTCGGCGGCAACGGGTCCGTAGGCGACGCGTTCGCCGTTCACGATGACCTCGGCCAGCGGCTCCAGCCAGCTCATGCCCCAGGAGCCGTTTCGCACCAGTTCGATATCCCGGCCGTGTAACCGGCCTTGCGCCAGCATCTCTGCAACGACCTCATCGGCGCCCATCGACAGGGCGGCGGTCTCCCTGGGAACGAATATTTTCACTCTGCCCGCCATCGCGCTCAGTGACCTCGCATCTTTACGAGGCGGTCGAACTTTTCGTTATCGACCCGGCCATACACCCGCCTGTCGACCATCATCGCCGGCGAGCAGGCGCAATTGCCTAGGCAATAAACCGGCTCGAGCGTAATTTCGCCGTCGGCGGTGGTGTTGTTCAGTTCAACGCCGAGAGATCGTTCCGCATGCGCCGTCAGCTCGCGGCTGCCCATGGCCTGGCAGGATTCCGCCTGGCAAATCCTGACGACATGGCGGCCCGGCGGTCGGGTGCGAAAGTCGTGGTAAAAGCTGACGACCCCGTGCACATCGGCACGAGAAAGATTCAGTTCGTCCGCGATCTGCCTGACGGCCGTCTCGCTTATATAAGAATAGCGATCGACGAACGCATGAAGGATTTGCACCAGAAGTTCCGGCTTCGCGCCGTAGCTCGAGATGATCTCTGTCGCTATGGCCTTGTCGTAGGTCTTTGCCATGATGCTTTGCCTTGGCTCCGGGAGGACAATCCCGCGTGCTGTTGCCGTTTCAGGCCAGGCGCTCCGCGCGCGAATAAATATTGAAATTGCCCTGGCGTAAAAAGCCGACAAGGGTCATATCGAATTCTTTCGCCAATGAGACCGCCAGGCTCGACGGTGCGCCGACGGCTGCCAGAAGCGGCAGGCCGGCAACCAGCGCCTTTTGCATCAGTTCGAAACTGGCTCTCCCCGAAACCAGCAATCCGAGCTCATGCGCCGGCACGCGATTCGCCAGCAGAAGGGCGCCGATCACTTTATCCACGGCATTGTGCCGACCGACGTCCTCCCTGACGAGGGTAATTTCACCATCTGGGGTGAATACGGCCGCTGCATGCAGGCCGCCGGTTTTCGAGAATACCCGTTGCTGCTCGCGCAGTTTGTCCGGCAACGTCACGATCGCCTCGCGGGGAAACGTCGTCGTGACTTTTGTCAGCGGATGCTGGCCCCCGACACGCAACGCATCGAGCGATGTTTTGCCGCACACGCCGCAGCTCGAAGTCGTATAGAAGTGCCGTTCGAGCCGGCTCAGGTCGATGTGAACGTCAGGTTCGAGTTCTACGCGTATGACGTTTCTGAAACCCGTGTCGGGCGCCGGAGCGCCGCAGTGTTGCACCGAAGCGACCTGGCTTGCGCTCGTAATGATCGCTTCGGTAAACAGAAAGCCGACCGCGAGCTCGGCGTCGTCGCCGGGGGTGCGCATCGTGATCGAAATGCTTTTCGCGGCAGAGTCTTCGGCGGACCCGGAGCAAAGCTGGATTTCGAGCGGTTCTTCCACGGCGACGCTGTCCGCCTGTGAGAACTGTCGCTGTCCGTGGACCTTGCTGACATCGATGGCGAGGCTTACGCCCGTCATATCCGCTACCTTTGCACGCCGGTGACCGGGCAGTATACACCCGGTCGCAGTGACGGCTAAGTCGCTATTTTCTTGAGGTTTACGGGAATTGAAGGCTCAGCGCGATCCGGCCGAGCCGGCGGCATTCCGGTGCGCCATCCCGGCCGGTTGCCCGCGCCGGGCGACCGTGGCGTCGTCCCATTGCGTTATTGCACTGCGGATGTGCTGCAACTCGCCACTGCGGCGTATGCGGATCTTGTCGTCCTCTACGGCGATCCCGAGGCGCTCGAACAGCGGCCTGGTGTCGGGGAACCCTGAGGTGTCTGCGTAGCGCCGGTAAAGCGGCATGAATACCGGGGCGCCGGTGAGCGTGTCGAGCGTCGCGAACAACTCGGGGCCGCTCCACGTTTGATCCGATGGCAGGCAACAGGCCTGCAGCTGCCCCATGACGTCATCGAGAGTCATCTCGCCGCCGGAACGCTCGCGCAACGCGACGTCGGCCATCAAAGCGATGGCGGCGCCGCTCCAGTAGATTTTCATGCGGCCATTCCGCGTGTCGCCGGCTGTTGCTTCGTTCGGCGACAGTTCCGGACGCGATTGCCGTCCGCGTTCAAGGCCGTCGTACAGCTTTTGCCACGCGGTCTGCGGATCGTAGGTGCCGGAGCGCGCCAGCAGCACGTTCTGGTAATACTGCGCGAATCCTTCGGATATCCAGCGGTGCCGGGGCTCGACGTACGGCAGCATCAGGTGGCTGAACTCATGGGTAGCGGTCCAGTCGCCGAGGAAAGCTTCCAGCGGCTGACGCCGATCGACGAACAGCTCGATGGCCTCTCCGCCGTCGCGGATGACCCGGCCGAAGGGCACTGCGCTCTCGCCGCGGCGGCCGTCGGCAACCGGAATGACGACGATCTGCGGCGAAGGATTGGGGAAACGGCCGTATGCAAGGCTGATGCCGGTTGCGGTTGTGCGCAGCCATTCCTTTATCGATGCGTCGTCCATTCCGCCCTGTGTGCGTTCGCTGCCCCGCAGCACGCTGACTCGCAGAGTGGCTCCCGGAACGTCGATTTCGCTGTACTCGAAGGTACCGAACACCGCCGGCGCACTCGAACTCTCCGGCGAATCGCCCAGCAGAAACGACTGCCGATCTCGTTCGAGCCGCTGCCACGGAACCGCGACCTGCATCTCGCCCGGTAAATCGAACTCGATGCGGATTTCGGAGTCGCGTGTCAACCTGGGGCGCCATAACCAGAGCGCCGGCGACACGACCACATTTTCCGGCGCCAGCGACTGGTTGTGGGGGACGCTCGCGGCAGCCGACGCGAGGTCCACGCTGTAATTCATGCAGTGAATGCCGCCTGCCGGAAGCATCATGCGCCGGTTGCGCAGCCGTATGGTGGAATTGTCGGAAGCATCGGAGGAAGCGTCATCGCAGTCGCGGACGTCGAGCAGAAACTGGCCGGCCTCGTTCGACTGCGCGGTAACGCTGTCGACCGGCGCGCTGAAGCGGGCTTCCACCCACATCCGGCTCATCCCTGCATCCACCGCAACCCGGTAGCGGTGCGGTGCGTCCGCATGCGCAAGCGACGGGACGCCCGACAGTACTCCGAGAGTCAGCAGGGTTGGAAGGACGGCAAAGAGACGGCTCGATCGCATACGTATGAGATTATGCGTGACCCACGGAATCATGAAACAGTTCATGCGGCCCGGTGTGAATGCGCTCACATTCTGCCGGAAAAAGAGTGCGCCAGTGCAGATTTTGCAAACCATCACATGGGTGAATCCCGTACCCGTTTTGCCGCCGTTCAGGAAATTGCCGTAGAATACGACAAAAGGCCTTTTGCTTTAGTGCCGGTCGGTAGCAGATTGAAGGAGAAACCCTTGAGCAAGATCGCGAGACGTCATTTTATACAACTGTCGGCCGTCGCGGCCGCCGGCTGCTTTCTTCGCCCGGGAACCCCGGCGCACGCGCAGGACCTGGTACAGATCGCCGAGGACGACCCGGTTGCGCAATCGCTGAAATACACGCACGACGCCAGCACGGTGGATCCTGCGACCAGAGCCAACCCGGCGGCAGAGCAGCATTGTGCAAATTGCGCGCTCTTGCAGGGAACAGAAGGCGAGCAATGGCGGCCCTGCCAGATTTTCCCCGGCAAACTCGTCAATGCCGACGGCTGGTGCTCGGTCTGGGCGCCGAAAGCCTGAGCGCGAATACGGCCTTTGGTGACGCCCGACGTCAAGCACTTCTATCATCAGCCCACGGGAACGCTGTCCTACGTCGTCAGTGACCCAAAGACATCGATAGCGGCGGTCATCGACCCCGTACTCGGCTTTTCCGTCGTCTCCGGGCGCACCGATCGCGCGCCCGCACAGCAGATCGTCGAATGCATCCGGGCACAGGATCTCAAGCTCGAATGGATCCTCGAGACGCACGCGCACGCCGATCACCTGAGCGCGGCGCAATCCATAAAAGCGCATCTCGGCGGCAAGGTCGCAATCGGTAACGGCATCCGCAAGGTACAGGCGACCTTCGGCGAGCTCTTCAATCTGAAAGCGCCCTTTGTTGCCGACGGGCGTCAGTTCGACCGCCTGTTTGCGGACGGCGAGTCCTTTGCGCTTGGCAGCATCGAATGCAAGGTCATGAACACGCCGGGCCATACCAGCGACAGCGTGACCTACCTCATCGGTGATTGCGCCTTTGTCGGCGATAGCCTGTTCATGCCGGACTTCGGCACGGCCCGATGCGACTTTCCCGGCGGCGACGCCGGGCATCTCTACGACTCGATTCAGAAACTGTATGCGCTCCCGGCGGAAACGCGGCTTTACATGGGCCACGACTATCCGCCCGAAGGGCGATCGCTGCGCTACGAGGTGTCCTTGGCCGAGCAGAAAGAATCGAACGTTCACGTGAGGAACGGAACGGCACGACAGGACTTCGTAGCGATGCGCGAAAAGCGTGATGCGACGCTGTCGTTGCCGGCTCTGATGCTGCCGGCGATTCAGATCAATATTCGCGCCGGTCATCTGCCGGAAAGCGAAGACAACCAGGTGTCCTATATCAGGATTCCGCTCGATACGCTCTGAAGTAATCCGCCTCCATTTGTGTACAATGCCGCGCGCTGCCGTTGGAGCGCGCGAAAACGGGCGATTCCCAGGTCGATCATTCGCCCGCTTTCGCGGGCTCCAACGGACGGCAAGGCCGGCACCTTCAGGAGACAGCGATTGTTTGAGAAACTGAAAGCACTTCCACCCGATGCGATCCTGCGCCTGATTGCGGAGCACCAGAACGACCCGCGCGGGCGAAAAGTCGATCTGGGCGTCGGCGTCTATCGCGACGAGGACGGTCACACGCCGGTTCTCAACAGCGTCAAGAAAGCGGAAAAACGTCTGCTTGCCGCGCAGTCGACCAAGGTCTATCTCGGCTCGGGCGGCAATCCGGAATTCAACGACGCGATGCAGACCCTGATGTTCGGCAGCGGGACGTCCGGCAACGACCGGGTGGTGACGCTGCAGGCGCCGGGTGGCTCGGGGTCGCTGCGAGTCGCGGCGGGACTGATCCTGCGCGCGAGACCGGACGCGTCGGTCTGGGTAAGCGATCCGACCTGGGCGAATCACGTGCCGCTGCTGGGCGGGGCGGGAGTCCGCCTCAAGACTTATCCTTACTACGATGTAAGCGGCAAGGCGATTCTCTTTGCGGAGATGCTGGAGGCGCTGAATGCAATGCCGGCCGGTGATATCGTCTTGCTGCACGGCTGTTGCCACAACCCGACGGGCATGGATCTCGACGCGCAGCAGTGGCGGCAGGTCGCCGACGTTATCTCGTCGCGGCAACTCCTTCCTTTTGTCGATATTGCCTACCAGGGATTTGCGGACGGACTCGAAGAAGATGCGTTTCCGCTGCGGCTCCTCTTCGAGCAGGTGCCTGAGATGATCGTGTCGAGTTCCTGCTCCAAGAACTTCGGCCTGTATCGGGACCGTGTCGGCAGCCTGTCGATCGTCGCTGCAGACGCAGCCGCCGCCGCCGTCGTAAGGAGCCAGGTATTCAATATCGTGAGGACCATGTACTCGATGCCGCCGGATCACGGCGCCGCCGTGGTCGCGTCCATCCTCAGCGACGTGGAATTGCGCGCCGGATGGCTGACGGAACTGGTCGGCATGCGCAAGCGCCTCAAGGAGACGCGGGAATTGCTGGTCGCATCGCTTCGCGAACGGGCGCCGAGCCACGACTTTTCACATATCGAACGCGGCAAGGGCATGTTCTCGTTTCTCGGAGTGTCGAGCGAGCAGGTGCAGCGCCTGAAAAGCGAATTCGGCGTTTACATGGTCGACTCGAGCCGGATCAACGTCGCCGGCATTACACGGAACAATGTCGGGTACCTCGGTGAGTCGATAGCGGCGGTGCTTTAGCCGGTGCCGGACTTGGATCTTTGGACATTTCGATGACAGGAACCGCAGCTGAAATCGATTCGCGAAATGTCCAAAGATACAAGTCCGGCACCGTTAGCGCGGCACCGTTAACGGGCGATCCAGGATCAGTCCCGCGGCAGATAAACCATGCTGTCCGTATCGATCCCGAGCTTCGCGGCGATGCCGCCGTTCAGTTCCAGCACATAGGTGACAGGCTCGATCGATTTGATGGATTGCAACGACAGTGGCTCCGTCATTGCCGCAATCGACGATACGGAACCGTCGCCGCGGATAAACAGTATGTCCAGCGGAATATAAGTGTTCTTCATCCACATCGAGTGCAGGTCGTCGTCGCGATAGACAAACAGCATCCCGGTGAACTGCGGCAGTCGCCGAACGTGCATTAGCCCGCGCCGCTGTTGCTCGGGCGTCAACGCGAGGTACACCTCGAATTCATAACACGCCGGACCGCTGGCCTCGATGACGATCGAATCGCTGCCGAACGCTGTTCCGAGCTCGTCGTCGCCCAGCGACCTGCCGCTCATGAAGAGCGCAATTGCCGCAACGAAAGCGATGCGGGCCGGCCGGGCTTTCACATTGTGAGGCTCATCAGGCTTCACTTCGCCGCCAGACTTCACCTCGGGGTCCGCCAGCTCAACCGGCCTGCGAAGCGCAGATCCGTGAAGGTCACGCTGCTGTTGCCGTTCACTTCGGCGAGCGGCGACACACAGTACAACAGGCCCTTGATCCGATACTCCGGATCGGCGTAGGGACTCGCAGCCTCAACCGGGTCCTGTCTTTCGATATCGGCCCAGCAGGCCGGCGACTCCGGAGTGCTGAAAAACCGGCCGCCTTTCTCCTCGATCAGCGTCACTCCGGCGGGAAGCTCACGTGCGCGCGAGCCCTTTTCGAGGCCGGGCAAGGCAATGATGAATGCCAGTTGCAGCGTCTCGCCGTTCGACGTCGCCGGGCCGGCGAATCGGAGTCTTGCGCCGTTGCCATGGGGCCTCGGCATGCCGTCGCACTCGAGCGTGTCGTCGCGCCACTCCAGGCGTGCTTCGACGGCGCCAAACACGTCGGCGGTGAGCTCGCCATCGACGATGCAGTCAGCCGTCAAGGGCCCGGTTTGCGGCGCGTCGGGCTCACAGCTTGCCGCAAGTCCAGGCAGGATGAGGTATAAAGCGAGGCGCCGCAGGCTCCGCCCGCCAGGCCACGGCCGCATGATTTTTTGGAATTCCTGCAATGGACGTCGTTCCCTCTTGTCGTAACGGGAAGTCATTATTACCCGATAAGACAGCCATTGATGAGTCCGGATCGATTCGAAGTGACCAGCCGTCGCGGATATCGGCGGCTGCCCGGACGGGCACTTTAACAGACCGTTGCATCGACCATTCGATAGACCACCGGCCGGGCGACCCTGGAGAATTTTCCGGGGAATTTCCTGGGGAATTGGTTGGCCTGTCACCGCTACATCTCTAGAATGGCACGCCATTTTGCCCGTCGGAGCGATCGATACATGAGCTTGATAGAAAAATTCCAACAGCTCGAAGCACACGCGAGCCGCCTGATCATCGGTCAGGCGCACTTGGTCAACCGGATGCTGATCGCATTGTTGTGCGACGGGCACCTGCTCGTCGAGGGAGCTCCCGGGCTTGCGAAGACTCGCGCCATCAAAGTGCTGGCGGAAAGCATCGAAGGCGATTTCCATCGGCTGCAGTTCACGCCCGACCTGTTGCCGGCGGACCTGACCGGCACCGAAATCTATCGTCCCCAGGACGGAACGTTCGAGTTTCGCAGGGGACCGCTGTTTCACAATCTAATCCTGGCGGATGAGATCAATCGCGCGCCGGCCAAAGTGCAGTCGGCACTTCTCGAGGCGATGGAGGAGCGGCAGATCACCGTCGGTGAGAAAAGCTACACGCTTTCCGACCTGTTCATGGTCATGGCGACGCAAAATCCGATCGAGCAGGAGGGGACCTATCCGTTGCCGGAAGCGCAGCTCGACCGCTTTCTTTTGCACGTGAAGGTCGGCTACCCGACCCCTGAAGACGAGCGTCGCATCCTGGTGCTGAACCGCGAGGAGGCAAAGGCCGGCGAGCGCGACCCGTTCCAGCCGGAGGAACTGCTCGCGGAGTCGTCGGTCATGCAGGCAAGGCAGGCGATTCTGCGGCTGCACCTGGCGGACGAACTGGAGCAATACATCGTCAACCTCGTCGTCTCCACCCGCAACGCGGGCATCGTCGATTCGTCCCTTAGAGGGCAGATCATGTACGGCGCCAGTCCACGAGCCGGCATGGGCATCGATCGCACGGCGCGCGCTCACGCCTGGCTGAAAGGACGCGACTACGTAGGCCCGGAAGACATCCAGGCCGTCGCCGCGGACGTCCTGCGACACCGCCTGGTCCTGAGCTTCGAAGCCGAAGCCGACGGCGTCACCGCCGATTCCATCATCGAGCGCCTGCTGGACGGCGTCGGTGTTCCGTAACTGGCATAGTTGCAGCCCGCATTATTCATGAACACGACAACGTATCCGAGGTGCGCTGGTCGGTGGGGAGGGCTTTCAGGATCGTCAAAAACAGGGATGTTTTTGCGAAGCCCCCACGGATGGGTTCACGGCGGTCCTGAAAGCCCTCCCCACCGGCCAGCGCACCGCTTGCCACCGACGTCAAATGTTCATGAATAATGCGGGCGGTGCAGTAATGCGGCCATTCCCCGGTCAAACGGAACACAGGTACAAATAAGTGCGTCACGACAAACTTCAAGCGGATGCCTCCCCGGTACGCATCAGCCAGGCGGAACTGATCCGCCTGAGCGGTCCCGCTCGCGTGATTGCACTCGACGTGCTGCGGGTGAATTCACTGCAGACCGGCGCATACGTTTCGCATTTTCGCGGCCGCGGCATGGAGTTCGACGAATCGCGGCCGTACCAGGCGGGGGACGACCCGCGCAATATCGACTGGCGCGTCACGGCACGCAGCACGACCGCGTATACCAAGTTGTTTCGCGAAGAACGCGAACGCCCGGTGCTGATCGTGGTCGATTTGAGAAACAGCATGCATTTCGCGACCCGCGGTTGCTACAAGTCGGTCAACGCGAGCCGCGCCGCGGCGCTTCTGTCCTGGGCAGCGCACCATCGCGGCGACAGGCTGGGCGGCCTCGTCTTCGGCGACACGACGCACCGGGAGGTCAAGCCGAGGCTCGGTCGACAGGCTGCATTGCGTTATGTCCATGAGCTTGTGGGTCACCCCGACTGGGCGGACCGAGCGTCGGCCGGGAACGGCGAACAGACGCTGACGCAGGCGATGGCGGCGCTCCGGCGGGTGTCTCGTCCCGGCAGCCAGGTTGTGGTCTTGAGTGATTTTGTCGATTTTTCGCGCGTGTCGCAGTCCTATCTCGCCGGCGTCGCGCGGCACAGCGAAGTAATGGCGGTATTCCTGAGCGACCCGCTCGAACGCGAGCTGCCGCCGCCAGGCCGCTACCGACTGATCAGCGATTCAGGCGAGATGGCGATCGACACGCATGCGCGGGCTGCCCGGGCCGACTATCAGCAGGCGTTTGCGGAACGACTCGCGCTGCTGGAAAATTTCTGCCAGCGCTACGGCGTGCACCTCATGCCGATGTCGACCGAGGACGACCCGGTGCACTGCTTGCAGCAGGCGCTGGGCAAGAGGGCACGTTAAGTCGGCCGAGGAAGAGTTTTGATGGACCCCGAACAGATTCCGCTGAGAGATTTGCATCTGCCGGATGCGACAGGCTGGTGGCCCCTTGCCCCCGGCTGGTGGCTTTTGCTCGGCCTCGTTGCGCTCGGCATTCTGCTGCTGCTGCGAAAGGCATGGCTCAAGTGGCGTCAAGATGCGCCGCGGCGCTTCGCGCTGAAGGAACTCGCGCGGGTGCAAGCAGCCTATTATGCGGAGCGCGACCCGGTCACGCTCGGTCTCCGGCTCTCGCAGTTGTTGCGCCGCACCATGCTCGCCTATTCGCCGCGAAAACAGGTCGCCGGCCTGACCGGACGTGAGTGGCTCGAATGGCTCGATCGCGGCCTGGATGAAAAGCTCTTTTCCGAGGGACCTGGCCGCAGCTTGCAGGACCTGCCGTACCGGCGCGCCGATGCCGGTGCCGATTCGGCGCCACGCGACGTCGACGCGGAGGGTCTCATCGACGCGGTACGGCGGCGGCTCAGGTCGCCCTTGTCGCCGCCTCGGGAGCCGGCCTGATGTGGTCCTTCGCCTGGCCCTGGATGTTTCTCGCGCTGCCGCTGCCGTTCCTCGTGCGCGCGTTGCTGCCGCCGGCCGCCGATTCGCATGAAGCCGGGCTCAGGGTCCCGAGTTTGAGCACGTTTGCCGTGCTGGCCGACCGGCGGCGAGTGGAACAGCTGCTCAACTGGCGCTTCTGGGCGGCCGCGATTGCGTGGATTCTGCTGGTCACGGCGGCGGCGCGGCCGGAGCGTATAGGGGACGAAATCGACGTGCCGGTGTCGGGGCGCAACCTGATGCTTGCGGTCGATCTTTCCGGCAGCATGGATGCCAAGGATTTCGAACTGGCGAATCGACGCGTCGACCGGCTGACGGCGACCAAGGCCGTCGCCAGCGACTTCATCCGGCGCCGCGAAGGCGACCGGCTGGGACTCATCCTGTTCGGCGAGCGCGCGTACCTACAGGTGCCGCTCACGCTCGACCGCGAGACCGTGAACACCCTGCTGATGGAAGCCTTCATCGGCCTTGCCGGCGAGAAGACCGCGATCGGCGACGCGATTACGCTTGCGGTAAAACGCATTTACGAACAGGGCGCCGACGCCGGCGAACAGGTGCTGATTCTGCTGACCGACGGCGCAAACACCGCAGGTGCGATCGACCCGCTCAAGGCCGCGGAACTCGCCCGGCAGATCGGACTGCGCATCTATACCGTCGGCATCGGCGCGGAACAGATGGTCGTACCGTCCATAACGGGCACCCTGCGTCGCGTCAACCCGTCGGCCGATCTGGACGAGGAAACATTGACCCGTATCGCCGACCTCACCGGCGGCCGCTATTTTCGCGCCAAGGACACGGCCGGCCTGCAGCAAATCTATCGGCTGCTCGACGAGATGGAACCCGTGGCCGAACCCGAGGGCGGTTTCCGCCCGGTCCGCGTTCTCTATTACTGGCCGCTCGGCGGAGCCTTCGTGCTGGCGTTTCTGCTCGCCGGCGCGAGCATTCTTTCAGGCCTGCTGGTCCGGCCCTGGCACAAGGTGCGAATTCATGCCGACTGAATTTCACTGGATCCGTCCGGAGTGGCTGCTGGCGCTGCCGCTGATCGCATTGCTGGCGCTCATCATGGCGCGGCGGCAGCTTGCGCCGGGCAACTGGCAGCGAGTGGTTGATCCCGCGCTCGCACCGTTCGTACTGTCGCGTTCCCCGGGCAACGCGAGCGGCATGCGCTGGTGGCTCATGTTGCTTGGCGGCATTCTCGCAGCCGTCGCACAGGCGGGCCCGAGCTGGAATCGCCTCGAGCAACCGGTTTTTCGCACGGAGCAGGCAATTGTCATTGCGCTGGACCTGTCGCGGTCGATGGATGCACAGGACCTGACGCCCAGCCGCCTGACGCGCGCGCGGCTCAAGATCCTGGACCTTCTGGAACGCCGCAAAAGCGGGCAGACCGCGCTGGTCGTTTACTCGGCCAATGCGTTCACCGTTACTCCGCTGACGACGGACTCGGACACGGTCGCCGCGCTCGTCAACAGCCTCAGTACCGACATCATGCCAAGCCGCGGCAGTTACGCCGCGGCGGCAATCGACAAAGGGCGTGAGCTGCTGGAGCAGGGCGGTGTCGGTTACGGCGAGGTGCTGCTGATTGCCGATGGCGGTGCGTCAGCGGAAGCCGAACGTGCAGCGGCCGAACTGGCGGACGCGGGCTATGCGCTGTCGATACTCGGGGTCGGGACGCTGGACGGCGCGCCGATTCCGCAGCCCGACGGCGGCTTCGTGACCGACCGGGCCGGCCGCATCGTGATACCGAAACTCGAGTCGGAGCAACTGAGCGCGCTCGCGGCCGCCGGCGGAGGGCGTTATACGGTGATGACCGCGGACGATCGTGACATCGATACTTTGTTGTCCGACGTTGCCGGCGGCTCTTCCGCGGCGGACGATTCGCTGGCCACCGACCAGTGGCGGGACGAAGGTCCGTGGCTCCTGCTTCTGCTGGTGCCTTTGGCCGCACTCGCGTTTCGCCGCGGCTGGGTGCTGGCCGTCGCCGCCGTGTGCGTGATCCCCCTGTCCGGACCGGCGGAGGCGTCCGTCTGGCAGGACCTCTGGCAAACGAAGGATCAGCAGGCACAGGCGAAGCTGGCCGAAGGCGACGCCGGGGCCGCTGCGGCGCTGTTCGAGAATCCGGGCTGGCGTGCCGTGGCACAGTACCGCGCCGGCGAGTACGGAGAGAGCGCGCAGGGATTCCGCCAGCAGGGCGGGGGTCCGCAGCAGGGCGGCGCAGACAGCCTGTACAACCTCGGCAATGCGCTTGCACGGGCGGGGGAACTGCAATCGGCGATCGATGCTTACGAACAGGCGCTTGAAATCGATCCGGGCGCGGAGGATGCGGCCTATAACAGGGACCAGGTGAAGAAAGTTCTGGAGCAACAGGAGAATGCGCAGAGCGGCGAAAAAGGCAACCAGGAATCGCCGTCGGAATCCGGCGGAGAATCCGAGCAGGCGGACGGCGACAGCCAGTCCGATCAGCAGGGCGAGGAAGGAGCTTCGGGCGAGTCCGGCAGCGAGTCGGAGCAGGAGCCCTCGGCGCGGGGCGAGGAGGAAATGAGCCAGGAAGATCTCGAAGCTCTGCAGCAGGAACTCGACCGGGCGGCGCAGGAAGCAGAGCAACAGCCAGGCGAGTCGCAGGAAGCGATGAGCGAGGCCGAACTGCTCGCGGAACGCCGCGCACAGGAGCAGACACAGGCGATGGAACAGTGGCTCAGGCGCATTCCCAACGATCCCGGCGGGCTGCTGCGCCGCAAATTCCGCTATCAATACCAGAGGCAGGGCATGGACCAGGATGGCAACAATCTGTGGCCGGATGACGAGATTCAGCCATGGTAGGCAGCGCGGGCCGGATCGACTCGCACGTTCGCCGCGGTTTCGTGCCGGCAGTGGTTTTTATGCTGGCCGCATGGCTGCCGGCGACGGCGCCGGCGTCTGTCGTCGCAACCACCGATCGCGTGGACGTCGAGCTGAACGAGTCGTTCACGCTCAAGGTAACGGTCGATACGGCGATCGACACCGAACCGGATGCGTCAGCGCTCGAAAACGATTTCTACGTGCTGTCGCGCAGCGAACTCAGCAACACCATGATCATCAACGGTCAGATCAGCCGCAGCAGGACGTGGACTTACGTGCTGATGGCGAAACAGGCGGGCGATCTCGTCATTCCGCCGATTTCCATCGGCAACGAGCAAAGCAACGCGCTCGAGATTGCGGTAGCGCCGCAAACTGCGGCGCTGCCCGGCGAGTCCGACATTTTCGTGGCGGCAGAAGTGGATTACGTCGAAAGCTACGTACAGGCGCAAGTGTTGTATCGCGTCAAAGTGTATCGATCGGTCGCCACGCGACAACCGCGCCTGTTCGAACCCGACTTCGACGGCGTCGACGTGCTGGTCGAAATTGCGGGCGAGGAGCGAAACTACGAATCGTTGATCAACGGCAAGAACTACAACGTCGTTGAACGCGTGTACGCACTCTTCCCGCAGGCCAGCGGCGAAATCTCGATCTCGCCCGCGCGCTTCGAAGCACGCGTTTTGCGCGACGGGAGAATCACCGGCCGCAAGGTGTTTCAATCGGATGCCATCACCGTGAGCGTGAAACCAATACCGCCTCCACCTGAAAAGTTTCCGGATGCGGCGTGGTTCCCGGCCAAGTCGGTCCAGTTGAGCGAGGAATGGTCGCGCGAACCCGACAGCCTGCCCGCGGGCGAACCCATATCGCGTCACGTCACCGTCACAGCCCTGGGCCAGCTCTCAACGCAAATTCCGGTGATCGGGGCGACGGACTCCGACCGCGTCAAGGTCTATCCGGACAAGCCGGACCTTCGCGTCAGTGCCGTGCCGGAGGGGATCCTCGCCTCGCGCAAGGATCAGTACGCCATGATCGGCATCGAAGCCGGCGAGGTCCGGCTGCCGCCGCTCAACCTGCCGTGGTGGAACATCGATAAGGGCGCGTGGGAGGTGGCCACGCTGCCGGCCCGGAGCATCCAGATTCTGCCGTCCGCCGACGCGCTGCCGAAACCTCAAGTGGTCGCACAGTCATCGCCGGCGCCAGAGGCCGGAGCGGGCACGCTCGTCGTTCACAGCACATTCTGGCGCCGCGCGAGCGAAGTACTCGGCGCGCTGTGGCTTGTTACGCTGTTGCTCTGGTGGCTTTCGCGTCGCCCGGAAACTCGTTCCAGAGGCAAGGAGCCCGGGGCGCCGCCGGCGCAAAAGCAACAGTCACGGCTGGTCAAGCAGGCGAGGCAAGCCGCACGCGAGGGCGACACGCGCGCGGTGAAGTCGGCACTGCTGGACTGGGGCAGATTGCAGTGGCCGGAGCGCGCGCCGCGCAGCATTGCGGACATCGCAACGCGGGTGTCGGAGCCCCTCGCGTATGAACTGCAGGCGCTGGGCCGTATCAGCTACGGGCCGGGCGGCGAGGCATGGGATGGCACCCGGCTTGATCGGGCGCTGCGTTCCGTTACGTTGATTTCGCCTGCCGAAGACAGAGACCACGCGAAAGGCTTGCCGCCGCTGATGCCTCAGACCTAGGGAAACTCTGTACGGGGCCTGATCAAGCGCACGACTCTTGCAGCGGCTCCCTCGAGAGCCCGCGCGCCGAACTGTGCAGACATTTTCCTGGTTCTCCACGTTACCAGCGGCCGGTGTTCTGCATCGATGCCCACGGTTCGGCGGGCGCCAGTGCATCGCCTTTCTGCAGGAGTTCGATCGAGATGTTGTCCGGCGATCGCACGAACGCCATGTGTCCGTCGCGCGGCGGCCGGTTGATCGTGACGCCGCCGTCGCGGAGGCGCTGGCAAAGAGCGTAGATATCGTCGACGGCATACGCAAGATGGCCGAAGTTTCTGCTTTCGCCGTAGTTTTCCGGGTCCCAGTTCCAGGTCAATTCGACCTGGGCCTGGTCGTCGCCCGGCGCAGCCAGGAACACGAGCGTAAACCGGCCTTGCTCGCTTTCCTTCCTGCGAAGTTCCCGGAGACCCAGCTTGTTGCAGTAGAAGTCGAGAGACTCGTCGAGGTCCGTGACTCTCACCATCGTGTGCAGATATTTCATCGTTGTCCTCCACGTCACGCGTCGTCCGCGCCAGGGGCGGTACTTTCGTTAATGGTTGCGCATCGCCTCGACGGTTGATCTTGCCATTATTATAAGATGGCCGAATGAGTGTCGAGCCTCTGATTCTTTACGTGCCGGGTTTGAGGCCGAAGCCGCCGCCCGCCATTCATCGTCAGGAACTGCTGCGATGCCTGGTCGAGGGCGTCGACCGCATCGACAGCGAGGCGGCAGCACAGATTCGAGGGTTCGACCGCTCCTTCGATATTATCGGCTGGACCTACGATTTCTACGGCGAGCATCGCGACATCGAGCTGGACCGCGTCGGAATCGAACAGGTCCTGAAGCAGCGCGAGGCGAGCCCGAGGGATATCGCCGCAGCGGCCACCTTCAAGAGGCGCATGGTGCGCTGGATTTATCGCGCCGCGGAGCGATTGCCGTTTCTGATTCCGCAGGTTGCGGACGAAAATATGCAATTGCATCTGCGCGACCTTCGCCGCTACGTGACCAACGACGCCGACATGGCGGATGCGACGCGCAGGCTTCTGAAAATGCCGCTCCGCGCGGCATGGGCAAGCCAGCGTCCGGTGCTGCTGATTGGCCACAGTATGGGATCGGTTATCGCCTACGATACGCTTTGGCAGCTAAGCCGCGAATCCGGCGATGAGTTACGCGTGGACCTGCTGACGCTTGGCAGCCCGCTCGGTCAACGCTACATACAGCAGCGCCTGAAGGGGCGCGCGGAGGCGGGCAAGAAGCGCTATCCCGACAATGTGCGACAGTGGGTGAACATCGCAGCCGTGGGCGAGATGACCGCGATTGACATGACGGTCAGGAACGATTTCGCTGATATGGTCTCACTCGGTTTGACCGACGACATCAGGGACTTTGCGATCTACAACTACTTCCGGCAGCAGGGCGTACTCAACGTGCACGCCGAATACGGCTATCTCGTCAACAAGGTAACCGCGACGCAGGTGCTGGACTGGTGGCGGGAGGTCACAAGCGAACGGCCCGCTGTACCGGCCGCATCGCGCAGTTAGGCACCGAATGTCGCCGGATGCCGTCAGGCGGGGTCCAGATTCGGCTTGATGACGATGTCGATGCGCCGGTTCTGCGCGCGTCCGGACGCCGTCTCGTTGTTCGCGATCGGATTGGTTTCACCATAGCCTGTCGCGATGAGCCGGTAGGTGGGAATGCGCATCGCGTTGACCATGTACTGCCGCACCGATTCGGCACGGCCTTGCGAAAGGTTCTGGTTCATTTCATCGCCGCCGTAGGAATCGGTGTGGCCTTCGATAATAAGTTCGCTGCGCGGAAATACGTCGATCGCCCGTTCGACCTTGCCCAGCAGGTCGAAGCTTTCCTGCCTGATTTCCGAACTGCCGCTGTCGAAGTTCAGGCCCACCAGGCGCAAAATCACGTTCTCGCCTTCGCGGAACACGCGCGCCTCTTCGCGGGTGAACATCTGCTCGATCGTTTCGAATTGTTCCTTGACGCGCGCCTGCGCCTCGAGCCTTTGTACGAGCGCCGTTCGTTCGGCGGTCGCGCCGCCCAGACGTTCGTCCAGCGTACGTATTTCCTCGGCCATATCCGCAAGCCGAAGTGTATTCGCCTCGCTTTCCTGCTGCAGCTCCTGGTTCTCGGCCCGAAGGTTCTCGACGAACGTCACGAGGTCCAGCTCGACCTGGTCATGCCCGTCCGACATTTGCGGGACGATATTGGCCGCATCGGCGATGCGTTGCAGCGGATCTTCCCACTGCAGAATCAGTTCCTCGACCGACAGGTCGTCATCCCGCACTTTGCGTACGACTTCGGACAGGTAAATCGCGTGCTTGGCTTCGTAATTCGCCTGTTGTGCGAGGCTGCGGGGCAGGTCCGTGTCGTAGCGGTTTTCGTTGAGTTCGCGTTCTGCCTCGGCCAGCAACTGCCTGGCCTTGCCGAGCGTGACTGGCGCGAAACGGTCGACCCGCGCGCGTTCTGCGTCCGCGAGCAGTCGGCGTGTTTCACTCAGGTACTCCGCCTTGATCGCCACCAGCTCGGCGTCGCGATAAAGGCCGGTTGCTTCTATATCCTTGCGTTTCGCATTCTTTAGATCGCCGCGTTCGACGCTGCGGATCGCCTCGCCGAATTCCTTTTGCGCTTTGTTCCAGATATCGGGCGACAGGTCGGGTGCGCGCGCATTCGCCGCGTCCTGACGGCTCTTCATGACCTGCGACAGTACGGACTTGCCCAGAGTTGCGATCTTCTCGGCTTCGCGAAGATGGGCGGTGGCGTCTCGCGCCTTGTCACGCACATATTCGACGTTTCGTCCGCGTTCGAGCCCGGTCTCGGCCGCCTGGTAATCTTTTATGCCGTCCGCGTAACTCTCCGGCGCGAGCAATTCCGCGTTGGCGGCCTTGGCTGCTGCAAGCGCTGCGTCGGCTTCCTTGAAAAAAGTAGCTCGCAGTTCGTCCTGTGCGAGCGCATAACCGCCAAGGAGCACCAGGGCAGCGAGTACGGTCCAGCGGACCAAGGTAGTTGGGAAAGCCATACTGTAGTTCCGCTTCTCAAAACAACAAGTTACAAAAAAACTTCCTGCGCGTCCATGACCGGTTGCGCACCGCAATCGACATGCCAGTGGCAGAAAACGCGATGGGGTCTCATGAAGATAATACCTTTGGCAAAAACGCAAAACTGTGCAATGCATCTCTTAAGGGAGCGCCGGGACCAAAGGCTAAGCCATGGATTTTACGCCTTTAGCGACTTCCGAGGGTAGGCTGTTCCCGGACCGTTTTGTGTGACGTTCTAAACAAGAAAATTTGTGACGGTTTTCACCGTTCGCAAACTTTCCCCGACGCGGGCCCTGGACGGCGAATGATTTGTGCTTTGGCTCACAGACCCCGTTTGACCCCGGGCGTAACCTTTGTTCCATGTCCGTCAAGTACTACACGCAGTTCCGCCTCACCGACGAGCATTATCACGGCGGCAATGAATTCAGCGGCGTGGTCGAACTCAGTCGCCCGATGGATCGGAACTCGGACGTGACGGACATCGAGGCCGTACTGGCCAGGAATTTCGACCTGCGCCGAAGCTCGGTCAAGCTGCTGAGCTGGTCCAGGCTGCACTGAAGACCTGAACGTACTTCTGGCGTAAGATTTTCCCCCTGATTGTCCCGGCTTTACGCCGGGATTTTTTTTGGCGCCGGCTGTCGTCCGCGTGATTCATGAACGGGCACAACGACCGGAGGAGTCTTGGTTGGCGGGGAGGGGTTTCCGGCTCTGGCATCCTGCTTCGCTCTAACTCCTGCATCCCTGCAGTCGTCAGGATCGTCAAAAACATGGATGTTTTTGCGAAGCCCCCATGGACGGGTTCACGGCGGTCCTGAAAACCCCTCCCCGCCAACCAAGGCTCCGTTTGCCACCGGCCCCGAACGTTCATGAATCACGCGGACGACAGCCGGCGGCCTTTCGCCGGAGTTGCCGGACATGCGAAAATGGCCGTCTTTGGCTCCCAAGCGCAAAACCCCGATGAGCGATCCCGGTAAAGATGGCGAGAACGGCCGCACGGCCGCGAGTTTCCGTGGGATTCCGATTGTCGAAAGCGGCAGGAAGTACACGACGGCGGCCGGATTTCCGGCGATCAAGAACGGCATGAAGGCACGGCGCGAGCCGCCGCCGCTCGTGGTCGGCAACAAGCCGAAGTGGCTGCGGGCGCGTATGCCTGCGGGCGCAAAGTTTTCCTCCGTGCGTCAGACGGTGCGGGAGCGCCGCCTGAGCACGGTGTGCGAGGAGTCGATGTGCCCGAATATCGGCGAATGCTGGAATCATGGCACGGCGACGATCATGGTCATGGGCTCCGTGTGCACCAGAGCCTGCCGTTTTTGCGCCGTCGACACGGGCAATCCGCGCGGCTGGCTGGATCCGGAAGAGCCGGAGAACACGGCCATGGCCGTAAAATTGATGGAACTCGACTACGTGGTCATCACGTCGGTCGATCGCGACGACCTGCCGGACGGCGGGGCGTCGCATTATGCGGCCTGCGTGCGCGCGATCAAGAGAATGAATCCTCATACCGCGGTCGAAGCGCTTACGCCGGACTTCAACGGAGTATTTGCGGACGTCGAAAAAGTGCTCGACTCCGGGCTGGAAGTGTTTGCGCAGAATGTCGAGACGGTAGAACGCCTGACGCACCCTGTGCGCGATCCGCGCGCAGGCTATGGGCAGAGCATAAGCGTGCTCGCGCACGCGAAGACGTTCCGCAAAGATGTACTCACCAAGACCAGCCTGATGCTCGGGCTTGGCGAGCGCGACGACGAGATCTTGGAAACCATGGATGACCTGCGTGAAGCCGGCGTCGACATTCTGACGCTCGGCCAGTACCTGCGTCCCACGCCGAACCATCTCGCTATCGAACGCTACGTGACGCCGGCCGAATTCGACGGGTACCGGCGGGAAGGCCTCGAAAAGGGATTCGTCGAAGTGGTCGCCGGTCCGCTCGTGCGCTCGAGTTACCGCGCGGAACGGGTATTGCAGAAGAACAACGTCGGCATTGCCGTCTGATGCTGCCGTTCCATGTTGTCGGCCGACCCGGGACTCGCGTTTAGGGCGTCATGACTGAATTTTTTGCCGATTACGGGCTGTTCCTGCTCAAGACGGTCACGATCGCGGGCGCCCTCGTCTTTGTCATCGCAGCGGCCGCGGCGGCAAGCCGCAAGGTCGGGAGTCACGACGGGCTGGACGTCGAAAGCCTGAACAAGAAATACCGCTCGCGCGCCGCCGCGCTTGAAAAGGTCGTGCTCGCCAAACACGACTGGAAAGCGCAGGCAAAAGCCAATAAGGCGCGCGACAAGGCGGCGGCAAAATCCCGCACCCGGCGGCCGCGTACCTTTGTCATCGATTTCAAAGGCGACCTGAAAGCGAGCGCGGTGCAGTCCTTGCGGGAAGAGGTCAGCGCAATCCTTGAAGTGGCGGACGAAGAGGATCAGGTGGTGGTCCGGCTCGAGAATTACGGTGGCGTCGTTCACGAACACGGGCTTGGCGCATCCCAGCTTGCACGCATCCGCGAACAAAACGTTCCGCTCACGGTCACCGTCGACAAGGTCGCAGCAAGCGGCGGCTACCTGATGGCCTGCGTTGCAAACAGGATCATTGCCGCGCCGTTCGCGATACTGGGGTCCATAGGCGTCATCGCGCAATTGCCGAACTTCAATCGCATGATGGAAAGTCACGGAGTCGATTTCGAACAGATCACCGCCGGCGAATACAAGCGCAACGTCACGATGTTCGGCAAGAACACGGACGCCGACCGTGCCAAACTCAAACAGGAACTGGAAGACGTACACAACCTTTTCAAAGCCGCCGTCGCCAGTTACCGCCCGAACCTCGACCTGAATAAGGTGGCGACCGGCGAGCACTGGTACGGCACGCGCGCGCTCGAGCTCGGGCTTGCCGATGAATTGAAGACCAGCGACGCCCTGCTGGCCGAACTGGCCGCGGAAAGAGACCTGTACAAGGTCTGCTACAAGGTCAAAAAACCCCTCCAGAAAAGACTCATGGCAAACGTCGACGACGTCCTCGAAAAAGTTGACGCCGCCGGCTGGCGCCGCCGCTTCGAGTCCCGCCTGCCGCGCTGACACGGGCCGCCGGCCATGCGGCGCAGCACGACAATCCGATACCGGGAACCCGCTGCCAGGCACGGTGTCTGAGGGACTAAGTCGGCTATAATGCTGTCTTTGCGGGAGGAGGCTGATGATCGAGCTGAAGCATAAAGGCGGACCGGCAGCTCTGCTGCCCGGAGCCTGCATGGCAGTGCTGCTGGCGGCCTGCGCGTCGTCGCCCACCGGCCGTAATCAGCTGGTACTGAAATCCGACGCCGCCCTCGCGGCCGAAGGCCAGCGCCAGTTCAATATGATTCGCGAACAGATGCCGCTGGTCAAGGATCGCGGGACAATCGACTATGTTGCCTGCGTCGCGAACGCCATCGTTGAGGAACTGGAAGGCGAGGACGCTGCGATGTTCTGGGAACTCGCCGTGATCGACCAGCCGGATGTCAATGCATTCGTATTGCCTGGCGGAAAGATCGCCGTGTTCAGCGGCATTCTCTCGGTCGCGGAAAATCAGCATCAACTGGCGTCGGTGATCGGACATGAGGTGGCACACGTCACCGCGCAGCATGCCAACGAACGGGCGTCGCGCGCCGCGGTCTCGGGCGTCGGTATCGACGTCGCGGCGATTCTCCTGGGCGGCGGATATTCCCACCAGACCCAGGCCGCGCAGCAGACGCTGCAGACGGGTGCTGCTCTCGGCATCATGAATCCGTTCAGCCGCAAACAGGAAACCGAGGCGGACGTCGTTGGCCTCGAGTACATGGCCAAGGCCGGTTTCGATCCGCGCGAAAGCGTCACGCTGTGGAAGAACATGGAGGAAAAGAACGAATCGAAAATTCCCGAGTTCATGTCCACGCACCCGTCGGGGGATACCCGGATCGAATCGCTGGTCAGCCAGTTCCCCACGACGCTCGCGTACTACAACGAAGCCAAGGCAAAGGGACAAGAACCGAATTGCCAGCGGTAACGCACCCGTCCTTCAAGGATCACTTTTCCGGTCACGCTGACAGTTATGCCGCTTATCGGCCGACGTATCCGGCGGCGCTCATGCGGTTTCTCGCCGACTGTTGTGAGCAAAGACGTGTCGCCTGGGATTGCGCAACGGGCAACGGCCAGACTGCGCTCGCCCTGACCCCGTATTTCGACCGAATCATTGCGACGGACGCGAGCGCGGCCCAGATCGCATCGGCGCGGGCGCATCCCGGAATCGAATACCGGGTGGCCAGCGCGGAGAAATCCGACTTGCCGGATGGCTCGATCGATCTCATCGCAGTGTCCCAGGCCCTGCACTGGTTCGATATCGACCGGTTCTTTGACGAAGCCGCGCGTGTGCTCGTGCCGGGCGGCGTCCTGTCCGCCTGGTGTTACGAGTTGTGCACGGTAGAGCCTGCGATCGACGATCTCATCCTCGGGCTGTACCGGACGATCGACCGCTTCTGGCCGCCGGAACGGCGTAGGGTCGAAGACCGATATCGCAGCATCGAGCTGCCGATGCGTGCCATTGCAGCGCCTGAATTCGTGATGACGGCGGACTGGTCGGCGGATGCGATGCTCGGCTACCTCCGAACCTGGTCCGCCTGCCAGGCTTTTCGCCGGGAGAACGGCGTCGACCCGGTCGACAGCATGGAAGGCTCACTGAGATCCTGTTGGGGGCCGGGATCCCGCGAGCTACGGTGGCCGCTCGCCGTCAAGATCGGCCGGGCGTGACCGGACCCATTTAACAGTTTCCCGATTCGTCCATAGAGTCATAGCGTTTTTTCTGCGACACTCCCGCCATTGCCCGGAATCGAACGACGCCATTGATTTTTACGATGCGTACATTTGCCCCAATCCTGCTGCCGGCTGTCCTCCTGTCGGGCTGCGCGACGTTCGAAGATTTTCTGAACGCCAGGTCTGACGACCGGCAGCCCGCACTCCCGCCACTGGAGGAACGCCCGCGGCTCGATCCGCTCAGCCGCAACTACTTCGTGCTCGAGTCGCCCGACCAGACGGTTATCGGCGAGCCGCAGATTGTATTCACGGGGACCGCCGACACGTTCCCGGATCTGGCTCGCGAGTACGGCCTGGGCTACGACGAACTGGTCGCGGCAAATCCCGGCATCGATCCCTGGCTTCCCGGCGAAGGTACGCCGGTCTTGTTGCCGACGCAGTATATTTTGCCGGACGGCCCATATCGCGGCGTCGTGCTGAACGTCGCATCGAAGCGGCTTTTTTATTTTCCTGAAGTCGGCCCCGGCGAGCCGGTGCAAGTACTGACTTATCCGATCGGTATCGGGCGAGTCGGCTGGGAGACGCCGCTGGGCGAGGCCAAAGTCGTCGCGAAGGCCACCGACCCGACCTGGTATGTGCCGCGGTCCGTGCGCGAGGAGCACGCGGCGGCGGGCGACCCGCTCCCGTCAGTGGTTCCTCCCGGGCCGGACAATCCGCTCGGGCGTCATGTGTTGCAGCTCAACATGCCGGGCTACCTGATTCACGGGACCAACAAGCCATACGGTGTCGGCATGCGCGTAAGCCACGGCTGCATTCGACTTTATCCCGAGAACATCGAACTGCTTTACCCGCTGGTCGGGATTGGAGAAACGGTACGGATCATTAACGAGCCGTTTCTCGTCGGCCGGCTGAATGGCGAACTCTACCTGGAGAGCCACGCTCCCCTGGAAGAAGACACGGTCAGTCCGGACGAACACCTGGCGAAAGTGCTCGAGGCCGCGCGCAACGAATCCGGTGCTTTCGTCGACGACGAAGAGCAGGGACAGGCACGGACGGTGACGAGCGATGCGCTCGGGGTTCCGGTCAGGGTATTGCTCGGCGATACCTTCGAGGTTTACAGCCGTGCGCGCGTCGTCAGGAATACCGTGGAGCCGGATCCCGAAGTACCGACCCTGGCCGAAGTGCGGGAACTGCTCGATGCGCCCTTCGATGAGTCCCTGGACGAGTCCCCCCCGGAGGAGTCCCCGGTCAAGGCCCAGGTTAATGTGAAGGTCACGGACAAGCCGCGCGACGAGGCAGCGGAACCTGCCGTGGCGGGCGGCGCCGACGAACCGGTCCTGCCGCCGTCCGGGTTGCCCGGCCAGCCCGAGCCCGCGGAATAGGGCCCTGTGACCACACCTCGCGAAATAATCCCGGCAGAACGGACTGTGGAGCCGTCGGCGAAAAAATCTGCAGGCAGATCGATGCCGATGAGCGACTGGCTGGTCCTCGTGCTGGCTGAAATCGAACGCAGGAATGCGGAGGCGAGCGCTGCGGCAGAGGAACGGGAACGCCGCTCATGAACATGCAGGCTATAGGGGCCAAGCCCGCGTTCTTTTGACGGCGCAGGAATACCGTCCGGGGGTGTTCCACGTGCTCAGACACGGGAAACTCGCTCGTGGAACAC
>JBBDXW010000057.1:0-19026 GCA_040902105.1 Woeseia sp.
TTCCCGTGTCTGAGCGCGTGGAACACCCCCGGACGGTACTCCTGCGTCGTCAAAAGCCCGAGCGTGTGCAGAGACTCCTAGAGATCGATACTCACCCGGGTGAGCGGATGACTTTCGGAGTCGCGCTTACGATCGCTATCCGGATCGGACCCGCTGCCGAAATCGCGCCAATGATCGGCAAGCCGGCGGCCGGTTACCGGATGCAGGTAACCCGGTGCAAGTTCGGCCAGCGGGCGAAGCACAAAGTTGTACATTAATACATCGCTGCGCGGCAGCCGCAAACCGGGTTTGTCCACGACGAGCCGGTCGTACAACAGCAAGTCGATGTCGAGCGTGCGTGAAACCAGCTTGCGCTGGTCGCGTCGGCGTCCGGCGATGGCATGAATGTCGTCCAGTACGAGCAGAATGTCTTCCACCGGCAGGCCCGTATCGAGCCTGGCGACGGTATTCAAAAAATCGTCGCCATCGAAGCCGAGCGGTGCGCTTTGGTAAACCGGAGACAGCTTGAGCCGGCCGAAACGGCGCCGCAATTCGCGAACGGCAAGTCGCAGATTCGCCGCGGCATCGATATTACTGCCAAGTCCGAGGTACACCCTGGGCATCGTTAACCCGGCTCCGCTACCCGCCGGTTTCCTTGCTCCGGTGGATCTGCACGCCTACGTCCCGGGCACCACGGATAGCGCCCGGCTTGCTGACGCGCACCTGGACCCAGGGTACGGCGAACTCGTCGAGGACCAGTGCGGCAATCTTCTCCGCCAGCGTCTCTACCAGTTGAAAACTCGAATCCCCGACGAACTGCTGGACCCGCTTTGCGACCGCCTTGTAATTGAGAGTGTCGTCGATGCTGTCCGAGTTCGCGGCGCGTCGTATGTCGGCACCCATGTCGAGATCGATACTGACCGTCTGCAGGATTTTTCGCTCCCAGTCCCAGATTCCGACGATGGTCTCGACGCGCAGGTCGTGCAGAAAAATCGTGTCTTTCATCTTCTTATGCATGAGATGCCTGTGAGGGTGTCGCTGGCGGCCGAAGTGATTCGATCGGCCAGCGTGGGCGGGCTTCAATCGTTCCGGGCGGTGCAGCATCCGGGAATCTGAGGGCGCCGACAAGCGCAATCATCGCTCCGTTGTCCGTGCAGAATTCAGGGCGCGGATAAAAGACCTTGCCATCGAATTTCTGCGACAGTGCCGCCCGCAACAAAAGGTTTGCACCGACACCGCCGGCGACCACGATACGGCGGCTTCGTTCCTGGCGCGCGGCCCTCAAGGTTCGCGCGACAAGCGTGTCGATCGCGGCGCGCTGAAACGAGGCCGCGATGCCGGCCCGTACGAGGTCGAGCTCTCCCCGGCTTTCGGATGCCCGGACCTGCAGCATCGCCGCCGTCTTCAGTCCGCTGAAACTGAAGTCCAGACCCGGCTGGTTCAGCATCGGTCGCGGAAATGCAAATGCGTTCTCATCGCCCTGTTTTGCGAGTTGCGCCAGGGCCGGGCCGCCCGGATAACCAAGTCCAAGGAGCTTCGCTGTTTTATCAAAGGCTTCGCCAACGGCATCGTCGAGTGTCGTTCCCAATAGGCGGTATTCGCCCAACCCGTCCACGCCGACAAGCATCGTATGGCCGCCTGACACGAGTAGCGCGAGAAACGGAAACGACGGTGCGTCGGGCTCCAGCATGGTTGCGAGCAAATGTGCCTCCATGTGATGGATCGGGATGACCGGACACCCCCAGACCAGGGCGAGTCCATTCGCCAGGCCGCTTCCCACCATCAGCGCTCCGACCAGGCCGGGCCCGGCGGTATAGGCAATGGCGTCCGGGCGTGCCGTCCGGGCCTCCTTGAGAACCTCATCGACCAGCGGCAGCAGTCGCCTGATGTGGTCCCTGGAAGCGATTTCGGGCACCACGCCGCCGTAGCGGGCGTGCAGATCGACCTGGCTGTGGAGCGCCTCTGCAAGCAGGCCGCGTTCGGCATCGAAAACCGCGACGCCGGTCTCGTCACAACTCGTTTCAAGCCCCAGAACTCGCATAGGCGCCGCATGATACCCCAGAGGCCAGCGCGAGGGGCCGCCCGAGCTCGCCCGTGGATTGCCTGAGGGCGGCCCGGATACAACCGTTCACACGGCCCGGCCGGCGGCCGCAGCCGCTTGCTCGCTTTGCATTTTGCTGCCTCAGCCGATATTATGAGCGGCCCTGCCCCGGCCCTTGAGCCGGGTTTATTTATGCTGCAGCTGGAACAGAATTTCCTATGCCGAGTGTTCGCATCAAAGAAAACGAGTATTTCGACGCCGCACTGCGACGCTTCAAGCGCGCCTGCGAAAAAGCCGGCGTCCTGACAGAGCTTCGCCGCCGTGAGTTTTACGAGAAGCCCACCCAGGAGCGCAAGCGCAAGAAGGCGGCCGCCGTGAAGCGCCACCTCAAGCGTATTTCCCGTGAAGTCTCGAGGCGCAAGCGCCTTTATTGATCGAAACAATGGAATCCCGCCGGGCACGATCGGCCGCTCCATGAGCCACGGCTTGCCGGTCCTGGCAGCATCGTTCGAACTCGCGATGGACGTCAGCAGGCCCTTGATACAGCTTTTCGTACCGCCCTTCGCTCCAGGTCTCGTAACCCGAGTCCTTACATCCGGTTTATGACACTCAAAAGTCAGGTTCTGAACGACATGAAGGACGCCATGAAGTCCGGTGACAAGGACCGGCTGAAAGTGGTGCGCCTGCTGCTCGCGGCGATCAAGCAGATCGAAATCGACCAGCGCATCGAACTGGACGATGGCGGCGTACTTGGCGTCATCGACAAGATGGTCAAGCAACGCCGCGACTCGGTCAGTCAGTTTCGGCAAGGAGGACGCGAAGACCTGGCGGACATCGAACTTGCGGAGATTGCAGAGCTGGAACGATACCTGCCGCCCGCCTTGTCGGAATCCGAGCTCAACGCACTCATCGAGAAAGCCATTGCCGATACCGGCGCCGCGAGCGTACGCGACATGGGCAAAGTCATGGGAAACCTGAAAGCTCAGGCGCAGGGCCGGGCCGATATGGGCGCAGTCAGCGCCAAAGTGAAGTCACGGCTATCCCGATAGTTGAGTGAGTTGTTTGCGGGACCCGACACCAGGGAGGCCGTTACGCGAAGCGCTTAATGCTGCCTTATGGCGGCGAAAAAATGCTGGCGGATGAGCGCCCGTTGGCTATGCTTCCACAAGACGGCCAGTACCGCGAAAACCTTTAACGCCTATGTCCGGTTTGATACCCCAACATTTTGTCGACGACCTCATCGCGCGGGCCGATATTGTGGAAGTCCTGGGCACGCGAATTCAGCTCAAAAAGGCCGGCCGGGAATACAAGGGCGTGTGTCCCTTCCATGACGAGAAGACGCCTTCCTTCACCGTCAGCCCGATGAAGGGCTTTTATCACTGCTTCGGCTGTGGTGCTCACGGCACCGCGCTCGGGTTCCTGATGGAACATGACCACCTGAGTTTCCCCGACGCCGTCGAGACCCTTGCCCGCATGATGGGTATCCAGGTTCCGCGCGAAGAAAGTCAGCGTCCTGCGCGCCGGTACGATGAGCTTTTCGAGTGCATGGAAAAAGCCGAAAGGTATTTCCAGGCGGAACTGAAGAACCATGAGCCCGCCGTTGCCTACCTGAAAGCCCGCGGTATCGACGGGGCAACGGCCAGGCGCTTTGGTATTGGCTACGCACCGTCCGGCTGGAGCCAACTTCTCGATACGTTCGGTACGTCGCAGGAATCGATCGAGCGCTTGCTGGCGGTCGGCCTGATCATTCGCAGGGATAATGGCAGCCACTACGACCGCTTTCGCGACCGCTTGATGTTTCCGATACACGACTCCCGCGGCCGCTGCATCGGCTTCGGCGGCCGGGTTCTGGGTCAGGACACTCCTAAATACCTGAATTCGCCGGAAACAGTGCTGTTTCACAAAGGGCGGGAACTGTACGGCTTGTACGAAGCGCGTCAGGCATTGCGCAACATCGAGCGGCTCGTAGTCGTCGAGGGCTATATGGATGTCGTCGGCCTGGCGCGCCACGGCATTGATTTCGCTGCAGCCACGCTCGGCACCGCGACAACCGACGAACACCTGAATCGCCTGTTTCGCCTGAGCGACGATGTCCTGTTCTGTTTCGACGGAGACCGCGCCGGCCGGGCCGCTGCCTGGCGGGCGCTGGAAGTCGCGCTGCCGGAAGTGCGCGAAGGCCGCCAGATTCGATTTGTTTTTCTTCCCGATGGGCAGGATCCGGATTCATTCGTGGCGGAGAACGGCGCCCAGACGTTCGAGACGGCACTGGATCAGGGTGTCCCTTTATCCGAATTTCTTTTGAGCGAATTGTCCGGACAGGTGGATATGCACACCATCGACGGGCGGGCGCGGTGCGTCGAACTTGCGCGTCCGCTGGTGTCGCGCATCCCGGATGGCGTCTACCGGAAGCTCTTGACAAAACAGCTCGCCGAAACGATCGGCCTTACGCCGGCGGAACTCGATCCGATTCTTTCACGAGACGCCGCAAAGGCGATTGCAAAAAAACGAGATCATGGGCTCGCCGCTTCCCGTCGTTCCCGCAACAGGAAATCATCCGCCCGACGCGTATCCGTCGTACAGCGTGCGATTACGCTGCTCCTGCATCATCCGAATGCCGCCCTGACGCTTGACGTCGAACAACTTGCCGGCGTCGACCGGCCCGGCGCCGACCTGCTTCGGTCCCTCATTGAAACAGTGAAGGCAGAACCCAATATAACGATGGCCGTGTTGATTGAGAGATGGCGAAATGACAGCGACGGCCGCCATCTCGGCGAGCTGGCAGCCCACGAAATGCCACCACCCGAGGATTTCGACCCGGTCACCGAGCTGTCGGCCTGTATACAGCAGCTGGCAATGGGCGGCGTGCGGAAACGCGTGCAAGACTTAATTGTCAACAAACAAAGACTTGAGGATATGTCGGACGCCGAGCGGTCCGAACTTCAAGCAGGCCTGGCAGCGCGTGGCGAAACCCGAAATTGACGGATAAATCTGGATTGGACTCTGTCAAAGGAGTATACTTCGTCGTTTGCATTTTTTACTTGGAGGTTCAAGGACTTGGCCGAAAAACGCGCAATGATTAGCGGCAACAAACAGACGCAGCAGCTAAAAGATCTGATTGCCCGCGGCAAGGAACAGGGCTACCTGACCTATGCGGAGGTCAATGATCACCTGCCAAGCGGCATTGTCGATCCCGAACAGATCGAAGACATCGTCAACATGATTAACGACATGGGCATTGCCGTGCATGAAAAAGCGCCGGATGCCGAGTCGTTAGTGCTTTCCGATACCGCCGTCTCGAGTGACGACGACGATGCAGCCGAAGAAGCGGAAGCCGCACTGGCAAGTGTCGACGCGGAATTCGGACGCACCACCGATCCCGTGCGCATGTACATGCGCGAGATGGGCACGGTTGAACTCCTGACCCGGCAGGGCGAAATCGAAATTGCCAAGCGCATCGAAGACGGGCTGAACCAGGTCAAGTACCACATGGCGCACTTTCCGCCGACTCTGGAGCGCATGCTCGAAGTCTACGATGCTGTAGCCGCCGGTGAGACGCGCATGCAGGATTTCGTGGTCGGCTTCATCGACCCGAATGCGCCTGACGAAATCAAGTCGCCGATCACCAAGTCGGACGGCGATGACGACGACAATGCCGAAGAGGAAGTTGTCGATACGGGACCCGATCCGGAGGAAGTCGCCGAACGGGTAAAGGTCATTCGCCGTCTTTACAAGCGGACGCTGACCGCGCTGGAGAAACATGGCAGCCGCGACAAGAAGACCGCGAAAGTTCGTGCTGAACTCGCCGACCAGCTCATGGAGCTCAAGCTCGCGCCGAAGTTGACCGACGTGCTGGTACGTAATTTGCGTTCGTCGGTATCGGTGATTCGCACGCAGGAACGTCAGGTTATGCAGATCTGTGTGCGCGACGCGGGCATGCCGAAGAAAGATTTTCTGGCAAGTTTTCCCAAGAGCGAAACCGACCTCAACTGGATCGAGAAGCATATTCGTGCCAAGCGCAAACACTCATCGACCCTGGCGAAACTCAGGGACGACGTGCTGCGCGCGCAGCGCAAGCTCCTTGCGGTCGAGACGCTGACCAACCTCAAGATCGCCGAGATCAAGGAGATCAACCGCCAGATGTCGATCGGCGAGGCGAAGGCCCGACGCGCCAAGAAGGAGATGGTGGAAGCCAACCTGCGTCTCGTGATTTCGATTGCCAAAAAATACACCAACCGCGGCCTGCAGTTCCTGGATCTGATTCAGGAAGGCAACATCGGCCTGATGAAAGCCGTGGACAAGTTCGAGTACCGGCGCGGCTACAAGTTTTCGACCTATGCGACCTGGTGGATTCGCCAGGCAATCACTCGCTCGATTGCAGATCAGGCGCGAACCATTCGAATCCCGGTGCACATGATAGAGACGATCAACAAGCTGAACCGGATTTCCCGACAGATGCTGCAGGAAATGGGCCGGGAGCCGTTGCCGGATGAACTGGCGGAACGCATGGAAATGCCCGAGGACAAGGTTCGCAAAGTGCTGAAGATCGCCAAGGAACCGATTTCGATGGAAACGCCGATCGGCGATGACGAGGATTCGCACCTCGGTGACTTCATCGAAGACCAGACCGTGCATTCGCCGGTTGACTCGGCGACGTCGGAAGGTTTGAAGGAAACGACGCACTCCGTGCTGGCCGGCTTGACGCCGAGGGAAGCCAAGGTGCTGCGTATGCGTTTCGGTATCGACATGAATACCGATCACACACTCGAGGAAGTCGGCAAGCAGTTCGACGTCACGCGCGAACGCATCCGCCAGATCGAGGCGAAGGCGCTGAGAAAGCTGCGGCATCCGACTCGCTCGGATCAGCTGCGAAGTTTTCTGATAGAAGACTAATCCCACGCCAAATCATCGGGGAGCCGGGAGGCGCTTGCCACCCCGGCTCATCGCTCGCGTACGCGGGAATCTGTTACAATGTCGCTCCTTTTTTACGGGCCTGTAGCTCAGTTGGTTAGAGCAGGGGACTCATCAACAAAACGGTGCGTTTGTGTCGAAAGACACAATTTGAACGGGATGAAATCAGGGAAACCTTAACAGCCAGGCTGATGGCAACCCTGAGCCAAGCCGGCGGTACACCGCCGGAAGGTGCAGAGACTACCTGAGAACTTGAGCGTTCTTGATAACAGGCTAGAGCGTCCCGCCCCTAACAACTCGGTTGAGGGTGATGAGATAGTCCACTCCATTCAGAAATGAATGGCTAAAGTGAATCCCTTGGTCGTAGGTTCAAGTCCTACCAGGCCCACCAATACTCGATGCCTTCGGCCATCGTGACGACCCCCGCAAGCCGGGAGGAGGTCGTGCATGCGATGGGCGACGCTTCTCGGCTGACGTGGTTCAAGTACCCGGCCCACCCCTATGCTACAAACGTCGATTGGGGCGCGAGGCCTCTCGGGATCAAAAACGTCAGTAAGCCGCCCACAAGCGCCATCCCGAGCACGAACAAATGGAGGTTTATACCGCCAATGATGGCGTGGTGAGCCTTGACGCCAAGCGGTGTAACGGCGGCGAACACCCCCGCTTCGTAACTGCCGATTCCAGCCGGGGGATTGATCGGCAACACGGTTGAAAGCTCACCGCCTGCCGCCCCGAACACGGACTCGGCGAAATCGATCGGCGCGAATATTGTCAGGATCCAGGCAAAGGAAACGAGCTTTACTCCCCAATTCAGGGTCGTCCAGCCCCAGCTTTCGAAAAGCCTGCTTCGCGATTTCGGCAGTGTCTTCAATACGCCGGCAATCAACGCCGAAAACCTGTTGTCGTGTTTGTCGAACACGACACCGCAGGTTTCCCAGAGGATCACGGCGAAAATCGGCAAGACGACCCAGACGACCAGCAATGGCGCGACCCAGCGCCAGGGAGTCGCCAGCCACAATGCCGCCAGCGCAATCAGAATAAGCGTATGGAAATCGAGGTATCTGAGCCACAGCAACCCGGACACGGAGCGATTCACGGAAATCGCGAAGTAACGTTTCATGAGAATCGGAAACGACACTTCGCCAGAGTGCAACGGCAGAAAGTTTACGAATACGTTGTGCAGCAGGAACAGTCGGATACAGGGTCGGATGTCGTTGCATTCACGATAGAAGCGAAAAAGCCTCGCGGATCGGATCACATAGGTTAGCAGGACGAGGAGCGCGGCACCGAGAATTGCGGAAGGGGAGGCCCGGGTCCAGGGTTCCAGCAATCGCGACCAGCCGACCGTGAGTTCGACCGCGGCTACCAGTACCACTGTTAATAACGCATATGTAATCTTTAACCACACATTCGGTTTCCCTTTAGTGATGAGCTCAGGTTCGTTTGCGCCGTGAGTTCCACAGCACAGCCGCCTGCGTGTGCGCGTCAGCGGCGCCGGCACTGCTCCGGCGAACGGTAAGAATCTCCACGGATAAGGCTGCCCAAACGAACCAACGTGGTAACGAATATGCGAGCAAGTTCTGTGCCAGCCATCACCAGGCAACCGATTGGCGGCGCCGGTTCCGTGCTCGCATTGCTAACGCGTGTAGCGATTGCAGGGTCATTGTAAATGTGTCCCGCACAGGAAACACACTGTCTGCCCTCTGCGACAGTTCTGCCAGGTGAAAAATTACATTTTGAGTCGAGTTATGCGCAGCAGCGCCAGCGAAGAATGCGCGACAACCTTTGAGACAGGGCACTGGGCAAGCGGGCACCAGGCAAGCTTGCGAATCAGTACGGGCACGGCAGCCTCGATACTTGCGAGCGACGAGTAACCGGTGCCGAAGTCGTCGACCGAAATCAGAACACCGAGCGATCGGAGCGTTTGCAATTTTGGACCAATCGATTCGACCGGCTCGACTTCGTAACCGCCCGAATAAGGGGGACGAATAAGGGGGACAGTGACCTTTTCTCCGACTTAAGGTCACTGTCCCCCTTATTCGTCCCCCTTATTCGGCCTACGCTCCGGAAAAATCGACGTCGGCGAAGACCAGTGACGGCGACAGTATCGTCGCGTACGGATAGACATCGTTGCCCGTGGCTTCGAGCCTGCTGAAGAGGGTGCGCAGATTGCCGGTCACGTTCATTTCACCGACCGGACGGCCGATGACGCCGTTTTCGATCAAGTGGCCGCGCAGCCCGAGCGAAAAATCACCGGTGGTGCCGTCGGCATTTCCACCGAGCCATGAGGTGACATAGATACCCTCGCCGACGTCTCCCACGAGTTCGTCTAACGATTGCTTGCCGGCTCCGACACGGATATTCGACGGGCTGCCTGTGGTCGGCTCCATCCCGGCCTTGCGCCCATAGTAGGTATCCACGTAAATATTTCTGACGACGCCCACCTCGACGATCGGCAGCACCGCGGCGGATATACCCTCGTTGTCAAAAAGACGCGAGGCAAGACCGCGACGAATCAGCGGGTCGTCGATCAGGCTCAGCTTGTCACTAAAGGCCTTTTTGCCGGTCAGCGATGCCCAGAACGACCTGCCCTGCTGCACACTTTGGGCGTACGCAGATTGCAGCAGCCGCTCGATCAGTGACGATGCGGCTCGCGAATCGACGAGCATGATCGTCCTGACCGTCGGGCCCTTGTCCGCATCGAGACGAACGAGCGCCCGGTCGAGAGCCTGCTCGGCTATGGACCCGGCGACCGGCAGATCGCCGACGTGCGTGCCGCCTGCAAAAAAGCTGTCCGACGCGCGTCGCTCCCCGCGGTCCCGGAGCGTCACACGGGTGCCGAGCCAGCAGTATGTCGCCTCGCTCGAACCTGAAAAGCCGTTACTGCTTGCGCTTGCGGAAGTCACTCTGCCGTCATAAATCCCCGCTGTCGCCGAGATCACGCGCTCATGCCTGCGTGCAGCGTCGTCGAGTGCAACGCACCATGCAAGCCGCTGTTCACGATCGAGCCTGCTTACGCTGCCGTCAACGAGGTCCAGATCGGTCGCCGGACGGTTTTCGAACAACTCGGCAGGCGTAATCTCGCGATGCGGATCCGGTTCCAGCGCCGCGGTTATCGCGACCGCCTGTTGCAGGAATCCTGTGAGCCTGTCGGCGTCGAGGTCGGTGGTCAAGTGGCTGGAATAGCGTCCATTCGCGTAAATTTGTACGGACAGGTTCCGCGACGCCGCATCCTGCACTTTCTCCAGCGCACCGTCGCGGTAATTGAACTCGACGTCGCGGCTTTGGGTAGCGACGACCCAGGCATCGTCTGCGCCGGCGGCGACGGCCCGGTCGACAGCCTGTGCCGCGCGCTCATTGAGCTCAACCAGCATTTTCGCCTCCAACGGTCATGTTGGAGACCAGCACCGTCGGTATGCCCTGTGACACCGGCACCTGTTGCCCGTTCTTGCCGCAAGTCCAGCCGCCCGTATCGAGATACGCGTCGTTCGCGACCATCGTGATGCGCTTCAGCGACTCCGGCCCGTTGCCAATGATATTGACGTCCTTTATCGGAGCCGTAATCTTCCCTTTCTCGACCAGCCATCCGTTCTTAACGTAGAACGTGTAGTCGCCCGCGCCGATCTGTACCTGGCCGTTCGTATAAGTCTCCGCGATGATGCCGCTGTCGACTGACGCCACGATCTCGTCTTTCGTATGCGGGCCGTCCTCCATGAATGTGCAGGTCATTCTCGGCATCGGCGCAAAGCGGTAGGACTCACGCCGTCCGGACCCCGTCACCGCAACCTTGTAGTGTTTTGCGCTGATCGAATCGTGCAGGTACGACCGAAGGATTCCGTTCTCGACCATCACGGTGCGGCCGCATGCATTGCCTTCATCGTCGTAGTTCAGCGCGCCCCGCTCTCTCGGGATCGTGCCCTGATCCACAATCGTGACGAACGGTTCGGCCACTTTTTTGCCGATCATGTCGGAATAGATGCTCATGCCTTTGCGATTGAAGTCCGCTTCCATACCGTGACCGATTGCTTCATGCAGCAGGATGCCGCTTGCGCCCGCCGCCAGAATAACCGGCATCTCGCCAGCCGGCGGACGTTTTGCTTCGAACAGGATCAACGTCCGATCGACCGCCTCTTTGACCATCCGGTCGATGCGTTCGTCGGTGTACCAGGAAAATTCTTCGCGTGCCGCGACATTCGAAAACCCGCTCTGGGATTCGCCCTCGCGTGTAGCAGTGACCTGTGCGCTGAGACGCGTCATCGGCCGGTGATCCGTGATCACATGGCCATCGAGCGTCGCAATCAGCACTCGTTCGTCGGCATCGGCCCAGTAAACGGACACTTTGTCGATCGAGGGGTCCGCCAGTCTCGCGCGCCGATCGACACGTTGTAGCAGGGGCAGTTTCCTGTCGACGCCGATATCCGCCCAGGCAACTTCAGCCTTATAAAGATCACCCGCGCGTTTCGGGTTAAACGCCTGCGGCGCAACGACGCTTGAACCGTTGGCTATTGCTGCCGCGGTGCGGGCCGCCGCCAGCATGGAAGGCAGCGTCAGATCTTCAGTGAATGCGTACCCGGTCTGATCGCCGACGACGACACGCAGCCCGACACCCTGCGAAACTTCTGAATTTGCACGGCTCACGATGCCGTCTTCCATGCTGAGAAAATTGACTCGCTGATGCTGAAAGTAAAGATCCGCGGCATCGGCGCCATTGGCCGTCAATTCGGCCATGACCTGCGATATCGTTGCCTCATCCACGCCGAACCACGTGAGAAACGGATTCTGCGGGGTCGGTTGTGTGACCGTAATCGCCTGATGGACTCCGCATCCCGACAGAAACGCCGGCATCGTGAGAATCGCGCTGCCCGCGGCGACGCCACCCAGGAATTCTCTGCGCTTCATTTCCATCGTGGCTCCTCTTGTCTTGAATAATGGACGGCTCGCGCACTCGCAGCAGGAATGCTTCTACCGCGAAGACTCCTGGTACGCCTTATTTAACATGAGACGTCCGGCCAGGGAAAACGATTGCAGCTCAAACTTCGATCGGCGTCACAGAATGTCGCAGCCTGTCGCAATTCTGCAGTGGACTTTTTTGGCCGGCTCACATGGGCGACCCCCGCCGGCCGGTATCAGGCTTGCGGCACTCGATGCCGACGGCGTCTTTACGGACGGGGTCGTCTCTTGCCGCGCCAGTACTGCAGCAGCAGGAAACCGAACAGCATGCCTCCGAGGTGCGCAAAATTGGCGACGCCAGGCGAGCGGCCGCTGACGCCGAGATAGAGTTCCAGCAGGCCATAGCCCAATACGAAATACTTCGCCTTCATCGGTATAGGCGGGAACAGCAGCATTACCGTGCGATTCGGAAACGCCATCGCGTAGGCGAGCAGGATACCGAACACGCCGCCCGACGCTCCGAGGGTGGGATAGACCCCGCCCTGCATACCCGCAACGATCAACTGCACGATGCCCGCGCCGACCACGCAGGTCAGGTAATAGGTCAGAAAGCGCTGCAGGCCCATCATGCGCTCGAGATCCCGGCCGAACATCCACAGGCCGAACATATTGAAAAGGATGTGCTGCAGACTGCCGAAGTCGTGCAGGAAGCCGTAGGTAAGCAACTGCCACGGCATGAACTGCGGGTCGGTCGAGGCGAGCGGCCACAACGGGAAGTATCTGAACATCAGGTTCGGGGCCAGATGCTGCGCCGCATAAACCAGGCCGTTCGTGATAAGCAGCACGAAGATCGCGTTCGGAATCGCGCTGTTGTCCACCGGCTGCCGTCTTTGATACGAGAATTGATTCAAAACAGGATGTTTCCTTCGCTCGGGCCGCTGGGAGGGTTTGTGGCTACGGGGGCATTGAGCCCGGCTCAAAACACTGGCTTACCAGCCGCCGCCCCCGCCCCCGCCGCCGCCGCCGCCAGAAGAACCGCCGCCGCCGCTGCCGGAAGACGACCCTGGGGCCGTGACTGACGAACTGATGGCCGCATCCAGTCCGCTGGTCAGCGCCGAAGTGCTGCGGCTGAAATTCCTGGCGTTCCAGGAGCCGTTGTACCAGGAGGGATGATACGGACCACCCCCGGGGCCGCGCAAATTTGCGAGGATTGCCGCGAAACGTTCCGCCCAGCGTTGTTCCACGCCCATCGCGAGGGCAAACGGCAGGTAGCGTTCGAACAACTCCGGCGTTTTTTCCGGTGGGTTTCTCAGGTTCATCTCGTCCTTCTCCGCGATCTCGAGGTAATCACGGAAGCCCGCCGCCTCGTCGAGCACTTTACGGCCGAGACCTGTCGGCCGCTTCATCAGAATCGCGAAAAGAACGATGACGAGGCCCATCGCAACGACTGTGCCGATGACCAACGGCGTCGGTCCGCTGCCGACACGGAGCGCAATGATCGCCGCCGCGATCGCGATCAGGACGGCCGGCAGGTTCATCGCGCCGTTGGTCGTGAAATAGCGGTTCGTGTAGTCGCGCTTGAGCGATGCCCGGTGCTGCTCGCGCGCTTTTCCGAGTATCTCGTGATTGCTGTTCTGCAGTTCAACCCGCTTGCCGGCACTGAAAAGTCCGGCAAGAAGGGCTTTCTCCCCCGTGGCGAGCACCGCATCGGATCCGGCGTCCGCCTGTTCGAGAACGTGCTCATCGCCCGACTTCTCGATCCGCAGGTAGCCCTTCACCGCGAGATTGACGATCGCCGCAGTCATCGCTTTGTCGTCGTAGCCCATTCGCTCGATGAAACGCAGCGACGCCGGCGAAAAACCCTCGGGCGGTTCGTAACGCGTCACGATCAACCCTTCTTTCGGGTCGCGGCCGAATTTTCGCCATACCGGAATGTAGTAGGCAGGCACGCCGAGCAACCCGGCAAGGGCGACCAGAAGGTTAGCGTTGTCGAACAGCGTCCAGATCGCACGTTGCAGCGTACCCGGCTCCTCGACATACCCCTTCGGCCAGTCGACCGCGATCGTCAGGCCCTCAGCTGGGTGGAGCGGCTTCGTCGTCTCGAACTGCGCGCGGCCGGTGTGATCGACGGAAGCGGAGTAATCGCGGCCACTCTCGCCGAAGGCGCCGGTATAGGCGTCGAGACCGACAGATTCCGGCGGCAAGTCGAAGCCAAAGCTCACTGTTGCCGACGCATTGTCGATCGTGAAAGCCCAACCGAGCCCCGTAACATTCCAGTAAAGTTCGTCACGCGTGTCGAAAAAGCCGAGCATGCGCCCGGCATCGTAGCGGTACTGGTACGTGTATTCGCCCGGACTCAGGAGTCGATCGGCAGAGCCGAAGTAAGTGCGCACGCCGTTTCGTTGCGTTTCGGAATGGAAGTCTTCCGTTCGTCCGTCGCGCAGTACCGACTTCGGTTCATAGTCGACCTCGACATCGTTGCCGAAGCGATCCTCGTAGCGCGTCGGATAATCCCGGTAAATCCCGCGGCGGATGCTTATACCCTCGGCTCTGACGGTGATTGTCTCCGTCACCTCGATCCAGCCATCCTGGCGGACGAGAATATCGCTGTGGTAATCGAGAATCCGTTCGTCGGGCCAGGAGACGCATGGGCCCAACAACAGGCAGAACAGTGCGAGCTGTCTCATTCGATGCTGCCGAGTTTGACGAGAGGCACTGCCGCGACGTCGTCGGATGACTTCTGGAAAAAGCTCCGTGCCGTGAACCCAAACCAGCCCGCCACGACATTGGTGGGCACTGTTTCGATCCGGGTATTGAACTCGCGCACGGAGCCGTTGTAATAACGCCTGGCAAATTGCAGATAATCTTCGGTCTCGACCAGCTCGCTCTGCAGCTTGAGGAAGTTCTCACTGGCTTTGAGATCGGGATACTGCTCGGCAATGGCGAGCAGCCGTTTTACTCCGCCGCTCAGTTCTTCCTCGGCCCTGCCCAGAGTCTCGACGTCGGTAGTGCGCATCGCTTCGGCGCGCAATGCGGTGACCGCTTCAATCGTCGCACGTTCGTATTTCGCATACTGATCGACAGCCTTCACTAACTGCGGTATGAGGTCGTGGCGGCGTTGCAATTGCACGTCAATGTCGCTCCACGCGCCATCGACCCGGTTTCGATCCCGCACCAGGAGGTTGTAAAGGACCGCAACGAGGACCGCGAGTAAAAGCAGAACTGCGGCCACCCAGTGGAATATGCCCGGCAACATCCTAGTTTCCGGTCGACTCCGCTTCGACTGCATCGCCCAGGGTCACTGATCCACCCTGCAGTACGGCGCAACTGACGCCGCCGCGCCAATCCGGCTTCAATGCATTCGTCAGGCCCGGACACTGTTCGTCCATTCGCGAGCAGGGATCGACTTCACCGGTGATGAGCAGCCGCACCGGGCCTATCTTAAGAATCGCGCCGATCTTTTTGGGCAACTCGAGCTCATCGACCAGCAGATTCGCGCGGCGAGTGGTCCAGGGGAGTTCCTTTTGCAGTTCGCGACAGGCTTGCCGCCAGGCCTCGGCCGAGATGACGGTCACCTGGCGTTTTCCAGGCTTGCCGCGGAAGTCCCTCGCCACTCCGGTGTCCATGCTTATTTCCGCGCGGTCCAGGGTTTGCATTGGCGCACGCTTGGCGTCGCGCCGCGCGATGCCTGTCAACCGACCCATGCTGCACCCCCCTTCGACGGACGTGTCCTCGTCCGGGAGGCGGCATTGTACCGGGAATCGTGGCGGCTACGACACTCGCGGCCGGGTGCCGCCAGGCCGACCACCAGCGTGACCAGGATGGTCAGGCGGTGACCCTACGTTGTTCCCGGGAACGCAGCCCGCGCCCGGAATGCGCAACTGAGCACGGTTGCAGGGGTTCCGACATGGCCTGACAGGGTACGTGCTGATCCGGAGGAATGCAGTACGTAGTTGTCGCATAGCAGTCTGTGCGGGATTGCGGGCGGCATTCGGTAGTCAATCCTCTATACTCTGTTCATTGGGTCTGGACTTACTGACAGAGGACAAGAGTGAACATGAGACCGAACGTAATTATCTCATCACGGGATGCAGAAAGGCTTGATGCCCTTCTCGAATCGTTCCGGGGACGCGTGTTTCCCGGCAGGGCCGAACTCGAAGCGGAGTTGATCCGTGCGGACGTGCTCGAACCAGAGGACATGCCGCCGACCGTCGTCACGATGAATTCGACCGTCAAGTTCAGCGTGGCGTCATCGAAAGAGGAATTTCAACTGACGCTGGTGTACCCGAAAGACGTGGACGAAAGCGGCGGAACCATTTCTGTGCTCGCGCCGGTCGGCAGCGCACTGCTCGGCCTTTCCCAAGGGGACGAAATCGAGTGGCCGAAGCCGGGCGGTGGGGTTCTGCAGGTTCACATCGAGGAAATCGTGTATCAGCCGGAGCGCGCGGGGGAGTATCACCGCTAATTGAGGTGCGAAAGTACGTATCCAGACTTTGTCAGATCGTCTCATGACGAATATCCGCTGTTCACGCAGCAGCAGGCATTCGATTAGGGCTTGCTATCAGACAGGTTTCGGGCCACAAGCGGACATCGGCCAATTCCGTACAAGAGAAGGATTAGGCGCTATGCATCGAAAAAACCATCTCAGCTCTAGGGCCGTTGTCATCCGCGCAAGGCGCTGAGGGCGATCTCGCGCAGCGCTCGGCTGATGTGTTGCAGAGTGCTCGAGCGCACTGCCACCTGTTGCCAGTAAAGTGGCACGTCGAGCCATCGTTCTGGATCGATATTGACAATCGTTTTCGACTGCAATGCAGGTGTGACCAAAGATTCCGGCGCGAGGCACCAGCCCAAACTGCGCGCGGCGGCCTCAACGAAACCGGTTGATGTCGGCAGATAGTGGATGGGTGGCGTCAGTCGAGCGCGCGTGATACGCCGCACGAAGCGCCATTGCAGATCGTCTTTTCGGTTGAACACGATCATCGGCGCCCGGGCCAGCGCGGCAGCATTGACACCTTCTGCAAAGTAACGCCCCATGAACGCGGGGGAGGCAATCGCGTGGTAACGCATCGCTCCGAGGGGGTAGACATTGCAGCCCTGCACAGGCCTGCTTTCGGAGGTGACCGTCCCCAGTACTGTGCCGTCTCGCAACAGTTCGAGCGTATGGTCCTGATCATCCACGCGTACATCGAACATCAATCCATGTCTCTGGTGCAGAGAGGACAACGCAGCCAGGATCCAGGTCTGGAGCGAGTCGTCGTTGACGGCGATGGCAACGGAGCGCGTACGCGCCGCCCCGGCTTCCTCCGGCAGGAACTCTGCCACTGCCTCGGCTTCGAGTGCCTGCATCGGCCGTACCCGGCGAAGCAATCTCTTCCCAGCCGGCGTGGGCCGGCACGGCACCTGACGCACGACCAGCACCTGCCCAAGTCGGTCTTCAAGCGCCTTTATGCGTTGCGATATGGCTGACGGCGTGACCGAGAGTCGGCGCGCAGCAGCCTCAAAGCTTCCCTCTTCGATTACCGTAGCAAATGCCGACAGTTGGGGGTGGAGTAGATTCATTGCTGGATTAGAATTGTTTAACAGACTATAGGATATTTAGTTACCTAATTCGAAAGCGGACGGTACCGTGAGCCTTCCGTCATTGTGGACACCGCCCGTGCTTCTTTCAGCAGCAGCGGCTGGCTTTGTCGCCAGCGCCGGACTCATCATCGCCATCGGCGCCCAGAACGCCTACGTCCTGCGCCAGGGCTTGAACCGCGAACATGTGGGTCTGGTGGTCGCGATCTGTGCCGTGGGCGACCTCACGCTGATTCTCCTCGGGGTCGCCGGCATCGGCGCGCTGGTACAGCAGTGGCCGGATCTGTTGCAGGTGATGCGCTTCGGGGGTGCCGCTTTCCTGGGTGTCTATGGGCTGATGGCAGCGCAGCGCGCGTGGCGAGGTTCCGGATCGCTTGCAACGACAGGCGTGGAGCAGGTCAGCCGGCGCCGGGTAATGATGACGTGCCTTGCGTTTACCTTCCTCAACCCGCACGTTTATCTGGACACCATGGTGCTGCTCGGGAGCCTCTCCACGCGCTATCCGGGAATACTGCGCTGGGTATTCGCGCTGGGCGCTTGCCTTGCAAGCATTACGTGGTTTTCGACGCTCGGCTTCGGCGCCAGGCTGCTGCAACGGGCATTCCGAAACCCCCACGCGTGGCGTTTGCTCGACGCTCTGATTGCCGTTTTCATGCTGGTAATATGCCTGCTGCTGTTGCAGCGCCCGCTCAACTGATCGGAAGCTTTGGCAATCCATCCTCCACTCAATCTCGGAGCCTACATGTACCTGCCACAGGATTTCGCCGAATTCAAGTCTGAGGAATTGTTCCGCGTTGCCCGCGAGCATCCTCTCGGAATACTGGTCACGCAAACGTCCACCGGCCTGGAGGCCAACCACCTTCCCTTCCTCTTGGAAGAGGGGCGGGGGACTTTCGGCACTCTGTTGGCCCATGTCGCTCGCGCAAACCCGATCTGGCAGGAAGTCAGCGAAGGTGCCGAGGTGATGGTGGTGTTCCGGGGTCCACACGGCTACATCTCACCCAACTGGTATCCGAGCAAACAGGAGACGCACCGACATGTTCCCACCTGGAACTACGAGGTCGTCCACGCGCATGGCCGCGTTCATATTCGCGACGACGAGAGGTTCGTCCGCGGGGTGGTGGCGCGGCTGACGCGAGCGCATGAGGCTCGCGAGCCTCGGCCCTGGAAGATGAGCGACGCAGAACCCGACTATCTGGCAGAGCAGTTGAGGCAGATAGTCGGCATCAAGGTTGAACTGACGCGGTTGGAGGGCAAGCGTAAACTCAGCCAGAACCGTGACGGCCGTGACTTCGAAGGCGTCGTGCGCGCTTTGGAAGACAGTGGGCACCATGATCTTGCTTTGGCAATGAGGGGGACTGCAACTTCCACGTAAGTACGCATCAGCACGTCCGCTTTGGGTCAATAGTGCACATTCGACGCCGGATCTCTGATCGTCCGCTAACTGGAGCGGCCATTCGGTTTTGACCTGGTTAACATTGTCTTTCAGGCTGGATCTGGCCTGCTACAGGATGTTCCTGAAATTCGTGGCATCAATCAATTCCGGCAACAACGTAACCCGAGACACCAGTCGCGTTATTGATACAAATGCCCGACCGCCAGCGGCCAGTCGATTCTTTCGCCCTCCCATT
>JBBDXW010000058.1:0-91280 GCA_040902105.1 Woeseia sp.
GGGGTGTTCCACGTGCTCAGACACGGGAAACTCGCTCGTGGAACACCCCCGGACGCTACTCCTGCTGGTGCCAGGGACGAACGAATTCGATTTTGCAGAGGTTTTCTCGCGGGCTCGAACAGGGTTATTCCCGAATATCCTCGAGCGCCAGGAAGAACGCATAATAAAGTGCCGTGTCCTCCAGGCTCTGGAACCGCCCGGTCTTGCCGCTGTGTCCGGCCTGCATGTCGGTTTTCAGAAGCAGCAAATTGTCGTCGGTCTTCAACTCGCGAAGCTTGGCGACCCATTTCGCCGGTTCCCAGTACTGCACCTGCGAATCGTGCAGGCCGGTCGTCACGAGCATGTTCGGGTAGTCCTGTTCCGTAACATTGTCGTAGGGCGAGTACGACTTCATGTAATCGTAGAACTCCTTCTCGGCCGGATTTCCCCACTCGTTCCACTCGCCTGCCGTCAACGGAATGCTCGCATCGAGCATCGTCGTGATGACATCCACGAACGGGACCCGTGTCGCCACGCCCTGGTAAAGCTCCGGCGCCATGTTGACGACCGCTCCCATCAGCAATCCACCCGCACTGCCGCCGTTCGCATAAAGATGCTCGGGAGATGTGTAGCCCTGCCCGATCAGAAACCGGCTGACGTCGATAAAATCGGTGAATGTATTTTTCTTGTTCAGTTGACGGCCGTCGTAATACCACTCACGTCCCAGCAGAGAGCCGCCGCGAATATGCGCGATCGCGAATATGAAGCCGCGATCGAGAAGACTCAGCACGTCCGGATCGAAATCCGGGTCGATCGTCGCTCCGTAGGATCCGTAGCCATACTGCAACAGCGGATTGCGGCCGTTCTTCTCCATTCCTTTTCGGTAAACCATGGAGACCGGAACCGAGGTCCCGTCTGTTGCCGTCGCAAAGACGCGTTCGGTCTGGTAGTTGCTGCGCTCGAAGCCGCCGAGAACTTCTGCCTCGTCGATCAGTTTGTGTTCCCGCGTCTGCAGATTGAAGTCGTAGGTCGACTCCGGCGTGGTCATCGACTCGTAGACGTAGCGCAGCCAGGTCGTGTCATACTCATAGTTGTCGTCCGCGTACGCCGTGTACACCGATTCATCGAACTCGATCTGGTAACTCTCGCCGGTTTTCCGGTCGACGACTTCCAGTTGAATGAGTCCGTCCTGCAAGACCTCGACGACGATGTGGTCTTTGAATACGTCGAAGCCCTCAACCAGCACGTTTTCGCGATGCGGCACCACCGTTTGCCAGCTGTCTCTGGAAGTATCCTCGAGCGGTGTCTCGAGTACCTGAAAATTGGTTGCGCCGTCGTTGCTCAGGATATAGAAACGATCTTCGCCGTCGGTGACGTAGTATTCGTGCTCCCGCTGCCGCGGCAAAAAGATCCGGAAATCCCGCAATGGCTTGTCCGCCGGCAGATACCGCACCTCGGTCGAAAGCGTTTCGGCGCTGGTCAGAAAAAGAAACTTACCCGTCAGGGACCTTTCGATAAACACGGAATTGGTCTCGTCGTCTTCCTGGTACACCAGCTGGTCCCCGGGCTCGCCAAGCCTGTGCCGGTATACCTGGTACGACCTGAGAGTTTCGGGATCCTGCCTGGTGAAGAAAACGGTCTCGCTGTCGTTTGCCCATTCGACGTCGGCAGTTACGTTTTCGATTCTGCGCGGCAGCAATTGTCCCGTCTCGAGGTCGAGAAAATGTACGGTATAGAAACGCCTTCCCTGTGTGTCGACCCCGTACGTCGCTTTGCCGTGGTCCGGACTGACCGCAAATCCGCGTACTGAATAAAACTCTTCGCCTTCGGCACCGACATTGACGTCGAGAAGTATCTCCTCTGCCGCGTCCAGCGAGCCCTTTCTACGACAGTAAATCGGATACTCGCGACCTTCTTCATAGCGGTAGTAATAGTAGTAATCCCCATCCTTGTACGGCACCGACTGGTCATCCTGCTTGATGCGCGCCTTCATTTCGTCGAAGAGCGTGTTCTGCAAGCCTTCGTACGGAGCCATTACCTTGTCGACGTAGGCGTTCTCTTCGTCGAGGTACGCGATGACGGCCGGATTGTCCCGCTCGTTCAGCCAGAAATAGTTGTCGATGCGGACATCGCCGTGGATTTCCAGTTTTTCCGGTATCTTTTCTGGCATTGGAGGTTCGATGTTATCGTTCGAGCATGCAGCCAGGAGCGCGAGCACGGCAGAGAGCACTATCAGAAATTTCATTATGTTCAGGTCTGCAACAGTACATTGGAAGGCAGCATTATCGGTAGTTCCCCTGCAAAGTCCACAGGAGCGGCGGCCGGGTCGGCAATACCCTTCTCCACGCCAGGGACATCGACGATCCGGGAATGATCAAAGTGCGTCCGCGAGTCGTCCCGCCCGATGATGTGAAGCGTGAGATTCTGCACCGGCTGAGTACCGGCCGCGCCAGGCTGTCGCGGTGACTCGAATTGGCCACCGCCATAGCGTGTACTATGTGTGCGAACGCCCGGCAGAATGAGAAAAGGGGGAACGGTTGGGACATACAACAGCGGGCCGGAATGGCGGGTCGAACGATAACAAGGGTCAACTGCTTCGCGGCATCGGTTTTATCGGCGTAGCGCTGATCGCGCTCAATTCCGTGATCGGCGCCGGAATTTTCGCACTTCCGGCCGAAGTCGCCGCCCGAGCCGGCGTGTTGAGCCCGTGGCTTTTTCTCGCCTGCGGCCTGCTGATCATTACGGTGGTGCTGACCTATTCGGAACTCGCCAGTTACTTCCGCGAGTCCGGCGGCCCCGTGCTTTACACCACCGCGGCGTTCGGGCCGCTGACGGGTTTCATAACCGGCTGGATACTGTTCTTGAGCCGTATGACGGCCTTCGCCGCCAATGCAACGGTAATGGCAATTTACCTCGGTGCAATCTGGCCGTGGTTCGGCGAAGGTCCTGGCCGCGCCGTACTGATCGTCGCGGTGACCGGCATCCTGACTCTTGCGAACTACCTGGGCGTCAGGGATGGCGTCAAAACAGTCGGGTTCTTCACCATTTTCAAAATCGTTCCATTGCTGCTGCTCATTCTTCTCGGCTTGCCGTACGTCGGCGGCGACACGTTGTTCCCCGCAAACATGCCGACAATAGACGACCTGGGCGGAACGACGCTGTTGCTGATCTATGCTTTCGTCGGATTTGAAGCAGCCACGATTACTGCCGGCGAAACCGCGAGGCCTCGATACAACCTGCCGCGCGCACTGGTGACGACCGTCATCGGCATCGGCGTGTTCTATTTCCTGATCGTGCTCGTGTACATCTCCGTATTGCCGGCAGCCGGCGACAGCGGTGCGACGCTCGTCGACGTCGGCCGCGAACTCGCAGGCCCGGTCGGCGCTACGGTCATAACTGCCGCAGCGATATTCTCGATCGGCGGCAACCTCGCAAGCATCATGATCACCGTGCCCCGACTGACGTTCGCGCTTGCGCGAGACCGGATGCTACCCCGGTGGTTTGGCGCCGTGCATGAAAAGTATGCGACACCCGGCAACTCAATTCTGTTTCTGGGCGCCTTGTCGCTGCTGTTTGCCCTGTCGGGCTCCTTCGCGTGGCTCGCAGCCGCCAGTTCGCTCACACGGCTGGCCGTTTATGTTCTGTGTATCGGTGCGCTGCCCGTGATCCGCCACAGGGCGGACGCTGAAGCACGCGCACGGGCATTTCGTCTGAAAGGAGGCTATGCAATCCCTGCGATCGCATTGATTCTGTGCCTGTGGATTGCGCTGCAATCGTCAAGGCAATCCTGGCAGCTTACGGGAGGACTTGCGCTCGCCGGGCTGCTTCTGTACTGGCTGGCCAGGATTCAGAAACGTCGTTAGGTGAATTCGCTCGTCTCCTGCGTCGTCAAGAGTAACCTGCGCCCGAACTCGTGCAGAGGCACCCTTGCCTCCTAGCCTGCGATAGCATCGGGACTCTGCAGGATGCCGTCCACGACGGTCATAACTCGATCCGGCAAGATCTGAGTCATGCAGGAGCCCGGCATTCCGGGCGCGATGGTGCAGGGGCGCCTGATCGAGCCACACGCACACGCTTGTTGAAGTACCGTGACGTTGCCGACGGTCTGCGATAACTCATCGCTGCGATAGGGGGAACTGCCGCCCTGAAAGCCCCGCGGCCACGGGCCCCAGCGAACAATGTCGGTCGGCCCGAACAACGCGACAGTCGGGATACCGGTCGCCGCCGCCACGTGTGTCGTCGATGTGTCCGTGCCGATGTAAAACGCTGCACCCTGCATCAGCCGGGTGATATCGCAAAAGGAAAGCGCTCCGGCGAGATTGAAGACCGTAGGCTGATCCGCCTTGCGGGAAAGCCACCGGGACAGAACATCCGCCACATATGCACGCTCGGCGTGACTCTTTCCGCCTGTCGCGACGACGGTAATTCCCCGATTTCGCAGCGATTCTATAATGTTCCGCCAGTATTCGACCGGCCATTCCCTCGCAACCGACCCCGGCTTCATATGAATAACAGCGTAGCGCACGGTCGACGACACGATTCGGTGATATACACTCGGCGGATGCACCTGCGACGAGTGTTCGGGCAACACCACAGTCCAGTTCCGGTTTATGTTCAGGATGTCCGCCAGTCGCAGATTCTGGCTGACAATGTGCGCATTCGGGTCGGCGTCAACGAAATTGCGGGCCACTTTTCGTTTCCACCAGGTTTGCGGTGTCAACGACGCAACCGTGCCGACCCGGGTTCGCGCGGCAAAGAGCATATACGTGAATGCGCGATCGGTCGTTGACGTTGAAACGGCGAGGTCGTAGCGCCGGAAAATGCAAGCCAGAAATTTCACGTCGTCCCACAATGGAGGGCGGCGCTTTCGCACCAGAATCCGCGAAATATCGGGGTTACTATCGACGATCGATTTTCCATCACGCACGATCATGTCGATCGATGCGTTCGGGAACGCAAGCTTCAGTGAGCGGACGAGCGGTGTCGCGAGTAAAGCATCCCCTATCCCTGGCACGGCGATTACGAGAATGCGTTCCATGACTCACATTCAGTCGTTCTCTGGGGAAAGTGCCTCGAGACGCGCCGCTTCGAATTCGTCACCTTCATTCCATTTCTGCATTTCATCCGCGTTGGCGATCGCGAGACCGGTCCAGTAGCCGAGCAGCGCATCGGCAATCATGCCGTCGAAATTCCAGCTGTCGTCATATTCATCGCTCGGCTGGTGGTAGTTCACGTCCGTGTAGTGGTTGACCTGTTCCTTGCCCCAGCCTGCGGGGCGGTCGACGAAGTCTGTGCCTGTGTCGAGGTACATGGCCGGGACCCCGATTTTGGCGAAACTGAACTGGTCGGAGCGATAAAAATAACCGCGGTCGGCGAACTGGTCGGGTTTCACCACCCGCCCCTGTTCCGCGGCAATGGCCTCGACGATGCCATCGATGGAGGTCTTGCCGAGGCCGACATAGGTTACATCGTGCGTGTCACCCCAGATGTTGCCGCCATCGTAATTGAGGTTTGCCGCGATCTTTCCCGGCGCAAAGGTGGGATGCGCTGCATAGTATTTCGAACCCAGCAGCCCCTGCTCCTCGGCGCCGACCAGCGCGAACAGAATCGATCGCCGCGGTGCCTGCGGCAGCGCCTTGATAGCCTTGGCGATAGCAAACAATTGCGCGAGGCCGGAAGCATTGTCCATCGCACCGTTGTAAATCGAGTCTCCTTCGTCGTTCGGCGTGCCTATCCCGAGGTGATCGTGATGTGCCGTGTAAATCACTGCCTCATCGCGCAGTTCCGGATCGCTGCCGGGGATCAGTCCCAGCACGTTCGCTGAAGCCTCCCGGTTCAGCGTTACGTCCATCGAGATCGACGTCGTAATCCCGAGCGGCACGGGTTCGAAATCGCGATTGTCAGCGGCGGTTCGCAGTTCGTCGAGATCGTAGCCTGCCAGCTCGATGAGCTCGCGTGCCGAATCTTCGGTAACCCATGCATTGATCTGGTTGCGCGGCTCGCTTCCCGCCGGCAGTTCGAATTGCTCGCCTGTCCAGGACGTTTGCACCACCTGAAACGGATAACCTGCCGACGGCGCCGTATGAATGATGATTGCGCCGGCCGCTCCCTGTCGCGCCGCGCTCAGGTATTTGTAGTCCCAGCGCCCGTACCAGAGCCGTGTTTCTCCGCCGAACAGGTCCGTGTCCCAGGACGGATCGTTGTTCATGATGACCAGGACCTTGCCCTTCAGATCCTGGCCCTTGAAATCATCCCACTCGTACTCGGGCGCCTGGATGCCGTAACCGACGAACACGAGCTCGGCATCTTCGATTGTCGCCTGCTCTTCCTGCACGCCGCTGGACGCGATGAACTGGTCCCATTGTTTCAGCGTAATGTCGCCGTCGTCATGCTGGAACGTCCACTCGTCCGGTTGCTCTGAGGTAATGCCTACGAGGTCGAACGGCTGCTGCCAGGTGCCGTCCGCAGCACCGGGCTCGAGCCCCAGTTTCTCCATCTCCTGCGCCAGGTATGCGCGTGCTGCTTCATCGCCGCGACTGCCTGGACCGCGGCCTTCGTATTTGTCGTCGGAAATTTCGATCACATAGGCCCGCATGAGGTCAGCAGTGATTTCGGCGGTGGCTTCGTCAGCGGGGGTCGCGGCATCGCCGGACGATGCGCTCGCGGGGTCGGCTGTCGGGGCAACAGGCGGTTCGTCGCCGCTGCACGCCGCAAGGCCGGCCAGGCTGAGCAGGAAACCGCGGATGAGTGATCTGGAGTTTTTCACAGTAGTCCTCTTCTTCATGGTCAGAAGATGTTCTGATGTATCGGTCGCAGCGCGAAAGACTAACATAGGTACCACCCGCCCAGCCTCATGCACTCCGGTCCTCAGCCGAAAATCTCGGACAGAAAAGCCTGCATCGATCGCCACGAGCGTCTGTCGGCATCCTCCTGGTAGACCGTGCCGAAGCCCGCATCGTTCGCCGCTGGATTGGTGAATGCATGCATCGTGTTGCCATACGCGTGAATCTGCCAGTCGGCTCCCATCTTCGTCAGCTCTTTGCCGAGCGCGACCAGATGCTCCGGTGTCGCCATCGGGTCCTCCCATCCGTGCAACGCCAGTACCCTCGCCGATATTTTGTTGCCGGCGGTATTGCCCGGCGCAGTGAACAAGCCGTGGAAGCTGACCACTCCGTCTATGTCGGCGCCGGTGCGGGCGAGATCGAGCACACAGCGGCCGCCGAAGCAAAAACCAATCGCGGCAATATGCGTCTCGTCGACTTCCTCCTGCGAGCGGATCTCTGAAACGGCCAGCTGCATGCGTCGTTGCAAGAGCGCCCTGTCGTCCATGAACGGCTTCATTAACGCCCTGTTTTCTTCAACGCTTTTCCCGAGCACGCCCTTGCCGAAGAGATCCAGTGCGAAGCCGACATAGCCGAGTTCCGCGAGTTGCCGCGCCTTGGCTTCTTCAAATGCGCTGCGACCGCGCCAGGCATGCGCTACCAGAACTCCCGGGCGCGCTACCGAAGTTGCGTCGTTCCAACATAGGTAAGCTTCGAATAACCGATCGCCGTCGCGGTATGCAACGGTTCGCGTCTGGATAGTCACGCTCAACCTCCCAGGCAGTGAATCGCAATTCTAGAGGATTGGGCGGGGAGCCGCGAGCCACGGTCGTCGACGCCTTGTAATTTCGCGCGCAACCAGAGTAACAATTACCAGAACCCGGCAACGGACAGACCAATTCGCGGCCTGCCGTCCGCCCGGGCTTCGTGGCATGCAACTTGCAGTTTCCTGCAATAGTGCAGCAGCGATTCGCGAGGGACAGTATTGGTCGCAGACTCCGTTAACCATTTTCCGGACCACTTGCCGGATTGCCGGTCGCGCGACCTTTCAGCGGGCCATGCCGATGACGCGCCAGGTATGCCGCCGTGGTCGGTCGACGTCGGCGACGGCCCCGTCGTGGCGACCGCTATTCATTCAGGTCATGAACTCCGCCCGGATGTAGCCGAATGGATTGCAATCCCGGAAGCGGCCCGGCTGCGCGAGGAAGACCCGCTGACCGGGCTGTGGACCGCGGTCGGCGACAGTTCGATCCGGGTTTATCGATCCCGCTTCGAAGTCGATCTCAACCGACCGAGGGCAAAAGCAATTGCCGATGACCCCGCAGACTGTTGGGGATTGACGGTGTGGCGCGAGCGTCTTCCGGAATCTGTCATCCAGCGCTCGCTCGAGCAGTACGACAGATTCTATCGCGAGGTCGGCGAACTGATGGATGCCCTCGTCGACCAATGGAATGGCGTACTCGTGCTCGACCTGCACAGTTACAACCACCGTCGTGACGGTCCCGACAAGCCTGCCGGAAGTCTCATCGACAACCCTGAGGTAAACGTCGGGACGGGCACGATGGAGCGCGAGCGCTGGGCGTCCCTGGTCGACACGTTCGTCGCCGCATTGCGAGGCCAGGCATGTCAAAACCGGCTCCTCGACGTTCGTGAGAACGTAAAGTTCAAGGGAGGGTTCTTTCCCCGCTGGCTGCATTCGAGATACCCGGCGAAAGTCTGCGTGCTGTCGCTCGAGTTCAAGAAATTCTTTATGGACGAATGGAGCGCAACCGCGAACATCACAGCGCTCGAGGATCTGCGCATCGCAATACGCAATGCTGTGAACGCGACGCGGCACAAGCTGACGCGGACAGGAGGATCGATGGAATGATCGAAGCTGGCGATAACAGGCCTTCCGGACTTCCTCCCGTCGCTGCCTCCGTGGACTCCGAGATGGTGCAGATTTCACGGGCGTTTGACTGGCTTAGAGCGGTGTCTCCCTGTGCCACACAGGAACTCTGGGAAGACTTCCAGTCGAGCGACTGCAAGGGCACACCGACGTTTCGTTATCGCGATCCGGGCGTCGACATAGCCTCGACCCGTGAACGGCTGCTGGGCCTTCCCATGCAGGACATCGAGGAGCCGGTTATCAAGGCGCTGCTGGCGGAAAAGCAGCGCGAACTGGAACGTCAGCTGGAATTGATGGAACTTCGCGGCACACCGGGATTCCTGCAGGTGAGCATAGACCTCTTCGGTGTTGCCGCCGCCGACCTCTATGCCGATGCCAGGCGCATTCTGGACGTCGTGAGCCCCAACCGCAGCGCCGACAGTCAATGCGTGGGCGCAGACCACGTAACCGAAGCTGCGCTGATTCAGTTCGCGTACTACCGCCGCAAGTGCGCCGATTTCTCTGCAGAAGTGAAGCGATCCGGAAACATTACGGCTGGCCTGATGGTGTCGAACAATATGCTCATTGTCTCCGAACAGGCCCGCATCCCGCGCGAACGCGTCGACGCATTGCTGCATCATGAAATCGGTACGCACATTTTGACCTGGCACAACGGCGGCCATCAGCCATTGCAGCAATTGCAGTGCGGGCTTGCCCACTACGATGAACTGCAGGAGGGACTGGGGGTGCTGGCCGAATATCTCGCCGGCAACCTCTCTCCGCTGCGTTTGCGGACGCTGGCGGCCCGCGTGATCGCCGTGCGCCTCGTCACTGACGGGGCCGAATTCGGCGATGTGTTCGATGCGTTGCGATCCGAGTTTCAGTTCAGCGGCCGCTCCGCGTTCATTATCGCCACGCGGGTTTTTCGCGGCGGCGGCCTGACCAAAGATGTCGTATACCTGAGAGGACTTAAGGACCTGCTTGCGTACCTGCGCGAAGGCCATCCTTTCGAGCAACTTCTGGTTGGAAAGTTTTCGCTCTCGCAGCTCCCGGCAATAAAGAAGCTCACCGCAATGGGCCAGCTTGCGCCGCCGAAACTCTTGCCTGCTTATCTGCACAACGCAGCGGCGCAGCAAAGACTGGCGGAATGCACCGAGGTTCCGCTCGAGGGCCTCTACCAGAGGTTGGTCACATGAAACTAGGTTTTGTCATCAACGACATCCAGTCCGAAATAGCCGCCTACACGACGGTGCGGCTGGCCATGGCCGCGCGCAATCTCGGTCACGACGTGTGGCTCTTCGGTGTCGCCGATTTCATCTACGATCCGGACGGCTCCGTCCATGCGACAGCGGTTACGCCGCAGAAAAAGAAGTACAAGTCGAACGAGACTTTTCTGCAGGAATTGCAGGACGAGAACGCGGAGCAGGACCGGATCCTGATCGACGAACTCGACGTCCTGATGCTGCGGAACGACCCTGCGGAAGACGCGACTGCGCGACCCTGGGCGCAAACGGCCGGCATCCTGTTCGGCAAACTGGCGATGGAGCGAGGCGTGATCGTCCTCAACGATCCAGACCATCTTGCACATGCGCTCAACAAGACCTACTTCCAGCATTTTCCCGAACAGGTTCGGCCCGATACCTGTATCGCTCGCGACGGCGACAGTATTCGCCGCTTCATCGACGAACATGAAGGGAGCGCGGTGATAAAGCCATTGCAGGGTTCCGGCGGCCAGAACGTCTTCCTGGTGCAGCCCGGCGAAGACGCGAATCTCAACCAGATGGTGGAAGCGGTTCTCCGCGACGGGTACGCGATCGTGCAGGAGTATTTACCGGCGGCTCGCGAAGGCGACGTGCGCCTGCTCGTGATGAACGGCCGTGCGCTCGAGGTCGACGGAAAATACGCAGCCTTTCGGCGCGTCAACAAAGAGGGTGATGCCCGCAGCAATATCAAGGCGGGCGGCACCGTCGAAGCGGCGCAACCGGACGAGCGTGCGCTGCAACTCGTGGATATGGTGCGTCCGAAACTGATTCAGGACGGCATGTATTTTGTCGGCCTGGACATTGTCGGCGACAAGCTGATGGAAATAAACGTGTTCACACCCGGCGGAGTCGGTGTTGCCGAGCGCTTGTACGAAGTGAATTTCGCCGATTACATCATTGCCGATCTCGAACGCAAGATACTTTCCCGATCCTATTACGGACCTCGTGTGACAAACGTGCAGCTTGCGACCTCGTGAGGGCATGTAGAATAGGCTCATTCCTGGCTCTCAAAGAACAAATCGAATGCCCTCTTCTCCCGGTGACCCGAGCTGCAGCAATCCGGCAGCATGAACATCCGCTTTACGACCCTGGTTGCCGCCGGCTTTCTCCTTGTTGACCTTGCGTCGGCCGATGCACTCATGGATCGTGACAACGGGCCGCTGACCGGACTGTTCGGGTTTCCGGACAGCAGCGAGGGAGGTCGGCTTGAAGCTGCGGGTGAGCAAAGCTGGGGCGTCAACCTGGTAACATCGAGCCATTCCTCCATGGACACGAACGGCGGCGAATCGATTCTCCTTGACGGCGAAACGAATCGTATCGGGATCACCTACCGCCGTGGCATAGGAGAACGGCTGGAACTCGGCATCGAGATTCCGTATGTGCTTCACGAATCCGGCAATCTGGATTCGTTCATCGATCAATGGCATGGCATGTTCGGCTTGCCGGACGGCATCCGCGATGAGCGCGCCAAAGACCAGCTGCTATTCAGTTACGAAGACAGCAGCCGGCAATTGATCATGAATCGTAACGCGAGCGGTGTAGGCGATGTGCGGCTGCTCGCCGGCTGGCAGCTAGCAACCCGGGCATCCGGAATTACGGCGCTCCGGTTCGGTATCAAACTCCCGACGGGCGACAGCGAGCGGCTTCTGGGCAGCGGCGGCACTGACGTAAGCATCGGCATAGCCGCCGACCACGCCGGACTCTGGGGCGGACTCTGGGGCGTGCGAAAACTCGACGGCTTCTACCGGGCCAACGCAACCTTCCTCGGGCGCCCGGATATTCTGGCCCACCGCAGTAACAAGGTCGTCGGACAGGTGTCGGCAGGCCTCGGCTATCGCGTAAGCGCCAGAACCAGCATCGCCTTGCAGGCGCTGCTGCGCAGCCCGGTTTACGACTCTGGCGTCGCTTCTCTCGGCGATGTCGCCGCAGCGCTTACCATGGGCATCCGTTTCCGCCTGTCGGAGAACTACCGCCTGTCTCTCGCAGTCGTTGAAGACGTCCACGTGGAATCGCTGCCGGACGTGACATTCGTGCTCTCCCTGCACGCCGGCGCTCGCTGAGCCGGTGTCGACGGTGAATCGGGCGCTGTAGGAGCCCGCCATTGCGGGCGACCACCGCAACGATCAAGGACCTCGCAGGTCGCCCGCAATGGGGCGGGCTCCTACAATCAGGGCTTGTTGCAGGGTTTCGCTAGTCCTTGTTGCCAATCCACGGCGCGACCTGTTCCGAAACCTTGCTTCGGTCACCGACAACGACCAGTGTCATGTCTTCCTCGCGCAGGTATTCGCGCGCGATTTCCGAGACCTGCTCCGGCGTGACCGCAAAAACATTGCTCACGTAGCTGCTCAGGTAGCTGCCCGGCAGGTCGTGATGATCCAGGTAACTCAGGACGTTGATAATTCCGCCACGCGTAGAATTCTGCAATACGAAGACTCCGGCGCTGTAATTCTTGACACCCTCCAGTTCGTCAGCCGGCGGCGGATTCTTCTGCAGATTGTCAATTTCATTGACGATTTCCTGAATAGCCGGCCCGGTCGCTTCAGTCGTAATTGCTGCAACCTCGGCCCAGTAACCGTCTTTGTAGCGCGCCGACAGGGTGCTGAACGGCGAATAGGTATAGCCCTTGTCCTCACGGATGTTCCGGGTGATGCGTGACGAAAAGAAACCGCCAAGAAGCGTGTTACTCACCTGCAGGGGGATCCAGTCTTCGTGGCCGGGGCTGATTGTCGGCAAGCCCAGGTAGATGTCGGACTGCGATGCGTCCGGCCGGTCGATCACATCGACGACGACCTTGCCTGCGGCGGGTTCAGGAATGTTGACGACGGGCTCAGGTCCCGCTTCCCAGTCGGCAAACGCCTTTTCGATGGCGCCGACCGTCTCGCCCGCGTCGAATTTGCCGGCTACGAATACGTGCGTGCGCTGCGCGCCGAAATTGTTGTCATAGAAGCCGCGTACTGCATCGGCGTCATAGGCCTGCAGCTGCTTCTCTTCCGGAAACAGGCGCCCGTATGGATGCTCGCCGTAAATCGCTTCGCGGAAGGCGGCCAGCGACATCTGGCTGGGTTGAGTCTTCGCAACGCTCAGCGTCCGCAAGCGATCGCGCCGTAATCTTTCGAGTTCGCCCGGCGGAAACCCGGGGCTGCGGGCGATATCGGCGAGCAGCGTCGCCATCTGCGGTGCAAATTCCGACAACACATCGCCGGTGATCGTCGTCAGGTCTTCGGTCACCGTGACGCTGACGGCACCGCCCATCGCCGCCGCTTCTTGCGCGATATCTTCGCCGCTGCGGGTTGCCGTGCCTTCGAGCAGGAAGTCTCCGGTCAGGTCCGCAAGCCAGGTCTGGCTGCCCTCATTCAGATTGCCTGCGCTTATCACGACACTGAGGGTGGCTTTTGGCACCGAGCCGTACTGCACCGCGGTAATTTGCATCCCGTTGTCGAGCTCGCGCATCTCCTTATCCGGCAGAGAGAAGTCCTTCGGCGCACCGCCGGGCGGCGGCGCTTCCGTGGCGTCTTCCTGTGCTGTCTCCTGCGCCACGACCGTCGCCGCGGCCAGCGCTGCAGCAAAGGCAAGCGCTGCGACAATGGTCGTGTTCTTCATCGCGCTCTTGGAACTAGTCATTGCTGGCCACCTCTTCACTTCTTCCTTCGCTGGCTGCATTACTGGCTGCCTTTTCGGGGCCTGCACCCGCACCGGCTTCCAGCGTGAGCACGGTTCGGTTGGTCGGGCGCAAATATTCCTTGGCCGCTTGCAGGATTCGCTCGGGCGTAACCTTGAGAATCTCCGCCTCGAACTCGTTGATGAGTTGCGGCTTGTCGTCAAACAGCGCCAGGGACGCGAGCAGGTCGGCCCGGCCGAATCCGAAGTTATCGGCGACGGTATCGTAATAGGCAGAGCGCCACTTCACTTTGGCGCGGGCGAGTGTTTCCGGATCGACCGGTTGCGAACGGACGCCCTCGATGACGCCGTCGAGTATGGTGAGAATGCGCTCCTCGTCGACATTCTCGTCGTGAATGAAGAAGCCCTGCCACAACATCGGCCCCCTGTAGTTCAGCATGTTGCCGAGAAAGGCATTGAGACCTCCATCGACGGAACTGGTGATGCCCTCTCTCTTGACCAATGCCTGGTGCAGGAGGCTGTCTTCGCCTTGCAGTAACACCTGATCCAGCACGCCCAATGCATACCAGTCCGGTGTCAGCCGCTCCGGCGCATGGTAGGCAAAAGCGAAACCCGGCCGTGTCGCGAGTGGATCGAGACGGCTCGCCACTTTCTGCTCTTCCTGGCGCGGTTCACTGATGTCCGGCAGCACGATTTCCTCGTTCGATCGGCTGATATCGCCGAAATGCTCAGTGACCATTGCGAGCGCAGCCGCGTACTCGAAATCGCCGACGATGGCGATCGCTGCGTTATTGGGTGCATAATATTTCGCGAAAAATTCCGCGACATCGTCGAGACTGGCGGCATCCAGGTCATCCAGCTCGCCGTAGAAGTTGTGCGCGTTGTACCAGTTTTCATTCGCGTACTGCGGCATATCGAGCCACGGATATCCTCCGTAAGGCGTATTCAGCACGTTCACCTTGACCTCGTTCTTGACCACCCCCTGCTGGTTGATCAGATTGTCCTCGGTGATGTCCAGACTGCGCATCCGGTCGGCCTCCGCCCACAGCATGGTCTCGAGCTTATTGCTGGGGACGATCTCGAAGTAGTTGGTGTAATCGAATCGCGTCGAGCCGTTCAGGACGCCGCCGTTTCGCTGCACCAGATTGACGAACTCCATCTTGCCGAGATTCTTCGATCCCTGGAACATCATGTGTTCGAACAGGTGCGCGAACCCGGTTCGCTCCCTGGGTTCGATGCGAAAGCCGATGTTGTAGTAAACGGCCACCGTTACCAGAGGCGCGGTCTTGTCCTGCGACATCACGACCTTCAAGCCGTTTTCCAGCGTGTGGTACTCTACGGGCACGGAAAAAGAAGACCCGGCCCCGGCGGGCGGCGCCTGTTGTGCCTGTCCAGTTTCGTCCGCCTGCTCGGGCGCTCGCTGACAGGCGGCCAGAAGCAACAGGACGGCCGAAAAAATGGCGTAGTTCGTTCTCATGTTATGCATCCCCGCAATGACGTTCAGCTGACGCGAATTTGCCGGGGAAGTTCCCGTGCGCCGCTTCCATAGCTTCGTTCGGATGAAAGAACTATATCTCATGCGTGCAGGACATTGCCCTGGCAAGGCGGCGGCATATATCCTTTTTGTCTTGGCTGACCCGCCGTGGCCGACGCGGCGATGGCGCGCGTTTGCAGCCCATTCTGGGTTGATCGCTTTCTCATGATTGTCTCGCACTTTATTGTTATACCTACATTTATGGCCTGCCGGAAACGAACCTCGCTTTGCGTTCCGCCCGTACCGCAGGCGGGGCTTCGCGCCGCGGCCATCGTTGCCCCGTAGTACAAGGTGCGCGGCCGCCGGGATCGAGCGGCGAGGCGTAATTCCCGTTTGTGGTCAATCATTCAGCCGCTCGGAGGGGGACGTCCATGAATCCAGCTACCCGTTGTGCATCCCGGGAGACTTTGATAGTCATCGCCGTCGCCTTGTCAGGCGCCACTTCACCAGCATGGTCACAACAAGCCGACGGTGCCGAGGACGTCGAAGAGATCGTGATAACCGGCACACGCAGAGAAGGACAGTCTCCGACTGAAACGCTGTCGCCTATCGATGTGCTGAGCGGCGAAGCACTCAGCAATCAGGCGACGTTCGACATAACGGACGGTCTGCCGAAGATTGCACCGTCAATCAATACCCAGCGCTTTCCGATCGCGGACGGCACCTCGTTCATCCGGCCGGTGACGTTGCGCAACCTTTCACCGGACCATACGCTGGTGCTGGTGAACGGCACCCGCCGCCACCGCTCTCCACTGGTCAATCTGCAGTTTGCACCGCTCGGCACCGTGAATCAGGGCGCTCAGGCGGTGGACTTTTCCGCGTTGCCGGCTGCGGCGATCGAGCGGGTTGAAGTGCTTCGCGATGGCGCTTCGGCACAGTATGGATCCGATGCCATCGCCGGTGTCATCAACGTGATACTGAAAGATGCCGACGAGGGGCTGTTGCTCGATGTCGATCCTGATCCGGAGCAGGCCTTCGTTCTGGGAATCCTGGGGGGTCGATAAATCGCTGACCTAACCGTTCGGTTTTAATGGCGGCTACTGGTACGCGAGGGCGTCTGTAGAATTTTAGCGACAGCGATCGATCCGGTCGCGCTGCGAGGCCCGGCTTCGCATCTTCGAATGCCGATAAGAAAAAGGCCTGCAGGAAGCGGGCGACCCCTTTTCTTTCGATAATGGCGCCCCGACCATGATTCGAACATGGGACCCCCAGATTAGGAATCTGGTGCTCTATCCTACTGAGCTACCGGGGCTGCGGCTTGCAGCCTGAAAAGTGTCTAACTGTCTAACATTCCGTCTAACGCGTCAACGTGATGCGCCCGCTTGTAGCGGGTCAGCAATCCGAGTCCGGTCGTGCTGTCGGACTCTGCTTTTGCCCGCAGGTCATGGAATGTGAAATCCAATTTCAACCGGCGCAGCGCCGACTGTACCGCAGGCCGGGTCCACGGTCGCCCGTACTCATTAGTGAAGAGTCGCCCGCCGTGCTGTCGATCGCCAGCGTGTGCCATTGCATCCGCGACGACCAGCCGCAAGGCGTCAGACCAACGTACAAGGATTTGTTTGCCGCGCTTCGATTCCTGCAGCAACAGCCCTTCTTTCCGTGCCTGAGCCTGCCGTATACGCCGCAAGTCGCCTTGCCGTAAGCCGGTCAGATAGGCAGCCTCAAGCAGCAGGCGGAAGGCTGGCGCGGCCCTGCTGAGGGCGTCCCGCAGTTCAGCGTTGCTCACATAACGCGTCCGCGCCCGCTCCCGGTTCCTGCGCACGCCCCGGCATGGGTTATGCGGGACGTAACCCTTGCGCATTCCCCAGTTGTAAGCCGACGACAGTGTCGCCACGGCTCGGTTAGCTGCCACGTTGCCGAGGCTGTCCAGAAACATGGCGACGCCCTGCTGCGTCACGTCAGGCGGCTTGGCGCTGCCAAAACGGGGGTTCAGGTGCAGCGTGATCGCTCTTTTATACTCGTCCTGTGTGTTGGGTTTCAGGCTCAGCAGACCGTCAGGCGCCCCGCTGTAGAGCGCCAGCAGTTCGGCTACGGTCGTCGGCCGGTCGGCGTGATGCTTCCATGCAGTGTGCGCCGCGGCTTCGCCTTCGGAGACGCGCGTGAGCGGGGTCCATTTGACCTTGCCGGCTTCCCTGCGGACCAGGTAAACGCGGCCATTCTTGATTCGGCAGTTCGGCGGCAACTCCATGCTGTTGGAGTATACCCCCGGATTACATGATAGACAGCAGCGGCCCGCTCTGCGGGCGTACGTCGTAGCCCTTGCAGACGTTCTTGAGCGTCCGCAGTTGCGCAGGGATTCGATAATAGACGCCATGCTCCTGTCTCATGCAGACCACGTCCGCGCCCGTGTCATGCCAGTACGTGTCGTCGTGCTGCCAGCAGTCGAGTCCTACGGGATAGACCGGGCTGCCGCCTATGTGACAGCCCGCCACAATAGCAAGCTGGCCCGCGTTCAAGCGGTATTCGCCTACACCGGGCAACGGTATCTCGACGCTGTAATCACAGCACGGATGCCGGCCCAGCAGGGGCTTGTTGTAGGTGCGGAATATGGGCTCCTGAAACTCCCGCGTTTCAGAGTTCCTGACATCACCCAGCAGGACGTAGTCAACGCGTGGGATCAACCCCTGGTCGACAGCGACAAAGCCGTGCAGGTTAGCGCTGATGATCGCGGCGAAGTCGATGCCCGCCAGTTTGGCGAGGTCAGCAGGGGCGGACGGGCCGCCGCCGACGATCAGGACAGGACCGGATACGGTCAGCCGGAAATCGGGGTTGGCCGTGGACCGGAGTCCGGGCCGCTTCACTGCCCTGAGACGGTGTCAATCAGCCCGTCAAGGGCCGTGCCGCCGTGCAGGATTGGTTCCAAGGCGTTTGCTGTGTCGGACAGGGGGTCGTCCTCTAGCGGCGGCATCTCGCCAAGCGGGGTCTGCAGGGCCTGGTCCAGCGCGTCACCTTCGGCTGAGGGGTCGGGCACGGCCGGCGCGATCGGGGCTGCCGCAGCCGCTGGCTGAGGCTGCGGGCGGCTGCGCTCAATCTCGTCGGCAACGTTCAGAATGCGGTTGACCGTGCTTTGGGCAACGGACATGGTGCGGAATTTAATCATCGGTTGGCCTCTTATCTTTTCGCACCCACTGGAACGAGCCGTCAGGATAGTCAATGCGCTCCCAAGTCCCGGTCCTGTTCGTGAACGTTTTCGCTGGCTTACCTGACCTGCCACTGTCAGGCCACAGTGACCCGCCCTTGGGCGGCTTGGACTCAGCACCCGGAATAGCTACCCACTCCTGCCCGTTCCCGTCAGCGCGGTTTTGCAGACGCTTGCCATTGACGATCGTGCCCGGATGGACTTCAACTTTACTGCCATCGGGCTGCACGTCGAACGTCTGCCCGGTGATAGGGTCGCGCATTCGCTCAACCCCTGCATTTTTTCGCCGAGCAATATCCGCTACTTCATCGACGAAGCCGACTGTTTTATCCAAGCCTTCGGCGACGTAATCCGCCACGCCGCCGTCTTCTGGTACCAGCTCACTCTGTGAAGCTCCTGAAGTTTCAGTTTCGGGGTTGGGTGACGGCAGGTTGTAATCGACTCTCCCAACGCCTGTGGGAATGGCAAGGTCTTTCAGATATTGGTCAGGGACGCCACCCTCTTTGGCGCGGGAAAGGTAGCGGGTATTGCGCTCAGTTTGGTCGCTCACTGCTTGCTTGAATAGCGCGCCTGAGCGGGCAACAAAGTCGCCCCGCTGAACATCGGTAAGACGTTCGCCAGTCAGGAGTTTGTTATAAATGCCCCGCGTACGTTCGTCGACGGCGCCAGTATTTGCTGCTGTAGCGAACTCACTTTCGCGGACAACGGAGCCGGGGTCGAGAATCTTCATATAGTTGAAGATCAGGGCCAAGTCTCCCGCCGCTGACGGCTCGGCAGCCGACGCCATAACGCGGCCATAGGCACTGCGCTGTTCAAGGAATGGGGCGCTCTCGCGGTGCAGGTCATCGGAAACGGTGTTGAGCCGTTCCCACGCCTGCGTGCCCATTTCACGCTCTGCATTTTCCTCGCGCTGTTGGCCGGCAATCAACTCCGCTTCGTTACGCTGAGCAAACGCCATACGCTCTGTCAGTGCTTGCTCGCGCAGTTTGATCCCGGACGCTCGCGTGTCCTCGAACTGGCTCTGCATCATCTTGCTGGACATATTGTAGGCGGACTGAATCGTCTTCAACTGCTCCACGTCTTTCGGCAGTGCATTGGTGATTTGCTCGTCTATCTCGAGATTGAATTGCATGTCCATCATCGCCTGGCTTTCCTGCTCTGCGGCCATCGCGTCGAGCGCGCTTTGCTTGTCACGCTTGCTGAGAATGCCTTGCGCGCCGCCAAGGATCAGGCCGCCGATAGGTCCGAGAATAAAGCCCGCACCAATGGCGGTCGCAAGCCCTTCAGGCAGTCCAAATTTAGCCTTGGGCAGCTCGCTAGTGTCTGCTGCTGCTGCTACTGCTCCGGCAACACCGGCAGCGCCCAAGTGTGATTGCCCCCAGTTCACAGAAGCCTGAAGGTCGGCTAGTAGTTTTGCGGCGTCTTGTGCCATGTCAGAATCCTAAGCTGAATGCCTTGCTCTTTCCCGTCGACTGTTGCGTCGAGTAGGACGAACCGAACGATTCGCTGAAGGCGCGGGCGAAATCTTCCGCCGTTGCGAACTGCGAGCTTTGCGCATTGGTAAGCGTGGTCGGCCCGCCGAGTATCTGTGACAGCGCAGCATAGGGCGCAAGCTCAGCGCTGAATGCTTGCTCTGCGGCGCCACCAAGCGCGGGGATACCGGAGAACGCCGTCCCGGCACTGGCAATCCTTTGATTGCCGAGCGTGCCTGCAGCTGTGTCGCGTGCTGCGATGTCATCGGACCTGAGTTTCGTTGCTCCGGTCTGGAATTCACGGCCTGCAGCGGCAGCCGCAGCGCCTTGCGCAACACCCTGACGACCGCCACCAAGTGCGCCGCCCGCGATAGCTTCCGAGGTTATGGCGGGGTTGATCTGCTCACTGAAAAAGCGGCCGATGTCGCCGCCGAGTGCGTCAATCTGTTCCTGTAGGACGGGACTTTCGCCACTGACGCGGCCGGCCAGGTATTCACTGTCAGCGCCGCCGCCGAGGGAATCGAAAAAATTCATGCCCCCGGAAAATAGTGTGTTGGCCTGCTGCGTAAGCATCGACGGGTCAAGCCGCCCGGCTGCGTCTGAAGCGCCGCCGAAGAGCTTCGCGAAAATGTCCTCAAAGGCAATGTTCTGCCCGGACGTACTCTGACCACCACTGACGGACGAGCCGCCAGAAATGGAGTCGCTGATTGACTGGTCCTGCGCGCGGCTAAAGCCCGAACTCTGCGAGCTTGACTTGCTGCCGCCGAAACTGAAAAGTCCCATTATTCGGTTACCTCTTTCGGCGCGAAGTGCTGCGCGAACCGCTGCAACAGCGCCGCTGCTTGCTCTGCTTCGTCCATGTTGTGGAGCGGCGCACGCCGTACCAGTCGGATAATGTTTGCAATGTCTTGTTCGTTCATCTCAATACCTTATGCTCATACGATTTGTGTATCGTTGCCGGCGTCGTCGGTGAACCACAGTTCGCAGGGCGTCGTGTTCTTGACCCAAAGCTGTCCGTGACCAGCGACATCAGTGTTAGCTGCGGCACGCTCTGCGATATAAAGCGCGCCACCTGCTCGGACAATCGGGCCAATCGCAGCAACAGCAAACATTTCGGTTCCGCCAGAAGCGAAGCGGGTATTGTTTGCCGTGAAAAAAATGCCGGTGTCTACGTCGCTGCCCACAATAGCGGGGGCAGAAACTAGGCCGTCCTGTGCTTGTATCTGCCCGTTGAAATCTAACACCAAAGCGTTAAGCTCTACCTCAGCCACCGCAGTTCCAATGCCCCGCTGAACTTTAACTGCGTCCGTGCCTATACCGCCAGCGTCAGTTCGTGTGCGAAGGTTAAAGTCGCCTAATGAGTTTGCATGAAAGCCCCATCGCCCCTCGTCAGCAGCGGCATCGGTGACGAAAAACTGAAATTCAACGGTCCCGGTAGTCTGAAACTGCGCAGTTGGGAAAGGCCCAGTGAACACAAGGCTGGTGTCCAAAGCTAGCCGCGCGTCCGCTATTGTCCCGCTGTCGATCTGCTCGCCTGCGATGCTCAGGCTCGAAACATCTTCAGGTTGGATAGCTTCGTTGACCAGCACTTGCAATCGGCGCATCTGCTCGTCGAGCCATGCCCGGAGACTCGGCGAAACGTCGAGCGAAGGAACGGCGGGCGGTGTGAACTTAACCGTGGTCATCAGTGATACCCACGAAGCTCTGCTTCAATGTCGATACCTGTCACGGTCCATACCCGCGTACTGTTCGAGCGGGCCTCGACAGAGATATACCGCCCCTGTGCGAAGGCGTTGACGATCTGCTCGGGCTCAGTCAACGCGACTTCGTCCGACCATGTGATGTCGTCCGTTGGGGTCATGCGTGCGCCGACGCGAACCAGCAGCGTGCCGAATCCTTCTTTTGCGCGGACGTGCAGCCGCCTGACGAACTTGACCCGTTCGGGCTCGCCGAAATGTAGATCGTATTTACCGATCGACGCGGGCACAGTCTGCGCGTCGCTCGTGTCCTGTTCCTCGAGCACGTCGTCATAGGCGAACACGAGCGATTCGGTTGCGGCAGCAATAGCCGAGCTACCCCAAGGTGTGTCGTCGTCGTCCCATGCGCCGCTGTCGTCATCCCAAAAATCTGAGGGTGCGGTGTCGCTGATTGTGCCGACCGCAGCGCAGGCGATGTCGGGAAGGTCGCGGATACCGAAAGCGTCATTCGCCACGTCGTAGACCAGCGCCAGGTTGCAGCGCGTTGAGCCCGCCGAAGGGAAGGCTACCAGTACTTCATTCTTTGCCCGGTTGAACGTGCAGAACAGGTTTTCGTAACTGTCCTGGTCAAGCTGGCCGAATAGAAAGTCCTTCATCCGCGCTTGCCCGACGCTCTGGCGGTTGGTGCCATCTGTCAGGACGATATCGCCCTGCTCCACAACGAAGTGTGTTCCGCCTATGTCGCAGACGCTATGCCGCGTCAATGTGCCATGCGATGCTGAGAGCTTCTGGAATGAGTACTTCTGGTTGCCGCCGACGTACTGCGCGCCGTAAACCGTCGAGCGTTTGTAAAAAATCAGGTTGTCGCGGAGCGGTCGGGCACAGAGTACCGGGCCGGGTCCGTCTGCAAGCTCTACGCTGCCCGCTTCGTTGCCGGCGCCGGGCGTCCATGAATCAGGGATTGTGCCGGGCTCTGCCGCATCTGACCACATAACCAGATTCGGGAAGCTGCCTGCGGCGTTGCTCACGTCCATTGCAAATATGTGATATTTGAATACCGCGATGCTCTTTGCAGACGCATCTGTTTCCCAGTCAGGCAACAGCACCATTTCAGTGCCATCCCAGTACATGAGTTCATCGAGCCCGCTTGCAACGATGGGCACGCCGTTCAGCAGCGCGGACGAGTATTGCCACGGCTGAGTGACGGCCGACAAGAGCAAGGCGTCTATCTCAACTGCGGTTGTGCCGGTGAGGGACCAGGCCGTGCCATCGGCTTCGAAGATCAGCCAGTAGTTAGTGTCGTTGAACTGAGCGTTCAGCGTGTGCAGGATGTCACCGGGCGCAGCAGCCGCCAGCGCAGTCGTGTAAGCTGATCGGAAGCCACGCACGCGCGACGCAAAGCCGTTGCGGAATATGACATTCTGCCCGGCAGTGTAAAACTCCGGGCCTACTTCATGTGAGGGAGTGTCGGAGACAATGCCCTTGGTCGGCCGCAGGCGTAAAAGCTTTTTGGGATAGCTCATCGCTGCGCCACCATGTTCGAGGTACGCTTCTGCGGCAGCAGGTCCATGGCGATCTGTGACAGGACCGGCGTCCCTACGCCCTGGTTGCGTCGCATCTTGCCGTCCTTCGGGTGCCACTTCAGCACGCTGTCGCCAACGCCAATGTAACTCGGCACGCCAAGCTGTTTCGACATCCTGACATCGTCAGTAGAAAAACGGCCGTTCGCGTCGGCGTCCTTGCCGGGATGGTTATGCACGAGTGCGCGGAGCGAACCAGGCGGGACCGCAAACGTCCCGCGTGCTTTGTCTTTTGACTTGCTGCCGATGGGATCGGTGAACAGGTACTTGCCAGTCTTGGGGTCCTGATAGATCAGGCCGATGTACTCTTGTTTGCTGGCCTCCGGCAGCTTGCTTATGCGCATCAGCGCAGCATGCGCAGCGTCGTCGATGGAATCGTAGTCGCTCATTACGTTGAGCTATCTACTATCAGGCCCATTGCGGCAAGAGACGCGAGAAGATCGACTAGAGCGTCGATCGGGTTTCCGGCTCCGTCTCGCGTCGTCCCGGTGATAGTGGGGATAGTCGTACCAGCATCGCCGAAGAATCCTAAAAATGCGCCGCTCTCGCCTACGCTGACAGTTCCGCCAGTGATGTTCAGGCGAGTGGGTGCGTCAATGGTGCCGGTTGTGCCGGTTGCGCTCAGTTGCAGGTCGTCGCCGGTGCCAAGATGCAGCGTATCCCCGTCATTCAACTGAATGCCGTCTGTGAAGGTTTTGATACCTGCAATGGACTGCGCGCCGGACGTTTGCACCGCCTCAGACGGCAGCCTATCTGCCGCCAGTGTGCCGCTGCTGATGTTGCTGGCGTTCAGCGCAGTCAGTGAAGCACCTGATCCGGAGAACAGGTTGCCGGTAACCGTGCCGCTGGCAGTGATTGCAGCGGCGTTCACGGTTCCGGTAAACGTCGGGCTGGCAAGTCGTGCAAGGGTCGCTGCGATTCGAGCATCGGCAACCGTGCCGCTCGATATGTTCGAGCCGTTGAGCGCCGTAAGCGAAGCGCCCGAGCCGGAGAACAGGTTACCTGTGATCGTGCCGGATGCTGTGATCGCAGCAGCAAGCAACGTGCCTGTGAACGTCGGCGATGCACTGCGAATCGTGTTGCCGGTGCCGCTTACTCCGGTCGCGCCGTCGATGAAGTTAAGCTCGGTATGGGTCGCAGTGACTGCGCCGGTCACACCGGGGAATGAATTCAGCAGCGTTGCCTTGATAAGCCGCAAGTGATCGTCGCCTTGCGACTTGGGATCAGATGCGCCGACAGGATTCGAACTGTTCAGCCCGGAAATGAAAGTTGCAGATTCAAGGGCCATTAGTAGGAACTCCCGCCACAGAAATTGTAAGCAGGCGCGACGCTCGCCCCGCCGAGTTTCCGCCCAAGCTGCTCATTGAGTTTTTCCAGCACGTCATTGAATGTATCCAACGCGCCCTGCTCTAGTTCGAGGTCCTGCGTGTGCTTGAACAGGTAAACCAGCGCGCCCTCTTTGTAGAGCGTTTCATTCTGGTCCAGCAGGTCGTTAGTATCTTCGTCGGCCGACAGCGCGGCCGGGTGCCCAAGGTATTCGATGTCAAACTCGTCATCGGTGCCAGGCACGCCGCGGAATTCAATGGTGCTGCCCTTGACTGCATATTGCAGGACAGTGGCAGACGTGGACATGCGGCGGATAGCCGCCAAGGAAACCTGCTCGATCGCGTTGCCCTGTTCGTCAGCACGATAGATAGCGCGAACCTCGAGCACACCGGAAGGTAGCGTATAGACGCCACCAGATACCCGGTCGTCCTCGTCAAGCGTCCCCGTCACTGGGAATGCGCGAAGCTCGCGCCGGATCATTCCTTCGGCCTCACGGATGAAGCGTGCGACCTCGCCCGACAGGTCGGGGCGGTGACTGTCGCTGAGAACGGCGGTTTTGAGTTCGCCGTAGTTCATCGCTTCCGTTCCTTGAGCGCCCTGCGAATGTGGAAATAAAGGGAGAAGGCGCCGCACACGATCCCGAGCACGGCGCCTGTGATGTGGAGCACTTCAAGCAAAGACAGACTGGTCAGCACGATTGCCGCGCCGGTCGCGGTGTCTGTGATTCGATTTTGAATCACCATTACGGCTGCGCCGTATAGATTTGCAGTTCAGCCGTATCGGTGTAGCTGTTGAAAATCACGCGGAAGCCGTGATAGCCCGCTTCCTCGATGAAGGCGACGACGCTCGCCGCTTCGCCGTCAAGGTCCGCGTCTACTACGGACGGGACGAGCGACGTATCTGGGAAGCGTGCCGGGTCAGGAATGAAAAACTGAAAGTCAATGCTGGCGGTGCCAGTCAGGACAAGCTGAAACAGGCCGGCCGGGAAAGGCTCGCGCCAGTTCAGTGGATAAATCTGCGACGCAACTTCATCGACAAAGCCAACATCAATCGTGGCAGCGTCAGTCGTATCGGGAGTGACACTTACAATCGTCTTGAAGTACTTGGCAGACTCTACAGTGTCAGTCGTAGCGCCTACAATAACTTCTGTGATGCTGTTGTTGTCGGCATCGGTGCCGACTATCGTAATCTGAATACCGTCGATATCGGCAGACGGATCGACGGACAGTTTATGCGCCAGGCCGTCAGGCGTGGCAGTTTCGTCGAGAGCGATGGGGGTATCTTCTACCAGCGCGCCGTCGTCAATAAACCAGACGAGGGAGACGTTAGCGGGATCAATATCTATTACGTGAGAGGTCATGAGTCTTGAGTCCTTAGTTGATAATGATTTTGTGCTTGTTCGAGCGCCTTACCTGTTGCGGTGAGCGTGCCATGCGGTACGCGTTTGCCAGCGGAGATTCCGCGAACTGTTTCCAGGCCGCTTCCCGCACTTCGGCGTTCTGTGCTTGCAGGTCGGGTAACAGCACCATCAGCGTGCGGTAGTCCTGCTCAGGAATGCGCATGGTGTACTCACCAAACGATTCCCCGCCTTTGCCCACGCTGTTGCTCATAGGAAAGGGGGCCCGAAGGCCCCCAGCCGTTAGGCCGTTACAGCCTGCGTACCGTCGATGTCGCGAATGACCGCGTGCGCATCTTCGCGCAGGACGCGGAGCATCCAGTCCGTAGTGATTTGCTTGCGATTTGACAAGCCGAGCTTTGCAAGGTCCTCGACCTTGTAGCCGTACAGGTAGGCCAGTTCGACGTAATCCGGATCGATCAGGAACACGTCGGCCGATGCCACTTCCGGGCTGTCAACAGACTGGTAGGTCTGCTGCAGACGGTTCGGGACGATCTTCAGCGTGACGCCAAAGTCCGTAACGATCACGTCTACATAGCCCTGTGCCGTCTGATTGGCCGGAGCCGTGCCGCTTACGTTTGCGGTCGGAGCTGCGCGGTAAGGCGCACCAGAAGACGACAGCAGGAACGTGCCGATTGCCTTTGTGACAGGCGGGCGGGACATGAGGACAGAAGGATTTCCGCCCTTGTTGTAAATCGCCTCGACCGCGGTGCGGATCATTGCCAGCGTGAGCGCGCGGGATTCGCCTGCGACGACAACGGCAACAACTTTCGTCGAAGTGTTGAAGCCGGTTGCAGTGCCGGAAGTGCCAAGGCTGTCGTTCGAGACGCAGACAGCAGAGAAGCCGGCAGACTTGCCAGCCGTCGAGTCGCCGTTATCGGCGACGGAAGCCTGGCCCGTAAGGGCGATAGCCTCGATGTCGCGGCGCAGGTCGTTGGTGCGCATCGCCGTCTGATAGGCGAGCGAGCCGACGTTGCCAATGCTCGATACGTTCTCAGCGCGCTGCGTCGAAGACGCAACCTTGTCGCTGATCTGCGCATGGTTGCCGGAACGTGTGCCGACTGCGTCGTCGGGGGCGCCAGCGTCGGCGCCGTCAATAACGGCGTTATTCAGGTCGACATCTTGCGGGTCGTCCTGCGTCCATTCGCTGTACGAATTCTTGAAGGTGCCTGAACCAGCCAGGTCAGTGAAAGGCGTGGGGATGCCTTTGCCCAGGTTGTAAACCTGTTGCCGCACGTCTTCGTTGAGAAGTCCGCCCGACAGTGCCGCTTTCAGGTCTGCGGCTGATAGATAATCTGCAGTTGCCATTTTGAAAAGCCTTTAAGCCAAAAAGTCCAGTAAGGGATTCCGTGACTTGGATTTTGAACTCGCAGTCGAAGGCTTCGACGCAGGCTTGCCGGTTGACTTGCTCGAGTTCGTCTTGCCGGGTCCTGCCGGCTTGATAGATTCGAGCGCCATCCGCAGACGCGTCTCACGCTGCCAGTTTTCCCGAAAATATCGGAGCATCCTGTGATCCGAGATGTTCAGCACGAAAGACTTGGGGAAGCCGTACCCTTCAAGGTGCTTGACAATTCCCGTTATATCTTCCGTCCGCTTCGTGTCATCTGCCCACGATGGGATAGCTTCCAGCGTTGCCGCACGCTCACGTTGCAGGGTTGCGTCGTGTTTCTGCCGTACCGCTTCCAGCACTTCAGGCTTGATAGCGTTTTTCGGCAGTGACGAAACCAGTTCCCGCAGTTCGTTTTGCGCGCGGAGTAAATCACCTTCGCGTTTCTGGCGAGTTTCCTCGAACTCCAATTCGCGAACCGTAAAGTCGTCCTGCTTGGCATGGAGTGCTTTCAACTGCTCGATCGTGATTGGACTCCCGTCCTTGGCAGATGCAAGTTCCAGCTTGTACAGGTCGTCAAGTTCAATGCCGAGCGCTCCCGCCAGGTCGTTGAACTTCTTTGGCTTGCCCTTCAGTTTGCCGTTCCCGGCTGGCTTGCCTTCGTCGCCGTCGTCGTCGGGCGATGTTGAGCCTTCCGGCTCTTCGCTGAGCAAATCAGCGAGTGTCTTCAGTTGAGACGGTTCGGCCGTTCCCGGCTCTTGCGTCCCGTCCGCCGTCCCCGGCGTATCTTCTACAAACATTTGTTCAAACCTCTCGGTTGTCTATATCCTTATGCTCAGTCGTTGGGTCGTCCCGCAAAATCCGGTCCAGAACCGCGCCCAGCGTCTCGCCAAATTCAGTCAAGGTGTGCAAGCGTTCCCAGCAGCGTTCCCGCTGCGCATAGTGGTCCGCCAGTTCCCACGATTCGAGAATGTCAGCCCGCTGTGCCGCCAGAATTTCCGGCAGCAGCGGGTTGTCCTTCAACTGCTGCGCCGCCTGCTTTCGCTTCTCTTGATCCATGTGCCTTTGCCTTCACTAGTTCGGTAGTTGCCTTGCCTGCAATTTTTGCCTCTTCGACTTCAGCGCCCAGCACAGCGTCGTAATACTTGAACTGCAATTCGGAGTCCTGCTTGTACTTGTCGAAGCCAAGGCGCAACTGCTCGAGCCCGATTGCCTGCTGCATAAGCGCCTGTCGCATCTGCGTCTGTTTCTGCGCTTCAGCCTGCTTCGACTGCATGGCCTGCTTCGCTTCGTCGCTTTGCGGATTTCGAAAATACTGTTCGGGATTCTGCACTTCGACCATGCGACCCCAGTCCATGAGGCATTTGTAGAAGCCGTCAATGTTTACCAGCACTTCGTCCATGCCCTTGTCAGCGAGCGCAATTTGCGATTGCAGAATGTTTTGCAGCGCACTGGCCTTGCGGCTGCGCTCGCCTGGCGACATGCCGGGTTTCACAGTGACGCAGCGGCGCTCGGGCCACTTGGACGGAATCGGCTGTTGCCAGTTGCCGTCGATCTTCACGGGCACGGGCTCGTTGTAGAATTCGCGCAAGGTCGCGTGCGCCAGCAGGAACAGCGAGCGAATCAGCGTCTGTGCAATGTTCTTTGTCAGCAGTGCGGAAAGCGCTTCCTGCACGGAATACATGCGGTCGACGCCCTGCGAACCCAGCCGGTCGTTAAGCTGCATCTCGCCCGTTGCCATCTGCAGCGCGGCGCCGCCCATTTCAGCGCGCAGCGTTTTCTGATACTCGATATTTTTCAGGATGCCGGTTGATTGGTCCGGCACGGTGAACGGCATAACAGCGCTGCGAATGTCGCCAACGTTCGCCTTCACACGAATGGCGCCGTTCGGCCGGCCGTCGCTCACGTCGTCGACGTTGGCCTTGCCGTCGAGATAAGCCAGCCGGTTTTTCGTGACCGTGTTGACGTTGTCAAGCAGCGCCCGTTCAAGGCCAGTGTTCTTGTCCTGCGTCTGCTTGATCTTATCGAACAGGGATATACCCTTCAGGCGATGCGGGTTGATAATCACCGCGCCGCCAGCGTACTGAACGTAGCGGGCGGGCTCGTTCGACAGGATCACTTCGGTTGTGAAGCAAACCTTGTGCCGCATCGTCACGCCGTCTGACTCAAAATTGGCGTAAGCCTCGAACCATTCTATCTGGTCCTGAGACTCGTCGATCGCGTGATGCGTTTGCGACAGCGAGCGCGGATTGCGCGCCATGCCGTCGATCTTCAAATTCTGGTTGTACGGTCGAAGCTCGTTGACTTTTTCTTTCGGAAAGCCCAGTTCGATCAGTTCTGACCGCGGGTCCACATGACGTTCAGCGCAAAACGGCACTGCTTGCAAGTCGAAGCTGTCGAACTCGGAAGGATAGAAAAAATTCTCGATTGGTACGGCGCGGCATTTGAACTCACGGCGCGTGTGCTTCATGCGCATTTTCAGTTCGCCGCCCTTTTCAGTGTCGTATTTCAACACTTTGTCGAAGCCCGGCTGGTTCGCAACCTCGCCGAGTGCTTCCGGCGCGACGTTCTGTAGCGACTTGACGTATGTTTCCGTGCGCTCTTCAACCCAGCATTTCATAATGCCGTTGCGCAGCATGAGCGCGTCTTTGATCGCCTGTTCCAGTTCGATGAAGCCGTTATTGGCTTCCATAATCAGATAGGCGACGGCGTCGGATTCAAGCTGCGCCTGGTCCTCGTCTGCGATGCCGTGCGGGCCAAATTCTGCAATGTGGTTGGAGCCGAATGCGTCAAGCATTTGCGACAGCACGGCCTCGACCATCGCCGAAACGTCGCCCGCCACAACGGCCGAGCGCCCGACTACTTCGTCGCCACGGGGGCGCTGGAAGTAATAATCATTCGCCTGTTTCCTGTCCTGCTGTTCCTGCGTGCCGTCCCAGCCGTCACAATTTATCAGCTGGGTTTTCAGCTTTTGCAGCAGGTCGGCGTCTTTGTCATTCATCATTCACAGCGATTCCGTCCAGATTGTTTTATCGTCCAATACCTAATGCTCAGACGACCGTTCGGGCGATCTTGTCGGCCTGCTCATAATTCGGCGCCGGGCCCCAAGTGCTGGTTGCCTCGTTGTCCTGCCGGTACACGACGTAATAGCGAACAGAATCTGCCCAATGCGATTCCCAGCTATGCGCCGGAGCTTTCTCGTACACGCCTGCTTCCGTCTTGCTTTTCGCCGTGCGGTAGCCCAGCAAGGCGTCAACCAGGCGGGCGTTGTTGTCGTCGTTATCCGTCCACGGCCTGGCCGCGTTGTCGATCGACACGCGGCCTAGAAACCCGCGCACCATCTCAATTTCCTGAGTCACGCTGCGCGTGCGGGGCAAAAGCACAGGGTCATAGCCGTAGCGCTCGAAAAGTTCCCCCGTGCCGAAACGGCCGTCGTGGGGCAGGACTGCGGTCATCGGCCGCCTGCCCCAAGGGAAGGAAATTTTCACGTCGTCCAGCGCGTCCGACAGGTTGACGAACTGCCACGAGCGCGAGCCGATGCAGCGTTCCTCGTTGCCCTTGTTCTGCCAGAACGTGAACACCAGCTCGTCAGCAAAGCCCAAGTCGACAGCGGCCGTCACCGGCAGCGACGAGTCATAGGCGACGTGGCAAATCCGCCCGTCGTGCTGCATGAGACGCATCGCCCCGGCGTAATACGCGCCGTCGAACGCAGCCATCGGATTGCAGAAGTATTCCTGCTGCAGATACTCTTCGCTCTTGCCTTCCTTGCGTTCCCTGTCGATCATTTCCGGCGTGACGATTCGCGTTTTCCCGTCCTCGCGGAAAGTGTCCTCGACCGTCAGCACCGATGTATGCCAGTCCGGGTTGTCCTTGTTCCGCTGCACCATGCGGTACCAGTGATTGCGCCCGCGGTACGTCGAGATGAAAAGCGCCCACGATTCCGGGTCTGGCGCCAGAATCGGCGCCAGGTAATCCCACGCGGCCGGGTCGCCCAAGCTGAATTCATCGAAGACGATGCCGGCGACGTTGGCGCCGACCATCCGGTCGTAGCCGTCAGAGCCAAGGAACTTAATCAGCGAGCCGTTCAAAAGCTCAATGGTCATGTGGTTCTGGTTTTCCCCAACGCGCACGTCAGCCGGAAAGTGCACGTCAAGCTCGCGCAGGCCGTCAGCGCGGCGGTTTTCCCATATGGCCGTGCGCGCCTGCGTCAGCTTCGGAGTCAGGAACCAGTAGCCGCCTGGCCGCTCCATTGCGCGCCGCGCCATGAAGTCCAGCAACCCGGAAGTCTTGCCCGCGCGCCGGTGCCATACGTGAGCCTGCCGGCGCAGGCCAACCATGTGCCCAAGTTCGAATTCCTTCTGGTGGGGCCGCGGCTTCCACACGACGCCAGCTTTGCTGACTGCGTTTTCGTTGTACTTGCCCTGCGCCCTCAGCAGTTCGATACGGGCCGCGTGCTCCCGCTCCTTTTTCGCCTGTGCGATCTTCCGGTTCTTCGCCCCGGAGTTCTGCCGCCTTGTCGGTTTTTGAAGTGCTTCCATGCTTTGTAATGCTCAGCCGCCGCGAATTGGAATTTTTCGCCGTTTCGGGGCAGGTTCGAGGCAAAGGGCAACCGGCAGGTTGCATATCGGGCTGAACGGGAATTTTTCGCCTTTTTGCCTTTTTGACTTTTGCTGGTTGCGCGAACGGGCGATTTTTGACCGTTCAGGTTGCGCAGCACAAAAGGCAATGGGGGGCGCCGGAGTCCCAAATTGTCACAGGGAACTCCCCCCTGCCGACCGCAGCCACGGCAAGGACCATGCCAGGTTGCACAGGCCAGCGCGCAACCAGCCCTGAATGCTGAGGGTGCCCACACTAAACGTGTGCAAATGGTGATGTTGGAATATTTCTCCCGTTCGCAGTCGGTTGCGCGTCGCCAGGTTGGCACGATCTGTGCCGGCGCGGGGAGAATGGCAGGGCCGGTTGCTCAGGGCTAGGGAAGGCGAAGCCAGGCAGGGGGCGCCGGAGTCCCAAATTGTCACAGGGAACTCCCCCCTGCCGACCGCAGCCACGGCAAGGACCATGCCAGGTTGCACAGGCCAGCGCGCAACCAGCCCTGAATGCTGAGGGTGCCCACACTAAACGTGTGCAAATGGTGATGTTGGAATATTTCTCCCGTTCGCAGTCGGTTGCGCGTCGCCAGGTTGGCACGATCTGTGCCGGCGCGGGGAGAATGGCAGGGCCGGTTGCTCAGGGCTAGGGAAGGCGAAGCCAGGTTTAGACTGAGTCTAACACCAATGCTCTAGGTCAAGGCTCGCAACCACAGACGGCAGACGGCAACCAGTTATTGCATGAGTACCTGTGACCGTAACCGTGTCCGGTCGTCGCGCTCTCCTAGAGAGTGGAGAGCGCTCGACTCGCGACTCGGTTACACGGCCGAACCGAGTCAGAGCGAGTCAAAGCGAGTCAGAGCCTTTGTAACATGCTGATAATTATAAATAAAAAATGACTCGCTCTCTGACTCGCTTTGACTCGCTCACGCAATGAACCGAGTCAGAGCCTGCCAGGCGAGTCAGAGCCCTTTGACTCGCTTTTGGCCCTGCAACTGTATAAGCGTACAGCACTGTGCAAAATACTTCTTGACAGCCGCGCGGTCATATCATGTATCATGTGCGGCAGGGCGGCGTGTCCGAGGACTTGACAGGCTCCCCGAAGTTTGATCTACTACGCCCTACAGGCCGACTGACGGCCTGACAGGTACGAGCAATGAGCGGCCTGGCACTCGAGAGAGCGCCGGGCCGTTTGCGTTTCAGGGGCCACTGTGGCCCGCCAACCGAAGGGAGTACGACCATGAACGACGAACCGATTAACCAGCGCCCGGAACAGGGAGACGCCACCGGCGCCACTCCTTCGCCTGCGTCTTCCGCAACAGATGTTCCGGGCGCTGCCTTTTCTCATGCTGACGACGACGCGCCCGCGGCGCGCTTTCCAGTCTCCAAAACCACGGACAGGAACCTGGTTGGTGCCGTGTGCGCCGCGCTTTCAGAGCATGACCCGGAGTTTGCCGGGTGTGATCGGGAGCGGGCCATATTGGACGTGTTGGAGCACGCCAGATTCCACCACGGCAACGACTCTCGGACTCGCACTGCCCACGCAATCATCACATGGCTTGCGACAACGCTCTTGACCTGTGCAGACAGTCAGCGGGCGATGCCGGTAGAGCATTACCAGAGGCGTAAAAGGGGCCGCGAACGGCTCGCGTGGCTTGCCTTCGCCGATCTTGAAGACGTGCTCGGCACGAAGCCAGCAGCCAAAGGCGCCACGCTCACAGGCGAGCAAGCGGCTGTTATGGACTACCTGCGCGAACTCGGCGCCGATGCTGACCCTGTCACCGTGCCGACTGTTGCCGACCGCGCCATGCTCGATAAGCCCGACCAAAGTCGCCCCAGCGTCCGCAGTAACACGCGCAGGACGCTGCTTGAGTTGGTCAAGAAAGGCGTGGTCACGAGAGGCGGCAACGGCTACGTGCTCGTATGAATGCGTTCACTATCTGCCGCCTGCGCGGCCCTGCAGTCGCCGTTGACGGCGTGTGGTTTGACTCCGCGAATCAGATGTGGCTTGGCAGCCAGCATTTCGAGCATTCCTGGCGCGATCGCACGGGCTGCCATGTGCTCACGTCCGGCAATGTCTCCGTCCGTGTGCATCGACGGTTTGAAAATCTTGCAAGCATCGTTCTGAAGGACAGCCGGCTTGCGCAAAAGGAAATTGCATGAGTGCTCCAACTATTGACGAAATTGAATTGCTTCGCAGGCGCTACGGCGATGACGCTGTGCAACAGGCGTATTTGCTTTACATCGAGGACGCTGTCCAGAAAGGCAAAGCCAGTGCCAAGCCGCTGTCACACTGGATCATGACCGTTCGCCGCTGCCGATCGAATGCAGCACGCGCAGACGCGGCACGCAAACGGCGTGAAGCCCGCTATGCCCGTCAGCAGTACCCTGAAATGGCGGACGCTAAAAAGAAAGTGACGGCGCAGTTTTTCTCGTGATCGTCGCGCAGCACCTGAATTGCCAGTTCAAGCCGTTGCCGCATTTCGTCGATTCAAAGGGGCGTGTATGGTACTGCTGGGCTCACGAAAAAGTCGGTCGGCGGGGCCTGAATAACAACCGTTATCAGAGTGACAAGCCAGCTGATATCGAAAGCCGCTACCGTTTGCACCTGCCGCGCTCACGCTGAAAGTGTCTAACAAAAGCCCTTGCAACCTGCTGAAAGATAACCCTTCATGTCAGATTAGGAATCTGGTGCTCTATCCTACTGAGCTACCGGGGCTTCGCCGTTGGTGGTGCAAGATTCTAAGCGATTTCCCGCCCCGTGCGGGTGGGAAAACGAGCGGCGGAATTGTATCGTCATCGGCATCAGGTTGCAGATTGACGGAATCGCCATGGATCGAATACGGATACGCAACGCGCGTCCGCCGGATGCGGCGATCATCGCGGACTTCAACGTAAGAATGGCCATGGAAACGGAGGGCCGCCCGCTCGAGGCCGCGTTGATCGGGGCCGGCGTAACAGCGGTGCTCGATGATCCGGCCAAAGGCCGTTACTGGGTCGCCGAAACGAACGGCGAGATCGTTGGACAACTGCTGGTGACCTATGAGTGGAGCGACTGGCGAAACGGCGTGTTCTGGTGGATCCAGAGCGTGTATGTGCGCGGCGACTATCGCCGCAAAGGAGTATTCTCTGCGCTCCACCGCCACGTGGAATCGCTGGCGCGCGCGAGCGAGGACGTGTGCGGATTACGACTCTACGTCGAGCGCGACAACCGGCGTGCGCAAAGGACGTATCTGGCGCTCGGCATGACCTCTCCCGGGTACCAGGTCATGGAGGTTGATTTCCGCACCAAACATATCCCCAGGAAACCCTGACACCGCCCTCGGAGACCTCTGCATGCTGCAAACCGGCACCAAAGCGCCTGAATTCGTTTTGCCGGACGAACAGGGCGTCGACACGGCACTCTCTGATTTGCTGCGCAATGGGCCTCTGATCCTGTATTTCTACCCCGCGGACTTCACGCCGTTCTGCACCAGGGAGGCCTGTTCGATTCGCGACCTGCACGAGGACATTGCCGCCGCCGGGATCCGCATCGTCGGAATCAGTCCCCAGGATGCCGCAAGCCACCTCCGTTTCAGGAAACAGTATCGCCTGCCGTTCACGTTGCTCAGCGATCCGGAAAAACGTGTCGTCAGGATGTACGACGTGGACGGGCCGTTCGGTGTCCGCGTCCGTCGTGCGACCTACCTGATCGGCGAGGATCGCAACATTGAGGCAGCGCTGCTGGCCGACTTCAAGGTCAGCCGGCACGAGGATTTCATTCGCAAGGCGATCGAACTGCGCGGGACGTCGAACGGACGGCGTTGACATTGTAGGAGCCCGCCATTGCAGGCGACCTGCGCGGCCATCAGCGACGGCGATGGTCGCCCGCAATGGCGGGCTCCTACGGCGGCGACGATTGCCATCACGACCTACTCGCCTGACAGCGTCAGCAACACCTTGCGCTCCTGGCCCGCGAGGCGATGTTCCCAAAGGAAAACGCCCTGCCACGTACCCAGCGCGCATTGGCCGTCGCGGATCGGCAGGTTCAGATCAGGCTGCGTCAGGATGCTGCGCACGTGTGCCGGCATGTCGTCAGGGCCTTCCGCGTTATGCGTGAACATCGGGTCGCCGTCGGGAACCTGTCGCGACATGAATGTTTCAAGGTCGGCGCGCACCGCCGGGTCGGCATTCTCGCACAGCATCAGCGAGGCACTGGTGTGGCGAACAAACACATGACAAATGCCGCTGCGCAAGCCTGATTCGCGTACCGCCTCCTTGACGCGCCCGCTGATGTCGTAGCTGCCGCGACCGTGGGTACTGACGCTGAATTCTTCCTGTTTGATCATGAACAATAATTTGTCAAATCATATAGTTAACAATCAAAATTAGTGTCAGTTCTCAGGTTCTGGCGGGGGCTCACGCTGCATGGTTGTGTCGGCGTCCTGCACCCCGGCGTAAGGCTCGCCGTATCTCAGTCGAATGGTCTTGGTCTTGCCGAACCATGGAATCGAGATGACGTAGATGTTGTCGTATTCCATCTCACCGATCTGCGGCACTTTCTTGCTCGCGCCCAGATCGGCGATGAGCGCGGGAAGCGTGTCGCTGTGACCGACCACAAGGATGATCTTTCCTTTGTGCTCCTTGAGTATAGTCTCGAGCACCGCTTCATTGTCGTCGGCATCGTAACGGTTGATCGGCAGGTCGAGCGCTTCTGCAAGCGGCCGTGCCGTTTCGACAGTTCGTTTGTAGGGTGTCGAGTAAATCGCGTCGATACCGGCGACAACGTCGGCATCGACCAGTTGACGCGTCAGCTCGGCCACCCGCCTTTTGCCGGCATCCGAAAGCTCCGGGTCGTCAGGAGGCGTCGCTGCTTTTTCAGCATGACGCACGAAGATGATCGTCGTAGTCGCCTGCGACTCGAAAAACCATGCGAGCCCGATCGCTATCGCGACATAGACGATGACAATCTGGATTCGACGCCGGCGCCGCTTCTTTTTGCGGTCTGTTTCTGACATCCCGTTGCGCATGAACGGCGAGCTTACGGGGTTTTACCGGCTTTGACTACGGGTCGCAGCCGTTACGTCAGGGGCGTTCGCGGTCGCGGCGCGTCGCTACGACGTGATATTCACCCTCGATGATTCCGGCCTCACTCTTTCGACCGCGGCCTGCTGCGCCTGCTGCTTCGTGCAGCTGTCGCAGCTTGCGGCCGATCCACCAGACGCGGATGCCCACGATGCCCGCGAGTACCAGAACGATGCTGGCAAGCAAAATGAACGCAAAAAATCCAAGGACAATCGCAGCGCCGACCGCCAGCACGCCGACAATCACCATCAAGGCGTTGGCCGCCGGATTACCCGCGGGAAACCTTCCGGGTCTGATTCTGTGCGTCAAAATGTCCTCGCTCATCCAGTCGTTCGCATCATCAGTCTACAGGTTCCATGGCCGTGATGCGGCTGTAGAAACCTTCGAACCACGGCTCCCAGGTTTCGCCGCCGTCATTTGACTGCTCGAAAAACTGCCGCAAGCGTCCGTCGGGCTGTTGCGTCCAGAGACCCCTGAATGGCGCAGTAGTGCCGTTGGACGCATAGTGGATCTGCCCGATAAGCAACATGCCGGCATCGGTAAGGCCGCCGCGGATGTTGATCTGGCCGCCGCCGGCGTCGATCCACAGCTGCACCCACTCGTCCGTGATCTTGTCCAGGTAATTCATGCTGATGCCGGTACCGCCGCTGGCACTGGTCCATTTCTCGAGCAGTACGCAGCCCTTCTCGGACGATTCGATGACGTTGCGTCCCGCCAGCGCCCCGTCGGCGGTGCGAACCTCCCATTCGCCGATCCAGAAATCGAACTCCCGGAACTTCTGCTCCTGTTCGCAGGAATAGGCGCTCACCGGCGTCGCGTCCGCAGGCTCGTCGCTGGCCGCTGCCCCCTGCACCCCGGCCGGGGTCGTCGCATCCGGAACATCTGCTGCAGATTCGCCCGGCAAGGCGCAGGTCGCGGCGACCAAGGAACCCATCAATGCAAGTTGTGGCGTCTTCATGCTCGTGCGCTCTTGTTTGTGAGGATTAGCTGATTGCAGCTCAGACATCGCGGGACCACCAAGGTTCGTTCCGACAGGCCGTCACTAACTGATGCAAAGCAGGCACAAGTTGAATCCACGGCGGAGCCGACGCAGAATGCGCGAGCTTGCAACCGGCAAACCACGGAGAGGTGGCAGAGCGGTTGAATGCACTGGTCTTGAAAACCAGCAAGGGTTAACAGCCCTTCGTGGGTTCAAATCCCACCCTCTCCGCCATATAGGACAGCAATCTATTGATTATTTAGAAGTTTTTCAGAATTCGCTCGACTCGTCCATACGTCAGACCATACTAAGAAAATGGCGCTGCGTAGCCAAGCGCCGCGCTAGGGTGTCAGCGGCTCGCACTCGGGATCAACTGTGGTCTGCCTACCGGCGCGGGGCATTCCGTCCAGCCCCAAGGCGGTAACCCCGCCAACTACTCGCCCTTCCAGCATGGCTTTTCGAAGTCTCTCCGGGATTGGTGCCGCTTCGGGCGTGTATTCGACCAGCAGCGCCAGCGCCCAGCAACGCAGGCTGCTTTCAACGTCCGCGTCGCTCTTCGGCTCTCTCAGAAGGATCGACGCGGCGACGCCAACGTAGGCAGCCGCGACACTTTGCCTGGCTATCGCCTGCTGCACCCAGTTGCCAATTATGACAACCGCAACCAGCGTGGCGGCCTGTAGGAGAATCGAACACAGGCGGTATCTCTTTTCTTCCATTGTGCTGGTAATTGTCGCACGAAAAAGCCCGACCACAACGGCCGGGCTCTAGTCGATCGTCGCTCAGATCGCGTCAGGCTAACCGCAGCCCGATCGGCACCACAATAGCCAGCTTCCCGCTCGCGCGGCTGCGCACCAGGTCGGCCGCTGCTTCCGCCCGGGCAACGGGCAGCGGCCAGCCGCGTTCCTCGGCAATCTTCGCGGCTCGCAGGTCCAACCAGGTAGCTTCAGGTTCGCTGTAAATCACTCATCCACTTCGATTTCGCTGTCGTGTGCCCGCCTTACGAGACAAGGGAAACGATTAGGTCCGGGACCGTGGCGAGCGTGACGCCAGCGAAAATCCAAATTAATCCCACGGACTCCCATCCAACTTCGTGCGCTTTTTCTAATTTTGTGTCAGCGCGCGCGAGTTCAGCTTGTAAGACTGCTCGGAGGTCGTTTAATTCGGCTGTCAACTTGTCCTCAATTGCGCGGTCGGCGTCGTGCAGCTTGAAAATCCCATCGGTTATCTCGTCATTGCGCTTCAGCAGAAACGCAACTTGATCTTCCATCGGGCGATCGCGGCTGATTCTACTGGTCCCCTGCCCTGATACTCTTGCTCCGGTCGCGAAGACAATTCCAGCCGTGCCCTGGATGACTACGCGTCGCCGGATGAACGGAAGTTGTTTGATGAAGTTGTCAAGCCCTTTCTTCAGTAGCGGCCAGATAGTGAGACCATGAAAGACTTTGAGCTTTCTGTTAAGCCCGACGGCAACACTGAACAGGCCGCAAATTTCTAATAGCCAGCCAGAATAACGGATACCGTCGGCCCTTTCGTTGTCGTAGATTTCACCGAGCACACACCCAAGATACCAAGCGCCGGCCACTACAAATATGCACGCCCAAAACCGCGGGTATGACGCAAGCAACCGCAACATGCGACCCCAAGCATCTATGGAAAGGAATAGTGGCTTCATCCTTTTCTCCTTATTCTTAGGTTTGAGCCAACGAGTCCCATTGTAACGAAAAAAGCCCGGCACATGGCCGGGCTCCGTCGATCAATCGCTGCCTTGACCGCTTCAGACTCGCCAGCCGCGCGCCGCCCCGTAGATCGCGGTCCCGCACTCCCGCAGCGCCATGCAGGCGTCGCGAAGCCGGGCGCGGATAGGGTGCGCAGCGTCGTAAGCCCGCTGCCAATGTATTCGAGCGTCGAGGCGCACCAAGGCGCGTTCCATTTGATCGGTCATCGTCGTTGCTCCGTTGTGATTGACTACGGGGCGAATCGTCGCACGTGGCGGGCACATAAGTCAAGATATTTCAATGACTTACGTTTATCCTTTGATAAAGTACATTTATCATTTGGTCAATCGTCCTTCGGCGGGCCGAACAGGATCGCAGACAGGGGCGCGTCGCCGTCCATTAACGCCGCAACGCCTTCAGCCGTTCGCTGTACCTGCGCGGCCGGGTAGTGCAGAGCGATGCCGGCAACCTTGTTCGCCGATCGCAGCAGCCCTTCATCGGCTTCGCCTTGCTCGGTTTGAGTTACCAGCCTGTTCAACTCGGCGAAGAAACTGCCGCCGCTCGGGCCGCCGTAGGAATATCCTTGAACAGCACTGCCGATTTCGCGAAAATAAGGAAACACGCCGATGAGGTACGTCAACTGCTCGCGCACGAGTTTCTCGGGCAGCTCATCGTCGTCCAGGTCGCCGCGCAGCGCATCCCGCAGCAGCAAGCCCAGGACGGCCGGCACGCTGTACAGCAGCAGGAAATCAGTCGCCAGCCGCGCGACGTTTCGATCACCGCGGAAGCGCGCGACGGACTCGGCACTCAACTGCCAGGTTACGCTAAAGTAGCTGTAAAAATTCGTCCACAATTTTTTCCACTGGCTGCCACGCTGCACGGCCGCCTGATCCTTCAGCGCGCCGCCCGACTGGCTGTCGAGCACAGCTTGGTCCGCCAGCGCAATCGCCGTCGCGTCGTCTTGCCCGTCGTGAGCGGCCTTGTGATAGGCGCCCATCCAGGTAGGAATATCAACGCCAGCCTGCATGACTTGTATCGGCAGGAAATACGCCGAAGTCAGCCGGCTTTGCCCGCGCACGGTGTTCAGAATTTCGCCGACTTCCCTATTCAGCAGCCGGCCGCGGTTTCGCATCATCTCCGACTTTTCGTAAACGGTCTTCGTCGTCGCTATCGGCCGCGTTGCGAACTCAGACAGCCCGCGGCCAAACCAGCGCGGCCCGATGCGAACGATTGACTGCGCGACGCCCGTTACCTGCAACGCGGCGGTCGATAGGTTGAGCGCAAGCCCGACGATCGTCGAACCAACGCGCAAATGTCCCGCAAGTTTCTCGCCGAATTCCTGCGCCGGTACCTCGCCAATGGCGATGTCTTCCAGCGTGCGCCGCATGAGCCGCAGCACGTCCGGGCCATAGTGGTCGCGGATAGCGCTGTCGATTGCAGGCGCGCGCAGTAGGCGGTTCGCGTCGATCAAATATTCGTGATACGCCAGGTCATGCGTCACCTGTCCAATGTGTTCGGCCAGCACGTTCAGGTCCAGGCGTACCGGCCGCTGCACGGTGTCAACGCGTGACTTCGTGTGTCCGCGGCGGGTCGATGCCCGCGTGTAGGCGCCGCCCAGCATCTGCTTCAAAATTTCCGAACTCGAATCGGATTCGGCCTTGGTCGATAGCCTCGGGTCGTACTTGATCGGGTAATAGCCGCCACGGAATGAGCCGTGCTTCGTCTCAACAGGCGTTGCCTCAACTTTCTCGGGCTTAAGCCCGGTTACGCGTTGCTGCTTCGCCTCAATCTCGGGCCAGAACGAATCGACGTAATCCCACACGCCCTGCACGAATTGCCATTCCTCTTTTGTGAGCGTGTCCAGGATCGCCGCTACCTGTCCCTGCGACCAGCGGTGTCCGTCCATGACGCGCAGGCGATTGGTCTGGTTGCCTTGGTTCAACGCAATGGCCAGGCGCGCCTCACGGCTCAGACTTTCGCCAATCTCCGGAATAAGGATTTTCTCGCTCAGCTTTTTAATCGGTTTGAACAGCTCGGCGAGTTTCTTTGAGGCGTCCGCGCGCATCGTCGCTTCCCGGTCGGCCGCGGCGTTCAGCGGGCGGATAAACAGCTCCCACATAACGCCCGCGTCTTTAACGCCGTCCATCTGGCGGACGATGCTCGCGAGCTTTCGAAGTTCGGTTAACCAGCCGCCAGCGCCACGGGCGAAGCGTGCCCAGGCTGTCGCTGATTGCTCGATTTCCGTCTTGACTGTCTGTGTTGCGTTCTCGCGTATCGATACTTCGGCATCGTCCACGGCGGCTTGAAAATGCCGCTGGTTCTGCGCCGTCAGTAACTTGTTTTTGAGCTTGCCGAGATGCTCAATATTCCGCACCGCATCGACCAGCCCGCGGAATTGCTCAACGGTCATGTCGCGATAGTGCAGGCGCTTCGCTTCGTTCAATAGCTCCGTGGGGATTTCAGGCTCGAAGCCTTGTTCGCGCTGAGCGTCGATCCATTCGAGCAAGCTCTTGCGCTTGTCGAGTTCGGGATTGCTGACGGACTTCCGCAGGTCGTGGCGCTCAAGCAGTGTGTCTATCTGGTCCCTGTAGTCGGGATCGATCTTGGCGCGCGTGTCTTCGCTGTCGAAACGCTTCAGGTAGCGCAGCGCTTTTTCTATTTCCTCCCGCACAACGTTCGCCTGCTTGCCGAGTCGATTGTGCACAAGCGCGTTCCGCTTTTCCGTTGCGGCTTTGGTCGTGTCGCCGTTTTTGAAAGCCGCAGCGCTTGCGCGATTCGCTTTGCGTTCAGATGCGATATGCTGAAACGGTCGCAGGTCGCGGATTCGCATGTTCGAGATTCGGCCAACGGCATAGGCATTAGCTGCGCGAACGACCGTGAGCCAAGGGCCGAACGCTTTCGTGAGTGAGTTCACTTCGGTCGCAAGTACCCGGGCGCGCACGTCGTTCGCTATCTCGGATTCCGCCGCCCGTTCAAGGGCGGCCGGGTCCGTTATATCGCCATGCCGTTCGAGCATGCGCTGGTCCGTCAACGCCTCGACAACGTCATTGATCGGCGGCGCCTCGATAAGCGCTTTGACCAGGTGATCGCCTGAACTGAAGCCGAGCAACTCGGCGAGCGAGTCCGGATGAATCCCGCCCTTCTTTGCAACGCCACGCTTGCCGCGTGTCAACTGATCGAAGTCTATGCCGCCATCCGGGTACATCTCGTTGAGCGCTTCGAGCGACAGCCTGTGTTCATCGAACGTGCGGATTTCGTCGCCTTGCTGAATCTCGCCCGTCGATATGAATCGCCGCGCGCGGTAGATCGCTTCCGCTTCGACTTCGGCCTTGACTTCGTCGCGTATCGCGTCGCGTTTCGCTTTGGCGTCTTTTTGCAGCGCCTTCAGCCGGCGGCCTTTGGCGTTCGATAACCATTTTAGATCGCTCAACGTCCGACGCTGCAAACTGTCGGCGGCTTCGAGCGTCGCTTGAGCGCCTGCACGCTGATAGTCGGCGAAGTCCTGTTCGGACATGCCCGCAGCTTCTGCAGACTCGAACAAGGGTGTGAACTCTCGCGCTGCTTCAGCTTCGCGGATCGCCTGCCGACTTGCGAGCATGCGGTCCATAACCGCGCGAACTTCGGGCGTAAGCTCAACGTTCAGGTTTCGCAGGTTGCGGTATACAGCGAGCATCCACGAACGGAAGCGGGCGAACAGCGCCTGCAGTTCAATGCTCGGGGCTTTTCCTTCAAAGGCATATGCTTCAAAGCCGCGCGCGAATTTCTCGTGATGCTCGCGCTTTTGTTCGAGCGTCATCGCCTGCCAGGTCACAATGTCCGCAACGCCAAACCACGAAATCAACGTTTGTAGATCGCTTTTGATATCGTCGGGCGCCCCTTCGTGTGCAGCGAATGCCTCGATAGCCGACAGGAAAAAATGCCCGGATTCGTGTACAAATGTCGAAAGGTCCGCATTTTTCAGCAGCGCAATTGTGTTTGTATCCGGGCTGAACGCGCCGCGGTTATCGGTTGCGGCAAACGCAGGCGCAAGCGGACTTGATGCCACGATGTTCAGCGGCATTTGCTGCCACAGTTCGAGCGGCGAAACGCCAAGGCGCGCGGCCTGCGTCTCGTAAAAGGCCCCGGTCAGTTCGGCGTACAGTTCGTTGGCTTCGGGAGTAAAGCGCCCGACAATGTCCAGGCCGTCTTTGACAATCTGCTTGACCGAATCTGTTTCGGCCCGACGCTCAGTCTCGACAGCATCTTGTTCCAGTGCCACGGCGGCTTCGGCCTCGAACTGTTCGCCGATCGGCGATTGTGCGAGTGACTCTGCCAGGCTCATTGCATCGGGACTGCCGACGCGGGCATTCTGTATGAGACGGTCCGCAGCCTCGGGAAAATGTGTTGCCAGTTCGGCGACAGATAAACGCACGTCGCCTTCGATTTCGGCGGCTTCGTCCAGGCGTGCAGAAATATCCGCCGGCAACTGGTCGGGATCGAATCCAGACTGCGCCAGTGAGTCGGCGAACTGGCTCGCATCGATATAAACGTCCGCGTCCGGTGCAACGTCGTCCAGGAATTTCTGAAACTGTGCGGGCGAGCGCTCGCGCAGTTTCGATAGCGCGGCGCGTTTGTTGAGTTCCTGCAGGGTGGCGGCGTTCGTCGCGGCGTTGTCGGCCTTTTGCTGTTCACCGCCGATCTTTCGTGCGGCGGTGTCAACGGCTTTGACGGCCGTTGTTTGAGTCGCGGTGCCGACGATCGTCGCCACAAGTGTCTCGGCGGCCGCGGACGGGCGTTCGTTGAGGTAGTCGCGAAACGTCTTGTCTTGGTTCTCGGGCAGCACACTCCACGCGTTCAGGTCTTGCAGTATCGTTGCGACTTGCTCACCGGGAATTTCGGCGGCCAGCTGGCCGGTCAACGTCTTCAGCAAGCCGGAGTTTTTGGCGAGGTCGCCGAACAAACGGCTCACCGGAATTTTTTCGGTGACGAATTCTATAGTGGCATCGGTCAACGCATACGGTACAGCCTGATTCGGGCTAAGCCCTTGATCGCGCCCTTCGCCGTAGCTCGTGCCGAAAGTGAGCGAAGACATTCCACCCAAGGCTACGCCCGGCCGCTTCGTAATGACTGCGCCAGCAACCAGGGGCAGCGTTTGTGTAAGCGATGTTAAAGCTGACGTGGCGCCACGTTCGAGCAATCCGGCATCGGACATATCGCCGAGACGCGCATCCGCGTACGCGGTTGCATTCTGGCGCTTCGACGCGAAAAACTTCGCCGCATCGACAGCCGGGTTTGCCGAAAAGATGCCCGGCTTCACTAGCAGCCGATCTACATCGGCCGCAACTTGTTCGCTGATCGATTGGCCAATTCCGTAAAACGATGCCGCGCCGCGGTTTATTGCTGAGTCGGCTATCTCCGCACCGCGCTTAAAGAACTTCGCGGTGTGCTGCAAAGCTGAAAGATTATCGAGGTCATCATGAGCAACGGCAGCGAGCGATTCGTCCCGCATAGCTCGTGCCAGATCAGGATTGCCGGCCAGTATCGCGTCATACTCTGTGAGCTTCGCTTTCTGTTCGACTGCGGGCATGTTGCGGCTTGCAACTGCGGCCGGTACGCCTGTCGCACGTTCGAGACGTTGGGCCTTTGCCGCGGTGTCCGGGTCGGTCTGCACTACGCGCAGGCCGCGTTGGTGATCTTCGGTGTCGCGATCCTGAATCAGGGTGTCATATGAACCCGCGTACCGCCGTGCTTGCTGATCGTGCAGCGACTTCGCGTACGTGGTGGCTTCGTCGGGCGTGCTGAACTTGCCCAGGTGTCGGCCGGCGTTCCGATACTGCTCGATTGCCTCATCATTCGACATGATCCGCCCGTCATCCGAAACGGTGGGGAGCAACACCTCTGACCCATCGAAGTTAACCGATATCGAACGCACAGTGCTTACGGAACCGTCCGCATTGCGCACCACGGGGCGGTTATCCAAGTCGATGTTGCCTTGGCGCGTGTCGTCCTTACGAACCGCTAAAAGATCGTCATAAACGCTCATTGCTCGTTCGCTCGCAGCCAAAGGTCAATTATTTCGGCCTCAGTCACCGGGCGACCGGCACGCTGCAACGCGCCTATTATTTCGCGCCGCGCGTCGTCCGGTATGTCTGCACGGAAGCTCGCGGCGTCTTCGGTGCCCAGGACCTCATAGAGCGACACGTCGCGATCGAAAATCATGCCGGGCACTTCGCCTTCGATCAGCAAACGGTCAATAATTTTTTGCCTCTCGTCGTAACTCGGTTCGCGGCCGGCTTGTCGTGTAAAGGCGGCAACCTCATTGTAGACGGCAGCCTGAAGTTGTCCTTTCTGTTCCGGCTTTTTCAGTTTGAGCACGTTCGCCGCGACTTCGATTTGCTTTTCCGTCGATGCCGCTTCAGGCAAGTTCTCCGGTGTGCGGAGCTTCTCTTGCAGTGTCAGCAGTCCGCGGCGGTCGGAATCCTTAAGTTTGTTGCCGTAGTGGCGCAGGTCTAGCTTCGTGAAACGCTCCGGATCGGTTAACGCGAGTTCTCGAAGCTCGGCGTATGTCGCCCAGTCCGTCGCCGCGGCGCCGCCGTCTTCGGCATTCTTGAGAGCCTGAAGCGTGCGGCCGTCGAGTTCATGCAGAACGCGCGCCGGGATCGACGACACCTTGCCGGTACGGCCGAATACGTCCCAGGCCGCGTCGGCGACTTCGCGCTCGCGATCGGCCTTCGCAGATTCGAGTTCGTTGTAACGGACCTTGACGCGGGACACCACGTCGTCCCGTTCCTGTCCGGTGTATGAGCGTGCTTTCGCCAGCGCGTCCTTCTGTGTGAGTCCTTGCAGCATGATTTCGTCGGTCGCAGTCTGTGCCCGGCCGCGGCCTTCCGCAGTCGAGACGAGACGGCCAAGGTCATCGAGTGCGGTTCCCGCGATATCGGCCTGGTTGGCGTCGAAATAGGCTCGTGCGCCTTCAGGATCGCTGTCGGCTAGCTGTTCGAGCACTTGTCTGTGCATCCCCGCGAGCGTGTCGCTCGTTTCGGTCTGCATGCGCTCAGGCGTCCAGCCATTGCTCACCGACAACATCTGCAAACGCTTGAGCACATCAGTGCGCGCAGCGGCAACGGCTTCTGGTTCGCCGGCATGGCGGGCGGCGAGGTCGATCGATCCTGCAATGCTGGCTTTGGTTGATTGTTCGACGGACACTTGCCGCTCGCGCGATTCGAATTTCGCAAACGAATCGAGACTGGTTTTTCGAAGGTCACTCGCAGTCATCTTGAATATGCCGCGTTGCTCATCGTTTTCGAGCTTGGATTCTATCTCTGCGACATTTTGCTGGAACCATTTTTCGGCATCACCGACAACGCCCCAGGCATTCGTCCCGCGGCGCTCGACCGCTGCAGTTTCGAAATCGCGATAGCTGTCCTTCAACGTAGTCTCGGCGAGCATTGTTTGCTCGACGTTCCGCTGGTTCTGTTGACGAATGGCGAACGCGGCCGTCGCGTCGCCGACAGCTTGTAGGCCAGCGCCCACGGACTGCAGCGCATCGCCGGAGCGCGTGGCGCGGACGGGGACGCCATGCAGCGGGTTTGTGGAAACTTGTTCGGTGTACACCGGGACACGTGGCATTGCAGTTAATCCTTAGTCGATGATAACTTTTCGTAGGCGCGCTCTTGCGAGCGCAGATTTTCATTCAGCGCTTTGACGACGTGCGGGTGCGCGTTGGTGGCAATCGCTTCGTCAAGCATCTTTTCGACGCGCTGATACTTTGCATCGAAACAATTCAAAATGATGCGCGCGTCCGAATCGTTTTCGGTAACCGTGCTCATGTCTCGTAATCCGCATGGTCCCGGTGATAGCGATCGGTTTTAGAGTGGAAGTCCGACCAAAACTCAGCACGCATAAACGCGTCCAGCTCGGCGATATCCCGTGCAAGGAAATCGTCGAACATTTCGGCGGGGCGACTCGAATCGATGTTCATGAGGTAAGCTGCCTCGCAGTGCGATCCGTGTTCATCGAATAAACTCAAGGCGTTCACGAACCGCGCTCAAAATTATTCCGATCCGCTCGGCCATGCTGCGCGTCTGTGCATCGGCTTTCGCATGTAGGCCGGCGCCGACAATGGCGGCGGCTTTTCGCGACAGTAGTTGGTCACTCACTTCGACCGGCTCCGGCGGCGGTAACTGTTCAAGCCGTTCTATTTCGCGTTTGATGTTTGTAAGGTTCATTATCCGATCAGGTCCCGTGATTCGAGCGCAGCCAAACGCTGCTTTAGTTCTTCCAATTCCGTAAGCGCCGCAGCGCTCGCGATAGCCTGCAGTACCTTCGCGGCTCTATCCGCGTCGAGACTGCCGGCGCCTACCGCCGATAACACTACTTCCGCTTTCTCGGGCAGCGTTTTTGCTTCCGCAAGCCCGTCGATTTCTGTCGGCTCCGCGTCCGACTTAATCGGCGGGCAGACACGTTCGAGAGCTAGTCGCAGTGCCTGCGTGTCGCCGAGGTTGACCAGAAGGAAAAGCGAATCCAGCACGTCGTCCAGCCGTGCGGCGATGCGCTCGCGCACGATCCGGGACGCACGTGTCTTTCCGCCAGGGTTAGCACTTCCGTGCCCGGCAAGAAAACGCCCGTGCGCATCACGTGCCCCTGTTTGCTGTTCGTCGCTCAATTTGTTTCGGCTCTTTCAATTCCTGCAATCGTTCCCGGAGCTTTCTCATACGCGGTGTCTCGGTCGCGCGCCATCGCTTCTGACCTGCGCCCGCCGCGTGCACTACGCTGACCCCTTTGCTCGCCGTAGGTGGTCTCCGATGACTCGGCGCAACTCATCCCGGAGCACAACATGGCCCGCCGGCAATACATCGTCGCCGCACCCAACACGCGCAACGTGCCGGGCGAAATCAGTGCCGAGTTTCTCGGCTATTTTCTCCGGGTCGATCAGTCGCAGCTGTTCGCGCGGCGAAATTCTGTAATGGTTCACTTCAGGACCCCAACAGCGTGTTGCCGGCCGTCTGACCAACTGCAGGCGCCAACAAAGACTTAGTGCCGCCGTATGCCGGACCCGCGCCGCGTCGCCGGCTCCGTGAAACCCCCTCGGGCGCCTTCGTTTCCTGCCGGCCGGGCGGCGGCTTCGGTCTGTCCCGCATGGCTTGGGCCGCAGCGGCCCCGCCGGAAAGTAAACCACCGATGGCGGCTATTGTTGAAATTGGCTCGCACATCGCTAGAGTCTTCCTTTTTTCTGTTCGTCGAACGCCTTTGCGGCTAAAAGCGCAATCACCTTTGGATGGTTCCCCAATTCGTGAGCGTCGATCAACGCGAGCAATCGGCCGTCGCGCTGTACTAATTTCTGCGCCAGCACCAAGGCTTCGTTCGCCCGGCTGCCATATGTTCGTGACAGGTTCGCAGTTGCTTCAGCCCGCCATGCGGACTGCTGTTCGTCGGTCGGCAGTTCGACTGCAGCTGCTTTCATGAGCCCGGCAATATCGCGAGCTTCGCCAGATGAAAGTCCGACATCGCCGGCCAGCCTCCGCAGTTCCGTGTTGGCGGCCTGCAGCTGTTCGGGCGGCACTTCGACGCTTTCCATGCCGATGTCTTGCGCAAACGTTTTGTCTGGATCGAAAAAGTTATCCTTGCGCAGCGCGGCGACGTTCTCCGGCACGGTTACCGCGAAGTCAGATTGCGCGGCATCGGCGGCAGCAGGTGGAGGTGCAGGTGCAGGTGCAGGTGCAGCAGCCGGGTCAGCAACGACAGGCGCAGCAACGACAGGTGTAGTCGGCTCGACGCCTTTCAGGTCGAGAGGTTCGGCCATGCTTGAATTCGCAAAAAAGCTCATCGCGCCAACTCCACGAGCCCTTCAGCATTTCGCTGGATAGGTTTCGCTGCATCCAAGGCTCGCTGCTTTCGGCGTGCTGCGATTTGCGGACGATCGTCGTAGGCGAGCACATCAACACTCGACGGTTCTTTCGGCGAACCGTAGATAATAGCTGCGCCACTCGAACGAACAGGTGCGGGGCCTAGCAAGTCGTCGATGCGATTCTTAACCTGCTGCGCAGTGTCCGCGAAGACACCTTCTGCGGTCGTGGCGATCGCGGCGATACGTTCAGCCGCTTCCTTGTGGGATTCCCCGATCGACGGATTCTTGTCAACAGGTGCGGGGACTTTCACCTGCACGAACGGTTCGAGAAACTTCGTTCGCGACAGCGCTTGCAGAACGGGCCGGAGCGGGTGCGCGAGCATAAAGGTTCGTGCAACGCCCGCAATCATGCCAACACGTCGGTGATCGCCGGGCAGGGTGCGAATGTCTGTATCGAGGGCCCGTTGCGTTTGCTCGATCTGCCCCGCCAATTCGGCGACGGCTTCCAGGTTCGTAAGTAGTTTCGCGAACAGTTTGCCCTGCGCGGCGATCCGCGCGGGGAAGCCTGCAGCGAGGTCGTGCGCCTTGGCACGTGCTGCGTTCTCTGCTTCAGAGAGTCGCGCCTGTTCCTGCAGTGCAGCGACACGGCGCATGGAGTCGCGCTCGGCTGCCAGTGATAGCTGGTTAGAAATAGCGCTAAGCTGCGCAGCCTTCGCTTCCGCGTCGCCGGGATCGACGGCGAGGCGCATCTCCGCACGTTGCAATCGCTTGCCCTCGCGGTCGATCGCTTCGTCGAGAGTTTGCGGTGCTGGCGTAGCAGCGGTCTTTGGCGTTGCGTCGTCGGTCTGTTTCTTTCGTCGGGACATCGTAAAAACTCCGGGTCAAAAATTCGGTCACTGCAAACCAGCATACCGGGTGAAGGGGGCAACCGTTGGCCGCCTACGGTTCAGCCGCGGCATACTCCGGCACACCAATTTCTAACCGTCCGTTCTGGGAACTCGAACTTACGGGCTATCTCAGCCGCACTCATTCCGGTGCGATGCAGTTCGAGCGCCAGCACAACATCGTCATCCGTCGCCTTGCCCCGCGCACGGCCGTTGCGCTCACCGATTGCGTAATTTCCTTTGCGCATGGTCAGGTGCCTTTGCGTGAAAATAAAACTGCCGTATGCCTTGGATCGCTCCATGATAGGGGCAGGATTTCGTAACTCAGCCCGGTAAGCTCGGCGAAGGCCGCAATCTCATCGGGCCTGGCATAACAATGTGAGACGGCGGCAACGGGCTTGTAGGGCCGCGTGCTGGTCCTGAAGCAATCGAGGTGCCTGTCATACCTGAAACCGTCATAGAAGCGCTCACGGCCGGGCACGAGCGCGTCCAGATAACCCGGCACGATCGCGCGGCCACGGCAAAGCGCGCTGAGATAGAACGGCTTCGATATTTCCCAACCACGTTCGGCCGCCAGCGCCTCGCGGACGGCGGCGAGCGCTTCGCGGTAGGCTATGCGCGCGGCGTTGAACTCTTTGGCGTACTGCCGGCCACCGGGCACCTTATCGGCGGCTGCGAGCGCGTTGGATGCTGCCATGCATGCGGTAATCAGTTCGTCGAGTGTGTACATCGGTTTTCCATCATCAGTCGTCGTCACTGGCCGGCGGCAGTTGTGGGCGTTGCCGGTTCCATGCAGTTGGGCTGGTCGTAAGAAAATGCGGATAGCCCGCCCGGTGACCGAAGTGACCGAAATAATTTGGTTGGAATGAATCCCTATATCGCACCAAAATTTGTTTTTTATCGAGTAGCACCTGCATGGGTGTCCATTCCAGCCAAATTATTTCGGTCACTTCGGTCACTGGGGCACGAATCTGCAGCTTGTTACGCCTTTACCCTGCAGAGTTCAGCCGCCGCCCCCAGCCGCTCGCCTATAGTCAGGTCCGCCCGCACGTAGACGACAGTATTTTTCCCTTGGACTTTCCATTTGCCGCGTTTTTCGTTCGGATTGCGGACGCTCACGTACCCAGCCCGGTCGAACTGGTGTGGCAGAGCGCGTTGCGCCTTCGCGCTGAGTAGCGCGCTGATCGTGTCGTCTTCGGTCATCGCGTTCGCCGTGCGCAATTGCTCAACCGTCACCGCGTCCGGATTCCCGAGTGCGTCTAGCAGCCCGACGAGTTCAGAATCCTCGGGGGCGATGCCGGCTCCTACGATTTGCCAAAACGTGTCCGTCTTCGGTGGCGGCGCCTTCGGGTCGAAGCCCGACAAGTCGAATTCATGCAAATAGGTTGCGACGTGTTCGAGTCCGCCTTCGCCGCGATACCAACCCCACAAGCCATTCCAATATTCGTCGTTGAAGTCAGCTTTGTCCGCATCGCTCCATGCAACGAAATGCCGGCGGTCGTCGGCCGGCAGATAGATACCGTCGAGTTTATGGTTCGTGGTGATGATGACGCCCAGGACGTTGACGACCGAATACTCCCGGATGTGCTTCTCGTCGACCGACAGCACATCAGGGGGCGCGGCGATGTAGCTCTTGGAGTGATCGTAAAAACTGAAGCGATCGACGGCGCCAAGGTCCCGTGCTTCGCTCACGCGCAGAATGACGGACTTTATCCAAGCGTTGAATCTCCCCAGCATCTGCGGCGGAGATATTTCGTTAAAGTTCCAGTGCCCGACGGCAATTTTTACGGGCTCAAGCAGCGTGTCCTTTCCGATGCCCTGAGGGCCACCTAACACTAGTGCGTGATTGATCTTGTTCCCAGGCGACTGCACGCGTTGCGCGAACCATTTGACGAGATGCTCGGCGTCGTCGGGATAGACGCGTTTAACGTGGTCGAGCCAGGGGCCGGCCTTCGTCGCATCGCCGCCCGCAAGCCGGGGCGCAGCCCGGTACAGGTTATAGACACGCTTGCCTTTGGCCCTGAGCCATCCACTTTCCGCAACGATTTCATTCTCGATGACCTCACCACGGCCCGGGTCCCACGTCATTTGATTGACGGCCCGATGCAGGTCCAACCAGGCAGCCGGCAATAGCTCGCCTATTTTTTTGTCCCGCAGATTGCCGTTAATGCTTGCGACCGGAAGATGCTGCCGGGTCACGCGATCGATATAAGTATGCTGCGGGAGGTAGGCATAATAGCCGTGCAGCGGGCTTGGGCTCATTGCCTGCGGCGACTCTATAGCCTTGAAGTCGTCGGCTCCCGGCGGCTCGCAATGCAGGCGCCGCTGTTGATCCGCGTCCGGCGCCCAGCCGCCGGCTGTCGCCCGATTCCACAATGCGCCGATTCCCGGGCCGTCCCTGTCGTCGGCTTCGACCCATTTTGCCTCAACCTCGGCGCGGCAACTGGCGTATGCACTTTTATCCGCCCGCCACGCGGACGAGGACCACTCGACGAGAATATCCAGCCAGGTGGCTTCGTCCGTGAACACCGTGGATTTGCGCCACGATCGGCGAAATTCCCAAAGTGTTTCGAGCCATTTTTCGCGATCATCATTTCCGTGCAGGTGTGGCGTCATTTCGCGCGCGTCAGCTTCCATTAACGCATGCGGCTTGCCGGCTGCCTCGGAAACTTTCTTTTCTTTAACACTTGCAGGAGGTATGGCGGCGACAATTTCGTCCCACGCATACCGCGGCTGGATCGACCATTCGCAGAGTCGCACGCGGAACGGAGCCGCGGGGTTCTTCTTGTGCAGAAAACCGGGCAGGCGAAGCACGCGCGCGCAGTCCTTCGCCCTCGGGTCTGAACCGAATAGGTCTACCATTGTTTGCTGCACCGCTTCCCACGCATCGCGGTCATCGGTAGCCGTCAGCAAGTAACGGTGGAATTTTCCGGGCGAGCTTTCGACGACGATGTGCGGCGCAAGCGGAAGTGCGGGCGCGCCGTCGTCATCCTCTTGGAAGATCGCTCGCGCGGCCTTGAAGTCGGCCGTGCCTCGTTTCTGACCGCGCATTTCGTTGACGGTCACGAATACGCCAGCGCCGGCCGCGTTCAATCGCTGTAGCTCGGGCCAACGTTCCCGCAACGTGCCGGGAAGGACTCTGGCCAGCGGGTCGCGCTTTGGTTTTTTACCGTCAGTGAATGTCTGAAAGATAACTCGCGCAGCGTGTGCAGGTTCGTCTGTCAGCAACGAGAGGAAGGCGGCGGCTTCGTCGTAGCCGATCAAATTACGTTTTGGTTCTGGCCGGGCTTCGGTTACACTAGTCACGCGTTATCTCCGAAAGCCGCGGTTTGCCTGTCCAGCGCCGCGGCTTTCTATTTGGGGAAGGGGTCAGGCGGCTGAAGCTTCGCGACGCGATTCGCACGAGGCCAAAAAATTATTGAGGGTGCTTTCTCGCCAACCGACGCAACGCGCGGAGATTTTCAGCGGCGGCGGGAGCCGGCCCTCGCGGACCAGCGCATAGACGGATACACGCGACTTGTACCCGAGCTTGGCGGCCGCGGCGGGCGGGCGCAGTATTCGGTCATCACGTGGAGTAGCAGCGGCAGTAGCAATCGTTTTCATTGCGAGAAGCCCTCAATCAAACTTGAGCGGCCTCCCGCGGTTTTGCCAAACCGTTTTGAGGATTGCGGCCCCGTGCAGGGCTGTTCGAATCACCGTGTGCTCGGCCGGGGAAGCGACTCCCCATTTGTCTGACGGCCAATCAGCGTTGCCGCTGAAAGTCACATTGTCGCCGGTCTAACCGTTTTCTTATCGTGCTAACAAACTAGAACACTTTCGATAAAACGCGAAACTGGCTTATTAACAATCAATAGTTTGCGGCGACTTTTGCCCGTTTTACGGGTCGCGCCGTGCGCAAAAACGCGCAAACGCTATCGACGTGGAGCGCAGTGCCTTGCCCATGCGGCCATGAGCTTGCGGCGTTTGTCGAACAAATCGCCGCGTCGGTAAGCCGCCTCCGCCTTGTCGCGGATCGTGTGCGCCAGGGCCATTTCAACCACGTCGCCGGGAAAGCTCGTTGTCTCCGCGGCCCAGTCGCGGAAGCTCGACCGGAAGCCGTGAACCGTTATGTCACTTCGGCCCATTCGGCGAAGCACTGCCAGCATCGCCCAAGCTGACAGGTGCCCGTCATCCAGCGGCCATATATAAGTGTCGCCTGCCCCTTTCTGAGCTTTCAGCGCCCGAATGGCGGCGGCTGAGAGCGGTACGCGATGTTCCCGGCCCGATTTCATGCGGCCGGCGGGAATCGTCCACACCTTCGCCTGCCAGTCGATTTCGACCCATTCAGCGGCAATGACTTCGCTGGTCCGGGTGGCGGTTGCGATCGTGAATTCTAGCGCCCTGGCGGCTGTGCCTTTCCTTCGGCCCAGCCGGCGCATGAAGGCGGGCAGCTTCGCGAAAGCCAGCGCCGCATGGTGCCCGGCGCGCTTCACCTTCGACGGCTTCGGCAGCAGCTTGTCCAGGCGCCCTTTCCAGCGTGCAGGATTCTCGCCCGTTCGCAGGCCCCGCGCGCTGGCGTAGTCCAGCACGCTTTCTATGCGCCCGCGCAACCGGCTGGCGGTTTCGGCTTTCGTCGTCCAGATCGGTTCGAGCACGCGCAGTACGTGGCCCTGTGTCACGTCCTGCACTGGCAGGCTGCCCATGACCGGACTGGCGAAGCGTTCGAGCGTGGATTGCCACTGCCCGGCATGTTTGGCTGATTTCCAGCCGGGCGCGTGAGCTTTGATGTAGGCCGCGGCGCACTGGTCGAAGGTCATGGCGTCGCCGGCCTGGGCGCGCTGTTCTGCGCGCTCGTGGCGGCGTGCAGCGATAGGGTCGCCGCCCGCTTCAACGATGGCGCGGCACTCCTTCGCGCGGTCGCGTGCCGTGCTGAGCGCGACTGTCGACACCGGGCCAAGCCCCATATCCCGCAGCTTGTAGCTGGCCCGGTCCCGCCAGCGGAATATCCAAGACTTCCCGCCCGCCTTCGTCACTCGCAGGTAAAGCCCGCCGCCGTCATTGTGCAGCCCCGGTTCCGTCGCTCGTTTAACGTCCGTCTGCGTCAGTTTCGTTCGCATATGTAAAGTCTCCGTTGGACTCACTCGCCCATACCTGTGCCCATACACAGACCATACATGTTACTACAAACTAGGACAACTAGAGACAGTAAGTGATTGATTCCGTTGCTACAGCCCGCGCCGTTATTGGGCTTGTCGCGGACACCCTCTCCGCCAATCAAGGGCCCCGATCGAAGCCATTTTCAAATGGCGAAGGGGGTGCGTTGATGAACTCTTCGGCCGATCCGGGTGCGCGACGCACACCGGCTGCGATGCGGATCCTGAGCGGCCGGCAATCGCAGCGTCCCGCTGTCACACAATCGCAACGGCGAAACGCTGTCGTGAGAAACAAACTGCGCTTGGGGCCGTCAGGTCGCCTAGAGTTATTTCCATTATTAAAGAGGCACTTGCACCATGAACCTCAAGGAATTTACTAACTTTTTCTCCCGCCGGGCCCCGCCTGTCGCCGTCCCCCTCGCCGCTGCCTGCTGTCGCAACGTGGCGACGCTATGAATTCACGTATGACAGTGTTAAAAATATCGACTCACGCGACATAAAGAAAAAATGGAGCGAATCGTGCCCACGAGGACAGTGCTCCGCAAATTGATGGATCAGGTGGCCAACGCGACGTCACTGCAGGACGTGTACGACGGCGCACTGACTTGCCTGCACGAGACACTGGATGTCAAACGCGCATCTGTCCTTGTTTACAACCAGAACGGCGTTATGCAGTTCGTCGCGTGGACCGGTCTCTCCGAACGGTATCGGCAAGCGGTCGAAGGCCATTCGCCGTGGTCGGCCGATGACACCGACGCCGCATCGATTGCCGTCAGCGATGTAAGGACTGCGCCGGAGCTCGCGTGCTGGTTGCCCGTGTTCGAACAGGAACAGATCGGCGCGCTGGCATTTATCCCTCTCCGTTTCGGCCAGAAGTTGCTCGGCAAGTTCATGGTGTATTACCGCGATCCGCACTCTTTCACAGCAGATGAAGTCGCCGTGGTCGAAACCATCGCCGGACACGTCGCCTTCGCCATCGAGCACCACCGCATGGCCGGGCAGCTGGAATCGCGGCTGGCGGCCGAACTCAAGTCACGGACACATTCAGAAATCGAGGCGGGGCTGCGGCAGCAGAACGAGCAGCGACTGCAGATGGCGCTCACTGCGGGAAACATGTGTGCGTGGGAATGGGATATCCCGAGCGGACAAATCCAGTGGTCCGAGGAATTGCACGAAATGTTCGGTCTCGATGCCGAAGCGTTTTCCGGCCCGCTCGACGCCTATCAGCAACATATACATCCGGACGATCGTCCGCGTATACAGGGCGAGATCGATCGCATGCTTCGCGAGCGGCATGCGAATTACCACCTCGAATACCGGCTGGTCCCACCGGACGGTGCACTGCGTTGGGTCGCCTCCCGGGGACGCGCTATTTTCGATCACGAAGGCCAGGCGACGCGAATGGTAGGCGTCTGCACCGACATTTCGGAGCGGAAGCGCCTGGAACTGTCGAAGGAATTTCTCGCTGAAGCCAGCCGCATTCTTACAACGACCCTGAAACCCGAGGACACCATCAGGAATCTTGCACAGCTTGTCGTGCCGCGCCTTGCGGACTGGTGCATCATCCAGGTTGTCGACGACCAGGGCGAGATCAGGCCGGTTGAACTCGCGCATAGCGACCCGGAAAAGATCGAGATAGCATGGCAGATCGCGCAGCGCTGGCGGGCGCCGTCGGAGCACGGCTCGGCGGCGACTGCGGTACGGACCGGCGAATCAACCCTGGTGTCGCATATCGAACCGCATATGCTCACCGCCCGGGCTTCGGACGACGAACACCTGCGGATCCTCGAATCGTTCGGCCTGCAATCCGCGATTACCGTTCCGCTCAGTGCACGCGGCCGAAAGCTCGGCGCGCTCACGTTACTGACAGCCGAATCGAAGAGAGTCTACGATACGACGGATCTCCGTTTCGCGCAGGAAATCGCAAGCTGGGCTGCACTTGCGATCGACAACGCAGAGCTGCACCGCGAAACCGAAAACGCGCGCGCCGTCGCCGAACGTTCGCGGGAGTTTCTGCAAATTCTCGCGAAGGTCAGCGACGATCTCGCCTCGGCGCTGGACCCCGACGCCGCCCTGAAACAACTCGCAAGCCGGCTTGTCGGCACCCTCTCCGATTACTGCATCACCTATTCCAGTGACGGCACGACGATCAAGCGCCTTGGCCTCGCTCACTGTGATGCCGCGAAACTGCCGCTGGTCGAGGCGCTTTGCGAAGCCGGCGCGCCGACGCTCGACGACCAGTGGGGCGCCGGCGCGGTCATTCGTACCGGCGAAGCCATGCTGACCGAAGACGTTTCGCTGGAAATGCTGCGGGAGAGAACCCAGAACGCGCGCCATCTGCAGGCTGTACAGGCACTGGCCCCGTGCTCGGCAATCATCGTGCCCTTGCGCGCGCGCGGCCGCACGCTCGGCGCAATCGCGCTTGTCACCGCAGCCGAATCGCAACGTCATTACGACCAGGACGATCTGAAACTTGCTCGCGAACTGGCGAGCCGCGCTGCCCTTCTGGTCGATAACGCGCGACTCTACGGCCAGGCACGAGCGGCAATCCGGGCTCGCGACGACATGATCGCGGTCGTCTCACACGACCTCAGGAGTCCCTTGCAATCGATTTCGAGCGCGGCGACCTTGCTCGAGTTCGAAAGCCAGGGCGGCTCTGCCGACAGGAGTCTCGAGGCTATTAAACTTGCGACGTCGCAAATGGACAGGCTGTTGCAGGATTTGCTCGACCTCTCTTTAATCGATGCGGGTCAACTCACGGTGACCAGGGAACTGACGGAGACCGCTACGCTGATCGATGAAGCCCGTACGATGTTCGACCCGCTGGCGAGAGAGAGATCCGTGCGGCTCGAATGCAATGTCGCAGAGAGCCTTCCGCAGATTCGTATCGATCGAAATCGCATGCAGCAGGCGTTAGCCAATCTGCTCGGCAATGCGCTGAAATTCGTACCCGCCGGCGGCAAGATCGTCCTGAGCGCGAGCCGGACCGGCGACAGCGTTCGCGTAGCCGTCTCCGACACCGGCCCGGGCATTGCGGAAGAGGACCTCGCCCGGGTATTCGACCGGTTCTGGAGGGCCGACCGGCGCAGGGAACGCGGCATCGGCCTTGGCCTGACCGTAGCGCAGGGGATCGTACAGGCGCACGGCGGCCAGATAGGCGTAGAAAGCCGTAAAGGGGAAGGCAGCACCTTCTATATCCTGCTCGATGCCGTAGTACCGGTCCGCAAAAGGGCGGCGGAAATTCGGCGGAGGGAGGGCCCGGTCCTGGTCGTCGATGACGACGAGCCGTTCAGAACGGAAATCGTCGCGGCATTGCAACAGTCGGGATATGCCGTCGTTAGCGCAGGCGATGGGCGCGAGGCGCTCGAGTACCTGCGCGGCGACAACGTTCCTGCCCTGGTCATCCTCGACATGATGATGCCGCTGATGGAGGGCTGGAGCCTGTTCGAGGCCGTGAAGCGTGAGCCCCGTCTTGCGTCGGTTCCCATCGTGCTGCTGTCGTGCCTCAGCGATAACCAGGAATTTGTACCGCCACCGGATGTCAGCGGCTATCTGAACAAGCCGCTGCGCATGAAAAAACTGCTCAGCATTGCAGCCGAACACTGCCGCAGTTCCCAGGTCAATATCGACGGCAATTTCGGCGGTCACGCCTGAGCTTGATCACGGCGCATTGAACTTGCTATCCCAGGCACGCGCGGCGGGAACCATGCATCGCCGGCCACGCTGGACGCGCCCTTCCCTGTCGGACACAATCGGCTCGACGCGAAGCAGGATTTCCGCGAGAGTAACATGAACAACAAAATGAGCCGGCGCGATTTCGTCATCACCACCGCAGCGGCGGGACTCGCCGCAGGTGCACCAACAGCCGGCAGTGCCCAGGCGCGTGCGACGAAGACCAGTAACCGGGTCAAGCCGGTGGTGGTTGCATCGAGCAACGGCTTCACCATGAAAAACGGCGGCAAGCTGAATTGTGTCGAGACCGCCTTCGAGCGCATCGTCAAAGGCGACGACGTACTCGACTCCCTCATCGCCGGCGTCAACATCGTCGAACTCGATCCGGAAGACGACAGCGTCGGTTACGGCGGACGCCCAAACGCCGAAGGCGTTGTCCAGCTCGATTCATGCTGTATGCACGGACCGAAAAAACAGGCCGGCGGCGTCGCGGCGCTCGAAGGCGTCAGGACACCGTCGCTGGTTGCCAGGGCCGTAATGGATCATACCGACCATCATTTGCTGGTCGGCAAAGGCGCGCAGGATTTTGCCCGGAGCTTCGGATTCGAAATCGAGGACGATCTCAATACCGAGAAGTCCCGTCAACAGTGGCTCGAATGGAAACGCCGCATCGATCCCGAGCACTATCTGGATCCCGAGAAGCGCCTTCAGGCCGGGCGTCGTGCCGGCCTTGACATGGTTCGCGACGGAATTATCAGCGAAAACTCGTATTACGGCACGATCAACTGCAACGGCGTTAATCCGAATGGTGAAGTATGCGGTGTGACGACGACCAGCGGGCTTTCCTGGAAAATCCCCGGACGGGTCGGCGATTCGCCGATCCTCGGGGCGGGACTTTATGTCGATGGCGCCGTCGGCGCCGCCGGATCGACCGGACGCGGCGAGGCCAATCTGTATGGACTGTGCTCCTTTCTCATCGTCGAGGAAATGCGGCGAGGACAGCATCCGAAGGATGCCGGCATGGAAGCACTGCGCCGGATCAAGGACAACACGATCGAGCCGCGCCTGCTGAACGAACGGGGCGAACCGAACTTCAACGTGAACTTCTACGTTGTCGACCGGATGGGGCGTTATGCCGGGGTGGCGATTTACGCCAGCGCAGACGATTCACGATATGCCCTCTGCACGGAAAATGGCGCCGAACATGCGATGCTTGAACCACTTCTTGAGGGTTCGGCGTAGCCAGTAACGTTGATGCCGATTCGGGTCAACCAACTCCGGCAGTTGAAATCTGCTTGAAACAAAATCGAGTTTCATAAAGCGAGGGGGAAGTTTGATGTCAGGTAAAACCGGTGTGCGCGCTGTCTTCGCATTTTCTGTCGTTGCATGCAGCCTTTTTGCAGGAGCATTTGCCGCTGCGCAGAACCATGCGCCAAATCCGTACGAAACCGTCGAGGGATGGGCGAAGCTTCCCGCCGACCGGGCATGGGGCGCAACCAGCGCGGTGTACCCCGCGTCCGACGGCAAGCACATCTGGGTCGCCGAACGCTGCGGCGCCAATCTCTGTGTCGACAGCGACGCCGATCCGGTCATGTTGTTCGATGCATCCGGCAATCTCGTCAAGAGCTTCGGCGCCGGCTTGATCGCCTGGCCGCACGGCATCTTCGTAGATGCCGACGGCAACGTGTGGATCGCCGACGCCGTGGGCTACGCGCCGGTACCCGAAGGCTGGGGCCATGTCGTCTACAAGTTCAGTGCCGATGGCGAGTTGTTGATGACGCTGGGAAAAAAAGGCGTCGCCGGCACCGGTCATGACACTTTCAACAAACCTTCCGCCGTCCTGGTCGCGCCGAACGGCGATATCTTTGTGGCCGACGGCCACGATGAGGGCGGCAATAACCGAATCGTCAAGTTCTCGGAGGAAGGCGAGTTCATCAAGGAATGGGGAACCGCCGGACAGGCCGACGGAGAGTTCATTGACCCGCACGCGCTGGCGATGGATTCCCAGGGACGGCTGTTTGTCGGCGACCGCGGCAACAGCCGCATCCAGATATTCGATCAGGACGGCAAACACCTCGCGACCTGGACGCAATTCGGCCGCCCGAGCGGACTGTTCATCGATGCCAATGACGTCCTCTACTCCGCTGACTCGGAATCGAATGCAACACGCAATCCCGGCTGGAAACGGGGTATTCGCATTGGCAGCGTCAAAGACGGGTTTGTCGACGCATTCATTCCCGATCCTGAGCCGGACCAGGATAACTCGGGAACCAGCGCGGCCGAAGGGGTAGCAGTGGATGCCGTCGGCAATGTCTACGGCGCCGAGGTCGGACCAAAGGCCATCAAAAAGTACGTCAGGAAATAGGCCTTTACGCCGCGGCCGGCGTGTCGGCACCAATCAATGGTAGAATTCTAACCCTTCCCAATCGGAGTACCCATCAGGATGAACGAGAACATCAGTTATCTGCCGCCGGTCGCCGACCTCGCGAGCGCAGATCGCTCCAACTTTATCTGGAAATGCTATGTGCACGTCGTTGGCGCAATTCTCGCGTTCGCCGCCATCGAAATGTATTTTTTCCAGTCCGGGATCGCGGCAGCGATTGCGGCACCGATGCTCAACAACTGGCTGATGGTCCTCGGGGCCTTCATGCTGGCAAGCTGGGGTGCCTCACACGTCGCGCACCGGGTGCAGTCGAAAAACGCGCAGTATGCCGCACTTGGGGCCTTTGTCGTTGTCGAGGCGCTGATCTTCGCGCCGATACTCTATATCGCCGATGCCACGGCGCCCGGTGTGATCGACAGTGCTGCCGGCGTAACAATTCTCGGCACTATCGGTCTCGTTGCCACCGCGATGATCACCCGCAAGGACTTTTCGTTCCTGCGCGGTTTGCTGGTCTGGATCGGCATACTGGCGCTGGTCGGCATTGTCGCCAGCGTGTTTTTCGGCTTTGAACTGGGCACCTGGTTTTCGGTTGCGATGATCGGTTTTGCCGGTGCGGCGGTGCTCTACGACACCTCCAACATCATGCACCACTATCCGGAAGACAAGTACGTGGCCGCGTCGATGGCACTTTTTGCCTCCATCGCGCTGATGTTCTGGTACGTCCTGCGCCTGTTCATGAGTCGCGACTAGCGCGAGCGAAGGCGACACCACGGGGTTACTGGCCGGGACCGTCCGCATTATTCATGAACGGCACAGCGACCGGAGGAGCCTTGGTTGGTGGGGAGGGGTTTTCAGGATCGTCAAAAACATGGATGTTTTTGCGAAGCCCCCATGGATGGGTTCACGGCGGTCCTGAAAACCCCTCCCCACCAACCAAGGCTCCGTTGCCACCGACCTCGACCGTTCATGAATAATGCGTGCTGGCCGCGGTTGGGGCGGCCGCGCTCAGAACGGTCACGCCGCCCATGTAGGGCAATAGCGCGGGCGGTATGCGGATGCTGCCATCCCCCTGCTGAAAGTTCTCCATCACGGCGATGAGCGCCCGGCCCGCGGCGACGCCTGAGCCGTTCAGGGTGTGCAGCAGCTCCGGGCGGCCGGTATCGGGATTGCGCCGCCGCGCGTGCATTCGCCGCGCCTGGAAATCGGTGAAATTGCTGCACGACGAAATCTCGCGATACGCGTTCTGGCCCGGCAGCCAGACTTCAAGGTCGTAGGTCCGTGCGGCGCCGAAGCCCGTATCCCCTGAACAAAGCAATACGACGCGATACGGCAATTCGAGTCGCTGCAGAATGACTTCGGCGTGCCCCGTGAGACTTTCGAGGGCCGCCGCGGAATCACCGGCGGCGACAATCTGCACCAGTTCCACTTTCTCGAACTGATGCTGGCGGATCATGCCGCGAGTATCCCGCCCGTAAGAGCCGGCCTCGGAGCGGAAGCACGGGGTATGCGCCACGAAAAGCTTCGGCAGAGTGTCCGCGCCGAGGATACTGTCGCGTACCAGATTGGTGAGCGGCACTTCGGCCGTCGGAATCAGATAGAAAGGTGGCTCCCCCGCCGTCCTGAACAGGTCCTGGTCGAATTTCGGCAGCTGTCCGGTGCCAACAAGCGCATCGGCCTGAACGAGATACGGGACATAGGTTTCTTCGTAGCCGTGTTCCCTGGTGTGCACGTCCAGCATGAATTGAATGAGAGCGCGCTGCAGCCGGGCCAGGCCGCCGCGAAGGACGGCAAAGCGCGATCCTGAAATGCGACTTGCGGCATCGAAGTCCAGCATGCCGAGCACGGCACCCAGGTCGACGTGGTCACGAACCGAGAAATCGAATGCCGGCGGCTCGCCCCAGCGGCGAATCTCGACGTTGTCCGACTCGTCCTTACCGATCGGAACATCGTCGGCGAGCATGTTCGGCAAGCCGAGCTCAATGGACTTCAGTTCGTCGAGCACGTCCTGCAATTCATGCTCCGTGACATCGAGCTTGTCACCCAGGTCTTTCACCGAGCCAAGCAACTTTTCGACATCCTCGCCCTTCCCCTTCGCCCGACCGATCGACCTGGCACTGACGTTCTTTTCGTTACGCAGCGATTCGGCTTCGATCTGCAACGCCTTGCGCCGCTCTTCCAGCCCACGATACGCAGCAACGTCGAGCAGGATGCCTCTCTGCGCGAGATTTTCGGCAACGACTTCGGTCGACTGCCTCAATAATTTCGGATCGATCATTTTCCGCTTTTTCTTGGTTCGTCTTTTTCCGGGTCGCCCTGCTGCTCGGCGTTCCTGGCAAGCTTTTCCCTTATCTGCAATTCGAGACCGCGAGGGACCGGATGATAATACTTGCGTTCCGGCATGTCGTCCGGAAAGTACGTCTCTCCTGCCGCGAACGCGTCCTGCTCGTCGTGTGCATAGCGATAGCCCTTGCCATAGCCGAGTCCCTGCATCAGGCGCGTGGGCGCGTTACGAAGGTGCATGGGAACCTCCCGCGAACCGAATTCGCGGGCATCTGCAGCTGCGGCATTTGCCGCCTTGTAGACCGCGTTGCTCTTCGCGGCGCAGGCAAGAAATACCACCGCTTGCGCCAGCGCCAGCTCGCCTTCGGGACTGCCGAGTCGTTCGATGGCATCCCACGCGTCGAGTGTGATGCGCAATGCGCGCGGATCTGCATTGCCGATATCCTCGGACGCGACCCGAACCATGCGCCGGGCGACGTACAGCGGGTCGCAGCCACCGTCGAGCATGCGCATGAGCCAGTAAAGCGATGCATCGGGATCCGAGCCGCGCACCGATTTGTGCAGCGCCGAAATCTGGTCGTAAAAATACTCGCCCTTCTTGTCGAACCGTCTGCGTCCGCCTGTCACCACTGCTTCGGCAACGGCAAGATCTATTCGGTGCTCACCTGCCTTTTCCGGCGCAAGATCCGCGGCAAGTTCGACCAGGTTCAACGCGCGTCGCGCATCGCCGTCCGCTGCAGCCACTATCAATTGCAGGGCTTCATCCTCGGCGCACACGACTCGAGAATCGAACGCATTTGCTGGCTGTTCGAGAGCATGCCGCAATATGCCTGTGAGCGCTTCCTCGTCCAGGGGCTTCAGCACGTACACGCGGGCACGCGACAGCAACGCGTTATTCAGCTCGAATGACGGATTTTCCGTGGTTGCACCGATGAACGTGAGGGTACCGTCTTCCACATACGGCAGAAAGGCATCTTGCTGTGCCTTGTTGAAGCGATGCACCTCATCGAGAAACAGGATGGTGCCGCGCCCGCTCATGGCGCGATGCTGTCCGGCGTCGGCCACTGCAGAGCGAATGTCCTTGACGCCGGCCATGACGGCGGACAACCCGATAAAATGCGAATCCGTGGACGCGGCGATGATTCGCGCCAGGGTCGTCTTGCCTGTGCCGGGAGGTCCCCAGAAAATCATCGAATGGGCTCGGCCATGCTCGATGGCCCGCCGCAACGGCTTGCCCTCGTCCAGCAGATGCCGCTGGCCGAAGAAATCGCCGAGTGATGCCGGACGCATGCGATCCGCGAGCGGGCGACCCGGCTGCAGTGCAAGGTTCGTGTCATCTTTGGCAAACAGATCGGTCATAGCATCTCTTGGAACGAATGGCACCTGATCAAGGTAAATCGCCCGCTAAGCGGGCTCCAACTAGGGTACCCCGCACTGGTTCTTGTCGACGGCGAATCGTGCCCTGTTGGAGCCCGTGAAAACGGGCGATCGGCGGTGATCGATTCAACCACGAGATCCCGTTTCTCACTCGCGCGCTGTAATCCATTGTTCGACACGCAGGCTCCAGCCGCCAACGCCTGCACACGCGATTAACAGCCCCGCAAGGATGCCCACTGCGTCGGCGACGAGATCCATCATTTCGGCACTGCGGTAGGACAACATGCGCTGGCAGATTTCGATCAGGGCGCCGAACGCCAGTAGTCCGACAGCAAGGCGCCAATAGCTGCGACGGGAGTACTGCCCCGCGAACCAGACCGTCAGGATCATAAACGTGACGCCGTGCCACAATTTGTCGGAATGCAAAAAATGCGCGTGACGCATACCAGGGATAGCCGGCACCAGCGTTGCCGTCAGCACGGCAAACAATACGGTGATGCCGGCGACCTGCCACCGTCTGGCGTGACGAAGCGGCAGCACTACTGTTGTGTCAGTGGTGTACCGACCACGTCGACACCGTCCGGTGGAACAAACCGGAAGTGCTCCGGATCGATTTCCTCGTTCAATACAACGTCGAACATCGCGACGAGGGTGGTCTGGTCCAGATTGTCGGAAAAAATCATGCGGGTCAGCTTCGCGTCGTTAAAGCCAAGTTCGACGCTCTCGAAGTTGCTGTCCGGGTCATTTGGCAACAGGCGAACCCAATCCGTGCCACGATCCTCGAAGCTGCCGTCGTACGTGAAATCGTCGAGCACATTCTCGGATCCTCCGAGCAGCAGCGCGGGCGTGCTGCTTAAGACCTCCGCCTGTGGTTTTACCGTGACCTGCGCGAGATCGACGTCATAACTCCAGACGTTCAGTCCGTCCGCCAGCAGAACCTGCTCGTACGGTTCACGGTACAACCAGCGAAGCTGACCGGGACGGCCAATTTCGAACGTGCCACTCGCCGACTCGACGACCTTGTCGTTCGCATCGACAAGCGACTGCTCGAAACGCCCACTCATCGTCTGCACGCTTTGTACAAACCCCTCGATGAGCTGTTCTCCGTTCTCGTCGGCCGACGCGGCCACCGCGGTCGCAGACGACAATACGGCCAATGTCAAAACGAGCGTCTCTTTCCTGAAGGGCATAGTTCTGTCAGTTCCCTGTCATGTTCATTGCGCATGCACAATTCGCACGCGGACCATTGTATAAGCATATTGCGGACGGACGTCATCAGTCCTTGGCTGCGGGCGGGACCAGGATTTCGCGCGAGCCGTTCGACTGCAGCGGACCGACAAGGCCCGCCTGTTCCATGCTGTCGACCATGCGGGCTGCGCGGTTGTAACCAATCTTGAGCCTGCGTTGTACTCCCGATATCGATGCTTTGCGCGTTTCCACAACGATCTGCACGGCTTGATCGTAAAGCGGATCCTGTTCGGCGTCCGGCGGGTCTCCCGGCAGTACCTCGAGCCCGAGAAGACCAGGGGTTGGACTCGTCGGCGCCTGCAAAATTTCCTCGATATAGCGCGGTGAGCCGCCTTTTCTCAAGTGCCGGACGACTGCGTGCACTTCGTGGTCGGCGACAAAGGCGCCGTGCACCCGGGTGGGCAGTGACGTGCCGGGGGGCAGATAGAGCATGTCGCCGTGACCGAGCAGGTTCTCCGCTCCCATCTGGTCGAGAATCGTCCGGGAATCCACCTTGGCCGACACCTGGAATGCAATACGCGTCGGAATATTCGCCTTGATCAGGCCGGTAATGACGTCGACCGAAGGCCTTTGCGTTGCAACCAGCATGTGGATGCCGGACGCCCGAGCTTTCTGCGCCAGCCGCGCGATGAGTTCCTCGACCTTCTTGCCGACGATCATCATCATGTCCGCCAGCTCGTCAATGATGACAACGATGAACGGTAACGGCGTCAGTGTCGGACGTTCGATCGGCCTGTCCTCGTCTTCGAAAGGCGGCGGCTCGAACATCGGGTCCGGAATCGGAGTGCCCGCTTCGATGGCGTCTTTCACCTTGCGGTTGTAGCCGCCGATGTTGCGCACGCCGAGCGACGCCATCAACCGGTAACGCCGGTCCATTTCGGCCACGCACCAGCGAAGGGCGTTTGCCGCTTCTTTCATGTCGGTTACGACCGGCGTCAGCAAGTGCGGAATGCCTTCGTAGACCGACAGCTCGAGCATCTTCGGATCGACCATGATCAGCCGCACGTGCTCCGGTGTGGCCTTGTACAGGAGGCTCAACACCATGGCGTTGATTGCCACGGATTTGCCCGACCCGGTGGTGCCGGCAATAAGGAGGTGCGGCATGCGCGACAGATCGGCGACCACGGAGTTACCGCCGATGTCCTTGCCAAGGGCCAGCGTCAGCGGGGATGCCAGGTCGTCGTACGCGCGGGACTTCAGGATTTCACCGAGTGTTACCAGTTCCCTGTTTTCATTCGGTATTTCCAGGCCGATGAAGGACTTGCCCGGAATGACCTCCACGACTCGCACGCTCACGACCGACAACGAGCGCGCGAGATCCTTCGCGAGGTTCGAGATCTGGCTGACCTTTACGCCGGGGGCGGGATCGAGCTCGAAGCGCGTGATGATCGGGCCCGGCGACACCGACACGACCTCGACGTCGATGTTGAAGTCCTTGAGTTTCAGCTCGACCAGCCGTGACATCGCTTCGAGCGACTCCTCGGAATAGCCCTTTTTCTGCGGCGGCGGATCGTCGAGCAGCGACAACGGCGGCAGTTCTCCGGCTGCCGGAGGCTCGAACAACGGCACCTGGCGCTCTTTCTGCGCCCGGACGCTCCGCTCAAGCGGCGCGATGACGGGCTCTATGCGCGGCGGCACCCGATTCGCCGTGCGCTTTTTTTCAACCTCGAAAGTTTCCTGCCTTTCCGCCTGCTTCCGCTTGCCCTCGGCACGATCGCGAAACTCGCCAATTCTGACCTGCAGCGCCTCCCATGCGGTGAGACACCAGCGACCAACGCGGTCCATGATGCCGAACCACGAGATGCCGAGGAACAATGACAACGACGCGAGCCAAAGGAAGAACAGCAGCACGCTCGCGCCGAGCAGCTTCATGACGGATTCCATACCGCCGCCGACGATCTGTCCGATGATGCCGCCCGCGGTCTCGCGGAAACCGGTCGGTGAAAAATGCAGCGTTGCAAGGGCGCAGCTCGTGGTCAGCGTCGCGAGAAAGCCGCCGAAGCGGAGCGCGAAATCGGCTTTGGTCAACTGTTCTTTGGCCCTTTGCTCGCGGAATATCATCCAGCCGAAATAGAACACCATCACAGTGAACAAATAGGCGGGACGGCCGAAGAAGTTGAACAGGAGATCCGCAACCAGCGCGCCCACGCGCCCCACACTGTTGTTGATCTCGCCGCTGCCGCTCGCCTGGCTGAATCCCGGGTCAGCCGGATCGTAAGTAAACAGCGCCACCCACAGAATCAGCGCGAGCGCGCCGAATACCCACAATGCGCCCTCACGCAGGGTGCGAACGACCTGGTCCGAGAGACGCGCGGCCTGGGTAATGGACTTTTCTGCTCTTGCCATACTAATGTGGTTTGGAAGCTCTTATCTGTAATTGGAGGATTTCAATATATATTATGCAGGAAAAGCTCCGCAGGATTCGACAAAATGAGCCGCGCGGACAAGCCCTCTGCACGGTATCGCGTTGTTCGCCCGGCGAATCCCTTTTACCTGAACTTGCCGCCCGGTACTCTGCACTTTCCGACGCGGCGGCGCCCCGCCGCGCCGGACCCCCTTGATTCGACCGCGCGCGGGGCGCATATGGTCGGGAGCCCTTGACGAATTGCGTCGACGGCCTGGGCGAAATTGAAGGCGAAGTATACATGAGCAATTCGAGGCATTGCCGGGTTCTGATTCTCGGTTCGGGACCGGCGGGCTACACGGCCGCGGTTTACGCTGCGAGAGCAAACCTGAAGCCGGTCATGGTTACCGGCATCGAGCAGGGCGGACAGTTGATGACGACGACGGATGTCGACAACTGGCCTGGCGACATTGAAGGACTGCAGGGTCCCGCACTGATGGAGCGCATGCTCAAACATGCACAGCGCTTCGGTACCGAGATCGTCAACGATCACATTAACGGCGTTGACTTATCGCTGCGACCGTTCGTACTCGAGGGTGACTATGGCAGCTATACCTGCGATGCGTTGATTATCGCTACCGGCGCGACTGCCATGTACCTGGGCCTGCCGTCGGAGGAAGCTTATAAGGGGCGGGGTGTCTCTGCCTGTGCAACCTGCGACGGTTTCTTCTACCGCGGACAGAAAGTCGCGGTGGTGGGAGGCGGCAATACCGCTGTCGAGGAAGCTCTTTATCTCAGTAACATCGCATCGAAAGTGACTCTTGTGCATCGCCGTGACGCGCTTCGAGCAGAGAAAATCCTGCAGGACCACTTGTTCCAGAAAGCCTCTGACGGCAACGTCGACATTCTCTGGAATCACGTTGTCGATGAGGTACTGGGCGACGATGCGGGCGTAACGGGACTCAGGGTCCGCAGCAGCAAAGACCCCGCCCGGTCGTCGGACCTCGCGTTGACGGGTGTGTTCATCGCAATCGGCCACAGCCCTAATACCGGGTTATTCAAGGACCAGCTCGAGATGCGGAACGGCTACATCGTGGTCAAATCCGGACTGACCGGCGACGCCACCGCGACCAGCATTCCCGGAGTCTTCGCCGCGGGCGACGTGGCAGATCAGGTTTATCGTCAGGCGGTTACGTCCGCCGGCGCCGGTTGCATGGCTGCACTCGACGCGGAAAAGTATCTGGAAGCTCTGCAGGCCAATCATCCGGCAGACAGGTCGGCCGAGCAGGCGGCAATTCCCGCGCCGCGCCGATCGACCAACGACGCCGCGGCCTGAGGCGGCAGCGCCCGGCACGAGCGCCTGACACACGATGAAGGTCGACATCGTAGCCAGTATTGCGGATATCGACGCGGATGCGTGGAATCGCCTCGCGGGCGATACTTTTCCGTTCCTCAGGCACGAATTCCTGCACGCGGCCGAGCACACAGGATGCGTCTCGGCTGCTACCGGTTGGTCGCCGCGTCACATCGTGATTTCGGACCGTCGTGGCCGCCTGACAGCAGCAATGCCGCTTTACGAAAAGACGCATTCATGGGGCGAGTTCGTTTTTGACTGGTCCTGGGCGGAGGCCTACCACCGCGCGGGCCTCGAATATTACCCGAAGCTCGTATCGACCGTGCCGTTCACCCCGGCGCCGAGCAGCCGGCTGCTGCTCGCCGATGCGAACGACGGGGAAAATGCCCTGCGTCTGGTCGACGCCGCCGTAGATCTTGCCAGGGAATCCGGCTGTTCGTCGCTGCATGTGCTGTTTCCAGCAAACCAGGAACTGAAAATTCTCTCCGACGCGGGCATGAAGTTGCGCAAGGACTGCCAGTTTCACTGGCACAACAGGGGTTACCGCTCGTTCGATGAATTTCTTTCGACCTTCAGTTCCGAAAAACGCAAGAAGGCTCGCCGGGATCGGCGCCGGGTCCGGGAGCAAGGTATCGAATTCCGCTGGCTTAAAGGTGGTCAGACCAATGCCGCAATCTGGAAAGACGTATACGAAATGATCAGCACGACGTTCCTGCGTCGTGGATCGATGCCCTACTACGACTATGCATTCTTTACGACGATTGCGAACTCCCTGCCGGACAACGTGCTGGTGATACTTGCCGAACTTGATCGTTCGCCGGTTGCGGCCGCAATATTCTACGAAGGCGCCGGGACCTTGTACGGGCGTTACTGGGGCAGCGACTCGCACTTCGATGCGTTGCATTTCGAAACCTGTTATTACCAGGGCATCGATTACTGTATCGCGAACGGCCTGGCAACCTTCGAGCCCGGCACGCAAGGTGAACACAAGATCAGCCGCGGTTTCGCCCCGGTGCAGACCTGGTCTGCACACTGGCTGGCACGGCCGGACTTTTTCGCGGCCGTCGGTCAATACCTGAGTGAGGAACGGCGACACGTCGAGCGGTACATGGAAGCGCTGTCCGGGCACAGTCCGTACCGGGACGACACCGACGGCGACGATTGCCGTCACAATATCGCCAGGGACGGTCGCAACGACCAAAACCCCGGTCGCAATATGCAGCAGCCGAAGTGACGAAGCCGCAGATCAAGTGGATCAGCCGCGACGACCCGCCCGACGCATTTCCGCCAATCTCAACCGCGCTCCGGTCCCCGAACGGCTTGCTCGCGGCAGGCGGAGACCTGGCCTCCGAACGATTGCTCCACGCCTACGAGCACGCGATCTTTCCGTGGTTCGATACGGGGCAACCGATTCTCTGGTGGTCGCCGGATCCACGTTGCGTATTGCTGCCCGAAGGTTTTCATGTATCGCGGCGCTTCAATCGTACGCTCAAGGCTTCATCGTTCCGCATCAGCTTCAACGAGGTCTTCGACAGAGTTATCTCGGCTTGCAGCGGACGGCGCGATGAGCATTCCGGTACCTGGATAACTCCCGACATGATTGCCGCCTACAGCAAGCTTCATCGCCTGGGATGGGCGCACTCCGTGGAGGTGTGGCTGGAAACGAAACTGGTCGGCGGAATCTACGGAATCGCTATCGGCGGGGCTTTCTTCGGTGAGTCCATGTTCAGTCACGTCGCGAACGCCTCGAAAGTCGCCGCCCTGGCCCTTTGCCAGCAGCTCGCGAAGCACGACTTTCGAGTCGTCGACTGCCAGGTGCCGTCGCCGCATCTGATGAGCCTGGGCGCCACCCTGATGCCGCGTGACAAATTCGCGGGTCTGCTGCAGCTTGTCTGCACGCCGCGCAAACGCTTCGACAAATGGCCGGACGCGCCCATCGAGGCGGCGCTTCTCGGGGACGCGTAACAGACAGTCCGCGCAGCGCGCAATTGCAATGATGCTACCGTTTCTGCACAATTCGCCAGCTTGAACCAGCAGAGATCATATCACTTGGCGAAAGAAGAGGCCCTCCAGATGGAAGGCGTGGTAACCGAAACCCTGCCCAACACGACCTTTCGTGTCGAGCTCGAGAACGGGCACGTCGTCACGGCGCACATCTCCGGGAAGATGCGCAAGAATTACATCCGCATACTTACGGGTGACAGCGTCACTGTGGAACTCACACCGTACGACCTCAGCAAGGGCCGCATTATCTATCGCGGCCGCTAGCGACGTCGTCTATTGCGCGCTAGGGATCCGGCATGTGGGCGAGTTCTTTCCGCACCGCCTCCGACTTGAGTTCCAGTTCGCCGTCGTCGGCCACGCAAATCCGCACATGACCGCCCTCGGACAGCTTGCCGAACAACAGCTCTTCGGCGAGCGGCCGTTTGATGTGCTCCTGAATGATGCGGGCCATCGGCCGGGCGCCCATCTTCGGATCGTAACCGCGCTCGGCAATCCATTGACGCGCGGCATCGTCGAGTTCGAGCGTTACATTGTTTGAAGTCAGTTTCGCTTCGAGTTCGACGACAAGCTTGTCCACGACCCGCATGATCGAATGCTCATCCAGGGATGCGAACTGTATGATCGCATCGAGTCTGTTGCGGAACTCGGGGCTGAAAGATTTCTTGATAATCTCCAGCCCATCGCTGCTGTGATCCTGTTGCGTGAAGCCGATCGATGCGCGACTCATTTCCTGCGCGCCCGCATTCGTCGTCATTACGATGACGATGTTGCGAAAATCGGCCTTGCGGCCATTGTTGTCCGTCAACGTCCCATGGTCCATCACCTGCAGGAGCAGATTGAATACTTCCGGATGCGCTTTTTCGATCTCGTCGAGCAAGACGACCGCGTGTGGATTCCGGGTAACCGCCTCGGTCAGCAGGCCACCCTGATCGTATCCGACGTAACCCGGCGGCGCGCCGATCAGTCGCGACACGGTATGCCGCTCCATGTATTCCGACATGTCGAAGCGAATGAGCTCGACTCCCATCACCAGCGCCAATTGCCGCGTGACTTCGGTCTTGCCGACGCCGGTGGGCCCGGCGAACAGGAACGAACCAATGGGCTTGGTTTCCTCGGTCAAGCCGGAGCGTGACATCTTGATCGCCGAACTCAGTGCTTCGATGGCGCGATCCTGGCCGAAAATCGTCAACTTCAGATTGCGTTCCAGCATCCGCAGCACGTCCTTGTCCGACGCAGAAACACTCTTTGGCGGAATCCGCGCCATCTTCGCCACGATGTTTTCGATCATCGTCACGGTGACGCGATCCTTGCGCTGCGCCACCGGCTGCAGCCTGAAATTTGCTCCGGCCTCGTCAATCACATCGATCGCCTTGTCGGGAAGTCGCCGGTCATTGATGTGTTTCGCGGCGAGCTCGGCAGCCGCCTGCAGCGCCTCCGGTTCATACGTAACGCCGTGATGCTCCTCGAAGCGTGACTTCAGGCCGCGCAGAATCTCGACCGTTTCCTGCAGGCTCGGTTCGGGTACATCGATCTTCTGGAAACGACGTGCCAGCGCATGATCCTTTTCGAACACGCCACGATACTCGGTGTAGGTGGTCGAGCCGATGCAACGGATCTCACCGTTGGCAAGCACCGGCTTGATCAGGTTCGACGCGTCCATTACGCCGCCGGACGCGGCGCCCGCTCCGATGACCGTGTGAATCTCGTCGATGAACAGGATCGCGCCGGGGTCGTCGCGAATTTCGGCGATGACAGCCTTCAGCCGTTTCTCGAAGTCTCCGCGATACTTGGTTCCGGCAATCAACGCGCCCATGTCGAGCGCGTAAATAGTGCTCTGCCGCAGCACTTCCGGGACCCGCTCTTCCACGATCATCCGGGCCAGTCCTTCCGCGAGCGCCGTCTTGCCCACTCCGGCCTCGCCCACGTAGAGCGGATTGTTCTTGCGTCGCCGGCAGAGAATCTGCACAGTGCGCTCGATTTCCAGGTCGCGCCCGATCAGGGGATCGATCTTGCCCTCGATGGCGCGCTGGTTGAGGTTGGTCGCATACAACTGCAGGGCTCGCGAGTCCGGTTCCCCCTCGCTTTCGAGCGACACCTCCTGCTCCTCTTCCGTGCCTTCTCCCCGCAGCTGCGGCATGCCGTGTGATATGAAATTAACCACGTCAAGCCGGGTGATGTCCTGCAAGCTCAGAAAGTAAACGGCCTGGGACTGTTTTTCGCTGAAGATGGCGACCAGCACGTTGCTGCCGGTCACTTCCTTTTTGCCGCTCGACTGCACATGAAAAACTGCGCGCTGCAATACGCGCTGAAATCCGAGCGTGGGCTGCACGTCGCCGTCCTCCTCGAGTGGCATCAGAGGCGTGGCTTCGTCGATGAACTCGGAAAGTTGCCGGCGCAGTTGCCCGATATTCGAATTGCACGCTTTAAGGATTTCGTGCACCTTGGGAATGTCGAGAAGCGCAAGTAACAGATGCTCGACAGTCATGAATTCATGACGCCGATCCCTTGCATTCTGAAACGCTTCGTTCAGGCAAAATTCAAGTTCGCTGCTTAACATAGCTTAATACTCAATTGGCGCAAGGTGCGTGCACCATGCGGTCAGGATTCCTCCATCGTACACAACAACGGATGCTGTTGCTGTTGAGCGATATTCGTTACCTGCGCAACCTTGGTTTCCGCAATCTCGTAGCTGTAAACACCGCAGATACCCTTACCCTTGGTGTGGACCTCAAGCATGACACGCGTCGCCTGGGAACGTTCCATGCCAAATACCGACTCGAGAACCTCGACGACGAACTCCATTGGCGTATAGTCGTCATTGACGAGGATGACCCGGTAAAGCGGCGGCCGCTTGACCTTTGGCAGTGCCTCCTCGACTGCCACATCGTAGCCGTGGGGGCGCGGTTTGGATGTTTTTCGTTCAGGCATATTTCCAGAAACTGGCAATAGGTCGCAATTTTTTACGTTTCCCTGTAGATAATCCGCTTACATGACGTTTGATAGCTTTTGAGCAGACTCCCGAACGCACTCCGTCGAACGGAATGACGAGCCGATCCAGTCGGCAGTCATTATATATGGCCGTGGTTTCGTGTTCTCCAGTGCGGCGCGCACAATTCGCGGAGAATCCGCGGCCGGCTGCATCACACAGCTAAAACTTGCCTTAAATATAGGAGGTAGATACTTGCCGTACAAAGAGTTTTTTGCCTTAGCGGGCTTGTCTGTCGGGGCCTCGAAACCGTATTATCCGCAAGCGGAGTTGAATCGCCGCTTAACGGGGAGAGCCTGTGCTCCGTTTGCACGCCCGGCGGGCACGAGGCGCTAGTCCTTACATGACGCTTGCAAAATGGACTGATTTCAGCAGCTTGGACCGGGAGCGCACGCTCGCTGCCGTAAACCGCAGCGCACCGAAATGGGTCGCACTGATCCTCGTTGTACTGATCGCCTGGCTGGTCGCACGCATCGTATGGCTGTTGATTCCCGCGTCGTCGCTCGGCGACCCGATCGAAGGAGCGCCGGTTGGGGTCGGCGGGGCTGTAGAGTCGACCACCGGCCAACCGGACGTGCAGGCCATTGCCCGCGCTCACGTCTTCGGCGAGGCAAGCGCGGAAGCGGCGCCCCCGCCCGTGGCCGAGCACGACGACCTGGCCGAAACGAGGCTCAATCTGTCACTCAAAGGCACCATTACGGCCAATGACGCAGCGCTTTCTATCGCGATTATCGCGGACACCGGCAATGAGGAAAAAGTCTACGCAATCCGCGACACCGTCGTGCCCGGCACCACCTTGCATGCCGTGTATGCGGATCGAGTCATCCTCAATCGCGGCGGCGCCCTCGAGGCGCTGAAACTGCCGAAGGAGTTCCCGCAAGGCTCGCAATCGGTGCGCCGCGTCACGGCTCCGCCGGTCAGCCAGACGGACGACGCCGGTCCGAGCATTCAGGAAGTGGTATCCGAGAATGTGACGAAGCTCGCTGATGTCATCCGGCCAACACCGTACTTTGTAGCAGGACAGCAACAGGGCTATCGCGTCTACCCGGGCCGGGATCGCAAGCAGTTTGCGGCACTTGGCCTTCGGCCGGGCGATCTGATCAAGGACATCGACGGCGCCGCGTTGACCGATCCACAGCAGGCTATGGAGATCTTCCAGAATCTGGGCAGCGCCGACCAGGTTTCTGTCACGGTAGAACGGAACGGGCAGCCCGAGGTGCTCGTACTCAGCACCAGTCAGCTAAGCCTCGACAACGACCAGTAGTGAGTAATTTGAAGATAACGCATACGCTCGGTACACGTAGCCACCCGCTTCTTCTGGCGACTCTCGTGTGCATGCTGGCAGCGCCGTTTGTGCTTGCGCAGCAATCGACCATTACGCCGAACTACAAAGACGCCGACATACGACAGATCGTCGAGGCCGTCGGCGCGGTGTCCGGAAAGAATTTCATCCTCGACCCGCGTGTCAATGCCAAGGTTACGATGCTCTCGTCGACGCCGATGTCGCCGGATGCGTTTTATGCGGCATTTCTGTCGATTCTCGAGGTCCACGGCTATGTCGCCGTTACGACCGGTGACGTCGTCAAAGTCATTCCCGATGCAAGCGCGCGCCAGTATCCCGGTACTGTCGGCAACGACGGACCCGCGGGCGACGACATCGTCACGCAGGTTATACAGGTGGAGAACGTCGGCGCGGCGCAGCTGGTTCCGATCCTGCGCCCGCTGAGCCCGCAATACGGCCACATGGCCGCCCACCCCGGTTCGAATATGCTGATCATTTCGGATCGCGCCGCTAACGTCGCCCGAATCGTCAACATCATCCGCCGAATCGATCAGTCGACCGATGACGAAATCGAAGTAGTACCGCTGCGGCATGCTTCATCCGCCGAAGTTGTGCGTGTATTAACCGCCCTGACTCAGACGCCCAGCCCGGATGGCATTCCGGCCACCACAAGCCTCGTCGCCGATGGTCGCACCAACAGTGTCCTGATCGGCGGCGACAAGACGGAGCGCCTGCGGTTGCGCGCCCTGGTCGCTCACCTCGACACGCCCCTCGAAGACGGCGGCGATTCCCAGGTGCGTTACCTGCGCTACGCCGATGCCGAGGAGCTGTCAGCGAAGCTACAACAGCATTTCACCGAGCAGGCAACGGCCGCCACAGGTGCGGACGGCGCCGGGGCAGGCGGTGGCATACGCATGGAAGGCGTCAACGTGTGGGCGGACCCGCAGACGAACGCCATCGTCGTCAACGCGCCGCCGAAAATGATGCGTTCGCTGATGAACATCGTCGACAAACTCGACATCCGGCGCGATCAGGTACTGGTCGAAGCGATCATCGTCGAAGTCACGGCGGATCGCACCTCGGAACTCGGGGTGACCTGGGCCGTCGATGGCAGCAGGGACAACAACGCCGTCGGCGTCACCAACTTTCCGGACGCCGGCCCCGGTGTCGTGCAACTCGGGGCGGCCGCCAGCGGCGACGGCTCGGCCAATCTCGCCAACCTGATCGGCACCGGCATCACGCTCGGGGTCGGTCGAATCAGCGATTCCGGCACCAGCTTCGCCGCAATCCTGCGCGCGCTGCAGGGTGACGCCGATACCAATATCATTTCCACGCCGAGCATTGTCACTACGGACAACGAGGAAGCGAGCCTCAATGTCGGCCAGGAAGTGCCGTTTTTGACCGGCTCGTTCAGCGACACTGGCACCGGCGGCGGGGCCGTCAACCCGTTCCAGACGATCCAGCGGGAACAGGTCGGCGTCAAGCTCGTAATCACGCCGCAGATCAGCGAAGGCGATGCGCTGATCCTCAAGATCTCGCAGGAAATTTCGAGCATCGCGCAGTCGGTGGCCGGTGCCGCCGACATCATCACGAACGAACGCACGATCGAGACCACGGTCATCGTCGAGGACGGCGACATCCTGGTGCTCGGCGGCCTGCTCGAAGACACGCTGCGGGAAAGCGATCAGCGCGTGCCGATTCTCGGCAGTATTCCGATTATCGGCAACCTGTTTCGCAGTCGCTCGACCGACAAGGTCAAGACGAACCTGATGGTCTTCATCCGCCCGCGGATTCTTCGCGACAGCCGACAGGCTGCGATCGAGACGAACTCCAAATACAACTACATTCGCGATCAGCAGCTGCAGGGACCCAGCGGTCCCCGCGGCAACGTGCCGCTGATGCCGCGAACCGAGCGGACGGTCCTGCCGCCAATCGAAGCTTACGATCGGCCGGAGCCCGTCATACCCAACCCGGATGATGAGGATGATTCAGACGATGCGGACTAATGGTCAGCCATACTGAAATACGTCTCGAAACGGAGGAAACAACCACGCCGGAGGTGTTGCGGCTCGCGGAACCCGAACCCGAGGCGAGGCCGTTGCCGTTTTCGTTCGCGAAACGCCACGGCGTATTGATCCGCGAAATCCGCGACGGCGCGGCCGATACGGTGTACCGCACCGGTACGTTACCGCTGAGCCTTGCCGAAGCGCGACGCTTTGCCGGTGTTCCGCTCAAACTGACCCGGGTCACGCCCGCGGCCTTCGATGCGATGCTGCAGCAGACCTACGAGCAGGGCAGCCACAAAGCGATGCAGATGGTCGGCGATCTGGACGACCGGACGGATCTGCTGCAGGTTGCACAGGAACTTCCCGAACCGTCGGACCTGCTGGAAAGCGACGACGACGCGCCGATCATCCGATTTATCAACGCGATTCTGACCGAGGCGGTCAAGGACAATGCATCCGACGTGCACATCGAGCCGTACGAGAATCGACTCAATGTACGGTTCCGCATCGATGGCGTCCTGCAGGAGATTTTGCAGACGCGCCGTGCGCTTGCCCCGCTCGTTGTCTCGCGCATCAAGGTGATGTCCAAGCTCGATATTGCGGAGAAAAGGCTGCCGCAGGACGGCCGGATATCGCTCAGGATTGCCGGTCGTGCCGTCGACGTCCGCGTTTCCACGATGCCTTCCGGACACGGCGAGCGCGTGGTATTGCGCTTGCTCGACAAGCAGGCGGGCAGACTGGACCTGCGTTCGCTCGGCATGGACGAAGATTCGCTCGCCTTGATGGACGACCTGATCCACAAACCGCACGGTATTATTCTCGTCACCGGCCCGACCGGCTCAGGCAAGACGACCACATTGTATGCCGCTCTCGAACGCATCAACGACAACAGCCGCAACATCATGACCGTTGAGGACCCGATCGAGTACTTCATCGACGGCATCGGGCAGAGCCAGGTGAACACGAAAGTCGAGATGACCTTCGCCAGGGGCCTGCGTGCAATTCTGCGTCAGGACCCGGACGTCGTCATGGTCGGCGAGATACGAGACATCGAAACCGCCGAGATCGCGGTTCAGGCGAGTCTCACGGGCCACCTCGTACTGTCCACGTTGCATACGAACACTGCGTCAGGCGCGGTCACGCGGCTTCGCGACATGGGCGTCGAACCGTTCCTGCTCTCGTCAAGCCTCATAGGCGTGCTCGCACAGCGCCTCGTACGGGTGCTCGACGATGAAACGAAAGTCGCCTATACGGCGCGCGATTACGAATGCCGCACGCTGAACCTGGATCCGTCAAGCCCTCCGACCCTGTATCGGCCGGGCGTTGGAGACAGCACCGGCTTCCGTGGCCGCACCGGGATCTACGAACTGATCGCAGTCAACGACAAAATGCGCACCATGATTCACGATGGCGTCAGCGAACAGGAATTCGAGCGCTATGCGCGGACGATGACCCCCAGCATCCGCGATGACGGCCGGCGTCGCGTATTGGCCGGAAGTACCACACTGGAAGAAGTGCTTCGAGTCACCCGCGCGGACTGAAACCTGAGTAATAGCAATGGGCGCGTTTGAGTTTGTCGCACTCGACAAGGCCGGCAAGGAATCCCGTGGGCTCCTCGAAGGCGACACCGCAAAGCACGTTCGCCAGATTCTGCGCGAACGCCAGTTGCTGCCCGTCAAGGTCACGGAAGTTACCGAGCGGGATTCTCGCCGGCAAAAGAGCTTTTCGTTCAGGCGCGGCCTTTCCGCCAGCGAACTGGCGTTGCTGACGCGCCAGCTCGCGACGTTGTCGCAGTCCGGGCTGCCGCTCGAAGAAGCGCTGCTTGCCGTAAGCGAGCAAAATGAAAATCCGCGCGCGCAAAGTATTCTGCTTGGTGTCCGATCCAAGGTGATGGAAGGACATACGCTGGCGGACGGTCTCGCCGATTTTCCGAACGCATTCCCGGAGCTTTATCGTGCCACCGTGGCGGCGGGCGAGCAGTCCGGGCACCTGGACGGCGTGCTCGAGCGCCTCGCCGAATTCACGGAATCGAGACAGGCGTTGCAGCAACAGGTACGGAACGCCCTGATCTACCCGATCGCGCTCGTTATCACGGCGGCGGGCATCATCAGTTTCATGCTGTCCTACGTGGTGCCGAAAGTCGTCGATATTTTCGAGAATTACGATCAGGAACTGCCGCTCCTGACGCGCATCATGCTCTGGACCAGCGAGTTTCTTCGGGAGCAATGGATTTTTCTGATTGTCGCAATTGTGCTGGTCGTATTCGGCCTCCGGCGGCTGCTCCGGAAGGAAGGCCCGAAGCGTCGTTACCACAGGCTGCTGTTGCGTTTGCCTATAGTCAGCCGTCTGACACGCGGCATCAACACCGCGAGATTTACGCAAACCCTGAGCATCCTGGCAGGCAGCGGCGTGCCGATTCTCGAAGCATTGCGAATCGCGGCCCAGGTGATCGTCAATGTGCCTATGCGTGAAGCGGTCGAAGAAGCATCATTGCGTGTCCGGGAAGGCGCCATGATCAGCAAGTCACTGGCCGCCGGCAAATTGTTTCCGCCGATGATGACCCACCTCATCGCAAGCGGCGAGGCCAGCGGCCGCCTCGAGGAAATGCTCAATCGCGCCGCGATCAACCAGGAGCGAGAAGTGGATGGCCTCATCGCGACACTTCTCGGCATCATGCAGCCGCTTCTTGTCATCGTAATGGCTGCGATCGTGCTACTGATCGTGCTTGCAATTCTATTGCCCATCTTCGAACTGAACGAACTCATCCGCTGAGTTCCGTGACCCGCCGGCAGGTCCTGCGGACAGCACGAGACCGGCAACTCCTGATCGGCCATGACCGGATCGCCGGTCCCCAAGTATGCGTTTTGCAGGTATTTTCGGCCCGTGGAAAAAGTGCCTATCGTTATGTTGCGCCGCTTCTTTTTTCGCGGTATACAGGCGACGAACGGGTCAGGGACGATTGTGGATACCAGGGAGCGGTAGTACTTCTACATTGATCTGCGAGTGAGGATAGCGATGGTGCAGGCTGAGACGGGTGATGTGGACACGGCTGACGGCGAGGAGCTCGTCGAAGAAGACGATGACATCGCGCTGGACGACGAGGAAGAGGTTGCGGAAGACACGGTCGTTTTTTCGACGTCGAAAGGCTCGGATAACGTCGGCGACGTCTCGGTCGAAATCAATGTGGAGGAGCTGATCGCAGAATTTGAAACGTCGCAGGACAACGAAGCCGCGCGTAAAAAGGAAATAAGACGGCGTCTCGAAGAGATCCGTGAACGGAGAGAAGCCATGAGAGAACTCGAGGATACGTTTTCCGGCGATCTCAGCGACGACTAGCCCGCATTATTGCCACCGACGTCAAATGTTCATGAATAATGCGGGCTAGGAGCGTATCAGCGGAATTCTCTCGAGGGCACCATCAGCTCGCCAAGCATCCGGCTGTGATCGATCATCCTCCCTACGATGACGTGGATCACCTTGCCTTCGATCTGTAATTCCCCGTGGACCCCCATCAAACGTGCCGCCAGAAGTACGTCGCGCTGCTCATCGGCGATCTTTTTCCACACGATCAGATTTACATGGCCGGATTCGTCTTCGAGCGTGATGAAGGTGACACCGCTGGCTGTCCCCGGCCGTTGCTTGGTAATGACGAGACCCGCTACACGGACGTGTCGGCCTGTCGGCAGGCTCGCGAGCTCTGCGGCGGCGATAAAGCCAAGGCGAGTCAGCCGTTGCCGCAACAGGGCTATCGGATGCCGTTCGAGTGACAATCCCAGGCTCTTGTAATCCGCAACGATATTCTGTCCTTCGCTGGGCCTTCTGAGCATGGGTAGCGCCTCATAGCGTTCCATTGAGGTAAATAGCGGCGTTGGCTCCTCTACTCCGGCTACCGCCCAGCGAACTTTGTGTCGATGGCCGTCCAGCGACGCCATCGCACCCGCGGCTGCAAGCGCAGCCAGATCCTTGCGGTCGAGGTTCACTCGTTCGAGCAATTGCTGAATGCTCCCGTAGCGGATGTTCCCCCGCAGCCTTGCGACTTTCCGAGCCGCTGCTTCGGACAGTCCCTTGATCAGCCGCAACCCGATACGCAGCGCCGGTTTGCCATCTTTTCGTCGTTCCAGGCTGCAATCCCAGTCGCTGCGATTGACATCCACCGGACGTACTTCAACGTCGTGACGCCGCAGATCCTGTGTCAATTGCGAGGCCGAATAGAATCCCATCGGCTGACTGTTCAGCAACGCGCAGGTAAACGCGGCCGGCTCATGACGCTTGAGCCAGCAGGAAACGTACACCAGCAGTGCGAAACTTGCAGAATGCGATTCGGGAAATCCATACTCACCGAAGCCCTCGATCTGGTGGAAAATCTGCCGCGCAAATTCTTCTGAGTAGCCGCGTTCGCGCATGCCGCGTATCAGTTTCTCTTCAAACGGCCCGAGACCGCCGCGCCGTTTCCAGGCCGCCATGGCACGGCGCAGACGGTCGGCCTCGCCCGGCGTAAAGCCGGCTGCGACCACGGCCAATTGCATGACCTGTTCCTGGAAAATCGGCACGCCCAGGGTACGCTCAAGCACCCCCCGGACATCATCGCTCGGATACTCGACCTCTTCCTCGCCGTTACGCCTGCGCAAATAGGGGTGCACCATATCCCCCTGTATCGGACCCGGACGGATGATCGCGACTTCGATGACCAGGTCGTAGTAGCAGCGCGGTTTGAGTCTCGGCAGCATCGCCATTTGCGCGCGCGACTCGATTTGAAACACGCCCATCGTGTCACCATCGCAAATCATGTCGTACACGGCAGGATCTTCGGCAGGCACGGTCGCCAGGGTGAATTCCCGGCCATCGAATTGTTTGATCAAACCGAAGCTTCGCCGTATGGCCGTCAACATTCCGAGACCTAACACGTCGACCTTCAGCAGCCCCAGGTCTTCGAGGTCGTTTTTCTCCCACTGAATGACCGTACGGTCCTGCATCGATGCATTCTCGACCGGCACGAGCTCCGACAAGGGTCCCCTGGAGATGACGAAGCCGCCTACGTGCTGCGACAAGTGACGCGGAAAACCAATGAGCTGGCTAACGAGATAAAGCAGGCGTTTGATCACCGGGCTTCCAGGATCCAGTCCGGCCTCGACGACCCGGCTCTTGTCCACCTCCTTGCCGTCCCACCATTGCATCGAACGCGCGAGCCGATCGACCTGCAACCCGCTTAAGCCCAGCGCCTTGCCGACGTCGCGAAGTGCGCTGCGCGGCTGGTAAGTGATGACCGTTGCGGCAATGGCCGCGCGTTCGCGCCCGTATTTCCGGTAGATGTATTGAATGACTTCCTCGCGGCGCTCGTGTTCGAAGTCGACGTCGATGTCCGGTGGCTCATTACGTTCCCTGGAAATAAAGCGTTCTACCAGCATGGCCATGCGACCGGGATCGACTTCCGTAATACCGAGACAAAAACAGACGGCAGAATTGGCCGCCGAGCCGCGCCCCTGACAAAGAATGCCCTGGCTGCGGGCATAGGCGACGATGTCGTGAACCGTCAGAAAATACGGCTCGTATTCGAGACCGCGGATAAGCCTGAGCTCGTGCGCGACGAGGGTCACGACCTTGCCGGGGGCGCCGTCCGGCCACCTCCTCCGCATGCCCTCCTCGCTCAGTTTGCGAAGATAACTCGCCGGAGTTTCGCCGCAAGGCACCAGTTCGTCAGGGTATTCGTAATGCAGTTCGTCCAGTGAAAAATCGATCATTCCGGCAATGCAGAGGGTTTGTTGCCGCAACTCCGCAGGGAAAATTTTCGCCAGCTGCTTCCTGCAACGAAGGTAGCGTTCGCCGTTCGGATACAACGCAAAACCGGCGCGGTCCAGTGTCGTGCCCAGGCGCACTGCCGTGACCGTGTCCTGCAATGCCCTTCGTTCACGGCAATGCATATGCACGTCGCCGCTCGCAACGAGCGGCAGGCCCAGCCTTCGACCGAGAGATTGCAGCCGGTGAAGGCGCTCACGTTCGAGGCCGTCCGCAAGCAGCTCGACCGCAATCCACAACCGGCCGCGAAAAGCCTCCAGGACCCAGCGGTGCGCGTCATCCAGCACCAGCCGGTTATCGGGAACCCAGAGCACGAGACAATGCAGAAGACCGTCCTCGAATGCAGCGGGCTGCAATCTGTAACTGCCCTTTTCCGCCGCACGCCTCCCCTCTGTGATGAGCCGGCACAAGCGTGCGTAACCGCTGCGATTCTGCGCCAGCACGATGAGTTTCGGACCGCCTGAAAGCTGGAACTCGGAACCGATGATGAGTTTCTTGAGGCCGTACTCTTTTGCCGCGACATGCGCTCTTACGATGCCGGAGACGGAACATTCATCGGTTATCGCGAGAGCGTCGTAGCCGAGTTCGGCGGCCCTGTGGACGAGTTCTTCGGGATGAGATGCGCCTCTCAGGAAGGTGAAATTGCTGAGGGCGTGCAGTTCGGCATAGGACGGGGTGTCGTTTCGCATTCTATTGAAGGTGGCTAACCCGCATGAACGAATGGCACCCGACTAGCGTTTCGGCATCGTCGGCGGGTGGCCTTTGGCGGAAATAAAGCGGACCGAAGGGAGCCATTCCGCCAAAGGCTACCCGCCGACGATGCCGAAACGCGGCACTATCGCCGCCTGCAGCACAAAACAACCCTTAATAGTCAACATTCGTGTGAACCCGCATTATTCATGAACGGTTGACGTTGGTGGTTGGCGTTCATGAATAATGCTGGTCGTTGGTGGTGACGTTGTGCTCGTGCGTTAGCCGAAAATTCCGTGCAGGTACCAGGTGGCTTCTTTGTTGCGACTTCGTTTACGGTTTCGATAGATCCAGAGGTGCACGCCTTTGGCGTTGACTGCCACAAAATAATCCCTGGCGATTCCATGGCCGTCCCACCAGCCTGTTTCGAGGCGTTCGGGTCCGTTCACAAGTTTTAACGGACCGGTGTACGTCGGCTTGCCGCTCTCATCGGTGGCCAGTGGCAACGGTTCGGGCAGCATCCACAGCGGCCGTCGCAACAGCAGGCTGTTGGTTCGCCGGATATCCGCGAGCAACAGAGGCGACTGATGCGCATGCCAGTGATTCTGCATGGCCGCACATGGCGGCAATCGGCTGCCCTTGGTCTCTGCCGTGGTCTCTGCCGTGCTCCAGGCATAATGCGGACGATGCTCGGCTACGGTCGTGACACCGTGTACGGACTCATCGCCCATACGCGCACTCAGCCGTTCCAGCAGATGGGTGATGGACGCACTCTGCCGTCCATTTGCGTGAAACAGGGTGCCCGCGACTGCCTGCAATGCCTGTCCAGCGCCGCTTCGCAAACGGATTGCGATGACCGGCTCGGGCAGGGCCAGGCGCTCAAAACGGATGGCGAGCAGTTCTAACCACTGCTCTGTTGTCCGGCCGGCCTGCATGCAACCGACCGTCAGATGGGTTGCCGCCGACCGAAGATGGAAAAAACTGAATTGCACATGCCGCACCTCGAGTTGCCGGGTCGTTAAAAAGCGTTCGAGATTCGACAACAGCTGCCGGCCAACCTTGAGCAACAGTTCGCTGTCACTCTGCTCTTCGGAGAGTTCGTACTCCTCGCAAAAACGTTCGGGCGCCCGGTAGCTTTTGCGAGGGTCCGGTAAACGCCCGAGTGCCCGGTCGAGTTGCAGTAACCGGGCGGCGCCAAAACGCCGCGCGAAACCCTGTCTTGGCAGGCGCAGACAATCGCCAATGCAGTAAATGCCCATGCCGTGCAGGGATTCACGCACCGATTCCGGCCATTCGAGGCAATAGAGTGGCAGGGGGCCGAGCGTCCCGGCGAGATTTTTCGTATCTTCAATACAAACTTGCCGTCCGGCTCTGGCCAGCCAGACGGACGCGAGCGCCGCGGGCGCAATCGCAGCGGAGGGACTGAAACCCTGTTCTGCCAGGCCGCTTTCGATCTGCTGCCGCAGCGTTTCGATGTCGCCAAAGAGCTGCAGGCTGCCGCCAATTTCCAGCAGCAGCAAATCGGGCGCTTCGATGCTCACCATCGAGGTAAAGCGCTCGGCCCAGGCGGCCAGACGTTCCAGTACCCGGCTTTCCTTTTCGGGGCTGCGTTCCGCAAGCTCGAGCTTCGGCACCAGCGCCAGCGCCGCATTAACCGACAAACCGGGTTTGATGCCCAGCCTTTCTGCCTTGAAATCCGGCAGCAGCACCCGCGGGTTACCCTGTTGATTCTCAAACACGGCTATTGCCGCACCGCGCGCGTTCAATGCTTCCAGCGGTAAACGGGGCAAATGAATGCAAAGCCACAATTGCCGGACACGAGTGCGTCCGGCATGCAACGTAACTTTACTTGACTCCGGCGGCGGCGTAAGTGACAGCGATTGCTGTGCCGGATGAGCCTTTACCGCAGCGGCGGTTGATTTCAGCGAACGACGCGACTCCGTGACAGAGGGAATCCGGCCGGCGTCCCGCACGGCGGGCAATTTATCCGTAGGCACCATGTCAGGAGTCTGCTAACCCGCATCATTGTGTATGACGTCAGGCACGCTGACGGGCCGGCCGCCGCGACTTTTCAGAATGCGTACATCCGTACCCTGCTCACCCGCGGTGAGTTCTATACGCAATGCTGCAGCAGAGGATTGCAGCAATGCTTTCAATGGACGAAACGCGATAGCCCAGCTTTGTCCTTTTTCGGCAGCCAGTTGCAAACGCCGGCTCGTCTTCTCGTCCAGTACGTCCGACCACACAAGAACGGCCGCACAATTCCCTGACGAAAGCGCCTGTTCGGCAGCCCAGAGCGCCTCGATGTCCTGCCTGGGATGCACGATCAGCATGTGTTGAAGATTGATGCCCCACTGCAGGAGCGCCGGCGGATAAGGCTGAAACGGCGGCGCAATCCAGGCGATCCAGCCCGCTTCCCTGTCGCCGCCGCTTTGCGGATCGATCTCGTCTGCGTTGCTTAAGCGCGCCAGTGCCGGCATCAACAGTTTAAGTTCACCCGTACCGTAATGTTCCAGCAGAATTTCGGTCAGCGCATATCGCGGCCAGCCGCCGCCCGGCAAATGGCGATCGAGACTTGCATATCCGGTTGGATAAGCGGTGGCAAGCCCTTCGGGGCCACCGGCCTGTTGAATTCCCTGCCAGACTCGCGGGTTCCGCAGCAAATTCTCGAGCGCGTCATTCACGTCTGCTTGATGCAGCAATGGTCAATGCAATGGCATACCGTCGCGAATCACACCGACGACGACGCCTTCGATGACCATGGTCTGCGAATTCAGATCGACCCGTATCGGTTCGAACTCATCGTTCTCCGGCATGAGCCACACGAGCGAACCTTCCTGGCGATAGCGTTTGACGGTGACCTCGTCTTCGACTCTGGCAACCACGATCTGCCGGCTGCGCACTTCCGGGGTGCGGTGTACGGCAACGAGGTCGCCATGCAGGATGCCGGCATTCTTCATACTCATGCCTTCAACGCGCAACAGATAATGCGGTTTCGGATTAAACAGAGCCTGATCGATCCTGTAGTGTGTCTCGATGTGCTCTTCCGCGAGTATCGGGCTGCCGGCCGCGACTCTGCCGACCAGCGGCAAACCGAGTTGTTCGCGCAGCGAATCCTTGAGTTGAATGCCTCTCGAGGCACCGGGTATGAGTTCCAATACCCCCTTTCGCTGCAGTGCCCGCAAATGTTCTTCAGCGGCATTGGCGGACTTGAAACCGAGTTCCCGGGCGATCTCCGCGCGCGTGGGCGGCATTCCGGATTGGGCGATAAATACTTGAATCATTTGAAGTATTTGAGATTGTCTGGGAGTCAGTTGCGCCATCGTAAAGATCCTGTACAAATGAACAGTATCTGTGAGTATATACAGTCAACGGGATTTGTAAATACGCTGATGCAACGAGCCGCCGGCCCCGACGCCCGGGCACGTTTCCGGCATCGGCTTGTCGCTCTTCGCTGAGCAACAATCGTCGGCCTGCTTCCCGGCGACGACATACTGCCTGCTGATGCAACCTGCTATGATTGCGCGCGCTTCCGAACATCTCGAACAATGGACCTTCGGCAGCGAAAGTACGGCGCCGAATCCATTTCGATCGACGCTGCACATCTGTCGCGGATACACGACAATTAACGAATAAAAAACCCGCAGATCATTGAAGCTACAGCCAGTTTAGGAAATAATGCGCGGGCCGTTTTATTCCAACAGAGGAAATTTGGATGATGATCAAGAATGTACTGAAAGTGAGCGCCCTTGTGCTCGTTCTCGGCATGGCAGGTGGATGCGCCGCCAGCCAGGAGGAACGCGATCGGGTACAGGCTACCGTGGACGGTGCAGCAAGAGATGCGGCAGCAGCCAAATCTGCTGCAGAGGCTGCACGCGCAGCAGCAGACAGCGCTGCACAGGCAGCACGAAACGCGCAAAGCACGGCGGACGAGGCCCTGTCAGCGGCCGAGGAAGCTCAGTCGTGCTGCGATGCAAACCGTGACCGTCTGGAGCGCATGTTCCAGAAGTCCATGTCCAAGTAGCGTCAGACTACGAAGTTTTATTCAGACGCCGCGCTTGTCGCGGCGTTTTTTATGGTACGTCCGACCCGTGCCGGAATGCCGTCGGCACGCTCCAGCAATTGCTCCGCGAAATCCCAGTCGAGTTCCCCGGGTTTCGAGTTGGTGGCCGCGACAAACTGCACGGTCAGCGTGGTCAGCCGTCCGCGCATCGGCGATTCGATGTCCTCCGCTTTCGCTGCATCGTCCTTTGCAGGGTCTGCAACGACCAGCCCGTCGACCGTCTCGTCGACCGCTACCGGGGCCTCATCCAGCGTGCGGTGAACCTCCATCACCAGTTGTTCGTCGTCCCAGCCGACTTTGACCGGCTCATTGATGATCCGCACTTTTGTATTGACGCCGACGAGATCGAACAGGAACTCGATGTCTTCGGGAAACATGCGAATGCAGCCGTGCGTAACCTGCATGCCGACCCCGGCGGGCCGGTTGGTGCCGTGAATGAGATAGGCACCGCCCGGCAGATCCAGACGCATGGCGTGTCGGCCGAGCGGGTTGTCGGGTCCCGGAGGCACGATCCGCGGCAATGGGCGGCCCTCATCCTCGTGTTCCTTACGCACCGAATCCGGCGGGTACCAGGACGGATTGCTCACTTTCGAGATCACTCGGGTGAGGCCCAAAGGCGTCTGCCAGTCCATGCGGCCGATGCTCAGCGGATAGGTCATGACCAGCGCCGACTCGCCGGCTTTCGGCTCCGGGAAGTAGTACATCCGGTATTCGGCAAGATTCAGAACAACGCCGCGACGCGGCCCGGGCGGCAACACGAAGCGCGTCGGTAACACGACGGTCGCACCTTCTCCGGGCAGCCAGATATCGATACCGGGATTCGCCCGGACAATGTCCTCGTAGCCCAACCCGTGACGGCGGGCAATATCCAGGAGGGTATCGTCGGCGCGCGCCACGATCGAGGTGACGGAGCCGATCACGTCGTTGCCGTCGGGCGGCAATTCATAGACTTCGGCGCGCGGCGCGGCAGCCACAAGAAGCAATAGACCGAGCGGCAAATGACCTGCGATGATTCTCATGGTTTGTTCTCTATGTTGTTGCCCTGTATTCCCGCCTCGTCGACCGCGAGCACTTCCGTCTCCGATTCGGTCGCGGCAAGCCAGTTCTGGATCGCCTTGCTGCGCATTACCCGATCCGGATAGGCGGAGGCCGATTGCGGCACGTCGATCCCATAGGTCCTGAAACGAAATACGACCGGTGCGTACATCGCGTCGGCGACGCTGAAGCGATCGAACAACCAGCCGGCAGCGGAACCATAACGGCTGTAGCAGTCCGCCCATATCGCGATGATGCGGTTGATATCGGCGGTCAGCGCATCCGTCAGCGCCACTTTACGGCCCATGGCGCGGCAGTTCATAGGCATTGATTCACGTAATGTGGCAAAACCCGCGTGCATTTCGGCGCTGATCGAGCGGGCCTGGGCCCGCGCGAGGGCGTCGGACGGCCAAAGCCCCTTGTCGGGCCAGAGTTCCGCGACGGTCTCGGCGATCGCCAGTGAGTCCCAGATCGGCTGGTCGTCAAGCATCAATACCGGCACTTTGCGGGACGGCGAGATGCTGCCGATTCGTTCGGCGAACTCCGCGGTATCGAGGGGAATGCGTATCTCCTCGAAGTCGATGCCGGCCTCCGACAGCAGAAACCAGGGACGCAATGACCAGCTCGAGTAGTTCTTGTTGCCTATGAAAAGTGTCGGCTTCATGCGGTTTGCTTGCATCCCTGGGTATCCCCCCGGCATCCCTCGAAGCCGGCGGCCGTCGACGCCCGATGTCGCTTGCTATTATTTCACAGTTCGCACTCCGACAGGTCGCTGCGCGAGCCGACAGGCAGCGATTGACCGGCATCGCCACCGCCGGTAGCCTGTTCGCCTCAGGGCCAAACCGGTAATGCGAGATGGGCGTCAGTATTTCGGTAGATCTCACGGATCGTGACCTCAGTTTCTTTCGTTACGCCGTCAAGAAGTCGCGGGACGCCGTTCGCGATGCAGATGAGCAGGAAATAATCGAAGCCATCCAGTCCGTCGTCGACGTCATCAAGGTCGAGAGCCCACTGCCCGATTTCGTCGCAAGGCGCCTGCCGGATCTCGATGCGATGATCGCCATGTTGCAAGACAGCGAGTGGAAGCTGCCGAAGCTGGATCGCGAACGATTGTTGGCCACGTTCGTCTATTTCGGGGACCCCGAAGACATCATCCCGGACGACATTCCGGCTATCGGGTTCCTGGATGACGTGATCCTGATCGAGCTGCTGATCCGCGATCTTCGGCACGTGCGCGAAGCCTACGGTGACTTCTGCAAATACCGCGACGGCTACGACAAGCGATTCCCTGACGAGCGGAGCGCGACGACGCGACGAAAACGGGTCAACGACAGGCGCAAGCAACTGCACGAACGGATGAAGCGCAGGCAGCGCCGCGACCGCACGACCGCCCTTTGGTAGGACGCTGTTTCAGGTCTCCAGCCCGCATTATTCATGAACGGCATAACGTTTTGGCGAAGTCTCGCCTAGGGAGACGGTACTCTTGACGACGCAGGCGTACCGCCCGGGGGTGTTCCACGTGCTCAGACACGGGAAACTCGCTCGTGGAACACCCCCGA